>JBBRAC010000001.1:0-389908 GCA_038207115.1 Saccharimonadales bacterium (SeqCode)
ATCGCTCTCGCTTTTGGTAGGTTAGGGTTGGTAGAATAAGCCATGGTAGGCTCCTTTCTGTTAGATGTAATGGTCTCAACAGTGTAGGACGCCTACCTTTTTTATTTCAAGGGATGTTGCAAAGGTGGTAGATGAGTACGAACTCTTTTATTCTATTCTGCGCTTATGGTATAATAGGTAATACTCAGGGTACTATACTCTGATGTACATTCCAAGCATACGTAGTATGCGTCCAAACGATTCGCGTCGTTTGAGTTTAAGGGAAAACAGCAGCCCGACAAAATGTATTCCATTTTGCTTGGCAGCGACGAGAAAAACCGTAGGTTTGTCTCCGTTTCCCGACACGCGGGGCTGAATTTTAAGCTCGACGTTGGTACGTTACGGTTAGATCAGCAGGTCGCTTGTCAGCGTTATAGGCAAACCATTTTTAGATGCAAAAACTGCATTCATGGACCGTGTTGCTTCACTTCGAAGCTTCAACCTCCAGACAGCCTAACTTTTAGTTACGGCAGTGCCTTATGTGACTTCAGATAGTGTAAGCGCACTCTATATTTCTGGACGCTCAGACGAACCTATCCAGCTCGACTGCTAAGACTAGGATTGCTCACTACTGATGTTTGTCAGTTTAAATACAGTAGTGCTAAGACAGTAAAACAGACTATGCCTGTAGACGACTAACCAGTAAAAACCGACGGACCCGGGGGCGGTACCCGGCAGCTCCACCAAAAAAGCATCAGAGAAATCTGGTGCTTTTTTGTGTCGAAAAATGATGATGTGTTTTCGTGAGAACCGTCTTTTAGGGAGCTATTGGACGGCGGAGAGGATGGCGCTTGCGATGGCTTGCTGGCCGGTGGCGGTGGGGTGGAATGGGGCAGGGTCGTTAACGCCTTGCACCCACGGGCTTGGTGAACAAATGTCGTGGCCGGTGAAGCTGATGGGCACGAAGCGGACGAATGAATAGTGGCTGGTAACATTCTGCAGGGTGGTGTTAAGTTTGTCCGTTTCCTGCTGAATCCAACTTAGCTCGGCGGAGCTGACGGCCGTTTGCTGGGCGGCGCAGCTCTGGGAAAGCGGGTTGTAATAGCCAGTCAGTAGTACCTGGGGCGGCGAGTCACCACTGCGGGCTTGGATGGAGGTGAGCGCATAGTACAGTTTTGCCTGCAGCAAGGTCAGGTACGCGTTGGCGGCAGTGGTATAGCTTTCCCGAGCGCAGTTAGTGATGTAGCAAGCACGGATAAAGCCTGCCCAGTGGGCGTCATTTGCCCCAGCGGTAATGGTGATGAGTTGCGGGGTGCCTGCCGCAAACGCGCCATTTAACTGCGCCGGAGGGTTGGGGCCAACAACGTGCTGCTGGGTGACTAAATCGCCCACCGTTGCCCCTCTGCAGGCCAGTGTGGTCAGTGGCAAGCCTAAGCGCTGGGCCACGATGGTGGGATAAGCTTGGGAAGAGCGTCCGCAGGGTACATCGCTGCTCGAACCAGCCAAACCCAAACCGGCAGCAACTGAATCGCCGAGTGCGACGTAGGTGCCGGTTATGCCTTGCGTGGTAGCAACAGGTGTCAGTACAGGGCTAACAGTAGTTTGGGATGAAGCAACTGGTTGTGATGAACCGGCAGCATTAGCTAAACACTGGCGGTTGAGAGAGATGTCTAGACTTGCTCCAGCCTGCAGGCCGCAGCGGATGTAGGCGCTGGCGCTTTGTGCGTCAGCCGTCGCCACGCCTAGCGCTGGGAATGCCAAAACTACTGCCGTAACCGTTACAAATATAAATCTTCGCATATCATCGCCTCGTTACGTACCCCGTTAGCATAAGATGCTAATCGAGCGGTCGCTATAAGAATGCTTACTCGGCGCTAAAGCCAGGTCGAAACAAAATGGACCACGGGGATACAAGGCGCGAAAAAGCCACCGTTGTAATTTTGTGAGGATGGACCTATAGGTGGGGTAAAGGGAAAATTTTAAGGTAAAAAAGCTTACAGTGTAGACAAGCAGTTGCCGGTAAGATAGTAGGCAGGTAAACGGAGAAACGGTATGGCAGGATATGGCGATTCCAAATATGGGCCAAAGGCTCAAGCAAAAGTGGGCAAAGTGATGCACGAATTTAAAGCGGGTACGCTTAAAAGCGGCTCGGGCGACAAAGTAACCAACCCTAAGCAAGCCGTTGCGATAGGCCTCAGTGAAGCTCGGGATAAGGGGGCAAAAGTGCCAAGGAAGGAACACTAATGCCAGTGTTTATGCTCATTTTACGTTGGCGTCGAATAATTGCTATCTTTACGGCCGTAGAATCGGCCTACCGGCTTTATAAGCGTTACAGGCGTCGCACAACCCGCGTGTAGTTTGCTATACTGCTAGTACTAATGGATGCTAGGTAATCATGGATACAGTTATCGTGGACGTGGCCAAATATGGCCTGGCCATTTCGCTGCTAGGGGGTATGTTCGTATTTGCTCGCACGAAGGGCTGGGGGCGCTGGCAGTTTGTGGCCACGCTGCTCCTCGGCGGCGTATTTAGCTATGCGCTAGCCAAGCTTGGTGCGCAGCTCTTTTACGACCCGCGGCCGTTTGTGATTGACGGCGTAGCGCCACTGATGAAGCACGCCGCCGACAATGGCTTTCCATCTGACCATACGCTTTTAGCGGCTGTGTTGGCTTGGGCATGCCTGCTGTATTCACGTTCGGTCGGTGTTGTTCTGCTGCTAACAATGTTTGCGATAGGTTTTGCGCGGATTGCGGCGGGGGTACACCACCCGCTGGATATTGCCGGCAGTATTGTCATGGCGGCGCTCGGTTGTTTTGTGGCCTGGCTGCTGGTGCAAAAAGTACTACCTGGACGTTCTCGAACAGATGTTCCGGTGTAGATAAGTTATTAATGGGGGTACTTCATAGACCCCAGACATGAAACGCGGGGCAATGTCTCCAAAAAATGGAAAATGGTTGGCGTAATGACGCTAACCAGATGGCGGATGCCATCCATTGCCCCTTGCTCGCTACGGTATGAGTACTTCTCCTGGAAAGAGGAGCGTTCTCTGCCGATATGCGTAGCATGCGGTTCAACAATGTAGTAGTGGCTGATGGGTCAGGTGCTGGGGTGTCGCACCTTGAGGACGGAGATTTGGTTCGGACCGGTTGGGCCGAACGTTGCCAGTGTGGTCGACTGCGTCGTAGCGGCGGCAAGCGTCGGGTAGACGTCGGCGCTCTGACTCATTGTGCTCTGGTCGAGCACCAGATAGTCGAGCCCTTGTGTACCGCCGATGGACGCTTTGACCGCAGGGTCGCTGTCGAGTTTGTACGTCCAAACGACTCGATCGAAGCCGCGTCGCCGCAGGTCAGGCCACAATTCGCCTTCGGTGACGACGCGTGACTTGTGTGGAAGGTTGGCTGCGACCCAGTTGAGGGCTTGCAGTTGGGTGGACGAATCAGGGCTGGTGTACGCCATGACCGTCTTGTCCTTCCAGTTGAAGGAGGGCGACAGGGCTGTCACGAATAGGCATGTCGCAACCAGCGCACCCACGCTGCCGATAAAGCGCAGGCGATGCAGATGGCCGATGTGCCACGAGCTCCGTGACGGCCAGAGCAGCTGAGCTACGCCGGCGACCAGGAGCGCCATGAAGGGCAGCAGGCCGATGATGAACGGGAACGGTAGGTAACCGCCCCTGAGCGTCAACACGGCCTGCGCCCCTAGGGCCAGCGCTAGACCGCGCAGTTTCCGGACGAAGAGAGCGGGCAGGATTGCTGCCATCCCCAGCACCGGAAGCCACGGGTCAAGCCCAAGCCAAGCATTTCCAATCAGCTGCCGGGCGGCAGAGCTGCTATCGAAGATGCTGCCGCTCCCGGTGCGCGAGGCCAGTTGGAACAGAATCTGGCCTTGCCACAGGCTGACGTGGCCGTCACCGGGGAGTAGCTCGTTCTTGACCACTGCGTACAGCGGGTAGAAAACGCAACCCTGAACGCTCATCGCCACGAACAGCAGTCGGGCGTACCAGCGGTTGTCGGCCGGCCGGAAGTGCACCCAGAGCAAGTAGAAAACCGCTGGTGCAATCACCAGGGCCGTTTCCTTGCTGAGAGCCGCCGCCGTCAGACAGAGGGCGCTTCCCACTACCGCCTTCAGTTGGCGCTTCGGCGACAGGGCCAAAACCATAGCTGCCAGCAGCCAGGTAATGGCGATGTTGTCCAGCAGGACATACCGGCTGAAGGTCTGAGCCAGGGGGCTGAGCACCCAGATCGCTACCGCGACCACCGCGAACGGTCGGTGGAAGGAGAGGCGACGAGCCAGGACGTACATGAGCACCGCCGAAGCGATGGCCATGAAGACCATAAACTCGCGCCCGACCATGATGGTCTGGTTGTCGTTGCGCTGCCAGCCTCCGGTCAGGAGCGACCAGATGGATAGCTGGATCCAGCCAAACGGCGGGTGGTCGTACCAGTAGGTGTAGGGCGCGAGCTGCTGCTCGTACTGGACGGCCCAGCCCTGGGAGACGTAGACGCCTTCGTCGGTGAACCAGCGGGGGTAACCGCTCAGGTTCCAGGCGTGCGTGACGAAGGTGAGCAGCGCCAGAAGGCCGGCGATGCCGAAGTCCAGCCGGTTGGCCTGGATGTGCCAGAACAGCCGGCTCGAAACACTGGGACGGGCGATGGCAAGCGGGGTCGGCTGAGGTCGCAGGGCTGCGGCCTCAGGAATGGCGGGCGTGAGAGTGGACATGGTTCACTCCTCGAGAGCGGCGGAGGGAGAGCTGCGGATCAGGTCGCCCGCACGCGCGGTACGTTCCCAGTTCATTTGGCCACTGAACTGGCGGAACACAGCCCGGAAGGCTGCGTAGCTGAGCACCCACTGGTACGGCGTTTGGGTCACCATGACCTGCAGGTAGACGTACCAGGCGATATGGCGGTCGTACTGTACGCCGTAATCGTGGAGCTGGATGAGTTGCAGTGCGCCCCCGACGCCCATGGCGAGCAGCGGGACGAACATCAGCAGCACCAAGACTGGCGGCGAGCTGAACAGATGCCACACCATGATGGCGACCGTCAGGGGAAGCAGCGGTGCGGACAAAGCCTGGAGGAACGGGTTCGCCAGAATCCAGACCGCCAGCAGTCGTTGCCGAGCGGTGGGCAGGTTGCGCCATTCGCCGCTCAGGTAGGACTGCAGGAAGCCCTGTGTCCACCGAGTCCGTTGCCGGATGAGTGTGCCGAGGGTCGGAGGGGTCTCCTCGCGCGTGGCAAGTGCCGGGTCGTTGAAGGACAGAATCCTGACCCCTGGCATAGCACTCAGTAGGAGCCCGAGGTGGCAGTCTTCGGTCAAGGTTAGTGGCCAGCCGCCTGTCTTGCGGAGCCACTCGGTGCGGATGAACAAGGTGTTGCCGCAGAGTGGCGCGAACTTGTTGTCGACCTCGAAGGGCAGCTGCCCGTTGTTGAGCCGGTAGTACTCGAGCAGGTTGAGCCACGAGTACCAGCGGCGCACCGATTGGCCGAGCCGTTGCCAGCGCGTACCGCTAAAGGTGGGGTCGATGAGCTGAACCGCGCCTTGGATGACCGTGGCGTCAGGGTTGTCCTGGAACACCCGATCAACGTACCGGTACAGGCCACCCTGTACCATGCTTTCGGCGTCGATGATGGTAAAGGCACTGAAGCCTTCGCCCTCAAGGAGGCGGAACGCATAGTTCAGCTGCAGGGGCTTGGAGGGGTCGAGTCCCATCAGGGGCAAGATGATGACCTGTACGAGCGCGTTCTCTTCCCGGAGCTGGGTGATGCGCTGCAGCTCATCACCCGACAAGGGGTGATTGTTGAGCTCGAGACGAGCGAACAGCTGGTCGACGCGGTACTGGAGCTGGCCGAGGGTGCCGAGTTTGCCGTTGGCAACCCACTCCTCGAGCACGGTGATAGCCGTGAGGGCGACCCGAATCGAGTTCGTGTCGTCGTCGCAGACGACGGGGAAGAACCGGTGGTTCGGGTGCTCCTGCTGGGTCAGCACCGCTTTGAGGATGGAGTGGAGGTACACGTCCAGCTCTTCGCGGGCGGGCATGAGTGCCGCAAAGTACTCGACTGCTTCGCCCGAAGAAGCATCTGGGCGCAGGTTGGCGTAGGAGTTGATGTGGCGCATGCCATACAGCACTGCCACCAGTTGCCATACTGCGACGCCGAAGGCGAGGGCAGATAGGCTGACGAATAGCATTGGGGTGAACAACCCCGCCGCCATTAACCGAAGCAGGGCGATGAAGCCCACGATGGCCGCCAGGTAGGTAGTAGCCGAGCGCCAGCCGAGTACGACGCTGTGGTTGCGAGCCGGACGGGCAAGGAACACCCACCGGTCGGCCAGCACGAAGTTGGCGCCCATGCCGATGACCACGCCGATGACGTTCGCCGGCTGGTAGTGCATCCCGGCTGACAGCAGGGTGTGCAGGACCAGCAGTGTCAGAACGAGCGTGCCGAGCCGGCTCATGATGAACCGAGCGGCTTGGCCGCGGCTTTCGTGGTGCTGCCAGGTGAAGTGCTGGTTCAGCCGGTAGTTCACCCAGATGCTGATGGCCAGTGTGAAGGCGCTGGCGTACATCGGCAGCCAGTACAGACCATCGACCAACAGGGTGACAACCAGTTGGACGCCAGCGAACACACTGAGTCCAATGAAGGCGAAAGACGACAGCTTCCGCAAGTGTGGGCGGTACATGAGGGCTCCTTACGAAAACGGGGTCTGGGAAATCGTCTGGATGCGGAGACGGTACAGTTGTCTCAGGTAGTGCATACCCTGAGCCAGTGTGCCCTTGCTGGTGCCACTGAGCCGCGAGGCGAACACCAGTGGAACTTGAGCCTTGTTGAGACCAGGGTGAGACACCATGATCTCCAGGAGAATCTTGAAACCTGTGGCTTGCAAGCGGCCAGGATCGAGCGCCTCCCGACGAATCAGGAAGAAGCCGGTCATGGGGTCGGTAACGCCGCGGGTTGCTCGGGGGAACATGCCCCTAGCGACGAAGGTGGAGGCTTGCGACACGGCGTGCCGGAAGGTGCTGCCGAGTCCTGTCGCACTGCCGCCTTGGCAGTAACGACTGGCAACGACCAGGTCGCTGCCATAGATGTGGGCAGCTTCCAGGAGCGCCGGGATGGTCGCGGGCGGGTGCTGCAGGTCGCCGTCCATGACGATGACATACGTGCTCTCGGCCAGAAGGATGCCCTCTTTGACGGCGCCGGCCAGCCCGGTTGCTCGGTCTTCGACCGTGCGGTGCACGGTTTTGATGACGAGCAGTGGCGAGTACTGATGTCCCTCATCGGTTGCGGTGTCGACTGTTCGAGTGTCAGGTGAGTCATCGACGATGATGAGGGTTGTCCCGGGCGGGGTGTGCTGGGCGAGCGAGCGGAGGAGCTCGGGGATGTTGTCGGCCTCGTTGTACGTCGGTACGACGATAGTCAGTTCGGCGCTGGTGCGGGACATGGTCTTCTCCTAGGCGGGTAGGGGTACGTGGGGTGAGTACTGTAACGTGCGCAAACCAACCGCTGTTTTCACCAGGGTGAATGGCAAAAAGAGTGAGGAGATTGCGCACGTTAAATACTAGAGTTCACATGACCCGTATCAAGCATCTAAAATGACCATCTATGGAGCCATACTACTAAATTGTTAAACTGCGACACCTCCCACTTGGCACTTATCTCTCTAACGACTAAAACATGCCATTCAAATGACTAACGGTAGCCCTGAACGACTAGTGATGGTCGTGAGTGTCAGGCTGGGCGGAGGTGTCAGGGGTGGTAGGCGCAGCAGTTGCAGTGCCACAGGCAGTGGAAGCCCCGGTGTTTAAATGCTGGCTATCGCTACCGGTAATCGCGATGCCAGTTGGAAAGAGCTTGTTAATGCCACTGCAGCTGGTGGCTGGCGAACTGCTAAGGAGTGAGCTGGGGAGACACTGCGCGCCTGGTGCGCCGTAGCCCAGCAGGCAACCGCTAGCTAGCACCCCAGTTGTTTTGGTGTCGGGTAGTACAGTAGCGGGGTCGGTATGGCGTATTATACCCACGACGCTAGCAGCCGGATTGTCGGTGCGCTTGCCGATATCGTCAGGCATGGACGCAACGCTAGCCAAACTGGTCTGTCCTTGCGCTGCCGGGTTGTGGCCCACTTGAGGCGCCCCGGCAGGGGTATCCACCTGGCTGAGTAGTTGCTGTCGGTAAGCGCTGGGCGAAACGGTGGCCGGAGCAGCGGCTTTAATGGCCGAAACGGTAGCTAACAACACCAGGGTGATAGCCAGGGCAAACCCGAGAATGAGGAGCCTGGAGCGCATCAGCTGATGGCTAAGGTTGACGCGAAGGCTAGGCGAAGCCTGCATACGATATGTCCCTGCCATTACTTCACCATCACCCAAGTTGCTTGTGACGGAACACCGTCGGAGTCAGTTACCGAAAGCATGTATGGGCCCGGTGGCAATAAGTTGGGATTGCTGGTAATACTCACAGTAGCCACACCGTTTTGGACGACCACCGGTAAATCAACCAGGCGCATGTTGGAATCCATCTGGTGGGTGACCGACATTGGCCGCGTCAGCTGAGCCCACTTTATGGTTTTGCCTTGGGCATTCACGTTAAAGCTGGCCTGCTGGCCGTAAGTGACCTGAGCCGGAGCCGCGCTAAGGGTTGGCCGGGCGGTCTTAAACAGGTAGCTTGGCTGGTACAGCGAAACTTTCATTTCGAACGTGCCATCACCTGGGTTGGAGCCAAACACTGCTACGCGGCCATCAGGCAAAAGCACAGCCGTGGAATGGTAGTTGCGCCCGACGGGGTCGGCAGCTACTGATGTCCAAGCGTTCGTGGCTGGGTCGTAGACGGCGGCTGTCAGTATATTAGTGCTAGCATTTCGATTTAACTGGGCGCCATTACTAACAAGCACTGTGCGGTCGGGAAGTATCGTGGCGTTATCGTACATCTTTCCCATGCCAGGCATGTCAGGACCGGGGGTGTAGGCAGGCGTGGCGGCCTTGAGGTCGATGATGTCGGTAAGGCTGATGGCCGGAACAGCAGTGTTTATATTGCCGCCGCCGGTTATTAGTACTTTCTGGTCTTGGGCGGGTGGCAGTAGGACGGAAGACGCTTGGTCGCGCATATCTTTACTACGCAGCCCGAGTACGTCGCCTATGGTGCCGGTGTTTGGGTCGTAGAGTGAAGCGCCGCTGCCTGGCAATCCATTGCCAAACACATGGCCGCCGCTGTAGAACAGCTTGCCGTTTTGAAGCAGGAACATGTGCGGGTACAGCCCCCAGAACGACCACGACTGGGTAACTTGGGCGGTTGGTAGCCACTGCTTGGTGGCACTACTAAAGTGCTCGGTATTCACGGCACCGGTGGTGTCTTCTTTGAGCCCACCAGCCATCCAAACATCGCCATTGCCGAGCTCGGTGAGGGTCGGATACCAGTGCCCTTCGTTGGCTAGGTTCGTAGGGGTAAAGGTATTGGTATTGGGGTCAAATACCCAGGAATCTTTTAAGCCTCCATAGTCGGCCCCACCGGCAGTTGTCGGATACGATTTGGTGCCGCCTTGTATCAGCACTTTGCCATCCGGCAGTGTCACGTGGCCCGAGCAAAACATATCTTTTGGTACGTCGAGCGTTACAAATGTGTTGGCTACCGGGTCCCACACGCTGGCCTTGAACGAGCCGGCTGCGAAGTTATCGACATTATTGCCCGAGCCTGCTAACAGCAGAACCTTGCCGTTTTTGAGTACGGTCGCATGCATGGCGCGCACCGGCATTTGGACGGTATTGACAGTCCACTGGCCTTGGGTAGCGGGGCCGGGAGGCGGCGGAGTGGGGTCTGAGAATTTTGTAGTCGAGTAATCGTCGGTAATAAGCGTGCCGTTACCGTATAGGGAAATCCCCCACGCAATCGCATCCATACCAGCGGGAATGGCAGGAGTTTTAGCGGTTACTTGGGTCCAGGCGGCGGCGGCTGGCAGTGTCTGTACATCCGTCCAGTAACCCCAGCCGGAAGCGGTGTGTCCGAAAACGGTTATGCTATTACTGACGGTGGTAGATTTGTACCAGACCGAAAGCTGATAGACAGCGCCGGGCGTTACCGCTGGCGAGGCGGCTTCGGTGGGGATGAGTTTATAATCGCCCTGGGTGCGGCTAGCTAGCGTTAGGCTGTAAGCGCGTGTGCCACCGTGGGGGGCGGTAGTGGTTACGCCCTTGGTGACAACCGAGTCTCCCCAGCCAGCGACCATCCAGCCACTCGGTGGGTCGCCAGCCGTTTCTAGGCCGGGATTGGTGGTAAGTTCACCGGCGACAGGTGGTGGCGGTGGTGGAGTTGGTGTATTGGCGACCAGGCCGTAATCATCAGTAGTAAGCGTGCCGTTGCCGGCTAGAGAAACGCCGAAGGTAATTTGGTCTGTGCCGGCCGGCACGGCGGCAGTCGTGGCCGTTGCCTGCTGCCAAGCAGCGGCGGCGGGCAGTGTTTGCAGATCAGTCCAATACGCCCAACCGGCGGCAGAGTGCCGGAAGACAGTCAAGGTATTGGCTGGAGCTGTAGATTTGTACCAGACCGAAAGCTGATAGGTTGTACCGGGTGTAACTGCTGGGGCGCAGGTTGTGTTTTCGGCCATCATAAGTTTGCGGTCGCCGGCGGTGTAGGCGCTAACTGTTACAGTCTGGGCGACCGTACCAGTGTGAGCACTGGCAGTGAGTGCCCAGGCGACAGTATTGCCACCCCAGCCTGATTGTTCGAAGCAGTTCGGAATGCCGCCAGTGGTTTGTTCTAGGCTGGGGTTAGTAATGGCCGTAGGGGCGGCGGCGGCCAGCGGCGCATGTAGCACGCCAAACAGGCCGCTCAAACCAAACAAGCCAACAAATAGGGTAGTGCATAATCTGCTTAGAACATCGCGAGTTGAGCTCCAACAGATTCGGTAAAATGTAAATTCAGCCATAAACACCTCCCTGCGTACTGTTTAAAGATAAATAATAAAAGGCAACATGCTTGTGCTCTGTAAAAATATTTACATGAATTCATATTTCAAATCACCGCTCGTATGTTTAAGGGAGAGAATTGGTATTTTTGACATTCGCTGCCAGCGCTAAGCGTAAACCATTAGTTGTATGGCGCGGCGAGCTTACTTATACTTACTCGTATATGCAGAGGAAGCCATTGGTATTTTTGGACGTCGAAACGACGGGTGGAATGGCCCATTCTAGCCGAATTCTTGAGATTGGCGCACTGCGCGTCGAAAACGGCCAAGTTACGGCGCAAATGAACCAAGTGCTTGACCCTGAGGAAGCTGTACCGCGCTGGATCACTGACCTTACCGGTATAGAACCGCACGAGACAGCTGGCCAGCCGACTTTTGCTGAGCTGGGCGCCGAACTGCAATCTTTGCTTGATGGTGCGGTGTTTGTAGCCCACAACGTAAACTTTGACTACAGCTTTTTTACCGAAGAATACCGCCGATTGGGCCAGAAATTTCAGATGGACAAACTATGTACGGTGCGCTTGAGCCGGGCACTATACCCGGAGCACAAAAGCCACCGCCTAGACGCCGTCATTGCCCGGCACGGCTACCAGGTGGCCAACCGCCACCGCGCTTACGATGACGCTGAGGTGTTACACAAGTTTTATTACGAGTCCCTCAAACGGTTTGGAGACGATTATTTTTACCCCATAGTGCAGCGTTTGGTTCAGCCACCCAAGTTGCAAACATTAATGTAAAAAAGCTTATAGCTAAACTGCAGCTTAGGACCGCATAGTACTGCTTGTAAGGAGGATCTTACAAATGAGCTATCTTGATTTAATACGAAGAATAAAGGACGCCGCCAGTACTGACGAGGGTTCGTCGCAGGACGCACTAGAGCTTGTGGTGGAAAATGTGGCCGCGCACCTAACCGACCATACTCGCCGTGATTTTGCCGCTGCCCTGCCGGATGAACTGCAAAATGCGGCTCAGATGGTACCAACGGCCAACCATATAGACGAAAGTATCATCGACCAATTGATGGATTTGGAAGACGTGGACGAAGTGAGCGCTAAGATGCGCATTAAGGCTGCCTGGCAAGCTATTTGCGACATCTTTGACCGCGGCGAGGTAGATGACATTACATCGGAACTTCCACGCCAGGTTGTCGCCGCTTTGGAGTAAAATAGAAAGTACCAACCCTAAATAAGGAGTTTGCACTATGTCGATATCGGAAAAGAATCGTCATGCCAACCGTAAAGGGGAAAGCAAGGCGCACTCGACGGCGCACAAACACGATTGGCACAAATTGGCCAACGTGGTAAACCACATTCATTTTGAACGTAACAACGGATTCGAGAGCACCAAGCACAAAGAAAAGAAGGCCGAATAAAGCTTTTTGTTTACATATAGATATTTGCTGCTATAACTAGTGATACCTAAAAAGGGGAGCTAGCTATGGGTATGGAAGAATCGGGAATTCCCCGTGAACGGGCGGTAGCACTACCTGGGCTAATGGACCCCCCTGAAGCGGCTAATCGGATTGGGCCTGAAAATACTGTCACATTTACTGCTGACGAGATGGTTATTCTACGCACTCAGGTGCTGTCCTCCATTAACACTCCTAACCCGCACATGCACCCATTCGGAGCCTTGAATAATATGGGGCCGATGACTCTCGGTGAATTAGCGGGAGCACTGGGCGAGGATACTAGACACGTTAAAGCTATTATTGCAGTGCTGGCAAAGGCTGGCATCCTAGAACTAGGAAGTGACCCCGAGTCAGAGGCTTTCGGTCGAGTTAGCCTTGGCAAAATGGCTAGCGAAGAGGGTTCGTACTAACGCTTTTCACAGCCTTGCTGCCCTCCACGGATTTGAGCAGCCCGAATGGGTCACCAAGTAAAATATCCCAGACACGTCTGGGATATTTTACTTGGTGACCCATTCGGGGACGGTTGTCAAACACTTACCCCGCCATCGGTCGCCTGGACCGGGAGCTAGCACGAGTCCGTGCTCGGATGACTGGCACACCTGCGCCGCGGGTCAGATCAGCGCGACCTGTTCGGAGTAAGCCGCTTCGTCGTCTCAACCAGGCTGAGCGCGAGGAGTTGGCTCTGGCCTACCGCGCTGGCCAGACCGTCTACCAATTGGCTGAGGCGTACGGCATCAACCGACACACCGTGGCGCAGCATCTTCGAGCCAGTGGCGTCCGGATGCGTCTCGATGGCATGACGACTGAGCAGATCGAACAAGCGGCCGTGCTGTATGAATCAGGCTGGTCGCTTGCTCGCATCGCTGATCGGTTCGATGTCACCGCCAAGACCGTGCGCACCAGGTTGCGAGAGCAAGGCGTCCCCATGCGAGACAGTCATGGCCGTCCGCGCTGATTCTTCCTGAGCGAACTGGATAAAGGCTCGGGCCAGCTTTTCGAGATCAGGGTTCTCTCGCAGCACTAAGCGGACAGAAATATTACGGGGTCGTACCCGACTATATTGGCCAGCTCTATGTTTGCGGGGGTGGTACTTCATTACTGCGCCAAGATTACCCCCCGCTTTGTCAATATGTCCAACTAGTCCTGACTAGTAGAATGGCTCAAAGTTTGGGCTACCCTGATTATTCTCATGTTAGGGGTCGGTCGAATCGATGCTTAACTCGGTCGCTAGCAATAATCGAGCCATCTGATGCATCACAGGCAAGGCTTCACGAACCTTTTGAAGATCGTCGTATTCATCGGCCGCGAGTGGGTCTGCGTCTAGGTCAAGGTGCGCAATGGCGTGGCGAATTGTCAGTTTGAAGTCATCCCGCAGCCGCGTGAACTTCCTCCCTAAATATGGCTGGAATGATGCTTCTAGACCCTGCCTAGATCGGGGATTCGCAGTCTCAATTTGGTCTAGACTAAGCACTTCACCCGGATCGGTGAAAGTCCCCGTCCCTGTGACGGATTCTGCTCGTCTCCGGGCCCTAAGTACATAGGAACCCTCAATAACCCGATACATACATAGCGCTTGATACAGAGGCTCTAGGGTTGACATACCCTCGCGATACGCAGCGAGTAAAGTCCGGCCTTCTTTCGTGCTTGCGCCTGCGGAGTCGCTAAAAGCTTTGACCGAACCGGCAATGGTCATAGACCAGTTGCGAGCTTCGGTAGTAAGCTTGTGAAGTTCGACCGCACAAGTAGTTATTGAAACATCGTGTTGGAATGACCAGCGGCTGAGTATCGGCATCACCAAGTCATGGGCCAACTTTGCAGCACTCCCAAACGAGCTGGCTTTCACTGGAACTCGAATATATTGCATTCGGTGATATTCGTTTATGCCCACCTTGGCCGTAGCCAGAGGAACTTTGGCGCCAGGCGAGTCGAAAAGGGAAATATTCATGGATGCGGCATCGCTCCGAACTTGAATCAGACTATCGCCGTTCTGCAGAAGATCTTCAAAGTTCACCTCCGTTTGTGCGACATTATGACCGGGAATGGCGAGCACAAATGTCGCTATGTACGTGCCTGGTGAGCCGGCTGGAATATTAGGTCTTTCGTGAAGGGGATGTCCTTCCGGGAAAACTGGCACCATTGTGTACGAAAGTATCGATGTGTAGTCTGGACGAGCTGATAAGCCTGGCTGACCTAAAGGATCACTCGACAAAGTTTCGCTGATTCGTACTGATCCCTTGTCACTGACCTCTCGTCGTTTATGTTTAGCTCTGCGACCACTCATGTATCTCGATTCTGCAAGTATTTCATGATGGATATTATAGTCATTTGACTAAAAGGCAACTGTCGATTTCACGACAGCGACTGGAACATTGACTTGCATCAGTCAAAGCCATTCAAGACGAATGCGATGGAGACGGTGCTCAAGCAAGAAAGAGGGTACTTAAGCGAGTACAGGATCTACGTCACCGTTAAGACGGTGCACACGCGGCTGCGAGAGCGAGGCGTCCCAAAGCGGGACAGTCACCGTCGACCGCGCTGATCTACAGCGTTCTATTAGAGAAGATCCGTGCCCGACATGCAATGGTAAACGATAGTCACACGACCCCCGGTGCCAGGATACAAATGATGAAAAAACTAACCGATACATTCTTTGCCTGCTTTACATGTTGCACAGTGCGACTAGCGACATAATGTCATGCTCTAAGTTCGCTACGTAGTCTTCATCCAAATTAGCCGCACTGGCACTTTGCATTAGTCTATTCTTATCAAGCTCCCGAGGGTAATCTGGAGGGAGCCACGGTACGGCAAACAGTACGTTTTGCGAGACGGAATCGGGCGCCTCCATATCGGTCGAAGGGCCTGTAAAAAAGGTAAGTATTGAACCATCTATTCCTAAGAAGTGCCCCATTGAACCAAAACTTCTTTGCATTGGAACTCGCGGATATATGTACCCTGCCTTCTTGCGTGGTTCTACATGTTTTAATAGCCACCCACTTGCGGTCTGAACGCTAAACCCTCCCAAGTCAGCCTTCTTGAGCGTATTGTACAATTCACTTTTCGATGCGAATGACACCGCCCTATACTGAAATGGCGAAATAGGAAGAACCCTTTCTTCAAGCATGGTAGTCGCAACCAATTCTGCCAAATCATTAATCATGGCAACACGGCCAACTAGCCGGCCAGCCCTTTCAATAAACCTCGCCTTGTATGCGTCAAAGTCCTCTCTTTCCTTCTCTTCCTGCCGTGTACGCTGTTCCTCCGCCTCAGCTGTTTCAACTTCTTCCTCAACCGGGTTGCCATACTCGTCAAACTGATCCGGCCAATCTATCTCCGCGGCAGGCTCGGCAGACTCGTCAGACCATGCGCCCCATTTCCACTCCTCGTATCTTCGGGCATGTTCGATCCATAAAGTTCGTTGATATTCCAATCGATCAGGGAATTCATCCGGATTGATTCCAGGGATGCGATCCTCAATGGGACCAAAGTGGCTCGGATATGTATTGAAATCATCCCAGGGATGCATGCCGGGTTGATAAGTCATCGCAAACTCCTCATTCCTCACAGTATAGAGTATAATCACACATCTGTCAGCTATTGGGAGTGACGTGTCTTGAGGTGGGGACAGCCATAGTCGCCTGTGCTGACACATGCTATTTACTGGAAGTTGGCCCTCATGGATAGTAATCAGGTAGTTTCTGTAGTTCGTGCTCCGTCGGTGAACGCATAAATACTATTGAGATTTGGCTGATTAAGCCAGCTGGCGATAACCTGAATGGACATTAAACCTTTTTTCCCGGGTCAAATCAAAAATCGCTGTCGATTCTACGACAGCGACCTGACAGGCATCACCCCTAGAAATTGGTTCTATAAGGCGCCCGAATTCTAATTTGGTGGAGCTACAGGGACTCAAACCCTGGACCTCTTCCATGCCATGGAAGCGCTCTAGTCAACTGAGCTACAGCCCCTCGTCGCAGCGCGACTCCAGCCTTCGGTGCGCTAAAACTAGCTAACGCTACTTTTACCGAACTGCGACTTTTGTCGGCTTCTGCTCTAAATTTTGCATTTAGTCGCTGTCGCTACTTTGGATTGCAAAATTTCTAAAACATAAATGAACAGGGGTAAGTATATCGCAGTGGTAGCAATATTTCCAGTGTAAGAGGAACAGAAATCTCTGGATTGCGGTGCGGAGCTAAAAATGAAACAATTAAGCTTATGAATATACGCTCGCTACTTGACATATATAACCCGGTGCTATCGGCGCGACTGGTAACGGAACTGCGCCAGCGCAACTATTCCGGCCGGCGGTTACTGGCTTGGTTTTGGCAAGCTCGCTCATACACCCCCACGCGCAAACTATCAGATGTAGAACGCTCGTTGGCGGTGCTATTGGGCTTGGGGATGCTGGCGCAAATTGCTCTCGGTATTGGGCTGCTTGTGCAGTGGGCTCGGTTCGGTACGGCCGGAACGTGGGAATTTGGCGCAGCATTGCTTCTTTCGTACCCGCTGGTAGGTGCGCATGTGTTGGTGTTGTTGGCCTGGATAGGTACTATTGCCTGGAGCATTACGCACCCCAAACAAGCCGCCCGGGCAGCCGTATGCACCGTGTTGGAGTGGCAAGTACGGCAACTGCGTGCCCGTCACAAATTTAAGGTGGTAGCGGTAGTAGGTTCACTGGGAAAAACCTCTACCAAGCACGCCATTTCTCAGCTACTCGGCCAAAACTTACGGGTACGCACCCAGGCCGGTAACTATAACGACCGCGTTACCGTGCCACTGGTGTTTTTTGGTCTGCAGGAACCAAGCTTGTATAACGTCTTTGCGTGGCTAAAAGTATTTGGAGCGACCCAGTCGGAAATTGCCCTGCCATACCCGTACGATGTTGTGGTGGTGGAGCTCGGGACGGACGCGCCCGGGCAAATTGAGCAGTTTGCCTACCTCAAGCCCGACATTGCGGTGGTGACCGCTGTTGCGCCAGAACACATGGAGTTTTTTGGAACGCTCGACGCCGTGGCTGCCGAAGAGCTCAAAGTATTCGATTTTGCTAAAAAAGTCCTAGTAAACGGCGATGATACGCCTGGCGAGTATTTGGCCGGCCGGGAGTTTGTAGAATACAGCCTGCGCGCCGAACAGGCAGAGTACCATGCGGGGGTTCGTGCGCACGGTTTTCGTGGCAACACCTTGCAGCTCACATTACGCAAAAAAAGTCTTACGGCGCAGACACAGCTAGTCGGCGACCAGGGCGCCAAGTTTGCTCTGGCTGCCGCAGCCACGGCGGACATGCTAGGCGTGCCCAAGGCAAAGATTGCAACTGCGCTGCCTCAGGTAGAAGCTTTTGCTGGACGCATGCAGATTTTGCATGGTTTGCACGGGGCTACGCTTATAGACGACACCTATAACGCCGCCCCGATTTCTATGAAAGCGGCGCTGGATGTGCTCTACATTGCAAAATCGCCGCAAAAGGTTGCCATTTTGGGCTCTATAAACGAAATGGGCAGCTATGCCCACGAGGCCCACACCGAAGTCGGTAGCTACTGTAACCCCAAAAAGCTCGACCTAGTCGTTATGGTGGGCAAAGACGCCAAGCGTTGGTTAGCTCCAGCTGCCAAAGCCAAAGGCTGCACGGTGCATTCCTTCTTGAGCCCCTATGAAGCCGGCGCGTTTGTCTTGCAGCACCTGAAGCCTGGTGCGGTGGTACTCGCCAAAGGCTCTCAAAACGGTGTCTATGCCGAGGAAGCGCTCAAACAACTCTTGGCCAACCCTGACGATGCAGTCAAGCTCGTCCGCCAGACCACTTACTGGCAAGCTCGCAAAGCCAAACAGTTCTCCCACTAAGTCGAATAAGTATACCTAATGCATTGCTCATAACTAGTGTGATAACGAGGCAACAGAATCAACTGCTCGCACTTCTTTTCGCACGGTAAGGCAAAATTTTCTGTTTCCAGGTATAATTCTAATCAAATACACCGAGGAGTTTTAAGAGTGCAACGTTACAATCCAAAAGAAATCGAGCCAAAATGGCAAAAAATATGGGACGAGACAGGGGCATACACCGCCGACCTGAACAGTACCAAGCCCAAGTACATCGCCATGAGCATGTTCAACTACCCGAGTGGCGCAGGTATACACATCGGCCATGCATTGAACTACACCATAAGTGATGTTAAAGCCCGGTTTAAGCGCCAGCAGGGCTATGAAAGCTACCACCCGGTAGGTTGGGATGCCTTTGGCCTGCCCGCCGAAAACTATGCCATAAAGGCCGGCGTTTCGCCCCAGGAAAGTATGGCGACGATTATTCCTAGCTATCACAAACAGTACAAAGCTATGGGCTGGAGCAACGACTGGGAAAAAGAAATCGCTACCCACTTGCCCGAGTACTACAAATGGACGCAGTGGATATTTAGCCAGATGTACAAGCACGGGCTGGCCTATCAAGACAGCCGTATGCAGTGGTGGTGCGTTAAAGACAACACGGTACTGGCCAACGAGCAGGTTATAGATGGCAAATGTTGGCGGCACGATGGTAGAGACGACCCCCTGGTCGAGAAAAAAGAAGTTAAGCAGTGGTTTTTCAAAATTACCGACTATGCCGAGGAGCTGCTAGAGGCAACCGACGCCCTGGATTGGACCGAAGCCGTTAAGACAGCTCAGAAAAACTGGATCGGCAAAAGCGTTGGCGCCGAAGTGCAGTTCAAGCTGCAGGATTCCGAAACAACAATTACGGTCTTTACCACCCGGCCGGATACACTTTTTGGCGCCACGTTCCTGGTGCTGGCTCCCGAGCACGAGCTAGTAGCAGGTATTACGACGGCAGAACAGAAGTCGGCTGTCGATGCATATATTACCATTAGTGCCAAGAAAACTGAGGTCGAGCGCCAGGCCAGCAAGGAAAAATCAGGCGTTTTTACGGGCGCCTATGCCACTAATCCAGCCAGTGGTGAGCAAGTTCCGATTTGGATTGCAGATTACGTTCTTGCCGGTTACGGCACCGGCGCAATTATGGCCGTGCCCGCTCACGACGAACGCGACTACGATTTTGCAAAACACTTCGACCTATCCGTACGGTTTGTAGTGGAGCCAACTTTCGGCACGGCGCAGGGCGATGATATACAGAGTGAGAAAATTTACGTCGTACTCCGTAATCCGGCTACAAACCGGGCAGTCGTATTAGACTGGGGCCCACGCCAAACCAATTTCGGGGGCAGTATGCTCATAGGTGGTACGGTAGAGAACGGTGAGGACCACGCATCGGCTGCCGAGCGTGAAATCCGCGAGGAAACGGGCTATAGCAACTTCAAACTGGTCAAAGAGGCTGAATTTAAAGGTCATGGCTATTTCTATAGCAATACCAAACACGCCAATTACCATGCCTCAGGTAAGGCTTTTCTGTATGACCTCGTCGATGAGGCCCGCGATGAAGGCAATTTAGACGAAGGCGAAAAAAATAAGTTTACCGTAACGTGGCAGCCGCTAGAAAAAATAGCGTCAATGCTTGACGATGGTACGCACGAGGCGATGTACCGCTACCTGGCGCTGGGAGAATGTTACCACGGCGAAGGGGTCATGAGTAATTCGGGCGAATATGATGGCCTGAGCAGTAGCCAGGCACGTGAGCAAATAGTGGCCGATTTGGAGCAACAAGGGTTAGCCACCGAAAAAACGAACTACAAGATGCGCGATTGGAGTGTCAGCCGTCAGCGCTACTGGGGTGCGCCTATCCCGATTATTGACTGCCCCAAGTGCGGTAATGTACTGGTACCGGATGCTGAGCTGCCGGTGGTTCTGCCGGAGTTAGATGATTTTCAGCCGAGCGGCGATGGCCGGAGCGCCTTGGCTCGCGCCAAAGACTGGCTCAAGGTGGAATGTCCGCAGTGCGGCGAAAAAGCCGAGCGCGAAACCGACACGCTTGACACCTACATCTGCAGCAGCTGGTACATGTTCCGCTATTTTGACCCACATAACCAGCAACAGATTTTTAATAGCGACCTGGTGAATAAATGGGCGCCAATTGATTTCTATAACGGTGGCGACCATGCTACGGCCCACCTGTTGTATGCTCGTTTTGTAGCGCGCTTCTTTACCAAAATCGGTCTGATAAATCGCCCCGAACCCTTCAAACAGATGCTTTTCAACGGCAAAGTAATGGCCTCCGACGGCAGCCCTTTTTCTAAATCGAAAGGCAACGGTATCGACCCGCTCGAGATCATTGCTCAGGGCTACGGGGCTGACGCCCTGCGCACCTATCTGATGTTCGCCTCCCCACTTGAGCTCACCTCACGCTGGGATCCACGGGGTGTTCCGGGTACCTACCGCTTCCTGTCCCGTATTTGGAATCTGGTTGCTGAATATGTAGCCTCGGAGCCGGTAGAATTACGTCCAGAGCAGCAACGAGCCGTTCGCCGAACCACGCACGCCACCATCAAAAAGATGACCGAAGATATAGAGCAAAACCACTACAATACGGCGATTTCTGCCGGCATGGCCTGTGTAAATGATTTTTACAAACTAAAAACTGAGGTTTTCGGTAAACATGCCGTCTGGCAGGAGGCGCTCGACAGCCTGGTAGCCTGCGTTGCCCCATTTGCCCCACACATGGCAGACGAGCTATGGCACGAGCTCGGGCATAGCATTAGCCTACAGCACGATAGTTGGCCGGCCTATGACGAACAGTACTTGGTTCAAGCTACGGTTACTATAGCCGTGCAGGTCAACGGCAAACTGCGAACAACCATCTCTGCCGAACCCGGTTGCGACGAAGCCCACGCCGTAGAACTGGCGCGTGCCGAAAGCAAAGTTACGACCCGTCTGGATGGTAAAACGCTCGTAAAAACCATTTATGTGCCCGACAAACTCCTAAACTTCGCCGTAAAAGACGCCTAAAAAGCGTTGAGTTTAGCCTATAAACAGGATATAATAGACTTAATTTCAAACTAACACGAACTCTAAAGGAGTTAGCACATCCATGGGTAAACCTAAGAAACGAACCAGTCCACGCGCCACCGGCGCACGCCGTAGCCACCTGCTACTAAAGCTGGCCCGCGCAGTAAATAAAAAATCTCCCGTTAAAACGTACACCACCGTCCGTGAAAGCGGTAAAGCGACTAAAGCCGCAACAGTAAGTAGTAAGTAGCAAGCAGCAACGTTTTAGCTGCATAGGGTACGATTTTGAAACTACTGACTACAGATTACTGTCTACAGAGTACCGTCACCTTGAACGGAGTTCAAAGTGGCCTCTAATCGCCATTTAGGCCGTATTGTTGCTCTGCAAACGCTGTACGAGCAAGATTTTCGAGTAGAAGCAGGCGACACTGCGTTTGACCTCGACCTGGTACTGAAGCGCAACATTGCCCGCTACGAATCTACCGTCGATGATGTATTTTTTATCGAGCAGCTCGTAAAGGGAGTCAACGAGCACCAAGTCGCCATTGATGACATTTTGCGCCCCCTAGCGCCCGAGTGGCCGATAGAACAGATAGCCCGGATGGATCGGGTGGTGTTACGAATGGGCTTATACGAACTGGAATACGAAAAAGATGTGCCTCCAAAGGTGGTAATAAACGAAGCCGTCGAGCTCGCCAAAGCGTTCGGTGGTGATAATTCGAGCAAATTCATTAACGGCGTGCTAGGCACAGCCCTCAAAAACAAAACCGGCGAAACGGGCAGCAAAGCCGCAGAGCCGCCGGCCCAAGACAGCGAAGCGACCGAAAGCGAGGCTGCATAATGTCCGCTATGAAGCGCCGCTCGCGCCCGCTCGAAGCTGCCAAAGACGCGGCCATGAAGCCCATTGAAGGGTTTAAGAAACCGATTGAAGGGTTTAAGAAATTCGTTAGCCGCCGCCCCGCCATAGAAGAAGTGGTGCACGAAACGACCTCTGGTGGCATCATCTTTCGGCGCAACACCAAAACGAACGATCTTGAAATATTGCTAATACGCGATGCCAAAAATCGCTGGACCATACCGAAAGGTCACGTCGAGGAAGGCGAAGAGCCCAAAGGCACTGCCGAGCGCGAAATCCGCGAAGAAACAGGCCTGCAGCAAATGGAAGTCCACGACTGGCTGGGCAAGGTAAATTTCCGCTACCGCCGCAACCACACGCTGGTGCTCATGACTATGCACATCTATCTGGTAAAAGGCCTCGGCAACACCGATCGCTTGCACCCCGAAGATTGGCTCAGTGACATCCAGTGGTTGCCTGCTACAGTGGCAGTAGACAGTATTGCCTACGAAGATATTGGCAAGCTAATGCTGCTGGGCATGAAGAAAATAAGAGAGCAAAAGCTCTAGAAAGGCACCACACTGTTTATGGTTTATAGTTTGTAGTTTATGGAACGATTCGAAAAATCACCCCAATAAACTAAAAACTAACCACTATAAACTTCCCATCATTATGGACACTTCTACATACCAAACCCTCGCCCGCGAAAAGCTGGGTGGCGAATTTACTAATCTAGACCTACTTATTACGGCTCTTACCCACCGTTCGTATGTCAATGAGCACCGCAAAACGGTGTTTGAGCACAACGAACGCCTAGAGTTTCTCGGCGACGCCGTCTTGGAACTGGTTGTTACCGAATATTTGTACGCGAATTTCACCGAGCCGGAAGGCATACTTACCAACTGGCGCAGCAGCCTGGTACGCACCGAATCTATTGGTGCGGCCGCTACCCGGCTCGGTCTTGAAGACCTGTTACGCCTGAGCCGCGGTGAAAAGCGCGGTACGGATCGGGCACGTGCCCAAATCCTAGCAAACAGCTTCGAGGCGGTAACGGGTGCTTTGTATCTTGATAAAGGTTACGACGCGGCCAAAGTATTCATAACCCAGAACATATTGAGTACCTTCGATGAAATTCTAAAAACTGGCTCGTGGCTAGACCCGAAGAGCCATCTGCAAGAAGTAGTGCAGAGCCAGGGAGGCAGTACACCACAGTACAAAGTGCACAGCGAAGAAGGTCCGGATCATGATAAAATCTTTAGTGTCGGCGTCTATGTCGACAATGCGCTCAAGGGTCAAGGCTCCGGCCCAAGCAAGCAGGCTGCTCAGGTAGCCGCCGCCACATCTGCGCTCACGCAGTATCAGTAATTGACAACAGAGGTCGTGCGGTGTAAAATGGCACGAGTATAAACGTAAGGGAAGGAAAACACGAATGCTAGTAATTCGTTTGCAGCGCACTGGCCGAAAAGGCCATGCCCAATTCCGCGTCGTTGTCCAAGACAGCCGCCGGACCCCAACTAGTGGTAAAATTGTCGCCCAACTGGGTACGTACGATCCACACAGCAAAGCAATAATCTTAGATAAGGAGCGTACTGCTCACTACCTAGAGCACGGTGCACAGCCGAGCGACCGTGTTGTCCGCCTGCTGACGACCGAAGGCATTAAACTGCCAAACTGGGTCACTACCAGCGACCAAAAGGCTGGCAAGCTGCGCCACCCAGAAAAACTGCGCCGCAATCAGCCCAAAGCAGAATCGGTGCCTGAACCCAAAGAAACCCCAACTGAGCCAGATGCTGAAAGCACCGAGCCAGTAGCCACCGAAGAACCAACCACCGAGACTGCTCCAGCTAGCAAAAAAGCCTAAACCGAAGCATAAAACGCGACAATTTCGCCGAAAATGTGAAATTTCAGGCAAAATAGGGCCGTATCTTTGCTATAATTAAACGTGTAGTAATCTATACCGCAAGGAGGTGTTGACCGACATGACTACAAGCATTGACCAACAATTTGTTGAATATATCGTTAAATCTCTCGTAAATAACCCCGATGCAGTTAGCATTGAGCGTCGTATTGACGAAAAAGGCGTTTTGCTGGAACTGACTGTTGACGCCGAAGATTTAGGCCGGGTTATCGGCAAACGTGGCGCAACCGCCCAAAGCCTACGCACGCTGTTGCGCGCCCTGGGTACGAAAAACGAAGCCCGCTATAACCTCAAAATTGTTGACGTTGATCGTCCCGAGGATGAAAGGCGAACAAGCGACTTCGCCCCTTCGGCTGCCCCCGCCGCTACTGCTACCACAACGCCGCCCACTACTTTGGATGACGACGAAGAAGGTGCAGGAGTACAAGCTCCAGCTCCAGCTCCAGCTCCAGCACCAGCTCCAGCTCCAGCTCCTATGCCTATGCAGGAAGATGCAGTTGCGCGTGCCCGTAAAGAACTCGCTGACCTCGACGACCTAGATATCTAACCTGCTTATCCCCGCTTCTGATTAACATTTCTTTCGACATATATTCAACCTGGGAATCTATTCTAGTGCGGTGTCATTCCCGCGGACGCGGGAATCCATTCACTCATTCCGGACAGCTCGGTGCACCGTTAGCGCGTAATCCGGAGTCCCGTCAGTTCATCACCCAGCGCCACCTCTCCCATGTTGTCATTCCAGTACTGAAACACGCGCCGATTGTGCACCGGGCTGTCCAGCATAAACTCCGGCTGGAATCCATTCTCTATTCCTATATTCTTTTTCTTGATGCATGATTCCTCCAGAATTCGTTACTTCGTTACTTCGGGAATCGGCAAGCACCCTGCAAACGGGCGCTGCTTGCAAAAAGTAGGGCGATGCTTTATAGTAGCACTTAAGCTTCAGCAAGAAGCGGCACCTCAAAAACAAACATGATAAAAGCTCATGCGAGCCAGCCTAGCTGGGAGCTTTATGTGACAAAACAACCCCTGATTTCAGGGGTTGTTTTGGTTTTACGTAACCCGCAAAATAGTATATAATTCGTAAGATATGAAGATTCAGGTTATTACGCTATTCCCCGAAATGTTTACGGGTGTGCTCGGCAGTAGCATGTTATGGAAGGCAAGCGACCGCGGCATCGTCGAATATTCATTTCTAAACTTGCGTGAATTTGGACTCGGACCACGCCACCAAGTTGACGATACGCCGTACGGTGGCGGTGATGGCATGCTGCTAATGGTGGAGCCGCTTCTAGTGGCTATCAAACAGGCTAAGCAAAACGACCCCGAAGCCACGGTGTTTTTGCCAACGCCTAGGGGCACAATGTTCAAACAGTCGGACGCCAAGCGCTTGGCTGCAAAAAACAGCGGTCTGATTATCATCTGCCCGCGCTACGAAGGTTACGACGAACGCATTACCAAATGGGTTGACGAACAATATTGCATCGGAAACTATGTACTAACGGGCGGAGAACTACCGGCTATGGTGTTAATAGATAGTGTGGTGCGTCTGATCCCCGGGGTTCTAGGCGGCGAAACCAGCACCGAAATAGAATCATTCCAAGCCGACGACGTAAGCATAGAATTCCCGCAGTACACCCGCCCAGCCGATTTTCAGGGCATGAAAGTACCCGAAGTACTGTTAAACGGCCATCATGCCGAAATCGCCAAATGGCGTAAGGCCCAAGAATGATGAATACCAAGCAGTTGCACGAAAGTGCACAGGCCTTTTATGTACCGCCGAATGAGTTGTTGGTTCCAGAATTTATACGCCCAGCCGACAGAGATAGCGCATCGGTAAGCGCTTTAAACTTCTCTCTTCGTCCTTTGCTCGAGACAATTGATGAAAATGAAATGTGGGGCGTGGTCCATGATATCGCTAGGCATCTGAGGTTAGTAGAATACAGCGGACAAAATTATGAAGTAGCAACAGCAAATGATGAAGCTGGAAAGAAGAATGGATACATGCTTCATATATCCACCTATGGCTCAAGCATAACGAACAATGCCAATAACGCCGTAGAAATGGCCAGGCAAGTGCTACGCTTCCCAGACATGGGGCATGCCTACGTAGCATCGTATGGTAATGGTGGTACGTCGCCGGTAATCCGTAATAATGGAGACGAAGCATATGAGGGAGATGCGGTTTATGTAAGCCATGAGGGTCGGTTCACCCGCGAAGTCGGGGGCGAAACAGTGGCTATTGAAACCATCGTGACCATGCTTCGCGCCCTCGAGTCCGAGGGCCTGGATGTCGTCCGGCTCATGGGTACGGACTCTGCTGGTGGTAGTTATGCGACGGCGCTTGGGGTAGCCATGGAGCGGAATCAACTCACGCACGCCTTTTTTAGCGAACGAAGTGGCTTTGTTAATCTTTCCAGAGGCAAAATTGTTAAAGCCATGCTGATAAATGAGAATCTACAAAACTCCAAACAAAATGCCGTAGAGTCGAAGTTGCTAGATAATAATCACGTTACCCAAGACACCAAGAAGCGTGCACAGGAAATTCTTTTGCTTCACGGTTCTAGTGAAGCACGCCAGCTGCTACAAGCCAACCTTGTAGGACGCGTTGCCAGTCTATCGAGCATGCGAGTGGCTTTGGATGCACTGCGTCGTGGGCCAAGCGAAGGGCGTAATCCCTTGGTGGCCGATGCCGATGCCCTTCACGCTCGGCATGATGGGGCGGCATTTACGTATGTGCTAGCCGAGCACGATCCACTGTACACCTCTCCCGAGATTGCGCTGAGGGCGCTGGAGCACTTTTTGCGTACTATTAAAACGAGCCAAGCCGATATTTATGCCATGTTTATGCCCGGGATGAGCCATGCCTGGAACACACACTTCCCCGATATGTACGATTCTGCCCAAGCGCGTGCCCTCTACCGCACCCGGGGCACCATACGAGCGAGTGCAACGTAGCAGTTTTCCCTTTCTTTGTTCTATACTGGTAGTACTAAAACCTGGAGGCATGTATGTTGAAACTACCATTTGTAAAGCCCGTGTATGCGCACTGTGATTTGCCGTGCGGAGTGTATGACCCACAGCAGGCAATGATTGAGGCCAAAAGTGTGTACGCCATCCAGACCAAAATGGACGACATGATAGGTGATGACCGTGTCAGGGCGCTGTTTATTAAAGAGCAACGGGCCGAGCTGGTTAAACAGCATCTGTGGGTACTATGGACCGATTACTTTAAGCCTGAACACCTAGAAAAGTACCCAGATTTGCACGACAAATTTTGGAAGGCTACCAAACAAGCGGGTGAATGCAAGCACCATCATGAACCGGCAGAGGGCCAGAAGTTGCTGGACATGATAAGCGCAATAGCTGAAATCTTTGCCGAGACCAAAAAAGCCTAAGAGGCATTTAGCACTTCGCATTTTATATTCCACAGTAAGTGTTCATTTCATAGGTGACCTTGAGGCTAGAGGGAAAATGAAACAGGTGAAATTACTGTGAAGCGTGAAATGAAACATATGGAATAGAGTATGAAACATAGGCAATCCAGCAAAAAGCATTTCATTATTCGGCAGGTAGAAGGCAACAGCATGTTGCCGACACTCCGCCCTGGCCAATTAGTGGTGGGGCGCAGTACGCGCGAGCTCAAACCCGGTGATATCGTTATTGTGAGCCATGGCGGTAAAGAAAAAATAAAGCGAATTGAACGTCAGCAAGGCGACCTCATCTACCTACTAGGGGACAACAGCGGCGCCAGCACCGATAGCCGCGACTTTGGCTGGGTGCAAGCCAAAGCCATCATCGCCAAAGTTGTCTGGCCGGCATTATAATCTAGAACAGACAAGTCGAATATGTTAGCCGTCTGCAGGGCATGGTTGTTCTTTAAGCGTGGTGGCTCTTCTGAATGACAACGCATTTGCCACCGAAGGCTTCGGATGGATAGACTTGAGCGATTAAGGCGCTAAGCCTTCGCCCTTGGCTTCTTCGCTTGGGCTACCTTGCAGTGGCGCTTCTCTTAAAAGCAGGGCGACGACAAAAGCCGCCACAGCAAAGGGGATGCCAAACAGGAAAACGTCGTGAAATGAGCTGGCAAAAGCTGTCAGTATTTTGTGGACAATATCGGTGGGCAAGTGGTGCAAACTGGCTGCGCTCCGGCTAAGGCCTCTAGCCACCGCTGCACCCTGTGGGCCGCCAACGTTTTCCATAATATGGTGTGCCAAGCGGTTGGTAAGAATTGCGCCAAACACCGCTGCACCCAGTGCACTGCCGATGGTCCGAAAGAACACGACAGAGGAAGTGGCCGTACCGAGGTCTTTACGCTGTACGGCATTTTGGACGGCCAGGGTCAGGACGGGCATAATCATGCCGATGCCTACGCCGAGTACTACCATCCACACTCCCAGCAGCACCCGGCTGGTGTCGACGGCAATGTGGCTAAACAAGTAAAATGCCAGGCTTAAAATGGCTGTGCCGGCAATGGGGAACATACGGTAGCGACCGGTTTTGGAAATAATACGGCCAGATGTAACTGAGGCAGTCATAAGTCCAGCCACCAGCGGCAAGAGCATCAGTCCGGACTTAGTGGCCGAATCACCCCGTACAATCTGTTGGTATTGCGGCAGGAAAATCAATGCCCCGAACATCACTACGCCTATTAGGAAGCTGAGGAGCGTAGAGACCGCAACTATGCGGTTACGAAACAAGCCCAAAGGCAATAGGGGCTCTTTGGCATAGTGCTCGCGCCAGACAAACAGCCCTGCACCAATCATAGCCGTACTGAATAGGCTTATTATTTGCCACGAAGCCCATGGAAAATCGACACCGCCCCACACCGTGGCCAACAGCAGGCTAACGACGCTTATTGCCAGTAAGGCCGCGCCAGAATAGTCAACTTTGTGCGGCGACTTCTTAACAGGCAAATGAAGGCGCAGGGCAATCGCTGCCATAGCCAGCGCGCCAACCGGTAAGTTAATGTAAAACACCCAGCGCCAGCTTAGATGGTCGGTAAACAGGCCACCGAGCAGTGGCCCAATTACGCTCGAAATGGCAAACACTGCGCCAAAATAACCCTGGTAACGGCCGCGTTGTCGGGGCGGTACAATGTCGCCGACAATGGCGAAGACCAATGTCATAAGGCCGCCTGCGCCAACCCCTTGCAGCCCACGGAACAAAATGAGCTGGTTCATAGACTGTGCCGCCCCACACAAAATAGACCCGGCCAGGAATATGCCAATAGCAATTTGGAAAATGCGCTTGCGGCCAAACATGTCACTAATTTTGCCGTACAGAGGGGTCGAGACGGCGCTCGTCAGCAGGTAAGCCGTGGCCACCCACGAATATTTGCTGAGTCCATGTAACTCGCTGGCGATTTTCGGCAGGGCGGTAGAAACAATCGTTTGGTCGAGCGCCGAAAGTAGCAGAGCCAGCATAAGCGCGCTGATGATAACCATAATTTCGCTGTGTGAACGCTCTATAAACGCATTAGGCGATGCGCTGATGCTGGGGTTGGCTTGGGCGTTGGCAGCTTCAACGCGTAGCGGTGCGGTGTGTTTGTAGGTAAACCGTTTTATAATCATTTAGATCCTGACTTTGTTTTTGTTGCTGATTCTGCTTGAACCTGGGCGACAAACTTCTGTTGTACGCGTAGCCAAATAGCGAGTTCTTCGTCGCTTAGACCCTGCATAACTTGCTCTATGCGTTGTTTGCGCCGCCTTTTTGTGTCGCGCAGTAGTTTGCTACCTGCACGGGTAATGTGCAAATACTGAACCCGGCGGTCGTTCGGGTCGGTCTGACGTTCAAGTAGTTTGTGCTGCTCGAGCCCCTCAATAAACTGCGAAATCGCGCCGGGTGTCATCCGAAGCTGTTCTGCCAAGTGCTTCGCTGTGGCACCTGGATGTGTATCTATTGTTAGTAGCAACTCAAGTTGGGCGTAAGAAACAGGGCAATCAGCCGCTAACAGTGCCTGGCTCTGGGCTAGGCGTTTAAAAGCGCCCATTGTTTCGATAATTTCTTGAAGTAATTCTTTTCTTGCCATTGGTCTCTTTAAGGTTTAGTTACTTACTAGTTAAGTAACTAAATAGTATATGGACTAATGTATGTCACGTCAAGCTGCAAACAGCTTAGTAATATATCTTATAGATGCTTCGCTTCGAAAGAAGTACAATAACCACATGACTATAAAAGGAGATACTACTATGAATGTAACTAATGGCAAAGGGTGGCATGGTGATTCGGACGGACACGCGCGAGCCGGACGCAAAGGCGGTATGATGAGTTCTGGCAATTTTCGTAATGACCCCAAGCGTGCTGCCGCTGCTGGGCGTGTAGGTGGCCGCACTAGCCCTGGTAATTTTAAAAACGACCCTGAACGCGCCCGCGCTGCTGGCCGTAAAGGCGGAAGCCGGTAAGGACTACTATGCCTCTAGACGATAAACCGTATACATATAACGAACTGAGTAACGAGGATAAAGAGCTACTGCTGCGGCACGGCTACAAGCCAGGCGAGCTAGAGCACACAGAAGAACGTGAGCTCGTTGCAGATTTGCGTGCCCAGACCGGGGGCGACGCAGACAGTGAGCGGCTAAGCACCGATGTGCCGGCCGACGAACAAGATGGTGCAAACTAGTACAGAAATATCGTTAGCTTTTTTACAGTTATAATGATCCATTCCGGTTAAGCTATGCACAGTGAAGTTGAAAGGAAATGACATGGATCGAAATACACGCAACAAACTAAACCTGCATCCCAAATCTACTGATGAATTGCACAGTGCGCTAAGCAACTTTGAACTAAAATGGCAGAACAAAGCTCGCCAGGTAGGTGAAGACAACCGCATAGCGCGCTTCTAAAAGCCCAGTAGTTCAAAAACCCCGAAGTGCATGTAGCCTTCGGGGTTTTTGTTACTGCAGTGTTTGAACAGTAAAAAGTATTTACGATTGGTTGTCCGCGCCGAGTTCAACCAGCGCGTTAACTAACTCTTCGCTGGACAAAGTACTGCAGTCGATGCCGCGGTGTAGGGCAATAATATAGCCTTGGGTAATACGCGCCATACGTTCGGCATCTTTGCGCCAAAATTTGCCAACGTTAAATATCTGGTCGCTGTTAAATATACGACTGGTGATGATAACTGAACCTAAGTACGGACCAACGCTGGAGCTAACGCTAAGGATATCTTGCATACTTATGCTGTGAACCTCGGCCGTCCGGAAAAATGCCCGCTTGGTAACGGTCACTTTTGCTCGGTCAATCTCCATTGTGTCCGGAAACAGACTCAGAACAGTGGAGTGTGTACAAAGCACATCATTTGAGCCCTGTACCGCTTGCTTTAACTCTTGCTTAGCCGCTTCAGGTGAAAGCTGGCGGGTAGGCTGAGGAATGCTATTGGAAAGAGGGGTAGGATTTGAGGACTTAAACTGTGGCATTCTACCAGCATACCCCACGGTCATATGTAAGTATGTAAGAATAGCTACCAATCTGTCTCGCTGCGTACAGAACTATTAAAACCGATATGCTACAGTTGTCACATGGTATCTGCGGTTCCTACGTCTTTACACACAATAGCCCCTCTGGTTAGCCAGTATGGCTACTTTGCGGTGTTTGGGCTGCTGTTTTTAGAAGATTTTGGCGTACCGGTGCCAGGCGAGACGATGTTGATTGCGGCGGCGGTGTTTGCAGGGCTCGGCAAGCTCAATATATTTGTGGTTGCCCTGGTGGCGATAGCGGCCGCCTTTGCTGGTGACAATTTGGGCTATGTTATTGGGAGAACTGGTGGCCGCAAGTTGTTGGACCGCTACGGCAAGTATGTCTTGCTGACTGAAGAAAAAGTTGCCAAAGCCACCGGCTACTTTGATAGGTACGGCGGGGTAGTGGTAATGTTTGCACGTTTTTTTGAAGGCCTTCGCCAGCTTAATGGCATACTGGCAGGGATGAGCGGCATGCATTGGCGTACCTTCGCGGCATTCAACGCGGCGGGTGCTACGTTATGGGTAGCTACATGGGCAAGCGTGGGATATTTTGGCGGCGACCACATCAACACTATCGAACGCTATGGCCGGTACTTTGCCCTGGCAGGGGGGCTGCTGCTGCTGAGTTACATGGCTCTGCGCATAATTCGTAGAATGCATAGTCGTAAGCAACAGGAGCCTGTCTAGAGGCATAAAAGATTTAATAGGAGGCAGTTATGGCAGTACAAAAGTTTGCAATTCACAGATGGTTTGTTAAGGCTGCCGAAAAAGGAGAAATATATGTTTAACGGAATCAAATCGGTTATATACCCATCAAGTAACCTGGAAGCAGACACGAAGTTTTGGGCGGCAGTTACAGGCACAAAGCCCTATACGGCGGAGTCATATTATGTGGGCTTTACTATTGAAGGCTGTGAGCTTGGCCTAGACCCGAATGCCGCTCAAGAGGGGTTGACGTATCCGGTGGGCTATTGGAACGTGCATGACACAAAAGCAGCTACCGAACAAATCCTAGCGAGCGGGGCGACCGTGCATGCCGAACTACGTGACGTTGGCGGGGGTATGATGATGGGTACGTTCAAGGACTTAAGCGGCAATATCTTCGGTATCATAGACAACCCTAATGCTTAATGTGGTGTCAAAAGGCAGGGATGTGTTGCCCATAAAGCGAAGCGGGCGTTATTACGCTGGCCTCTTCCTGTGGCTGCTGAGTGTGCAGTACTATGTTACGCAAGTCGTCGTTGCTACCGGCTGGAGCAATAAGAACCCCTTTAGCTGGGTCCAGAACACCATCAGTGACCTTGGCAATACTGCTTGTGGCCCATACGGGGTCCGACTGGTCTGCTCGCCCGGCCACGCTTATATGAACGTATCGTTTGTACTACTTGGCAGTTGCATGTTCTTCGGTTCGCTACTGCTGCGAAACCAGATTGCCGCTGGCAGGTCAGCAAATGTTGGCTTCGTGTGTATGGCTTTTGCGGGCATTGGCACGGTACTAGTAGGTTTATTCCCCGAGAATACTAGCAGTGGTTTGCACATCCTTGGCGCATCGCTCCCGTTCGTTCTCGGCAATCTCGCTATGGTACTTATCGGCCTATCTGCAAAACTTCTTCCGCGGTGGGTGCGGATAGTTACCATCACTTCAGGTGTGGTGGGTCTAATAGCGCTGGGGTTCTATCTGCTGCACCAGTATCTGGGGCTTGGGAATGGCGGAATGGAACGCGTAGTGGCTTATCCGCAGACTATCTGGATGATACTAGTCAGTGCCTATTTTATTAGTTCTAGTGTAAGGCGACAAAAACGAGAGGCAAAAAATAGTAGTAATGTGACGCCACACAGCTTATAGTAAAAGCCATGGATGAAACGCAAAACTCAAAAAAGATTGTCATTGTCGAAGATGACGCTAGTCTGGCCGAGATATACAAGACTCGTCTAGAGCTACTCGGCTACACCTGTTTTATTGGATACAATGGCATAACCGGCCTGTATTTTATTCAAACCGAAGTGCCAGACCTCGTATTACTTGATTTGATGATTCCGGATATCCCCGGTAGCGAAGTGCTGGCGACCATGCGCCGCAGCGACTGGGGCAAAAACATCAAGGTGTTGGTGCTTTCAAACCTTAATGAAAGCGAAGCCACCCCCGGTTTGCGCGACCTGGGTATAGAAGATTACCTCGTAAAAGCCAATATGAACGAAGATCAACTGGACCTGCGCGTACAGCAGATTTTGGATACTGACGTCAAAGTGCCGCCCGCCGAGTAGGCTCTGACTGTAACCGCTATCAACGTAAGTCTCATTTCTCTGCAGCGTTTCCGGGCTAGTGGACTGCGCCCGGGCGGGTTAAGCTCTGTAGCATAACTGCTTCAAGCTGTAGGGCGCTGATGGTTTTGGCCGAGTAAATGCGTCTTAAGCCAATCTTAAGTATGTGTCTGTAGTCTATATACAGAGGCTAGTGCCACTAAGGATATGTGAGCAACCAATGTATGAAAAGCAATCGAAACTGAAGCTCATTACCACCGTTGTCGCGGTACTCGTTATCGCGGGCACGGTACTTTTTGTTGACCATTTGAAATCAGCTAAAACTACCGCTGCGGCTTCCTTAAGCCCGACCACCGTGAGCCAGCAAGCTATCGCCACTTCGCCGGCTCCTACAGCGCCAATGAGCCCAGCCATGACCACTACCTCAGCCTACAAAGATGGTACGTTCACCGCTTCCAGTAGTTACTATGTGCCTGACGGCAACGAAACTATCGCCGTAAGATTGACAATCCAAAACGGCGTAATAACTGCCTCTTCTATCGCCAATACCCAAGGTAACCAAAACTCTGCGCAGTATCAGGGAGATTTTGCTTCTGTCTACAAAAGCTACGTGGTCGGCAAAAGCATTGCGAGCCTCAAATTAGGAATCATCGCTGGAGCATCGGATACTACCCATGGCTTTAATGATGCTGTCAGCCGGATTGCCATCCAGGCCCATGCCTAAAACTATGGCTAGCTTGCAGTTTTCATTTGAAGCTATCGGTACACACTGGCAAGTTACTTCGCCGGTCGAGCTACCGGCTGTCACAAAGGATTCGTTGCAGCGGGCAGTGAGCACACGGATAGAGCAGTTCGACCAGGCTTATTCACGTTTTCGTGAAGATTCACTGGTTTCGCGCATGGCCGTCAAACCGGGGACCTATGAGCTTCCCGCCGACGGTTACACAATGCTCAGTTTTTATAAACAGCTGTATGATGCAACCGATGGCCAGGTGACTCCCCTGATCGGAAATGTTTTATCTGACGCCGGGTATGATGCCAGCTATTCGCTGAAGAGCCGGCAGCTAAGCCACCCACCCGCCTGGCAGGACGTACTTAGCTTTACTAAGTACAATATTACTCTAAAGCGTCCGGCCATTCTCGATTTCGGCGCAGCCGGCAAGGGCTATTTAGTGGATATCGTAGGCGGTATTTTGATGGAAGCTGGCCTCCATGAATACGTTGTTAATGCCGGTGGCGATATTTTATACACAACCAATACTGAAAAGTATCTGACAGTCGGGCTGGAGAACCCGTGGGATGTAACGGAAGCCGTCGGCCAAGCAGAGATACGCAACCAAAGCATCTGCGCCTCGGCCGGTAGCCGCCGCAAATGGGGTAGGTACCACCATATAATCAGTCCGAGTTCGCTGGAATCACCGCGGGACATCTTGGCGACTTGGGTGATAGCGCCGAGTGCCATGGTGGCAGATGGCCTTGCCACGGCGCTCTTTTTCAGCAAGGCCGCAAGCTTGCGTAACCAGTTCGATTTTAGCTACGCAGTTCTCGGAAGCGATATGAGCTTAGAGCACGCCCGAGATTTCCCAGTAAGCATGTACCAGGCATAAAATGAAATATATAGATAAGTATCTCGACAAAATCACCATGTACCGGCTAGTAGTGTATGTGCTCGCAGCACTAGTGGCTCTGGGTGTGGTGTTTTCGATGTTCGGGCGACTAGCGTTTAGCCCAACGGCTATAGTAGTGTCGCTGGCAGTTTTGCTTATTCCCGCCTACCTGATTGACAAGGGACTGGGCCGGCTGTTTCAGGTGCCGACCAATAGTGAATCATGGCTCATTAGCGCTCTCATTCTGTTCCTTATCATTCAGCCGGCGCACTCAGTCGAAACGGCTATTGGCCTAGCGCTGGCGGGTGCTGTTTCGAGCGCCTCTAAGTATTTGCTGACCTGGCACAACAAGCATATCTTCAATCCAGCAGCCTTTGCCGCCGCGTTGGTTAGCTTAACCGCCCTGGCGCCGACAACCTGGTGGATAGGCAACAGCGCGTTTTGGCCGTTTACGGTGGTGCTCGGGCTGGCAGTGGTGCGGAAGATACGTCGCGGACCGCTCGTGCTTAGCTTTTTCGCCGGCAGCATAACCCTCCAACTGTTGCTATTTGTGCTACATAACCAGCCAATCGCCGCTGGCATGAAGGGTTCTCTGATTGCTTCGCCGCTGCTGTTTCTGGCGACCATAATGGTAACCGAACCGGCCACTATGCCGCCGCGCCGTCGTCAGCAGCTACTCTTTGCAGCTATCGTCGCCGTGTTGTATGTTATGGCCTGGAGAGTTGGACCTTTTATAATCTATCCAGAGGTTGCCTTGCTGTTAGGCAATATCTACGCCTTTGTGGTTTCACCCAAACTGCGCGTCCGCTTGCAGCTGAAAGAGATTCAGCGCATATCCGACCGGGTGTATAATTACGTGTTTCAACCAGATCGCCGGTTCGCTTTTCTACCTGGGCAGTATATGGAGTGGACGCTTCCGGGCGTTCGCTACGACAGTCGCGGCAATCGCCGAACGTTTACCATTGCCTCGTCGCCCACCGAAGAGGATGTACAACTGGGTTTAAGATATTACCAGCCTGCCAGCGCCTACAAAGCCGCCTTTGGCCAGCTGAAAATAGGTGATAGCATTTACGCTAGTCAGTTAGCGGGTAACTTTACCGTATGCGAATCTGCCAACAAGAAGCTGGCGTTCGTGGCCGGCGGCATTGGCATAACTCCATTCCGTAGTATCGCTAAATACTACCTGGATAAGAACTTGCAGCGCGATATCGTTCTGCTATACGTTGTATCCGACCCGGCTGAATTTGTGTACGCCCGCGATTTTTTGGAGGCCCGCAGGATTGGCCTGCGGCTGGTGCCTATAGTGACTCAAACAGGTTATGTGGCTGAAGGTGTCGTGAGCGCCAAACTAACCCAGCAACTTATAGCCGAACACATTCCTGACTATGCCGAGCGCACCTTTTACATTTCCGGCCCCTCTAGCATGGTTGATGCCACCCAAGACTACCTTCATGATTTACACGTTCCAGGCGGCCGTATTATTACCGACCATTTCTCCGGGTACTAAATTTGCTTGAGCCGGCTTGCACTAGCTTACCGCTTGCTTCACAAGGGCAACAATCGTGGCCTTTTCATGGTCGTGGAGTTCGGTTAGGGCAAAGCTAATCGGCCACAGAGCGCCGTCATCAAGTTTTGCAACGTCGTTAAAACCAAGCGTCATATAGCGCTCGCCAAACTTCTTTCGGCTGCGAAAAAAGCAAACAATTTTGTTGCCGTTGGTGTAGGCAGGCATGCCGTACCAGGTTCGCGCTTGCAAAGCAGGCGCAGTAGCTTTTATGAGCGCATGCAAGTGTTCGCCTATAGTGCGGTCCGGCTCCGGCATGGCCGCGATTGCTGCCAGTACAGCTGACTCGCCAGCATCTTTTTTGGGTACTTTACCATTATTTATAGGCATAGCGTATTCCTTCCAACCAACAGTATAGCGGTATCTGAGCAAACAAAAGTTTGGCGGCTGGTAACTTCGTAGTCTAAACCTTGAGGTGGCGTAAGAATCTAAGGGCAGCGTACAGGCTTATTGTTACTACCACAGAAACCATGATCATGGGCGGAAGAGTATTGGCAAAGCCATTTGCTGCCATCAGTAGTGTCGTCGCAACAATACTGATTCCCATCAACACGGCAAATATTAGCCACGGAGCCACAAAAAATAGACCAGCTTTGCGATTTTTTAGTGCTAAATAGCCGGTCAGTATAAAAGCCGGTAGCACTGCTGCGAGGTCAATTACATGTACGGGGTTAACCCAGAGGCCTGCATCTTTTATACTTTGCGGTGTTTCTCCAGCAAGCGTGGCTGGAATAATTTCACTAAGCCACAGCAGACCAAAAAGTACGCCTAGCCCTAGCAAGGTATAGCTGGCGAATTTTCTGCCGCCCGTAACGGTTGTATTTAGCATGCCTTTGCTAAGAGAAAGTAGGAGTGAATAAAAAGAGAGGCCCAAGACTGCAACATAGATAAGAAACAAGTTATTGAAGTGTACAGCTACGGCGTAAATGACGTATGCATACAGGAGGTACAGTAACGCCCCGAGCCATATCAGATATGCCCGCACCGATCCTCGTTTTGCTAGCAGGGCACTGGCAAGTAAAATAACAACGGCGATAAGGTTACCGATATCTTGGCCCCGAGCTTGTAGTTTCCAATTTTCAGTTTCGCGTGCATAGGGATAGTTGCTAAATAGCCCGAATAAGCTAGCAATGGCAACCAACACCGCAATACTTGCAGAAGCAATGAGTAAGTATTTAGTGATTAAGTATTTGTTTTGTATGGAACCCATTATGTAGTTGGTCCCCCCGTCAAAGCTATACTATGCTTACCGTTTTGCTCTAACAATGCCTGAAATCACCTATTGAAGCTTTTGCAGATACTGTTGGGCCAAGTTGGAGCCGTTAGCTTGAGCCGGAAAGCCACCAGACGATAAAATATTGCATAATATTTAAATAGCTAAATGTCAAGTATTCGAGTATACTCATTACTAGATAGACCACCACAACACTAAACTATATGACTCACAGGGAGTAAACGTAAAGATTGTCGTTGGCCTACCCTATAACGCAAGACTTTAACCGAAAGGACATACCTATGGCAGGCTACACTCCCATTAAAAAACAAGAAATAACTCGCGTTCCTTACGCCAAGCCCAAACAAACCGAAAACAAATCAAATGAAGTAGTTACTAAAACTTCAAAGCCAGCTAGTCCCATACAACCTAGGAGCTAGTTAAAACCGCAGCTTGACCAGACTGGGTCTATGGGTGGTACAGTATCAACATGCATTTCATGATGCAAACCATATGGACAGAGTCAGTATGGCTATCAACAGAAAATTATTGCCGCTATTTCTCGGGTGAGTAAAAAGTAATAGTGCAAGGAGAAGATTTTGTCGAAAGATAAAGGCCGCAAGGCTGTTAAAAAACCCAAACAAACGAAGTAAACGTAGGCTACACCTAAAAAGTTACTTATGCATGTTCGATAGTTGTCGGTATTTCGGCGGCACGGTATTGTTTGCGCAACGTAGGTCAAGCTAGCGGTGTATGAGCCCTTCCTGCGCCGTATATTCACTAGCGTACTATCTAAAACAAGTGCTTCAACCTGTCGTTGTTTTGTTTTTTGGATCCGCTACAGCTCGCAGGGTCCGGTGCAGTATCGTAGGTAGCGGCGGTGTTAGGCACTGACTCGTATTGCTGCTGCAGCTGTCCATCGGTTTCGGTTCCATAGCTTATCAAAAGTTTGTCTTTGTCGCCTATGACTTTACCTGATATGGTAGCAGCCTTCTTGCCATTAAGAATAAATGACAATTTGCCTTGGTCGTTGTTGGTAAACACTCCGGTAGAGGTTTTCAGATAATCGTCGCCTAACCCATAGTGTACGTTCTGCATAAACTGCCCCCACGTTACAAGGTGGTCCTCAACGTGTACGACACCACTTACGTTGCCGTGCATATGCGCCCGTTCGTTCGGAGTTTCAACGGGTGTGAGCGTGCATTGTTGGGCTTCGGTTTCCTCGTAGTATTGCATGCCCTTAAACTGCTCACGCTGGCCGTTTACGTACACAGCAAAGTTAGCGTGATAGTGAACTAGTTCAGGCGGCTGGTAGATGACGAACCGTACGCCAAGTATAACGAGCGCTCCAAGAGCCAGCCCGCTGGCAAAAAAGAACCACTTTGTTTTGATAAATTGTACGTACCTACGCATAAGCAAACCCCTTAAGCTATTGTTTTCATAATACCCCCCGGGGGTATATACTGCAAGCATGATAGCAGATATTAAACGCCGAGCGCTACACCGCACAAAAATCCTTCAGGGGCAGCTAAAAGGCGTCGAAAAGATGATTGAAAACGAAGACTACTGTATGGATATCATCACTCAGAGCCTAGCGATACAAAAGTCCCTCGCTTCGCTTAACAAGTTAATTCTTGAAAACCACCTGCGAACACATATTGCCGATAACCTATCTTCTGCTAATCAGGGGCGTCAATCAGAAGCCGTCAAAGAGCTGCTAGGTTTGTACGAACTAACGCACATACGGGGAAAGCAGTAATTTAAAAGGGGGTAAGCTTTGAAGAGCGATACAATACTATACGGAGTTATTGGGCTGCTGACTGGTGTAATTCTGGCAGGCTTTGTGGCTAGGTACGCCGTCAACAGCAATAACAACGGCATGATGCGCATGTTGGGCATGCACACTAGTACCACCAGTCAGGGAATGATGGACAATAACGATATGTCCATAGGCGATATGACAAGTTCGCTAAACGGAAAAACGGGTGACGATTTTGATAAAGCCTTCATCTCCGAAATGATAATCCACCACCAGGGAGCTATTACTATGGCGAACCTGGCGGTCCAAAACGCCAAGCACGGCGAGGTTAAAAACCTGGCTAAGAACATCGTTTCTGCCCAAACCAAAGAAATCAATGAAATGAAGTCATGGCAGGCACAATGGGGTTATGGCGCTTCTAGTTCTGATAGGTATCACAATATAAATAGGATGAGATAAGAGGGGGATTACATGAAGGCGCACACGATAATAATGCTCGCACTAGCCGTCCTGGCCGTATTGCTGATTACTTTTGCGCCGAAACTTGGCAGCGGAGCTGGGTTTGGGCTTTTACTGCTCATTTGTCCACTGATGATGGTGGGGATGATGTGGATGATGAATAAAAACAACAACCATAAACACTGAGGTTTCTGAAAACATGCATCACGAAAATCACGAGCACATGGCACACGATAAGCACGCTGGGCATTCCGTAACAATGTTCCGGGATAAGTTTTGGCTATCTCTACTGCTTACAATTCCGGTACTGTTGTATTCCACGATGATCCAACACTGGCTGGGCTTTGTTCCGCCGGAGTTTGCAGGTTCGCAGTACGTGCCGTTTGTGCTCAGTAGCGTTATATTCTTCTATGGCGGTGGGGTGTTTATTAGGGGCTCACTCGGCGAATTACGGGCCAAACTGCCGGGGATGATGACGCTTATAAGCCTAGCGATTGTAACGGCTTATGGGTATAGTGTTGCTACGCAGTTTTTTATTGCAGGCGATGGCTTCTTTTGGGAATTGGCAACGCTAGTAACAATTATGTTGCTAGGGCATTGGCTGGAAATGTCCTCCGTTTCAAAAGCGGAAAGTGCTCTAGACGCAATAGCAAAGCTGCTACCAGATAGTGCCGAAAAACTGGTAGACGGGCAACCTCAGAAAGTCTTGGTCAGCGAGCTGGTTGTGAATGATCTGGTATTAATTCGTCCCGGAGCAAGCATACCGATAGACGGCGTTATCGTAGAGGGTAGTTCATCGGTTAACGAAGCAGCCATAACGGGTGAAAGCAAGCCTGCCAGTAAAAAGCCTGGCGATGAAGTGGTGGCCGGCACAATTAACCAAGATGGCTCGCTAAGCGTAAAAGTTACGAAGCTAGGCGATGACACGGCGCTGGCGGGAATTATGCGCTTGGTGGCAGAGGCTCAGACGTCAAAATCAAATGTGCAAATTCTGGCCGATAAAGCGGCGTTTATTTTAACGCTTGTGGCCATAGTGGCAGGGATTGGTACGTTTATCTTTTGGGCCATTACCAAGGATGTTGGCTTTGCCCTTGAGCGCAGCGTAACTGTGCTAATTATCGCCTGTCCGCACGCCTTAGGTTTGGCTATTCCCCTTGTCGTGTCTATATCTACCGCCCTTTCGGCGCGTAACGGCCTCCTAATTCGCAAGCGGCTGGCACTGGAAGCGGCGCGTAAATTAGATGTTGTGCTTTTTGACAAAACGGGAACGCTGACTAAAGGCGAACATGGTGTGACTGATGTCTGGGCGATTGATGGTTATTCGAATGACGATATAGTGCAACTAACGGCCAGTCTTGAACAAAACAGTGAACATATCGTAGGCAGGGGCATTGTAACAAAAGCTCGGGAACAGAACCTTCGCCTCAATAAGGCCAGTGGCTTTGCTGCTCTGCCTGGCCTGGGCGTACAGGGAATATTGCACGGCACAGACGCGTATGTCGCCGCCAGCTACCGCTATATCGTCGAAAACAAACTTAAGGTACCAAAAGAGATTGCTGAGTCCAGCCAACAGGCCGCCAAAGAAGGTAAGACGGCAGTGTATCTCGTAAAAGACGGCACGCAGGTGGTTGGGGCGATTGCCCTTGCGGATATTGTCAGGGATGAGGCTAAGGCTGCGATTGAAGCCTTACAGCAGCAGGGCATAACAACCGCGATGATTACAGGCGACAGTAGCGAAGTTGCCAGCTACGTGGCGAAGCAGCTTGGCCTAGAACAATACTTTGCCGAAGTTCGGCCCGAAGATAAGGCAAGTAAAGTTAAAGAGCTGCAAGCAAAGGGTTTACGAGTCGCGATGGTTGGAGACGGCATAAACGACGCACCGGCGTTGACGCAAGCAGATATAGGCATTGCCATTGGGGCAGGTACGGACGTAGCTATAAAATCGGCCGATATAATCTTAGTAAAAAGTGACCCCAGAGATGTGGTAAAGGTTATTAAACTGTCTCAGGCTACGTACCGTAAAATGATGCAGAACCTCGGCTGGGCCACTGGCTATAACGTGTTCGCGATTCCTTTGGCGGCAGGTGTTTTATATAAGTTTGGCATTGTGTTGGCACCAGCACTGGGTGCAATCTTGATGTCTGTTTCAACCATTGTGGTTGCTCTAAATGCGCAGCTACTGCGCCGGACAAAGCTTGAATAGATGTACGTTTTAAGTAGGCTCCGTAGTAGCCTTTATTGATGTCTTCAAAAGGATTTTCTTAATCGGAAGTTCAATCAGTTTCTCGGCAGGGAACAATACCTTCAGCAGGTTATCAACAGACTGTTCGACGGTAAAGAGATTGGCGGCTTGGCGTCGAATGCTGGCCGGCAGAGGACCTTTAGATATGGCTAGTTGAATCCCCCGGGCTAATGCTTCGGGGTCATCGGGCTTTACTAACAATACGCCGCCACAGTTTGTCTCGGGTAATCCGCCGTCGTTCGAAGCCACAACCCAGTTACCAGAATGCTGCGCCTCTATCGATACTATGCCAAATGTCTCGTGCCAGTATTGGCTGTTGGACGGCATTATGACTATGTCGTGCCGACTCATAACCTCTGCCATGGCGGCCGGTGTTTTCAGCGATGTTAAGACGGTTAGTCTCGGATGCGCATCAACCAGTAATTTTATAATTTTGCCCTCAGGTTTGTCTGACCCGGCAGTCGTTACCGAAAATATGAGTTCTGGGTGGTTTTTGATGTTATCCATATGGAGCATCTCTAGCAGCGTGTAGATGCCTTTTTGCGCACTCAGTCGTCCAGCAAACAAAATCCTGACCGTAGGCTTGGTTTTTTTGCTCCGCAGTTGCGTAGCAAAACACGCCTCGGCGAAAGGATAGGCAATAGGTACATCTGCTAAGGGGCGCTTGGTGTAATCCGACCAGAGTTTGGCGGCGTATTTGCTGGTGGCAATGAGGGTACGACCCTGAATCATTTTGGCAATTGTGGATCGCTCTTCGTCGCGGAAAGGAGGCGGAGGAATGTGCATAATTACAAAAGCCGGCTCTAGCGTTTCTACGAATGCTGCTTCATTAACAAACACCACCGTTCCTTTTAGCTTGCTTATCTCAGCTAGGGTGGCGAGTGAGGTGAAAGGGATATCAATAAAATCGCTACGTCCATCTTTTATGCCCAAACCAACGGTTATAACCTGGGCGCTTATGCCGCGGCGAATCAATTCTCGAACTTGCCCAATAGTGTAGTTTTCGGACCCACCGGTTCCAGCAGGCAAGCGTGTACCTGGTGGCCAAACAAAGCTAATCATAGTCTAAGTATGGGCTCGTGAGACACAATACCCTAATTGCAATTGTGCGCTGATAGGTTAGTTGACGCCATAAATAGCTCGAATGTCACGCGTCTCACAGTGGCCCGTATAGGAAGAATATTGTTTGGTGACTATAGGCAATAGTAGCAATTATTGCTATAGTATACAAAAATTGGAGTGCCTATGTCACAGAGTTCTGAGAATATTCGTGGAAGTTTTAGCTATACAGGCAGTAACAGCCTAGATTTAAAAGAGATAAGAGAAATTTTTGGAAGTCCTAAGGATCCAATGCATTCGTCAAGGCAAAGAGGTAAGGATGTACTATGGGAGGGACTTTTCGGCTTTGCTGACGGGCCAGAGGTTGTTCGTTTTAGCCAAAGCAAAGATACACTTGCTGTTAATGGTATTGCCGCTGCAGCGTACCGCAACCGCAGAAGCCTAATAGGAATTACTTTAGGGCGTTCTAGGGAATCGCAAGTATACAGTGACAACCAAGGAAGGACCTTAACTGCCCTTAGTGCGTACATTACCAAACGGGTTGCTGGGGACACATATGCACCAAGAATCGAGCTGCCATATAGCGGTTTTGGCTTAGGATTAGATGATAACCGCCTCTCTGTCAAAAATCCTTTCGGCATCGCTAACGTCCAAGCATATCTTCATCGTCCGCGAGAAATGAGTGGAAAATTGACAAATGAGGACGGGCTATTCTTTATGGGTAATCTATCGATTGGCGGTCAGCCGGGTGCTGGCTTACCGGCAGTAATGCGTGGCCAAACAGCCGTTGTTGGCCATGTCCTAAATAGCAGGCAAGAGGCGGAGCAAGCGGTAGGGTTAGCCTATGGTGGCAGTCTTGAAGCCGTCTCTGAGGCTTGGGATCAAGCGATGGCCCTACCAACCCCCCGTCGTGCTGCCGAACACATCCTGAACACGCTGTAGTTTTCCAAGGGCTCCACCCTAATCCAAATAAATGAGGCCGGGTGTCTTTTATTTGAAGCTGCCGGTAGGCATTACACCCAAAATAATTCTAACCATATATAATCGTTGAGAAAACTAACTGACATAAAAATGTTTGACCCGGAGAGGTTTAGGCAGGTTAGAAGCAAGCTACCATTAGCACGTCAAACATGGGTTCAGGCCGCGAGCTCTTTATGCTGTCGGTGCTTTATAGCAAACCGGCCGGGCGATTTAAGGAACTTGTTCTTGCACCCGGCGCCGCAGAAATAATACGTAGCACCACCTTCGCTTACCGAATCACCGACTTCGTGAGCCGTTAGGCGCATTCCGCAAACAGCATCACGGACTATCGGGTAGATGCTGTTGTCGAGCGCGCTCAAATGAGCAATCTCTGGCTCGTGAGCATACTGCGTTTTGAGGAATACGCGTAGCTCACGGATGACCGCCCCAATGCGCTTATCAGTCAGTCGGTAGTATACGCGTAGCCCTTGCTTACGAGTTGATACTAAGCGAACCTGGCGCAGCAGGCTTAAGTGTTGAGAAACGTTCGCTTGGGGTATACCAAGCATTTCAACCATTTCAGATACAGTCAGTTCTTTGTTGTGAAGCAACTGGACAATCTCTAGGCGCTTTTGGTTAGCTAGCGTCTTAAGAGTTTCCTCTTGCAATTGGAATAGCCGTTCATACATGTCTGTACTGTAGCATAATATAACTATATTCGTATACTTGCATATTATATTTGCCGGGCGTATAGTGCGAGCATGATTGTTATGGCTACACGTTTGCCAGGTTTCTTTCGCTTGTTCCTGCTAACAGGTATATTGCTGGTAGTACCGTTTGTTATCAACACCGTTAAAGCTGCTGCCGCCCCGATGCGAGCGCATGCTACTAACGGCATTATGCAGACTGACTGTGCTACTATTTGCGCCCGCACAGGCAATATTCCCCAGCCGCAAGCAGTGTTGCAGCACGAAGAAATTCGTACCCCCGATCCAACGCCCGAGCCTTACGAATCGTACTATCTCCAGTTCCAAATGAACTACGTACCGAAGCCGCTTCGTCCCAGCGCTGTATTTGGGGCATATCCAATCAGACCGCCTGACATACTCAAGCTCTCTGGTAACTATCGGTTTTAAAATACTCCTTTCCGTACGTCTACAAACGTAAGTTTTAAGGAGTAGTTTCGTGTTAGCACTTATTTTACTAATCATTTCCGGAATCTTTGCCGCCACGCTGGTAGTCAAACATGTACTATCACTCAAAGTCTGTGTGCTATGCAGTAGCATCTTTCTGACCTGGACCAGTCTGCTAGTGCTTTATAAGCTAGGCAAGTTTCACGATGTTGTTTTACTCAGCCTGCTCATGGGGCAGTGCGTAACCGGCGCCTATTACATGCTTGAACAGCGTGTCAAACCGGCACTCAGGATTTTTACCCTGCCGTTTTTCTTAAGCCTAACAACCTTATTCTACCTGGTCATTACTGGCACGTCGGTTGTACTGCCACCGTTATTTGTCCTGCTTGGGTTGTGGGTAGTCGCCTACACAATTTTCGCTTACCGCAATGACCCCGGCAAAAAGCTCGTAACCAATGCAGTAATGGATTGCTGCAAGGATAAATAATATGGAACTTGTTGCAACTGCATCATTCATTACCGCCTTTTTTGCAGGCGTCGCGGCCTTGTTTGCGCCGTGTTGTATTGGGGTACTACTACCGTCGTATTTAGCGTCGGTATTTAAGACTAGAACCAAGATTTTCCTGATGACCTTCATCTACTACCTGGGGCTCTTAACGGTCTTCTTGCCGCTGGGACTTGGCATGGCAGGGCTCGGATCGTTGTTTAGTAGGTACCATGCCGTGTTCTTTGGCCTTGGTGGTTTGTTCATGCTTCTGCTCGGGGTATCACTGGTGCTCGGCAAATCATTCATGCTCCCTGTGCGGGTAAAGCCGCAGCTGAAAGATCATGGGTTTCGCTCGCTCTATATACTTGGTATCTTCTCAGGGATTGCCACCAGTTGCTGTGCACCAGTGTTGGCCGGTGTTCTCGCGCTTTCCGCGTTGCCAGGTTCATGGCTGCTGGGTGGGCTATACTCACTGGTCTTTGTAACCGGTTTGGTACTCCCGCTGTTTATTGCGGCCGTCTGTATTGACCGTTCAAAAGTGAGCGCTACGCTTGCCAGCTTCCGGCGCCGTATTAGTTACAACTTATTCGACCAAAAGATTTCTGTCAATCTGTCGCACTTAGTTTCGGGGTTGCTCTATATCGCCGTTGGCTTGTTTATTTTGGTCTTTGAACGCACCAATACAGACAGCAGGACAGCTATGTACCAATTGAACATTAACCTTACGACGGCTCAGGTAACGCGAGCCGTAAGCCACTTTACCCAAGCCGTACCTGAGTATGCCTGGGCTATTGCGTTCGGTCTTATATTTGTACTAATCGCACGGGCGGCCTTCGTTCAAGCGAACAACAAGGAGAATGATAGCGATGAGATTTAAGGTAATTATTGCCCTTATAATTATGGCGTTTGTAGGGGTTGTCATATTTAACAAGCCAGCTAGCAAATCTGCAGCACCCGCTAAGCCGGCAGCAGGCAATTTTTCGGCTTTGGTGGGCAAGCTTGCACCCGACTTTACGCTCAAGGACTATACAGGCAATACATTTACACTCAGCCAGGTGCGCGGCAAAAAGGTGGTGCTGTTTTTTAACGAAGGCATCATGTGCTACCCGGCCTGCTGGAACCAGGTGTCGGCGCTGGGGAGCGACACAAAGTTCAACAATAGTCAGGTAGTTACTGCTAGCGTCGTACCGGATATGCAGTCCGAATGGACGGAAGCCACCCGGCGTATGCCTGAGTTAGCCAAAAGTACCATTCTGCTCGATTCGGACAATAGTGTTTCTAATAGTTACGGCATGATGTACCTGCCTTCATCGATGCACCAAGGTTCAAAGCCGGGCCATACCTATGTCGTCATTGATGCAAAGGGTGTCGTCCGCTACACCTATGACGACCCAAAGATGGGGATAGAAAACAATTTGCTAACCCAAGAGTTGGCTAAGATTTAATGAGAATGACCGTCAAGAAAACTGCAAAAACGTTATTAGTTGTCGGCGGTGGTGTCCTGATTGGGGTTGCCGGGCTGCTGGGCCTTCGATTTGCTACCTACCAGAAGCCCCATATTCACTACCACGCCAATTTTGCGGTGTTTATTAATGGGCAGCGCGAAGAATTTACGAGTCCCATTTACTACACCGATGGTGGCTGCACGGGCTATGGTGTTATGACGCCGGTGATGCGGGCACATATGCATGACCGGGTGAATAATGTGGTGCATGTCGAAGACACGGCTGTGACGTGGGGCCAATTCTTTGAAAATATGTGGTGGAGTCTCGGCCCGGATTTCATCCAAAAATCGGATGGGACGATGTACAAAGCAGATGTTACCAACAAACTGCACGTGTATAGTAACGGCCATGATTACACGGCTTCCGATTCGTTAGCCAATATGGCGATAAAGGATACCGATCGTGTGCTTATTAGCTTTGGTAACGACGACAAACAAGCGCTGGATAAGCAATACCAAAGTGTTGGAACCACTGCCGCCAAGTACGATACCACTGCCGATCCGGCCACGTGCAGCGGCAGCCACCAGACGACCACCAAAGACAAATTAAATCATCTGCTCTAAAGGAATATATATGAAGAAAATTACCATACCAATCAAAGGCATGCACTGCCAGTCGTGCGAAATTCTCGTTAGCGAGGAACTGGAGCAGCTCCCTGATGTCCAAAAAGCAGATGTCAGCCTGCGTACTAAAACTGCGACATTGTATCTAAAACGTCCAATTCCGCACCTAGCAGTGGTACGTGCCGTGCAAGCAGCTGGATACGATGTTGGCTACGACGAGCGACCCTTCATTAGCAAAAACAAGAGTGTTTATAAAGACCTGGCGATTGGACTGGTTGTCGTGGTTGTGTTAATCCTGCTGTTCAAAGGGCTTGGCATTAATAACCTGAGTAAAATCAACATGGAGGGCTCAAGCGCTGGACTCATTGCTCTGGTGCTTGGCTTGACGGCTGGTTTTTCGACCTGCATGGCGCTGATTGGTGGTTTGGTACTTGGTACGGCCGCGCGCCACGCTGAAAAACATCCAACCGCGACACCCATGCAAAAGTTCCGTCCGCATCTGTTCTTTAACCTGGGCCGTATTGGTTCATTCGTAGTTCTAGGCGCAGTTATTGGGGGGCTGGGTGCAGCCTTCCAACTGAAGGGTAGTGTGCTGGGACTGTTGACCGTTGGAGTCGGCGTGGTCATGCTGCTGCTGGGATTGCAACTGATTGAGCTATTCCCTCGGCTTAAAGGCGCTTTGGCGCTGCCGAGCAGCATTGGTAAGTTAATCGGCATCAAAAAACACGCCGGTCGCGAATACAGCCACACTGATTCAATGCTACTGGGCGGGGCGACTTTCTTTTTGCCCTGCGGTTTTACCCAAGCGATGCAGCTCTATGCCGTAAGTACCGGCAGCCCGGTAAAGGGGGCGATTATTATGGGTATGTTTGCACTTGGCACTGCACCTGGCCTGTTGAGTGTCGGTGGCCTAACGGCAGTTGTTAAGGGCGTATTTGCCCAGCGGTTCTTCCGTATTGTTGGTGTAACCGTTATTATGATGGCGTTCGTGAACTTTAGTACAGCCTACAATCTCCTGGGGATTAACCGCCTACTAGCCAGTCGTGTAAAGCCGGTTGCCGTACAAAATATCACTCAGCCCCCGGCAGGTACGTCGTCTGAACGACCAAGCGCTCCATCCACTCCACCAGCCCAAACTCCGGTACAAACAGGTCCGCTTATTCTCAATACAACATTTAAGCTCCAACCTGATATTTCCCCAAAAAAATTCACAACCAAAGTGGGTCAGGAAACCCGGCTAGTGGTTGATGTGCAAGAAGATGGCTCAGGCTGCATGAGTACGATAATGATTCCTGGCTTATATGACACACCGATATTCCTGAAGGCCGGGAAAAAGTTAGAGCTTACGTTCACTGCCCAGACACCGGGCGATTATCTAATCACCTGCGCGATGGGTATTCCGCGCGGTTCAATTAAAGTCGAGTAGGAAGGAGAAACTATGGATACTATACAAACATTCAAAATTACGGGCATGCACTGCGTAGCTTGCACGAAACTAACGGCCAAACGCCTAAGAACTATTGCGGGCGTTAGCGAGGCTACCGTTGACCTAGCGAGCGGTCGGGCAACCATTGTAACCAGCCAAACAGTGCCCTTTGCAGAAGTGCAGACAGTACTCGCGGGCGGCGGCTACGGAGCGGAGCCAGATAATGACTAAGTCTTTGGAACTCAGCATAGCTGGCATGCACTGCCAATCCTGCGAAGTACTAATAAGCTCCGAAATTGAGGAATTACCAGGCGTTAGTGACATCGTTATATCGCAGACAAATGGCAAAGGTACGGTTATGATTGACGATATGCAGGTGTCGCCTGGCAGTATCATAGCGGCTGTTAAAAAGGCCGGCTATGATGCCACGCTTATTGCCGCCAGGGCCGTGGGTAATACGTTCGAAACTGATGAGCAGCAGGTGCCCGGCGACAGCAAACCGCTCAGCGTCCGGCTAGAGCTACAGACTATAGCCGAGGGCAGCGTAAGCTTGGACGCTTCTGGTAAGCCAGTCTTTGCTGGCACTATTGATGACCGGAAGAGTATCAGCCTGGGCGACGTTCGGCACGATGCCGACGGCCGTCTGTCACAGGCGCTTTCGGCCATCAACCTGTCGCAGCTGTTTAGCTCTTTGTTCCCTGGTGTTCGTAGCACTCAGATTCTCGAGACCAGCCAACTAAGCGAGGCGCAACCTGCTAAAAAAGTTGTCCCTGCGGTGTCCGGCAACCAAAACGCCACACTGGCGCTTTTTGGGATGCACTGCTCGTCGTGTGCAGGAGTTATTGAAAAGCAGCTTAAAAAAGTGCCGGGCGTGTCTCGGGCAAATGTCAACTTTGCGGCCGAAAAAGCCCTTGTTTCGTTCGATACCGGCCTGGCCCAAACCGATGCGCTGCTTGGCGCAGTCAAAAAAGCCGGCTACCGGGCCGAGCTGATAGATAGCGAGCAAGCAGCAACTGCCGAAAAAGCCAAACGCGCTCAATCTATTCGAAACCTCTGGCGCACGTTCGTCTTTAGCTTGCTTTTTAGTACTCCTATGCTCTATTTTATGCTGCTAGATTTCTTTAAGTGGCTACCGGGTGGTAGTGTGTTGCCACCGTATTTTGGTATTGTGTCGCTGATACTAGCCACCCCCATTCAGTTCATAATCGGGCGTGGTTTCTATAAAGGTGCGTGGTCCGGAATGAAGATGCGGACCTTTAATATGGACAGCCTGATTGCCATAGGTACCAGTACGGCGTTCCTGTATAGCCTGGTGTACTACCTAAAGTATGCTATAACGAACGGCTCGCTGATTGGACTTGGCGGCATGAAGATCCCTGAGTTGTATTTTGAAACGGCCGCTTTTCTGATTACGTTCGTAATACTTGGTAAGTGGCTCGAAGCCCGCGCCAAAACTAAAACATCGGACGCTATCAAGAAGCTCATGGGCTTGCAGGCCAAGACTGCGCGGGTTATTCGTAATGGTAGTACTACTGATATATCGGTAGATGAAGTGGTGCAGGGCGATATCATCCTCATGCGTCCCGGTGAAAAAGTTCCGGTTGATGGCAAAATTACCAAAGGCGCATCTGCTATAGACGAGTCTATGATTACCGGCGAAAGCATGCCAGTAGAAAAACAGGTGGGCGACCAAGTTGTGGGCGCGACTATCAACAAAACGGGCAGTTTTGAGTTTACGGCCACCCGGGTTGGCGGTGAGACAACGCTCGCTCAAATCATTCGTCTAATAGAGGAGGCGCAAGGATCTAAAGCGCCTATCCAAGCATTTGCCGATCGCATTTCGTCCTGGTTTGTCCCGGCGGTAATTGGCTTGGCGGTGGCAACATTCTTGGTATGGTACTTCTTGCTTGGTGCGGGCTTTGCCTACGCTTTGATGGCCTTCGTGGCCGTGATTGTCATCGCGTGTCCCTGTGCGCTTGGTTTGGCAACACCTACCGCCCTCATGGTCGGTACGGGCAAAGCGGCGGAGTACGGCATCCTTATCAAAGGTGGTGTGCCGTTAGAAATGGCCTGCCGCGTGAACTCAATCATCTTTGACAAGACGGGCACGCTTACCAACGGCAAACCGGAGGTAACCGACATTATTGCCATGGGTGCGCACGACGAAGACGAGGTGCTTGGGTTGGCTGCAAGCTTAGAACGTGCCAGCGAACACCCCCTAGCAGAAGCAATCTATAAATATGCCGACGATGAAGGCATACAGCTGAATGAGATTGCTAATTTTTCGGCCATCCCTGGCCATGGCGTACAGGGTGATATTGACGGCACTACCTATTACTTTGGCAACCGCAAGCTCCTTACTGATGTCGTAGGCCTTAGCATTGACCGCCTAAACCGCAAACTGGAGCGACTGGAAACGCAGGGCAAAACCGCTATGATACTTGCGACGAAACAGGAGATCGTGGGTACGGTTGCCGTAGCCGATACCGTTAAGGAAACATCCAAAGAGGCTATAGAGTCGCTGAAAGCTCGCGGCATCGAAGTCTGGATGATTACCGGCGACAATCAACGAACTGCACAGGCGATAGCCTCGCAGCTGGGCATTACAAACGTACTGGCAGAAGTATTGCCAGAGGACAAGGCCGACAACGTCAAGCGCATTCAAGCAGACGGAAAAACAGTTGCCATGGTCGGCGATGGCATTAACGACGCTCCGGCACTGGCCCAGGCCGACCTCGGTATTGCCATGGGAAGTGGGACGGATGTGGCTATGGAGACGGGCGGTATTGTCATCATCAAGAACGACCTACGGGATGTTGTGCGAGCCATAGAGTTGTCGAAAGCGACCGTGGGAAAAATTAAACAAAACATGTTCTTTGCCTTGTTCTACAACGTTGCTGGTATTCCGATTGCGGCGCGAGCTTTTGCGTTTGTGGGCTTGGTTCTCAAGCCTGAATTGGCCGGTCTGGCAATGGCGCTGAGCTCAATTTCGGTAGTAACAAATTCGCTGCTGCTTAGAATGTTCAAGCCTGGAAAACGGAACTGGCTTTCTGTGGTAGCGCCGCTAGTCATGGTTGTCATATTCTCGTTGCTTTTCCTAAGCTTTGCTCGCCTAAGCACACAGATGGATCAACAAAAAGGCACGGTATTACCCGTAAGTATACGTCGATAAACCTGCCTGAGTATCGTAGCAGGGGGCCGTAAGTGTAGTGTATGGCGGTAGCCCCGAGACTGTTTCTGGGGCCTGAGGTCAAGCGAAGGCCCTACTAACCCCCAGGCGGGTCTGAATATACTTTAGACTTCGCAAGACGCTATGCTAACTCAAATTTAATGACGCCATGACGTTTAGTAGCTACTGCCTAATGTACTTTACTCTGCAAAATGGGCGTGGTCATTTAGTGTCCATAGACGCCAACGGAAGTCTTCCTCGTATGCATCTTTAAATTTGATAACAGTTATGGCTGTATTCTCGAGCGATGTGAGTTCATAGAAACGCTTTAGTGTGTGTCTCGTAAGTGCGTCGCCTAACAGTATTCTGGCTATAATGGTTTTGATAAAATGGCCGTGGGATACGACTAATAGAGATTTTTCCTTCCTGTTTCGTAAGAATTCTAAGGCATTGTCAGCACGACAAATAATGTCATCGAGGTTTTCGCCGTCCTGTATTTTAAGACCAGGAGCAAGTAAAGTCCTTCCCTATTCCCTCCAAATGCCGTTCGCCTCCTTGTCGCTCCAGGCTTGCCGTCTATGGCACTAGGCTTAAAACGCTCTATAAATAGCTGGCTTATTTCAATATCTCTACCGGTCGAAACACTGATGGCCTGCGCTGTTTCTTTTGCTCGTAGCTGCGGGCTAGAGATTAGTGACTCAACTCGAATATGGACTGCTCTTTCAGCCATAACTCGAGCCTGTTCTTTACCTTTTTCGCTCAAAGGCGAGTTGTACGATTGAAAAACGGGAGCAGCATTATCTTCGCTCTGTCCGTGGCGCACAATATATACAGTTTATTCATCAAGCATTAATAACAAGTGTAACAAACCTTTCCTTATGATCGTTAATTCTGAGAGTGGAATGATGATCTCATTTTTAACCCTTATATATGGGCGTTTGCACGCGGTTGCTATACTAGTACGGTAGGGAAGGTAGACAGATGACTAAAGAACAACTTGACTCCGGAGGGGCCGAAGCGGCTGAGCAGATTATACTGATGGGTATTGCTCCCTCCAATTTAGCGAATGAACGTAATCCCGGCTTGGAGCTACCGGATAAATTCGCTGAATTAGCTGCTCTGCTGGGCGGTAGTCTGGAGGGCTTTGAACTTGAAATGGAGGGGGGCTTCGAGGTAGCCGAGCTGCCGACCGACTTCCAGCGGCCAGCTTTTTTGGGGGTTCACCAACCAACCAAGGGTATCGACGTCTTAAGCGATCAGAACAGGCACCAGCGGCACTCCGTCAAGCATATCCAGCAGGCAATGGATCTGGCTGGTCACTTGGCGGCCGATTATTTCACGATTCATTTGCAGACGGTTGACCGCCACTGGGCAAATGAACGGGCCCGCGGGAGGCAGGCCGCAGCTAGCCTGGAAGTACTCGAAGAACTGCTTCGCTATCACCAAAAAAATCAATTTGAATTTGCCATGCTGGTCGAGAATTTGGAGTATCCAAAATATCCGGCGACACTGGAAGAAATAAGTGATGTGGCGGCTATCCTAGCCGACAAAGAAGACATACCGACTGGGATTTTGCTGGATGTCGGACACTTGTGGCGCAGTCGAACCCTCATCAAAGAAGCCCATCATAAGTGGCCTGGGGGCAATCAGACCTATGATACCTATTTGGATGGGGTGCTGAAGGCGGTCGGGCAACACATTAGGGCTTTCCATGTTACCGGTTGTCATGGCCATCAAACGCACCTATTACCCGACCTTAGCGGGCCACCAAAGCGTAGTGTGGCCGAAGCAGCATTGGGGCCCGATTACAATGAGTACGATTTTCGTCGGGTAGGGGCCACTGTTTTGCGTTTTGTTGCTGGGACGGAAACGACAATTCCGATTGTAAACGAAGCGATTGGCTATTCTTACGCCCAAGTACTTGCCAATAACGATACGATTAGGCGTAGCCTGGGGTCGATAGAATGACCGTGAGCAGACACGGTCAGGATTACGAAAATCAGCTACGCGAAGATTATTGGCTGTACGAGGGAACACAGAAGGGGGTAACTGAATTTTTAGGCGCGGTTGGTCTGGGTTGGTCGCACATGGCCGATATCAATCCAGTGTTTCTATCGGTGGCTAACCGGCAAAAAATGAGGCTGCCCGACAAACAATCACCAGCCACAGTCATCGAGCCCGAGGCATTCCCGGATACCTTGCAGCATTTTGGCGGTCAAGTTGAGCTACATAGCTCGTTATGGCAAAAAGAGTCTGCTGATCGCCCGACCTATCCGCGGCGTACTCTGTTAGTATGGGATGTCGACCTGTACGATAAAGCAAACCCAACTAGGAAGTTTGAGAACCCAGAAGAAACTTTTGTGCAGTTGGAGCCTGTTTACCAGTTGATGCGTCGCAAGCTCAGCGACTACGGCCTAGAGCATATGGCCGTCACTACTGGCGCCGGCTATCATTTTATCAGCCAGATTCCTGATACGTCGCCAGCTATGGATGAACTGTTAAAAATTGTTGTCGTAGAACCGACGGTGACTGCTAAGCAAGCTAGCCTGAGCTCCAGTTCGAAGCGCGATAGGTTAGTTCCGCCCCTGACAGAAGCGGCCCATTTGGCTGTGGCCCGTTTGCAGCAGTTCCTGTTCGGCCAAGTCATCGGCCATGCTCGGCAGCGCTCTAGTCGGTCGGTGGAAATATCGGATAAAGGCGTCCGTGGCATCTCCTTCGATAATACCGCCATAGTTTATAGCATTCATAACCGGACAATTGGTGTTCTCGGAAGCCCTTACTTCATAAAGCCCGAAATATACCACCCAGGTTTTGCTGGAACCATTCTACGTATCCCTCGGGCAGGAAACGGCTTTGAGCTCAGCCTAGATGAGACGATGAGAATACGACGAAGTTATCAATTGGCCAGCAATCATTTGAAACGGGAAGAGTGTTTGATCCCTGACGGCAGTCGGGGGGTCGGTAATTTACAAAACGACTACATGACTTCCGGTCTTAGAGGCCTGCACGAGGCTTTAGATAGTACTTTCGGGGATGCACCCGAGCGATTCAATGATACCTATCGCCAGTACGACAGGATTATCGATACTAGCTCGCAAACCGACCGCATACGGGACTTAATTACGAATGCTAACGACGCATTACTTAAGCCCGACAATTTAGACTTTTTTATTTGGGAGGTTTTCAAGTCATGGGGCGGCAGCCGCGACAAATTGGCCTACGCCCCACATGTCGCCGGCTTGTTACGGGCCATCTATGAAGACCCGCGTTTTTTGTGGGGTGAACATTGGTCAAAAGAAACTGATGCCCTGCGCTACGCTCGGGGCTGGGTATCGCTTGTCTTGGGCCAAGCCTTTGAAAACGAGGCTTAGTCTTTTCATTGAACCCACTACCATGGGTATAGTTTATGAGCGGCATGTAGAGAGTGCAGTATCTGTTACTGGCGGTGCTTATGGTATAATTTGGTAATATGGCAATAGATGTTTAGGAGCCCGACCTGGTGAACTACAAAGTAATTGCAAACCAATCAATTACTCCCTCTACCCAACTGATTACATTGCAATACGTTCAGGGCAAACGTCTGGTGTTTCGGGCCGGCCAATACGCCGCAATTAACGGCTACAAGGGCAGCCGACCAATGCCAATACGGTGCTTTTCGATGGTTACCTCACCGACCGAGACGGACTTGCTTCAGTTTTCGACGCGCCTCAAGGGGCGATTTACCAAGGCCCTGGCGTGTTTGCCCGTTGGCGCAAAAGTACATGTGCAAGGTCCTTATGGTGGCTTTGTTATGAATGGCCCAACGGAAGCAAAAGTAGTTTTTTTGGCAGGAGGCATCGGTATTACGCCGTTTATGAGTATGATACGTCTCGCAACGGCCACTCGTGCTGCTACCGACATGCGTTTGGTCTTTTCGTCACAATCCCAAAGTGATATCCCGTTTGTAGATGAACTAAAATGGCACAAATGGCAAAACCCAAACTTTACACCGACATTCGTTGTCTCTAAAGGCCCGCGGGATAGCCTAGAGGGCTATAATTCGGCCGAGGGCAGGATTACTAGCGCAGTATTGGAAGCAATCGTCGGTATTACCTACGCCAATGCAGACACAACGTTTTATATATGTGGTCCGGCGTCGTTTATGAAGGGTATGCAGCAGCTTTTGCTGAGCAAAGGCGTTAGCCGGTCGCGCATCAATACAGAGGCCTTTAGCCAGGGTAGAAACCACCAGACGGGTCTGGTTCGGGACTGGCCATTTAGTATGTATGGTTTGACTGCGCTTAGTACGGTGGCTGCGCTGCTGGCTATTACTACCGGTGACTTTATACGGACCGTACCTAGTTTGACGACGACCAAAAATACACTTCCCCTCAGCGGCAGTTCTGCCGCCAGCCAACGCCAAGTCGACATAGACGCGCTTATCAACTCCTTGCCAGCGAGCGGTTCTAGCGGAACGCCTTCGCCGGCTGTGCAAACTGCCATGGCAGCGGCGACAGCGCCGGCTTCGGCCCCCGGCCCAGCTACCAGCGTAGCAACGTTGCCCTCTGGCCGGGTGCCGAAAACCCCCGTTGCTAAGTCGCCCGCACCTACACCGACCCCTACGCCTGTTCCCGCTCCCGCCCCCACACCCAAGCCACCAGTGTGTACAACAACTCAAAGTGGGGTTACAACATGCAAATAATGCTTAGGCACGACGGCAAGCCGGCGCTCGGAGGTGATGTAACGCTAGCGCTGTCGGTAGATAGCAGGCTAGATGTCGAGCCGCTGTTCCAGCGTGTTTGGCGGCAAATTTTTGAGTTTGAACGACAATTCAGTCGGTTTTTACCCGATAGTGAGCTGTCGCAGTTTAATCGCGCCGCCGGAGTGCGCCAGGTTATTACCGAAGACTTTGCTAAATTACTGATTGCCTCCCAGTCTTTGAGCCGGGCCACCGACGGCCTATATAATCCGTTTATATTGCCGGCGGTCCAGCGGGCTGGGTATCTCCATTCGGCGGTAACGGGGTACACTACTGACACGACGGATGATTTTCGTGGCCGTAGCGTTGTTCCGGCCGATAGCTTGCGGCTCGAGGCCGACCGCCACGCCACCATACCCTATGGCACTGCTCTGGACATGGGTGGCTGTGGCAAAGGTTACCTGGCTGATGCTATTGCCGATGAACTCGACCACGCCGACTTACAGGGATACTGGGTTGCGCTCAGTGGTGATATGGTGACATGCGGCTACGACGCAGAAGGCCAGCCGTGGCAAACGAGCATAGTCTCGGCCCGTACGCCTCACGCCGACTCTCCGCTACGGGTGGCCGGGAATGGCCAGCGGCTGCATATTGCAACCTCCGGAACGTTTCAGCGGCCTGGACAAACAAAACTGCGTGGCCATCATATTATCGATCCTAGAACTGGCCAGGCGGCTCAAACAGATATCAAACTTGCAACTGTTGTGGCGAGCAGGGCCATAGAAGCAGATGTGCTGGCTTCGTGTGCGGTGATTGTCGGTAGTCAGCAGGCGACTCCGTATCTGAAAACAAAGGGTGCTCTTGCGGCGGTTATCCAAACTGCACAGCGTGACCGGAGTTATGGAACGTTCGTTCAGAAGCGCCTATCGCTGGAGACAGTACATGCAGGCTAAACTGCTACTTTTGGTGTCATCGGCTATGTTGGTGCTGGCAATGAGTGTTAGCATGGTGCTCTCTAGCCCTGGCCAAGTATATGCCGCCGACGGCTCCGGCAAAGTAATCGTTCAGGCCGTGCCAGGCAGCAAACTAAGTACTCGCCTGAAAGGGCAGGTTCAGGCATCGTGGCCATGGTATGTTACCAGAGCCTCTGGTATGGTGGCAGCCGCTAGTCTTATACTGCTGCTTTTATCGGGAATTGGTCAGATTACCGGGCGAACGTTTCGCTTACTCGACCCGCTCACAGCTTGGGCCTCGCACCGCGCTCTTGGCATTGCTTTTTCGCTAGCGGTGTTGGTTCACATCTTGAGTCTCTTGTTCGATCATTTTATTACCTTCAATGTCTGGCAAATCTTGGTGCCCTGGCTGTCAGACTACCGGTCGACGCATTGGCTGGGTCTAAACGTTGGTTCTGTGTATGTCGCCATGGGCATTATTGCGATGTATCTGACTGTCGCCATTACTATTACTTCGCTGGTTTGGGTCGAGAAAAAACCCGTGCTTTGGAGACTAGTACACTATTTGTCGTATGTCACGCTATTCCTAGTTTTTGTGCATGCTCTGTACACCGGAACTGATATGGCGCACGGTTTTTGGCGCTGGGCATGGGTTGGCCTGAACGCGCTCCTCTTTTTGGCTGTACTGGCCCGGCTGTGGCGGGTTAAAACCATATGAGAGCTAGTGAGCTGGGACATGTTCAAGATCCCTGGCGAAGCCGGCTTCGCTGGCTTGGGGTATTCATAGTGCTACTGGTGTGTATCGTGTTTGCTTCGTTCGTTGCGCTCGATCGGGTCCGGACCTACTCGCTACCCACGGGCGGAGTCCAGCTCAGCATGCAATATTCACAGTACCTGGTGGGAGAACCCGTTAGCTTTACGATTAAAAATGGTTTTAACAGCCCGATATCTATTGCTACCAGCTGCCCGTCCGAACCCGTCGCGGTGTATCGCATGGCAGGCAAGCAGTGGCTACGGATACACGACACAGCCACCGCAACGCTGTGCTCGGAACCGTCCGGAACGATGCAAATACCTGCCGCTGGGATATCGACAGTCTCCTTGGCGAATTGGCCACATCTGTTTGCAACCCCCGGAACCTACCGGATTGCTTTGCAGGTCGAATATTCCAATACCTTACCGTACGTAGATTTTTCGGTTATAAATCCGCCGCTGCCCTACGTTGCTCCAGCCCCAACCGAAGATGCTACCTTGCAAAACAATTCTGTTCCATCCAGCTCTCGCTCGGCAAACACTTCGCTGCCGTCATCCTCTTCTAGGACGCCTCAGACTATTACGTTGTACGTGAACTCGGCCGGCAATTACTCACTGTCGGATATTAGTATTCACTCAGGTGATACGCTAAGGATCGTCTACCAACCTGCTGGCGAGAATGAGGTAATCACTAGCTTTACGCCCACTGGCGGCACTAGCGCAAGTATCAGGCCTATTACGGTCGACCAAGAGAATAGGACGGTCAGCCGTGTTATGTCGGCGGCGGGGTCCTGGACGTTCCAGGCCACTGACCACAACGGAAATAGTGGTAACCTGGTAGTATCTCCTTAGCTATAGTGCTGCAAACCAGACCAGCCGTGGTGTGCCGCACCTACGATTGTGTACTTGTATTCAGGGCTTCCTAGTAAGAACTGAGTCATCGTACTCACCAACATAGCTTGCGCGCCTGAAAGGGTTTTGCGATGGGTTCAATAAATTTTGCTGGCAATGCAAGTTATCTAGGATTGTAATAATAGGTTTCAATCGTTACAGTATCGATAAGGAATAACCATGCAAAATAAAGACCAGTTGAAGCACGCCGATCTAGAATTTACTAAATCGGAACGTCACGCATACGGTATACTAAAGCACCTAACCAGCCGAAAACGCTTTAACCGCTTCTTGCGAGTTCTTGGTCCAGGTTTGATTACCGGTGCGGCCGACGATGACCCGTCTGGCATTGCCACCTACTCCCAGGCCGGTGCAGGGTTTGGTTACAGCCTGCTTTGGGCATTCCCCCTCATGTTTCCGCTTTTGGTAGCTGTGCAGGAGTCGTGTTCTCGGATTGGCGCAGTTACCGGCAAAGGCTTGGCGGCGGTGATAAAAGAAAACTACAGTCGTAAGCTACTGTACTTTACGGTTATGTTGGTCGTGGTAGCCAACACTATTAATATTGGTGCTGACCTTGGAGCCATGGCCGCCGCCATGAAACTGCTGATACCTTTGTCGTTCGTGCTGTGGGCTATTTTGTTTGCAATCATCGTGGTTTTACTCGAAATATTTGTTGACTATAAAAACTACGCCCGTATTTTGAAGTGGTTGGCGGTATCGTTATTTGCTTACCCCATTACCGCATTTTTAGTGGGACAACCTTGGGGGCAGATTTTACTGACGACTTTTTCACTGCCGAAACACGTTGGCTTTAGCATGGTCTATATCTTTGTCGGTATGCTCGGCACAACCATTTCACCATATCTATTCTTTTGGGATACATCGGAAGTTGTAGAAGGCGAGATTGCTAGCCGTCGCTTAGCTACCGCCGAAGGTTCAACGCCTAAAATAAACAAGCATTTCCTGCGTAGCCTGCGGACCGACAACCTTGTGGGTATGTCACTTACCATACTAACGGCGTGGTTTATCGTAATCGTTTGTGCCTCCGTACTTTCAACCCATGGTATCCATACGGTTAATACTGCTGCGGACGCAGCTAAGGCGCTGGAACCATTAGTCAAAGGCTTCCCCCATGCGGGCTTAGTAGCCAAACTAATATTTTCTGTAGGAATTGTTGGGATTGGCTTTCTAGCTGTACCGGTACTGGCTGGCTCATCGTCTTACGCTATTTGTGAGGCTGCCGGGTGGAAAGAAGGCTTGCACCGCAAATATCGGCGGGCACACGCCTTTTACGGTGTCATTGCCGTTGCTACGCTGGTTGGTCTACTCATCAACTTCTTGGGTATCAACCCTATTGCCGCACTCATATTTACTGCCGTTTTCAATGGCGTTGCCTCTATACCGCTACTTCTGATGATTGCACGGGTCGGCAACAACCCATCAATTATGGGAGAGTATAAGAACGGTAAAGTATCTAATATATTTGTGCGCCTAGCTTTTATAATTATGACCGTTGCCGTCTTAGTATTGTTCTACGCCATGGCCGCTCACAAGGTATAGCCTGCTGGTAACCGCTTACTCCCCGTGCCGTTGTAGTTTATTCAATCGTCTGCCGGGCATCGCTAAAAAGAATTAGTCGCACAGTATTATCCGACATCTAAGCGGGCGGCTTGCAGCAGCGCGATGTCACCATCAGAACCGGGTAATAACAGTGATGGGAATCGTAGGACTTATGGTAATATACGGTGAGCACTGCGCTAATAAATAAAGAGCCAACTAAAACATGCAACCAAGAGGCGATCGCCCGGTAATTATCAGCTTTCAACCTGAACACCTTATCGGGTGGGGGGTTACGATTGTCCTATGTCTGGTCCCGGTATTTCTGTGGGGACAAATTCATCCCTTTTCGACGATTCACGGTCCGGTAGCTGTGATGCTCAATATCGGCAGGGTAACTGGTTTGGTCGGCATGGTTATGTATGCCCTCAATCTGGTTTACGCCACGCGGCTGCGCTTTTTGGAGCGATTCTTTGGTGGCCTCAACCGCGTCTATATCGCGCACCATGTGCTTGGCGGACTGGCGCTCATATTCTTATCGTTCCATCCGCTGTTTTTAGCCCTGCGTTACGTCTACGCCAACTCTTTGAAGCAAGCAGCGTTGCTACTGCTACCAAATGGCCTGTCGCCATTTTCTGCGCTACTCCATACCCACTCCATATACCACGCTGGTGTGCTGGAACAATGGGCGATTTTCTTCGGTATCGTGGCGTTCTGGGGCATGGTCGGGCTGCTACTCATAACTTTTTTTATAAAAATCCCGTACCACATTTGGCTGTTCACACATAAGTTTTTAGGTGTTGCTTTCTTCCTGGGAGGCCTACACGTTCTATTTATTACCAGCGATACGTCAACCCACGCGGCCATGAAATATTACATGCTGGCCATTACCGGTATCGGCATTCTAGCGTATGTGTACCGAACGCTTTTGGGGCGGATACTTATCCGACACTACCAATACTCGGTTGATACTGTCAAGGTTGTTGCCGGTAATGTTACCCAACTAACCATGCGTCCCGTTAAGAATCTGATGATGTACAAACCCGGCCAGTTTGTCTTTATGCGCTTCCGGGATACTGGCACCAAACTGAGTAAAGAATGGCATCCATTCTCCATTTCCTCGGGCACCCGCGACGGTGTGTTGCAGGTGAGCGTCAAAGGCCTTGGCAACTACACAAAGTCACTCGTCGCTATAAGTCCCGGGGCAATCGCCGATATAGAGGGGGCCTATGGCCGGTTTAGCTACACTAATTTTAAGAACCATAGTCAAATCTGGGTAGCGGGCGGAATCGGCATAACGCCGTTCTTATCGATGGCCCGGAGCTTACCTGATGATGGCTACAGCATTGATTTGTATTATTCGGTTAAAACCACCAGTGAGCTTATCGATTGGGACAATCTGTATGAGATAGCCATGGCCAAAAAAGGGAATTTTCGAATTGTCCCCTACATCGGCGACCAACAACGGGGGCATCTTGGGGCCGATTTTATTGAGCAGACCAGCGGTGGCTTGAAAGGCAAGGATATTTATATGTGTGGGCCGCCCCCGATGATGCAGTCGTTACGCAAACAGTTTAAGCAGAAAGGTGTACCTGGCACGAGCTTACACAGTGAAGAATTTGCCATGTCATAGAAACATTAGTAGTATGCTGTATATAAGTAACAAAAATGTAGGACTGCTATGTGGCTAAGACGACTCGTTGGTATTGTTATGATTCTGACCTGTATTGGCATGAATGCCTTGGTGCTGGTGGGCTTTTTTACCCCGACCAAAGTCAGCACGGTCGGCTTTGCCGGTGCAACAGCTGCTCCGACCATACCAGCGCCTACGGTGACCATGACCGCTAAACCTGACGCGATTTCGGCCAACAGTTTTAGCGCAGTTAGCTGGTCCACGAGCGGCACCCCAGACAGTTGTACTGCGTCTGACGCGTGGAGCGGTCCAAAAACGTCGTTTGGTGCCGAAAGTACCGGACGGATAACCACCCCAGGTAACTATTCATATACCCTTACCTGTACGGGCAAGGGTGGTTCTGCCAAAGCTTCAGTAGTAGTAGCCGTTGGACCGGCTGCCGCGCCACCACCTGCCGCGCCAAAGAGCAACCGGGGTGGCAGTGCTTCGAGCCCCACCGCTACAAGCTATTGCGGCGGTGCCAACCCCTGTTATGGCCCCCGCGAGATCGCAGCCCATGGCAACAGTGGTAACTGCTGGGGCTGGAACGGTGACCGCGTGATTAACATTACCGGCCTGGACGCGGGCTTTCATAAGGCCAAAAGTGGCATCAGTACTGTTGAAATAAGTCAAATTTGTGGCAAGGATTTAGCGCCCTCTTTGAACGGTAGCGTCAGCGCCGAAGGTGCCACGCGTAACCACAACCCAACCACCAAAGCCAATACTGATAGCAACGAGCAACCATATTTCGTCGGATATTTTGACAGTCGTAAACCATAGGAGAAACTTTGAATAACAAACATCCCAAAACCAGAGCGTCGTTGTCGTCACCTAAGAAATCGTATCAGCGGTTTCAGACCCTTATTAGCCAGCTGGATACTATCAAATTGTTCTACCTGTCCGTCGGGTTGCTGGTCCTCTCCTTGCTTACCCTCAGCGGCGCTTTAATTGTTCAGCATAACTACCCGCACGCCCTATCGGCTGCGGCGCGAGTAGAGGGGTATGCGCTAAACACTCCCATCTCCATGGGCTTGGTAACCATGGAAATTACAAAAGTGAGCTATAGCGCTGGCCAGCCAGGTTTTGCTGCACCGGCCGACAAGCACTACGCAATTGTTGACTTTAAGGTCAAGAACAATGCCGACCATCCAATCAATGTTTTGCCTAGCAGTGATATCTATATTAAAGACACGGCCGGCAACGTATCGTATTTGACGCCTTTCGCACTTGAGCGGCCGTTTAAAGCAGGTGCCGTCTTGCCGGGCGAGCAGGCACAGGGCCAACTCAGTTATGTGGCGACCAAAACGGGGGAGCTAAAGCTGTATGTAGATGGAATTTGGAGCGGGGGGGTTGTACCGTTTAAGGTACAGTAACACTATGGCGCTCGATCCTGTCGTATTTCAAGTTATGGTCCCAACACCGCCAGAAGGGCGATTTAGCAAACTAATAGGTCGGCTGCATATGCCCCAGTTCGGCCTGCGTACGACTAAGATTATTACAGCAGCAAGCGCCATCGTTATCGCCTTAACGATGACCAGTTTTGCGGTATTTTCGGTTTTATCAAACAATAGCTCGTTTAGCAAGCAGCACGGCTTAAATATTAATACCCAGAGCCAGACGCCCCAGACGACGGGTAGCTCGAAAAGTTCGGCCGCTTTGCCTGGTGGTGGTATTGCCACTGGTGTAGGTGGCACATCGGGGACCGACAGTCCGGTAGTGACGCTGACGGCCAATCCGGCATCGGTGGTCACAGGAAGCACCGTAAATCTTACGTGGAGTGTTACTCATAATCCAAAATCATGCGGAGCCAGTGATGACTGGAGTGGGGTGAAACAAGCGAGCGGCAGCGAGAAGACGGCATCGCTAACCAGAGTACAGGTCTATCTGTTCACTATTACCTGTAAAACAGATAAGGGAACGGGGTACTCCACCGTCTCGGTCGGAGTGACAGCTCCAGTGAGCACATCTACGCCTGCGCCACTGGGGGCCCCAGAAGTTACCCTGGCCGCTGCTCCAAATGCGATTTTTACGGGCAGCTACTCAACGCTGAACTGGTCAGTAACGAACAACCCGACTTTCTGTACGGCCAGCGGCGACTGGAGCGGCATCAAGAGCACGGCTGGACCGCAAAGTACCGGCAATTTGAACGCTGCGAAAACCTATAATTTCACACTGGTCTGCACCAATAGCTCGGGCACTAGTGCGACTAAAACGGCCCAGGTTTTGGTGCGCGATCCACCGCCCAATGTGCCGAATGTTACCCTCTACAGTAACCCGGTTGGACCTGTCACGCCGGGCACGGCAGTTACCCTCAGCTGGTCAGCCACCAACAACCCCACCTCCTGTACGGCCAGCGGCGACTGGAGCGGCGCCAAAGCCGCTAGCGGCAGCCAAAATAGCGGTGCCCTGAATACCATCAAGACCTACAGTTTTACTATTGACTGTAGAAACGCCGTGGGTGGCACCAACGATACCGCGGCTGTACAGGTGTTGCCTAACGCGCCGGCGGTATCACTGACGGTCAGCCCAGGGTCTATGTTTGTGGGCAATAGCGCCACCCTCAGTTGGTCAGCCACTAACAGCCCGACTTCCTGTACGGCTAGCGGCAACTGGACCGGCGCTAAAGCCGCTAGTGGTACACTCAGCACGGGCATTTTAAATACCGCCAAGACCTATCTGCATAATTTATCTTGTACAAACGCCGGGGGCACGGGGTTCACCAATAACGTCGCTTTAAACGTTACCTTGCCACCAGCGCCTGTCATATCCATAAGCACTAGTCCAATATCCATAACTAGCGGCAGTAGTTCGACGATTACTTGGTCGGCCACCAACAGCCCGACTTCCTGTACGGCCAGTGGCGACTGGAGCGGTGCGAAAGCTACTAGCGGCGTTGCCGGCACGGGAACCCTGAGCACGATTAAGACCTACAGCTATACGCTAGCCTGTTCCAATGCTGGCGGTGGCAGTAGCGGAACTGCCACCGTCAATGTTAGCTCTGGTGGAACTGGCGTAGTCGCGCCGGTTGTGTCGGTATCGGTAAGTCCAACCTCTATCGGTACCGGCAGTAGTTCGACGATTACTTGGTCAGCCACTAACAGTCCGACTTCCTGTACGGCCAGTAACGCGTGGGCGGGCAGTAAAAGTGGCAATGGCAGCGCCAGCACCGGTGTAGTTGGGGCGGCGGGTACGTACACGTATACCTTAAGTTGTAGTAATAGCGCTGGTTCGGGATCGGCTTCTGCGGTGCTGACGGTTATCGCAGTACCGGTCGTGACGATTTCGGTGAGCCCGGCGTCAATCACTACGGGCGCCAGTGCCACCATAACCTGGAGCGCTACGAACAATCCAAGTTCTTGTACGGCCGGTGGATCGTGGAGCGGTTCAAAAGCCGCCAGCGGTAGCCAAACCACCGGTGCGATTAGCCCAGCTGGTTCGTACAGCTATTCGTTGACCTGCACGAACAGTGGCGGCACATCGACTAGCTCCGCTAACCTAACCGTCAGTAACCCGGCGACGGTATATTGTAGCGGCAGGACGCCCTGTTATGGGCCAAGCGATTTAGCTACTCATGCTTCGGCCGGCAACTGTTGGGGATGGAATCTCGATTGGGCCATTAATATCACCAGCTACCGGCCAAATCATCCCGGCGGCATTCAGAGTGGTTCAATCGAGAGTTCCTCGGCAACCTGTAATCATGACATTCATGCGGTTCTAGCTGGTAGTGCGTCCATTCCCGGCTATAGGGATTCCAACGGCTCAACGACCCATGGCCACCAGTCGAACACTGTTAATAATGGTGCCGGTACTCAAATCGCTGCTTTCCGAGTCGGCTACTACGATGCAACTAAACCATAAGGAGGATGTATGAAAAAACTTGATTTGAAACGCCAAAAACCATTGAATAAGCCCATTACCAATGAGGTAGATAGGGAAGTTCGCGGAGCTAAACGCGAATGGCGGCACTTGGTTCAGCTTACAGATGAGAACCATTTGTTATTTACGGCTTTCGTCATTCTCTTGGCTGCCGCCGTCATTATTAATACAGCGTACGTGCTGAACCATAATTCCTTGAGCTTTAGTACCCGTCACACCAAGACCATTATTGTTCCCGATAGCTCAGCGGTTCTTACATCTTTGCAAATCGGTAGCAATAGCGCCGAAACCGTTAAAGTCAGTAAGGTCACCGAAAATAATAATACGGATTACGCCTTTGCAATTGACCCCAGCGAGACGATGCTGATCATGGATTTCAGTATTACCAATAACACGCCCGCTACCCAGCAGCTCATTCCGGTCAATCAGCTATACGTCAGAAGTCGAACGGGTGATTATGCAAACTTGCATGCTTCGATGTACGTGACGACACCTCTCTCAGCAACAGAATTAGCACCCGGCAAAACGGCCACCGGGGAGCTCTCGTTCAACGTCCCCAAAAGTGTCGCGCACCCATTACTGTACGTTGACACTGGCTGGGACAAAAACGTGCCACTCGTGTTCGACGTCTTGCACTAAGCTAAGCGAACGTTCATACATCTCAGCCAGTTTGATGGTGACTAGGTATAGCTCTAAAGTCGGCACGTGGTGGCCGCTACTTGGCTGCGCGTCACGGTCGACAAACCTACTCGACAATCGATCAGTGATTACAGCCAGACAACGATAGTAGACGAAGCTGCTCCGGAAGCTGTTAGGATTGCCACGCACGTTTCTTGGTCGCTGCTGCATCCTCAGGGGCAGTGATAGCATAGTCAGCGGCATGCGGGGCGTGACACTAGCAACATGGGCTGTTGCGGCGGCGTGACCAGCCGAACGTGCAGCCGCGCGAGCTGTAGTATCATTCGCGTCACGAGCTGCCGCATGCGCAGCTAAGGTGGCGGCACGGACCTCACCCACCGTAACCTTACCACGCACCCAAGCCCGCCCCGCTGCAATAGCTTGCCTTGGGCGATTATCTTTCGCACACTGCTCTTCAAAGTAGGGGAGTACATGCTTGGCACAGTCGGAGGCCCAAAGTGCCAATGATTTATGGCTTGGCTCGTCGATTTTCTTCTCTATGCCTTTTTCTGCTTCGGATTCCATACTCTATTCATAGCCTAGATGTATGTTTACTGAACTTTCTGTAAAATATGTACCCTAGCTACTCTTACTATTCTTAGAGATCAGATAACTATTGACCAACAATAACGAGATCATAGCAGTATACTGGCCAGGAACTATTTCTTGGTGCGCTCGCTTTTTTCGCGCCAAATAAGCTTGTAGACTTTAAGTTTGTCAGGTAGCTGGTTTAGGTACGGTATGAACGGGAAGGCTAACATGGTGAGCAGTAACGAGCCAAAAATTATGGCTGCGTCACGGTCGCCGTTATCGTCATTTTGAAGTACCGTATGGTTTAGCACGCCAATCGGAGCTAACCACCACGCGCCAGGTGTTCGGCCTTGTGCTTCTCGAACCATGCCGTATTGCTGAGTTGTAATGTTTAGAGCCGTTGCTTTGGTTTCAAGTACCCCCGTGTCGGCCAAAAAGCGGCTAGTGTAGGTCGTTCCGTCTGCAAACTTAGTAAGGCTAGTGTTGCTGTTGAGTATCGGCTCGTATAGCCCAGCCTGCGCCATTACAGTCAAAGTCTTTACGATTCCCGAAACGGGATTATTTGGCAGCTTAGAGTAGTCAGCGGTATCGGTAGCTAAGTAGTCAGACACGTCTTTAATCTGTTGATTCTGTGTAGCCTCAGGCCCACTGTTTAAAAGCTTCAAATTATTTACGCCCGAGGGTTTGGTTTGTAAGAACTGTTCATAGGGCCCGGTAACATAGACGGACTTCGTGTCGTAGGTGTAGGGGGCGATATTGTCGGCGTAGGTTGCGGTACCCGAAGAATGATCAATCTCGGAGACTAACGTTTTACTAAATAATAGGGGGTCTTGCTGGGCAACATTTTGAATGGTGGTTGGTTTGATGTAGGGCGACGGAAGAAGAATAGCCAAGCCTAAGATCAGAGCCATGAGGACGCCACCGCGCGCAAAAAGCAGCTTGTGATTGGCGGGTACTGTTTTAATTTGTACATCTGCTCGATACGGCTTAGCTATGCCAAGTACCCGAACTAACAGATAATGTAAACCTAGTAAACCGACGATGGCCAGCGGTATTACCACGATGTGTACGCCGTAAACCTGACTATAATTGAGAGGATTCAAGAACCCGCCGAGTCCGCTGCCGTTATAAAAATCGGCTCCCTGTAAACTTCTCCACTGCGAAGAGAAATCTCCCCTAAGCACGTAGCCGAACTCTGTTTCTGCCAGCACGATAAACATCATCAGCACGCCCAAAATCCACGTCAGGCGCCGTGGCTTTTTAAAGCCAGAAGTAAAGAACACTACCAGTAAGTGCAATAGTATGAATAGCACAAAGGCTTGGGTGGCCCACAAGTGAACGCTGCGAGTGTAGCCTCCTACATTGCTCGTCAGCCACCAGTTCGGGCCATACACGGTCATAATTATGCCAGTAACTATTAGCATGACAAACGATATCATGGACAAAAAGCCCAAAGAGTAGAAGAGCTTGTTACCATAGCTCGGAACATCTGTTATCATGGTATCTTTAAGTGCTTTGCCCAGAGGATGTTTTGCAGTCATATATACTTCTTATTGTTAAATTTGCTAATCATAGTGTAGCATGGCCTGTCTATTGGTTAGCGCAGCTATCAATGTAGGCATGGTTGCAGGTGACCTGCCAGTCTGGAGCACGGAGACTAATGGCCACCAAACTCTTATGAAATCATTTCGTATCTTTCCTGCATGGCTAGAGCGAGCCTAGCGTGCGCTAGGGGAGCAGAACGGGAGGAGCCCTGCAGCCGGTTCTGGAAACGTTACGTTTTTTGACTCTGTAGTGAGCAGCCAATTAGGGTATGCTCGCGTGTGCGCCCATACTTAGACTATGCAGTCGCAGAATACCCCGTGGCACGAAGGCGCAGTAATATACCAGATTTATCCTAGAAGCTTTTTTGATGCTAAAGGTACGGGCGTCGGCAACCTACAAGGCATAATAGATAAACTCGACTACTTAGGCGGCGCTCCAGAATCGCTAGGAGTCAATGCCATCTGGATTTCACCAATCTACACTTCTCCAATGGCTGATTTTGGCTATGATGTCGCAAATTACACCGATATTGACCCCGTGTTCGGTACGCTTGATGATTTCAAACTCTTAGTAGACGAAGCCCATAATCGAAGCATTAAAGTTGTACTGGATTTTGTGCCGAATCACTCATCCGATGAGCATCCGTGGTTCATCGAATCGCAATCTTCGCTCCATAATCCCAAACGTGATTGGTACGTTTGGCGCTCGCCCAAAAAAGATGGTAGTGTACCCAATAATTGGCGTAGCAATTTCGGCGGCTCAGCTTGGGAGTTTTCAGAACAAACCGAGCAATATTATTTACATAGTTTTTTGGCCAAACAGCCAGATTTAAACTGGGATAATCCACTTGTTCGCGAAGCCATGAAAAGTGCAATGAGGTTTTGGCTCGATCTTGGGGTAGATGGCTTCCGGGTAGATGCCGTAGACTGGATGTCCAAAGATCCACAGTTTCGCGATGACCCCGTAAACCAGCCAGTATCCCCAAACTCGGGCGGTTCCGAGCACGTTTCACTGAAGCATATCTATAGCCGTGATGGCCCGCATTTGTTCGATAGATTGAACGAAATGACCCAAGTGCTCAAAGAGTACCCCGACCGTTTCATGATTACCGAAGCACATCCCGAAGAGGAGAACAAAATTGAGGGGTACTTACAGTACTATGAGGCGGTAAACGCTCAACTGAGTGCACCGTTCAATTTTGAGGGCATTTTCTTACCCTGGGAAGCATCGACGTTTCGCACATTTATCGATACTTTTCAGGCTGGCATGGAACCAGGCTATATGCCCATTTACACTCTTGGGAATCATGATGAATCACGCGTCGCCTCGCGCATAGGGCGCGACGCTGCTCGAACCGCTGCCATGATGCTACTAACGTTGCCCGGCCTACCGTTTATCTATTACGGCGATGAGCTTGGCATGACAGACGTACCAATCTCTAAGGAGCAATTGCGCGATCCTTTTACGGAGCCTGGCAAAGGCCGAGATGGCCAACGGACGCCGATGCAGTGGGACAATACGGAGTATGCCGGATTTTCGAAAAAGGTTCCATGGCTGCCCATTTCATCCGATTACCAGGTAGTAAATGTGCGCACTCAGTCTGAAACTCCGCGGTCTTCTTTGCAGCTTTTCAAACAGCTTATTCATTTGCGTAACAGTTCGGCAATATTAAAAAAAGGTACGTATTGTTCTTTTGATTTCGGTCCAGATATCTTGGGTTACGAAAGAAGCCTCGGTAACGACAAGCTGCTGATAATCTTAAATTTTTCTAGCGCAGTTAAGCAGGTAGCCATGCACCAAAAAGGGCACGTGTTGCTTTCGACCTACTTAGACAAAGAGAACAATGCGGTAAGTGAACATATCGTGCTTCGGCCCAATGAAGGGTTAATTATTGGCCTCAATGACGATAAGTTATAGCGTTTAATCTGCAATGATTGCTTCGTGTATACAAATCATATTGCGAAAACGGGGACTTGGGCCTGCGATTGCTACTGTCTTCTGAATACCTGGTATAACAATCCTACGTATACCCGCCAGAACAAACTGTCCTAGTGGCATAAAGGCTTCAGAGCCTTTATGCCTCGGCATCAGATCTATCACTACAGGATCCGTCTCACTATTGCGTGACATGAAATACCTAAAATTCGGGTTGTCCCAATAGTAGGGAGTAATATCTAACGTATCAATTTCTGGTACTTCTTGGCCCTCTATATCATAGGCGTCGAAAAGGACACGTAGACTGGCGTCGTTTTTAGGACCGTCGCCATTATCAAGCGGGACACCAAAACTACCTATTGCCGAATATCTCTGAATTGCCATAATATGATCCTATAGCCATTAACAATAATACAATAAATAGCGTGAGTCAATATCTGGCCGCTCCCAAGAACGAAATTATGAGACTTACTTGGCATGCAAATTATCCGAAAAAACCGGTAACCCTTTCAAGATTTAGGGCAAGTCACATGCTAAAAAAGCCTTTCATGGTTCTTATGCTCGCTGCTTTTAGTTGACGTACCTGGTAACTTGTCCAAGGAGGCTAGCGAGATGCAACTACGCTGATATCAATCGTTGCGCCTAAGTGGCACTGCTTCGCTGATTGCCTCGCGTGCTGGAAGCGTGCTGCTGAAGTAGGTTGGGTAGTACGTATTTACTTCTGGCAGCTGCGTGAGGTCAGTTACTTAGATAGTTGCTTTGATGATATCGTTAAGTGTCAAATTAGCAGCCTGAAGGATAGCTCCAACGTTGGTCATAATTTGCGCTCATTTTGTTTCTAAAGTTTCACCGACCATTTCACCAGTAATAGCAATGTTAATTTGCCCCGATCCGAACACAAGCTTACCAGTATCTATTGCTTGTGAAGGCACACCTGGAATGGGGTTGGCATCAAGGGTGGTTAGATCTTCTTTTATATAGTGAATATAGCAGCTTAGTAAGACTCCCGAAGAGGCCTCTCGTTCGAACTGATTAGCTGAAATAATAGCGGCTGTATGCATCACCGAAGTTAAACATTGAACCTATACGATACCTTTTTAGTGTTACGAACGAGCTTGGAGGCCCCAGGCTCACGGAACAATCGTCGACCTAACCTTCGGCATGGAATGTACGCTGAACGGCCCGGTGCGCAATCGGCGCGTGATTCAGGGTTTCCTCACGTTCTGTACCCCTGACGTGCGCCAAACGTGCTTTTACTACCACGAAAAGATGCGCAACAGGTCACACCTATGAAGTTTTAAAAGTTGTATAATCACAATTGTAAGCCTCAGAATAACCATAAGGACTAAAATGACTAAACGTGTTGTCGTTGTCGGAGCAAACTTCGCAGGTGCGACCGCTGCTCTTGAAATCAAACGCAAGCTCAGGAACGACGTAGAAGTAACGGTAATAGACAGCAAGGAAAACTCACTGTTTTTCCCTTCGTTAATATGGGTTCCGATTGGCCGGCGTCAGATTAGCCAAGTACTGGTGCCTCGCAAGCCAGCTTTTGATAAACATGGGGTGAAATTTGTCGTGGATACTGCACTTAGTGTGGATCCAGATAAGCAAGAAGTGACTACCAAAATGAATGGTACGTTGCCATATGACGAGCTGGTTATTGCTACTGGCCCAAGACCCAACCGTGATATCGCCCCCGGCGTGCGTAAGTATAGCAGTTATATAGGCTCAATTGATGGTGCGCTCGACAGTAAGGCTAAACTAGAAGAGTTCAAAAAAACCCCTGGCCCAATCGTCATTGGGGCGACTCAGAAAGCCAGCTGTATGGGTGCTGCCTATGAATTCCTGTTTAATGTCGAAAAGTGGCTGCATGAGCAGAAGATTCGCAAACAGGTCGACTTATACTGGATTACACCAGAAACCTATCTGGGTCATTTTGGTATGGATGGTATGATGGTAGGCGAGTTTTACCTAAAGACCTTTATGAAGGCTTTCAATATTCACTATCGAACCGAAGTTGGTGTACAAGAAGTTACGGCCGATTCTGTAGTGCTAGATACCGGAGAGACACTACCCAGCAAATTCACTATGTTGATGGTACCGTTTACGGGAGTTGATTTCATAAAAGACTCACCCAAACTAGAGGCGCTAGAGAATCTGTTTCTAGATGTCAATCCCAGTTACCAGCATAAAAAATACGCCAATGTTTGGGGCGCTGGAATAGCAGTAGATGTCAAGCCGCCGTTTAAGCCGGGGCGTGTACCGTTTGGCGTGCCAAAAACTGGCTATCCAAGTGATGTTACTGGCAAAATTGTCGCCACAAATGTCGTAAAAGCGCTGCGCGGTAAGACCAACTTCAAAGAGAAAACGTGGGGCAAAATTCCTGCGCTTTGCGTTATGGATGCTGGGCACAAAGAAGTCATTATTGTAGGCAATTCGCTCTTTAAGCCGCGCTGGTTTGCGGTGATGATTCCTAACGTGTTCAATGACTTTAGCAAACTCACGCTTGAAAAGTACTTCCTCTGGAAAATGAAGCACGGCTACTCATTCTTGCCGTAACAAGAGTGCACACAGAGTCTAACAGCGTACGTCTCTACTGCCTGTTTCTAGCACAGATACGATGCATGATATCTACCCGTGCATTGCAGGCTGAAGCGTGGTTTAAAATTCTACAGTTTTTTCGAGGTTACGCTACGAGTCTTTTGAGCGCAGTCGCAAACGCCGCCTCGTTCAGGCTAATTTTGTGAGACTGGGCGTAGCTATACGTTTCGCGCACGGCATTTTCGATATATCCCTTTAGCTTGTCGTTAACCTTGTCCTCGGACCATGTTTCTTGCTGTCTATTCTGCAGCCATTCAAGATAGCTCACCACTACGCCGCCGGCGTTCGCAATAATATCTGGCAAAATAATCTTACCTTTTGACTCCAGGTAATCGTGCGCCTCGTTGGTAATTGGCCCGTTAGCCATCTCGATAATATATTTGGCTTGAATGCTCCTCATATTGTCTGACGTAACAGTATCTTCAAACCCGGCCAGCACTAGCACGTCTACTTTTAAAGCTAGTAAGTCGTTGTTGGAAATAATCTTTTCGGACTTAAAATCTTTAAACCGGCCTCTTTCGGACTTAAATTTCTGCAATGACAAGGCGTCGAGGCTTGTAGGTGAATACACTGCTGCTTCAGAATCGCTGGCGGCTACCATTGCCCAATCAGGTTGCAGCTCTTTTGTTACGGTGCCAAAGTACGAGCCAACATTTCCAAAACCTTGGACGGCAAAGGTAATCGGTTGATTGTTTTTTTCGAGCTTCAGCAGTTCGATGAGTGCTATAACCCCACCTCTGCCGGTTGCCGCTTCGCGGCCCAAGCTACCACCATTCGATAGGCTTTTGCCGGTAAAACTGGCTTTTGAGGTATCACTGGTCAGCTTCTCGTACTCGTCGACCATCCAATCAATAATCTGAGCGTTAGTGTTAACATCGGGGGCAGGGATATCCTTGTCGGGTCCAATATGCTGATGTAAATACCGGACGTATTTTCTGCTTAGCTCTTCCAGTTCAGTTTCGTTGAGCTCACGCGGGTCAAAGGCAATACCACCTTTGCCGCCGCCCATCGGAATATTGACTGCCGCTGTCTTGAGACTCATTAGAGTCGCGAGCGTTTGGACTTCGTCCAGGCTGACATCTCGGTGATACCTAATGCCGCCCTTGTAAGGTCCCCGCTTATTGTTGTGCTGCACGCGGTAAGCCTTGAACGTTTTACCACTTTCTAACGCAATGTCGAACACGTGCTCGGCGTTTGCTTTTTTAAGACTTTCGAGCACCTCTTTAGATAGACCTAAATGCCTTGCGGCTCTATCCATGTGGGCATGGGCTGTTTCTTTCATATTAGACCTCCACTACTAGCTTTAGTGCGCCAACTAAGGCGTTGTTGGTATTTACACAGGTTAATCAAAACTGCCATAATCCTAGGCTACCAGTACATATGCAAATTAATGATACACCTGTGACCATATAAAAAACCACAAATCCAGTGTAAACAGTGATAGGGACGATTATAAACCGGACTAACTTAAGAATGTTGTTGTTTATATCGCTAAGTCCTTTTGTAACAAAGAAAACGATTATATACGCAATTAGATTTAACTAATCTGCAGCAACCTTCATCGAACATTTCATTATTTGCTCATGCAGTTAATCCAGCAAAGTAGATAGCGATAACAGTAGACAGATTATGGCAATAATCGTTCATTTGCATAGCGGCACAGTATTAACGAAGGTAAACGTACACCAATTAGTTGCTAAAATTACACTATGAAGTGCAAAACCTGCAGAGTTTAGGCGGTGGGGCAATTGCTGGCTATTTCGCTGCCAATACAGCTCGTCGGCACGACTACTACTTCGTGAATAGCAGTGGAGCAGGTACGGAGTTGGGTTTGCGCCTTTAGGGGCACAGACGTACTCACGTACCAGTCCACTAGGAGTTTGTAGGAACTCCCACCTTTTTTGTCCGGTTGGACACTGATTTTCCGGGCCGAGGCCTGGAACATCAGTCTTCAGATCGCGATGATCTGGATGCATCCTTAGTCCGAAGACCGCGGATTATTTGGCGCCGATGGCGTGCATGCCGCCGTCGACCTTGAGGACTTCACCGGTGACTCCAGGCATGAGCCCGGACAGCAGAGTGGTCACAGTGGTGCCGACGTCGTGAACGTCCCATTTCAGCGGAGGGTTCTCGAAGGCAGATGCCAACAAGTCGAAGCCGGGGATGCCGAGTGCGGCAGGTGAGGAAATTACTCCTGGGGAGACAATGTTCACCTGAACGCCCAGAGGACCGAGCTCACGAGCCAGGTAGCGCGCGATGGCTTCGAGTGCCGCCTTGGAAACGCCCATCCAGTCGTAGCTGGGCCACGCGACCGAAGGGTCGAATGACATGGCCACAACGGACGCCCCGGGGTTGAGGATTGGTGTGACCCCCCGGATCAGCTCTTTGAAGCTGAAGGCCGAGGTTTGCACTGCAACCGAGAAGGCATCAAACGAGGTCGGCATGAAGCCGCCAAGCGCCGCTTTGGGAGCGAACGCAATCGAGTGGAGCACGCCGTCCAGCTTTCCTCCGATGAGCTTGGCCAGTCCGTCGATGTCCGTGACGCTGTTCACGTCGAGTTCGATGACCCTGGGGTTCGTCTGCAGCGACGCGGCGACAAGCTTCAGGGCTGCCAACGCGCGGGGAGGGGCGGAGAGAACGAGCTCAGCGCCTTCCTTTTCGCACCGCTGTGCGACGTGGTAGGCAATACTGCTCTCGGCTCGGATCCCCGTGATGAGCAACCGACGTCCAGAGAGAATCCCCATGACAATCACCTTTCCTTTCTATTTTTGTTTTGAGTGCAGGCGCTTTCTGCGCATGCAAGTTTTTTCGGGTCGAGTTGTTAATGTTCCAGCCGCACTCTCGCACCACTTTTGCCCGGTGAGGGGTTCTGGGGGTGCGAGAGGCGGGGAAGGCGACTACGATGCCAGGACGTAGGTGCCGGGTGCGGCGCCCAAGTTCTGAACGTTGACTGGTGGCTGAACGAGCTCGCCGGAGCGTTGTCTGAGCCATCCTGTCCAGTCGTTCCACCATGAGTTGCTCTCGTTCTTGGCGGTAGCTTCCCACGATGCCGTGTAGGTGTTTTCGCCGACCAGGTACGACGCACGAGGCGACGGCGGGGCGACGATGACACCAATGTGTCCACGAGGGACAAGCACCAGTCGACGTTCGCCGCTGGTCTGGGAGATGCCCGCGAAGGACGACTTCCAGGGGACGATGTGGTCGGTCGATCCAGCCACGGCGTACACGGGGACGGTGATGTCTCCGAGGTTCAGCCGGTAGCCGTTGATGACCATCTCGCCTCGTGCGAACAGGTTGTCGACGTAGCACGCCAGTAGGTACTGGTAGTGCATCAGCGCCGGGAGGCGTGTGCCGTCGGCGTTCCATGCGAGCAGGTCCATCACTGGAGCGTTCTCACCGAGAAGCCAACGCTTGCGCGCCGGGTCAAAGAAGAGCCCTTCCGAACTGGCCCAGACCCAACCACTGCCCATCTGTTGGCCGGTAAGGAAGCCAACCTTCCGGGTCTTCCGGTAGGTGGACTCGACCAAGTCGCGGTCGATCATCGCACCCATGGCTCCGACGTCTCCACCGAAGTCGGTGAGCGTGACGATCAGTGTCAGGCTGCCGACCTTGTTGGCCTTGGTTGCCGCGTCGTATGCGGTGGTCATCGTGGCGATGGTTCCACCCAGGCAGAGCCCGAGCAGGTTTACCGTTTCGCCGATGACGTCCATCGCAGCCAGCGTGCCCTTGGTGACGTAGTCGTAGAACTGGGTGTTCGCCAGCTCTTTGCCGGGGTTGACCCACGACATGAGGTACACTGTCTGGCCCTCGGCCACCGCCTTCTCAACAAGGCTTCTCCCAGGCGCGAGGTCCAGGATGTAGAACTTGTTGATGGGCGGTGGGACCATAAGGAGCGGAACCTGGTGCACCCTCTGGGTGGCCGGCGTGTAGCGAATGAGCTCGAACAGCTCGTTGCGGAACACGACGGTTCCAGGCGTAACGCCGAGGTTTTTGCCAACTTCGAAGTTTGACCGGTCGACCAGGGCGGGGTTTCCACCGTTGGTGAGCAAGTCTTGCCAGTAGTTGTACATGCCCCCGAGTACCGATAGGCCTTTGGTTTCCCAGGCCTTGGCTCGGGCCTGTGGGTTGAACCAGAAGGCGTTGGCTGGGTTCGCCATCGCGACTGCGATGTCGGCCTTCATGCGAGCAATCTGCTGCTCGCCGATGTCCTGCGACTTCTTGTCACTCTCGGTGGCGGCATTTACGCCAACCTTGAAGAGCTCGTACCAGAACTTGGCTATCGCGTCTGCGGTATCCAGCTCGGCACTCACGATCGTTCCAGGAAGGGAATCCTTCAGAGAACGCATGGCAATCACCTGTTTCTTTGTGTTGGATGGATTTGTAACGTGCTGTGCTGCGTGTTGTTCAGTAGCGGAGCAAGATCTCGGCCACGAGCGCTGGGCGTTCGATGCCTTCGACCTCGACAACCGCTGCGAACGATACGGTGGCACCCTTTGGGGTTGTGGCGACCTTGGTGACCGTGACGCCGAGACGAACCCGCGAACCCTCTGGCACCACTCCGGTAAACCGGAGTTTGTCGATGCCGTAGTTGAGGACGGTTGCGCCTTCGACCTCGAGAATCTCCCAGAGGAGAATGGGGAAGAGGGAGAGCGTCAGGTACCCCTGGGCGATAGTTCCGCCGAACGGTCCTTCTGCCTTCGCCCTCTTTGGGTCGGAGTGAATCCACTGGTGGTCACCGGTGGCATCCGAGAACATGTCGATCATGTGTTGGTCGATGATGAGCCACCGGCTGTAGCCGAGGTGTTTTCCTTCCAGCCCCGCGAGTTCCGCCACCCCCTTAAGGGTAAGCTTGGTTCGCTCGAGAGTAGTCACAATTGGCCTCCAATTGGCCTATTGTTGGGAGAGATTGTTCTCTGCCAAACGAAGCAATAATACACCAAACTATACCAGCTTGCAACAGTGTGATTTACCACTTATTCTTACTATCTGCATTTGATTCAAAGCATTTTACGACGTTCCCTAAACCGTTTCGGTGGCTATTTTATGCTCTTTGGGAATTCACACGAAGATCACGCGCCGTCAAGCTATTGCAGGCAAAATGCGTAGGTTGGTAAAAATTAAAAATTAAGTGTATTATATAATCAAAACTAAGATTAGCCATGCCGCTATACAGGAGATGCCCCATGCCATACAGTACCGAGCTACTAGATAACATACCAAAGCACGCAGGAACCATTGTCGTTCCGCCGGCGACCGGTTATCCAATTGAAGCTCTTGGCGAAATATATACCAACGCCGACATGTTTGAGGATCTTACAATCCTCGGAATGCATTCTCCGCAAGAATGGCCATACCATCCGGAAATTCGGCGAGTCAGTACTTTCTTCTCAAGCGCTGACAGGAGCTGCTACAGGCCTAGCGACGGAAGCATGCCGTCGGTGGAAGCTGTTGATGTACATTTTTCTGGCATGTTTGACTATATGAAGAACCAAGGGCAGCGCCAGCGGCCCGATTTAGTCGTTGCCCTGGCTACGGTAGCCAGGAATGGAATGCGTAGTTTGGGGACCAACGGCGATTACACGCACGCTCTCATCGACTATGGCGTGCCTGTCTATGTGTTTGAACACCCCGACATGCCATGGGTAAACGGCAATCAATTTAGTGAGAAACAGGTTGTTGGGGTTACGCAAGCCACACACAAATTGCATGAGGTAGCGTCCAAAACAAGCACACATGCCGATATTGACCAACGGATTGCATCCCATATTTCAAACTTAGTACCAGATCAAGCGACGCTTCAGCTAGGGGTTGGGTATTTGCCAGGCCTGGTGCTGGAAAATGTAGCCGACAGAGTTAAGGACATTTGGTCAGAAGCACTCAACAATTCGATGACAAAACTTAGGCGCGGCATACAGATTGTCGGTACGGTAGCGCTTGGAGACCACGAACTGTGGAAATTCATGAACAACAACCCCGACGTGACTATTCTCCCGGCGCATATAACTAACGACGCCAATCAAATCAGGCGGCGCAATATTACCTCGATAAACCAGGCTATGGCCGTGACACTGCGGGGCGAAACTGTAGTTGGCGTCGGCCATCGCTACTCGGGAGCCGGCGGCCAGCGAGATTTTTCGGCAAATGCGTCAAACAGTATCATTGCGCTTCACTCGACCCGAACAAATGCCGACGGAGAACTCATCAGCAACATTATACCGTTTGCCGGCCCTAACGATCATATTGTTCTGCCTGCGATGGATCGCACAAAGTACGTTGTTACCGAACATGGCGTTGCCGAGTTGAAGGGTCCAAAAGCCGCTACCGTCGCTGATGTCGCTCGACAGCTTATATATAATTGCGTCCACCCGGATCTGCGTGACGAGATGTTCGAAAGGGCAACCGATTGTGGCTACTTTGCCAGTGGCCGAAGGCGCCCCGTTTTAGCCGGCGCTTCCCGCTGAGTGTAAACTGAACCCACCACCATATCTTTTCCTCATACCGCACCCTGGGGTGCGGTATACTCGCTCTCGCTGTCATCAAAGATAGGGCAGTGGGGTTCTTACCGGTGCCGCATGGAAACAGGGGTGGGTTTAACATTTCTGTAGTTTTACCACCAAGAGCTTCGAGCAAGCCCTAGGCCAGCCTTAGCAATGCCAACCTTGAATTGACGGCCGAATTAAAATTGGCTGAGTATTATTCAATCCCGAGCTTGAACTGCTAGATTAGATTTTCTCTAAAACAACAGCAATGCCTTGGCCGCCACCAATACACAGGCTAACCAAGCCATAACGGCTAAAAGGGTTGTGCTCGAAATAGGCTGCTACTTTTGTCATCAATATGGCGCCAGTTGCACCAAGCGGATGTCCATGGGCAATCGCACCTCCGAGAGGATTCAATTGCTCCTTAGTTGCCCCAAGCTCCTTGCCGGCGACTAATGGTACGACCCCAAATGCCTCATTAATCTCTGCAATATCCATATCACTCATCTTCAAACCGGCTTCTTCCAGCGCTATTCTAGAAGCAGGAATCGGGCCCAACCCCATAACTTCAGGCGCAACGCCCGCTTCGCCGTAGGACACTAGGCGCATTGATGGTTCAAGCCCTAGCTCCCCGGCTTTGCCTGCCGTCGTTACTATCATTAAAGCCGCTCCGTCGTTAATACCGCTTGCGTTTCCTGCCGTAACAATGCCGCCGTCTTTCTTAAAGGCAGGGCGTAATTTTGCCAAGCTTTCTTTAGTGGTTTCACCCTTTACGTATTCGTCTATTACGAACAGGTCAGTTTCTCTGCCGTGCTTTACTTCAATTGGTACAATCGTATTCTTAAAGTAATCTTGGCTCAAGGCCAACGCGGCTAGTTTCTGGCTGCGAAGAGCGTACAGGTCTGCGGCCTCCCTGGTTACGCCGTATTTCTCGGCGATGTTCTCTGCGGTCAAACCCATGTGTTTACCACTAAAAGCATCCGTTAAGCCGTCGAGGACGCCGTCGACGAGTGTTAGGTGGCCCAAACCGACTGCTTTTCTGCCAATTTTAACATGGTGAGGAAGATCAGACATATTTTCCACCCCGCCAGCAATCGCCACCTTTACACTATTTCCTTTAGCTTTAATTTTTTCTGCGGCCATAATTACCGTTTCAAGTCCCGAACCACAAGCCATATTAATTGTGATGCCGGTGGCGGTTTCGTTTATACCGGAATTGATTCCGATCTGCCGAGCTGTGTTCATGCCGGAGCCTGTTTGAATAACCTGGCCGGCGAAAACCGTATCTACTTCATCGTATATATCGTGTACGCCGGTTCTCTCGAGGATTTCGCTCACGACTCTAGTCCCAAGTTCAGGAGCTGAGATGCCCGAAAGTGACCCGCCGAAGCTGCCGATGGCTAGGCGCATTGGCAGAACAACTATAATATCGTCCTCTTGGAGCGGCCGTCTTTCTTTGGAGCAGTTTCGTTCTTCTAGTGTTAGATCGTTAAGGTTGGTAGGAACAGAAAGTGATTCGGCGTATGCCTGCATTTGGGATTCTTGTGTATTCATAATATACACTATGCTGCCGATTTCGCAAATTGTCAATATTCTTACAGATTTATTTTCGCAAGTAGTATTATAACGTTCGTATTATTGCTTCCGCTTGGCTAGTCCAGCGCATTGGCACTCGAGTTTAAGAGAGTAGCAGCGGCTAGTATGGTTGCCGAATGATTGTCTTTAGTTTTGCTGGGTCAGTGCGGCGTATATCGCTCAAATATATTTCGTGATGCTTCTTGGTGTCTCCGTTTAGCCTGCCGCCTTTGCTTGCAATAAAAGCATGTAACTTTTTAATAGTTGGTCCTTCTTCGGCATACGGTCCTAGGTACATCACCTGTGCGGCTTGGCCTTCGTTAAGGATTCCAAAGCGTATTTTACTAAGTGCCGGTGGATTCTTTTTGGCTGCAACTTGCTTAACTGCTTGGTTGTACATTTCTTTGGTGATCATTGCTGGCTGCATAATCATAAGCGTCCATAGCCAATTGTCTTTGTCCGCCGCGTCAAAATCATCCATGTTTTCTGTCCAAAATAAGCCCTCTAGCGGCATGACGCCATAGTCTGTTTCGAGCTCTTTTTTGGCCATAAATTTAAGGGTGTAAGCTACTGGGTAGAGTGCTTCAATGGCATCTTAAAACTCCGGCGATGTGTTTGGGTTGCCCTTACCGTCTATTAGTAAGTACTGCATTTGCGGCACCGTAACGATAACGTTTTCGGCAACTTTGCCACCATAAAACTCTTTTAGTTCTTTCTTAAAATCAGTTTTCGTCATAGCTTCTCCTTGTAGTAAGTAGCTGCTTGAGACGGGCCACGAACAGTGATAGCAACCACTACCTAAACCCTTCAAAATTTGAGGTGTTTGTGCAATCTAGGTCAAATTTACCTATGATAAGCGCCACGGCCCCGTTTGGTGTATAGCTGGATTATCTAAAGATCAAAACAAGTGGCGTCGACTTGCTCCCATGCCTGGAGACAGACTTCAAATATAAACTCACAAACTGCTTTGGTGTTAAGATACATTTCAGATTCATCGAGGGCATTAATTTCAGATAACGTTAGCCATCGTAAATCCGTGGATTCGTCAGCATCTATCTTTCCGATAGGCTCACTCGTGGCCACAAAACCATACGCCGTGTCTGAGTGAAAGTGTGTCGATGTGATCTCATGGGTATTGAGCACTACAGGATAAGGATGTAGCTTTACCTTTGGCAGGCTAGCAATCCGTTTTCTGGGTTGCAAAACTTTTAGCTGTGCTAACTTATAGCCAGATTCTTCGGCTATCTCGTGAGCAGCAGCCTGCCAAGGTGTTTCGTCTAACTCTACGTGCCCGCCGACCGGAAGTAGCCTGCCATGTATCTTATGCATATGCAAGAGTGCCCTTGGTTCAGCCCTATCCGTTCGAATTATATATGCCGTAACAGTATGGTCGTGTTGGCCTGGCAGGGTATTTATGTGAGGCATAGGGACAGTATACTACGGGACAGTGCACCGTATTACGGTGGCAAATTAAATAAAACAGAGGTCTATAAATTGGCCGTCTTTAGTTTGCATACCTCACAACTTATCTGAAAGCTAAGTCACCTGTCTTTGCAGGTCGTGTCTGTAGAGCTCATCGATCCAATTTGAGTACAGGGCTCGAGCATCGGTTGCCCATGCTAACTCCGGAGTTTCGGAACCAGATGTATAGTATCCAACGGGAGCAGCCTGCCCCGATGCTTTATCGCGCTGATATTCTTTGTGCAAATCCAACCTGTGGTATTCGGGATGCCCCTGAAGGTACAAATCATCACCGCCGATATTGTTCGGGCTACTAGCCAGTAGCCAATCCGCCGTCGTATCGCTTACGGCCAGTAATTCCAGCGCAGCACTGCCCATTGCTTTTGCGGGTATGTTACCCCACCGTGAGTGCGGCGATTTTATAGAGTCGTCTAACCCGGCAAGCATAGGATTCTTGCTGGGTCTATTAACGGCGTGTTCAAAGACGCCAAATATTTTGCTTTCTCCAATCTCGCGTTCAAGCCCAAACAGATGATGTAGCGCGAAGTGGCTCGCCAAACACGAGTAGATAGTGGAGCGAACATTAGCCCTCGCCCAGTCGATGACTTCCGCCAGCTTTGCAGCATATGTTATGTCCTCCAGAGGCATGAGCTCTGGCTTATCGGTGCTGGATGGCACTCGCAGCTCCAAGTTATCGCCGGTAACAATAAGTCCGTCCAGGCCTTCTTCGGCAACCTCCGAGAACGAGGTATAGCGCCTAAGTATGTCGCCTCGGCTTGCGCCTGTGTCTTCGCGAGCATCGCCGTCGAATTTAACTAGTACTGGTTCGATTTGCAAAACAGTTCGGCTTATAGAGCTAAGCCACTGAACTTCGGTTGTTTTCATGGCAGCCGCCGGCATAAGATTTAAAATACCAATACGAGCCGGGCGAATATCTTGGTGGCCGGCCTGTTCTTCGGTCAGAACGGCAGCGCCACTTTCTTGCAGCCGGTCGTAAAGCTGATTATCTCCCTCGGGTATGATTATTGGCATGCAGACTATTCTACGATGTTTATTTAAATATGTAAAAGGGCGGGCGAGAACTGCCAGGCTGCAGATGGTAGACAGGAAACGTAGGGCGATTCATTCCGGTAACGGAACCTCAATGGCGTTGCCGCTAAAATGCGCGGGGGTTGTCCCCGCGCATTTTATTGTTTTGTGTTACCTAAACAAAACTTTAGTTAACTTTTAAGTTGCCTTTTGTTACCGGAAACGGTCCATCAGCCGGGTTTGTCATGTTGGTGACACCGTTTTGGGCTGTGGTCTGGTCGGTAAAGCTTCCCCAAATTTGGTCAGGGCTATTGTCTTTCACTTCTGCAAAAAGCCAATTACCTACCCAGCTCGGGTCGCTAGCTTTTGTGACGACACCGGCGAACCAGGCTTGGTTGCCGCTAACTTTAACAGATGAAACTTTTACTTTGTACGATCCGTGGTTGGCATCAGAGTAGGCAAAGGTGCCTTTGTTGTTGGCCGTATTCATCTCGAACTCGGCATCTCTGTTGAGTCCGTTGGCGTTGTACTTTACTTCACCTTCGACCTGGTGAGACTGATGATTGACAAATTCGATACACTGACCCTGGTTCTTGAACGCTTTGCCTTTGTCATCTGTTAAGTTCTTCCAGCCATCGTTCTTACACTGGTCTTTGTTGGTCGGCACTGGTGTAGACGCAGTTATTTGAATAGCTACTGTACCGTTTGGCGTCCAGCCGGTATCTTTGCGAAATATTCCAACGCCAGCTGTTCCGCTATCAGCATAGAACCCCGCAAACGAGGTGTTCCAGAAAACAGAATCTGAACTGTCATCAGTGCCTACGGTAGCGGTCTGTCCATTGGGCGCACCGACATTAAGCGAATTGTAGGGTCCAGCCTGGTGGATGGGTGTGGCTCCGTAATCGGCCGTATTGTAAGCTACGCCTACAATGATATCGTTTGGCAATGTAACATTTGAGCTGCTAAGGTCAAACGTGGTATTGAAGGCCTTACCGTTGTAGCACAAGGTGTCGCTTGCTCTCCATGCTGTGCCCCCTGCGCAGGTTGGGTCTGCAGCTGGTCGCCACGGTATGGTGACGCTTTGGGTTTTCGTGGCCAGCAGCGTGTCTGGCGTGCCATTGGCCGCAAGGTGGTTGCTATAAACGTTAACCGTCATAGGGTGTGTCCAGCTCGTGCTGTTCGCCGAATAGCGAGCATCGGATGAGTAATCCGAAAAGAGCGCCCAGTCACTCATAGTCACTGTAATGTTATTTAGGTTACGATTTGTGCCAGCAAGGTGTACATAGTCGCCAAACTCCGAAGTAGAAGTTGCCTCAAACCCAACGCTCGCGACATTGGGGGGCAACGGACTCGGCACGGCGTCATACACCGAAGTGCTTGCCGCACCGGCAGCTATTGGCATTGCAAGCGCGGTCAGTAAGCCGACTATGCCCAAAGTTACTGAAGAAATTGCCAAGGTTGTTCTGGCTCTGATTCGCGCCACCCCTGAAGCAATACTATAGTTATAATCCTTTAAAATCATGTGCCCTCCTTGATTGATAGGCTCAATGTACGCTTATGTCGGCAGCAAGTATGTAATAATATTTACTTTGAATAATATCAAATATTATATTGTAAGTACTGAGCGTGGTTTGTTTGTACCGTATCTTTGCAGGACACGCTGGGATTCAACCATTTTTCTGGCTGTGTATCGCTGAAAATGTTAGTACGAAGCATAAAGATACGGCTTGATACCTCGTGGGCTATACTTACATAAATAACATAAGGATTCGTATGGCTGAAGATGCTGTTGCTAGACTACGGGTGAACCTCTTGGGCAGTCCCGATGTAAGTAGGGGCTGGTTTAACTCTTGTGAGATAAGCATTAGAGATGATGCTCATACGGCATTTACTTCGTTAGGGTACGTTGCCGATGCCCGATCTTCAATACATTTTGGGAGACATGATCCTGGCGGCGAGCGAGGTATCCGCTGGTCAACCCCTTTGCGTTATAGGGAATTTGCGCACGTGATTACTAAGGTTTTTAAGACTATTCCTCTAGCCTCACCTATTGAAGTGCATGCAAATAGCGCGGCCAGAAGAGAGGCGTACACTGCTGCAGGTGTTTTCTTTGAGTTAGCAGATTATCTTGAAGATGAAGTTGGTGATGACGTAGTAGAATCCGTGCATCTAACACTCGGTGACCAGCTAATACGTTGGTCTGATAATCCAGAATACTTTTTGCCTCGGGTTGAAGTAAGGTCACTGCGAGTTGGCCCTTCTGTCGTTTGGCCTCTACTTGGAGCGACAGCTTGCAACTCGCTTGCTCCGCAATTTGAGACTGCAGCCCATACATTAGCAACTATATAGTGGCTGCTAATAAGTTCGAACGTCCCATTTAGTTGCTCAACTTCTAAGGGTGCAAGGTGCTTGGCTGGGGACGCAGAGATTCAAGCATTTTCTTCCTGGCTGGGCATCAGTGCACAAGTTAAAACTATTCTTATCTCACATACTCGCCCAGTCCGGCCGTAATTTGTTTATGAGAAAGTGACGACCAGTTTTTAGGTTTATGGTAAAACAGGTACGCCCGCAGCCTTATTCTGATTTCATCAGCTAGCCTTAACAGTCTCATACGGCAGTTACGTCGCCTTACGAAGCTAAGACTATGTGCCTAGCAGTAGTGCGCCTACTGCTGCACTATGTACAGCGTAGCGCTTGTTGGGTCCACGGTCGCAGTTATTGGGCTACTGGTGGTGGCTGTTGTGTTGTTCCAGACATCGTTTAGGGTATAGCTGCCGGACAGGCCCATTTGGGCAGGGGTAACCTGGAAATCTACCGGGCTAGTACCGGTATTAAGCAGGGCAACGGCCAGCCTATTTCCCGATAAATGCTTAAACCATACTTCTCCGCCGGTTCCCTGAGTAAAGGCCATTGTTCCTTGACTGCCTAACGAATCTTGGTCAACAGCTAGTACGGCAGGGTTTTTTAAGTCGGCAAGCTGGGAAGACGTTAATTGAGTCACGTCAGTAGAAATCACGAGCGGCGCGCTAAGCATACTCCACATTGTCAGCTGGCCACGGGACTGGGAATCAGTTAAACCGTAAAAGTCCATGTAATCGGGATCGCTCCAATGACCGGGGCCGGCTACCTCCGGATGGGTGGCATTGTCATGCAGGTTCCTCATCACATAGAACCAGGTTTCAGGCGTGTGGCCGCCGTAGTTAATGTCGGGACCGGTGCGCCAGCTTTGGGCAATATTATGAGCCCACAGATAGGTGGAGTATGACGATTGACTTTCGGGTTCCCCGACTTGTCCGGGAAGCCACGGCACGCATATGTTCAGGATCATAGGCCGGTTAGAGCTATTATTGGCTATAGCACTAGCAAACTGGGTATTTTGGACTTGGGGTATCAGTCCAGCTTGGCCGGCCCCGCAAAAATCAACCTTTACGGCATCGACTCCCCAAGCGGCAAACGTATTGGCATCCTGCTGGTAATGGTTCAAGGAACCGACGCCGGAATTACTGCACCCGCTGGCTCCGGCGTCAGTGTATATTCCGGCTTTAAAACCTAGAGAATGAAGGTAACTGGTCAAGCCGCTTATGCCACTAGGCCACTGGGTGGTGTCAGTCGTCAAATTGCCTTGGGCATCCCTGGCGCCAGTACTCCAACCCCAGTCTAGCCAGATAATATTGTACCCGCTTTGCTCTAGCCCGTTCTGCTGCATTTGACTGGCCAGCTGCTTAATAGAGGCTTCATTGATGTTGCCGCCGAGCGCATAGTAGGTATTAAATCCCATATACGGCGTCGCAGACAGTACCGTTGCACTCATGCTACCAGAAGAAGTACTGTTAGAAATTCCGGACCGCGAACCAGATGCCGATATTTCGTACTGCGTGCCAGGGATAGTGGCCACCGGTTTTGTAGTAATGGTGGTAGTCGTGGCCGTTTGGGTGAGCGTATTACAACTGCTACTTATCTGTTGCCACGTACCGCTTGCTTGGTACCATAGGCAGGCTTGTACCTGTTCGCTGGTTCGGGCGGTGCCTGATAAAGTAGCCATGCCAATTGTACTGCTGCCAGCCATTACGGGAGGGTAGGCGGTTAAGGTATAACCACTGCCGACGGGAACACTAGAGTTGCCAGAACTTGAGCCTGATTTCGCGGTCAACGTATAGCCTGTAGCACTGTTAGAAATTCCGGACTGCGAACCCGTTGCCGAAATTCTATACTGGGTGCCGGCAGTGAAAGTCACCGGTTTTGTAGTAATGGTGGTAGTCGTGGCCGTTTGGGTGAGCGTATTACAACTGCTACTTATCTGTTGCCACGTGCCACTTCTTAGGTACCATAGGCAAGCTTGTACCTGTTCGCTGGTTTGGGCCGTGCCGGACAAAGAAACCGTGCCAATCACAGCATTGCCTATAACTACGGGAGTATTTGCGGTCAAAGTATAGCCACTGCCTACGCTAGCACCGGAGCCTAAGCTTAATGGTGCGGTAGTTACACCGCTAGTAGTACTATTAGAGTTTCCGGACTGCGAGCCCCACGCCCATATTTTGTACTCTGTACCGGGGCTTACAGTTACCGGGTACGTAGTAACGCTGGTGGTAGTTGCGGTTAAAGTGACTGATTTACAACTGCTATTGACTTGGGCCCAGCCTTCATTATATGCGTACCACATGCAGACCTGCATTTGTTCGCTGGTTTGGGCCGTGCCGGACAAAGTGGCTTTGCCCGTTACACTGTTGTTTGCTATTACAGGATTATAAGCAGTCAAGGTATAGCCGCTGCCCACAGCAACGCTGGAGTCAGCTGCAACATGACTTATGAATGGGTAACTAGCAACGCTGATAGCAGCAAAAACTATAAATAATAAAACGCCAAATCTGGGTTTGTAGTGAGTTTTAATCATACTGCTCATTTCTATATTTTTCTTTATAATTATCCTACACCCATTGTAGCAGTACATTGCGAATGCTTAGCAAACTTATATGACCAGTGGTTAGGGACTGGGTTAGAGCCCAGTAATTTTAGACAGCTAAAAATTACCTTGCATTCATGGCTTGTGGGTCACATTATGAAGTTTGGTTGGCCTATGACCCTATTCGAAATCGGCATAAAAATATAGCCCCATCTGAGGGGTTATAGTACGGAATAGTCTATGGGCTGCTCATAGTTGACGTACTGCGCAACTTTCAAGGTTCACTTGTAGAATAATATAAGGTATTGACGGGTAGACGGTTGGTTAGGAAATTTCTGTGGGGTTAAGCTCTTTGACGAGCTCGTATGGCGGGACGGCACAACCCAAATCAGTAAGCTTATACGCTGTATTTGTTACACATGCAGGTGGCATATAACCAAATCCGTGGCACAAGTTTGAGTACTCCATTAGCATAGCTAGCTTTTTTGCGACCTCATCGCGTACTGAGTCGCACTCGATTTTACGATTACCAACGCACTCAATACATCTTTCATCAGTCATAACTATGAAGATGACACAAAAACAATTTTAAATATAATGCTTATGCTTGGCTCGGGATGCAAGGATTCGAACCCCAGCATATCAATCAAGAGTGGTATAATAATCCCATGAACGAATATGTGACCGAAGGAAAACTGAATGCAGTAATGCGAGAGCAAACTGATGAAATTGTTGGTGTTATTCAGTCTTTTGTACAGCAAATGGATGATCGATTCAATAGAATTGAAACTCGACTCGATTCAGTTGATCAGAAATACGATCACCTAATAAATACAATTGATGGATTTATATCGCGTATCGATAAGTACGAAACAGAACTTGCTGCACGAGACAGTCAGTTTGAAAAGTTACTTGAATGGGCGCGTAAGGTATCTGCTAAGACAGGCATACCGCTCGAAAACTTATAGCCAATATAAAAACTCCCTAAGAAGCCTTTCGGAGTGCTTATGCTTGGCTGGGGACGTAGGGATTCAAGTGTTTTCTTCCTGGCTGAGCATGTCTGACTGGAACGAAATGGAACCGTATAAAGGCTGAACTGATAGCCATGTGGCAAATAGTAAATCAGGTACAGCAGTTACAGGCGGTAGTTAGTTAAGCAGCCGAGATTGAACCGTATCTATTTCTAGGAGACGTATTAAGGTTTGGTAGTTACGGATTCTATTGCAGCTTGGTAGCTTCGTAAGTGTCGTACTCTACTACCCACTGTCCGAACGGCAGCTTTGAGGTTAGTCGGGTCATGGGCTACAGTCCACGCAAGTCCAGTAGCTGCACGACCCAGCCATACTCCCATGTGAGTTAGGCGACCGTTCAGACGTTCTTGCCTAGCACCCACCATAGCGTTGCTAACACGGTAATAGCCGTTATTGCCTCTGCGTAAAATATCGTGAGCTAGGCCATACGGTTGTTGCTCAACATTACGAGCGTTGAGAGCAACCTCACTGTTGCCTCTAGTATCGACGCCCGTCATGACTTCTTTTATAGTAGCGATGCGACCTAACAGGCTGACAGTAGCACCATGTTCAGCCAGGAACTCCCTACGGGCTTTCTTAGGTGTTTCGTGAGGTTGTGATAAACTCGTACCGACAAAAGCAGTGCCACTTACGAGTGGTGCGGTAGCTTCAACGGAACGACTAATAGTGGCTTGAGCTTGGTCGAGAATACTAGGGTTTGATTCGGTAAGCGCAGTACGCACATAAGTAAATCCGTCATCACGAACAATACGAGCAGTCTGGACGATTGTGTCTAAAGTCTGAGGTACGCCAGCTAAAACCTGCTGCGCTACATCAAACGACTCATGTGCATGACCATAATCACCAGCTAACTCAGCTTGTAGCCCAGCTTCATGTAATTGCTGCGCCTCTGAATTTATTGATAACATCTTAGCTCCTATCAGTGGACTTGACATCAGAACTCCTAAATTATGTCAATATAATACTATTTTTACGCAAGTAAGTCAAGATTATCACAAAATCAGTTTGCCGCTATTCTCGAATTGTCATTTAGCCCACAATAGTAGCTATGACCCATAAACCAACAGGTAGACCGACTGTTATCACGCAAGCCACTGTCCCGAAACTAGAAACAGCACTACGGGACGGATTCAGCATAGAAATGGCTTGTCATTTATCTGGCGTGGGGCGCTCTACTTTTTACCAGCACCTACACAACGACCCAGACTTTGCAGACAAAATGGCACTGGCTCAGGATTGGACTACACAACGTGCCAAGCAAGTCATCAGTACCGCTATCAATAACGGCGACCTGCCAACGGCAAAATGGTGGCTAGAACGCAAGTTACGGGCTGAGTTTGCCGCTAATCCACCCGTACAGAACCAGCGCAATGACCTGGGTGGGTGGTTAGACGGCGGTAAGCGAGAAGAACAGTTATTTACATTATTGAGTAGCGCCCAAGCTAATATGTCTGAGAAACCAGCTATAGCTAAAGCCTAATAAAGATTGTCCAATAATACATCAGTAATCTGTTGAAAATGGTTGTGGCTTGGCGTATGCTAAAGGGTAATAGACGAGCTTAGCAAGCAATTACAGCCCTGCTGTTGCTTACGGAATTGCCTAACCAGCGCTGTAAGGTCAATAGCTACTGACTGCAAATGCCACTGCGCTAACAGCTTTCTAAAGTCTCTTGAGGGCTTCGCATGGTGAGTGTTGCACTGGACAATTACGCTTCGGCTAATTAGGACAGACGGGAGCGACTACCCGACCTGACTGAACTTATTACAATCCCTCCGCTTATGGCGGCGTTGTTCTGCTGCGTCTCGGAGGTTTAGTCGGTTAGTTAGGGCATTACAAAATGCCACCAACGCTAATTATTAGTGTTAAAGAAGCACGGAAGCTACTAGGAGCGTGGAGCAAAGACCTGCCAGACAGTGAAGTCGAGCGAATTATTACGCTGCTGTCGGTTATTGCTCAGGGAACAGTACAAAGCAGTGGTTCAAAAGCCTAAAATATACAGCTATGAAGTGTCAGAGAACAGTTGTATCATGGTTCTATAATGACTGGCGCAATCTACGTTCGAGTATCATCAAAAGAACAGGCTGATGATAAAACTAGCCTAGATTCACAGGAGAAAGAGTGTAAAGCCTTTGCCCGTAAGGCCACCGTGTTTGTGCCAGACGCTAACTTGTACATTGAACGTGGCGAATCAGCAAAGTTCATTGACCGTCCCGAATTACAGAGGCTCCTCAAGTTCGTCCCTGATAATAAAAAAGAACTGGACGTACTGTACATTTGGAAGATTGACCGCCTCGCCAGGAACCTCGGAGACTACTATGGTATCAAAGTGGCCTTGGCAAAGTATGGCGTAAAAATCGTCTCCGTTACTGAGCCTATTGATGACGACCCCGTAGGACGTTTCCTAGAAGCAATCCTAGCTGCCGCTGCACAGTTTGATAACGAGATACGAGCTACAAGAACAGTCATTGGTTTGCGTACACGGGCTGAGCAAGGTGGTTGGCCTCACACAGTACCCATTGGCTACAAGCGTGTCGGCAAACGCCTTGTGAAGGACGAGAAGTGGGGTGACATTATCGCCGATATTTTGACTCGGTTCTCTACGGGGCTTTATACACCCACAGACATTAGTGAGTACGCTTTCGAAAAAGGTGTTCAGACACGTTTTGGCAACCCTAAAGCAAGCGACCAGTGGAAGACGACTGTGCTGCGGAACATGATTTACGCTGGATTCACTGGTAGTAAACTGACCGACAAACTAACCAGAGGCAAGCACGACCCTTTAGTAGACGAAGAAATAATCCGCAAGAACATAGAAATACTTGACGGCACGACTACTACCTATGACTTGCATGGTGATGCCTTGTATCCGCTTGTAGGTACACTGCTCTGCTCCAATTGCAACCTGGCTTTACGAGCTAGTGCGCCAAAGGGCAATGGCGGTTACTACAGTAGCTACGCCTGTGGACGTAAGACGTGTGCCAAGAAGATTACTGGCAAACGAGCCAGCCAGGACGCTGACGTAGTTCATAAACACTTTAGGGAGCTGCTGGAAGCCCAGAAGCCCTTAGAGCGCATTGCCAAGCTGCATAAAGAGATTCTACTGCGCTCATGGAACTTCGAGTATGGCAACGCCCTAGACAACGCTAAGCGGGTGAACCGAGAGATTGAGCGTTACAAGGACTTACGTTTCAAGACAAACAGCAAGTTCATCGAAGACAAAATCACCGAAGAAGACAAGAAAGCCCAGATTGCTAACATTGATAGTGAGCTGGTGCAACTGAATAAAGACAAAGCCAATGCTGACCAATATGTTGCCGAGAAGGAGCAGATTGTTGATGACGGCATGAGCTTCATAACCGAGCCAGATTTATTCTGGAACCGTGCCGACAAACAGGTTAGACAGGCCATTCAGCAGCTACTATTTCCAAATGGATTGGTCTACAATTTCGAAACAGGTTTTGGAACCATTGATATGAACGAGAACTATCTGTTAATCAACGATATTGCAACTAAAAAACTCGAAAACCCTGGTCAAGTATAAAGAACGATTATAGAACTTTAATAGAGCCAGATTGTTTAGGCTTCATTGAAAAAGAGGAAGAAAATGACGATGGAGAAGATAGCGGTAACATGTTGTTAGTCTAATGATTTTGTTTAGTTCTGGAAGTTAAGCTGACCTTTTTTTAGAACAGACTAAGCGAGCTCATTGCTGAGAATTTTTGATAAAGCAGCTAAGCTATTGAATTCGTAGAATGACAGGTATGCTAACGCGAGTTGTCGTGCGCTCACTTTACGCAAGCTAAATCCTTTTGAAATTGAATGAATAAGGATTGCATTGGCAAGCATTCGTCCGGTTCGTTTATTGCCGTCTTCAAAAGCCTGCAGATATGGTATAAGAGCTAACGCCAAGAGCGCTCTGAGTGTCGGACTATTTATAGCGCTAACAGTACTTAATATTGTGTCTATATATTCTCGTAGCTGGTGTGGGTTGGTAATCGGTGCATAGTTGCTGGCACTAATCTTTACGACCCTTTTTCGGATACCAGGTTCAATGCCTAGGTTATAGCTAATGAGGCGATGGAGCTCCTCGATGGTACTGAAGGTTATGTTTTTTTCAAACAAGTCTTTGTTCTCAACAATAAATGCGATGGTATTTTTGTGATTGATTATCATTTGAGTTTCAAATTCAGTTCTGTTTTTCGCTTTTACGCCTTCCAGAAGTAATAGCCGCGTGTCAAGGAGCGTATAAGTATTACCTTCGAGCGCAGACGACTTCCACGATAGCTCTACGGTGAGATACTCAAGTTCCTTGGCAGTCATGGGGGTATTCGCATGCAAATCATGAACTGATTGCTCGTTGGGCAGGAGAATGGTCTGTAGTTCATTCTCAGGGATTTTCAGGAGCCACTCAAAAAATGCGAAATTAAGAGTGCTTTCGGGCCGTGATTCGTCTTCAATTAGTTTATCCGCTACGCGAAGCGTAACAAGCCTTTCGTAAACCACTTCATATGTCGGGTGGTTAGTGCCGTTTCGTTTGATAACCTCAACATCAACTAGTCGTTGCAATGATCGCTGAATAGACCGAACATTAACGTTCGTCATGTGTTCACCTATCTTTGTCGCCGTGTTGTAACCGCATATTATATGAATAAGCACGTACGAACTGCTTTTGTTTAATTCCATACGACAATTTTAGCATATTTTTCGATATTTCTTTCATTTTTGTCGTATGAATATGCAAAATAACGATAATCAAACCAACCAAAAAGACCCCCAAAACTGGGGTCAATCTGGATTCGAGCACATCTCTCCTGGCTTGTGTTCTATATGGCTGAGCGTGGTGGCTCAGTGTAGAACCTTGATCGTTACTTATAACTCAACAAGCTGATAGACAAGAAACGTTGCTAATCCCGATGGAGTGCTTTTGGATTGCACTAATTCAAGCTTCGTGTGGTTGTCGTGCGCTAGTTCTTCGATGAGCTCTATGGAGCTGAAGTCTGCCCATGCTAAAAATGCTTTCCCGCCAGAATTTAGGTGAAACTTGTATTCTGCAAAGAACTCTCGCGTAGTTTTGTTATCCTCGTCCCAGAAACAAATTTCCGTTTTATCTGATGGTTTTTTGCCAGTGTACGGTGGATTTATTGCAATAACATCAAACTTCTCTCTACCAACTGGTTCGAAAAGTGAGCCTTCGCGAACTTCAACTTGATCGTACCCAAATTTTTTGGCATTTAGCTCAGCATTCTTCACGGCCTCTGGATTAAGATCGACTGCCATTATTCGGCTTGCTCCCCGTTGAGCAGCCTTTAAAGCGACGATACCAGTGCCTGTACATAAATCGAGTACTGATTTATTGGAAGTGTTACCTATAGCTTCTGCAGTGAGCTCGCTGTCGATACCACCCGGGTAAACTTTGGGTAGGACCGTTATATCCATGTTTGCGACATTATATTCAAATGGCTCTGTTCGAGCCGACATCTCGGCAATTTCTTTTGCCTGAACGCTTAAGTGGTAGGCTGCTTGTTCTGCATCGGTCATTGACATAGCTACATTATAGCAAGTAAAAAAGACTTCCGGAGAAGTCTAGGTTCTAGCGTCCATCATGGCTGATTTGAGATAACAGATCAGAGAAACACTGGCTGGGGATGAGGGATTCGAACCCCCGATCGTGGAACCAGAATCCACTGCCTTACCACTTGGCCAATCCCCAATATAGGTGAAACGTTTAAACGGAGAGCATAACGGGGGAGATTATAGCGTAAAAACAGGCTGATGACTAGTGTTAGACTGCAAAAGCAGTGCTGCGTGCAATGCACTGCTTTTTGAAAGCGCAAGCACTATAATCTATAATGGTTAGAATGCGTATGCAAAAACAAACAGCCTTTACATGGGCAGCCACGCTGATAGGCGTAGCTGCTGTACTTTATTCGAGCTGGCCGCTGGGTTTTTGGCTGAACCCCAGTGCCATGAGGTCTGGCCTGGCCAGTGAGCTCGGGGCGTTTGGTCAGCCGTATAACTGGTTCTTTATTGCGGCAGATGTCGTAAGTGGCATGTTATTGCTGGCGGCTACCGTACTACTACAGCGGTACCTTAAGCTCAAAAGCTGGGCACGGGTGACCATGGTACTACTAAGCATATATGGAATATGCGGGGCGGTCGATGCGGTACTACCGTTGCAGTGCTTGCCATCGCTGCAGGTGTGCGGCCCAGTGTTGAATGACCCGTTGCTGATTTTGCATGGGGCAAGCGACCTTTTGGGCTCTATAGCACTTATCGGCACGCTTGTCTCGGCGGGCATCCACGTGTACCGGCATAACCGAGAATGGTTATCATGGATATACACCATCGGCCTAGGCGGAACGATTTTTGCGGTCGCCTCGGGGCTGCTCTATATAGTGCACGGACCGGGCTTTTGGGCGCAGCGCTACTACATAACACTCAGCTCACTTTGGGTGATTAGCATACCGTTTGTGCTGTGTATGAAACGTACTACCATGCGGCGCCTCGACCGAGTTATGTTACATGATAAGTAGCTGGTGGCCCGTAGCCGCTGGCTAAGCGCTAGCTATTTACCAAGAAGCAGTTATACTGGAATGATAAAAGGAAACAAACATGAAACTATATAAACAAGTGTCTTATCTAGCAGCCAGCAGTTCGCTCCTAGTTGTGCTGGCTTCGAGCCCAGTATTCGCCCGGCAAGATAGCCCGTCGACCAGTTCCACCAATTCAACCACAACCACGGCAACCGCAACGCCTACAACGGGTTCGAATTCGGGCTCAGCTAGCACCTCGCGCATGGAAGACCGTACCACCAGCATCATCAATGCCCCCGGTCAACCGACCAAGGCAGAAACCGAAAACACAATGCAACTGCACGACCAAGCCGAGGCCAAGACCCGGGGCGCGCAAATGATTGCCGAGTTAAAGGCTGCCGGCCACACAGAACACTCGCAAAAGATTCGCGAACAGGCCTGCACCGAGCACAAATCCGATATTGGCAAGCGAGTCGGCGGCATAGGTATTGGTGCTACTCGCATTCAAACCAAGCTCGACACTGCGCTGAGTGCGGCAAAAACCTTCCAAGACAGCAAAAACCTGTCCAGTGTCAGCCTAACGCAGCTATATACGACCGCTCAGGCAGCTAGCCAGACCTCGCAGCAGTCAATAACAGCCGCAAAGGCTCTGACCCCAAGTTTTGACTGTACAACCGGCACGGCTGCAACAGAAGTAGCTGCCTTTAAAGCGGCCGCCGAAACTGCCAAGCAAAACCTTCGTGCGTACCACCAGGCGGTTAAAGCCTACGTGGCAGCCCTACGCACCGCAACTGTTCCGACAAATACAACTACAGGAGGAACAAACTAATGACACTACGACACAATCAAAACGGATTCGGAGCATTTGGCGCGATATTAGTGGTACTGGTGTTGGGTATAATTGGCCTAGTCGGTTACCGTGTAACTACGTTGCGCAGTGATACGTCCAAAGCCAGCACGACTACCCAAAGCAGCCGCGCCGTTACGCCCCAAACGCTTGCTCAGACCTCTGCCGCACTAGATGCTACCAATGTCGATGCCAGCCTCAACACCGATTCGCTAGGCAATGACATTTCGGCCTTACTCTAAACCACAGTCCAAGAAGCAATTACTATCCATTTAGAATAATTGTCACCCAAACGGCTGTATGGATTTGTCCTGAAGTAACTTCTGGGCTTTTTCATGCTCTAAGGTGGCTACAACTTACCAGCTTATCCCACCCCGAAAGTAAAGGGGCAGGGCAACTTATAGGATATCGCGGCGGCGAAAGCCGAAGTACGAAATAAGCACAGTTAGTACCAGCACGCCCAATAGGTAGGTGTTTAGCCCGACAACAGCGTGGCCATGCAGAATTTTATCCGGTGCAAAGTAGTGATACGGCGCAAAATTGGCCGGGCCGCGCAGCCAGTCGGTTAGCCCGCTTAGCGAGGCCAGAAGGTAGCCGCCAAAGCCGAGTACCACCGCCACTGCCGTAGCGGCGCGACGTGTTAGGCTGCTGGCGGCTTTAAGAGCAAACGCAATAAACCCGAAGCTGAGCGAAAAAGCAGCCGTATAGGCGGTAGCTGCGGCTAGATGCAAGGCGCCGATCTGCAAACCAAAATGGGGGGCTGCTAGTGCTATAACTAGCAAAGTTACGCCCGAAACTACCGCAAATTCGGCTACCACACTTAACGCTTTGGCGGCCAGCAGTGCGCCGCGACTGACCGGCCGAGCTAGCAGCAGCTCAAGCGTTTGATGTTGCTCATCTCTGCCCAGGACGCTGCCACCACGGGTTATTGCCAAAATTATCCACAGTATGGGGAGCGTGGCGTAAAACAGCTGGGAGTTAAGGAAGGACACCGGGTCGGCTACGTTTATGCTACTCGCACCACCGCTTTTAAGCTGGCGCAGTCCCGGCGGCAGTTGGTTGATTACTTGGTTCAGCTGCTTGGCTTGGTCGCGGATGGAAGGGTAGAGCGCGATAATGATAATACTTAACAGTATGCTACCAATCGTCCACCAGACTATGGTGGTTTTGCGCCTGTGAAGCTCCCAGAGCAGAGTAGTAAGCATTATTTTGCGTCCTCGTAATATTGCAGGAACTCATTCTCTAGGTCGGGTTGTTCGCTGGCCAGGCTAACAATGTCGAAACTACTGAGTGATTTCAGGGCCGGGGCAATCTCGCTCGTTAGCTGGACTACCGCGCTACTGTTTTGGGTAGATATCACGTGTAGTCCGGAAGTGCGTTTTAACCGGGCAACATCGTTAGCGCTCCTGAGTACCAAGCGCAAGATAGGTTTGCCGAGGCCGGTTGGGTCATTGACACCCTGTTCGCGCACCAGCTTGCCGTGTTTGATGATGCCTATACGGTCGCACAGCGCTTGCGCTTCGGCCAGGTTGTGGCTGCTCATTAGCACCGCTGCACCGCGCGCCTTTGCTTCGCGTAGGGCGTCGTAAAAAACCTCTTGCATCAGCGGGTCAAGGCCTGTGGTTGGCTCGTCTAGTATCAGCACGTCGGGCTGGTGCATCAGCGCCTGAATAATGCCAATTTTCTGGCGGTTACCTTTGCTGAGCGCGCCAATCGGCTTGTGTATGTCGGCTTCAAATTGTTTTTCAAGTTTGTAACGATACACGGCCGAGGACCGGCGCTGCAGTTTGCCTAAGTAATCAAGCAGTTCATCGCCGGTGACTTTCGAGTATAGCGCAACATCTCCCGATAGGTACCCGACGTACTGCTTAACTTTTACGCAGTCTCTCACTACGTCCAGCCCGTTTATGCTCGCGCGGCCGCTGGAGGGCTGCAAAAAGTTCATCAGCAACCGGATGGTAGTGCTTTTGCCGGCGCCATTGGCCCCTAAAAAACCGTAGATTTCACCGGCCTTGATAGTAAAGCTCAGCGCATCGAGCGCCGCCGTTTTTTCACGACCATAATATTTGGTAAGTTTATCGGCAACAATGCTGGCAGCCATATGCTTATGATTATACGCTACATAGCCCGTACCAAACTCAAATTAGCTATGGTAGAATGGCGGGACGATTCAAATAGGCGATGAGCAGGGTGCGAGCTTTGATGTCGATGACAGCTTGCTCGATAATAAGCCTGGTGTGCCTCCGGATGTAGTTGCCGATAGCTACGCAGAATTTGCCGAACTGCTTGGGGATCTAGCTAAATAAATCGAGATTGGAAAGTTCGGGCGGCAAGAAGCCACCGGGGGCTTGGCTGTTGGCCTCCCATTTGTAGTCCTTGTTATAACCCAAATCTTTCATGAGTTTGGTTGGCGCATTTCGCAAGGCGAGTGGAACAGGTAGGTCGGGGTAGTCTTTGGCGGCAGCCAACGCTCTGGCCATGGCATCGGCCACGACGCGGGATTTTTGGGCTTTGGCCAGCACTGTGGCGCACTGAAACAAGTTGTATTGGCACTCTGGCATGCCGATGCGCTCGACCGCCAGAAAGGTGCTAACGGCGAGGTTAAGGGCGGCCGGGGCGGCCAGGCCAATGTCCTCGCTTGCAAAGATTATCATCCGCCGGGCCACAAATTTGGGGTCTTCGCCGGCCTGCAGCATCCGGGCCAAATAGTACAGCGTCGCATTTGGGTTTGAGCCGCGCATGCTTTTTATAAAGGCACTGATGACGTTGTAGTGCGTTTCGCCCTTTTTGTCGTAGCCGGGCAATTTAGTTTGGGCGGCTGTTTCGACCATAGCAGGCGAAATAGGTTTAGTGCCGGCTAGTTGCAAAACCAGCTCCAACGTTCCGAGTGCCACCCGGGCATCTCCGCCGGACACACGGGCCAGCAAATCAATGCTTTTTTCGGGCAGCTTTTTCGCGGTTAGTCCCAGCGTTTTAGCAGCACCCTTGACGATGGTGGTAATAGCGCTTATGTCAAGTGGTTCCAGAACGAGCACGCGCGAGCGGGAAAGCAAGGGGTTAATGACCTCAAAGCTGGGGTTTTCGGTGGTGGCTCCAATCAGTACAATAGTGCCAGCCTCGACATGGGGCAGGAACGCATCTTGCTGCGCCTTGTTAAAGCGGTGAATCTCATCGACAAACAAGATGGTGCGCATGCCAAGCCGCTGGTTTTGCTCGGCCCGCTCAATAACTTTTGCGACATCAGCTTTTCCGCTGATGACGGCACTGAGTTCCACAAATTCGGCTTCGGTTTGGCGCGCAATAATCCGTGCCAACGTGGTCTTGCCGCTTCCCGGCGGCCCCCACAGTATTAAACTGGTAGGCTGTTTCTTTTCAATTATCTCGTGCAGTATCTTACCGGCCGACGTCAGCTGCTCTTGGCCAACCACTTGTTGGAGTGTCTCGGGGCGCATACGTTCGGCGAGAGGTCTTACATCCATGGTTACAGTATATGCGCCTAAGGCTCAGACTGGCACGTTTTGGGCGAAAACCTCCGCCCCTCACTCTGTTGTACTTCTAGCACGCCTTCGTTCGGGTACTCACTTTACATCCCAAACTACACTCAGCCTGGCACGTGCTTAACAGTGACTTTCCAATAGGAGTACGGTACGATGTTGTCTGAGAAGCTTGGGTCATTTTGTGGCACAAATGTTTGAACATTGCTAATTCATTGCCAATTGCAAATTGCTTCTACCACCAGCCGTGGGTTTGCCAGAAGGCGTATGCGCCGTCCCAGCTGCCATAGCGACCGGTAGCGTAGTTCGTAAAGTAAGCGTCTTGGCAGGCATAGTCCGCACCACAAGCCGCCCGGAGACGACCGTTACAATCTTGACCTAGGCCATAGCAGCCGCTTGGGTTGGTTGCATTTGGGTTGTTACCGCTTTCGCGGCTGTAAATGAACGCCTTGGCGTCATTACCCGAAACTGCCGGGTATGAGGCGCTGGAGTAGCTGCGGGTAGCTGCAGGAGCAGCGGCAACTGCCGGTGCACTGGCTACTATCGGAGCGGGTTGGGGCAAGCCACGGTCGGGCAACTGTTCGCTGGCCTCTGGGATACGCAGTTCCTGGCCGGGATTAATGACATTCGGGTTAGCGATGGCTTCGTTAGCGTTAAACACCCGCACGTAGGTAGTCGTGTGTGTCTCGGCTATGGCGCTTAGGGTGTCGCCCTCAGAGACGGTGACCATAACTGGTGCGGGTGCGGGTGGCACGGTTTGGGTTTTCGGTTTCTCAGACGCTATTACGACTGTTTGCGACAGTGCAGGTTGCCTTGCAGTAATAAACGATGTCGGCTTGCTTGCCGCCAAGAGATTGCCGCCGCCGACGCTTACTGCGCTGGCAACAGCTAATGAAACCGCTGTAAAAGCGATTTGATTCATAAATTGTTACTCCTCCCATAGCTCCACTTTGTCGTGCACTTGGCTGGTGGTTTCTCACTTCGCTACCAGCTGTGCAATAGGGCTACATGTGTTATTGTTTGCGTTCCTATTTTGAAACGCAGGTTTGAGCATAGCACGGTTACATATAGTGTCAAATGCGCGCGGACACACACTAGGTCAAAAACAGTAGTAATCATGGCGCTAGTGTTATATACAACACTTCGTTGCTTTTAGCACAACGCTTACGTTTTGCGGCTATCAGTCTAGGCGCGCTGCTTGAGGTGCTGGTCGGTTTCGTCTTCGATTTCTTGGCCGACAATTTCTTCAATAATATCTTCGATGGTCACCACCCCTATAATACGGTCGTTTCTTTCGACGGGTATAAGGTGGCTGTGGGCTCCGATAAACTTGCGGAACATAGTGTCGAGGGCCGTCATACTGCCGACTGTTTGGGTTGGGTGCAGAGGGAGCTCGTCTACTCGGGGCGGGTTATCATCGAAATCGACGTCTACCGGTTGCTTTACTAGCAGTATTCCGTAGCAGATGGTTTTTTGCTTGTTAAAAATGGGTATACGGCTACGGCCGTTGGCCTTGATTTCGTCGATTAGCTTGTCGTTGATGATGGTTTGCGGCTCCAGCCAGTAGACGTTTTTTATGGGCGTTAAGATGTCGCGGACGCGCTTTTCGCTGAGTTGCAGCGCGCCGCGAATAATTTCGACTTCGTCGTCGTCGAGCTCACTTTGCTGGCTGCCCAGGTGCTCGCTAATCATGAGTCCCAGTTCGTGGCGGGTTTGCAACTGGGCATTTTCTCCCTGGAATAGTTTATCGAGCAGAAGTTGTAGGGGTTTGGAGACAGGGTAGGTTACGACAATCATTAGCTTGAGAATCCGGCTCAGGCGTGCACAAAAATACAGCGCGCGCCGCACGAAAAATGCCTGTGGCAGTATTTCGCCAAACACAACTATCAGTAGGGTGCTGACAATGACTGCCACCAGGCCATAAAAAACACTTTCGAGTACTAACGACGTCGCCGAGACGGCGGCGACATTGGTAAGCAATATTGCCGAGAGAGTTAGATGGATATTTTTGCGTAGCGGCAGGACGCTTTTGGCATCGCGGTCGCCCAGTTTGGCTTTGCGGCGCAGGTCAGCCAGGGTAAGCGCCATAATAGACACGTTCAGGCCAGAACAGACAGCAGATATAGCTACAGCCAAGGCTACTACCAGAATAATTTCGGGACCACTCACGCGCGGATACTAAAATTCATTTATACAGACAAGTATAGCGTAGGGTACCCCTGTTGCACAATACCAAGTTACCATAGTAGAAGCATTTTACCTGCGCGAAGTTTCATGCTATAATGTCACCTATAGGTAAAGCGCGCGGGAAACCAGAGCGCTTTTATTATGGAGTAAGGACAAACCCAAATGGCAAACATTCAAGACCCGACCAAAATTCGCAATATAGCTATTATTGCCCATGTTGACCATGGCAAGACGACGCTGGTCGACGGCTTACTAAAGCAGAGCCAGACCTTTCGCGATAACCAAGCAGAAATGAGTCAGACGCTCATTATGGACAGCGGCGACCAAGAGCGTGAGCGCGGTATAACTATTACGGCCAAGATTACGGCCGTGCAGCATGGCGACTACCGCATAAACATCATTGACACGCCGGGCCACGCCGATTTTAGTGGTGAGGTTGAGCGCACGCTTAATATGGCTGATGGTTGCATTCTGATAGTCGATGCTCAGGAAGGTCCTATGCCACAGACCAAATTTGTGCTTGAAAAGGCGCTAGAGTCGGAACTAAAGCCCATCGTTATCATCAATAAAATTGACAAACAAGGCAGTCGAATAGTCCAGGTCGAAGACGAACTGGCCGACCTATTTTTGGAGCTGGCAGTACACGAAGACCAGTTGCACTACCCTGTGTACTACGCCATCGGCCGTGACGGCAAAGCGTGGGACAGCGTGCCCGCAGACCCGACGGCTCCAGGCAATCTAGATGTCGTATTTGACGCCGTTATAGCCAACATTCCACCGCCGACGGTCGAGCTTGATAAGCCTTTTCAAATGCTGGTAACCGCCCTAGCATGGGATACCTACAAGGGCAAATACGCCATCGGCCGCATAACTCGCGGTGGCATTAAGCCTGGCAATCAAGTAGTGCTGTGTAAAAAAGACGGCTCACAGGTAAAGGCCAAAGTAGAGCTGGTGTTTATGAGCCGCGGCCTTAGCAAGTTTGAGGTACCGGGCGGTGTAGCGGGCGATATTGTGCAGCTTACCGGCATTTCAACGGCGCAAATTGGTGAAACCGTCGCCGACGCCGAAAGCCCCGAAGCCCTGCCTATTATAGAAGTCGAAGCGCCGACGCTGCGTATTTATCTAGGCCCTAACACCAGTCCATTTAAGGGCCAAGAGGGCGAATTTAGTACCAGCCGCCAAATAAGCGACCGGCTACAGAAAGAGCTAGAAATAAATGTTGGTCTGCAGGTCGAAGATGACGGCATTGGCTTTACCGTGGCTGGCCGTGGGGAACTGCACCTAGGCGTGCTGATAGAAACCATGCGGCGCGAGGGCTTCGAATTTGAAGTTGGCCGTCCGCAAGTGGTGACACGCCAAGAAAACGGCCAGACTATGGAGCCGATTGAGGAAGTGATTATAGAAGTTCCGGCCGAGCATGTTGGTACAGTGCAGATGGAACTCGGCCAGCGCCGGGCCGCACTCAAAGAGCAGTTTGCCAGCCCCAAGGGTGTCACCAAGCTGATATACGAAATGCCCACCCGCGCGCTGCTCGGTATGCGCAACATCTTGCTAACCAACACCAAAGGCACCATAGTCATGAATAGTCTTGTTACCGGCTACCAACCGATGGGTGCCGGTTTGCAGCAGCTCCGTAGCGGAGTGTTGATAAGTTTTGAGCAAGGGGTTACAACTCCCTACGCTTTGCAAAATGCCGAAGCCCGCGGCACGACTTTTATTGGCCCCGCCGAAAAAGTCTACGCCGGCCAAATTATTGGCCTCAATACCCGCCAAGAAGATATGGAAATCAACGTCTGTAAGGCCAAGCACCTGACGAACATGCGTAGCAGCTCATCCGACGGTGTGGTGCAGCTGACGCCGCCGACCATTTTTAGCCTAGAACAATGCCTCGATTTTATCGAAAACGACGAACTTCTCGAAGTAACACCCAAAAATCTGCGTCTGCGCAAACGCGAGCTCGACCCCAACAAACGCAAGCGATTGCCAAAATAGCACCGCCTAGGATGGTGCATTTGCTAACAGTTCTAGCGTCAAAGCTACTTTGTTTTAGTTAAAGGAGCTCTGGATTGGGCTTTGTTCCCCATTTCCAGCCACTAATTTCTGGCATATCTACACCGTGGATACGGATGTACTGGGCATGTTCAATTAGTTTTTCCTGCATCAGTTGTTTTAACTGTTGTGCTTTGTCGCCGGCGATGCCTACCCGCTCAATAACGTCCAGTACCAGATGGAAGCGGTCCATATCGTTCTGAACGGTCATGTCAAAGGCGGTCGTAATTGTGCCTTCTTCTTTATAGCCGCGGACGTGCAGGTTGCGGTTAGTACGGCGGTAGGTCAGCCGGTGGACTACCCACGGATAGCCGTGGAAAGCAAAAATGATCTCCTTGTCTTTGGTGAACAGTTCGTCGTATTCTGGGTCGCTTAGCCCGTGTGGGTGCTCGCTGGCCGGTTCGAGCCGCATAAGGTCGACCACGTTTACGACGCGAATTTTCAGATTGGGCAGGTACTCGCGCAGGATTGACACTGCCGCCAGTGTTTCTTGGGTGGGTATGTCACCTGCACAGGCCATCACGACATCTGGTTCGCCGGCTTGGTCGTTACTGGCCCAATCCCAGACACTGACGCCTTTGGTACAGTGTTCAATCGCTTCATCCATAGTTAGCCACTGGGGGCCGTCGTGCTTGCCGGTAATGGTTAGGTTGATGTAATTCCGGCTGCGCAGACAATGGTTGACGGTGGAAAGCAAGCAGTTGGCATCGGGTGGCAGATAAATGCGTACCACCGATGCTTTTTTATTTAGCAAATGATCGATGAACCCGGGGTCCTGGTGCGTAAAGCCGTTGTGGTCTTGCCGCCAGACGTGAGAGGTCAGTAGGTAGTTGAGCGAGGCAATCTGGTGACGCCAAGGCAGCTCGTTGGACATTTTTAGCCATTTGGCGTGTTGGTTGACCATTGAATCGACGATGCGAATAAACGCTTCGTAGCTATGGAATATCCCGTGGCGGCCGGTCAGCAGGTAGCCTTCCAGCCACCCCTCGGCCTGGTGTTCGCTCAGCATAGAATCGAGTACCGCACCGTTTGTTGCCAAGTTTTCGTCGGTAGATTTTATGCGAGCTGACCACTGACGATTGGTGGCTTCAAGGACGGCTTCTAATCTGTTTGAAACCAGCTCGTCGGGGCCAAATATCCTAAAGTTATGCCCCGCTTGGTTGTTAGTAATGACATCCCGCAGGTAGGGCCCGAGGGCGTGCATATTACCCTCTATGCTGGCGCTCCTCTGTTCGATGGTAACGGCGTAGTCTCGAAAGTCCGGTAAATCGAGTTCTCTCATAAAACTGCCGCCGTTGGCATGTGGGTTGGCACCCATGCGGTGTTCGCCGCTTGGGGTTAAAGCGGCGAGCTCTGGCAGTAGCGCTCCGTGGACATCAAACAACTCTTCGGGTTTGTAGCTTTTGAGCCACTGCTCGAGAGCGGAGACGTTTTCGGGGTGGGCGGCATCGACGGCCAGTGGCACTTGGTGCGAAAGGAAGTTGTTTTCTATCTGTTTGCCAGCGATTGTTTTTGGACCCGTCCAGCCCTTGGGTGAATTGAGTACTATCATTGGCCAACGTGGACGTGTGGCGTCGTTGTTGTCGCGTGCATTGCTTTGAATTCGCTTAATTTCACGCACCGCCTCATCTAGTTTGGTGGCCATCAGCTGGTGCATTACCATCGGGTCGTTACCCTCCACAAAGTATGGTGTCCAGCCGTAACCGCGCATCAGTTGTTCCAGCTCCTCACGCTCAATACGCGCCAGAATTGTAGGATTACTAATTTTATAGCCATTGAGGTGCAAGATGGGCAACACCGCGCCGTCCGTTTTAGGGTTTAAAAACTTATTGGAGTGCCAAGCGGTTGCCAGTGGACCAGTTTCGGCTTCGCCGTCGCCGACTATACAGGCGGTAATCAGGTCGGGGTTATCAAACACCGCGCCAAAGGCATGGCTCAGCGAATATCCCAGCTCGCCGCCTTCGTGTATAGAACCCGGCACTTGCGGCGAAACGTGGCTCGATAAACCGCCTGGGAATGAAAACATCTGAAACAGATTTTTCAGACCGGCTTCGTCCTGCGTGACTCGGGGGTAGTATTCGCTGAATGTACCCTCTAGGTACACGTTACCGACCAGTGCCGGACCGCCGTGGCCCGGGCCCGAAATGTAAATCATGTTCAGGTCATAGGCTTTTATGACGCGGTTCAGGTGGGCGTAGATAAAGTTCTGTCCGGGGGTTGTTCCCCAGTGGCCCAGCAGGAGCTTTTTGACGTGAGCAAGTTGGAGCGGCTCTTTGAGAAGCGGATTATCACGCAGATAAATTTGGCCAACAGACAAGTAATTGGCGGCCCGCCAGTAGGCGTCTATATCATGCAGCATTTTTTCGCTTAGCGGATTGTCATTCGTCGGATTCATTGCCACCCCTGTCCAGTATGGTTATGTAATAAGTTCAGCTGTTTCTCGCGCTATTGTCGTAGCCTCGTCAGTATGAATAACGTGCACACCAACACCACTACCGGCTGCCGATACTAATCGTGCAGCTACTTGGTTTTGCCCATCATCGAGCGTAATCCCCAAGAACTCCAGGCCTGCGCATATCCTGGCTCTGATTACCGGCGCCCGCTCGCCCATACCACCGGTAAAAACGAGGGTGTTTAGCCCGCCGAGCGCTGCCGCTAGACCGCCGATACTTTTGGTAATCTGGTAGCAAAATATATCAACGGCGTCTTTGGCACGTGGATCTTCAGCCTCAATTTCTAGCAGCTTTTCCATATCGGCAGTAGTTTCGGATATACCGAGTAGCCCGGATTCAAAGTTTGCCATCTGCTGGAACCGTTCAGCGTCATAGCCGAGGGTACGACTGAAATACAGTGCCAACGATGGGTCGAGGTCGCCGGAGCGCGTACTCATGGGTATACCCGAGGTTGGTGTCATGCTCATGGTGGTGTCGATGGGCTTGCCGCCGCGTAGGGCGGCCAAACTGGCGCCGCTACCGAGGTGGGCAATGATTAGCTTGCCATTTGCGGCCGCTGCACCCTCCACCCGCCGTAGTTCTTCCACAATATAGCTATACGATAAGCCATGAAAGCCGTACCGCCGAACCCCTTGGGTCGCAAAACGCCGAGGGATAGGCAGTAGCCGAGCCTTTGTCGGCAAATCATGGTGAAAGGCCGTGTCAAAACAGACTACCTGTTGTGCTTCCGGTAAAAGCGCTTGGAAGGTCTCGATTAGCCCTAATTCCACCGGTATATGTTCGGGGTCGAAGGCGCTGAGCGCTTGTAAATCAACGAGTAGATCCTGGGTAACGGTATGCGGTTGGTAATATTTCGGGCCACCATGCACAATCCGGTGTCCGACGGCTGTAATATCGCCGTCCGTAATGCGCGTCGTCATCCACTGCTGTAGTAGCTGTGCCGCAGCGGCGTGGTCTTCGGCCGTTACGGGGCGTGTCTGACCATCGGCCGTAAAATCAGCTCTGGGCTGTCCTATGTTTTCGACGACAGCCTCGTGCAGCTTGCGAATGGGCTTTTGGGCGGTAAAAATAGCTAGCTTAATACTCGACGAGCCGGCATTGACCGTTAGTATATGGGCATCAGGATTGGCGGGTGTGTTCATACGTCTTATGCTTATTGTACCTTTTATGCTTCATAGCGCGAAGCGGCTAGAAAAATCCTCCGGTGAGGCGTTCGGAGTATAGAGCCCGCTTTGACCATCAACCGCGTACTTTTTATGGTGCCCCTGCGCGATTGCCGTAAGCGCTTCGACTAGCGTATCTATTTCGGCCAGTGTGTTATAGAGCCCAAAGCTTACCCGCACTAGTCCAGCCACGGCGTCGCGACGGTTGTGCAAAATGCTGCTCCGTACGCAGTTGGGGTTCTGGTTGAGCAAGCTCATAACATAGGGTTGCGCGCAAAAACAGCCGCTGCGCACGCCGATACCCCATTCAAACCCCAGACAGGCGGCTACCAGTTGCGATGGAACAGCCTCCAGCGTAAACGGTATAACGCCGGAGCGCGTTGCCGTTGCTTGCGGGTCTTGGCAGCCATACAGTTTTAGGCCGGGAACTTCTCGAAGGCGCAGAAGAGCATGAGCAGTCAAGATAGATTCGTGAGAAGCGATACGCTCCAGCCCTATGTCGTCTAGTGTTTTGATAGCTTTCGCCAGAGCCACTGCACCGATAACATTTGGCGAGCCAGCCTCCTCGCTTTCGGGCGGCAACGCCCAGTCAACTGTTTTGGTAGTTACCGATGCAATTGTACCGCCACCGACATATTCGGGAGTTCCGCGCTTAAATGTGTCTCGTCTGCCAACCAGTGCGCCGCAGCCGAACGGGGCATACATTTTATGCGCCGAAAACGCAATGTAATCTACATGACTAGGGTCATTAAGCCGCCCTATGTCAATGTTGCGGTGGGCGGCCAGTTGCGCGCAGTCAACAAAAATCTGGGCGCCGGCGGCGTGCGTTTGGCGTGCGAACCAATGGATGTCTGGCAGATGTCCCGTAACGTTCGAGGCTCCGGAAATCGCGACTAGCTTTACGCGACTATTATAGTGCTCCAGCAGGCGTTGAAAATCTTCGCGGTCCAGATGGCCGTCGGGCAAAACAGCAATCCGTTTTACTGTCGCCTGGGCCCGCCATGGCAGGTCGTTACTGTGGTGCTCCAGATGCGAAATCAGCACTACGTCGGTTTTGCGTAAACGTAATCTATAAGAAAGCTTGTTAATTGCATCGGTAGTGTTTTTGCCAAAGATTACGGTATGTTCGGTAGGGTTTGCCCCCACAAAATCGCCGACAATAGTGCGGGCATCCTCGTATGCGGCAGTACTTAGGCGGTTCTTAAAACCAGTGCCGCGATGCACAGAGGCGTACCACGGCGCAAACTCCTCCACGACGGACAATACGCTTTTGAGCGGTGGGGTGCTGGCCGCGTTATCGAGGTTTATGTAGTGCCGTTTCCCACCCAGGATCGGTACGGTTGTGTCTAAACCAGCAAAATACGTGCGCAAATCAGCCATTTATATAAGCATACCGGTTTGACGCTACCGATCACCGTGACGGGCGTCACAGCTCCGGCAAAGCACAGGCTGTATAGTTGCCGGTATGAAACAACGAACAATGTATAGTGTAATGACCGTGGGTGGCGTCATAGGAATGACCGCCGCGTTTTTACAAACCCTCGAAAAGCTTACCTTAATTAAGAATAAAGATGCACTTTTGTCGTGCAACCTAAACAGTGTATTTAGCTGCTCAAACGTTTTGAACGCTTGGCAAAGCTCGGTCTTCGGCTTCCCAAACTCCATACTGTGTTTGGTACTATTTACTATTTTTACTGCTATAGCTTTGGCGGGTGCAACCGGCGGCAAACTGACGCGTGGTATGCGACTGGGTATTCAGGCTCTATCGCTGGGCACACTCGGCTTTGCGCTGTGGTTTTTGGAACAGAGCGTGTACAGCATCGTTAGTTTGTGTATCTTTTGTATCTTCTGCTTTATTGGCCTACTGCTGGTAAACGGAGCATGGCTGCGCCTTAATGCTGCCGATTTGCCCATCGGCGAGCGGGGCAGGGCTGTGCTGGCACGCGGCATTGCCAAAGGTGCTGATGTATTTGCTTGGAGTCTGCTTGCTGCCTTGGTAGCTTTCGCGATGGTCCTGCGCTTTAACTAACCAGGCAATTACCGTAGTGCGGTGCAGCCTACAGCGTGGTGCCCAGCATCGCCTCAAGCCGGTCGAGGTGCTTGATGGTGATGCCACCCCTGGTGACGCTGACTACTCCGGATGTTTTTAGCTCTTGCATATTGCGATTGATAGTTTCGCGCGCCAAGCCAGAATGTCTAGCTAGATCACTTTCTTTAAACGGTATAAACAATGTCCCATCTTTTTGGTGTTCTCCAAAACGGTAGGCTGCATTCAAAAGTTCGAACAGTAAGCGGCTTTTGGCACCGCCGCCCATCAGATGTGCCATGCGTCTTAGCACGCCATCCATGCCACGGTACACCCGTCCGAGTAGATCGTGCGTAACGTCGGGGTTGTCTTTTAGAAATTGCACGGCATCGGCTGCTGGTACAACATGGGCAGAAACCTTTGAACTGGCCTCAAATATATATTGGTTGGGTGTATGATTCATTGCCCATGACATGGGGAAGAAAGCACCAGGCTTAAAAACATTGACCACAACTTCATTACCAGACGGTGTAATGTCGTACTGGCTTACCCGACCCTCGATAATGTAGAACACGCCCGGTAAAGACTCTTCGGCGCGAACCATAATATGCCGCTTTTCAAAAGTTTGAAGCGGATAGGCAGTAAAGAATTTGGCAACCTTTTCTGAGGTGTCGGACATAACTACTATAGACTGTAACTATTTAAGCTGATGTGCGCAAGTCTCGCCAAGATAAGAAATGAGTTTATTCCACGCAGCCATCCTCGCCAGCAAAGACTAAGCTAGCTCTGTAATCAGCAGTTAAAACACTCAAATATTACCTTCGCATTTCGAAAATAGATATGAAATGGGTGCTTGTTGCTACAATATGCCTATGCCCGACCGCAATTCAGAAGCCAAAGTGAGCAAAAAGGTAAGCAAATACTTTTCGAAATATCCGCTCCGGTCATATCCAAAAGGCCACATTTTAGTCTTTCCCGATGAAAATCCGGACTATATATTTTATTTGGTAAAGGGGCGCGTTAAAAAATATGCTATTTCGTATCGGGAAGATGAGGTAGTACTTAATATTTTCAAACCGAGCACCTTTTTTCCGATGTCTTGGGCGATTAATCGTTCTTCTAATCACTATTTTTATAAAACCGAGGAAGCTACAGAACTTAGGGTAGTTCCTGCGGACGATGCCCTGGAGTTTATTCAGGCAAATCCCGACGTTCTTCTCGACTTGATGAGTCGAATATACAGAGGTATGGACGTCGTGCAAGGTCGGCTGGTGCATCTTATGTCTGGCACGGCTAAAAGTCGCTTGGTGTATGAACTAATTATTGACTGCCGACGATTTGGCATAAAAGGCAAAAACGGTAGCTACGAGGTCGATGCCGCCGAAACCGATTTGGCGGCGAGGACCGGTCTATCTAGGGAGACGGTAAGTCGTGAAATGCAAAAACTAAAAGCGGCCGAAATAGTCGTCATAGAGAACAATACCATTAATGTGCTGGATATAGATGCCTTAGAACATTTACTTGGCAAAGAGATATAATTATCTGAAGATTAGATCCTTACCATCGAAGTCACCTATATTTTTAGATTATATGCTGGTGCAGTACGTTGTAAATCAATGTAAAGGTGTGATCACAATCAACTGTTCGGCATGCATAATTTGCTATGCTTACAAAAGCAGCAGCATAAAATAAAAAGGAAACATATGGCAAAAGCTGAACGTCGGGCAATAGATAAAGTGTTTATACTACTCGGAACGGCAATGGCCGCCGTACTTATAGTGGTGGGTGGATTGGCGTGGTACGGTTACCACTTTGCCACCAACAGTGTAACGACCGAATTAACGCAACAAAAAGTATTCTTCCCGCCTAAGGGCAGCCCGGCTATTACCGCCTTGCCAGCCGCCGACCAAAAAGAGATTAACAAGTATGCCGGACAACAGCTGGTAAATGGCCAACAGGCAAAGGTGTACGCCAATAACTTCATCGATGTGCACTTGTCCGAGGTGGCAGGTGGTAAGACGTATTCCGAGGTAAGCACACTCGCCATGAAGGACCCCACCAACACCAAGCTACAAACCCAAAAAGCGGTGTTATTCCAAGGCGAAACCTTGCGTGGCCTGCTGCTGGGAGACGGTTATTCGTTCTGGACGTTTGGTCTGCTGGCTAAATATGTGGCTCTGGCCGCCTTTGTCGGCGCTGGCGTAATGGCTGTTCTAGTATGGTTCGGTCTTAGGCACCTAGCCAAGCTGAAGTAAGACAACTGTCTTTGCACTTACTCTGCCGCCTGAAAATTGGCGGCAGGGTTTTTTCGTTTGATTTTTGCTGTTTACACTTACGCCAGAGTATTTGGCGGTTGCCTAGAGTCGTAGAAATTGTATAATTACACGACATGTCAAATTTAGAATTGCTGCCTACCGAACTTGCTCCTGGCGTTTTTGATGTCAGAGGTATGGATGAATTGCCGCCCACGCAAGCTGTACTGTGCTATTTTGATGGATCAAATGATGGCGCTCGTGGTCATCTGGACTCAGTTAAATATTCCGGCCACGCGGTTCATGCTTCTGCTGAAAAAATAGCTCCTGCCGAACGCCCGCTTGCCCATGATATTGCTGGGCTGGCAGTGGCTAAAGAGAGTTTTCGCAGTGGCAAAGAGCCACTCGGTGCCGCCTACGCTATGCTTCGGCTGGATTTGCAACTGTGGCAAGAATACCCCGAGAGTCGGGAAAGTATTGATTTTCAAACCACGAGAAAATATCTGAGTAGTATTTCTGGGCTAAGCAGTGCCATGGACGGCGTTACTTTAGGAGGCGAGGATACAGCCAAGCAAATTGAAACGATTACCAAAAAGGTCGAAGTACGTATACGAATGGCTCGTCGTCTGACGACGTATCGCCTAGGCGAATATCTTCATGGCCGTCGTGGTTCGGCATGGGCTCTTGCTGGGCAGTATCAAAATGATAGCGATGTTCCAAGTAGTGGGTACGCCGCGCCGCTGCTTGGTCTTGGGGCGGTGGGTGGGATCGGTACGCATAATCGCTCCGAAGAACAAACCGTGGCCGTTCTTGGCGGCAAGGACGGAAAACCTTATTGGCACAGCCTAGCAATAGTGGTCGCTACGATGCTTACCAAACCTCAGTACTATGCACCGTATCAACATTCCGACCGCTACAATGAAACGATGCGCCTACAACTGCAGCGCGAATTTAAAGAAGATTGAATGATATCGTTGAAACTTTTCAGCCGCCAAGAGTCAATCCTGCGTCCCAACTCATCCAAAATATATACAGTTAATCAAAGCGAAGCTTTTGTATAATGTATGGCCAAAAAGTAGTGAGCACCCTCTCCGCTATGATTACTAGGTCATCTGTCCTCGCTATGGCACTGGCCTTCGGAATTAGGGCCACGAGGGTGCACGCGTACAATCAGGCATGTGCAATTTGTCCTTGATTTTCCATATACATTGTGCTAATGTATGAGTATTGTTTCGTGCGGGATAGTAAACTGCACATATGAATCCGGAGTTATTAGTAGTTACACTCAAAGGATTCCTTATAGACAATCCAAGAGTACTAACAAACTACAATTAACTATAAAGGATTCATTTTTTATGCCCTCAAATCAACGTTCACGCTATGCTTATAAAAGCACTCGTAGCCCCTACGCCCGCCCACCGCGCGCCCCTCGCGCCAACAAACCAAAGCACGGTCAGTATATAGACCCAGCCAAATTTGTAAAAGTGGCTGAACCCGTCATGGCCGAAGATTACATACCCAAGCACCAGTTTGCTGACTTTGTCGTCGACCGGCGGTTGCAAGAAAATATCGCCGGCAAAGGCTTTGTCACGCCTACGCCCATCCAGGACCTGACCATAGAGCTAGGGCTGGAAGGCAAGGATGTCATTGGCATAGCCAATACCGGCACCGGCAAAACTGCTGCCTTCCTAGTGCCAATTCTAAACCGTCTTATGACCGACCGGTCTGCTAAGGCTCTCATTGTCGCTCCAACCCGCGAGCTCGCCCAGCAGATAGAAATGGAACGCCGCCTGCTTAGCAAAAACGGTGGCATCTATGGCGCGCTGCTGATTGGTGGTTCTTCGTATGGTCCGCAGTTGCGCGATTTGCGTAGCAACCCAAACATTGTTACCGGTACACCTGGACGCATCAAAGACCATATCGAACAGCACACTCTGGATCTCAGCAAATACAACCTGATTGTGCTTGATGAGGTTGACCGCATGCTAGACATGGGTTTTGTAAACGACGTCAAGACCTTGCTAAGCCAGCTTGCGCCTCATCGCCAAAGCTTTTACTTTTCCGCAACCATGGATCCCCGCGTGAGTGCGCTCATTACAACCTTTAGCCCCGAAGCGGTCACTATTTCGGTCAAACAGGGCGCTACCAGCTCAAACGTGCACCAAGACGTTATACCCTTCACCGACAAAACCAACAAACTAGACGCGCTACATAACTTACTCTTAGAACCAGTCGTTTCAAAGAGCCTTATCTTTGAATCCACCCAGCGCAATGTCGAACGGTTGGAAAAAGAACTGACGATGCGCGGCTTTGCCGTAACGGCTCTCCATGGTGGCAAAACCCAAGGACAGCGCAAACGCGCCCTTGACGCCTTTAAAGAGAACAAAGTCAACATACTGGTTGCTACCGATGTTGCGGCCCGTGGCATTGATGTTGTAGATATTTCGCATGTCATAAACTTCGGCCTGCCACAAACCTACGATGACTATTCGCACCGTATCGGCCGCGCCGGCCGCGCCGGTAAAATCGGCTACGCCCTAACGTTTGTAGAAAAATAACTTCGCCCCGTAGCCAGCGGCACGGTACACTATAGCTATGACGACCATATATTATAGCCGTGCCCGCCAGCGGGCTTTGCAGCAGATTGACACACCCCGTTCCGGTTCGTGGATTGTTAGTATCGCTCCCGACGATGTCGAGTTAGACCGGCTTAGTGCCGATTACAAACTTGACCGCGACACGCTTTCCGACGCCATAGATATATATGAAGCGCCCCGCATAGAAGTGGAAGACGGCGCGGTGTATATTTTTACCCGCTACTGCTACCCGGAAGGCAAGGAAATCGCCACCGAACCGATGCTGCTGGTGTATACGGCCGACTACCTGTTTACGATTGTCCGTGAAAAAACCGCAATTTTGCAGCGCCTAACTAGCGATAAGGTTGAGTTTGTGACGACGCAAAAAACTAAAACGTTGCTACAAATACTGACCGAAATAAATACTTCGTACGAGAGCCAGCTAAACAAGGTAAGCAAGCGAATTTTACAGCAGCGGGCGCATTTACGTCAGTCGCAAATTAACACCCGTGAATTTATCGGTATGATTGAGCTAGAAGAGGACCTAAACGAATTTCTCTCAGCGCTCCAACCGCAGGCGCTCCTGTTTAATGCACTCCTGAGTGGCAAGTACTTGCGGCTGTACGAAGAAGACCGCGATATTATAGAGGATATCGAGCGCTCCACAACCGAGCTGATAACCCAGGTGATGGGGCGTTTGCGCACGCTCGTAAACATGCGCCAGGCTCACGACGCCATTGCAACCACCAACCTAAATAACACCTTCAAACGGCTGACGAGTATTGCCATATTCCTGACCATCCCCACTATCATCGGCGGGCTGTGGGGCATGAACGTGCCTATTCCGTACCAGCACGCGCAATACGCTTTCTTGGGCGTGCTTATGCTGATTGGGTTGCTTGGTGGGCTGGCGGTATATATTTTCCACCGCAATAAGTGGCTGTAATCGCCTTGGCGGCCACGCCGTTTGCTATACTTAACAGACATGCCAAACACCAAACAAGGTCATCCCTTACTAAGAATATTTGCGATTTCTGCCATGGCGACAGTGGCCATGCTTTCACTCGTAGGAGTACGCCTAGGGTTTGACGCCCTACTAATTGCAGCCACGTTAGTTACTATTGAAACAGCCTTTAGCTTTGATAACGCCATTATCAACGCCAAAATACTAACCCGCTTGAGCCACTTCTGGCAAAACATTTTCCTTTCGGTTGGCATTATAATTGCCGTATTTGGCATGCGCGTAATCTTTCCGGTGGTGCTAGTAATGCTAACTGCCGGCTTGGGTTGGAGCGAAGTAGTCAATCTGGCGCTGCATCATCCGCACCAGTATGCCCAGGCGCTGGAGCACGCCCATCCGACCATCTCTGCTTACGGTGGGGCGTTTTTACTGATGCTGGCGCTGCACTTCTTTCTGGATGACAGCCGCGAGGTGCACTGGCTTGGCGCGGTCGAGAAACACCTGCAAAAACTGGCAGGAAGCTTTTCGGCGCCGCTTATCGCCCTGGCCACGGTGGTGCTATTTTCGGTCATTCCGGCAAACCATCACCACCTTACAACCCTGGAGGCCGGTTTGCTTGGTATTGCTACTTATCTACTGTTGCACGGCGTAATGCTACTAATAGAAAAACGCCAACCCGAAACGCCTGGACGTGGTAAAGCCGGCATGCTTACTGGCATGGCAGCATTTTCGACGTTCATTTACTTGGAGTTTTTGGACGCCAGTTTTAGCTTTGATGGCGTTATTGGCGCTTTTGCAATTACCAGCGATGTGGTATTGATTGCTGCCGGGCTGGGTGTCGGCGCGTTGTGGGTGCGCTCTCTGACGGTCTTTATGGTGCGAAAGGGGACGCTTGATGATTACAAATATCTTGACCACGGGGCGCACTATACGGTCGGGGCACTGGCGCTCATACTGTTCGCCAGCGGTTTTTTGAAATTGCCGGAACTTGTCACTGGTGGCTTGGGCCTGGTCTTTATTGGAGCTAGCATTGTTTCAAGTGTACGCGAACGTAAAAAACTGCGGAGCTAGTTTAGCGCATTAAGTGCCAGCGGCTGGCGAGCTGCATTAGGCTTGTCCTTCACGTAAAGTTGGCGGTTGCGGGGTTGGGCCCAAAGCGCGTGCCACGGTCTAGCGCCGCAATCTGCGCCAAGTCGGTGTCGCTTAGCTCGAAATCAAATACATCGATATTTTCGACAATCCGTTCTTTATGGACGGACTTTGGTATAACAACCAGGCCAGATTGAACATGCCAGCGAATAACAACCTGGGCCGGAGACTTGCCGTAGTGCTCAGCCAGCTTGGTTACAACGGGGTCTTCCAGGACATTGCCGCGGCTGCCACCAATCGGGCTCCACGATTCGACGTGGATGCCATGTTCGGCACAGAGTTCACGTGTTTCGTGCTGCTGCAGATAGGGGTGTAGCTCTATTTGGTTCACCGCTGGGATTACCTGTGCCGCCGACAGCAAATCTTGCAAATGGTCGGGTTGAAAGTTACTGACGCCAATTGCCCGGATACGCTTTTCGCCGTACAGTTTTTCTAGCGCCCGCCATGTTTCCTTGTATTTGGGATGTGCGGGCATTGGCCAGTGAATGAGGTAGAGGTCTAAATATTCCAGGCCGAGTAGATTCATGGTTTTGTCAAAAGCGGTTAGCGCTTGGTCGTAACCTTGGTCGGCGTTCCACAGCTTGCTGGTGACAAAAATGTCGCTACGGTCCAGGCCACTTTGCCTAACAGCGTTGCCGACGCCACGTTCGTTGCCATACATGCTTGCCGTATCAATGAGCCGGTAGCCGGCCTCGAGCGCCCAACCAATCGCTTGTTCGGCCTCCGCATCGGTAGCTTGCCAGACGCCTAGGCCCAGCTGCGGCATTTCTACTCCGTTATTCAGTTTTATATTTGGTACGCCCATTATGACTCCATTCTATGTTTTAGCCTTACTTCTATACTGACCACTGAATACTAGCCACCCCGGACAGGGTACTGCATCTGCCAGCCCGGCGAAGTAAAACTTTTCACTGCTTGGCTGACCTGCCGTATACTTTACCTATACCGTGAAACGCAAACTCCTTATTCGCAATATCCAAGCTCGGGAACAGCTTGAGTATTTTATAATTTCTGGCGTCAGCAGTGTGCTGTTGCTCCGGTATTATTTGTACCTGACGGGTTATCCGCAGGTCGGCAGCGCTAGCTTACATATATCGCACATGCTGTGGGGTGGCACGCTTATGATGGTGGCTCTGGTGCTGCTGTTGACCTTCCTAGGCCGGCGCATGGAACGGCTTAGTTCTGTCATTGGTGGCGTCGGCTTCGGTATCTTTATCGACGAAGTTGGCAAGTTTGTTACCAAAGACAATAATTACTTTTTCCGCCCCAGCGTCGGGATTATTTACGCCGTGTTTGTGGTGCTATATCTGCTAGTAAACTACCTGACGCGTAACGTGCGACTGACGAGCACGGAATACCAACTGAACGCTCTGAATGGACTCGAGGAGGCGGTGCTACGCGAGATGGACGAACGCGAAAAGGCGACCGTCGGGCAACTGCTGAAGCGTGCCAATCAGCATAGTGCCATTACCAAACAGCTGCAGGGCCTACTGGACAGCGTAGAGCCGCATAAGCTAGCCAACCCTAATCTGTTCGAGCGAGCAAGTGAGCGTTTTGGGGAGTTGTACGATAAGGCTTGGCGGGCGCGGTCTTCGCGGCTCCTGGTGCGGCTGGTGTTTATTGCGGAGACGCTCTTGTTTATTGCGGCCGTGGTATTGGCAGTCGCAAATAACATCGACAATGTGCGTGATTTTTTTCACGGCCAAGCCAGTTATGGCCAAAGCTTAGTGATTGGTCAGGCGGTCGGTACGGCAGTGGCTGCCTGGTTCGTAGGGCTGGGCTTGCTGCGTCTACGCGCCAACCGATACGAAGCACTGGAATGGTTCCGGCGGGCAACTATGGCCAACCTGCTTTTGACCGAATTCTTTATATTCAGCCGTATTCAATTTGGTGCGATTCCAGGCTTTATCTTTAATCTGGTACTACTTATCTTCATTAATTTCGTACTATCATACGAGCGGCGTCAGGCAGCGTAGCACCATATGATTCATCGCTTTACATATTTGCTCAAGGCCTTCGTAACTGATAAAAACGGACATGTAGTGCTGGCCCAATGGCCTAATCTGCCATTGTTTGTGGCGCTGGGTGCGTCCGCCGCCGGTTGGCTGCTGAAGGCCCGGGCACTCCACTATGCTCAGCTGGTCAGTGATAGTGCACTTATCGTGTGGGCACTGCTAGAAGTGTTTAAGGGTGTCAACTATTTTCGTCGGGCGCTCGGGCTAGGAGTTTTTATCGTAGTTGTTCTAGGCTTAATCCGCGGCGCTTAGCCACTATGCATCGATGACAGGAGGTTAATTGTCTTGTCCTGCAAGCTTTTTTGCTTAGCCACCTGCGGACAGTACGGCGGCCACCGTTTTAGCGTATGCTCGGCCAATCGTGTGGTTGCCGGGGAAGGGATGGAGCTGCACATTGGGGTGCTTAGCCAGCCCTTTTACGTTGTTTGGAACAACTACCAGGTCGAGCGTGCCGTAAAATACGTCAGTAGGCGTCTGAATTGCCTGTATATCTTCGAGTGCCGTTTGCTGCTCTATACAACGCTCCAGTGAGCGAATAAACGGCAATTGCGTGAGTCGGTCGGTTGCAAGCGAGCGTGGCAGGGCGGAAATTTGGCTTAAACGGCGCAGATTATCGGGCGTCATTCGCGGATGAGTGCGCAAAAAGGTATATAAGCGTATCAATGAATCGGTGCGCTTAAGCGCCGCTTTCCCACTGATTGTACTAAGTGGTGGATACACCGGCGGGCTCAGCAATAAAAGACGATCTACGCCCTTAGGGTGCAGGCGAGTATAACGTGTAGCCAGCAGACTCCCCAGCGAATGGCCTGCTAATGTGAAATTCGTATAGAGTCCAAGCCGGGAAATGGTGTAACCGATGGAACGCACATGTGTGTCCATGGTGTAGTCCGCCCACTGGGGCTTTGGTGATTTAGCAAACCCGAGCAGGTCGATGGTAATGCAATAGTAGCGGTCTGTCAGTAAAGGAATCAATCGATTCCAATCCTCACTGGTCGCTGCAATACCGTGCAGTAAGACAACAGGGGGGTTGGCCGGGTTACCGTGAAAGGCAGTGTGCAGCAGGTAGGGCCGGCGGAGTAGTTTGTGCCAAAGCAGGTCACGGTTCATGTCCCCATGGTAACGAACTTAGCCCGCACTGTGCAAACGTTACATACCTAAAGTGCCGGTCTTTACGGTCTTAGAGCCCGAGGCGGCGGCGTAATTCGGCCCACTGCTGTTTTGACTCATTGTCCATTTCGTTGAATTCGGCGTCGGCTATTTTGTCCCAATCTTTGCGTGGCATGATTATTTCTCCTTAACACCTGTATAGTACGCGTGATAACCACTGCTAGCTATGGAATTTATTACTGTAAACGCTGTATGAACCCATTACGCATCGTTTCCCCGTTACGAACAAGCTTGGCGGCCCCAGGTGAACGGAACACTCTTCGCCGTAACTACGTTTATGCCTCCTCCGGTTCCATACACCTGGCACTCACCAATCTCGCTCTCACTGCCGGAAAAAGATGTGTAATGGGTTCAAAGTAAGAATTATTACTTCGCTGAGATATCACTAGGCGTACTATATATTTGGAAACAAGGTTTTCCACCGAAAGGGCCCGAAGACACGGGCCTTTTAAAGTGGTAGCCAAAACAAAACTAGCAAGAACTAGAACGGATTAATCTTTAAGCAGGTCCTGGCAGCCTTGGCAGTAGCCTTGTAGCTCTAGCTGGTGGCGGCTTAGTTGAAAACCAGCGCTAAAAGCCAGGCTGTCTAGCTGGTTCTCAATAGTTTTGCTTTCGGCTATTACCTCAGTCTGGCCACATACCAGGCACGTAATGTGATGATGGTGATCATGGAATGTGTCGCTCAACTCAAGTTTATACTTCCAACCGTTTTGCAGACGTTGGATTATTCCGAGCTGCTCAAACAGCGAAACAGTGCGGTACACGCTGGCGCGGTTAATTGATTTGCAACGAGCTACTAGCTCGGCCATGGTCAGTGGTTCGGCGTCGTGCAGAGCTTGAAACACCGCTTGGCGGGCGGCGGTAATGTTTAATTGATGTTCTTTTAGAGTATTTTCTAGGGTTGGAAATGCGGTCATTAGTTGCAATCATACCATAACTGCGACATATTTGCAGAAACCGCCTATAACGGGCACACTGAATGAAGTTAAACAAACCTAAAAGGAATAGCCAATGCTCCCGATACTATTCGCAGCCGCGACCTTTGCTTCTACACTCCTGGGAGGCCTTACCGGCATCCGTAACCAAACTAAGATTCACAAAATTCTGGGACTTACTGCGGGAGTAGTTATTGGGGTTGTGGCGTTTGATTTACTGCCAGAAATTTTTAGATCGCTTGGGCACGGCGTGTCGGCTCGAGGGGCCATGCTGGCCCTGGTGTGTGGATTTTTGGTGTTTCACGTCATCGAAAAGGGCATATTAATCCACCACAACCAGGAGAGCGACTACGAATTGCACCACCACCCGCAAGTTGGCATGGCGAGCGCTCTGGCGCTGAGCGGTCACAGCTTTTTGGATGGATTGGGGATTGGTTTGGGCTTTCAGGCGGGAAACGCAGTGGGAATAGCGGTGGCGATTGCCGTCATTGCCCATGATTTTTCGGATGGGCTTAACACGGTGACACTTATGGTGATAAACGGCAATAATCGACGTAAGGCGCTCCGCATGTTGTTTGTCGACGCTACCGCCCCGGTCGCGGGCGCATTTATAGGCACAATCGTGCATGTATCACCTGGTGGCTTAACACTGTACCTAGGCTTTTTTGCCGGGTTTCTACTTTACATTGGCGCCAGCGATATACTGCCCGAAGCTCACCGCCGACACTCTTCGTATGCTACCATCGGCTTGACGGTCGTGGGGGCGGCCTTTATTTTCTTCATTACTCGCTTCATCTAATACGCCCCGGCATCGGTGATATACTAAGGGCATGAACAACGTGGGAGTGATACTGGGGGCTATTAGCGTGGTGCTGCTAGCCGTTGTACTGATTCGCTTACGTCAAAAGCCCAACCAGGATAAACCGCTGCGCGAGGAATTTGCCCAGAACCGTAAAGAAATGGGTGAAGCAACCGCCGGCCTACGCCAGGAACTCACGAGCAACCTGTTGGCGACCCGCGAAGGTATAGAAAAGCGAGTCGAGCAGTTGCGCGATAAAAACGATGAAAAGCTCGAGGCCATCCGCCGAACTCTGGAAGTCCGCCTGGATCTGCTACAGAAGGATAACGGCGAAAAACTGGAAAAAATGCGTCAGACGGTGGACGAAAAGCTCCAAAGCACCCTCGAAAAGCGTCTTGGCGAAAGCTTTAAGCAGGTCAATTCCCAGTTAGAGCAAGTCTATAAAGGCTTGGGTGAAATGCAGACGCTGGCTACCAGCGTGAGCGATTTTAAGCGCGTGCTAACCAATGTTAAAACGCGTGGTACGTGGGGTGAGGTGCAGCTCGAGAGCCTGCTCGAGCAAGTATTTATAAAAGATCACTACGAAAAACAAGTCATGCTTTCGCCAGGTAGTCAGAACGCGGTAGATTTTTGCATTAAACTGCCCGATAAAAGCTCGAAAGAAGGCTTTATTTACCTGCCCATTGATGCCAAATTCCCGCTAGAAGATTACCAGCGTCTGGTTGCGGCCGAAGAAAAAGGCGATCTTGTGCAGGCAGCGCTGGAACAAAAGGCACTTATAACGCGCATCAAACTGGAGGCTAAAACCATAAGCCTGAAATACATACAGCCGCCAAAAACAACCGATTTCGCTGTACTCTATCTGCCAATCGAAAGCATGTACGCCGAAATTCTGCGGACGCCAGGCCTGTTCGAAAACTTGCAAAGTACCTACCGGGTGACCATCGCTGGCCCGACGACCATCGCCGCCATTTTAAGCAGCTACCAGCTGGGCTTCCGTACGCTGGCTATCGCCGAAGGTGCCGGCGAGGCTTGGAAAGTTTTAACGGATACCAAAATTGAATTTGGCAAATTTGGTGACCTGATAGAAAAAGCTCGTGACAAGATGGTGCAAGCGACCAACACACTAGACACGGCCGCCGGCAAATCACGCCGGCTGGAAGGCAAGCTCAACAAGGCCCAACAACTTGCCGACAAGGTCACTACCTCGGCCGAAAGCGCGGCGCTGTTGGACGCAACACAAGAAGAAGACTAAGAGTCGGTAGATTGGCTACTTCTTATTATTACCGTAACGCATAGTTTTTAGCTGCTCCAGTGTTTCTTCATTCAAGGCTCGGTTGGTACGCAGCAAATCAGCGATAACCGACAAGGCTATACACAGCAGCGCGCCAATCAGGAATACGCTGCCAAAAATGAGCGACTGGAGGTGGCTGCCCGGGTGGCGGTGCAGAGCAAATAAAATGGCGTAGCGCACAAAGGGGATGGTACCCAGAACCCCCAAAAGTGCTCCTACCGAGCCAATGACCACATATGGCCGGTACATTATGTAGGCCCGGATAATAGCCGTCGTAGATTTGAAGACATGCTGCCAGGTGCTTTTAAACAGGCGTGATTCGCGCGTCTTGGGGTTGGTAGTTACGGGTATGCTGACGATGGGGATGTGCATATTGCCCGCCTGGATGGTTGTTTCCATGCAGTAGCTAAACTGCGTAATGACGTTAAGCCGTAGCAGCGCAGCTTTTGAATAGGCGCGAAAGCCACTGGCAGCATCGGGGATGTCCGTTCCGGCGGCCTTGTTGACTATAAAACTGCCAAAGCGTTGCAGCAGCTTTTTGAGAATCGAAAAATGATTAATTTGGCTGGTTTGACGATCGGCGATGACAATTTCGGCCTGGCCGTCCAGAATGGGCTGGATGAGATCTGGAATCTTTTCCTGCGGGTACTGGTTGTCGCCGTCGGTATTTACGACTATGTCTGCGCCCAGTTCCAGTGCCCGGTTTGTACCGTCACGGAACGACCGTGCCAACCCCATATTGTGCGAGTGCCGCACTATGTGGTGGATGCCAAGTTTTTTGGCAACTGCCACGGTTTGGTCAGTCGAACCGTCGTCAATTATCAAATATTCCAGTACATCCACACCAGGAATTTTGCGCGGCATGGTACTCATAACCAGCGGCAGGGTAGTTTCCTCGTTAAGACAAGGAATTTGTACAATTACTTTCATCGGTCAACTCCAATTACTTATTACTATAGCTGTTTACGGGACGCGTCACAACCTCGTAACGGAGTAAGCCGCCGGTATGTTCAGCGTATAGGCAGGCCTGTTTATGGCTTGGCTTGTAACATATCGAGCGTGAGCGCCGCCGTCCACGAGAAGTTATCTACCCCAAGAGGTTCGGCAGTGGTAGGGTCGAAGTATTCGGCGCAACCGCTTTTGGCTACCATTTCGAGCGTCGTTTCACGTAGCGCTGCAGCATGGCCGTCGTAGCCGTAGCGCTCCAGTCCGTCAATAATCAGCCAGTTGGTGTTTACCCAAGCCGGCCCTTGCCAGTAGCGCTCGGGGTCAAAGTCGGGACTGTCGAGAGGCACACTGGGGACCGGGTAGGGCGGCCCGAATTTCTTATCATTTTCTAGCTGGCGCACGAGCACTGCGGCCCGTTCTTTAGTGATTGTGCCAGCGTAAAGCGGCATTAGGCTGGCGATGCTGGGAACTTTGATAGGCCGGTGGGTAATAAAATCGCGCGACCAGTAGCTGCTGGCGTATTCATCCCATAGGCTTTCCAGCGCCCCTTCCGACTTGTGCATATTGGCTACAAGTTCTTCGGGAAGCTCGTGGTGCAGGGTTTTGGCAATATCCCGCAGCCGTGAATTGGCGCGAATAAAAATACAGTTGAAACTGAGATCTTCAATCGCGAATAGGCCGTGTTTGAGTATATGATCGGTGGCGTAGGCTTTGCGCCGCAGCCGTCTCTGGGCATCGAACAGCGCTAGGACTTCGATGGTCGAAAAGCGTTCGCCAGGGGCGGTGTAATGAAAATCGCGCCGGAACACGTTAATAAGGAATTCGAGTTTGCATTTTTTGATGACCCGAATCCACAGTGGCAGCAGATGGTCGTGCAGTTCACTCATCCAGGGCGGGGTGTTATCGAGGCCGGTTTCCCATGGGTGGACCAAGAGTGTCAGGCCCTCGTTGTGGGGGTCGCGGTCGGCATATAGCCACTGGTGGTAAGCAATAATCGCCGGCAACATTTGTTTGTACCACAGGCGGCGTTCGGGTAGACTCAGGCGCTCGCCGACCCGCCACACGGCTTCAGCCAGCATAGGCGGCTGGGTAATGCCGCTGGTGCTAACCGAGTCTGGCGAATACGGGCTGATCCAGCTGCGCCACACTGCCCGGTCTCGCCAGTAGGCAGGGAGGTCACTAAAAATCAAATTTGGCATCATGCCGTTGCTCCACTGGCCTCGTAGCAGACTGGTTAATTCAGTCTGGGCGCGGTTTATATCCAGATGGCGCAGACCGATGGCAATAAAGCAGCTATCCCACAGCCATTGGTGCGGGTAGAGGTGTGCGGCTGGAACGGTGTAGCTGCCTCGATCGTTTGCCGCCAGGACGGTGCGAGCTTGATTTTCGAGGTTGGGCGCGGCTTCTGAAAGGTCGGTTTCGGTTTTGCTCATGCTTATAGGTAGTATAGCAGCGTACACCAATGCAGCGGTATGCGTCTTGCGTAAATAGTTTTAGCGATAATTCGTAAAACTGAGCGGAAAGTCTAAATCTTGGGCTTTTAACAGCTGCATAACGCTTTGCAGGTCGTCTTTACTGCTACTCATAACGCGTATGGCGTCACCTTGGATTTGTGGTTTGACTTTCGGGTATTCATCGCGGATGAGCTTGGTGAGTTGTTTGGCCTTTTCCTGGTCCAGCCCTTGCTTAAACGGTACTTCTTTGGTGGTTTTGAGGTTACTTTCTATAAGTTCTTTTGAAGTATCGAGTACTTTTTGACTTTGCCCACGCGTAGCCAGTTTTTTGCGGACGATGTCGAGAATGGCGTCGATTTGCCATTCGCCGTTGCCGGTAACTTTCAGGCCCTTTTTATCATCGAGCCACTCGAGCGCTGCGGGCGTGCCCTTAAAATCGTAGCGGCTGTCCAGCTCGCGCTGGGTTTGGTCGAAGACATTGTTCATCTCGGCCTTGTCATAATCACTCTGAATATCAAAACTATAATTTGCCATACGTCTATTGTAGCAAAATGAATGTTGACATGCATAAGACGCCTGTGCGTAAATACACGTAAATGGCAAAACAAACGCATGAAGCTAGGCCTACTTTCGCAATTGGCACACCAGTTACTGTTAGGAAGGAGTATTTAACCGTTGAGGGTCGTTGGGCAACGTTAGGTACTTATGAATGGCAGGGAACGGTCGTCGGCCCCAGGAAAGAGAATGGTTACGTAACTGTTTTGCCCCCAGACAGCACACCGCTAAAACTTTATGAAAACATATATCCGAGAACATTAGACACATCACCCCATATGGGTAGGATAGAAGGCGAGCTAACTACCTGTAGGCACGTCGTAGAATCACTTGGCGGCGTGGCTCTCGAAGCCAATTCGTAGGGCAATGCGAAATCAAATATGAAAAGTACCGAGATGGCCGATGCTCGGTAGTCAGAGAGTACCAAGGCTCACGCCTCTTTGCTAAATCCCTCAGTAGTGCAAAATGAACAGATGCGAAAAGGTATCTGTTTGGGCAGGTTAACTACAGGGAATAATAGGTGAGTCGAAGTAAAGCAGGTGGTAAAAATATGGGTTAGTTTGTACTATAAACTGACAACGCAGACCGACCGCACAGTGAGTAAAATTGTTTAGCTCGTGTTCGGAAAGGGGTTTTGCTATACTTTAGAGCAGTTATGAACCCTACCCAGTATCAACACCAAGCCGTGGCAGAGGTCGCCGAACTGCTGATGAAACGCCTTGAGACAGTACCGTTTAAAGCCGATATCTTGAAGGCAGTCGAATTGCGTGCTCTCTATGCTCAAATACCAACCCTTCCCGCCGAGGAGAGAAGCGAATTTGGTAAGGACATTAACCAGCTCAAACAAGCGCTTGAAGCGATGGTTGCCAGCCACCAGAGCCAGGCCGAAGCACTGCCGTCTATCGATGTTACCGCCCCCTTTGACGTCAATGTTCCGGCGGCCCAGCGGCCCAGCCTGCTGACCAGCCAAACCGGCAGCAAGCATCCCCTGATGACCGAGCTAGAACTGGTGCTCGACATTTTTTACCGCATGGGCTTTAACGCCGTTGAATCGCGCGAAATAGATGATGATTACCATATGTTCGGCGCGCTTAACTTCCCCGAAGGCCACCCAGCCCGGGACGATTATGACACCTTTATGACTACCCAAACAGATAGCAGTGGCAAGCCGCTCATCGCCCCGGCGCATACCTCTACCATGCAAAACCGTGTGCTCCAAAAGTACCGAGGTAATCTAGAACAAGGCGAGCCTATCGCAGTGCTCATACCTGGCCGCGTGTTCCGTAACGAAGACCTCGATGCCCGCCACGAGCACACCTTTTACCAACTCGAAGGCGTCTATGTGGGCAAAGGTGTGCATGCCGGCCACCTCATCGCCACGCTCAAGACTTTTTTGCAGGAGTATTACGGTAAAGCTCTCGAGGTCAAAACACAGCCATTTTACTTCCCGTTTACCGAACCGAGCTTCGAATTTGCTCTTAGCTGCCCATTTTGCGAAAAAGGTGGCTGTCCTGTCTGTAGCTACAGCGGCTGGATAGAACTGCTGGGCTGTGGCATGATTCACCCGAATGTTCTGCGTGAAGCCGGCATTGACCCCGAACAGTACACTGGTTTTGCCTGGGGCTGCGGGCTGGACCGCCTGGTGCTAATGAAGCATGGCGTCGAAGACATTCGTCACTTCGAAAGTGGCCGTTTAGACTTCCTGAGGCAATTCGCATGAGTGACATCATACACATCGTTCCGTTTTTACTGAAGGCAAACCGAGCCGGATATGCAAATGATGCGCCACAAATTACGAAATTTGCGGATGGAGCACGTGAGATAATCTATGAAGAAGGCCAATACCGTTCTAATGATTATTGGTGGGGCGGAAATCCATTCGCTGGCCAAGAGAGCATTGCTTTCGGGGGAAAGGTACTCTGGGCTATGCAGTATCGCGGCTGGATGGAGGCGGGTTTCGAAAGCATGAGCAGCGAAACGTTTACATTTCTTCGACATGCACTTAAGGAATGCTCGGACGAAGCACCACTGCGTGGCCCTAAAGAATTCCGTGAAGACAGCTGGCTCTACGCAAATAGCTGGGGAGCAAACCTAGACAACTTCCACGGGGAAGAAAAAATCTGGAAGGGCGAACAACACGTTTATACCTGCAAATTTCTCGGTGGAGTAGTAGACGTATGAATAAAACGATGAGGCAATTCGCATGAGTGATTTAAAAGATTTGATGGAACAGGCCGAAGTCATCCGACTGAAATACCAAGAAATGAACGCTAAGCAAGGCAAAAACGCCTGGGGTGTGCGCGACTACGCCATGGGGTTCATGGGCGACGTTGGTGACCTGCAAAAGCTCATAATGGCCAAAGAAAACCTCCGTGACATCCCCGATGTCGATGCCAAGCTAGCGCATGAACTGGCCGACTGTCTGTGGTCCATTCTGGTGCTAGCGAATTATTACGGACTAGATCTGGAAAAAGAATTTGTCGGCACCATGGCGCGCATCGCCGACCGCATAGCAGGCGCCGAAGCATGAAAGTCAGTTTAAACTGTGTGCAACAGTATCTTGATTTTGAATTGCCGCCGGCAGACGAGCTGGTGGAGCGGATTGGTTCGCAACTGGGGGCTGTCGAAGGCGTTGAAAACGTGGCGGAAAAGTACCAAGGTGTGGTGGTGGCGAAAGTGGTCAGTTGCCTCAAGCACCCAGATAGTGACCACCTGCATGTTTGTTTAATTGACGATGGCGGTAAGGCGACTGGCGTGGAGCGCGACGCGAGCGGCTATGTGCAGGTAGTGTGTGGTGCTCCAAACGTCCGCGAAGGTCTGTTGGTAGCGTGGCTGCCGCCAGGCAGCACGGTACCGGAAAGTATCGGCCATGAGCCATTTGTGCTAAGTACCCGCGAACTGCGCGGTGTAAAAAGCAACGGTATGCTGGCTAGCCCCCGCGAACTCGCGCTGGGCGACAGCCACGATGGTATTTTGGATATCCGAGTCGAAGCGCAGCCTGGTGACGATTTTGCCAGCGTGTATGGCCTTAATGACACGATTATCGACATAGAGAACAAAATGTTTACCCACCGACCGGACTGTTTCGGCCAGCTGGGTGTAGCCCGTGAAATCGCCGGCATTTTGGGCCATAAGTTTACTTCGCCGGAGTGGTACGGGCAAACCAAAACGGCTCAGTTTGACCAAGCTGCCGAAACGCTGCCCCTGCAGGTTCAGAATGAGCTGCCAAATCTTGTGCCGCGGTTTATGGTAGTACCACTAAGTAATGTGGCGGTCGGTCCCTCGCCGGCATGGCTCCAGACATTTTTGCAGCGGGTAGGCGTGCGGCCAATCAGCAATGTCGTCGATATTACCAACTACCTAATGCTGCTGACTGGTCAGCCGATGCATGCCTACGATTACGACAAGCTCCGCGGCAACCGGGAACAAGTGACGCTGGTTGTTCGAAACCCTAAACCTGGTGAAAACGTGAAGCTGCTAAACGGCAAAACCCTATCGCCTCGCAGCGAAGCAATTGTCATTGCGACCGAAAACGAGCTGGTGGGAATCGGTGGTGTTATGGGCGGCGCAGACACCGAAGTCGATAGCACCACCACGCGCATTGTGCTGGAGTGTGCAACGTTCGATATGTACTCCATCCGCCGAACTTCCATGGCGCACGGCCTGTTTACCGATGCCGTTAGCCGCTTTAATAAAGGCCAGAGCCCGCTGCAAAATGGTGCAATAGTAGGCGAAGCGGTCCGTTTGCTCCGTGAACTCTCCGGAGCTGCCTTAGCTGGACCGGTGATAGATAACTGCCAGTTTGATCTTTCTCGGCGTTGGGTGCATCCGCCTGTGCCGCTGAACGCCGAGTTTGTAAATGCTCGCCTGGGCCTGAATCTAACCGCCCACGACATGCAGCAACTGCTCGAAAATGTCGAGTTTACGGTGACTGTTGACGGCGACGAGCTTACTGTTACCACCCCATTTTGGCGTACCGATATTGAAACCCGAGAAGATGTAGTCGAGGAAATCGGCCGCCTGTATGGGTTTGATAAGCTACCCCTGGAACTGCCAGTGCGCAGTATTACACCCGCTGCAAAAGACCCGCTATTCGAGCTAAAAAGCACTGTTCGGGCGGTGCTCGCGAAGGCTGGCGCAAACGAAGTGCTCACTTACAGCTTCGTGCATGGTAACTTGCTAGAAAAAGCTGGCCAAGACAAAGCAGCCGCATTTCAGGTTGGCAACGCGCTCAGCCCCGATTTACAGTATTATCGCCTGAGTCTTACGCCGAGTCTGCTCGATAAAATTCACCTGAATATCAAGGCTGGCTACGACCGGTTCGCTCTGTTCGAAATAGGCAAGGCGCATGTGCTTGGCGAAACAGATCAGGCTGAACCCGACGTACCAAAAGAGGCCAATGCGTTGAGTATGGTGTATGCGTCAAAACAGGCAGCCGAAGGCGCGCCGTACTACCAGGCGAAGCAATATCTGACTGTTTTGCTTGAGGCGTGCCAGGTCAACGAAAAAGTTGCCTTTGAGCCCTTGGCGGGTGCTGATTTATACGACAACCCCTGGTTGGAACAAATGACCGCACCGTTTGAGCCTGCCCGCGCCGCAGTCCTGCGAGACAAACAAGGCCTCGTATGGGGTGTGGTTGGCGAATTTAAAGCCAGCGTGCGCAAGAGCTTAAAACTGCCGGACTATGCCGCTGGTTTTGAGGTTGATCCTTTGCTGTTTCTTGCAAGCCAAGCCACCCGCTACGTACCGTTGCCACGTTTCCCGAAAGTTTCCCAAGACATTACCCTTAAGGTCGCCGGCGGTCTGCCGTACGGCGAACTGTACGGCTTCATTTCAACAAAACTGGCGGAGGTTAAGCCAGACCATAGTAACGCCCAGTTTACACTGTTAGATATCTACCAACGACCAGATGATGAGTCTCACAAACAGCTTACTTTCCGTCTGAACATTGCCAGTTACGAAATGACCTTGACGGACAAAGAAGTTTCGAAACTGCTTGAGCAAGTTGCGCAGGCAGCATCCGAGAAATTTAACGCTGAGCAGATCTAATATGAAAAAACCACTTGGTTTTCTGCTGACACTTGTCGGCTTGCTGACGCTAGTCATGCCTGGGGTTGTTCATGCGGACGTCAATAACTTTACTATTACCGATTTTGCGGCTGATTATTACCTCGGCACGGGCGACCGCCAGGGCACACTGAAAGTCGATGAGCAACTCAGTGTCAATTTTAGCGACTACAACCACGGCCTGCTGCGGGCGATTCCAAATCGCTACAATGGGCAATCAGAGCACCTGAAAGTCCTTTCGGTGAGCCGCGATGGCAACAGTGAACCCTACTCTAGCTACACCAGCAACGACAACCAAGTGCTCAAAATAGGCGACGCCAGCCGCACCGTAACCGGCACGCACCTTTACCGTATCAGCTACCAGGTAGAGAATGTCATTCGGTTTAGCGGCAGCCACAATGAGCTTATATGGAACACCAACGGCACGCAGTGGACGCAGCCATTTACGGCCGAAACGGCGCGTTTGCACGTGCCGGCAAGTATGGCCGACAAACAGACCAACGTGCATTGCTACACCGGCCAGTTCCAAAGCACCGGCAGCGATTGTACGGTGGCACGGCACGGCGCCGATACGGTGTTTAGAACTACGCGAACGTTGCAGGCGGGCGAGACTATGACCTTTGCAACCAGCTTTCCGCAGGGCACATTTACCGCACCAACTGCCGCCGACTGGTGGCACGATAACGGGCTTAAACTGGTCGCAGTCGTAGTTCCGGTATTATGGGCAGCCACGATTGGTTACCGCAAATGGCATCGCGATGGCAAGGACAGCAAGGGACGGGGTACAATCATCCCCGAATATACCGCACCAAAAGGTGTCAATCCAGCTTTGGCCGACGCGGTCCTGCACTACCAGCTGACCAACAAAGGTTTGTCTGCGACCATTATTGCGCTGGCCATCCGGAAGCATCTAAAAATTGTAGAGTCAGATTCGGCGGGTCTGTTGGGGTTTGGCAAGCATAAAGAATACCGTTTTGAAAAACTAGAGCTGGCCAGCGACCCATTACAGCCCCACGAGCAGCTGGTGTGGGATGGGTTATTTGAAGGCCGCAGCAAGGTCGCTACCGGAGAACTTAAGGGTTCATTTTATAAAACCGTCGAACAGGTCAAGGCGGACGTAGAACAGCAGCTACTAAGTGGCGGTTACGTGCCGCGTTCGCAATCGGCTACGTACCTGAGTTTCCTGGGGTGGATTATAGGTTTCCTGGTGTTGCTGGGCATCACCGCTAAGCTTTGGCCATTTTTTGCCTTGGGGCTGGGCGGAGGCGTCGCTATATTCGTGCTATTTACGCTCATTATGCCGAAGCGTACACAGCTCGGCGTGGCCACAATAGACAATCTGGAAGGATTAAAACTATACATGGACACGGCCGAAAAAGACCGCCTGGCCATGCTCCAGAGCGTCGACGCCCCCTATGCCGAGGATGCAGGAGCGCCGCAAAAAACGGTCCAGCTGTTCGAAAAACTGCTGCCCTACGCCATAGTACTTGGGGTGGAACAAAGCTGGGCAAAGCAGTTCGAGGGCATCTATACCACGCCGCCCGACTGGTACGGTGGCAACTGGGCAGCGTTTAATGCTGGTTATTTGGTAAGTTCGCTGGGCAATTCCATGCAAGCTATGAACACGGCTTTCGCTGCGCCTAGTAGCGGTGGCAGTGGAGCCGGCGGTGGCTTTTCCGGCGGTGGGGGCGGCGGTGGAGGTGGCGGTGGCTGGTAGGGATGAGTTCTTGTGGCGTTTCATATATTCCAAAACTGTTTGAAATGCGTGAAAATCCATAAGCCTCACAACTTGTGTGTGACCCGGCTGCGAAAGATTGTTTGTCCCTGTAGGGCAATCTTTCGCAGCGCGGGTTGCACACCGACATCTCACCTGAGCACCTAGCTTACGCCATCGTCGGTTCTCGCATTTCTGCGAGCCAGCGCGGCCGCAATAGTCAGGTGTCTGAGGAGCTCCACGACTTTCTTCACATCCTTGACGTTAGGGATGTTATTGAAGTCTTCATCGTCTTGCGGCCCGAGTCCGTCGAGGCGCAGTGTGCCGTACTTCATCGGTTGACTCAGCCAGCCAGGATGTTGCAGGTCGGCCTTACAGTTCTGGATTTTGGTGAGATCCAAAGGCTTGACGTTGTCATCGAGCCACCACATCCACTGCCAGCCGATGAGTACGATGTAGACGCGCAGGTCAGTGACAACCAGGCGCCACCGTAGCCAGGTGATGGTACGGGGAATTGCCCAGACAACAGGCGCCAGGAAGACGAGAGCCCAGATGATGGCAGAAACTCGTACGGGAGTGCTTATCTCCAGCCAGCAGAAGAGTGCGAACAACGCCAGCAGCGCGCCGAGCGGTCCGAAGAACATTGGCAGGAACGCCAGTCGGGCGACGGCCTCTATGAGGTGATCGGAGGTAGCCTCTCGCTGGGTGTTGATGGTGAGTGCATTCCGAATGGGCCACGCGCTCCACTCGTCGACGAGCTCGCTGTCGTTCCCGATGGGCACGCCGGCTTTGGCCTCGGTGAGCAGGTTGGAACGCGTGTAGTGCCAAGCTCCGCCTACGTAGAGCGCGGGGACAAGCACTGCCAGCACCAGGCAGACCACCTGGACGATGCCGGTGTGAATCCAGCGGCTTAGAAAGCCCGCGATGGTCCACGCGATGCCGGTGCTGACGCCAACGAGCACAGCCAGTACCAGCAGGTACTTGATTGGCTTTTCGCCCTCTAGCGGTTCGTCGCCGGGGTTGGCAGCCTCGGTCTCGGGTTTGGGGTCGACGAGCGTGTAGCGCGTCTGGTTCGCAGGATCGGCGGCCCTATGCACGGGTGCGATCACCAGAGTTGGAGTGTCGTCGCCTGCGTTGACTTGTGGAGGTGGGTCGATTTCGGGCTTCGTGCTAATGTCCGGCTCGAAGTCGCCGTCGGATGAGATCATGATGTGCTCCTTCAGGGAGTTGTCGATGTGCGTCCTGGGATGTACCCAAAACTACTATTGTTTTACAACAACTCAACAAAAATTACAATTCCATTGTGTATAATTGGTTCGTTTTAGGCGGCCCAACGCGTAGAATAAGAGTAATGAAGAGTATTTGGCGGATAGTTCGCTTTACCGGCAGTTTGTGGCGCTACTATCTGGGCGTCTCTGCCTTTACGGTGCTGGTAGCCGCCATGAGCCAGGTTATTCCGCTGCTTACCAAAGCAGCTATCGATGAAATAACCAAGCTAGCTAGTGGCGGGCATGTCAGCATCACCCGCGTGGCGGTGTACGCCGTGGTAATATTTGCAGTCGATATGGGGCAGACCATCTTTAGTAACATTGGCGGTTATCTGGGCGACATGTTAGCAGCCAAGCAGCAGCGCCTACTGAGCAATCGCTACTACGAGCACGTTATGAGCCTGCCACAGCGTTATTTTGACACTGAGCTTACTGGTACGATCATTAACCGCATGTCGCGCGGCATTGGCCAGATAACCGGCTACACCCAAACGTTAAGTAACAACTTTTTACAATTCGTGTTCAGCACGGTGTTTACGCTGGGTATAGTGGCGTATTACTCGTGGCCGGTAGCGCTCATATTGCTCAGTTTGTACCCGATTTACGTCTGGCTAACCACGCTCAGCAATGAGCGCTGGCAGCAGTGGCAGCAGGAAGTTAATCGTGATAGCGACGTCGCTAGCGGCCGGTTCGCCGAAAGCGTCGGCCAGGTTCGGGTCGTCAAAAGCTTTGTGCAAGAAGCGTTTGAACTACGGATTTTTGACAAATTGCAGAAGCGTATCGTCGGCACGACTCGGCCACAGAGCGTGTACTGGCACAAGCACGACATTATCCGCCGCAGTGTTTTGGCAATTATGTACTTTGTGCTGTACGCCTTTATCTTCGTGCAAGCGGCCCGCGGCCGCTATACTATCGGCACAATGGTTTTGCTGATTCAGTACACGCAGCTGATGCGTATCCCGCTGTTTAGCATCAGCTTCTTGGTGTCGCAGACCCAGCGTGCCATAGCCAATAGTCGCGACTTTTTCGTAGTTATGGACGAACAGCCGGAAATTCGCGATGCCGCTAGTGCCCACACGCTTACAGTGGAACGTGGCACAATCAGCTTTGAGCACGTCTCGTTTCACTACGACGCCGAAGCGCCGGTGCTGAAAGATGTTTCGTTTGAAGTGCCGGCAGATAGTAAAGTGGCACTGGTCGGCGAAAGCGGGCAGGGCAAAACTACCATTACCAGCTTGCTGCTGCGACTGTACGAAGTAACTGACGGTAGTATTAGCATTGATGGCCAAGATATTCGCACTATTACGCAGTTGAGCTTACGGCAGAACATTGCCGTAGTGTTTCAGGAGCCGGCGCTGTTTAGCGGTACGATTCGCGAAAACATTGCCTACGCTCATCCGCGGGCCACACAGGAACAGATTGAATCGGCCGCTCGGGACGCCAACGCTCACGAATTCATCAGCAATTTCGAACACGGTTATGACAGCGAAATCGGCGAGCGTGGTCTCAAGCTCAGCGGTGGCCAAAAACAGCGGATTGCTATTGCCCGGGCTATCCTAAAAGACGCGCCCATTTTGGTACTCGACGAGGCTACCAGCAGTCTAGACACCAAAAGTGAGCGCCAGGTGCAACAGGCGCTGCAGCGGCTCATGAAGGGCCGCACGACGCTCATTATCGCCCACCGGCTTAGCACTATTGAAACGGTTGATCGTATAGTGACCATTGTGGGCGGTACGGTGGCCGAGGTTGGTACGCCGGCCAAACTTGCAACCAGTGGCGGCATCTATTCTGAGCTACTTGGCCTACAGCAAAGCCACACTGAAGCCGGTAAAAAGAAATTGAAGCAATTTGAAATGGAGGAAATGTAATATGGTAACAAAGCGAGCGGTCCGGGCAATTGTTATTAAAGATAACAAGTTGCTGGCCATGAAGCGCAACAAATTTGGCATGCAGTACTATACGCTGATTGGCGGTGGCGTAGACAGCGGCGAGGATCTCGAAACGGCCCTCCGGCGCGAACTGCGGGAAGAAACCGGCCTGGAAGTGGGAGCCGTGCAGCTGGTCTTTGTCGAGGATGCCGGGGATTTGTACGGCGAACAATATGTTTTTACCTGTGAGTATCAGGGAGGCGAGCCTCAGCTGACCGCAGCTAGTGAAGAAGCCGCCATTAGCGCCTTGGGCCAGAACACGTACCAGCCGGTTTGGTTAGCGCTGGCAGATTTGAGTCAAGTAACGTTTCGCTCGAATTCGGTGCGCCAAGCTTTGATGGATAGTTTGCAGCAGGGCTTTCCCACTGAACCTATCCAGCTTGCCTTTCAGGCCTAGTCTGTGGCACTATAAGGCAAGTAAATGAGGGGAAACAACCATGGCACGGAAACGTGAGAGGATATTCGCTGGCTTCGGAGCACTGCTCTTTTTAGGGAGCGCTTGTGCGCTAACTATTTTTGTTATTTTTCAGTCAACGTCGGGTACCAATACGGCCAACCCAACCACCACAGCCCAAAAAACCTGTAGCAGTAGCCAAAGCGAAACGGCACTCCCTGCACCGGAAATCTATAAGCCTGACGGTGCGGTTACTAGCTTGCAAAGCACTGACCTGCAGCCGGGTTCGGGCGCCGAAGCCAAGGCAGGTGACTGTCTTGTGGTGAAGTACTACGGTACGCTTGCCAGCAACGGTACAAAGTTTGACGAAGATTTTACCGACGCGACGGCTTTTGCCTTTACACTAGGCCAGGGCAAGGTTATAGAGGGCTGGGACAAAGGTATGGTGGGCATGAAGTCCGGTGGGACGCGCCGACTGGTTATACCGGCAGCCCAGGCTTATGGCAGCCAGTCGCCCAGTGCGGCCATTCCGGCCAACTCGGACCTCGTGTTTACGGTCAAGTTACTAAGAATTCAGAAAGTATAGGAGGCTTATATGGCAAGTATGCAAGATTTTACCCCAGTTGATTCGGTAGCCGAGCTAACGCGCGAAGACCGCGTCGAAGGCACGGGCGCAGCGGTAGACCCGGGCAATACGGTGACCTGTCACTACACCGGCGCGGTGGCCAAAACAGGCGAAGTCTTTCAGACCTCCCATGACTTCGGTAAAGCTATTAGCTTCCCGTTGTCGGGCGTGATTGCCGGTTGGACGCAGGGAGTTCCGGGCATGATGGTCGGCGGTACACGTCGGTTGCTAATCCCGGCTGCCATGGCCTACGGCTCGACGCCGCCCTATGGTTCGGGTATCCCGGCCGACGCCGATCTGGTATTTGACATCGAACTGGTGGCCATTGAGGGCAAATAGGCCACGAACTTTCGGTCTGAAGGTAGCGAGCTGAAGCCCGGACTAGTAGAAAACGTACTAAAAAACACTACATGTAGCGCCCTTGACGGTAACGCTTACGCTAGAGTAGAATACTATACAGACTTCAGAGCACATAAGACAAACATCTGATAGCCAAAACAAACCAAATCTTGAGGGGGATATTATGGTCAAAAACATCACTATTTTCACGACAACAACCTGCGCGTACTGCCCAATGGTCAAAAAGTACCTGGGCGCCAAAGGCTTTAGCTACGACGAGGTCAATCTAGACCAAAACCCGGAGCGCCAAAAAGAAGCCATGGCTATTTCGGGTGCACTTACCGTGCCGGTGACGGTTGTAACCAAGCAAGATGACTCCCAAGAAGTGGTAGTGGGCTACAACCTGGCCAAGCTTGCCCCCGCTATCGCCTAAATAAGTAGCATTCTCGTAGTTCAGCTTTCATATTCATTTCGCAGGTATCACTATACGTCTGCTGCAATAAATGTGACCTGAGAAATGTAAAAGTACTGTAAACTGTGAAAGGAAAAATGAGAAATGACTGAGACAGCAGAGATACCTGAGCACGATGTAATTATTGTCGGCGCCGGCCCGGCAGCGTTAAGCGCAGCCATTTATACCACTCGCGAAGACATCGACACCCTGCTGTTCGAGCGGGCTGTGCCCGGTGGCCTGGCGGCCATAACCGACTGGGTCGATAACTACCCGGGCTTTCCCGAGGGCGTGGCGGGGCTAGAGCTAGCCGGCAATCTGCAAAAACAGGCCGAGCGCTTCGGCGCAGTAATAGAGTTGGGGGAAGTGCTAAAGCTGCACGACGAAGGTGACTGGAAGCGACTGGAAACCACCAGTGGTGATATGCGGGCTAAAGCCGTGCTAATCGCCACCGGCAGTGATTATAAAAAGCTGGGCATCCCCGGTGAGCAAGAATACTATGCGCGCGGTGTGCACTACTGCGCTACCTGCGACGGTGCATTCTACCGAGGTAAGCGGCTGGTGGTGGTTGGCGGTGGCAATTCGGCCGTGCAAGAAGCTATTTTCCTGACCCGCTTTGCGACCCACATCGACCTACTGGTGCGCAGTAAGTTAAGGGCCAGTGACGTGCTGCAGCACGAACTACAAAAATACGTCGATGAAGGCAAAATGAGCGTGCATTTGGCGACCACCACCGATGAAATCGTGGGTGAAGCCGGGGCAGTCACTAAGGTCGTTGGCACGCACGAAGGCCAACCGGTGGAGTTCGAAGCCGACGGTGTGTTCGTGTTCGTCGGTCTAGACCCCAACAGCGGCTTTGTCCGCGACCAGTTAGAACTCGATGATGTTGGGCTCATAAAGGCTGATGCAAACCTTATGACAAACATGCCGGGTGTGTTTATAGCTGGTGATATCCGCCACGGCGCCACCATGCAAATCGCCAGTGCCACCGGCGAAGGCGCTACTGCTGCCCTCAAAATCCGTGAGTACCTCGAGGGCCACCCTCACCCCATTCAAAACTAATACAAGTGGTACAATAAGACGATGAGCAATCCTATTACAACAGATTATCTGGATAAGAAATTTGATCAATTTGCCGCACAATTGACGGGGGCGCTGGAGCCACGCTTTAAGTCGATAGAAGAACGACTGGAGCAAACGGCTACGAAAGACCAAATGGATCATCTCTTGAATACGCTTGATGCATTTCTAAAGCGCTTAGATGACATCGAAGCCAACGATTTTGCCCGGGACGCTCAGATTGCCCGCATGGAGCGATGGATAGAAACCATTGCTCAGAAAACCGGCGTCAAACTAGAATACTAACCGTCCCTTAACATCCGTGAGAACCTCGAGGGCCACCCTCACCCCATTCAAAACTAAAGCAATACTACCCAGATCACAATACCACTAAGTATGATGCTCAGCGGCAGTTCAACCCAAATCCCCCATGGTCGTTCAAAGTGTTGAATGCCAGCGTGCCAGCGTGTGAAAAACGTTTCGTTGTGGCTAAGGTCAAATGAATGAGTGTGCACTATCCGGCCGACCCAGAAGAAATCTGGAGCACAGGCCGCAAGGCCGGTCCAGAACATGGCTGGTTGGCCGTGAAGTAACCCAAAAAAGCCGAGGCTCAAGGCTGCAATAAAATCTATGACAAAGAAAGTCTTCCAGAATTTTGAGACATTACGCTGCTCCTGCGGTATGCCGTAGTGTGGCAAGGCATCGAGTACGAAGTGGGAAATAATTGCCACAGGGATGGACAGGGGAAAAGGAAGTGCTGCGCCCAAAAGCATTCCGGTCGCCGCATGGTTGAGCCCTGTCATCGATTTGAGCTTATTTGTTTTGCGTACAGCACAATAGTAGTACTGTAGCATATAGATGCTAATGTTTAATCATGGCTATAGGTGTATCAAGGGCCGATGCATTACAGTGCTCGGTGAATGTATTCAGCTGTAGCTTTTACGCCGTAATAGCCCACGCCTACGCCTGTTGCAAGGTGTCCAAGCGCCCGAAAGCCCCGGTGGGCCCGCGGGTGGCTTTCTTTAAAAAGGCCGGCAATAGCATAAGAAGCAAGGGCAAAGTTTTGAACGGCCATTGCATGCTTGCCGTCTTTGGTGGGTGCAAAATCGCATTCTGGGTGACGTTTCATGGCGACGGCAGTTGCACTGGCATTGACAACGTTTTGGGCTAGCATAGCAATTAGTGCGGCTTTTGGAGCAATTTCTTTGCGCCATTCACTTACGACTATTGCAAGTCCGGCAAACTTGTCCAACGTTGCGTCTACTGTCGCCCCAAACTCTGAGGTTTGACCGGTAGCGCGAGCGACAGCTCCGTCAACCAGGTCTAGACTGCGTCCGGCGGCTGTTTCGAATAACCCCTGGGGTGTCTCTAGGTTGCTTGACCCACGTACGGCAAGGGCAAAACCAGTGGCGCTAATAGCATTTGGCAGGGTGAAGAGCTCTGAGGAAGTCGGTTTCATATTGTAATTAATAACACATATCGATCTAAGCGCAAAGTGAAAGGCTTAGGTTACAGCTCCGTGTAGCCGTCGTAGTAGTCGAAGACTATCTGGCTTCGGGGTATGTCGCCGGCCTCGAACTCGATGCGTAAGCTTTCGACAAACTTTTGGCTGCCCGACAAATACAGTAATGCGTCTGGAGGGGTCGAATCCACTATCTCGCGAGCAGTTAGCTGATTCGGCGCGTACACGAACTGGGCGAGTTGGAGTGGGTATTGTTTGATGAGGTCTTTAAATAGGTGCTCGCGGCGGCTGCGGAGAGCGTAAAACAGAAAAATCGCACGTTCGTCCTTGGTGTTGATAAGTTGTTGCAGCATTCCGGCGTACGATGCCATGCCAATCCCACCGGCTATAAACACTAAGGGCCTAGCGGGTGATTTTGGAAGCACCAAATCGCCCATGGCTTCGTCGATACGCAGTTTATCGCCTGGCATTAATGCCTGAAGCACTTGCTTGTACGGGCTCAGTGGGGCGATAAACTTCACCACGAAGCTAATTAGTTCGTCACCAGGTAACGAGGTAAGCGTAAAAGTGCGTGAGCTTCCTCTCGGATCCGATAGCGGTGACAAAATATATAAAACGGCGTACTGGCCGGGAGTGAAAGGGTATGGCCGCTCTGTGCGTAGGTAATACTGCCAAATTAATGGCGCTAGTTCTTCGCGCCGTTCAAATATCGCGTTCATATCTGTTAGTATAGCCGAACTACTGGCCCAATACACTCGTTGTAATTTTGTGAGGACAGATCAATCGGTGCGCTAGGTGCGCTTTTCGAACAGGTCGGGACGGTCGGTAATGACGCCGTACAAGTACGGTTTCCATTTCCGCGTCCGCTCTGGGTTGTGTATGGTGTAGGGGGCAATTTGGTAGCCACTGCGGTGCATGCTTTTTAAAAAGCCTATCCAGAGCCACGTGGCGCGCATGTTGAGCCGATGCGTACCAAGGCGGCGGGCGCGGTAGCTACCACGAACGCCTGACCAGCTTTCGTTTACTATCATTTCTACTGTTGGGAATGCCGCGTGCATGGACGACAAAATTGTGAAGTCGAAAGAGGTAATCGAAAGGTCGCCGGGTTTAAGCTTGTGACGGAATGCATGTTGCAGAAGCGTGATGATAGGTTTTACTGGCTCTCGACGCTTAATTTCTATCAGCAGGTGCACCGGTGCGCCAAAACTGTCAATGAACGCCTGGAATGTTAGCAGGTCACTCTTATGCTGGAGCAGCTCTGGCAAGGTATGCGTACGGATGAGCAGTTTGGCGCCGCTAGGGTCGCGGACGGCCGGGTCGTGGTGAATAACTACCTGCTGGTCGGCGGTAACGCGCAGATCTAACTCGACTTCATCGACGTTATGTTCTAGCGCTTTTTGAAACGAGCGGAGCGTGTTTTCTGGTGCGAGACCGCCTGCGCCGCGGTGGCCAATAATTTTCATCTATAAGTAGTGTACAATATGTTTGACCAAAGATGCTCCACTCCGCGTCATTCCCTGGCGGAGGCGGCAGTCTAGTCAATACTTTTGTGGCAAAACCATTATAAATCAACTGGATCCCGGATCAAGTCCGGGATGACACTAGCAAAGGAGCGAACAAGTGGCAGATTATAACCAAGTCCTAACCCCCGGCGATTACCAAAATGGCATCGTTAACGCGGTGGTAGAAATACCCCAAGGCAGTTTTTTGAAGATTGAGTGGGACCGCGAGCGCGCCTGCTTTATGCTTGACCGAGTCGAACCGAGCATTTATGCCAAGCCAGTAAACTACGGCTTTATTCCTCAAACCAAAGACGAAGACGGCGACGAGCTCGACGTGTTGGTGGTGTGTGACGAACCAATTCCGACCGGCGTGTATCTGGAAGCCAAAGTTATTGGCGTTCTAAACTTTATCGACGACGGCGAAGCCGACCACAAGATTGTGGTTGTGCCGGCCGACGACCGCAACACTGGCGACAGCATCCACAGCCTCGATGACCTCGGTGACCGCTGGAAGCAGAAAATTTCCGAACACTTTGCCCACTATAAAGACCTCAAAAAGCCCGGCACGACGGTGGTAGAGGGCTGGGGTGATGTGGAGGCTGCTAAGGCCATCATCCAGGAATCCATCGAGCGCTACAGTAACTAGCCCCAGGACTAATTTGCATTTTTTAGGATGTCGCCGCGCACGTCAACATCACTACGTTGCATTGGCCGTAAGTAATCGTACAGAGCACGGTAGGCCAATCCAATTTCAGCTGCTAGAAACTTTTTCTGCTCGGGCTGTACATCGTAGCCCGTGTAGGCTTCAACGTCATCGTGTAATACTTCTAGCTGGTCTAATCGTTCTGGAACATACGCAATTCGCCCTGCATCGAGAGTTGAAAAAGATGTGGCGATGCTCATTTCTGCAGATGTTCGCATGCCGTGCTTAAATATGCTCCGTAGTGCCAGTCTTTCAGTCAGTGCGTGTGTTTCATCGAGTAAGGTTGAAACTTCTGGGGTATATGTACCCATGCGAGCAGCCGGAGAATATATGCCAAATACAGATCCGGGGTGAGCGGTTGTTCCGGCTTCAGATAACACCACAAAGCCAGCTACCCGGCGCAAAGGATTCTGGCGGCGTGCTGCGGCGTTCAGTAAGAAGTACCTGGCAGCTTCTAGACGTACCGCAGATGGTTGTGTGTGATAGATGTGCGTCCGTTGGACACCCGGTACCTGCCCAAGGGCACGTACGGTTTCTCTTGAGCTTCCCCATATCATGTAATATATTATGCATCACTAGTCACATAAAGTCAATCTTTGCATCTGTTGGAGCGCTAGGCTACAATACTAGCGTAAGCACAATAAATCTATGAGCATAAAACAGAGGTGGGATACATGAAAACACGAATTGCCATTAATGGCTTTGGCAGAATTGGCCGCAATGCCTTTAAAATCGCTTTTGCACGCGATGACCTCGAAGTTGTCGCCATCAACGACCTAACCGATACCAAAACCTTGGCCTATCTACTAAAACACGACAGCAATTACGGTACGTACGATAAACAAGTCGGCCATGACGACGAAAACATCATCGTAGCCGGTCAAAAAGTGAAGGTGCTGGCCGTAAAAGATCCACTGGAGCTACCCTGGAAAGACCTGGAAGTTGATGTGGTTATCGAAAGCACCGGTTTCTTTACCGACAAAGACGGTGCAGGCAAGCACCTTACGGCCGGCGCCAAACGGGTGGTCATCAGCGGTCCGACCAAAAGCGATGGCATCGACACTATAGTGCTTGGTGCGAATGATGACAAGCTCGAAGGCGCCACCGCTATCATCAGCAATGCCAGCTGCACTACCAACAGCTTAGGTGCGGTCATGGCTTTGTTGGACAGCGAATTCGGCGTCGAAAAATCGTTACTAACGACTGTGCACAGCTACACTGCCAGCCAGGCCTTGCAAGATGCGCCTAAAAAAGATCCTCGCGAAGGCCGCAACGCCGCCGAGAACATCGTACCGACCAGCACCGGCGCGGCCATAGCCGTTACGCTTACGCTGCCGCAGCTGAAGGGTAAGTTCGACGGCCTAAGTATCCGCGTACCGACCCCTGTTGTCTCGCTCAGTGATGTGACGGCCTTGCTCAAACGTAACACAACCGTCGAAGAACTAAACGACGTCTTTATTAAAGCAGCTGCCGAGCCGTTTTACCAAGGTATCTTGGGCGTGTCCGACGAACCGCTGGTAAGCAGCGACTACATCGGTAACAGCAACTCCGGTACGGTTGACCTGGCGCTTACGAAAGTGGTGGCCGGTAACTTGGTAAAAGTAATGGTGTGGTACGACAACGAATGGGGCTACAGCAATCGCTTGGTCGAAGTTGTGGCAGACACCGGTAAATTCCTGCAAAAAGGCGAATAGGCATCATGTATAGCGTATTCAGTTATCAGCCGGGGCCGCCGTCTACGGTCTACCGGTCTTCAGGAGCGGCTGGCATATGAAAATTTATATTGGGGCAGATCACAACGGCTACGACCGTAAGGCCGAACTAAGTGCCTACCTGCAAAAAGCAGGCTACGAAGTGGTGGACGAAGGCGACAACCGGCTCCGACCAGAAGATGATTTCCCGCAGTTTGCCAGCAAAGTTGTGCTGGGCATGCGCGGCGACGAAGACCCAACTCAAGCCCGCGGAATCTTAATTTGCGGCAGTGGACAGGGCATGTGCATGGCGGCTAACCGCTACAAAGGTATCCGGGCGACACTCGCCTACGACCAAGAGGAAGCCCGCACTGCCCGAAATGACGACGACAGCAACATACTGTGCCTAAGCGGACGGACGATGGATTTGAATAGCAGCATAGGGGTTATACATACCTGGCTTATGACGCCATTTGCCGGCGCCAACCGTTTTAAGCGGCGCATTCGTGAACTAGATGAGATAGGAGACTAGGGCAATGGCACGAGTCAAGTCTGGGACCAAGCATGCATCAACCGTTGTAACTATTCCTCGGCCCTGGCAGATAGCGTTCATAACCGCCCTGGTGCTGAGCCAGCTGGTGTATGTGGCTTTGAGTGTGTGGTCGTTTTTTGGCTACAATCATTCCATGAATGGCGGAGGATGGGGACTCCAGGCATTCCAGGCTGTACAGTTTGCGTACCCAATACTATTTGCGGTAGCGGGCTACGTATTCATTCGCCGACGCGTTGCTGGCACCGTCCCCCGCTGGTTCTGGGCGCTGTTTCTGGCGACTATCGCATTGATAATTCACTTTGCTCTGCAAGTGCCGATAAACCTGCTACTTAACTCCTTAATGCAGCCCGTGTATGGGTCCAATAACAACCCGGGGTGGTGGTATAACTTTGGTTGGATGTGGGCCGAAATGGCGGTCTACTTCGTGCTGTTCTGTGGTGGGCTGGCGTGGATTTCGCGGCGGGGTAAGCGGGCATGAATGCTACTATCTGCCCCACGGTAACTACTGATGACCCGGCGGTTTTTCAGATACAAATTGAACAAACAGTGTCCTATGCTCACCGCATCCACATCGACCTAGCCGATGGCGTTTTTACCCGCAATAAGCTAATGGAAATAGAAGACGTCTGGTGGCCGGGTGGTGTGCAGGCCGACTTACACGTGATGTACGAGCGGCCGTTCGACCATATGCAGGCCTTGATTGCCCTTAAGCCCCAACTAATAATTGTGCACGCAGAGGCCGAGGGCGACTTTATAGAGTTTGCTAAGGCTGCGCATAGCAATGGCGTGGAAGTCGGCGTCGCTTTGTTGGCGGATACGCCAGTGTCGGCTATCCAGCCGGCGTTGGCTCACATCGACCACGTGCTGATATTTTCCGGCAGCCTGGGGCACTTTGGCGGGCACGCCGATTTGAAATTGCTCGACAAAGCTCGGGAACTCCACCAGCTGAAGCCACAGTTGGAACTTGGCTGGGACGGTGGTATCAATGATAAAAACGCGGCCGACTTGGCGCGCGGCGGCATAGAAGTACTAAACGCCGGCGGCTTTCTGCACGGTGCTAAAAAGCCCGAAGAAGCTTATGCTACACTGAAGGCAGCTGTAGAAAACTTATGAAACTATGACGCAAGACTACTCCCTAAAACAGCTCGAGCAAAAGTCGAACATTATCCGTGAGGACATTATTCGCATGTTGGAGCACGCCGGTAGCGGCCACAGTGCCGGGCCTCTTGGCCTGGCCGACATTTTTACGGCTCTGTATTTCGATATACTTAAGCACGACCCCAAGAAACCAGATTGGGAGGAGCGCGATATATTGCTGCTGAGCAACGGGCACTGCGTACCGGTGCGCTACGCCGCCATGGCCGAAGCTGGCTATTTCCCCAAAGCAGAGCTGATGACGCTGCGCAAGCTGGGTAGCCGGCTACAGGGCCACCCGGAGCGCATGCGCTTGCCGGGGCTTGAAACTACCAGCGGCCCCTTAGGCTGCGGCATTAGCCAAGCGGCAGGCATAGCGCTTGCCATGCGCATGGATGGCCAGCAGCACCGCCGCGTGTATGTCGTGACGGGAGACGGCGAGCTCGATGAAGGCAATGCATGGGAAGGAATTATGCTGGCCGGCAAGTATCAGCTGAACAACATAACTGCCATTGTCGACCGCAACAATATTCAAATAGACGGACCCACTGAAAGCGTCATGCCCCTGGAAGATTTGAAACAAAAGTGGGAAAGTTTTGGCTGGCACGCGTTAGAGATTGACGGCAACGATATTGAAGCCGTCATAGACGCCTGCATGATGGCCAAAGCCATTACCGAAAAGCCGGTTGTGCTGATTGCCTACACCATTCCGGGCAAGGGCGTTGACTTTATGGAGGGCGACTTCAACTGGCACGGCGCACCGCCGAACCACGACCAAGCCGTAAAAGCACTGCATGAACTGCGCACCCTGGGCGGCAAAATCCGGAGCGAACACCAATGAGCGCGACTAATCGTCGAATTTTAGCGGCAGTGCTGTGCATGGGTGTCGGGTTTGTCAATGGCATGATATTCATATTCCAATTGATGTTCTTCTCCGATAGATTGCATGTCGACACAGTGAACGCCTTGGGGTCGCCACATGAGGTGCTGTGGAATATGATAATAATGATTCTGAGCGGACTGGTTGCACTGATTACGTCGTATTTCATAATCAGATTGGTGAATATAAAAGGTGCTACACATGAGTGATTTGCATTTAGTTGATATTACGGCCAAAGATTTGGCGAGCGAGCCGATTCGCAAGGGTTTTGGGCGCGGGCTGAAAAAAGCCGGCGAATTGGATAAAAACGTGGTGGCGGCATGTGCCGACCTAACCGAAAGCACCCAGATAAGCTTGTTTCGAGAGGCCTTTCCCGATCGTTACGTAGAGGTTGGTGTGGCCGAGCAAAACCTGGTGACGGTGGGCGCTGGTCTAGCGGCCATGGGCAAAATACCGTTCGTCAGTAGCTACGCGGCCTTTAGCCCGGGGCGCAACTGGGAACAAATTCGCACGACGATTTGTCTGAACGATAGACCGGTTAAGGTTATCGGTAGTCACGCTGGGGTCAGCGTTGGCCCAGATGGCGCGACCCACCAGATGCTGGAAGATATTGCGCTAATGCGCGTGCTGCCAAACATGGTGGTGATTGTGCCGGCCGACAGTGTGGAGGCCGAAAAGGCTACGTTGGCTATGGCCCGTGACCCACGTCCCAATTACTTGCGTCTGGCACGCGAAGCATCACCCATTATTACAACCGAACAAACGCCGTTCGAAATAGGCAAGGCTTACGTGTTTACACCTGGTACTGATGTCACCATCATTGCGACTGGCACCATGACCTACCAGGCGCTGCTGGCGGCTGACCAGCTGTACAAAGACGGCATCGACGCCGAAGTGGTGCATGTGCCTACCATCAAGCCGCTCGACGAAGCTACTATCCTGAAAAGCGTCCGCAAAACCGGTCGTGTGGTTACGGCCGAAGAGGGTCAGATTATTGGGGGCTTAGGTGGTGCAATTGCCGAACTGCTAGCCGAAAACCATCCCGTGCCCATGCAGCGCATAGGCATGAAAGACCGGTTTGGCGAGTCGGGCGAACCGGGCGAACTCTTTACCTATTTTGGCTTAGACGCGAAGCATATTCGCCTTGCTGCACATCACATAACGGAGAACAAATAACATGGCCAAAAAGAAAAAAGTATCACCCAAAACCCAGTGGAGCGTCGTGCTGTTTGGGGCGTTTATATTCGTCGGTGCGGGTCTCGGCCTGCTTTCGGCCTTTCAAGCCGGTGCATCGTACCAAGTACATACACAAACTAAGACCGCAAATCGCTAAGACAGAAAGGCTAGGTGGGCAATGCCAATTACACTCCAACAAGTTAGAAGCAACTGTGCCAAAGCGCGGGCTCGCATGGAGCAAGCTAGGGCCGAGCACTGGGCCTTTGGAGCTTTTAACCTCGATGACGAACCAACCCTCAAGGCCGTGGCGCTGGCCGCCAAGGCTCAAAACGCCCCCGTGCTCGTAGAGGTTAGTGCCGGCGAAGTTACCGATATCGGCATTGAAAACGTGCGCGACATGGTCGATAACTTTAAGTACGAATACGGCGTTGAGATGTACGTAAACCTCGACCATTCGCCGTCGATAGAAGATGCCAAAAAGGGCATCGACGCCGGGTTTGAATTTATTCATATCGATTACAGCCAAGCCAAGAAAGATGCCAGCGAAGCCGAAATAATTGCCGCCACCAAAGAGGTTGTGGACTATGCCAAATTTACGGGCGCGATAGTAGAGAGCGAACCGCACTACTTCGGCGGCAGCAGTAACTTGCACGAAGAAAAGATAGATTACGAAGAAATTAAAAAGACGTTTAGTACGCCCGAAAGTGCGTTGGAATTCGTGAATGCCACGGGGATAGACACCTTTGCTGCGGCGATTGGCAACCTGCACGGCAAATACCCCGTGCCGAAACAACTGGACCTGGAACTACTCCAGCGTATTCGTGATGCTATCCCCTGCAACATTAGTCTGCACGGCGGCAGTGGTACACCAGGCCACTACTTTGAAAGCGCCGTCAAAATCGGCGTAACGAAGGTCAATATCAACAGCGACATGCGCGTGGCCTATCGTCTAGCCCTGGAAAAGACGCTAGCCGACAACCCCACCGAATATTCCGTGTCCAAGCTAATCAATAAAGATGTTGTGCCAGCGGTGCAGGCGGTGATAGCAGAAAAGCTTGCCACCTTCAACTCCGCCGGCCGTGCCGTCGTCTAGTTTACAATTTTGCATCATCCTGGATTTATTTCAGGACCAAGATGTTCTTTCCGCTGCACGAGCTTCTCGCTCTCTTAATCCTCAAGTCATCCCCTATCCAGCGCGCTAACCACATGCAGTATGGTAGGATGGAAGTATGGGACTTTTTGATAACATTTTTACGAAACTCGATACCGCCATTAAGGCAATCGAGTCGGGCCAGCTAGAAGAAAAGCTTGGTCAATTCGCCGAATCGGTCGAAAGCAAAAGCAAACAGGCCGATGAAGTACTGGGCAAAGTAGCCGACAAACCCGCCGAGCTTCTCAAAACTGCCGAACAAAAAGTAAATGCTGCCGAAACCAAAGCTGCAGCAGTCACCAAACCCCTGCGGCGCAAAATCGACATCTAGCAATTAGCACTAGCACTTTACTGCCAGCTGTGCCACAATATGCCTAAGCCAACATACTAAATACAACGGGTGGGATGATGAGCAAACCAATAGATATCTTATGCGTAGGCGATATAGTTACTGACGCCTTTATAAAGCTACTCGATGACCAAGCTTACACGTACGTCGACGAACACGGCACAAAGACGCTGGCCATGAAGTTTGGCACCAAGCTGCCCTTTGACCACGCCGAAATTTTGGAAGCTGTGGGCAACGCCGCCAACGCTGCGGTTTCGTTTTCTCGTCTGGGGCTTACCACGGCTTTCGATACCAATGTCGGCGGCGACCAAGCCGGCCGCGACATGATAGTCCAGCTGAACAAAGAGGGCGTAGACCACCGTTTTGTGCACATTAACCCAGATAAAAAGAGCAATTGCCACTACGTGCTATGGTACAAAGAAGAGCGCACCATCCTCATAAAACATGAGGAATACGACTACCACTGGCCGCACTTCCGTCCGGCCGAAATGCCGCGCTGGGTGTACTTTAGCTCGATCTCTGAACACGCCATGCCGTACCACGACCAAGTGGCCGAGTGGCTCGAAGACCACCCCGATGTAAAGCTGGCCTTTCAGCCGGGCACGTTCCAGATGGAAGCCGGCACGAAGCGCCTAAAACGTATTTATGCTCGCACCGAAGTCTTGATTTTGAACCGCGAAGAGGCCGTGCTTGTTAGCGGTGGATCGTACGATAACCTCCACGATTTACTCGACCGGCTACACGAACTGGGCGCTAAAACGGCGATAATTACCGATGGCCCCGACGGCGCGTACGCCAGTGACGGCACCGACCGCTGGAAGATGCCGCTCTACCCAGACCCGGCCCCTCCATACGAACGCACCGGCGCGGGTGATGCCTTTGCCAGCACGCTAATAGCTGCTCTTGCCAAAGGTCATAACCTAGAAAGCGCGCTGCAGTGGGCGCCCATCAACTCCATGAGCGTCGTCCAAAAGACGGGTGCCCAGCAAGGTTTGCTATCTGAGCACGAGCTAGAAATCTGGCTTTCCAAAGCCCCCGACTGGTACAAGGCCGTAAAATTCTAACTCCTTTAAGAACAATTAAATCGTACTAAACTGCTCTAGTCTCGTGACTTTTTGCTTGGGCATAACGGTAGGCTTCGTAGCCCTCAATGAACATAGTGTTGGCTGCGTCGAGCATACGTTTTTTGGGTGACCCTTCAAAAAATCGATACGGTGATGTTTCGAAATCGATTTGCTGATCGGTCTGTACGGCTAGTGTTCCAATCCCTTTCATAAGCACCCTCACGTAACCGCTATCGTCTGGCCAGTGCTTTGCAAATGCCTCGTTTAGATCAATACCTTCGACACGAGCAATCCCTAGCATTGTTTCATGTCTGGTCGCACTCCAATACTCAAGAGCATTGTCAGCTGCCTTAACGGGGTCTAATTCACGTTCTGCGTCTCTACGATTACGTTCAGATATGTTTGTATAAAACTCACGGAAGGCTTGTGGATCTGTCCTGCCGCTTCTTTCTACCTCACGGCGTGCGGCTTCGACGTTTTGGCATCGTACGAACGTCCGCATTACTAACTCTGCTTCGTCAACATCCCTGATGACTGAAGCCAAGTTCCGCCCATCGACGAGCAAAATCTGTGCTGTTTCGTCTTGTGCGACTGCTCGGACTCGCTTAATAAATCCATTTTTTACTGCTGTGCGAACGTGGCGTATAGGTGATACCCTAGAGACTGCCTCTGTTACATCTTGAGAATAAAGTACATCCAGACCATTTTTGCTGACGATACTTGGTCTATCGGCTACTATTTCTGCGAGCGACCCAACGCTATAGCGGCCGAGAATCCTTTGTATCTCACCGTCGGGCATAGTAGCTTCTATTTCACCTAGATCCAGTAAACTGTAGGCGACAACCCGATAATCTGCTCCGGTTTCTTCGACTCGAATTCCATCGTGTCGCTCCGCTATATCTGCAACAATCGTACCTTTGCCGCTACGTGCAGTCCCGCCATACTCAAAGACAAGTAGGGGGTTGTTGGGTGTACGTATAGCCATATTGGAACATATATTAAACTAATTATTATTTTATGTCGAGCCCAATATTGGAGCTACCTTCTAAATGCTGCTTGTGGTAATCTGTAAGTACATATGTCGAGGGTATTGAGCGAACTGATGGGCACTGCCGAACCAGCCTTCCGGGCCCAACTGCAACGTTTGGAGCAAGCCGCGGGGCTACCTGGGGCGGATATACGTTTGATGATGGAAGTCATAAATGACACTCGCAGCAAAATTCAGCAGCTCGGCCTCGACCCCCACGACACTACTGGCCCCGAACTATACCAGGCGCTCAAACAGCGACTAACCGAAGATGAAGCCCGTCTGCGCGACAAACTGGGTGTGGCTGGCAACACGGACGTGCAAGCCTTGCTGGAAGCCGTGAAGCGGCAGTTGGATACCCTAGACGTTGCAACTCATACATTTGTGGTTAAGCAAGCTGTCATGCGGGCAATGCTTAAAAAACTGCAGCCCAAAGTGACCATGAAGCGCCTGGGCTACCGCAGTATGGACAGTATGATTAAGCACGAACCGACGGCGGCATTGCTGGCGGCATGTAGCATCTTGGAATCGCACGAATGGCAGCAGAAACGTCTGGAGGCCTATAGAAAACTAAAGTCCAGCAGTTTTGAAGTCAGAAAAGCTAGCTTTCTAGTGCCCGCGACCAAACATTGGCCCGAAATTGCCGCCGACTATGTGTCATTACATAAGCACAACCAGCTTGTTGCCCCAGAACTAGGCGCCGTAATTTTGCTGCCTCTAGAGCAAGATTTGCCGGGACTGTGTATTACCTCAATGCTGTTGGCGCTGGAAAGCGTGAACGACATGCGCTCGCTCGGCTCGTTCCTAAAGCTTCAGCAAGTCCGGCCGGATTTTGGTGATATGTTTGCCCGGTCCGTGCAGCACGAACCGCTGACGGCCGCCGAAATAGCTGGACAGGCGCTGCCTTGGAAGCTTGTGCAGTGGTTTTATGGTCATGGCCACTCCGAATACTATCCTGAAGCCTTTGAGCCGCATGTGCAGCCCGAAGACCTTAGCTGGCATGATGGTGAAGTGGTTCTGGCGGGGATTCACCCGGTACTCGAATTTTGGCAAGATAGCCAGTTGCTGGCGTTGCTAGATGCCGGGCAGCCCGTATCACTGAACATGCTCGATGTAGCACTGAGCGTCTGTAACGGCCTCAGCTACAGCGAACGGCTGGTTCACAATATGCGCACTAGCCTTAGCCGCGAGCTGATGGCCCGCTATCTGCACCACGACAATTTGCAGGCACTCCTTACCGGTAAACTCGACGAACAGCTCGCCCCGGCACTCGCTTTTGAGATGGAATAAGTAGCAACAATTTGATGAACGGGTAACTAAGCGCGAACAGCAAGCCGCCTAAACCTGCGGTTCGACCGGCAGTTCGCTTGAGTCAGAAGAACGAGAAAAGGCGCTATGCGTGTTGCGGTGGTTGTTCACGATGGCTTTTATAACTTCAATGTCGTCGGTTATGGAATAGAGCATTTCGTCGCCCGGGCTGATGGAATGCAAGCCTTCTAACAGATACGATTTTATAAACATATCCAGCGCCGTCCAATATTCGCTGCCCACTAGTATGATTGGTGCCATCGGCATTTTTTTGGTCTGAATGAGTGTAAGAACTTCGAAAAATTCATCCATTGTGCCGAACCCACCCGGAAAATAGATATACGACATGGCTCCGTAAGCCAATATAACTTTACGGGTAAAAAAGTACCTGAATGCCAGGGAATCGGTCGTATAAGGGTTAAGCGTCTGTTCGTGCGTTAGCTGGATGTTCAGGCCTATGCTGTTGCCGCCGGCCTCTTTTGCCCCGCGGTCGCCGGCTTCCATGATGCCGCCACCGCCACCGGTAACGATGGTATAGCCTTCGTCGCTCAGCACGGTCGAAATCTCTTGGGCTTTCTGGTAGTACGGATGGCTTGGTTTAAGCCGGGCTGAGCCAAAGACGGTCACCGTGTCGTTATATTTATTTATCAGTTCAAAGCCGTCGGCAAATTCGCGGTCTATGCGCGACAGGCGCTCGGCTGTCTCTTTCATGAGTTCGCGCTGGATAATTTCGCGCTTCGGCGATTCGTTCGGTTTGTCACTCAGCTCCATAAATCGTAGTATAGCAAATCATAACCGCTTTAACCCTCTTTACGGTGTGACTTAGCGTAAGCACAGCTAAACGCAGACACCACGCCGGCTCAAACCTTCTGGGGCAGATTGCGGCATGCTCAAACGCAAAGATGACAAGATGCGAGCTGCATCTGCCGAAGTTGCTATACTAACTAGATGAGTCAATTTGAGCTAACCAGCCACTATCAGCCTACCGGCGACCAGCCGAGTGCCATTGCGCAGCTAACGGATGGACTGCACAAAGGCGTCAAAGAGCAGACGCTGCTCGGGGTAACTGGCAGTGGTAAGACGTTTGCCATGAGCAACCTTGTTATGAACACTCAAAAGCCGACGCTAGTGCTGTGTCACAACAAAACGCTGGCCGCCCAGCTGTATGCCGAATTCAAAAACTTTTTCCCGAACAATGCCGTGCACTACTTTGTAAGCTACTTTGATTACTACCAGCCAGAAGCGTACATCGCCCGCAGTGACACCTATATTGAGAAAGATTCGCAAATTAATGAGGAAATTGACCGGCTGCGCCATGCTGCCACTGACAGCTTGCTCACCCGCCGTGACGTGCTGATTGTGGCTAGCGTCAGCTGCATTTACGGCATCGGTAGCGTCGAGGATTACGGCGGCCTAAGTATAGATGTCAAGCGCGGTGAAAAGCGCCTGCGTGACAAGTTTCTGCGTCTGCTGACTGACATCCAGTACACCCGCAATGACGTCGATTTTCACCGCAGCACCTTTCGGGTCCGCGGCGACGTGGTAGATGTCTTTCCGGCCGGCGAAGAACTAGCCTACCGCATGGAATTCTTTGGCGACGAAGTGGAGCGCATAACCAAAATCGACCCGTTGACCGGCGAAATACTGGCAAACCTAGACGAATACAAAATCTTTCCTGGCTCGCACTATGTAACGCCCCAGTCCAAACTCAAAGTTGCCCTTGGTCAGATAGAGCAAGAGCTGCAACTGCGGCTGACGCAGTTCCGCGTCGAAAACAAACTGCTGGAAGCTCAGCGACTCGAACAGCGCACTCGCTTCGATCTCGAAATGCTGGAGGAAACCGGTTTCGTAAAGGGCATCGAAAATTATAGCCGCTACTTAACCAACCGCGCGCCAGGCGAACAACCGGCCACGCTAATCGACTACTTCCCGGACGATTTTCTGTTGCTGGTAGACGAAAGCCACATGTGTATCCCGCAGGTGCGTGGCATGTATAACGGCGACCGCGCCCGCAAAGAAGTGCTAGTAGAACACGGTTTTCGCCTGCCTAGCGCGCTTGATAACCGGCCGCTGACCTTTACCGAGTTTGAGCGTCACATGAACCAAGTGGTATACGTCAGTGCTACACCCGCTCAGTACGAGCTTAGCCGTAGTCCTAAACCAGCCCAGATGGTTATTCGCCCGACCGGTCTACTAGACCCACCCATCGAGGTTCGGCCGATTGAAGGCCAAATAGACGACTTGATAGGCGCCATCCGCGACACCGTTGCCAAAGGCCAGCGTGTGCTTGTCACCACGCTCACCAAGCGCATGAGTGAAGACCTGACCGAATATCTCCAGGAGCTGCAAATAAAAGTGGCCTATCTGCACTCCGATGTCGACACGCTGGACCGCACCGATATTTTGCGCGATTTACGCCTGGGCGTCTACGACGTACTGGTCGGCATCAACCTACTACGCGAGGGTTTGGACCTGCCGGAGGTTAGCTTGGTAGCTATACTGGACGCTGACAAGGAAGGCTTTTTGCGCAGCCAGCAGGCGCTTATCCAGACTATTGGCCGGGCCGCTCGCCACGTCGAAGGGCACGTTATCATGTACGCCGACCGCGTGACCGACAGCATGCAGTTTGCCATGGACGAAACAGTCCGCCGCCGCAAAATCCAAGAGGCCTATAACACCGAGCACGGCATCACCCCGACGGGCATCAACCGGGCAGTCGAGGACCGTATGCGCGGCGAGGACGCTCTAGGCGACGAAGCCAAGCGCGCCAAGCTCGATCTTAAGAAAATTCCAAAGGACGAATACGGCAGCCTGCTTAAAGACCTCAGTGCCCAAATGGAGCTGGCCGCCGCTAACCTGCAATTTGAGCAGGCCGCCGAACTCCGTGACCTGATAAACCAAATCAAAGCCGAAAGCTAGCCTCGTTATGGTAGAAGCTGAACATACGGCTACGATTAGGCAGACCAACGGTGTGTTAAAATGTTGACAAATGGTAAATTAGTAGTATGATAGGCATAATATGCCATACCTTGAAACTATGCCTGGTTTTGACTTGCCATCGCATGCCAACCCTGCAGCTGAGACGTTTAGCGTAGCCGACCGTACCTACCTGGCCGTCGCAGCTTTAGGTTCACTCTTTACTATCGACAAGCCCCAGAAAATCGAGCAAGTCGGTCAGTACATGCAGAGTTTGCATGACGCACTTTCTGAAAATCCGCTTGGTGTTGCCGTAGAACCATTTATGCCTACCCTGCTAACGAATAAATTTGGCTTGCATGCCCTTATAAAAGCTTTTGACGCAGAACAGGCAGTCAAGACATACACCTACCCCACACTCTGGCAGCAACATACGGTAGCCGAGCTCAACAGTAGGCAGGTAATAGCCGACACAGACCAGACAGCCGATGGTGGTACTACTGGCCAAGCCCGGGTTATGTTGCTTGGTGGCACGCACGCCAGCGAACCAGGGCTGTATGCGACCGGTGAGGCGTTTGCCGATGGACTTCAAGCGGGCGGTAACTTATCCTTCATAAACCTGGTCGACTACTTCATGCTGAACGCCCAACGGCGCGAAGAAGGCAGGCCACTCCTCGACACCCAGACGTTTACCAGTTTCCCTCAGCTCGGAGTAAAAGATGCGGACGGTGGCCCACGCTTTCCATCAAGTACGGCCTCGCGCGATGGTCAGGTGATGCTGTGTACGTTGGATGGCGGTGTGCAATCGAACCGTGGCTTCCGTATCTCGCTGGGGCAAGAAGGCTAAGATTTTAGGTTTTTAGCGACCTTGAACAACTTTGAGTGCAAGCAACATTAGAGTGATGTGTTTCGGTTTGAACCGCTTGCGGTGTGCAATCGAACTAGAGACCATCTGTTTTTGCTCCACGTGCATCTGGCACAAACTGGCTACAGTATGATTATGGCGAATTGCCACACGCTCGTGGCACCAGAGAACATATGGTATGGCCCGTGCCAGAGCGTATGAATACTAAAAGCGAGGTGGCATAAGCGCCGCACGGCTTGCTATACTAATATGAATGGCAAAACTCACACGGGATGATGTCTTAAAGTTAGCCCTGCTCGCGCGGATTAATCTGAGCGACAGCGAAGTAGAGGAGTTCAGCGAAGAACTGAGCGCTATTTTGCAGTACGTTGAAATGCTGTCCGGAGTGGATGTGGCCGGCCTACTGCCCACCAATCAGGTTACGGGGCTCACTAATGTTACCCGCGAAGACACAATAATCGATTATGGCTACGACCCAGCTGATTTACTTAAAAATGTGCCGGCCGTCCAGGCTGGCCAGCTCAAGGTTAAAAGGATGATAGGCTAATGGCCAGCTGGGATTCCATCGCAACTATTGCCGCCAAAGTGCAGTCCGGTGAGTTCAAGGCCGCCGAGCTGGTGGAGCAGTCGCTAAAAGTCATCGAAGAAAATGAATCGTTCCAAGCTATTATTGCCACTACCGCCGAGCGTGCACGCCAGCGGGCCCAGCAAATTGATGCCGGCGACAACCAGGGTCGCCTAGCCGGCGTACCATTTATAGCTAAAGATAACTTCTTGGTCTACGGGGCGGACACCACGGCGGCCAGCAATATCCTCAAGGGCTTCGCTGCGCCATACCAGTCGAGTGCCATCGAACGCTTGGAAGCCGAGGGCGCTATATGCGTGGCCAAGGCCAATTTGGACGCCTTTGCGCACGGTTCGTCCACCGAAAACTCCGATTTTTTCACGACCAAAAATCCCCATGATAGTACCCGCGTACCCGGCGGCTCCAGCGGCGGCTCGGCCGCCAGTGTCGGTTTGGGCATGGCGCCGTTTGCTCTGGGCAGTGATACTGGCGGTTCTATCCGCCTACCGGCCAGCTTTACCGGCACGGTGGGGTACAAACCAACCTACGGTCTGGTCAGCCGCAGCGGGGTAGTGGCCATGGCCAGCAGCACTGACTGCATAGGCTCACTGACGCGCTCTGTTGCCGATGCCGAACTGGTGCTCGACGTAATGGCCGGTCGTGACCCGCTCGATAGCACCACCATTGAGCGCGATACCCAAGGCTACGTGGCTGCTGCCTGCGACCTTACCGGCAAAAAAGTCGGCGTTATAAAAGAATACATGGGCGAGGGCTTGAGTAGTGGTGTGCGCCAGCAAATTGAATCTGCTGTAGCAGCCCTAAAAGCTGCCGGAGCGGACGTGCAGGAAATAAGCCTGCCGTCGCTGCCCCTGGCACTCGCCGTGTATTACATCATTTGTCCGGCCGAAGTCAGTAGCAACCTCAGCCGCTACGACGGCCAGCGCTATGGCTACAGTGCGCCAGCTGCGAACAGCCTCGAGGAAAGTTATACCCAGACCCGCGAAGGCGGCTTTGGCAAGGAAGCTAAGCGCCGGATTATGGTCGGCACCTATGTACTTAGCAGCGGCTATTACGATGCCTACTACAAAAAAGCCCAGACCGTCCGCACGAAAATGATTAACGAATTTGCTGCCGCGTTCGAGCAAGTCGATATCCTGCTGGGCCCAACTGCGCCTACGACGGCGTTCAAAATCGGCGAAAACGCCGATGACCCACTTCAGATGTACCTGACCGACATCATGACCGTAGCCGCCAACCTGGCTGGCGTGCCGGCCATAAGCATCCCGTGCGGGTTCAGCGAAGGTCTGCCAGTCGGTGTGCAGTTGATGGCCAAACAAACCGCCGACCGCGACCTACTAAGTGTGGCTGCTAAGCTGGAGGAATTACTATCATGAACCACGAACTATATCTTGCCATTGGCGCCGGTGCGCTCCTAGTCGTACTTATTTTTGGCGTTGGGTTCTTGTTGCGGCGCAAACCGCGCAAACTCAACCACGCCTACTACCAAGACCGCTGGGATGATCTGCAGCACCTGTGTAAAGATAAAGCTACTTGGCCGCTGGCCGTTATAGACGCCGACAAGCTGCTTGATAACGCCCTCAAACAGTTACGCTTCCGCGGTAAAACGATGGGCGAACGCTTGGTTGCCGCCCAGCGCTCTATTACCAGCAACGACGATGTTTGGTATGCCCACAAATTGCGCAACCGCTTGGTGCATGAGGCCAATGTGAAGCTTCGCGAACGCGAAGTTAAGGACGCACTGATGGGCATCCGGCGGGCGCTGAAGGACCTGGGGGCCCTATGACGAACCGACTAGCGAAGTATCGAAATAGCCAATTCCCGGGTAATGGCCGCAGGGAAAGAGGTAGCCTCGTATGTTAAGCCCTGAAGTGCGCGCACAGTACACTGTCACGATAGGCATAGAATGCCACGTGCAGTTCAAGACCAAAACCAAGCTGTTTAGCGGGGCCGATAATGATGCCCGCGATGCCGCCCCGAACACGCTCGTAAACCACATTGACTTCGGTTTGCCGGGCGCCCTGCCGGTGCTCAACAAACACGCTGTGTACCTAGCCTGCCGGGCGGCTTTTGCGCTCAATTCTGAGCCGCAAAAATTCAGCAAATTCGACCGTAAGCACTACTTTTATCCCGACCTCCCCATGGGCTACCAGATAACCCAGTTTGACGAACCGATTGTGGTCGGTGGCCACATAGAGATTGAACTGGATGGCGTAACTCAGACCATCGGCATTACCCGCGCCCACCTCGAAGCCGACGCCGGTAAAAGCACGCACCCGGCCGGTGCCGACTACAGCCTGGTCGACCTCAACCGTGCCGGCACGCCACTGCTAGAAATTGTCAGCGAGCCCGACATACATAGCCCGGCCGAAGCCAAAGCCTACGCCCGCGAGCTATACCTGCGCATGAAATACGCCGATGTCTCGGAGGCCAATTTGTTCTATGGCAATATGCGGTTTGATGTCAATGTGTCGGTAAGCAAAACTGCCCAGCTCGGCACACGCAGCGAAACCAAAAACCTCAACAGCTTCCGCAGCGTCGAAAAAGCCGCCGAATACGAGGTAAACCGCCAAATAGAGCGGCTGGAAAGCGGTGAATCGATTGTGCAGGAAACGCGCGGCTGGGACGATGCCAAGCTAAAAACCTTTAGCCAGCGCACCAAAGAAGACGCCCACGATTATCGCTACATGCCCGACCCCGACCTGCCGCCGATAGTACTCGAGCAAAGCTATATAGATGACATCAAGGCCAACATGCCGCCACTGCCAGATGATTACCGCCGGATTTTGCAGGAGATAGGCATCGATAAAAAAACCGCCAGCGATATTGTAGCCGTACCTGATACTGCTATGACCCTCAAACGCGTCTATGAGGCCGCCGGCGCCTCACACGCCCGCCGCATTGCCTTTTGGCTGCTTCAGCCCCAGTCAGAAGATGACGCTGACGCTGTTACTCCCGCCGAGACCAAAATCCATTCCGGTGATGCCCAGCTGGTCAAACTGTCTCAAATGGTGCAAGATAACAAACTGAGCAGTACGGCCGCCAAAGAAATCCTGTCCGAAGTGCTGCGCACCGGTGCGGATCCAGAACAAGTAGCCACCGAAAAAAACCTGCTGCAGGTCAGCGACGAAGGTGAAATCGCCGCCGTGGTCGAGCGGGTACTAGCCGAAAATGCTAAAGCCGCCACCGATGTAAAAAACGGCGAAATGAAAGCCATCGGCTTTTTGATCGGCCACGTAATGAAGCTGAGCCAAGGCAAAGCCAACCCAGCGCTCGCCCAAAGCCTCATCAAAAAACAGCTTGGGTTGTAGTATGAAACGGTTTACGCGAATCGAACCAACTATTCAATTGACGGTTGGTTTGCAATACAAGAAGACAGCGGTGATTAAACATTTCCAGACCGAAGATGGTCTCCTGCATGAATTTACAACTATAGGGGCAGAAGGGGAGCGTGCCGGTGCGGTCATAGCACTTACGCCCAGTAACGAAGTAATTATAACCTATCAGTTTCGGGCGGGGCCTGAACGGTGGACGTTCGACCTACCAGGTGGCGGTTTTGACGAAGGGGAGGACACCCAGGAAGCTGCCCTACGAGAGCTGCGCGAAGAAACAGGATACGTTCCCGGACACGTTGAGTACTTAGGTGAAAGTGCGGGGGGCGCCTATACTAACACGGTGTGGCACTACTATTTTGCCACCGATTGCAAATTGGTACGTGACGCTCGAGAACTTGATAAGGAAGAAGCTGAGCAGGGCGCGGAAGTACGACTAATAAGTATCAGTAAGCTTATAGCCAATGCCAAGCGCAGTGAGATGACCGATCCGCGGGCAGTGCTAATGGCATATGACAAATTGAAGGAGATTGAAACACATGGCAAAAGTTACTAAGGCAGTTATAGCAGCAGCAGGGTTTGGAACACGGTTTTTGCCGCAGACCAAGGCTATGCCCAAGGAAATGCTGCCGCTTATTGATAAGCCAATCATCCAGTACATCGTCGAAGATTTGGTAGCGGCAGGCATCAAAGACATTATCATCGTCGGTTCGAGCAACAAGCGTGCCATAGAAGACCACTTTGACCTGCCGAACGAGGATTTATTGGCGAATCTGCGTGCTGGCGGGGCTAAAAAGCAGCATTATATCGAGGAGCTTGAGGCCATATCGAATATGGCGAACTTTGTGTACATCCGCCAGAAAGGTCCTTATGGTACAGCCACACCGATTATGAACGCCCAACATCTGCTGGGTAATGAAGCGTTTATTTACGCCTTTGCCGACGATTTCACCGTAGCCGAGCCCAATGCCTTCCAACAGATGATTGCTTTTTACGAGCAATACGATGCGTCTATTATCCCTTGCATCCGCGTCAAAGATGACATCGATTATTCACGCTACGGCATATTGGCGGGAGAGCAGGTGGCCGACGATGTGCTTAAGATGTCGGGTGTTATCGAAAAGCCTGGTAAAGACAAAGCACCGTCTGACTTCGCTGGCGTCGGTGGCTACCTACTAAAACCCGAAATATTTGAGTATGTCGAAGCGGCAGTCACCTCGCTGAAACCAGATGTCGAGTTTTACGTAACCGATAGTCTTATCGAACCGATGGTCAAGGATGGCCACGCTTTTTATGGCTGCGAAATAAAAGGCCAACGTTACGACACCGGCGACAAGCTGGAATATCTGAAGACCGTCATTGATTTTGGGCTCAAGCACGAAGAGCTTGGGCCTGAGCTCCGGGCGTATATCGAAACCAAGCTGACTTCGTAAATAGTGAGAGGTGTTAGAAAACTGACTGCTACGCTTGGCAGGTGATGTGCTATATTGAATAGCATGAACACTACCTTTGATATCTTGGTTATTGTCCTCAGCTCACTGCTCGGAATTTTTCTGATTTTAGCTATTATTGTTATTGCCCTGACCCTAAAACTTATCAGTAGCTTACGCGTCGTTGTCGCTAAGGGTGAACATTTGGTAGATAGCGCCGAAGAGTGGGGTGATATGCTCAAGAAGAACGCTGGCGCAGTCGGGGCGATTCGAACAGTTATGAAGTTAATTCAAACTATTAATAAGTATAAGAAATAAGGGGAACAGCAATGTCTAAAGATAAATCGGGCGATACAGTCAAAAAGTTTGCAATTGGCGCAGCTATCAGTGCGCTCATCGGCTACCTCGCAGGTATACTGACTGCTCCTAAAAGTGGCAAAGAAACTCGTGACGATATAAAAAACAAGGCCGAAGAAACCTATGGCGCGGCCGAAAAAGAACTAAAGAAACTACACACCGAACTCACGGACGTCATAGACGAAGTGAGTGACCGCGTAGGTGAGTTCCGTAACCGCAAGGATGTTGGCGAAGCCCTGGACAAGGGTCGTGATGCCAAGCAGAAAGCCCGTGAAGTGCTAAGTGTGCTACACGAAGGCGAAGCTAGCGATAAAGACCTTAAAAAAGCCATCGGTGACGCTACTAAAGCCATCGAACACCTCCGCGACTTCCTCACAAAGTAACCTCCTTCTTTTCATGACTCTCGTCTCTATCCCCTCCCGGGATTCGGCACCGACTGACAATTGAAAACTAGCCACCACCGTAAAGCTTCACCCCAAACGCGACTTCTGCATACTTTTCGTTACTGCTACTGTAGCGTCGGTTGGGATGAGATTGTACGAAATCCATAGTACGCACGTGGTTTGCGCTATACTGAAGTCTGAAGAAAGCAAGGAGTTCCATGCGTACTTTTAAGCCGGTATTGCAGTTTCTAAAACAGTACTGGAAATTTAGTATTGCCTCGCTAGGTCTTATCCTGGCGATACTATTTCAATTAGCCGGCCAGCCAAGCATAGCTCACTGGATTTTAGGCACCGTTTCGCTCAGTATAACGGTACCAATTTTGTATGGAATGTGGGAAAGTATCCAGAACGGTACCTATGGTATAGACGTCCTGGCCGCTACAGCCATTATTACATCGGTACTACTGCATGAAACTTGGGCGGCAATTATTGTTGTGCTGATGCTTACTGGTGGCGCAGTATTGGAAGATTATGCCGAACACCGCGCCAAAGCCGAGCTCGATGCTCTATTAAAACGCGCCCCGCAACTGGCGCATGTGCTTCGTGGCCACAAGATTGTTGACATCAAAGCCACTGAGGTGCATGTTGGCAACAAATTAGAGATCCGTCCGGGCGAATTAGTGCCGGTTGACGCTTTGATCTTAGAAGGCCTGGCCAACTTTGACGAGTCAAGTCTTACCGGCGAGAGTCTGCCGCTGCTTAAGGAAAAGGGCGACAGAATTTTAAGTGGTTCCGTCAACCAAGACGGCGTATTGGTAGCCCGTGCCCTGCACAGTGCCGCCGACAGCCAGTATCAACAGATTATTAAGCTCGTCAATTCAGCCCTGCAAAGTAAAGCCCCGTTTGTGCGTATGGCCGACCGCTACAGCATTCCCTTCACACTAGCGGCTTACGCAATCGCCGGAACCGTCTGGCTAGTTACCGGTGATGCGATCCGTTTTCTAGAGGTTATCGTCGTAGCAACACCGTGTCCGCTGTTGCTGGCAGCACCAATCGCACTCATTTCGGGCATGAGCCGCGCCAGCAAGTACGGTATCATCGTCAAAAACGGTTCTGCCCTCGAACGTTTATCTGCGGCGCAAACAATTGCCTTTGATAAAACCGGAACACTCACCTTAGGCAAACCAGGGGTTGATACTGTCACGACCTTTGGCTCGTTTACAAAAAATGACGTGCTCAGCTACGCGGCTGGGCTCGAGCACAGTTCTAACCACGTACTAGCGGCCGCCGTAGTTGATGCTGCTGTAAGTCAAAAAATTGCCTATCCTAAAGCCAAGCATGTACAGGAATCGGCCGGACATGGTTTGAAAGCAACCGTCAAAGATAAGCAGGTGCTTGTAGGCCACCTTGGTTTTATGCAGAAAAGCGACGTCGAAATGCCAGCCGCCTTCAAGGCATCGTCGATAAAACAAACGGCTGCTTTTGTAGCCGTAAATGGCAAACTGGCCGGCATAATAACTTTCAAGGACGAGCTACGACCCGAAACCGAGAAAACGTTGCAACATTTGAAAGATCTCGGGCTCACCAATATGTTGATGCTAACCGGAGACAACGAAGCTGCCGCCAAAGTAATTGCCGATGATTTGGGGATACGTAAGTACGTTGCGTCGGCCCTACCCGGTGACAAACTACTAGCTGTTGAGAAAATTAAAGAGCGACCAGTTATTTTTGTCGGTGACGGCGTAAATGACGCACCAGTATTAACTGCTTCGGACGTCGGCATTGCTCTGGGCGCCCGTGGATCAACTGCCGCTAGTGAATCGGCTGCTATTGTTATAATGCAGGACGACCTAACCTATGTTGCACGAGCCGTAGCTATTGCCCGCCGTACATTTAGGATTGCCCGACAAAGTATTTTGATTGGTATTGGGCTGAGTCTTGTCTTGATGCTAATATTCGCAACCGGCAAGTTCTCACCAGTGGCGGGCGCCTTGATACAAGAAGTTGTCGACGTAGTTGTTATCTTCAACGCCTTACGTGCCCACACCGTCAAAGACGAGCTAGCTTAAGTTACTAACGTTGCTGCGATAATAACTGGCACGTGTTGTAAACGTGGCTGCAGACGTGCCAAGGCGTGTGCGGTATACTACAGTGAGAAAGCACGAGGGTAATAATAAGCGATATGGCGAAACTTCAGCCATCAGATTACGTACATCTGCATAACCACACGCAGTATAGTTTGCTCGACGGTCTCACCAAGATTCCCGAGCTAATTAACTTTGCCAAAACCAGCGGCATGGAAGCGGTGGCCATGACTGACCACGGCACGCTGAGCGGCACCATAGAATTTTATAAAGAGGGCAAAGATAAAGGGGTTAAGCCCATCATAGGCATCGAAATCTACGTGGCATCTCGCCGGCACACCGATAAAGATCCGCAAAAAGACAAAAACCGCTATCACCTGATATTGCTGGCCATGAATAACCAGGGTTACCACAATCTGATGCAGTTGAGCACCATCGCCAATTTGCACGGCATGTACTATTTTCCGCGTATTGACCATGAGTTGCTAGTGAAATACCAGGAAGGCCTGATTGTACTCAGCGCCTGCATGAGTGGCGAAGTGGGCGATGCGCTCAAGAACGACGATTACGGCAAGGCGCTCGAGGTTGCTAGGTGGTACAAAAGTGTATTTGGCGACCGCTACTACCTGGAAGTGCAAGACCACGGTCACCCCGAGAACCCGCTGCATTCAGCCGCCCAGCAGCACATTAATGAACAGGTCTTAAAACTTGGTGCGGAACTCGACATACCAGTGGTTGTTACCTGCGATGCGCACTATTTGAAGCACGAAGATCAAGACGCTCACGAAATTTTACTGTGCATTGGTACGGGTGCATTCCTAAGCGACGAAAAGCGCATGAGCCTTAAAGACTTCCCGCTGCACGTCGCACCACCGCTGGAAATCATCGCCCGCTGGGGCGGCGACCACCCAGAAGTCATCACCAACACCAAAGCCATAGCCGACCGCTGCGAAGTATCAATTGAGCTAGGCAAAATCCTTATACCAAAGTTCCCGGGCGTGCCAAAGGGCTACAACGAAAAATCCTATCTACACAAACTGGTCTACCGTGGTTTATCTTGGCGTTACGGTGATTTGACCGAAGAATCAGCCAAGCACGTATCGATAGAAGATGCCAAAAAACACATTCCGCAATCGGTGCTCGATAGAGCCAAGTACGAGCTCGGTGTTATTGAAAGTATGGGCTTTAACGGCTACTTCCTGATTATTCAAGATTTTATTAACTGGGGGAAAGACAATGGGATAGTATTCGGACCGGGACGTGGTAGCGCGGCCGGCTCCATCATATCTTACGCGCTCAAAATTACCGAGCTCGACCCGCTCAAGTACGACTTGCTGTTTGAGCGTTTTCTAAACCCCGACCGTATTTCTATGCCGGATGTCGATATCGACATTCAGGACACGCGGCGCGATGAGGTTATACAGTACTGCGTGCAAAAATACGGCACGGAGCGCGTGGCCAACATTGTGACGTTTGGCCGAATGTTTGCCCGTAACGCCGTGCGTGATGTTTCACGGGTGCTGCAAGTACCCTATACCCATGCCGACCGTCTGGCCAAGATGATTCCCGCACCGGCTCAGGGACACCACATACCTCTAGTGGACTCGATAAAGAACGATCCTGATCTTAAGCGGGAATATGAAACCAACGAGACCAGCAAGATGGTTATCGATAAGGCAATCATTTTAGAGGGCACGGTTCGCAGTCACGGCATCCATGCTGCCGGTGTGGTGATTGCGCCAGACGACATCGTAAAGTTTGCACCGCTTGAAATGGCCCAAAAAGGCGTCGTCAGCACCCAGTATCCGATGGGTCCGATAGAGGAGTTGGGGCTGCTCAAAATGGACTTTTTGGGCCTCTCAAACCTGACGATTATTAAAAATGCCCTGCGGATCATAAAGCGCGTGTACGGCCACGATATCGATATCAATACCATTCCGCTCGACGACGAGCCGACCTATCAGCTATTCCAACGCGGTGATACTACCGGTGTATTTCAGCTGGAATCGGCCGGCATGAAGCGCTATCTGCGTGAACTTAAGCCGACCGTCTTCGAAGATATCATTGCCATGGTTGCGCTGTACCGGCCGGGGCCAATGCAGTTTATCGATAGCTTCATTAAGCGCAAACATGGCGAAGAAAAAATTACCTATCTACACAAGGGTATGGAGCCGGCGCTCAGCAGTACCTACGGCATTTTGGTGTACCAAGAGCAGTTCATGCAGATTTCGAAAGACTTCTCGGGCTTTAGTGGTGGGCAGGCTGATACGCTCCGAAAAGCAGTCGGTAAAAAGAAAATTGACCTCATGCGTAAGGTAAAAGTCGATTTTGTGGAGGGAGCCGTCAGCCACAGTGGTGCCGACCGTCGCGTTGCCGAAAAGTTCTGGGACCAGCTCGAAGAATTTGCCAACTACTGTTTCAATAAAAGCCACGCGGCTTGCTATGGGCTTATTTCCTACCAGACGGCGTACCTAAAGGCGCACTACCCGGGGGCGTTCATGGCGGCACTTATGACTAGCGACTATGACGACACCGACCGGCTGGCAATAGAAATTTCCGAATGTAAAAAGATGGGTATGCAGGTGATGAACCCAGACGTTAACGAATCGTTCGGTGAATTTGCCGTGGTAAAAGATACGAACCAAATTCGCTTCGGCATGAATGCCATCAAAAACGTTGGTTCAGGAGCGGTCAACGAAATTATTCAGGCCCGTGAAACTAGTGGCAAGTTTGCTTCGCTGGAGGATTTTCTAGCGGCCGTAAACACGCGGATCGTGAACCGTAAGGCGATTGAAAGCCTCATCAAGGCCGGTGGGTTTGACCGCTTTGGCGACCGCTCGACGCTGTTACATAACTTGGACTTGATTATCGCCTACGGACAGCGGCTGCAAAAAGAACGTGCCAGTGGCCAAACGGACCTGTTTGGCAATGCCATAAACGATGTTATTACGGCCAAACCGACCCTCAAACTTGATGCGCCTCCCGCCAAACTCAGCCCGCGTGAGTTGCTGGGCTGGGAGCGTGAATTACTGGGGCTGTATTTGAGCCAACAGCCGCTCGAAGCCTTTAGCGTGCTTTTGTCCGAGCAAACGACACCGCTGAACAGCCTTAAGTCTTCGCACGAAGGCAAGGGCGTTATTATTGGTGGCGCAATTACCGAGGCGCGTGAAATTATGACCAAAAGTGGCAAAAAAATGGCTTTTGTGAAACTCGAAGACGAACACGGCGAAACCGAACTTATACTATTCCCGAGTACCTACCAGCAAACGCTTGGGCTGTGGGAGCGCGACCGTATCGTAATTGTCCGCGGCAAGGTCAACACCAAAGACCGCGAAGGCAACCCGAGCGAAGAAATAAAAATTATGGTGGATGATGCCCGAGAAATTACCCATGAGCAGGCCGCGGCCTACCAAAGCACTGGCCGCAAACAGCGCGAGCTGAAAGCTCCGAAAGCCAAAGGCAAAACCCTGGCCTCGGCTGTTGCAGCTGCCAAGGCCGAGCGTAGCGAAGTAGCTCCCAAACCGGCGCGCATTTATATACGGCTCGCCAAAAGCGATGACCATGCTCTACTGGCCGAACTCAAGCTCGCCATAGATGAGCAGCAGGGCGACAGTGAAGTTGTACTAGTACTGGGGCCAGACACTGCCAAACAGGCCGTAAAGCTGCCTGGGAGGATGAGCAGTGACCTAGCGGCGCTGAAACGAGTGCAAGCGCTGGTTGGCCCGGCCAATGTCGTGCTGCAGTAGTTAGCGGATGAGACCGGCGGTTTGCAGCATGACAAGCCCGCTGGTAATGATAAATATGGCGCCAATATCCAGCAGCGGGTGGTGCAACACAAACCGTTCACCTTTGAGCAGCCGTTTGCGCCAGGCAAAGCTGTGGCGAACTGCGACAAAAGTTAGAGCGCTGACCACTACAAAGGTGGTAGTGGCTACGCCAAATGAGACGGCCTGCGGGCTATTCAGCAGCTGTACGCGGCGGACGGCTTGGGTTTTAGGCTCGCTCGCGGCTTGCTTGGGGGCGCCCAATGTTGTCGATGCCCGTGGGGCTGTCTTGCTAGCAGATGAAGGTGCTGGGCTAGCAGCGCTGGTTGGTGGCGTGGTGTCGGCGGTAGCAAGGGGACTAGGTGTGGCGGCCGGGGCGCTGGTTGGCGTACTAGCTGCAGCTGGTGCTGGAGCGGGTGTAACTGGTGCCGGAGCAGCGACTGGGGGTGCGGTAAGCGGCGAGCCGTACATGGCCACCACCAGCGTTTGCGGACCGCTGTTTTGGTAATTGGGGATGTTGACTATGCCAACGCCCATTTCGGTATAGGTGGTGTTTAGGATATTAGCGCGGTGGCCGGGGCTGTTCATCCAGCCGTCAAGCATGGCGGCTGCCGTGGTAAAACCATAGGCTAAGTTTTCACCGGCCGTTTTGTACTGGTACCCGGCAGCGGTCATAAATGTCCACGGCGTTTGGCCATCGGGAGTGTTGTGGGACCAATAGTCGCGGGCGGCCATGTCGTTGGCTTTGGCCTGAGCAGCTTGGTTGAGCGGGGCGTTTGTGCCGAGCGCGCCCTCGCCATTACCTGCCCGCTGCACGTTGGTTTCATCGACAATATTCTGTACGCTAACGTCGGTGGCGTAGCCTAGCACGCTGCGGTGGGCATGGCTGAGCCAGCTGCTAAAGCTGAGCCCCAGCACCAGCAGGGCGACCATCGGCAAGTACGGCCAATAGGCTTTTATGTAGCGTTTGTCATGCTTATGATGCATGGCGACACGTTTTTGTCCACGAACGGTTGGCCTGTGTGGTTTGGTTTTTGTCAGTGTCATGGTAGCCTGTGCTGTTTGATACTATTTTTTATTACTAATGCTTATTTAACCATCAGTATACTATACCTACTAATTACTGCATACCTGCCAGTCGAGACAGGCTGCGCTACAAAATACTGCCGACGGCGCGCATCAGTACGAACCCTACTGCTGCTAGCGATAGCAGTGCAACGTCAAATAGGGGGTGTGTCAAGGCAAATGCCTCGCCTCGCAAAAGTACCCGATGCCACGCCCAGGCATGGCGGGCAAAAAACAGTCCGATGGTGACGCCGCAAACGGCCGCCAGTGCGGTCGGCAGCCAGCTGCTGGTACTCAGCATATGTAGCTGCGAAACGTGCCGCGTCTGCGCGCCGAGTACTGCCGGAAGTGCGTGGTTGGTCGTCTCAATGCCGCTCACTGGCTCACCGTACAGCGCTACCACAATGGTCTCTGGGCCATTCCCCCGGTAGTTGGCCACATTTGCCATGGCAAAGCCGACGTCTTGGAAGTTAGAATTCAGCACATTGGCGCGGTGTTCGGGGCTGTGCAGCCAGGCGGTTAGTACCTGCCCGCTCGTGCCGAAGCCGTAGGCTAAATTCTCGCCGGCGGCGCGGTACTGATAGCCGCTAGCGTCTATAAAGCTCCACGGTTGTTTGCCATCCGGCGTGACATGACTCCAGTAATTCCGCCCAGCCATATCCTTGGCTTTCGATTGGGCGGCGGCCGTCAGCTGCGGGCTAATCTGGAGCGAAGGCTGATGGTTCGCCAATCGCCCCTCATTGCTGTCTGCAAGTAATTGCTGGCTAGATACGTCGGTGGCGTAGCCTAAAGCAGAGTGGTGCTGGCGTGCCAGCAGGCTACTAAAAAATATGCCTATACCCAGCACCGCAAAGATTGGCAAGTACGGCCAATAGACGTTTAGGTAATGGTGGGTTCGCAGGTGGTGCTGGCCGGTGACCCGGCGCGTTCGTATGGTGGGGCGAGCTGGTTTTTGTTTGGTGCGTTTCATGTTTTTTGTTTATGCTTGGGCTAGCTGTAGCATACCATATAATTGTCGGATTGTCGGGCTATTTTCCGAAACGGAAGTGGTACAGGGCCATGGCGGCGGCCTGAACGACATTAAACGATTCTTTTTGACCAAGCATCGGTATGGCAACGAGGTCGTCGCACAGCGCCAGCAGTTCGGGCGCAATACCATCCACTTCTCGGCCGAGCAGCAACGCCGTTTTTTTGGCCGGTTCGTATTCGGGCAGCTGGATGCTGTCTGGGGTCAGCTCGAGCCCGGCAATAGTATAACCAGCTTGTTTTAGCGTGGCGATACAATCAGATATTTCAGCTACGTGTGACCAAGCCACCATGTGCTCGCTGCCCAGTGCAGTCTTATGTATTTGCTTGCCCAGTTTAGCGGCAATATGGGGTAAGCGTTGCTCGCGGTGCGCGAGCGGCGGGTAGGGCGTATAACCGGTGAAGTAGACGTGCGCTACTGCCAAACCTTCGCAGGTGCGCAGTAGCGAACCCACATTGTGGGTACTGCGAATATCGTGAGCGATGACTACTAGACTGCGGTCCATGCTGGTAGTGTAGCAATATGTGGTAGCCAAACGTAACGCTAATGGCTATACTGAAAGCTATGTCACAGGATGCCCGAAGGGATGAGGAAGAGGCAACCGATCGCCGAGCGCGGTTGCTCGGCGTGGTCTATTTAGATACTTCCGTACCTGGTGAAAAGCCTCTTTTTAAAGACGTACTGCCGCTGGACGAAATGTACAAGAAGCGTGTGATACCAGTCCATGTCGACCAGAGCAATATTGTTTTTGGCATTACGACTACCACCTCCCAGCAAACCATGAACGAAATCACCCAGCATTTTACCGATCAACGTGTGGTGTTTAACCTTATTTCTGACAACGGTTTTCGCGACTTCATGCGCCTCTACAACCCGCCGAAACAGGTAGTGTACCAAGATATTTCCGTCCGGAATGCCGGCACAGCTGACACCGTGCAGCAGGTTTCGGACACACTTGACAAAGTCCGAGCCGATGATTTGCTGGCCTACCTAGTTAGTCAGGCGCATCGCTTAAACGCCAGCGATGTCCATATTGAAACGCAAGAAGAGACGGTGCGGATTCGTTACCGTATAGACGGCGTATTGCACACCATTGCTTTTCTAAAGCTAGAAAAATACCGAGCACTGAGTGGAGCCGTTGCCAGTGCCGCAAATGTTTCAACCGCTTCAGATAGCGCTCAGCAAGGGCATATTTCGCAAAAAGTAGAAATGGCCGACGGCGCTCACGTTGATGTCAACGTGCGGCTCGAAACTGTGCCGACCATACACGGCATGGACATGGTTATGCGTTTGTTTAATATGGACGAGGGCAAATACAATCTGGACCGACTTGATCTGAGCGATGAGCAACGCAAAGTCGTCGACGAGATTATCGATAAACCCAGCGGCTTGGTGTTGATTGTGGGCCCGACGGGCTCTGGCAAAACAACTACGCTGTATTCGATGCTCAATTCGCTCAACAGTGATGAGCGCAAAATTATTACCATTGAAGACCCGGTGGAGTACCAGTTTGACGGCATAACCCAGATATCGGTTCGTAGCCAGGAAGGCGGTAACGATAGCAGCTTTGCCGATAAGTTACGGGCCACGCTGCGGTTGGACCCCGACATTGTAATGATTGGTGAGATTCGTGATAACGACACCGCTAAAACTGCGCTGCAGGCCAGCCTTACCGGCCATTTGGTGCTCAGCACCTACCACGCCGGTTCGGCCGCCGAAGCCCTGACTCGTCTGATGGACGTCATTGGCCAAAACCCGCTGTTTGTGTCGGCTATTCGGCTGGTGATGGCACAGCGCCTTATCCGCAAGCTTGACGAAACAACCAAAGTTGCTCGACCGGCCACCGAGGCTGAACTACGCTACTTGCAAGCCGTTCTTGACAGCATGCCTGCCGCCATCGAGCGACCCAACCTGCAGGGCTTGCAGCTGTACGAGCCCGGCAGCTCAGCCGAAAACCCCTATGGTTACCAGGGGCAGATTGCCATTCGCGAACAGTTCCGCATGAGCGGAGAAATCCGGCAGTTGCTCGAGCAACACACACAAGTACTGACTTCTCATGACATAGAAGATGCCGCCCGTCGCAGCGGCATGCGCACCATGTTGCAAGACGGCATTTTGCGAGTTATCGCTGGCGAAACGACCATGACTGAAGTCCACCGCGTTGTTGGTTAATACCATACTTGATATAATTGAGCCATGAGCGAGACAGGACAAGATTGGCGTGAAAGAGCAGAATGTCGGGACGAAGATTCCGAGATGTTTTTTCCGGATGGTGTGACCGACGCCGAAGAGAAGACCAGACGTATAAACGGGGCAAAGCGCCTATGTCTCCACTGCCGCGTACTTGAGCAGTGTCTAGACTATGCACTCACTACCGACCAAAAAGATGGTATTTACGCCGGAAAAACCTACGAAGAACGACAGCTGCCATGAGAATCTGCTCAGAATCCAGAGATGCTTGATTAAAGAGGTGAAATAAAGTATTATAGTTCGAGTTATGGAGTACATCAAAGACCTCAACCAAACATTTAAAAAAGGCGCTGTTGTCGACGTTCAGTCGGGGGACACCGTAAAAGTGCACCAGAAAATTCGTGAAGGCAACAAAGAGCGCGTTCAGATTTTTCAAGGACTTGTCATTCGTTGCGACCGCAAAGACAGCCATACCAGCCGCATAACCGTTCGCCGCATTGCCAGTGGTATCGGTGTCGAAAAGAGCTTCCTTGTCCACTCGCCATTAGTCCTTAAAATAGAAGTAACTAAGCGGAGTAAAGTCCGCCGCAATTACTTAAGCTATATGCGCAAACTAACCGGTAAGAGTGCCCGTCTGCAAGGCCTCGACTTTGATCGCCAAACCGTCAACGGTGTCGTAGACAAGCACGCCGAAGCCGAAGCTGCCAAGCTGGCCGAAGAAACCGCCAAAGCCGCCGAAGCCGATGCCGCCGCCAAAGCCGCCGAAGGCGCTGCGCTCGAAGCCAAAGCCGCCGAAGTTACCGCCCGCCACGAAGAAGCCTAAATACTAATTTGTTTATAGCACTACCTCCGCTCCGGCGGAGGTTTTACATTTAAGGTGCATGTTCTAGCGATACGACCGGGCAAGCTGCAAGCGAGCCATTGGTATCGTGGAGGATGGCGGCCAACGTCGAACCTTCTACGGCTGGGCCCGTTATGAGTTTTGACGGGAGCGTTATGGGTGATACAGACACGGGCATTATGACTTCGCCGAGCTTAGTTACGGCGCCTGCATAGATAAATGTTACTGTTTCGGCTACGTCCGGGCCTTGGTTCGAGAACTTCAAGGTGGCTGCATAGTGGCCTTCGGGGAGCTGCGAAACAGCCACCCCAGTACACACCACACTTTTTGATATTGTATCGGCGGCTGGTTCAGAGCAGTAAGCCAACAGAGCGCAATAGGCTACAGCGGTTGCTATGGCTAATGTAGGCACCCGCTCGTTTCTTCGCTCCATTCATATATAATAAAATGATCGAACATAATAAGCAATAACTGGCACCAGGTTCAATCTGCTAGACTAAACCTATGGTATACGTTGGTATAGACGAAGTAGGCCGCGGCTGTTGGGCGGGGCCACTAGTGGCCGGCGCGGTAATATTGCCGCCTGAGTTCTGTCTAGCGGATTGTCCCGTTGTGCTGCGTGACAGCAAAAAAATGTCTAAAAAACAGAGAGCAGTTACCGCCTCGTATATTGAGGTTAACGCTCTAGCGGTAGGACTTGGTTGGGTTACTCCGGCCGAAGTGGACGCAGTGGGTTTAACGGCGGCGGTACGGCTGGCGATGGAACGGGCCTACGCGGTCATAACGCTCGAGTGCGACGAAATTATCATCGATGGTGCCATTAATTACTTTGCCACGAACCCCAAGGCCAGGGCTCTTATAAAAGCCGATGATAGCGTGCCAGCCGTGAGCGCAGCCAGCATCGTTGCCAAAGTGGCGCGAGATGCGTATATGGCAAGTCTCGGTGCGGAATATGCAGGCTACGGGTTCGAGACACATGTCGGCTACGGCACTGCCGTCCACAGTGCCGCGCTAAAAACTTTAGGGGTAAGTAATATCCACCGGCTAAGCTATAAACCAATCCAGCAGTTTATAGGTGCCGGCTTATAGCGTACACGCATTTATATATCCGTCAGGCAAACTCATTTCTTGTTTCATGCCTAGCGGAATTCGATACTTTGGGTGCCAGCTATTGCACCCTATTTAAAAAACGTTTGGACGCTGCCCAGGTCGCGTTCGAGCCAGCAAAGGCGGGTTTCGATTTCTTCAAAGCCAAGCTCGATGTTGCGCTTTAGGAGCAGCTGGTCTTGCTTACTTTCGAACAGGTCGCGGAACTTCTGTTGGTACTGGCGCGTGTTTACGCAGCTGGCGGCATAGCGCGGTAGGTAATCGTATGATTTGTCGTTGCTAAATGTTTTTTGTAACCAGTCCCAGTTGGTAACCATCCAGTCCCAGGCGACGGTGCGGGTGTAGCGGCTTCGCAGTAAGTACACTAGCCAGCGGTCGACATCTTGTGGCTTTACCAGCTTACTATCTTTCAGGCGCGCCAGTAACTGCTTGGCTCGTTTGGGGTCGCGCGTGGCGGTCAGGGCGTCGCAGGCATCACTCTGGAGGTCGCTGTTTTGGGTGGTGTCGTGCAGGTTCAGCAAGAAGTCGAATGCTTTGGCGTCGCCGTTTTTGACTGGCACGACGAAGATGAGGCCGCGTAGCTCGGCCGGCAGCTGCGTTTTGTTAATCAGGTACTCTTGGAACAATTCGGTAGCCTTGGCGACGACCTCCGTGTCTTCGGCGTAAGCGCTTAGCCCGATAACTAGGGCTCGTAGTTTGGCGTCGGCTGATGATTCTTCCGGAAGCGCTTCCCAACCCAGCCGGGCAAGCTGCTCGGCCGCCAGTGTGCCGGCAAAAGCTTTGATTTTGTCTTCGAGTGTTTCGTCCAGGTCTATAAACCGCCGGGCCTCGCCGGTAACGAGCGCCATGATGTCCCACACCGGTTCGCTGGTTTCATGTTCGTAAGCGCTCAGCATCTCCAGCACCGTGCCAAATGGTTGGTAGCCAGCCCGCGACTGCATGCTCGCACCATTTAGCAGCATCAGCCTGTCGGGCTCACCCAGCTCTTGAGTTTTTACCAGTTCCAGAATGTCTGTGCGCTGTTTTTCCTGCAAGTAACGGACAAGGTAGTGGCCACGGGCGCCTTCGTTAAGCCGGACAGTCTGGGCGTCTGTCAGGTGGAGGGCAGTGGTTTTGGTGTCAAAACTATCGGGTAGGTTCGGTGCATTGGCGAACAGCGGAATGGCCCATGTTCTAGCCGGGTCTGTCTTGCTCGGGTCACCGAGGAAGTGCTCCTGAGTCAGGCTCAGCTCGGAGCCATTTTGAGTAACGCTGACTAGCGGAAAACCGCTGCGGTTGAGCCAAGGGTTCATAAATGTGCCAATGTCTTTGCCGCTGGCTTCACCGAGCGCGTGCCAGAGGTCGGAGCCTTCGGTGTTGCCGTAGGCATGGATTTCAAAGTACTCTTTTAGCCCAGCGCGAAAGGTTGTTTCGCCGATGTAGTTTTTGAGCATATACAGTAGCCGGCTACCCTTGGCGTACACAATGCTGGGGTCGAACAGCGAGCTGATTTCGTCGGGGTGATGCACCGGGGTTTTTACGGCTTGTACGCCGGCCACGGCGTCGCGCCGGAAGGCACTCAGGCCCTCGGCTGCAATAAAGCTGTTCCAGACGTGCCACTCCGGGAACATGGCGTCCACCGCTTCATACTCCATCATGTTGGCAAAGCTTTCGTTGAGCCAGAGGTCATCCCACCAGCGCATGGTTACCAGATTGCCAAACCACTGGTGGCTGGTTTCGTGCGCAATTACCAGCGCAATTTGCTCAAACGTGCTCTGGGCGGTTTCGCCGGGGTAGGCCAGCAGTACCCGCTCGCGGTAGGTAATTAGCCCCCAGTTTTCCATTGCTCCACTGCTAAAGTCTGGCAGGGCTATATGGTCGGCTTTGGCCAGCGGGTAGGGAACGTCAAAATAATCTTCGAAAAACTCTATGGAGCGCTTAGCGGCGTCTAGGGCAAAGTCGAGCGAATCGGCCGGTTGCGCCGTGGTAGCCCAAATACTTACATCTGTGCCGCGTCCGGTTTTGGCGGATTTGCTGTGCAGGTCGCCAATCACAAACGCCAGCAGATAGCTGCTCATTTTGGGGGTCGGCTCAAATAGAGTTCTAAGTTTTTGGTTTTCAGTTTTCTGTGGCTGTCCGGACGACTGGCTACTGATGACTGATGACTCTTTCGCTGGCGTGTTGGCCAGCACCGTGATGCCTGGCTGCGTTAGTAGTGTCAGGTTAAACACCGCCTTGGCCTCCGGTTCGTCGATGCACGGAAAGGCTTCGCGGGCATGGTGGCTCTCAAACTGCGTGGCAAACAGCTTTTTATCTGTTGTGCCATCTTTGAAATAACAGGGATAAATGCCGGTCATGCCGTCGGTAATGGGGGCCGCGAACTGTACGAACACGCTGTACTCGCCAGGGTATACCATGTCATCGGTGTGCAGGCGAACTTCGTCGAAGCTACGGTGGTGGTTAATGCGCACGACTTTCAGCTCTTGATCACCTTTTTTGTCGTGTTTGGTAATAGTCGCAGCAATTATTTTGAGCCCGTGCTGATGCAGTGTAATACGCTTGCTGGGTCGGCCGACTTTTTTGCCGCGCAGGGTAACTTTTCCAGTAAAGCGCATTGCCGTTTGGTTGATGTCAAATGTAACATCGTAGGAATGCGGTTGAAAGTGTGTATAAAGTCGTGCGACAGATTTCCCCATACCATCTAGCATAGCATGGGGTTACGAAGGTATTTAGTCTCTGAGCTGGCTGTACCTTCATTTACATGAAAAAGGGAGGCTGGGTTGTTCGTTTCGTCCTGTATGGACTCGTCGGCACGACAATTGTATTCGTGGACGAACATGACAAGCAGACAGGGTAGAAACCAAAAGGAAAACAGAGTGGCACATTGCACCACACACCCAGAGTCTTCTGCCCCATCTACCCGCCATGTGCGCCCCCTGTGTGGCCTGTGCCAGTCTAGCAACGCTTTGCGCGCTGCTCGTGCCGGTAAGGGCCAGAGGTCGGTCAGCTCAGGTCGAGCTGCTTGGGAGTAGCCTTGTGCTCGGTGCACCAGGCGGTGATGGCTTGCCTGAGCTCGTCCTCGTTGATTCGAGCGAAAAGCTCCTGGCCTGCCATCGTGGCCAAGGGGTAGGTTTCGCGCTCCCAGGCGATGATGGACCAGGCCTTGTGCTGGTCGATCTTCAGCTGGATGCAGTAAGCGCCTTCTTCGCTGTGCTGCTGCACTGGTAGTGTAGATTGCAAGAACACACCTCCAATGCCGATGCTCAGCAAGTAGCCTGCCGCAGAAAAGAAGCCCGCGATGGTGAGCACGAAGAGGCCGAACGCCAGGCCGAACGCCAGACTGTTGGGGAGAGTATGATCTGCCCACTGGCTCTTCGCCAGGTACAAGCCCAGCGCTAGACCGGTCAGTCCACTGCCACCGAACGTGGCAAGCCATCTCGCCATGGAGAGGTGTCGGGTTGGGTGCGTCGACAGGTTGGTGAGGCTTCGGGCAAAGCGCTCAAGTACCTCCTGCTTGGGGAAGTTCTCTCGGTTCAGCGCGTGCCATCGGGCTATTTCGGACGGCAAGGGGCGGGGGGTCGGCTCTGCGGTCGTGTCGGCGGGCGTAGCGGCGTCGCGCGGCTGCGTGATGTCGGTCATGGAGTGCTCCTAAGGGTGTGGGGCGGTGGGTGGGTGACTTCTGTGAAACAATGAAAGCACAGTGGGGTGCGCGCTGATTGCTTCACAGAAGCTGTTATTCTAACAGGGTGTTATCCCTTGTCTGCTTGTCAAGGTGCTTCGGAAGTCATGCGACCTCTACAAAACAGCTATACAATATCACATATGCATAGTCCCGCAAATTCTCAAACTTGACGATCGACTGATTTTTGCTATACTACTGTTTAGTAGGTCGGCCGGAAGGTCGGCTTTTTTCGTAACTAGGCCAACAAGCGCAGGTGCACCCCGTAGTTGTTTCGTTTTTCACAGTGCGAGCCAGCCCACGCCATTGCACATTGCCAATTGAAAATTCATTGAACAATGTAAATAGATAATTGGTCATTACGACCAAAGGAGAAAACATGGAATTAGATTTTAAACAGCTGGCCGTTGCCATCCAAGCAATTGCCGAGGAAAAGAATTTGCCCGAAGCTACTGTTAAGGACGTCGTGGAGCAAGCACTGGCCGCCGCCTATCGCCGCGACTACGGCGAGCGTGAGCAAGAAGTACGTGTAGAAATGAACCTGAACAGCGGCGATGTTGATGCTTACGTCAACAAAGAAGTGGTCGAAACAGTCGAAGAGCCGGCCTATGAGCTTAGCCTAGCCCAAGCACAGGTGATGAAAAAGGATGCCAAAGTTGGTGATTTTGTAGAAGTGCACGAAGAGGTTAGAAGTTTTGGCCGCGTAGCTGCCCAGACCGCCAAGCAGGTTATTTTGCAGCGCCTGCGCGAAGCCGAACGCGAAATTGTACTCGCCGAGTACGAAGACAAAATTGGCACGGTTATTACCGCTATGGTCGCTCGCGTCGAAGGTATGATTGTTCGGCTGGAGCTGGGTAAAGCTCAGGGCATTATGCCCAAGAGCGAACAGATACAGGGCGAGCGTTACTACCCCGGCCAACGCCTAAAGGTGTACCTAAAAGACGTCGAGCGTGGCCAGCGTGGCCCGCAGCTAGTGGTTAGCCGCGGCAACCGTGAGTTTATGGAGTTTTTGTTCCGCGCCGAAGTGCCCGAAATGGAAAGTGGCGCGGTGGTCATTAAGAATATCGCCCGCGAAGCCGGCGTGCGCAGCAAGATTGCTGTCGCCAGCACCGTGCCCGGCGTCGACCCGGTAGGAACGTTTGTAGGCGGCCACGGGACGCGCGTAAATGCCGTAATGGGCGAAATTGGTGACCAAGAAAAGATTGATATTATCGTCTGGAAGGAAAACATCAGCGAGTACATCGCCGAGGCACTCAGCCCCACCAAAGTTACCCGTGTACAGCTAGACGAAGCCAACAAGCGTGCCAAAGTGATTGTGCCCGAAGACCAGCTAAGCATAGCGATTGGTCGTGGTGGCCAAAACGTGCGTCTGGCCAGTAAGCTGGTAGAGTACGAGCTAGACATTGAAGCCGATAAAGCTCCCGATGTTGAAGGCACGGTTGAAACCGTAGAACTGCCTAAGCAGCCCAAGCTCAAGAAAAAGGAAGCCCTCGAAAGCTCCCTGCTCGAAGCCATCGAAAAACACGGCCAATAGCCGCTATTGGAATTGACTATTTTGTTAGTAAAGCGGCGGATATTCTCCGTCGCTTTCAATTTACAAGTAGGGGTCGAAGGTACTGTTCAGTCCATTGTACAGTTTTGAAAACAGGCAACCCACTAAATCAAAACAACATTGCCAAAAAGGCACGTAGAGTATACTATCTTCTTAATATGAGTAAACTACCACTTACCGAGCTTCCGTCGTTAGAGGATTATGATACCCAAGATATTCTTTCGATGAACGCTGCGCCCTTGCTTTGGGGTGTGCACTTACCACCTTCGGTCGATGCCGAGCGATTGCAATTTAATGTAGGGGCCCTTGAACGTGTGCAAAGGGTAGGCGCGGTAGCTACTTGCTTGGTTACGGAGTACCAAGGTGACCGTTCTGAATTTACGCTAGGTGTGACCGGGATAAATGCTGATGGCACTGGGATTGCATCTAGCGTCGGTACTTGCCGACCAGCAGAGAAAAGCAAGGTATCGCACATTGATGACCCTGCCATACCTGATAATCGGATTATTCGAAGCTCTTTTGGTAAGGCCATCTTGCAACAGTCGCTTAATAAGGCAGAACTGGCAAGTAAAGTTAGTGATGAGATTCGGAGTGGTAAAAGCCGGGAAGATGCCTGGGCGCGCCAGCTGAATAGCGCTTTTGCAATCTCGTTTCGGGCAGGTTCTAAAGAGCATTTGATGGGACATTGTTCGAAGCTATTACTGCCGCTTGATTATCTATTCTATGCTGGATATGGATATGCTATTGCCAGTGCTGTGGCCGCTGGGCATACAACATCTCTCCCGCTTTTATATGCTGGCGCCCAAGCTGTGGTGACTGGTAGAGATGCCCTTTATAATATAAAGGCCACAGGCGATACTTTACTGAGCGAGAAGCGCTGGTCTCTTTTTATGCGTGACCATCAGAGTGACCGCTACGCAGCTCTCAGCGCTATGAGCCGCTTAGCTACTTTTGTGAGCGTGAAAAAATAGCACCGTCTTTCAACCCGAGAAGTAGCACGCTTGACCCGAAATATGCCAGCGGCATGTTTTGCGGGTGCCAGCGAGGGTCGACCTGGTATGCCCAAAGTTAGCACTCTTGACCATGGAGTGCTAACTCACGTATAATGTCACTTAGCGATAAGTAAGAACTCGCAAAAAGGGGAATATATGCAACCAAACACTCCCGACTATCAAGAATTTTCCAACTTTCTGACTGATAACGCTCGCCAGAGCCTGGCGCACGCTGGCACGATTGCCCGTGGCCTGGGTAACGCCTACGTGGGCACGGAGCACCTGCTGCTTGGCCTGCTGGCACAAGATAGCTCCATGGGTGCCAAAATGCTCGAAGGCGCCGGTGTCACGCTCGATAAAGCTCGCGTGGCGCTGAATCTGACGCCCAAAACGCTAGTAATAAACATGGGCGCAAAGGGTTACAGCGAAACTGCCAAACTAACACTTAAGATGGCGTATGATGTCGCCCAAGATTATAACCAAGATTTTTGCGGTACGGAGCACATCCTTTACAGTATTTTGAGCCAAAAGAACGCCCGAGCGACCATATTGCTGCGGGATATGAATATCAACGCCGACCGCCTAATGAATGAGCTCGAAAACTTCCTGAGCCGCCAACAGTATTCAGACGGCGAATCGTCCGAAACTGGTCCGCGCAAGCCTAGTCGCAAAAGCGGCAAAAAATCGACACTCGACAATTTTGGTACAGACCTCACCGCCCAAGCCCGCGCGGGCAAACTTGACCCAGTCGTGGGGCGCGAAAACCAGATTAGGCGCATGATTACCATTTTAAACCGCCGCACCAAAAACAACCCAGCGCTTATTGGCGAGCCGGGTGTTGGCAAAACGGCAATTGTCGAGGGCCTAGCCCACCGCATCGTTTCGGAGGACGTTCCAGACAGCTTGCTCGACAAGCGCATCGTGATGCTTGACCTAGCAGGTATGATTGCCGGTACAAAATACCGAGGTGAGTTCGAAGAACGGCTCAAAAAAGTCATGCAGGAGCTCGAAGACGATAAAAAAACCATCATCTTTATAGATGAACTGCACCTAATAGTCGGGGCTGGTGCTGCCGAGGGTGCGATGGACGCCGGTAATATCCTTAAGCCTGCCCTGGCACGTGGCAAGATACAGGTTATTGGCGCGACTACCACCGCTGAGTATACAAAGCACATCGAAAAAGATGCCGCCCTGGAGCGCCGCTTCCAGCCAATTCAGGTACCCGAAACCACGCCCGTTGAAACGCTAGCTATTCTAAAGGGCCTGCGCGGACACTACGAAGCTTTTCACGGCGTAACCATCAGCGACGAAGTGCTGGAGGACACGGTGCAGCTGGCCAAGCGGTATATTCAAGACCGCTTTATGCCCGATAAAGCCATCGACCTGCTGGACGAAACCAGTGCACATTTGCGGGTTCTCAAAGGAAAAACCAGCCCGGAAGTCCGTCGGCTACAAAAAGAGCTGAAGCTCGTGGATGCTCAAATAGACGAAGCCGTAGACAATGAAGACTACGAACGGGCAGCTCGTAGTAAAACTCGCGCCTCGCAGATTTCTGAGGAGCTAGAGCGGCTGCAAAAGGACACCAAACAGACCAAACGCCTACACGTCACCAGCGAAGATGTGGCCGAGGTTGTAGCCCGCATAACCGGTATACCGGTAAAGAAGGTGCTGAAAAGTGAAGCGAAATACCTGCTTGCGCTCGAAAAGAACATAAGTAAGCACGTTATCGGGCAATCAGAGGCCGTGGAGGTCGTTAGCCGGGCCATTCGGCGTAACCGCAGCGGCATCGGCGCGACCAACCGACCCATAGGCAGCTTTATATTCCTTGGCCCAACGGGCGTCGGCAAGACCGAACTAGCACGAGTGCTGGCCCGTGAGTTCTTTGGCAGCGATAACGCGCTTGTAAAAATTGACATGAGTGAATTCGGCGAACATCATAACGTGTCGCGTTTGGTCGGTGCACCGGCAGGTTACGTTGGCTACGACGAAGGCGGCCAGCTGACAGATAAAATCCGTCGCCAGCCTTACAGCTTGGTGCTGTTTGATGAGATAGAAAAAGCCCACCCCGACGTGTTCAACATGCTGCTTCAGATGCTAGAAGACGGCCATCTGACGGACGCCAAAGGGCGGCGCATCGACTTTACTAACACCATTGTTATCATGACCAGTAATATCGGTGCGGATCGCCTGCAAAAAGAAGCTAACTTTGGGTTCCACCTGGACCGAGCCAAAGATTTTGATGATCTTGATTCGATGCACGAAGCCAACAAAGCTAACGTTATGGACCGGCTCAAAAAGGAAATGCGACCAGAACTGCTCAATCGCATCGACAAAGTCGTTGTGTTCCGCGGGCTGACAAAAAAAGACATTTACCGCATCATAGATCTGCAGATTGATGAGTTAAGAACCCGGCTGCAAAAGCAGGGAATGAGCGTTTCGCTCAGCAAAAGTGCCAAAGAATATTTGCTAGAATATGGCTATGACCCGAAAAACGGCGTTCGGCCGCTGCGCCGGCTCATCCAGGATACTATTGAAGACCAGATGGCGGTTGAATTGCTCGACCAGCAGTACCAAAAGGGCGATATTGTCCACGTGGGTACTAAGAACAACGTGCTGACGTACACCACTGCCACCGAATAACACCTAGCTGTAACCAATCTCCGCCGACTTGTCATTGCCGCGCCCGCGGGAATCCATCCCCTGAGATTAGATATTGTCAGTCGGAGCAACAGACTGAGCCAGGGCTACTCCGAATGGCCGGGAATTCGATACTTCGACACTTCAGAATCGAAAAACGTGAAATGAGTGTTGACGCTTTTCACAACTTCGGGTATCGGAAACCAAGAGACCAAAATGGTACACTACATATAAATTATGAAAACAAATCGCATACAGCTTGGTCTACTCGTGGGGTTGGTGGGCGTGCTGGCAGTAGTATATGGTCAGCAGCAAGCTATACGCGACTGGTTCAAGCTCCGTGGCTATAGTCCGCCCGCCGCTATTAGCCAGCTGGGCACCCAAGACACAATGACGCCTCAGGCACTCCATTTGTGGTACGTCAATAAACCCGAAATCAGTTCTGGCACGGCGTTTACCGCACATTGTCCGGTCGGCGGAGAGAAAACCGTAGTGCTGGGCTGTTATGTCGGCGTAGATCAAGGTATATTCATATACGACGTACGAGACACACGCTTAAACGGTGTCGAGCAAGTAACGGCGGCTCATGAAATGCTCCATGCGGCCTATCAGCGGCTTTCTAAGGCCGAACGCTCGAAGATTGACGCCCAGTTAGCCGACTATTACGAGCATGGGCTGACCGACCAGCGTATTAAAGACATCATTGCCGCCTACAAAATATCCGAACCGCAAGACGTGGTAAACGAAATGCACTCGGTATTTGGTACCGAAATTGCCCAGCTGCCTAGTGGGCTCGAAACATACTACCGGCAATACTTTACAAACCGCAGTGTCGTTACCACCCTAACCGCCACCTACCAAGCTGAATTTACGAGTCGCACCGACCAAGTGACAGCCTACGACTCCCAGCTGAAGGGACTTAAAACCCAGATAGATAGCTACACCGAGCAGCTGAAAAACCGCCGGCAATCACTCGACGCTCAGAGCCAACGGATGGAAAGTGAACGGGTGAGCGGACAGGTGGCCAGCTACAATAGCGACGTAGCAAGCTATAACAGCAATGTTGCAAGCTATAACGCACTGTTGGCACAAACAAAAAGTTTGATAAACCAGTATAATACAATTGTAAATAGCCGGAACACTGTGGCTTTAGAGGAGCAACAGCTCGCGCAGGAGCTATCTGCGAGCTCGGTCGATAAGTAGGGAGACGTAAGTGGCCAGACAAACCAGTAAGTTTGTGTGTAACAACTGTGGCGCGCAGTACAGCTCGTGGGCTGGGCGCTGTTCGCAGTGCGGTGAATGGAATACGATAACCGAAGAAATCCAACTGGCTAATGTGACGGGCAGTGGGCTTGGCAAAAAAGCCGGCGTCGGTACGGCGCTGAAAGCTCAGGCCGTGAGTGTTTCGGCAGCCAAAGACGAACAGCGCATGCCGACCGGCATAGCCGATATTGATGCAGTGCTAGGCGGCGGGATCGTAGCCGGCAGTGTCAATCTCATCGCCGGGCAACCGGGGATAGGTAAGAGCACCTTGTTGCTGCAGATTGCCTACCTGGTAGCTCGAAACCACAAAGTGCTGTACGTGAGCGGTGAAGAATCGGAACACCAAGTCGGGATGCGCGCCAAGCGACTGCAGGCGACCGGCAACGGTAACCTAGTGCTTGCCACCAGCAACATTGCCGAAGATGTCGTTGCCACGCTCGCAAGTGGCTCGTACGATTTCGTGGTGGTTGATTCGATACAGACTATGACCGTCCAAGCGGTAGCCTCGGCACCGGGGAGTGTTTCACAAATCACCAACAGCACCGCTGTGTTGGTCTCCGCCGCTAAATCTACCAATACGGCCATGTTTTTGGTTGGCCACGTCACCAAAGAGGGTAGTATAGCTGGGCCAAAAGTATTGGAACACATCGTGGACGTGGTGCTCCAGCTGGAGGGCGACGCCTACGGCGGGTTCAAGGTGCTGCGGGCCACCAAGAACCGGTTTGGCCCTACCAGTGAAGCCGCCATACTGGAAATGGACGAACATGGCCTGCGATCGGTTGATAACCCCAGCCAGGCTTTGCTGGCCGAGCGACAGATTAGTGACGGCTCGGTAGTGCTGGCCACACTAGAAGGCACACGGCCACTGCTGGTCGAAGTGCAGGCGCTGGTCAACAAAACCTCCTACGGCTACCCCAAGCGGGCAGCTAGCGGCATAGACCTAAACCGTGTCAACTTGCTAGTGGCTATGCTGGAACGCCGCACTAAGCTCAGCCTGGCCGACCAAGACATTTATATCAATATCGTCGGTGGTATCCGGCTGCAAGACCCAGCGGCCGACCTGGCTATTTGTCTGGCGATTGGTTCGGCGGCCAAAGGCATGCAACTCAAGCAAAATGCTGTGGTGTTTGGTGAGGTGGGCCTTAGTGGCGAAGTGCGCCACGTACCTTTTATAGAAAAACGCGTGCAAGAGGCCATGAAGCTTGGCTTTGATGTGGCGATTGGCCCAAAGCAACGGGGGAGTACACCCGCTGTTCTTCCACTGCTCCACCCGGTGCCCGATGTGCGCACGGCACTCAACGAATTCCTAGAAAAATAACCTACGACCAATCAGCGCTATATGTTGTTTTTGTCTCAGGCAGGGTAGGCTTGTATTTTCTACGGGGTAGCTGCGGTGGCCAGTAGGGCTTGGAGCGGCTTGCGGTTATTTTTACCGTTTCCCCCACCACTAGTGCCATTGCCACCGCCGCTAGTAGTCTGGGTGTTGAATGCCGAGGTAGATTTTATGTTCACTGTTTGGGTATCGGTGCCTTGGTACAGCACGCTGTCTGTTACTTGGGCCTGCAACTGGACGCTGCCGCCGCTAGAATCCGGTTTGTAGGTAAGCGCATAGTCGCCACTACTGCTTACTTGTTGGGTCTGGACGATTTGACTGTTGACGAGTAAGTTCAGCGTACCGGGGTAATCGGGGTAGGCGCTGTCGCTCAACGGGTGTGTACCCTGTTCGACATGTACTAAGATGGTACAACCACTGGCTGGGCAGTTTGGCGTATTTGAATCACCCACGGACGAACCGTTTACGGCCGTAACAGTTACCGTTGGCGCGCTATCGCTACAACTATGGACGTCATCGCTCCCCTGTGGGGTATTGCTGGCACTGGCCGTGGTGCTGGGGTTGCCGCCCGCAAAGAGGTCGACGTTCCACGAAGACGTATTGGAGTTGTACGAAGTTTGGTGTGCAAGCGTTGGCGTACAGCTGGTAGCTAGTTTGCCGGATACTTTGTCGGTGGTGGCAGAACTACCCTTGGCAGTGCCGACGTACCAACTTGGGAAGTAATCGGTGCTGGCGCTTGGCACGACCTGACCGAGGTATCTGTGTGAGTTTACATATGCCGAAGCGGTTTTGACAGTGCTCGGTTTTTCGAACGTCATAGGTTTTACGTCACCCAGGTTGTCAATGGCGCCTTGCATAAACGCTTTCATGATGGGGTCGGTGATATTTTCTGGCGAGGTGTTAAATGGAACGGTACGGCTGTGATTGCCAATCCATATACCGGCCGTGTACTTTGGGTTCCAGGTCATCATCAGGCCGTCGAAGTTGTAGTTGGTGGTACCTGTTTTGATGGCGTTAGTCCAGCCTTTGTAACGGTGGAATTTCATGCCGCTACAGGTGGTATCGCTACAGGTACCGCTGAGGTACGAGGCTTTAGGGTCAGAGGCCATATCGTCGACGATGAAGGCCGAATCCGCCTTGACTACTTGAGTGCCGCTAGGCTGTACAAACTGCTTCAAGATTTTACCGGAGTTATTAGTAACTTTCAGGATAGTTGTTTGGGGTATGGATTTGCCCAGTCGCGCGATGCTGGCTATGCCATTAACATGGTCGCTCAGGTGCAAGTAGGCGCCGTCGCCGATGCCCGAGGCGGCATAGCACTGGGTTTCATCGGCCTTAGTGACCGAGAAAAAGTCTTCGACAGACGGGTTGTAGCAGCGGTAGCCGTCGCTATTGCCCATCAGGGCGTTGGCGGTGGAAATGACTTTGTTGGTCGAGGCAGTTCGGTTGGTGCTTTGGTCGCCCGGTACGGCCGACAGCATGGCCTTGACGGCCGGTATGTTGCGTGAGCCCCCGAGCGCGTAGCGAAGTGTTGTCGGCCCAGGGGATTGACGGTCGTAGTCGAACAGACAGTTGCCGTTGCTGGGCTTGTTAATGTCGGCACTCGGCAATGCCCGGTCGCTACACTGGTAGCCGCTGACGGGCAACGGGCCAATTTGATCGTACAGCACGCTGCCGGCGCCTACGTTGGTATTGTTATTGATGAAGGTCGTGTAATCGTACGGTTTAAAGCTGGAACCGGGCGAAATGTTTACATCGGTTGCATAGTTTATTTTGCCGTAGCTGTTATCGAAATTTACACCACCTATCAGGGCCATCACTTGTCCGGTGGCGTTATCTTCGGCTACAAAGGCCGCGTTGTCAGCTTTGTAACGGTTCAGCAGGCGCATATTGTCGCTTAACGACTTTTCGGCCAAAGCCTGCAAATTGGAATCAAGCGTGGTTATCACTTTCCAGCCGCCGGTTTTTATGATGGCGGCCGTAAAGGAATTTTCCAGCTCTCGGCGGGCGGCAAGTACAAAATAGGGGCTTTTTATCCCGGCGTAGTGCGAAGTTGGCCTCTGATGGACCTGGGCGATCACATCAACTTTCTTAGCTTCGGCAGCTTGGGCTGTGGTGATGTAGCCCTGTTGCGCCATCAGGTCCAGGATGTACTGCTGCCGGAGGAGTAGCCCAGCTTTGTTAAAGTAATCGGCCGTAGCCTGGTTGTTAAACGTCGGGCTAGAATAGGGCGAAAGACTTCCGGGAGATTTGGGAATTGCCGCCATGATGGCCGATTGAGCCAGGGTAAGTTGGCTGGCATCGACGCCAAAGTAATCTTGGGACGCGGCCTGCACGCCGGAATCAAGCCCACTGTACGGTGCCGTGTTTAGATAGGCCGTCAGAATGTCGTCTTTGCTGTACTCGCGTTCCAGCTCAACGGCTAATATCAGCTCTTTAACCTTGCGACTAACCGTACGGTCTTGGGTCCAGCCTTCGTTTAACTTGACGAGTTGCTGGGTAATGGTAGACCCACCTTGCGTACTGCCACCCTTGATGTTGTTAAACGCCGCGCGGGTTATACCCTTGACGTTAAAGGCACCCTCGTGGTAAAACGATTTATCTTCGACGGCAATCGTCGCTTGCTGCACGTACTTAGCGATTTTGCTTTGCTCGACAGGGATGCGCTTATAGGTGTCATAGTCTTGGAATAGTAGCGTTTGGCCGGTGCGGTCGTAGTAGGCAATGCTGCCGCCCGAATCGGCGCTGTTCAGGTCTTTTACTTTAGGCAAATCTTTACGGAAGTAGGCAAACAGTCCGACTACTAGCAAAAAGCCGACCACGAAACAGATACCAGAAACTTTAAGCGCCATAATTGCGCCTTCGCGGCTAAACCAGTAGCGGTACATACGCTGTGGGCTCATACGGTACAGGGCGCGCTTCCAAGGTTCTTTTGGTAACGAACTGAGGTAAGCGGCTTTTCGTTGCGCCTTGGCCTCTCGTCCCGCCTTGACCCGGTCGCCCAGCGAACGGTTTATTTTTATAGTTTTCCCGCTCTTGGTGACATAGGTATTTTTAGCCGCCTTACGCCTTGGGCGTGGGGTTGGATCTATCATGGTATATATAGTCTCTTTAAACTCACGTTTTACTAGCCCTTAGTATAGCAAATTTTATTAAAACAAGCGTCTTAATCAGCTCGGTTGCGTATAGTATGAATGCCTATCTCGCTGGGCGTGCCAACATACGGTATACTGGTGGTCATGACGCTTACCGAAGAACTGACTTGGCGCGGTTTTGTAAACCAGACCACCTACAAAGATAGTACTGCCCTCGACGGCCCACCAATAACCTTTTACCTTGGCGTCGACCCTAGCGCCTTCAGTATGACCATCGGTAATCTGGCCGTGGTGATGCTGGTGCGGCAACTTGTGTCGCATGGCCACAAAGCCATTGTGCTGGTCGGTGGTGCAACTGGGCTCATCGGTGACCCCGATGGCAAAAAGCAGGAGCGTGAACTTGTTTCTCTGGAACAGGTAGAGCGCAACAAACAAGGCATCGCCGCCCAATACCGGCAGATTTTGGCTGGGCAGGACTTTAAGCTGGTCGATAACTACGATTGGTTCAAAGACATTGGCTACTTGCAGTTTTTGCGGGAAATTGGCAAACATGTGCCAATGCGCCAGATGCTCGGGCGCGAATTCGTCCAGAACCGGCTTGGTGAAGATGGTGTCGGGATTTCGTACGCCGAATTCAGCTACAGCTTGATTCAGGGCTACGATTTTTTGCATCTGCACCGCGAGTATGGTGCGACCCTACAGGTTTGCGGGGCCGACCAATGGGGCAACAGCATCGCCGGCGTGGAACTCATTCGGCGCATTACTGGCCATGAGGCGCACGTCTGGTCCGCGCCGCTAGTCATCAATAAAACTACCGGTGTTAAATTTGGCAAAAGCGAGGACGGTGCCGTCTGGCTAGATGCTGCTCAAACCAGTCCGACCCAGTTTTACCAGTTCTGGATTAACTGCGATGATGCCGGCGTCGAAGATTACCTCAAGATTTACACCGTACTGTCAAAGGAAGAAACAGATGACATTCTGGCGAAGCATGCCGAAAGCCCGCGTCAGCGCGTAGCACAATCGCGCTTGGCCGAAGAAGTTACGCGGCTGGTACACGGCCAAGAAGCCACCGAGATTGCCAAAGTTATCACCGACGTGCTGCGCGGCACTTCACCTGTGAGTGATGTAGATAGTGCCGTACTGGATAACTTGCGCCAAGAAATTCCCAGCGTTCAGGCAGGGAGCACCAGCTCAATTTTAGAAGCGCTGGTAGCAAGTCAGCTAGCCACCTCTAACTCCGAAGCCCGGCGCTTACTCGAGGGCAATGCCATCAGCCTTAACGGCCAAAAAGTCCAGCGTGAGTCATTTGAGCCTGGCGATTTCCAAAACGGCCGGCTGATGCTGCGCCGTGGCAAAGCCTTTAAAGATTCGGCACTCGTCGAACTACCGGGCTAGCTAGTGCGCAAAGTTGCCGGTACACTACTAGGAAAAGCGGTCGCCCAAGTCGTTATGGCCAGGGGTAAAAGCAGCGGGCAAGCCATGCCCGGCTTGGTCGTGGAGACGCTTATCCCCGGTTACCTGGGGCGCATGCTCGCTCAGTTGCCCGCAGGCGTCGTTATCATTACCGGTACCAACGGCAAAACCACGACCACCAAGATGGTCGTGGAAGTGCTGCAAGCGCTTGGCAAGCGGGTGCTTACCAACGCCACCGGCAGTAATCTGACACGCGGCATTATTAGCAGTGTTAGCCAACAAGCCACTAAGACAGGCAAACTACCGTTTGACTTGGCCGTATTTGAGCTCGATGAGGCCTACGCTCGGCAGTTCACCGACGTCGTAAAGCCCGGCTGGGTACTGGCACTAAACGCCAGCCGCGACCAACTCGACCGCTTCGGCGAAGTCGATATGGTTGCCCGGCTTATTGCGCAGACGATGCTTTCCGCCACGCAGGGGATTGTGGTTAATGCCGACGACAAACGGCTCAGCGTGGCCGCCGCTGCGGCTAGTCAACCGGTGGTGTATTTTGGTGTCGCTAGCGAGCTCCTACCGTATTTCCCGAGAGATGATGAGCTCGTAAGTGTAACCGGTGCAATCAGTTCTTCGGGGCACATATCACCCCTTGCAGTTGAACTCTTGAGTTTTAAAGATGCCACCGCCGAGTATAAGATTGCCGGCGTGACGTACGTCGCCCACCTTCAGGTAACGGGCCAGCACAACTTTCAGAACGCCGCCGGGGCGCTGGCTTTGCTGCGCAGTTTACTGCCAAATATTCCCGTAGAACGCCTCGTGGCGGCGCTGGCCCACGTCCAACCAGCCTTTGGCCGTGGTCAGGAATTTGTCCTGAAAGATGACAGTCACTTGCAACTCAACCTCGTCAAAAACCCGGCCAGTTTTCGCCAGGGGCTGGCCAGTTACGTTCGCTCGGGCACAAAAACGCTGATAGCTATCAACGATAGCGTAGCCGACAGCCGCGACATGTCCTGGCTCTGGGACATCGACTTTACCCCTTTGCAAGGGCTCTCCTTGCAAACTACAGGGGTGAGAGCGGTTGATATGGCGCTTCGCTTGTCTTACGACGAGATACACGTCGAAAGCATTCAGCCAAACATAGAGCGGGCGCTTTTAGATTTTTGCGCCCAGCCGGGCGACAAAGTTATCTTTGCCAGCTACACCGCCATGCTTAAACTCCACGATTTGCTCAAACGAACGGCGGGCAAAGCGCTATGACCCAAATTCACATCGTGCACATCTACCCCAACGAAATGAATACTTATGGCGACCGCGGCAATCTGCTAACACTGCAGCGCCGCGCTCAGTGGCATGGCCTGGAGCCAGTGATTCACTACTACCATGCCGGCGAAGCGTTGCCAAAAGACATCGACATTGTGCTGGGCGGCGGCGGTCAGGACAGCGCTCAGGATTTTATCCAGAAAGATGTGCTGCGCATAGGCGATCAACTACATGCCCTGGTAGATGCCGGTGTACCCATGGTGATGGTTTGCGGCACCTACCAACTGTTTGGCAACCGATTTGTGACATACGATGGCATCGAAATCAAAGGCATAGGTATCTTTGATGTTGAAACTATTGGCGGGCCAAAGCGTCTCATCGGCAATAGCGCCGTGGAAACGGCAGATTTTGGCACGCTGTACGGGTTTGAAAACCACAGTGGCCGTACCATGCTTTTGAACGGCCAAACACCACTTGGCCGAGTAACACGCGGCAATGGCAATAACGGCGAAGATAAAACTGAAGGCGCCCGTACCGTGAACGCCATCGGCACATACCTCCACGGCCCGCTGCTGCCCACTAACCCCCACTTAGCAGATAGCCTTCTAGTACTAGCCTTGCAGCGCCGAGGCCTGTCGCCGGAGCTTGCACCGATAGATGACGCCCTAGCTACGCAATCTCGCCAGCATGCTACCACCCGCAAATACTAGCCATCGTATCATTCTTCGCTGGCAAAATATCCTCAAAACGTGAGGAAAATTCCCTAACGCAGGTTGGGAATATCAGAACTCAGAACAGGGGCCAGAACGTTGACAAACATTGTTCGGCATGCTATAATTTAGCAACTTCGTTGAGGTTTACCTAGTCTCATCTGAACAACTTATGAGCAGTAGTCTTACTTCCGAAGCACCTTAACAAGTTCTCTGTTACCACGCCTATTTGTTGCTAGCAGCCAGGGTATGACTTTGGTCTATACCTTTACTGCTAGTAACAACCCTATCCGAAAGGAGCTTTACACCATGACTACTAGTATGGAGCACAGCGGGACCTTCCTGTGTGGAATTCGTGACAACTATATGTCGTTTGGGTGGGACCCCTTCCACACCATCGACGACCCTGCGGAGATGCCTGCAGCGGAGCATCTACTGCGCCCTCGGGTGAAAACGTACAAATGGAAGCTTGAAGGCGTTACAGCCGTTGAGCTGACGGTTGAGTCCTTCTCAACAAAGTACCAGGGCTTTAACCAGGGCTTCAGGCGCATCACGTTCACAGTCGATGGACGCATCGTCCCCGTGCTCCGCGTCGAGAATTTCTTCGTGAAGGACGGAACTGACATCCCTCAAATGGTTGTCTTTTTCACGCTTGAGGGCGAACTTGTCATAAACCACGTCCGCATCGCTGATGTGGCACGCCAGGGCGCTGACGAGTTCTACGACACCGCTAGCTGGTGCAGGCACCCGCTTACACCGGAACGATAACGACCCTCACTTCGGCAGCGCGCTAACAACGCAACCTGACCGAAACCGAATCACCCACGCCATTCTCAGGTGACTTCATCTAGCCATCTTCACCTTCATCTCAGGAGTGGGCCTTGTCATCCTAATTGACGAGAAGAGGTAACAGCGAACTGTCGCAGGGCAGAGGAAAGTGACAAATATGTTGAAGTTTGAGAGCAGCCAGCTCCCACCCATCCATATTTCGTACACCCCTCTCGCCCTGCAGTTCCCCAAACCCAGAACGTGTTTCTGGCTTTAGGTAACTTCGTGTTGGCCAGGCCAGAAACAATGGACCGAATTCCAAATCAAGTTTGGAATGACAACCCGGTTCGCAGGTATACTATAGCTATGGAGTTACAGAGTTCGGTGATGGGAGTGAGCGGCGTGGGCGAAGAGTTGGCTAAAAAGCTGGCGATTTTGGGTGTAAAAACCATTGCCGACCTGGTCGATTACCTGCCGAGGCGTTATGAAGATTACAGCGACATTGTCGCCATACGGGATACCAAGCCCGGTCCCGTCACCATTAAGGCGGTAGTAAAACAGGCAAAGGGCCGCTACGTACGCCGCGGCATGCACCTTACCGAAGCGGTGGTTAGCGACCAAACAGGCAGCATGCGACTGGTGTGGTTTAATCAGCCGTACCGCGCAAACAGCTTGAAAGTAGGCACCGAATACTACTTTTCGGGCTTGTTCGAACTCAGTCACCAACATATGCAAATGACCAGTCCCAGTGCTGAGCTGGTAAGCGACTTTACCGTTAGTACCGCCCGGATAGTGCCGGTTTACCGCGAGACCAAGGGCCTAACCAGCAAGCAGATACGCAAAGTTGTGGCCAACTGCCGTAACCTGATTCACCAGTTGCCCGAAACCCTCCCGCCATGGGTTATTACCGAGCAGGGGCTGATGAATCGGCCCGAAGCACTGCTGGCGATGCATTTTCCCGAAAGCAGCGCCCAGCTGGCGGAGGCCAAGCGGCGTTTGGGGTTCGAGGAAGTGTTTGAACTGAGCCTGGCGAGTCTTATGAATAAGCAAGAATTGGCCGCCGACACTTCGCTAGCCATACCCTTTAGTGAAGATCTAGCTAAAAAATTCGTAGCACATCTGCCGTTTACGCTTACCGACGCGCAGCGCAAGGCCGTCTGGCAAATCTATCAAGACATGCAGGCCGAGCACCCCATGAACCGGTTGGTGGAGGGCGATGTGGGCTCAGGTAAGACGGTGGTGGCAACTATGGCGGCCGTAATGGCCATGCAAAGTGGCTACCAGGTGGCATTTATGGCCCCCACCGAGATTCTGGCCCGGCAGCATGCCGAAACGATGGCTGCGCTACTCAAGCCGCTCAAAATGGAACGTGAGCTATTACTACTGGTCGGGGCGCTGAGTGCGAGCCAGAAAAAGCACGCTCAGGCGGCTATCGCCACTGGCAAAGCCCGCTTGCTGGTAGGCACGAGCGCGCTTATACAAGAAAAAGTTGATATGCATAAGCTGGGGTTGGTAATTATCGACGAACAGCACCGTTTTGGCGTGGAGCAGCGTAAAGAACTGATGGCCAAAGCCGGACACATGCCACACCTGCTTTCCTTAACGGCCACACCGATTCCGCGCTCGCTGGCGCTGACGTTGTACGGCGAACTGGACATTTCCATTCTCGACACCAAACCGGCCGGCCGTCAGCCGATACACACCGAGATTATTTCGCCGAATTCGCTCGAGCCAGTCTATGCCGATATACGGAAAGAGCTTGATGCCCAAAGGCAGATGTTTGTGGTCTGCCCGCTGATAGCCGAATCGGCCGTAGTAGATGCCCATTCGGCCGAAAAAACCTACGAGCAGTTTCGTACCAAAGACTTTAAAGCGTACCGCGTAGGATTGCTGCACGGCAAAATGAAAGCCGACGAAAAAAACGCAGTTATGTCGCAGTTTGTAGCCCACAAACTGGACATTTTGGTGTCGACAACGGTAATAGAAGTGGGTGTTGATGTGCCCAATGCTAGTGTAATGATACTGCAATCGGCCGAGCGGTTTGGGCTGGCTCAGTTGCACCAATTGCGGGGACGCGTCGGGCGGGACCGTTCGCAGTCGTATTGCTATCTTATGATGAGCGACAGCAGCGCGCCGTCTCGGCGGCTGCGAGCGCTTGAAAGCAGTAACGACGGCTTCCGTCTGGCCGAGCTCGATCTGGAACTACGGGGACCTGGTGCTATTTACGGTTCGTTTCAGCACGGTGCATTAGACCTGCGGGTTGCCAAGCTGACCGATGTCCAGCTTATTGCCGCGGCCCGTAAAACCGCCGCCGAGTTTCTGCAGCGGCGCGAAAACTTGCTAAACTATACACAGCTTGCAACCAATGTGAGCCGCCTTCGTTCCGTAACCAACCTAAACTAATGCCCCTACCTCATACTATGTACGATTCATTATTTACTAGTTACTACCTCAAAGGGGGTGGGTTCTAATGTATTCCGGCTCAACCATGAAGCAGACGCAAGCCTTTGATGCCTGGTTTGGTGCGCATCAAAAGATAGACCGCACAGCCCGTCGCCACCTAAGCCTACTTATAGCCACCCGCAATTTCCCAAGTCGCAAAGAAATTCTGCGCTTTGAGGGTATGGATGGTCCAGACGGTATAAAGCGCAAGACCCCGGCCAAGGACGAACCTTGGCACTACTACGACCCCGCAGACCCCAAAGACACCAAGCTTCCGATTATCATTCAGAACCACTTTGACCAGTTGGTGCGGACGCTACGCGAAAGCAATCATCCGCGCGCCAGTTTCGAAGCGGCCTGGTTGGCGCACGCCGTCGTGGACGGCCTAACACCGGCGCATCATTACCCCTACGAAGAGGAACTGATTCGATTGCGCGGCGGCGCGGGCCTGGAAACGCGTACCACGCCCAAAGAAAAACTGCTGATGCCGGGAGACTCGGTCCCCAAACGTCTCAGCAACAACTGGCAAATGTGGGGCGACAAGGGCCTGTTGGCGACTCACTTTGCGTTTGAGTGGGGTGTAGCAGTCATGATAACGCCGCTGCGTCTCAAACGAGCTATTCCTACTCAGGCGCAGTGCAATGACATACTGCGGCAAGGTGTGCAAGAGTTCTTTATGTCGCGCGCCCGTCAGATAGATAGTTTGCATATGTATGATGACTTTTACCGTTCCGGTTGGACGCCCAAGCTGGCCAAGCTAGTGCGCCGAGAGCTGGTGCCGACTATAACCAACACCGTGACACTCACCTGGTATGCTGCCGCCCACGAGGCTGGCTTATGAGGATAATTGCCGGACGGCTGGGCGGCCGCCACTTCGATAGCCCCAAAACGCAGCGTACCCACCCCATGGCCGACAAAGTACGTGGCGCTCTTTTCAACGCCCTGGGCGACATACATGGCCTGAGCATGCTCGATGCTTTTGCGGGTAGTGGTGCCTGCAGCCTGGAGGCCATTAGCCGGGGTGCGGCTAGCGTGTTAGCCATAGATATCGACCCCGAAGCCATTAAGACGGTCGCGGCCAATGTCCGGAATCTGGATTTAGATGCAGTTATAACGGTGCGGCGCAAAAACATCAGCGGCTGGTCGCGCAATAACCAAGCGCTGCAGTTCGACATAGTGCTGGCTGACCCACCGTACCACGACATTCGGCCGGATGTTATTGAGCGCCTAGGAGTACACGTTGCGCCGGGCGGACTTTTTGTGCTCTCCTGGCCGGGCAGCGAAGATGTGCGGGAGTTTTCCGGGCTAGAGATGGTACAGCACAAAACCTACGGCGACGCCCAGCTAGTCTTTTACCGCAAAACCAAGTAAAATAGCCCTGTTCACCTCATTGTTCTTGACCTAACCCATCAACAGCCTGTTGTGTTTGGGTATAGAAGGAAAGAGCAGCCCGAAGGCCGAATGTACTTTGGCCTCGGTACGCTGAGAAAACCGTAGGTTTGTCTCATGTTTCTACGCGGATGTGGTGGAATGGTAGACACGCTAGTTTTAGGAGCTAGTGCCGTAAGGCGTGGAGGTTCAAGTCCTCTCATCCGCACCACAGTAAAAACCCCAGCTTGTCTGGGGTTTTTACCTGTAATCTGTGGTATGCTGGCATTTATGTCCGGTGAAATACTAGAGAATAGTGAGCCCGCAAGTCCGTTTCATCCGGATAAGCTAGCTTTGCACCATCAACGGGTGGCCGCCCTAGCTGAAGGCCAGATGGTTGCGCCCCAGACCATCGAGGTGGATGTCACCGACGGCTTCTGTAACCAGGCCTGCACATTCTGCTGCTTCGGTTCCGGGCCCCATCAGAAGTTGCAACTGATTGACCGAGGCGTTCTACGAGGTGCGCTGTCCGAGGCCTATGATTTAGGAACTCGTGCGGTTGAGCTTGTCGGCGGCGGAGAGCCCACGACGCATCCTAAAATAGTCGAAATCATTAGTGATATAACTGAAATTGGCGATGGCGATATGGAGGTGGGGATTATAACCAATGGGGTTCTGTCGAACCGTCTGCTTCCTATTGCCGATAGATTGGCATATCTGCGTGTTAGTTTGGATAGTGCCGACCCAGAGGCCTACGCCCGCCTGCATGGGGTTACACCCGGTCATTTTACCAGAGTATTAAAAAACATTGAGGCGCTGCGACGGGTAATGACGGACCCACCCGAAGATAGAAGACTCGGCCTGGCGTACCTGGTTGTGCCACCACTGAATCACCACCAAGAGCAAGTGATTGCTGGAGCGGAGCTAGCCGACGCACTGGGTGTGGATTACGTTACCTATCGCCCGGTAGAAATTGATGAAAAAAGGCCACAAGAGGAATGGCAAGAGGCGCAGGTCGCGATACGGGCGGCTCGAAGCTTATTGCGTACCAGAGGTAGTAATACCGCCGTGTATGGTGGTACAGGTAACCGATGGGACACGCTAAAGCCAGATGGGCATCCTACTGGCTTCTGTAGCGCCAAACCAATGGTTGCCGTCATCCAGGCCAACGGCGATTTAGCATTCTGCATCTTGCATCGTAATGATCGTGATATCAAAGTCGGCAATATCTACACGGGAAGTTTTGCGGAGCAGTGGTTTAGTGATGAGCATGTTCGAGCCTGGAAGGGTTTCAAGATAGATGGCTGCCCGAACCCGTGTAAGTTTTATAGATATAAGGAGGTGGTGGACGCTGCTATAAAGGGGGAGGGCATTGAACCGCCGCCCCGCGGACAAATAGTCCACCATAACTTTGTGTAGCCCTAACATACATAACTGCCCGTGCTATCATGAAAACCATGGAACAGATACATATAGCACCAGTGCCATCCAAAATTGTGATTAGTTTCGCCCAAGATAAAGTCAAGCTGCCTACAGATATACGTACTCAGGTTGATGGCTACTGGCAGAAGCTAATCGCCAACAACCCGAAACTGCGTAATGGTGAAATATTTACCGTAACCACCGTCAAACAAGCAAGTGATAGTATGACCATCACTCTCGCAGAAAGCGACTATGCTCACTATCTGTATAGCCAGCAAATCGGTGGTCTGAAAGAGTATACCGTCCGTATTATTCATCCGGCCGCACTAGTCGTGACCGTGGACAATAAGTTCATATTTGGCTCGATGGGTAAGCATACGAGCCGCCCAGGGATTATCCAGTGCTGTGGGGGCGGTATTGATCATGGTGACATCAAGGACGGTGTTGTTGATGTTGAGTACTCCATCACCAGGGAACTCACTGAAGAATTGGGGATTAACGCCCACGACGAGGCGCTCGTAAAAGAGTTTTATCCGGCCTACCTTAAATCGGGCGGCCCGACAGGCAAAATGACCATTGTGTACATCCTTCGGGTTAAGCAGACTGCCGCTCAGTTTATGAGTGGTTACGAAGTGTTTACCAAGACTTTAACCGATAATGGTGACGAGCCTGAATTTGCAGAACTTCTCTGCATTGATAACACCCAGGAGTCTATAGATGAATTTGTGGCAAAGCATAGTCCGCGGCTCAATGAGTATATGGCTGGGCTGTTCGGGGCAGCACATAAAGACTTGCTCGTGTAGACGAGTACTTATGGGCCACTGCAAGGAAAGCGGTGTGTCTATGGTCGCGCGCATCAATACCTCTACTGAACCCATTTCGTGTCTCTCCCATTACGCACAAGCTTGGTGGTCCCCGGAGTACGGGACTGTCGTCCCGGAAACAGTAGGTGGAGTTTACCTGGAATAGCCCGGTGTACAATCGGCGCGTGATTCTGGGCTACCTCCAGGAGCCCGACACGGTAGCGCTTAACATGGATGAATACGGTGCGTGGTGAGTGATATAATCAAACTATGAATCATAACGACCCAAAGTATGTCGCAGTACTCCTTGAAGAAATTCGTGACCAGAACAAGGCTGTTCTAGAAGCTGTGAGTGATATGCAAATAAATGTGTCAAAAATCCCTTCCATAGAAGCAGGGGTTGCCGAACTGAAGCAAGACGTAAAGGTTATCAAAGCGGCCGTGACTGACGTGAGTGTTAAACAACAAGGTTACGAGGTACGTCTAACTCAAATCGAGGCAGCGTCTTAACGATTCATGCGTTCGTCTATCCTGCCCAAACTATGACGTAAAACGGTAGGCACGCTATTTTTAAAAGCTGGTGCCGTAAGGCGTGGAGGTTCAAGTCTTCGTAGCTGCACGAGGTTGACATGATTAAGAAAGTACAATACGGTATATTTAATGTTTACTAACACGAATCAGCATATGTTGCATATCTCGCCGGGGCTTGTCGGTTAGTTTTTTGTTCTCTTGAACCATAAACGTCGGCCAATCTCCGGCGTTTTGTTTATTATTTTGAATCCGTAAAGGGGTTACTATGAAACTATTTCAAGAACAATTTGATGCTGCCGAGCAGGTGTTTATACCTAAAGGCGAAAATAGAACCGCAGTCCTGCACCACTTAAGTGAACTTGGTGTGGAATTGCCTATTTTCTCCGAAGACCGGAGGTATCTTCACTCGCACGTGCGGTAATAAGCAGTTTGGGTTAAGACGTGACAAGGATATCCCGCAGATTCTGACTCGTTGCCGTGATGTCTACGCTTTAGGGTTTTTAGGCAATGATACCTACGAGGAGCTAGAAGGCGATGTTCAAGCCAAACTCGGTTTTAGACCGATGATAGATACACAAGCCCGGTTTGCTTTGGCGACGCTGCAGCCACGGCGTGCCGAAATAGGTACTCGGATTAATGATGGCGAACCGTTGGTAGTAGCGACGAGCTACCCAGCCAGAAGTCAGCGGATAGCTCAACGCCTAGGTTTTTCTATTAAGGAGCTGGTAGTCTTCGGTGGATCGGTTGAAGCATCATTGCAAGATGACCCCAGTGTGGACGTCATTGTTGATATTGTGAGCAGTGGAAATACGCTTCGTGACAATAACTTGGAGATTGTTATTGACGAGCTGGGGGGCGTTACTCTGGGCGCTGTGTGGCAAAAATGAACTAGGGATGCGGAACAAAGATTTGACGGAAGAAGTAAGATAAAGAGGTATAAGTGACATACAAAGGGCAGAGGATGCTTAAGCCCTGATACATTCGAAACACGACGTAATCTGCTACAATTTAGCGTAAGGAAACCATAATGGCATTAAGTACTCAACCATATAAAGGCGCCCGGGATTTTTACCCCGAAGATAAGCGCGTACAAAAATACCTGTTCGGCCGCATGCGCGAAGTCTGCGAGCGCTTTGGCTACGAAGAATACGATGCGCCCATCTTAGAGCCGACAGAGCTGTTTCTGAGCAAGGGCAACCAAGAGATTATCGATGAGCAAACCTACACCTTTATCGACCGCGGCGAGCGCAGCGTAACCATTCGCACCGAAATGACCCCCACGGTCAGCCGCATGATTGCCGGCCGCCGTCAAGAGCTGGCCTACCCGGCACGCTGGTACAGTATTCCAAATCTGTGGCGCTACGAACGTATGCAGCGTGGACGGCTACGCGAATTTTGGCAGCTGAATGTCGACATCTTTGGCGTGCAAGGCGTAGAGGCCGAGCACGAAGTAATACTGCTAGCTGACCGGCTGCTTAAAAGCTACGGCGCAAAGGCCGGCATGTACGTGGTTCAGCTCAACTCGCGGGCACTGACCGAAGAGCTGTTCGGCGGCTATTTGCAGCTCGATAAAACTCAGAGCGAAACACTCATTCGCCTGATAGACCGCAAAAACAAACTGTCGCCTGAAGCCTTTGTGGCCCAAGCCGAAGCGGTCTTCACTCCGACCCAGCGTGAACAAGGCGCCCTAGACACTCTAGAACAACTACTAAAAGCCCGCCGGCTTGAAGATTTGCCGTCCGGTTTTGAAGCCAAGCCTGCGGTGCTGCGCTTACAGCAGCTAATGGCCATGCTGGCCGAAAGTCGCGTCACCAACTGTGTGTTCGATGTCAGCCTAATGCGTGGCTTTGATTACTACACCGACATCGTGTTTGAAGTAGCAGATACCGCCCCCGAGAATAACCGTGCTATGTTTGGCGGCGGCCGGTACGATGGGTTGGTCGGTCTGTTCGGTGTGGACCCGGTGGCGACAGTGGGCTTTGGTATGGGTGACGTAACGCTGCAGAATTTCCTCGAAACGCACATGCTGCTGCCCGAACTACACCCCGAAACCGATGCCTATGTGGTGCTAATAGGCGAAAACACCTACGAAAAAGCCCAGCATGCCCTAGCTGAGCTGCGCGATATGGGGCTTAACATTGCGGTCGACCCAACCGGTCGTAAGCTGGAAAAGCAAATTAAATCGGCCGTAAAACACGGCATCCACTACGCGATATTTATTGGTGAAGCCGAACTTGCCACTGGCCAGTACAAGTTGCGTAATTTATTGGACGGAACAGATGAAGCTCACGCGCCCCAGCGGATTGTAACCATAGTTAAAGATTACCGTCACAAGCAGTTTGCCATTCCGCAGACCGAAGACATCGACGACGAAAATCTGTGACCGCCCCTAACCATGCCCTAACCGGCGCCCTTATTGGCCTTTCTGTTGCTAACCCTGCGCTTGCGCTGCCGCTGGCATTTCTGTCGCATTTTGTGCTCGACGCCATTCCGCATTACAATCCGCCCGAAACCGATATGGTGGCGCTTTTTAGGTCAAAACGCTTTGTGTGGGAGTTTTTAGTGCTTGGCGCCGGCGTGTGTTTATTGCTGGTAGTGGTGCTGGCACTGGCCCGTCCGGCGCACTGGCTGAGCGCTGCCTGGTGTGCTTTTGTGGCAACCAGCCCGGATCTGTTGTGGATTCCCCGGTTTATGACTGCCCGCCGCAGCGGCAAAGATGTGGATGTGAGCCACAGCAATCTGTTTTGGCGGTTTCACGACCGCATTCAGTGGAAAACTGGACCGAAACTAATTTGGCTGGAAGCAATCTGGTTTGTAGGGATGTGCTTGCTGCTGGCTACGCGCCTCTAGAAACAGGGGGCCGTATCTGGTATAGTAGCTACTTATGCAAATTACTCTTACATATCTCTCACCTACCAAAGTAGAAATTAACGTTGTAGCTGACGCCTCGGAGCTGACAGCTACTAAAGACCATGTTTTAAACAAACTGGCAAAAGACGTCACGGTGACCGGATTCCGCAAGGGTCATGCTCCGAAGGCCATGGTCGAAAAAAATGTCGACCAGGCAACGCTGCAGAGCCAATTTTTAGATGAAGCCGTAAACGAACTGTACATTGGAGCGGTAACTGAAAAGAAGCTTCGGCCGGTGGCACTGCCAGAGGTAAGCGTCAATAAATTTGTACCATTTTCGACGCTGGAATTCAAAGCAGTCCTCGACGTTATTGGCAAAGTAACGCTGCCAGATTATAAAAAAATCAAAATGGCCAAAAAAGTTGAAACTACGACCGACAAAGATGTTTCGGCAGTTCTGGATGATCTGCGCCGCCGTGATAGCGAAAAAAAGGAAGTTACACGCCCCGCCAAAGACGGCGACGAAGTGGTCTTGGACTTTACTGGTGTCGATGCCAAGACTAAAGAGGCTATAGCCGGAGCGGCCGGTACGGATTATCCGCTAGTACTCGGCAGTGGCTCATTTATCCCTGGGTTTGAGCCCGAAATCGTCGGCCTAAAAGCTGACGACACCAAGACATTCGATATTACCTTCCCGAAAGACTACGGCAACACCGAGCTGCAGAGCAAAAAAGTTAGTTTTAGTGTAACGGTCCACAAAGTGCAGGAACTAGTGCTGCCCAAGCTCGATGACGCCTTTGCTGTCACTGTCGGCCCGTTTAAATCACTGGCAGAGCTTAAAACTGATGTTAAAAAGCAGCTGCAGGCCGAAAAGGATAACCAAGCCCAGCGCACGCTCGAGAACGATTTACTGGCTAGTATTGCCGAAAAGGCCAAAGCCGACATTCCATCGGTGTTGGTCGACGAAGAGATTGACCGCATGGAAGCGGATGAAAAGCGCAACATTGTGTACCGGGGCCAGACCTGGGAAGAACACTTAACGGCCGAAGGCAAAACCGAAAAGCAGCACCACGAAGATCTGCGCGAATCGGCTGAGATACGAGTTAAAACGGGCCTAGTACTCGGCGAAGTCGCCGAGGCAGAAGGCATTAATGTCAGTGAGCCAGAGTTTAAAAGCCGGGTAGCGGCGCTCAAGGCGCAGTACACCGACAAGCAAATGCAGGCCGAGCTCGAAAAGCCCGAACACCGCCGCGAACTGATGAGCCGAATTGTCACCGAAAAAGCCATCGCCAGCCTCGTCGGCTACGCTACTAAAGCTTAATCTTCGATGTTTCATGCTCCTCAAATGATTGACTTAACGGTAACAATCTGGCACATTATCTTAAATCATGGTTAATTATGAAGAGGCACTAACCGCACGCGATAACGTGCAAGCATCCGGCGATGTTATTGACGCATCGCAAGATGATAGGCATGTTGTAGCCGTAATGGGAATTACCGGAATCTCAGTGGGAACGTTTATTGAGTGGGCCACTATATCTCAATCTCTGTCCCCCAACTTAACGATGAATTTGGCAGAGTTCGGCGTAGCTGTGGTAGCAAATGCGTATCTTTTGAATAACTCCGGGCAGTGGTTTAAAAGGTCTTTAGAACAGCCTGGGGCAAGCCAAGCAGTGTTACGTGAATATTTCGGTAGATTACCGGTTGATGTCGTCCAGACTAAAACCGGCCCAGTCTTAGATATATTTCCAAAGCGGGGTTCGGCCGATGCTGCCCCGGAGGATTTAACCACAAGCGAGCTAAGGGGCAGTGCGCATCGTGCAGGGGCACTCGGGATTGAACAAGTGCTAGTTTCAACGACCGAGTCAGTAACTGGCCATGTTGATACGGAAAAAATTGTGACTGCCAAAGCATGGTATCGCAACCACAAGATGTACGCCCCGCTCTTTAAACCAGATCGTAAAGTTGTAGCACTCAGTCCTCCAGAAATGCTGTCACTGGCCGAAGCCATGGACGCCCAAACCCCAGACGAGCAACAGAAATACATCGATATTCTGCGAGCCTCAGGGCGGTCGCGGGTTCCGGAGCTATTTGACATGGCCGCGACGGCGGCAGATGTCGAGGCAGCACAAAAACATATACGACAGACTCTGCGGCATGAGTTTGAGGTAGCTTCGCAGGACGTCAGCTTGGAACGTGGATTCAACCGTTTAACCGGTGTGCAGACGATTGATAAAGTACACTCATCAACCCAGATTGTCGGTGATAATGTGCTTTCGCTTACCACTCCGGAAGTACCTACCGGCAAGATTATAGCTAACTATGAATCGTTGTTCAGCGCAGTGCAGGTAGGCAGCCAGTCTGAACTATATAAAGTGCTTGATGACGTGAAAGATATAACTGATGTAACCGTCCAGCGGGCGCGCGTAGCCCTATTGCTAACCCTAAAGGAAATTGTCGATAAACCCCCGAGTGAAACAGAGTGGCAAGCCTCGACGCTGCAAACGGCAATCGCTACGGGAATGAAATTAGAAACATCAACTGCTTCAGATACTCGTAAGGCAGTAAAGGCAGTTGCAGTACTTATAACGGCCATTTTGGCCACCGTCATGCCACTTCGGGCGGCGAACACGCAAGGCGAAGCGGCCTATAAGGTCTATGCTAAGCAGTACAGTGGTTTGACGGCCGACGAAAAAACAAGAACCAGCCTAGATGATTTTATAGCTTTGAGCAACAAATCTGATGCCGTCCTAGCCAGCGGTTACTCTCATACCAAAGAATTGGCCGATTTGGTACATGGCCTCCCCGACCCACTGATGAATCTCGTAGATAAAGTCAGTGGAACAAAATCTAAAGGTTTGGGCCTAGGAAATACGCTTGTCAACCAACACGGGGATAGTAGTCCGATTGGCGACGCACCATGGAGTGAGCATCCCAAAACGGCATATACTATAGAGTCATTTAACGGCGCAAATTCGCAAGGCTATTGGGGCGAAAAGGTCCGCGATACAATTGTAATTAAAGATAATGCTCCAGATATCGCAAACGCGTTGGAGCTGAGCAGCAATAATTATCCGGGGCAAGGCTCTGACGTCGAGTACCCTGGTTTACCCCAAGTACCTACAGACGAGCAGTTGCACCATGATCCGCTCTTAAGGGTCCGCGCCGACATCGCCTATCCTAGCACCAATTATTCAGTTGCAAATAACCATATTGTGACCAATGAGGGCTACGTCGGCATGGCGGTAAAACAAGGCTACCAACCGATTGCCGGTCGGCTTGTTGTGCAAAACCCCAATGGGGGGACTGGGTACGCAAATATTACTAAATTTATACGGTCCGCCCAGGGGGAATGGTCGTATAGCATCGGCGAAAACACCAAGTCGAGTAAAGTAGAACTAATCTCAGTTGAATATTGGCTCGGTAAGTCCAGCGTGTATAACCTAGGGATGCTGGCTGCCGGGCCGATGTTTGTTCATTATCCGAGACCTACTCCTACGACGATGGACATTTCTTTGGCAGACGGCATAGAAACGCGTTCAGTTCTGGGAAAGGACTTTGGCCGCGCTATTGAGAGCAAGTTGTACAGCCTTACTCCGATTGCCGATTCGGGGATGGACACGTTTATCCAACCCGGCGCCAAACTAGATAGCATAGTCGCCAAGCTGGCCAGGATGCCTGCCGCCGTCTGTAATACTGCCTCGCTCGAATATGTTGTTGCCAGTGGCCCCACCGATGCCGAAGGACATGCCATCAAGATAGCCAATGGTTTCTTGGATGATGGTGATGGTACGCTGGATAGTAATGAGTTACATGCCTGGGTTGTAAACAGTCGGGGACGTATCACGGATGTCACGCCTAGTCTCTCGGCGACAGACACAGCCCAAGACGAGGGTACAATTACAGCAGATATGCTTCGCAACGGTTTTGCCCTCACGGCCTTGGGGGCAGCTATGCTAGGCCTGTACAGGCAGCGTCGGCAGCTGAGTGCATTTGCTGGCCGCAGGCTTGACACGGTCGCTCAAGTTGCGGGCAAGCAGCTTACTCAGCATCCTCAGGCTGCAGATGCCGCACTTGCGGGACGTATGGTGGCGGCTTATTTTGACCGGCCGGGTGCTAGCGCTGTTCCAATGGGTCCTCACGAAGTGGCTCCTAACCTAACTAATACAGTGCCAGCCGCAAGCTATCGTGAACACCGGAAGGTTCTGGGCAAGCTTAGTGTTAGCGACAAACTTCGGCTGGCTCGTTTGTCGTTAGCTCAGCGCCACCTGGCTGCGCATAGGATAGCTGAATAGATACAAGTTAGCACTCTTGACTTGAGAGTGCTAACGACGTAGTATACAGCCAGGGATTTGCCAAAGCATCCACACCAGACTCATAAGGATAAGCTGGGAGCAATTTCACCAAGCCAATGCTCCCCATAATCGCGAACCACACTGGTGGAATTTTATAAGTAGCTTTGTATCAATTTTTATTCTGTGGAGGTAAACAATGAGTGTATTAGTTCCAACCGTTATTGAAACCGAAGGCCGCTACGAGCGGGCCTATGATATTTATTCTCGGCTGCTGAAAGACCGTATTATCTTTTTGGGCTCCGATGTTAACGAAGCCAGCGCCAATGTAATTGTTGCCCAGCTGTTGTTTCTGCAATCCGAAGATGCCAAGAAAGACATATTTCTATATATAAACAGCCCCGGGGGTAGTGTGTACGACGCCCTGGCCATTTATGACACCATGCAGTTTGTCACTAACGATGTACAGACAGTCGGTATCGGCGTCCAAGCTTCGGCGGCCGCTTTTTTGCTTAGTAGTGGCACCAAAGGCAAGCGCTTTTTACTGCCAAATAGCACCGTCATGATTCACCAGCCTTCCAGCGGCACGCGCGGCAAGGTGACCGACCAAGAAATTGACCTGCGTGAGTCGTTACGGATTAAGAAGTTGCTTGAGGAAATTATGGCCAAAAACACCGGCCAAAAGCCAGCACAGATACACGAAGACATGGAACGTGATCGCTGGATGACCAGTACCGAAGCCCTCAAGTACGGCATCGTCGACAAGGTTATCGATGACATTTCCGTAGCCAAAAAAGCAGCCTGAATATATTGTTGCCGCCAGTACCAACGGCAGGAGGAAGGGGATAAAGGTGAATGAACTACGAGAATACGATATTGGGACACAAATTCCTGTATGAGAACTCTCCGCTGGCGTTTGTACGATTTCGAGAATCAGTTCGGCGAATGTGTGATAGCGCCGATTGATGGCGGCTCACCCACCTCTGGTGGGGTTTACGCGGCAAACCAAACGATGCCTGAAAATCCATCCCTAGGCACTACCAAAATTTCCGTGCGGGCTTCCACGAAAACTGCTGAGCTTGATATCTGCACCAATGGCGGTAAAATGGAAAAACCTGGTTTTCGTGTTGTCGTTCAGCTCTCCGGACAACACTAGTAACCCAAACTATAGGTGTGTTTGGTTTTACGTAAAGGTCCCTAGTTGGTCTCAGCCATGGATAAGGGTATGCTAGTTGCTATGTTAAACATGATAGAAGATTTGCATATAGCGGTGCACCATTCACCGTCGGAAGAACTTGCTCGGATGGCGCATAGCCTGTGGAACAATACCGGTGCGCGGGCGCTCCCAGATGTATATACGGCGTATTCGCTCGCGGATACCGTGCAAGATATGTCCGAAGCCGAAATGCTTCGACGCATGGAGTTGGCCGAGCACATCGGAAATTTTGTATGTGTACAGGCAGTAGTTCGAGATGACGAATTCGGCGCCACAGTTGCAGTGCTATGGGGTTCGAACTACCGCACGTCCCTTGGGCGGCCAGCTATCCCCCGAACCGGTAAAGTCGCCCTGATGGCTATTGGCCAATTCAGCATACTTCCGCCATATGCTGACGACGGCCTGGAGCACGTCGTGGAGGAAGCGTTTTATAATGAGTTCGCGGCATATCAGCACCTATTGGGGGCGAGCGTCGCGGCCATCCGCGCCCGTCTGCAGGCCATGTCCCAGGACACCCAACCTGTCGCCAGTTTAACGCACTTCGATTAACCGACTGCCGGTGTCTTCGCAGAGGAGTAAGTACATGTATCTTGCCCCTTTATGCCGGCTATTGCTTGCGTAGTGGTGCTAGCTGGACTATTGTGGGCTGATGCTTGAACTAGTTCGTCTTAGAGATTTTACCCATACAGAACTGGCTGCGGGGCTTCATCAAAGTGCGCTTGCAAGCCGTGAACTATTACGACTCAGAAATGCTTCGAGAAACTTTCGGCGACTGGGGGCTGATGCTGTCGAAGCAGTTCGAATCACCGAATGGGCTAGAGCCCAAGACGAGGCAAGTGAAGTGGGCACCAATGGCCAGGCATATTTTGCCGTGGTCTGTCCCGAGAAAAGGTCGGCGACCTCGGTCGGTATCGTTGGGGCGGGAACAATTATTCGAGGTCTGGAAGTTTACGTGCAGCGGCTGCACCTAAAACAACGTTTACCGAGATGGCTGCCGGCAAGACTCGTTCGACACGAAGTAGATCTGGGTAAGGTCAATATCGCGGGCTGGACAGAACCCGCGTATACGGAGCAGCTCACAGATGTGTACAGTGGCTTACTGGACAAGATTCCCGGTGACCAAGAAGCCTGGACCGTAGAGCCGGTGCGTAGTGGGCTGGAAGTACGTACCGCAATTACCGGCGCTGGCATGATACCGTCTGAGGTTGTAACAGCCTATGACGTTGGAAATGATAGGTTTATGCCCACCCCTCCCAGCCAAGCCTACGTTCGTGCGAACTGGTGAGCCCGGGTTGACGTGGTAAATTTTACTCTATATACTATTATGCAAGAAGTAGTGTAAGTTGGGCTGTGCTGCTAGCGCGCAAGGCAGTAAAGCACCAAAAAATCTCAGCTTAGTTTATCTTCGGGCGAAACAACTAAAAGAGTAAATACCAGTAACGGACAAATAGCTAGTGCTGAAAAACAGCATGGTGGCGCTTGTTCTGCGGTTATTTGCTCTATCTTTACTAACTTTTAACATAGGGGGCTCACCCACGCATGGCAAAAGCTACAGCGAGCAAAGCAAGTACACGCGTCTTCTTTACGCAAGTTGACGACAATCTTTCCTTACCAAACTTAGTAGATCACCAAAATAAGTCGTTCCAGTGGTTGGTAGACGAAGGCATCGGCGAATTACTAGCCGAGATTAGCCCAATAGATGACTACACCAACACTAAATTATCTCTGCGTTTTAAAGATTATCATTTCGAAGATCCTAAAGTTAGCGAGGCTGAAGCCCGCGAAAACAACATCAGTTACGACGCGCCGCTTAAGGCCGTAGTAGAACTAACCAACAAAGTTACCGGCGAAATCAAAGAACAGGAAATTTACCTCGGTGACTACCCTTGGATGACCAAGCGTGGTACATTCATCATCAACGGCGCAGAGCGTGTTGTGGTGAGCCAGTTAATCCGTTCGGCCGGCGTATTCTACACGGGCGATTTGCACGGCACGCAAAAGCTATACACCGCCAAGGTTATTCCGGGCCGTGGTGCCTGGCTAGAGTTCGAAACCGCTGCAAATGGCGCGTTGTATGTCAAGATTGACCGCAAGCGCAAAATCCCGGTAACGACCCTACTGCGCGCCCTAGGCATGACTGACGCTGGCATGAAAGAAGCCTTTAAACACGTCGACCAAGGCAAAACCAGCTACATTGACTCGACTATTGAAAAAGATCCTACCAAAGGCCACTCTGAAGCACTGATTGAGGTATACCGCCGCCTTCGCCCGGGCGACCTAGCTACCGTCGACAACGCTCGTTCGCTGCTAGAAAACATGTTCTATAACTACAAGCGCTTCGATTTTAGCCGTGTCGGCCGCTACAAAATTAACAAGCGCCTAAACCTAGACGTGCCAAACATCGCCGAAAACCGTATTATGCGGCTCGAAGACCTGGTGGCGATTGTGGCCGAGCTAATCCGCCTAAACAACACCCAGGAACCGGGTGATGATATCGATAGCCTAGCTAATCGCCGTATTAAAATGGTCGGCGAGCTTGTACAACGTCAGTTCCGAATTGGCCTACTGCGCATGGTGCGTAACACCCAAGACCGTATGTCTATGAGCGAAATTGAAACGGTGCAACCGGGACAGCTGATTAACGCTCGTCCAGTGGTGGCCGCCGTACGCGAATTCTTCGCCAGCAGCCAGCTGAGCCAGTTCATGGACCAGATTAACCCGCTGAGTGAGCTCGCCCACAAACGACGCCTAAGCTCCATGGGCCCGGGTGGCCTCAGCCGCGAACGCGCCGGTTTTGAAGTGCGCGACGCCCACGCTACTCACTACGGTCGTATTTGTGCCGTAGAAACGCCGGAAGGCGCTAACGTTGGTTTGGTGCTAAACCTGGCCAACTTTGCCCGCGTGAACGAATATGGCTTCGTTGAAACTCCCTACCGAAAAGTAACCAACGCTGCTACCGCCAAAAATGCTGCAGGACACATTGCCAGCGTTGACCTCGAAGACGCCGATGGTAAGGTAATCGTGAAAGCCGGTAAGGAAATTACCAAAGTCGATGCCGACAAGCTCGCCAAAGTGACTCGCCAAATTACCTGGCCCGTTAAAGCGCAAGTAACCAGCGAAATCGTTTTCTTAGATGCCGCCGCCGAAGAGTCAGCAGTTATAGCTGGTGCGGGCGTGCGTTTAGACAAAAACGGTTACTTCCTGGACGAACGCGTTAGTGCCCGCATCAACCTAAAGGCTGGTGAAGCCGACAGCGATGACGTAACCTACATTGACGCTGCTCAAAACCAGATTATTGGTTCGAGCGCCGGGTTGATTCCGTTTATTGAAAAGAATTACGTGTACCGCGCACTAATGGGTAGCAACCAGCAGCGCCAGGCAGTACCACTTATTAAGCCGGAAAGCCCGATTGTGGGTACAGGTGTGGAGGCTCAGGCCGCCCGCAACACCGGTCAGATAATAGTCGCCGAGGCCGATGGCGAAGTTATTCGCGCCAGCGGTGAAGCCGTCGTTGTTAAGTACAAAGAAGGTTCGGTAACTTATGAACCGCAACACTTTGTGCGCTCTAACGAAGGCACTTCGATAAACCAAACCGTGGTGGTTAACACCGGTGATAAAGTCAAGTCCGGTGACATCCTGATCGAAGGCATGTCCATCCAGGGCGGGGAGTTGGCACTTGGAAAGGACCTGCTAGTGGCCTTTATGCCATGGGCCGGTTACAACTTTGAAGACGCCATCATCATTAGCCGCAAATTGGTCGAAAACGACACCCTGACCTCAATCCACATCGTGGACTACATGATAGAAGTTCGCGAAACCAAACTGGGTCCAGAAATTGTCACCCGTGACATCCCGAATGTTAGCGAAGACGCCCTGCGTCATCTTGACGACGAAGGTATCGTCCGTATCGGCGCCGAAGTGCACCCCGGCGATATCTTGGTTGGTAAAATTACTCCTAAGGGCGAGCAGGAACTCAGCAGCGAAGAACGTCTGCTGCGCGCAATCTTCGGCGAAAAGGCCAAAGAAGTTCGCGATACCTCACAGCGCATGAGTAACGGCAAGCACGGTAAAGTGGTTGGCGTTAAAATCTTTAGCCGCGAAAACGGTCACGAACTGAAAGCTGGCGTGCTAATGCAGATTCAGGTCTTTGTAGCCCAGATGCGCAAAATTAGCGTCGGCGATAAGCTCGGTGGGCGCCATGGTAACAAGGGTGTTATTGCCCGCATATTGCCTGTCGAAGACATGCCCTTCATGGAAGACGGTACGCCGTTAGACATTGTCCTGAACCCACTTGGCGTGCCATCCCGTATGAACATTGGCCAGTTGTTTGAGACTCACCTTGGTATGGCTGCTCGGGCCCTCGGCATGAAAGTGGCTAGCCCATCGTTTAACGGTGTGCCCGTTTCGAAAATTCACGAACTGCTCAAAGAAGCCGGTTTCCCCGAAGACGGCAAGCAACAGCTGTTTGATGGCCGTACCGGTGGCTCGTTTAAAGAACGCACCACCGTTGGTAGCATGTACATGATCAAGCTTAACCACATGGTGGCTGATAAAATCCACGCCCGTTCAACTGGGCCGTACACTATGGTTACCCAGCAACCGCTCGGCGGCAAGGCCCAAAACGGTGGCCAGCGCTTTGGCGAAATGGAAGTGTGGGCACTGGAAGCCTATGGCGCCGCCAATACCTTGCAGGAAATGCTGACTATTAAGTCCGATGACGTCTATGGTCGTTCTAAAGCCTACGAAAGCATCATCAAAAAGACCGAGATTGTCGGTCCAAAAGTACCAGAAAGTTTCAACGTGCTCGTAAAAGAGCTGCAAGGCTTGGGCCTAAAGGTTGATTTGATTTCCCAAAGTTCGGTGGTTGACGCCGAAGCAATTTTAGCTACCAATATCCACGAAGAAGCGACCCATCCATCTGAAGTTGTTGTACCGACGCCCACTATTTCCGATATTGACCTCAGCGAAGAAGAAGCTGTCACTGCCGACTTTTTAGTCGAAGAAACAGATGAAGAAGGCACCGTGCTCGTAAGCACACCCGAAGACACTATTACCATTTCAGAAGAGGAGGACGCATAATGCGCAGGTATTCATACGGAACTGACATTGCCGATTTCGACGCGGTGCGTTTAGCAGTTGCCAGCGCTAAAGACATCGAAGATTGGAGCTATGGCGAAGTTACCAAGCCAGAGACCATTAACTACCGTACCCAAAAGCCAGAGCGTGACGGATTATTCTGTGAGCGTATTTTTGGGCCCGTTAAAGACATTAACCCTCACGACGCCAAGTACAAGGGCGTCCGCAGCCGCGAAGCCGCCGTCGATAAAAATGGCGAGCTGGTTACGCGTAGCATTGTTCGCCGCGAGCGCATGGGCCACATCAATTTGGCCGTACCGGTAGCGCACATTTGGTTCCTGCGTGGTACACCAAGCGCCGTCGGTTTGCTGCTTGGCATGACCGTAAAGGCCTTGGAGCGCGTCGCGTATTTTGCTAGCTACGTTGTGAAAAGCGTCGATGTCGAAAAGCGAGACCAATACCGGGCCGACAAAGAAGCCGAGTTTAAAGCGGCTACCGAGGCTATTAAGCTGCGCTACGAAAATGAGGCTAAAGCCGAAGACGCCAATGTCAAAGCACTAGCCGAAGCCCAAACCAAAGAGCAAGAAGAGCTGGCCAAAGACTTTGCTGCCTTAAAAGTTCAGCTCGACGGCATGGTAAAGCAAACGCTAATGAACGAAACCGATTACCGCGCCCTGCCGGATAATATGCGCAAAATGGTTACCGTCGGTATGGGTGGCGCCGCTATTAAGGAGCTGCTCGAGGAAATTGATCTCCGCGAGCTTATAGCCGCCCTGAGTTCAGAAGCCGAAGAAGCCAAAGGACAGCGCAAAAAGAAGCTCATGAAGCGCCTGCGTTTGCTCGAAAGCATGGACCGGGCCGGAATTAAGCCGACCAGTATGTGCTTGAGCGTGCTACCAGTAATCCCTCCCGACCTGCGTCCCATGGTGCAGCTGACGGGTGGCCGGTTTGCCACCAGCGACCTTAACGACCTGTACCGCCGGGTTATTAACCGTAATAATCGTCTAAAGAAGTTGATAGATTTGAATGCTCCTGAAGTTATTCGCCGTAACGAACAGCGAATGCTACAGGAAGCCGTCGATGCGCTTATAGACAATAACAACGCTCGCAGCGGCCGCGCCGTAGCCGCTACCGGCCAGCGCCGCCGCCTCAAGTCGCTTAGTGACATGCTCAAAGGCAAGCAGGGCCGTTTCCGCCAAAACTTGCTGGGCAAGCGCGTAGACTATTCTGGTCGTTCAGTTATTGTGGCTGGCCCAGAACTCAAAATCCACCAGTGTGGATTGCCGAAGATGATGGCGCTTGAACTATTTAAGCCATTCGTTATTGGCGAGCTGATTGCCCGCGAAGAAGCCCACAACATCCGCAGCGCTACCCGTATGATTGAAACTGGTGAAACCGTGGTTTGGGATGCACTAGACACCGTTATTGCCGGCAAGTACGTGTTGCTAAACCGTGCGCCATCACTCCACCGCTTAAGTATTCAGGCCTTCCAGCCAGTACTTATCGAAGGTCGCGCTATACAGCTCCACCCGCTAGTTTGTAAGGGTTTTAACGCCGACTTTGATGGTGACCAAATGGCCGTTCACTTGCCCCTTTCCGATGCCGCCCAGGCCGAGGCCAAGAATATTATGGCTGCCAACAAGAACTTGCTTAAGCCGGCCGATGGTTCGCCCATATTGCACATTGAACAGGATATCGTGCTCGGCTGCTACTACCTGACGTATGAACGTCCTGGCAGTAGCACCGTGCCTCGTCCCTACAGCAGCCTTGACGAAGCCAGCATGGCATTTGACGCTGGTGTTATTCAACTCCAAACCCGCGTTAGTCTGCCATTCCGTGGCGAAATCCGCGACACAACTTTGGGCCGACTGTACTTTAATGAAACCTTCCCCGAAGATTTTACCTACCAGGACGAACCGATGACCAAGAAGCGCCTGCAAAAAGTTATGGCCGCCGTCTATCAGAAGTACGGCCAAGCCCAAACTGCCGAGATAGCCGATGAACTTAAAGACGTCGGTTTCCGGTTTGCTACTATGTCCGGGATTTCCATGGGCATGGAAGACTTTGTCCCTATTAAGGGCATGGATAAGGTAATTCAGGCTGGCGAAGTCCGCAGCGCAGGCATTAGTGACCAGTACGACCAAGGTTTCATTACTGACGAAGAGCGTCACCGCCTTATCGTCGATAACTGGACCAAAATCGACACCAAGGTCCAAGACATGCTTTCCGCGCAAATGGAGGGCCAGGACGGTTCGATGGCTATTGCCATTACCTCTGGTGCTCGTGGTAACGTGTCACAGATGAAAATGTCAGTTGGTATGCTTGGAGTCTTCCAAGACGCTGGTGGCAACGTAATTGAGCTGCCTATTAAGTCGGGCTACATTCAGGGGCTTAACCCACTGGAATACTTTACCGGTACCCGTGGTACCCGTAAGGCTGTGATTGACATTGCGCTTAAAACTGCCGATGCTGGTTATCTAACTCGCCGTTTGGTAGATGTATCGCAAGATGTGTTTACGCTCGGCGAAGAAGATGACACTACCGACCCTGGCTTTGCAATGTTGCGCGAAGACGCTAAGGCTATTGGTATCCCATACGCTAGCCGTCTGACAGGCCGATATGCCGCCGAAGATGTTAAGGGCTACGTAAAAGCCCGCGAAATGCTGACCAAGCAGGTTGCCGAAGCGATTGATGCCGACGAAAAAGTTGACGGTATTCGCATCATGAGCGCCCTCAGCTCATCGAGCGTCCGTGGTGTTCCGCAGAAGAGTTACGGTGTAGACCCGGCAACGGGCCAGCTAGTAACCGCTCATAACCCGATTGGTGTCATTGCCGCCCAGAGCATCGGCGAACCAGGTACGCAGCTATCGCTTGACAGTAAGCACCGTTCCGGCGCGGTTATGGGCGACGATACTGCCCAAGGTTTGAGTCGTATCGAAGAGCTTTTCGAAGCCCGAACGCCAAAAGGCCAGGCCTACCTTACCGACATTTCTGGTGTAGCTAACGCCTGGGAAGAAGCCGATCACTACATTGTTCAGGTTACCGCCCAGGACAAAGATAATCTGGTACTTGAACTCGGTGACCGCACGCCAGCTATTAAAACTGGTACGGATGTCGCTATCGGCGACGTACTGGCGGCCAACGAAGGTGGCGCAGAGCCGCTCATTTCGCCCATGGCAGGTAAAGCAGACGTTACCAATAAGCAAATCGTCATTACCCCAGCCGGCCAAAGTGTCGTGCGCTATGAAATCCCTGGCTTTAAGAAGCTGTTTGTTGCCGACGGTCAAACCGTAGTAGCCGGTCAGCGCCTGACCAGCGGTTCTGTAAACTTGCACGAGCTGATGCGCCTGCAGGGTGTCGAGCAGACCCAGCGCTATATCATGAACGAAATCTTAGGTATATTTGCCGGCCAGGGCCAAAACATCGCCGACAAGCACCTAGAGATTATCGTGCGCCAGATGTTTAGCCGGGTGCAGGTGGAAGATGCCAGTGATAGCGAATTCGTAACAGGCGACCTAGTAAGCAAGCTTGCAGTCGTAGAAGCCAACGAACAACTGGTAAAAGACGGCAAAGAGCCGGCCAAGGTTACGCAACTGTTACTTGGTATTACCAAGGCTAGCCTCTCGACTGATTCATTCCTGTCGGCCGCCAGCTTCCAGGACACCACCCGTGTGCTGATTGCTGCTGCCACTAGTGGTAAAATCGATAAACTGTTCGGTCTGAAAGAAAACGTCATCTTGGGTCGCAAGATTCCAGTCGGAACCGGTTGGGGTGCCAGCAATGCCCTCGACGAAGGCGATGACCCCGATGAACTTGAAGCAGCCGCCTAAAGTCTTTGCTCCAGCGTTGTCATCCTAGGTGGATGCAGTGCAGGAGTCAAAGCAAGCGCTGTTAAATACTTTTAGCACGGAACGAGAAGATTGTTCGGCAAGCGCAAGACTATAGTGCAATTGCAAAGTACATTTTAATCTGTTACTATACAGTTACTACATCAAATTCGAGCTGATTTTTTGGGAGACTTGGTCGAACAATAAATCTTGGCGGTAGAGGAGATACATCTCTTCGAATGTAATTAAGGAAAGGGGCTAAATGCCTACAATCAACCAATTGGTGCGCAAACCACGTACCCGCGTGACAGCCAAAAGCAAGTCACCGGCACTGATGCGCGTTACCAACAACCTAAAGACCAAAAACTACGAAAAGCCTGCGCCGTTTAAGCGCGGTGTTTGCGTTAAAGTCACTACCAAAACCCCTAAAAAGCCAAACTCGGCGCTTCGTAAAGTTGCCCGTGTACGCTTGGGAAATGGTTACGAAGTCTGGGCCTACATTGGTGGCGAAGGCCACAACTTGCAGGAGCACGCTGTGGTTCTGGTGCGCGGTGGTCGCGTTAAGGACCTTCCTGGTGTGCGTTACCACATTGTGCGTGGCGCGCTTGACCTCCAGGGTGTGGCCAACCGCAAACAGGGCCGTAGCAAATACGGTGCCAAGAAAGAGAGCAAGTAATGCCACGAAAAGTAACCGCCTCACTTATTCGCGATATCCCAGCTGACCGTATTTACGGCGATGTTCAGGTACAGCGCCTTATTAACCGCGTTATGCGCGACGGCAAAAAACAGATTGCTGAACGCTTGGTATACACCGGTATGCAAATGGCTGCCGACCGACTGAAGGTCGAAAACCCGCACGAAGTGTTCGAGCAAGCCATGGCAAACATTCGACCGCACATGGAAACCCGCTCTCGGCGTGTCGGTGGTGCAAACTACCAGATACCCTTCGAAGTTAAAGGCCAGCGCCAACAGCACCTGATGATGATGTGGTTTGTGGCCGCCGCTCGTAGCCGCAAAGGCATGAGCATGGCAAACCGTATTGCCATCGAGCTGCAAGACGCTTATAACAACCAAGGTACAGCCGTAAAGAAACGCGAAGACACCCACCGTATGGCCGAAGCCAACCGCGCCTTCGCCCACTTCGCGAGAGGCTAATAATGGCAGCGAACTGCGCAGAAAACTGTCCGTTAGCGCCTTTTGTTGAGGCGGACGAGATAGCCGGTACGTGTCCAGGGCCAACCCGGAGCATAGATCCTCCCGAGCAAATGCTTGAATGTCATACGGCAAACCAGGTTTGGCAACGCCTCCAAGCAGTTTTTAGGCAAGCAGGTTTACTTACGCCTCCAGAAAATTAACGAAGGAACAATATGGCAGACAAGAAATACGCACTAGACAAGATTCGTAACCTCGGGATTATCGCCCACATCGATGCCGGTAAAACCACCACGACCGAAGGTATTTTGTACCGCACGGGCCTCAAGCACAAAATTGGTGCCGTGCACGAAGGCGAAACTACTACCGACTGGATGGCTCAGGAACGCGAACGTGGTATTACCATTGTGGCAGCCAGCGTTACCTGCTTCTGGAAAGGCCACCAGATTAACATCATCGACACTCCCGGGCACATCGACTTTACTGCCGAAGTCGAACGGTCTTTGCGGGTGCTCGACGGTGCGGTTGTGGTATTTGATGGCAAGATGGGCGTCGAAAGCCAGAGCGAAACCGTCTGGCGTCAGGCCGACAAATACGGCACACCGCGGATTTGCTTTATTAACAAAATCAACCAGACGGGTGGCGATTTCTACAAGAGCTTAGAAAGCATCCACAATCGCCTCAACAAACGGGCCTTCCCAATCCACCTGCCGATTGGCTTCGAACAATCCATTAATGGCGTGGTTGACCTTGTCGCCATGAAAGCCTACACCTACAAAGAATTTACCGATCACGAACTGGTCGAAGGCGAAATTCCGGCCAGCATGTTGGACGAGGCGAAGAAGTACCGTAGTCTACTGGTCGAAAATGCGGTGGCCGAAGATGAAGCGATACTCGAAAAGTACTTCGAAGTGGGCGAAGAGGGGCTAAGCGAAGCGGAAATTAATACAGCTATTCGCACCGCCGTGCTAACGGGTAAGTTCTACGTCGTATCGGGTGGCGATGGCCGCGGGGTTATCGTCGAAAAGCTACTTGACCTAGTGAATGAACTGATGCCCGCACCGACCGACCGGCCGACCACCTGGGGAGTGCACCCCAAGACCGGCGACGAGATAGAGCGCAAGAACAACGAAAACGAACCGTTTAGCGCCCTGGCTTTCAAGATTACCACCGACCCATTTGTGGGCAAGTTGGCTTACTTCCGTGTCTATTCGGGCAAAGTTATTGCCGGCTCGTACGTACTCAATAGCTCCACCGGCGAAAGAGAGCGGGTTGGCCGGATAGTCCGCCTACAGGCCGACAAGCGTGAAGACGTTTCTGAAGTTGGCACGGGCGACATTGCTGCCATTGTGGGCCTGAAGGGGACAACCACCGGCAACACGCTGTGTGACCCCAGCAACCCCATTATTCTAGAAAACATTACCTTCCCAGACCCGCCCGTTTCGATTGCCATTGAGCCAAAAACCAAGGCTGACCAAGAAAAGATGGGCATAGCTTTGCAGCGCTTGGCCGAAGAAGACCCAACCTTCCGCGTCCGGGTGGACGACGAAACCGGTCAAACCATCATCAGTGGTATGGGTGAGCTGCACCTAGAAATTATTGTGGACCGCATGAAGCGCGAGTTTGCCGTCGAAGCCAACATTGGCCAGCCACAGGTGGCTTACCGCGAAACTATCCGTAAAGACGCCGTCGAAGCCCAAGGCAAGTTTGTCCGCCAGAGCGGTGGCCGTGGCCAGTATGGCGACGTATGGCTGCGTCTGAGCCAAAACGAACCGGGCGCCGGCTTTGAGTTTATCAACTCTATCAAGGGTGGCGTGGTGCCAAGTGAATACATCCAACCAGTCCGCAAGGGCATCGAAGAAGCCATGAATAACGGCGTAATAGCCGGTTACCCAGTAGTGGATGTCAAAGTCGAGCTATTTGACGGCAGCTACCACGAAGTTGACAGTAACGAAATGGCCTTTAGTATTGCTGGTAGCATGGGCTTCCAGAGCGGCGTCAAAATGGCCAACCCAACCTTACTTGAACCAGTTATGAAGGTTGTGGTGGTAACGCCCGAAGAGTTTATGGGTGATGTCATTGGCGATTTGAACAGCAAGCGCGGCCGCATCGAATCGATGGAAGACCTTAGTCTTGGTATCAAGGAAATCACCTCATTTGTGCCATTAGGCGAAATGTTTGGCTACACCACAAACCTCCGCAGCAACACCCAGGGGCGAGCCAGTTCCAGCATGGAGCTCGACCACTATGCCGATGTACCGAACCACGTGGCCGAAGCCATCATTGCTAAAAACAACAAGTAATCCAAACAAGCAGTTAAAAAAGGTGTGCTCTTTACCGCTGGTGAGTAAGCGGAGTATGCTGATAGGTAACGATTCAGGGGATGATACATGGCGTCGGAACGCAAAACCAGCATAAGCCTGTACGAATTCTATGCGCTTGGCATAGAACGGCTGCTTATGAATTCGCCTTGGGAGCTCGAACGGGCCGTGTCGGCCTACCACGAAAGTTTTCTCACTGAACAGCGCTGTCTTGGCCTGGCTATTTTGGTTTTGCTGGGCGAAGGGCACGTGCCGCTCGCAAAAGGGCAGGGCATGCCCGGCTACGAAGAGCAAACTCGCTCCAGTGTGAACCAAGCGGTGTTTTTGCGTGCCCTCAAGCGTTATTTCGAGCAAAAGCATCAGAGCGCCCACCGGGCAGACATGGTGATGGAGCGCATGGGCAGTTACATTGCCGATTCGCAGGCTGCTAGCAAAAAAGGCATCAGCCCGCTCGATGCCATGCTGGCCATAGTGTGCAAACGGGTGCCGCCGCTAGACGGCGCCCAGCGTAAACAGTACCGCATACGTGTCGGCAACATCTACGATTATATCGAATCCTTGGTTGAAAAGAACTTGCTCAAACGCTACCAGGTCTCGTCCTAACCCATAGTACACACCTTAATCTGGTAGTAAGGGCCGGCTAGCCCAGTAGCGAAGGTTCAGACGCGCGCTACAGACAGTCCGACAGTGCCAAAACTATACCCACATTCTTTAGCTGGTGTTCGGGGAGGGCAGGGTCATGCCGTAGCCGATATCTCAGGCATGACTAAACAGCGCCTAGTTGGGCCATTCAATACGTTGTTTGATGTTCCGCGGGGACCGAAGCTCTCAGTTCCACCCCGAGTGCTCCACCTACGCCGTCCCCGAGCTGCCTGGCGCGCAACAACCTGGAGTGCTGCGCCTTGTTCGGCATTAGCTAGTTCCCGAAACCTTTCATCCGTGACATTTGCGCCAGACAGGACGGCAAAGTAATCGGTTGGTTCAAGGTTAGAATCCATATCTGCTAGGCAGGCTGCAACGCCGGCAAGCCCGGAAGGCTCAAATTGCCTACCTAACGCAGTTGCCATTAGCCGGGCAGCACGCGATACCTGAACGCGCGATACCACTTCTTGTGCTTGCACGAAACGTTTGTCGCCTAGGATGGCCTGGGCATACCGGCCCGGTTCGGCTACCGCTAACCCTTCAAACCATGGGTCCAAACCACCTGCTACTTGCTCGGGCCTGACATCCGCTAACGTAAGCCCACCAAGACGACTTGCAAAGACCGCACTGGCTACGCCTGCTTCTAGGCTGCCTCCACCCCGTTGCAGATTAATCCTGCCGGGTCGCTCACTACTTTCGCGCAGTTGACGAATGCCTGCTACCAACCGCTTGCCAACTAGTTTTTGGCCGGCCATGCCCCACAGGTTGTCATAGGCGTGCATGAATACACTGTTAGGATGACTGTGTGCATAGTCTTGAGCGGCTTTAGTCGCCTGGGATACGTCGGCACAGTCGGCTCGTACTTCTCCGCCACTGGCTGTCATAAGCTTTCGTTTTGGTTGAGGTACATCCCAGGGGGTGTAGCAAATAACTTGCTTGCCGACGCCCTGACCAGCTGCTGCGAGGCTTGAGCCCCAGTTGCCAGATGTGCCGGTTACAAAGGTCGTTACTGATGGATCTTCCCGTAGGGTTTGCCACACGGCTACGGACGCACCATTGTATTTAAAGTTATTACCCGGCTGCATTTCATTAAGGACGAATAATCGATGCAAGCCCTGTACGGCAACCTCTTGCAAGCTGGTCTGCACTATACCGAGTCGTTCTTGGTCAGCAGCAGTAATTTCATTTACACGCCACTCCAGCTCCTCGTGCACGTAATTTGCAGTTAGCTGTGTTTGATTTGTTTCTACCATTGGTCGTTCTAGTGTTGCGGTACTCATGGTTTCTCCAATTAAAAAAGCCTCGGTTTCCCGAGGCTTGGTTTGTGTTCGTTATAGTATTATTTCACCACAAACTTGCCCCGGTAAGGGATAAGAATAATGGCGATAATTTGGGCATTGGCATGCGTCATGGCCGCCAGTATGCACCCTGAGTACCTAAATTGCAAGCAGCATAGGCCTATCTATTTACAAAGTCCTACCGCTTCTCTATACTATCTCTGGTAACTCGCATGGGGTGTAGTATGCTCGTGCAAGGGGTTTCCGTTCGTTAGCTCAGTACGCACGCAAGTAGTGCGTTGAGGAACGGAAGCTATATATAACTAAATTAGGAGCACCATACATATGGCAACAGCAAAATTCGACCGTACAAAGCCACACGTTAACGTTGGTACAATGGGCCACGTTGACCACGGTAAGACAACACTAACCGCCGCTATTACTTCAGTTCTCGCCAAGAAGCTGCCTAGCGACGTTAATAAAGTGGTCGCTTATGACCAGATTGACAACGCCCCCGAAGAGCGCGCCCGTGGTATTACCATCGCTACTTCTCACCAGGAATATGAATCAGAGAAGCGTCACTACGCACACGTCGACATGCCAGGTCACGCCGACTACGTCAAGAACATGATTACCGGTGCTGCCCAGATTGACGGCGCTATTTTGGTAGTTGCCGCCAACGACGGCCCATTGCCACAGACCCGCGAGCACGTGCTGTTGGCACGTCAAGTGGGTGTACCAAATATTTTGGTCTTCATGAATAAAATGGACCTAGCTGACGCCGACCTCATCGAACTCGTTGAGGAAGAAATCCGCGAACTGCTCGAAAAGAATGGCTACGACCGTGATGCACCTATCATTAAGGGTTCAGCAACCAAAGCTTTAGAGGGCGACCCCGCCAACGAAGACGCTATTATGGAGCTTATCCACGCCATGGATGAGTTTATCAAAGAGCCTAAGCGTGAACTCGACAAGCCGTTCCTGATGCCTATCGAAGACGTTTTCTCTATTAAGGGACGCGGCACAGTTGCTACCGGCCGTATCGAAGCCGGCATTGTTAAGATCAACGATGATGTCGAAATCGTCGGCATTCGGCCTACCAAAAAAACCGTCGTAACCGGTATCGAAGCCTTCAAAAAGAGCCTTGACCAAGGTCAAGCTGGTGACAACGCCGGCGTACTACTTCGCGGTATCGAGCGCGACGATATCGAACGTGGCCAGGTGCTGGCAAAGCCCGGTACTATTACCCCGCACACCGAATTCGATTCTGAGGTCTACATTCTTACCAAAGAAGAAGGTGGCCGTCACACGCCATTCTTTAAGGGCTACAAGCCACAGTTTTACTTCCGTACCACGGACGTAACCGGCGAAGTGGAACTGCCTGCTGACAAAGAAATGGTCATGCCAGGCGACACGATAACTTTTAAAGTGAAGCTGCTTGCTCCGATTGCTATGGAGCAGGGCCTCCGCTTCGCTATTCGCGAAGGTGGCCGCACCGTCGGCGCTGGTGTTGTAACCAAAATCGACAAATAATCTAGACTACTAGATAACGAAAAGAGCGCCTTACTCGAGGCGCTCTTTTCAGTACTTTTGGTGTAGAATGTAATCATTGTGAGTTTAACTACAGTTGATTTACTTCAAATCCGTACAATTGTGCACGCGTAAGTAGTACGTGAAGACGTTGATTTTATGCTAGGGCAAAGAGTTGAGCCATTCGTTGGTAAACGCGAAGCTCTCGAGAATGATAGCAAAGAAGTAGAAAGCATAATTTTTAATTTCAGATATGTCTAAACAACGCCTGAACGATAAGGGTTCCAATCGACTCAGCTTGCAGGAAAAGCTTCTTCTTTTGAATACTAATGTATTAGCCGCGGCCAAAGAAGCCGGCGTTATTCTACCCAGCTAGCATATGCGAAGGTGACCACACCGTTGGTGATGGTGTACTACTGCCTTGCGTGACTTGGCATAAATGCCCTTGTGTTATATAATTGGCAAGTAAACTAATCTGTGCTGACTAAAAGTCGTTGTCAGAGCACTTCCGTCAGGCCGCACTCGTTTCGGCATCCCGTTAAAAACAAACGAGATTCTGAACCAAGTTCACAATGACGACCGCCCCACAAAGATGTTACAGCGCCAAACCAGGTTAAGCTGGCAGGAGAACCAAACTATGGCAGACGCCACCCCAACTACCAAGCAACGGATTCGTATTCGTTTGAAGGCTTACGACCACAAGGTTATAGACCAAGCAGCCAAGCAAATTGTGGATACCGCCCTGCGCACCGGTGCTACCCTGGCCGGACCAATCCCACTACCTACCCGCCGGAGCACATATACGGTAATCAAAAGCCCGCATGTCTACAAAAAAGGCCGTGAGCAGTTCGAAATGCGCGTGCACAAGCGTTTGATTGACGTTTTTGAACCAACCCCCAAGACCATCGACAGTCTGATGAACCTGAGCCTACCGGCCGGTTGTGACGTCGAAATCAAAATGTAAACCTAATCAACATAAAAAACCGCAGAACCAAACGTGGGACCGCGGTTTTTTTATGGGATAAATATGCAACACATCGAGAATATCAGTCCCGCATCTAACGTGCAGGTGACCCACGCGAGCGACCCGAACGTACATCAGCGGAGTCGATTGGGTATGAGCAATGACCAGTTTGAGGCACTCCGAGACAGATTTGGTGAATCAAACACCCCTGGAATTCAAACAGCTGTCGAGGAAGCGGCTCTTCGAGATTACAATATGCAAATTCTGAAAGAGAAAGAAAATCTAATGCTGCTCGGCTTAGGCTCTGACTCAGCGGAAAGGCAGACGTACCAAGCTTTATCGGGCAATCCGGAGGCAGCAGCGCAATTTTTGGAATGGTTCAGTATAGTTGCTCCACGGGCATTTGATGCTGCATTTGAGGGCACAAACCGCTACGTACCTCCCCAGCCAAAAGTCGCGCTAGAACTCTTTGGAACTGCACAGCAATATGGAGAGTGGGAAACTACTTCTACGCTAGACCACTATGCTCGGCGACTCGGTGAAATGTTATTACAGCTAGCCTCACCGCCCGATGTTATAACACTAGAAGATCCGAAAGATTACCCTAGTAAGTACCTGTACCTTCCGATGCACCGGGAAGAGGAAGGAAAGAGCGAACAACATGTTTACGATTATGGACAGGTGGTGCGGGTGCGGGGCGTGGCTGATCTGCATTTTTCGAGCCAAGACATGCCTGAAGTTAAAATCGAAGTATTTAAGCGTTCACTAGCCGTGGTTAAACTCAGAGATGTGCAAGATAATGAGCATGAGGTGCTGCAGCTGATTGGTCCCGATAGCACTCCCGAACAAAGGGCTGCGGCAAATGAAACTGCCGGGTTTATATTTGAAAGGGCCATACAGGCCCATGAAGGTGTCACCACAGATATTATTCCGATAAGTGCACGATATGTAATGATGGTTCGTAGACCAAGTGCTGCGTAGTCTAGCTCGCTTGTGCTAAGCTAAGCCTGTTATGGTTAAAAAACAAAAACAATCTCCGGAACTCGATGGCGTGTTCGTGTTGAAGCTGGTAATGTACGTGATTTTGGGCTCGCTGTGGCTCAAGCTACAGGGCAGCGAAAATGGTCTGCGGTTTCCGCTACCCGTTGGCTTGCTGCTAGGCTTAGTCTTTGCCAGTCATGAACACTTCCAAATCGATCGTAAACTCGAATATCTGGCGCTTATACTAGCTGGGCTAGTGGGGCTGATAGCGCCCTACGGCCTCTTTATAAACTTATAGCGTGCAAGGTAAGCAAAAGTCATAGTAGAATTTGCAACGTATTGACAGAGGTAATGTATGCGTGGTAATCTGTATTGGTATATCAAGATTTTCGCTCCAGGTGAGTTTGGTAAGGTCACTGAAGTAGCATCTAGTAATAGATTCTAACAGAGGTAGAAACCACCAGCCACCGGCATTTTTATGTCAGTGCCCATTGCACTTTTAGCGGACTGAGGACATTCACATTGCAGTACTGTTCCAAGGGTTAGCCGATTATCGGAGCGGAAGCGTACTTACGGGTACGGGAGCACCGAAGCGCAGACTAACACTAAAAACGTGTAGCAAACTAGAAGTCCATTAAACGGAGAAACTATGAAAGCTCTAATCACCCGAAAGGTAGGCATGACCAGCACCATCGCAGAAGATGGCGTTGTGCAGGCTGTTACCTTGCTTTCCGCTAGTCCCTGCGTCATTACGCAGGTCAAAACCACCGATACCGATGGCTACACCGCCGTGCAGGTAGGTTTTGAGGACGCCAAAGAAGGTAAAACTTCTAAGGCGCAAGTCGGCCATTTTAAAAAGGCCATTGGCGATTCTAAGGCCGCCGGCAAAATGCCGAAGATTGTACGCGAGTTTCGCGTAGACGAAATAACCGAAGACCTCAAAGTTGGCACATTGCTCAACCCCGAGGTCTTTTCTGTTGGGGACATAGTACATGTTACGGGAACCAGCAAAGGTAAAGGCTGGGCTGGTACTATTCGCCGCCACAACTTCCACCGCGGTCGCAAGACTCACGGTGGTGGCTCGTACCGTCGTCCAGGTTCTATTGGTTCTATGTACCCTCAGCACATCCTGAAGGGCAAGAAAATGGCTGGCCACCTTGGGCACGAACAAGTTACCGTCCGTAACCTGCGCATTGCTCTCGTAGATAACGAAAAGGGTTACATTGGCGTTGTTGGTGCAGTACCTGGCCCCCGCAAAAGCATCGTAATATTGAAGGGGGCTAACTAACATGCCAGTTCCTACATTTACCGCAAGTGGCAGCAAAGCCACGACTGCAGCCAAACTCAGCAAAGACGTCTTTGGTGTCGAAGTAAGCAATCACCAGCTCGTACGTCAGGCATACGACACCTATCTCGCGAATGGCCGCGAAAACCTAGCCGTGGTTAAGACCCGTGGTTTAGTACGCGGTGGTGGCAAAAAGCCATGGAAGCAAAAGGGCACAGGCCGAGCCCGTTTTGGTAGCTCCCGTAACCCAATTTGGCGTGGTGGTGGCATTGTCTTTGGTCCAACCGGACTCGAGAATTACACCAAAAAGCTGCCAACTACTAGCAAACGGCTGGCAACTCGCCAAGCCCTCAGCCTAGCAGCCGATGCCAACAAGCTGATCGTTATCGAAAAGTTAGCCAGTCAAGAAGGCAAAACCAGTGAAATCGTTAAACTAATAGCTAAACTTGGTGTTACCCGAAACGCCCTCATAGCTGTTTCCGTAAAGACGCCTGAACTTATTCGGGCAACTGCCAACTTGAGCAACGTGAAGCTCGTGTCTGCTACCTACTTAAACGTCTACGATATTATGAATGCCGATAGCATCGTGCTTACCGCCGACGCCCAGAAGGCTGTCGAGGCTTGGCTAACCGCTCCGGTCGCTGCCAAGTCTGCGACTAGCGCTCAGACCAAAGGAGACAAATAATGTATTTGCTCAAACCACGTTTAAGCGAAAAGGCTTACGGCACTGCCCAAGCTACCAACACCTTTGTTATAGATGTTCCCGGTAACCTGAACAAGCACGAAATTGCCGATGCAGTAGCCAAACAGTTCGATGTCAGCATCGTTCGCGTTCGCACCGTAAACCGCAAGGGTAAAGCCAAGCGTGTCATGAACACTAGCGGCAAGCGCAGCAGCAACCGCGCTGGTAGCCAGAGCGCTATCAAAAAAGCTTACATTACGCTCGCTGTCGGTAGCCACCTGCCATTCTTTGAAGCCGAAGAAGCCGAAGCTAAAGAAGCGGTGAAGGCCGAAGAAAAAGCCAAGAAGACCGATAAAAAAGACGTCAAGGCCGACAAGCCTTCGATGAAGCTCAGCCTAAAGAAAACTGATGCCAAGAAAAAGGAGTCAAAGTAATGACAACTCCCGAAGATTTTACAGCTGGTTACGACGACCTAATGGCTGGCATTGAAGGCTTGCTAGATGAAGCTCATCCTTTGGCCAAAGAAATTAGCGAAACTACTGGCCTCAAGGCGGGCGTTATGATTGGTGATCCTCGACTTACCCCTGAACAACAGGCGATGAATGCCGCAATTGCGGCACGCGATAAATTCCTATTTCCGTATATTGAACAGCTTACCCAACAAATTCTTCATGAAGGCGTTGATTTCGGTTCAGTAGAACTGGACAGCCAAGGTGGTGACCCACATGAAGAGGAGAAGAAATAATGGCGATTAAACAATACAACCCAACCACTCCAGGTCGCCGTGGCATGAGCAGCCAGGACTTCGATGTTATTACGACCAAGAAGCCACTCAAGTCTCTGCTAGTCACCCAGCGCCGCGGCAGTGGCCGTAACAACCAGGGCCGAATCACCACTCGTCACCAAGGTGGTGGTGCCCGTAAGTTCTACCGTTTAGTCAACTTTAACTTCAAGGGCGAAGGTGTTATCGAACACATCGAATATGACCCGAACCGCTCCGCCCGTATCGCCCGTGTTAAAGAAGCCAACGGCACGTACCACTACGTACTAGCTGCTAGTGGTATGACGGTTGGCCAAAAACTAGTAGCCCACGCCGAAGCGGCCATCGAAATGGGCAACCGTTTGCCACTGCGCAACATCCCCGTCGGTACAACCATCCACGCCATAGAACTCCAAGTGGGCAAGGGTGCACAAATGGTTCGCAGCGCCGGCAACGGTGCGCAGCTGATGGCCAAAGAAGAAGAGTATGCTCAGGTGCGTTTGCCCAGCGGTGAGGTCCGCCGCGTACACCTTAACTGCTCTGCAAGCATTGGCGTTGTCGGCAACGAACAACATCAGAACATCAAAATCGGTAAAGCCGGCCGCAACCGTCACCTGGGCAAACGCCCAAGTGTCCGTGGAGTTGTCATGAACGCCGTAGACCACCCGCACGGTGGTGGAGACGGTGGTCGTCACCGCATGGGTAAAGCGCCTCGTACACCTTGGGGTCAGAAGACGCTTGGTTACAAGACCCGCCGCCGTAAGAGTACCGCTAATATGATCGTAAGAAGCCGCCACGCGGCTAAGAGGAAATAACTATGGTAGACTTTAAAGCTGCACGAAGTAGCAGCGAATATCCAACTTTTAGCTTCAGTGATGCTGAACGGACGAGCGTAGAAGATGCTCTGGCTATCGGTGATGAAGAACAAGCAAGCGGTTTACTTAAAATAATGGGCTTTAAGCTTGGCATGAGAAATTCCGCTATTAGAGTAGATGATATTAGCGGCGCTGGTTGGGGAACTCCGATTATTGCTAGTCATGAAGCCTGTGTTCCTTATCCAGGGATCTATGTAAGCGAAGGCTATACACTCGCTAGTCAATATGTAGCTGCCAATCAGACGGCTTCAGCTGCCAATGAGACGGCTTCAAAAATACGACGACAATTTGCTGAAGCATTCCTAGAATTAGAAGGGGGCAAAGAAGCATGAGTCGTTCACTAAAGAAAGGTCCGTTTATTGATCCGAAGCTCGCTAAAAAAGTAGCGGCTCTAAGCAATGACGACCGCACCATTATCAAAACGTGGGCCCGGGCCAGTACCATCGCCCCTGACTTTGTAGGTAAGACGTTTGCCGTACACAACGGTAAAGTGCATGTGCCGGTTTTTGTTACCGAAAACATGGTTGGCCACAAGCTGGGCGAATTTAGCCCCACCCGTAAGTTCCGCTCTCACGGCGGTAAGTTAGCGAAGGGCAAATAAAATGAGCGTCAAAGCTGAAAGCAAAGGTGTACAGATGAGTCCGCGCAAGGTCATGGTTGTCGCCAGCCTAGTGCGTGGCCGTACCGTCGCCGATGCGCTTACCATTCTGGAACACGTTCCGCGCCGCGCTGCTACCCCGGTTATTAAAACCATCAAGAGCGCTCAAGCCAACGCCACCCACAACCACAACTACAAAGGCGACACGCTGCGCATAGTAGAAATTACCGTCAACCATGGCCCGCGCACTAAGCGCTTCCGCCCGGCAGCCATGGGCCGCGCCCTGCCGTTCCAAAAGCGTTCTTCTCACATTCGTGTACTCGTAGATGGTGAACAGCGGGCAGCCGCCAAGCCAACTGCTGTTAAACCTGCTAAGGCCGAGAAAGCCGAGGAGAAATAATATGGGACAAAAAGTTAACCCCATTAGCATGCGCTTGCAGCTGAACAAAGACTGGCGCAGTAAATGGTTTGTAGGCAAAAACCAGTACGCCAAGTACCTGGAAGCCGACCTAAAAGTTCGCAAGCTTATCCAAAACAAATTTGGTAGCCGCGGTGCAATCAACAAAGTTGATATAGAACGCTCGCCAAACCTGGTAACCGTCAGTATTGCCACCGCCAAAGCCGGTGTCGTTATCGGTCGCGGCGGCCAAGGTGCTCAGGAAGTCAAAGCAGCCATCGAGGCCGTCTACGGCGTACCAGTTCGGGTTAACATAGACGAAGTCAAAAAGCCTGACATGTACGCCAAACTAGTTGCCGAAAACATTGCCCATCAGCTGGAACGCCGCATGAGCTTCCGCCGCGCTATCAAGAGTGCTTCGGCTGCCACTATGCGTGCCGGTGCTAAAGGCATTCGCATCGAAGTGGCCGGACGGCTCAACGGCGCAGAAATGTCCCGCCGTGAAAAAGAAGCCCAAGGTTCGGTACCACTGCACACCATCCGCGCCAACATCGATTTTGCCAGCGTCCAGGCCCAGACCGTCGCCGGCGTGATTGGCGTAAAGGTCTGGATTTACAAGGGAGAAGCATAACATGATTGCCTTATCCACCGTTTCAATTAGCATCTATCAGTTCGCAATGAACATTGTAGCTCCGACCGGAGATGCCCCATGTTAATGCCTAAACGAACCAAGTTCCGCAAAGTCCGTAAGGGCAAAATCCATGGCGTCGCAACGAGCGGCAACTACATCGCTTTTGGTGATTTTGGCCTCCAGGCCCAGAACCACGAACGCATTACCAGTCGCCAGATAGAAGCCAGCCGACAGGCCATGACCCGCTACATCAAGCGTGGTGGTAAAATCTGGATTCGGATTTTCCCGCACACGCCGGTTACCCGCAAACCTCTAGACGTCAAGATGGGCAGCGGCAAAGGTTCTCCCGAATTCTTTGTTGCCAAAGTCCGCCCCGGTACTATCCTGTTTGAAATGCAGGGGGTCTCAGAGGAAACTGCCCGTGAAGCCATGCGCTTGGCGGCCCACAAGCTGCCCGTTAAGACCAAATTCCTGGTGAAGGAAGGAGCGTAATATGAAAATAACTGATATCCGTAAGCTTTCTACCAGCGACCTTACTACCGAAACCAGCAAGATGCGCGATGAAATTGCCGAGCTAAAGCGCCACATTTACATGGGTGATAACCAGAACCTGCGGGCCGTGCGTAATAAACGCAAAGACCTAGCGCGCATGCTAACCGTATTAAGTGAACAACTCGTTAAGGAGGCAAAATAATGGCCAAATCCATCACTGGTGTTGTCTCCAGCGACAAGGCCGACAAGACAATTGTCGTCACTGTCCGCGAGCGCAAGACCCACCCACTGTACCGCAAACAGTACACCGTCAGTAAGAAATTCATCGCCCACGATGAAAACAACGAAGCTCACACCGGTGACACCGTTGTGATAGTCGAAACCCGTCCGATTAGCAAACGCAAGAGCCACAAACTAGCAAGCGTTATTGAAAGAGCTGGCGTGACTCACGTTGAGTCCACGGCCGGCGCAGAGCTACGGGCAAAGACCAAAGCAAGTTCCGATAAACCCAGTGCTACCGCCTCGGCCACAAGCCCTGAGTCTAGTGAAGGGAGCAAAAAGTAATGATTCAGCAAGAATCACGCCTAGTCGTTTGCGATAACAGCGGCGCCAAAGAAATTTTGTGCATCCGTGTACTAGGTGGTACACGCCGCCGTTACGCTAAAGTTGGCGATATTATTGTGGCTACCGTCAAGCAAGCTAACCCGGCCGGAGCTGTTAAAAGGAAGTCCGTCGTCAGGGCCGTGGTGGTACGCACCAAGAAAGAAATTACCCGTAAAGACGGCAGCACCATCAAATTTGACGATAATGCAGCCGTCATCATCAACGACGACAAACTGCCCCGTGCCACTCGTATTTTTGGCCCCGTTCCGCGAGAACTTCGCGACATGGGTTATGCTAAAATAATCAGCCTCGCACCGGAGGTACTATAGTATGAACAAGCAATCTGTTACGCCAGTTAAAATCTACAAGATTCGCCTCAAAAAGGGCGATACCGTTCAAGTACTCGCCGGCAAATATAAAGGCAAGTCTGGTAAGGTTGTGGCAACCCACCCCAAAGAGAACAAGGTGACCGTCGAAGGCATTAATATCGTCAAAAAGCATATTAAGCCGAATAAGGCCTACCCTCAGGGCGGCATCATCGACCTTACAAAGCCGATTTGGGTGAGCAAGGTCGCGGTCGTAGATCCTACCAGCAAAAAGCCCACGCGCATTGGCTTTAGCGTAGACAAAGACGGCACCAAAACGCGCGTCTATAAAGCGTCTGGTAAGGAGATAAAGTAATGGCAGCCGCAAAAACTCCCGCTAAGAAAACTACTCAGCCAGTAAAGTACGTTGCTCGTCTCCAGTCCGACTATACCACCACGTTTGTCGCCGAACTCCAGAAAGAACTCGAGCTGACAAATGTACACCAAGTCCCTCGGCTTGAGAAGTTGGTTGTCAATATCGGCCTGGGCCGTGCCAAAGATGATAAAAAGACCATCGCAGCCGCCAAAAACACGCTGCGTAAAATCACTGGGCAAGCGCCCGTTGAAACCGTTGCCAAGAATTCTATCGCCGGTTTTAAACTGCGCGAAGGCAACATGATTGGCCTCAAGCTTACCCTTCGCGGCGAACGCATGTACGATTTCATGGACCGGCTGATAAACATTGTGCTGCCACGGCTACGTGACTTCCACGGTGTTTCGGCCAAAGCTTTTGATAAGCAAGGTAATTACAGCATCGGCCTGACCGACCAGAGCGTTTTCCCGGAGCTTAGCTTCGAAGAAACCACTACCACCCACGGCTTACAGGTAGTATTCGTCATAAAGAGCCAGAACCGTGACCACAGCCGGGCACTATTAAGTAAATTCGGCATGCCGTTTGAGAAGGAGAGCAAATAATGGCCAAAAAATCTATCGTCGCTCGCGATCTGAAGCGGCAAAAAATGATTAAGCAGTACGCCGCCAAGCGCGCTGAACTTAAAGAACTCGGTGACTTCGACGGACTAGCAAGGTTGCCACGCAATAGTAGTCCGACACGTTGGAAGAACCGCTGCATTGAAACCGGACGGCCGCATGCTTACATGCGTCAGTTTGGCCTCAGCCGCATATCTTTCCGCGAACATGCAAGCAAGGGCGAAATCCCTGGTGTAACGAAAGCGAGCTGGTAATATGAGTGTAACTTCAACCGACCCAATCGCAGATATGCTGACACGTATTCGCAACGCCATTAACGTACAAAAGAACGAAGTCAGCTTGCCGCACAGCAAAATCAAAGAAGCCGTGGCGCGCAGCCTGCAGGCCAATGGTTTTCTGGATAGTGTCACCGTAACTGACCTCAGCGTCGGCAAGCAGCTGCATCTCGTCATTCATGGCGCCGATGAGAACGCCCGCATCACCGAAATTAAGCGCATCAGTAAGCCAGGCCGCCGAGCGTACAGTAACGCCAGCGAAATGCCCACCATCCGTCGCGGCCGAGGCATTGTTATCGTCAGCACTAGTAAGGGCCTGATGACCGGCAAAGAAGCCAAGCAAGCCGGCCTAGGCGGCGAATTAATCGCGAGCATTTACTAAGGTTATTCACTAGAAAGAGTTAAAGAAGGAATAATATGAGTCGAGTAGGAAAACTACCAATCGGAATCCCGAGCGGCGTGACAATCACTGTCGACCCAGACAACATTACCGTTGCTGGCTCGAAGGGAACGCTTACGCAGTTCACTATGCCTGACATTACCGTCAAGCAAGAAGAAGCTAACATTATCGTCAGTCGGGCCAACGACGAGCCAAAAGTTCGTGCTAAACACGGACTGATGCGTGCCCTCATCAATAACATGGTGGCTGGGGTAAGCACCGGATTTAGTAAAAAACTAGAAATCACCGGAGTTGGTTTTCGCGTGGCGCTCGTCGGCCAGGACCTAAAGATGAACCTGGGCTTTAGCCATGAGGTTGTCTATCACCTGCCACAAGGGGTTAACGCGATTGTAGAACTAAACACCATTACTGTTACTGGCATCAGCAAGCAGCAGGTTGGCCAGGTGGCCGCCGAAATCCGGAGCTTAAAAAAGCCAGAACCATACAAGGGCAAGGGCATTAAGTACGTAGGCGAGCGCATTATCCGCAAGTCTGGTAAGTCTGGAAAGGATAAATAATGAATAACCTCGCACTGAAAGCCAAAAACCTGGCACTGCGCAAAAACCGTATCCGCTCAAAGGTCATCGGCACGGCCGAACGACCCCGCCTCAGCGTCTATATTTCTGGTCACAATGTGAGCGCCCAGCTGATTGACGATGCGGCTCACAAAACACTAGCAGCGGTAAGTACCATTGGCCAAAAAGCCGCTACCGGTACACTCACCGACAAAGCCGCTTGGGTTGGCACGGAAATTGCCGCTAAAGCCAAGACCTCCAAAGTAAGCAAAGTAGTATTTGACCGAGGTGGCCGTAGCTACCATGGCCGCATTAAGGCGCTGGCAGAGGCTGCCCGCGAGAAAGGACTGGAGTTTTAACAATGGCAGACGCAAACGCTCCCCAAGCACCCGCTGCAAACGCAAGCCGCCCACCCCGCCAGGGTGGTGGCCGACCTCCACGTCGTGATGGTCGCGGTCCGGTACCTGAAGAAAAGAAAGAATTTGACGAACGAATCGTGCACATCGACCGCGTCGCTCGTGTAGTTAAGGGCGGACGACGCTTCCGTTTCCGCGCACTCGTCGTGGCTGGTGACCACAAGGGCAAAGTCGGCATTGGTATTGCCAAAGGTGCTGACGTGACTACCGCAGTTACCAAAGCCACCGAAGTTGCTAAGAAGCACATGAACAAAATGAACCTCTACAAAGGTACCCTACCGCACGAAGCCGAAGGCAAAGTCGGTGGCGCACGTATTCTTATTAAGCCTGCCAGCCAAGGTACCGGCCTTATAGCTGGTGGTGTGGTGCGAACCATTCTGGAAGTCGCCGGTGTAAGCAACGTGCTTAGCAAATCGCTCGGTAGTACTAACAAAGCCAACACTGCCTACGCAACTATCGCGGCGCTCGAAAGTATGGAACCAGCTAAAAATTGGGTGACTACGAAACATGACGCTGCCAATAAACAGCAAGCAGCTAGTAAAAAAGTAGAAAAAGCTACTTCAGCTAAGCCCTCTACAGCGGCTCAGGCCAAGGGAGACAAATAATGAAGTACAACGAACTTACCTCGGTACACAAAAGCTCACCCAAGCGCGTGGGCCGCGGCATCGCTGCTGGCCAGGGTAAAACCGCCGGCCGTGGCACAAAGGGCCAGGGCTCACGTACTGGTTCGAGCAAAAAGCCAGGCTTCGAGGGTGGCCAGAACCCACTCATGCAGCGCCTGCCAAAGCTGCACGGCTTTAAGAGCCACAAAGTGCCTGCCGAAAACGTCTTTACCGATCAGCTAGCCGCCCTAGGCGCCCGGGTAGACACGGTTGTGTTAGCCGAAAAGGGACTTATAAGCAGCCAATTTGTAAAAGTGAAGCTATTAAACCGCGGGCCAGTTACTAAAAAAGTCGACGTAAGTCTGCAGGCAGCCTCAGTGACCGCAGTCGAAGCCTTGCAAAAAGCCGGTGGCTCGTTTGCCAAGGTTGGCCGCGTCCTACGCCCTAGCACCAAGAAAACAGAAGCCAAATAACCCTTCTTCATTTTAGGTTTGTTCCAGGATCTACAGAGATTCCGAATCACGTTCCGAATGACGACAATCAAAAGGCCTCTCAGGAGGTCTTTTTGCTATATACCATTCTTATGAATGGCGAACAGCTAGATGATTTAAAACAGTTCTTTGCTACTACGGTCTCGCAGGCAACCGCAGCTAGGGCTACAAAAGATGATTTGCAAAACGCAATACATGAACTTAGTACCAGGATGGATGGTAGGTTTGATGAGACTTTGGCTGCAATAGCAGAGACTGTACCCTACGGCCAATGATGCTACTGACCAAGTATAGGATCACGAAGCCCGCATCACGGAAGTAGAGCAGCAGGCCGTCTAAATAGACGCCTATGCCAGGTTTCGATGTCATGGAGCATATACATTGGTCTACCGTGGAAGGCGAACCACTGGGATCAGTCACACGCGTTGGATATATCGCTAAGTATCATTCCGCAACGTCTCACTACCAATTCCAAAACATACATAGCTTAAACCCGCCACAATACTTTACGAAGCATAGGTTCACCCTGTATACTCGTTACAGATTTAGGGATAAGAAAAGGGAAACATAGTGAAAGCCGTAACCAACATCGTTGAGCCGTATACTAGCTGTTCCTTGCAGGAGGGTTTGAAGTAGGATGAACTGGAAGATTATAGGCCGCTCATTGGGGCAAGCCGATATGCGCAAGCGTATCCTGGCAGTGCTGGGCATATTGCTGATTTACCGAATTTTGGCGCACATACCGGTGCCCCTAGCCGATCCCGCCACCCTCAAGCAGGTTCTGCAAAACCTATTCAATAGCAACACACCGCAACTTCTGAGCTTTATTAACATTCTGTCCGGCGGAGCGCTCGCCAACTTCTCAATTATGATTGCCGGCATGGGGCCGTACATTAACGCCTCCATTATTATGCAGCTACTTACCAAAGCTATACCAAAACTAGAGGCCCTGCACAAAGAAGGCGAATCGGGACAGAAGAAGATCAATCAGATGACGCGCCTGCTGACCCTGCCGCTGGCCATCATCCAATCGGTCGGCGCAATTTACCTGGTGCGTCAACAAGCCCAACGTATCGGTGGTATAGGTGACATTACTGCGCATACGTCATTATGGCAGTGGGCGCTGATGGTAGCGGCTCTCACCGGCGGCTCAATGCTGCTGATGTGGCTGGGCGAACAGGTTACCGAAAAATCAGTCGGCAATGGTATATCACTTATCATTACCGTCGGCATTGTTAGTAGTTTGCCGGGTACCATCAGCAATATCGTTGGCTCGGTGTACAACAAGAACTACAAGTGGCACATTTTTGGCCACACCTACCCCATAAACCAAAGATCATTTTGGTATGCCATGATTATCCTGGTGTCAGTACTGGTGGTAACGTGGGTAGTTGTAATGCTGAACGAAGCGGCCAGACGCATCACCATCAACTATGCCAAACGCGTGCAGGGAAACAGGGCCTACGGCGGTGTCACGACCATTTTACCCGTCAAACTCATTACTGCCGGAGTTGTGCCAATCATTTTCGCCGTCGCCTTCCTGAGTGTTCCAAGTTTTCTAGGCCAGTTGCTGACTAGCAACCACAGTGCTAATTTGCAACGAATAGGGCATGACCTGACGACCTGGTTCCAGAACCCCACGTCTGCCAGCTTTGCGAACGGTGGCTGGCAAGCGTATATATATCCGGTTACCTACTTCCTGCTGGTGTTCATCTTTACGTTCTTCTATACCAGCGTCACCTTTAACAGCAAAGAAATAGCCGAAAACCTTCAGAAGCAGGGTGGCTTTATCGAGGGCATACGTTCGGGGCTGCAGACCGAAAAGTATCTGGGGCGCACCGTAAACCGGCTCACGTTGTTCGGTGCCTTTGCGCTCGGACTACTGGCGTTACTGCCTATCATTGCTCAGATATTCCTCAATACCAACATTGCCATCGGGGGAACCAGTGTGCTGATTTTGGTCTCGGTGTCGCTTGAAACGCTGCGGGCCGTGGAATCTCGTGCCTTGATGGTTACGTATGACCAGTACCAGAGTGATGACTTCTTCTATGACAGTGCAGTTGGCGGCGAATCGGGGGCGGTAACAGGCAAACGCCTACGGTTTATTCCACACCGCAATAAAACACCCAAAGCGTAATCTGTTAGTATCTGCATTTTCTCTTTACAATCTGTGGTAAATACTGCTATACTTAATTCTTGTAATATTGTTTGTACGGGGGCTAAATCAAACACACTTGAGTTTGGCGAGTGCAACACAATATTTCAAAGATATATTTATGGCCACAAGTAAAGAAGTAATCGAACTGACGGGAGTAATCGTCGAGACCCTACCAGGGACTCAGTTTCGTGTAGAGCTTGAAAATGGACATAAAATTATTGCCCATGTGGCTGGCAAGATGCGGAAGCATTTTATCCGAATCGTGCCAGGCGACAGCGTTACGGTGGAATTAACACCATACGACCTTAGTAAAGGCCGCATAACGTACCGCAAGGGCTGAACTTTCCTGAGATTGGTTCATCCGGACTGATGGAGTCACATCCATCGAAGTACGTGTCAATCCCTAAGAAAGTTCAGAAAAGTATTACATAACAGCAGTGTGTTATTGCGAAAGGAGCAATGATCCGCATGAAAGTGCGTGCCAGCGTTAAAAAAATCAGTCCCGACGACAAAATTGTCCGTCGTAAAGGACGTATTTACGTTATAAACAAATTTAAGCCGAAGCATAAGCAGCGGCAGGGTTAATTCGCTATGCTCAAATTTTCAATGACCAATTTGAAAGGAAACGCCTAATGGCTGCTCGAATATCGGGAGTAACTATCCCTGCTGACAAGCAAATCTGGGTCGCCTTAACCTATGTATACGGTGTTGGGCCAAAGACTTCCGAGAAAATCTTAACCGCTGCCAAAGTCGAGCGCACAGTCCGCACCAAAGACCTGACGGACGCCGAGGTGGCTCGTATCCAGGATCACATTAACGAATCCCTAACTGTTGAAGGCGAGCTCCAACGTATCGTCAACGGCAATATTAAGCGCCTGAAGGACATTAAATCCTACCGTGGCCTGCGCCATGCCGCCAATTTGCCTACCAGGGGACAACGTACCAAAACCAACGCCCGCACCCGTCGTGGCCGCAAAGTAACGGTGGGCGGTACCGCTAAGAAAGTAGCAAGTAAGACCTAAGGAATACCATGGCAGATACACCCACAACTACCAAGAAGAAAAAATCAAAGCGAAGTGTGGCTGCTGGACAGTTGCATGTCCAGGCTACCTTCAATAACACTATTGTCACCTTTACCGATACTCAAGGTGGCGCCCTCGCTGCTAGTAGTGCTGGTGCCTGCGGTTTTCGCGGTTCTAAAAAGGGTACGGCGTACGCTGCCCAAGTTGCTGCCGAGAAAGCAGGCGCAGCCGCCAAGCAAACTTACGGTCTTAGTAAAGTCGATGCCTACATAAAGGGCGTTGGCCTAGGCCGTGATGCGGCCGTTCGTGCCATGCAAACCGTTGGCATTAATGTTGATAGTATCACCGACGTAACAGGCGTGCCACACGGTGGCGTGCGACCTAAGAAAGCACGGAGGGTGTAGCCATGAACAAGTCACCCCTACCTTCAATTAGCAATGAAGCCCAAAATGGTCAATGCTTAATGACCTCCGAAGGAGTTGCATAATGGCCCGAGATACCCGCTCTATTGTAAAGCTGTCCCGCCGCGAAGGCTACGCCCTACACCCCAAGGCTCACAAGGCACTGGCTAAGCGTACGAACTTACCCGGACAAGCCCCCAACTACCGCTCCCGCAGCAAACCTAGCCAGTATTCATTGCAGTTGCGCGAAAAGCAAAAAGTTAAGCGGCTGTATGGCCTGCTTGAAAAGCAATTCAGTAACCTGATGGCCGAGTCAAGCCGCACCAAAGGCCAGTCGGGCGCGGCTCTGCTGCAGTACCTGGAACGCCGTCTCGACAACACCGTCTACCGGGCTGGCTACGCACCGAGCCGCCGAGCCGCCCGCCAGCTGGTGACCCATGGCCACTTTATGCTAAATGGCCGCCGCGTCGACATCCCATCTATTCGTGTCAGTATCGGCGACGAAATTACCCTGCGCGAACACAGCACAGGCAGCGAGTACTTCAAACACCTCGATGATGTCAGCCCAGCCCCCTCGACCATACCAGCTTGGATTAGCGCCGATCGCAAGAAAACGGCCATTAAAGTTACTAATCTGCCCGTGCGTGACGACGCCGAGCCAGACATCAATGAACAACTAATCGTCGAATATTACTCACGCTAACGGAAGGACTAAGCGAGAAACTATGTCAAAAATGATTCACACCCCAGGACTTGTAGCCGTCGACGACCACTCTGCTACCAGTAGCAGTTTCGTCATCGAACCGCTCCAAAGTGGCTACGGCATGACGCTTGGCAACTCCCTTCGCCGCGTACTGCTCAGCAGTATAGCTGGCGCAGGCGTGACCAGCTTTAAAATAGAAGGTGCTACCCACGAATTTACTACTGTGAAAGGTGTCAAAGAAGACATTGTCAGTATTATGCTAAACCTCAAGCGATTACGGTTCCGCGTCTACGGTGACGAGGCTCAGAACTTGCGCATTGTCAAAAAAGGTAGCGGCCCAGTAACCGGCAAGGACATTCAGGGCAACGCTGATGTCGAAGTAGTCAACACCGACCAGCTGATTGCAACTATCGATGACGACAAGACTACCCTTACTATAGACCTCGTGATTGAAACGGGCCGCGGCTACCGCACCGTAGAAGAGAGCACCGCTAAGAAAATTGGTGATTTTACCGCCCTCGACACCATCTTTAGTCCAGTTCTACGCGTACGCTACAAGGTCGAAAAGACCCGCGTTGGCCAGGCTACGGACCTTGACCGCCTGGGCATCACCGTCGATACCGATGGCACCATTAACCCACGCGATGCCTTCGAAGAGGCATGTGCTATTTTGGTTAACCAATACACTGCCCTTGCTGGCAAAACCCGGGTAGTGCCGCACGATGCCAACGAAGCCAAAAACTTAGCCAGCGCTAACCCAACCAACACCGAAGAAGCATCGCCGCTCAATACATCTATTGAAGACCTTAACCTAACCGCTCGCACTACGAACGCCCTCGTAAACAACGACATACACACCATCCAGGACTTGTTTGCCCTGAGCGATGCCGAACTACGTGACCTCAAAGGTTTTGGCAGCAAAGCGCTGGACGAAGTTAAAGATAAACTGGCGGAACTGGAACTGTAATAGACATGCTGTATTTTTCAATTATCAATCAAGCCCAAAATGGTCAATGTCCACTGACGTGTGAAGGAGTTGCATAATGCATAGGCACGGATACAAAGGAACAAAGTTCCACCGCGAACGTGACCAGCGCGAAGCACTTATAAAGGGCTTGGCCGAGTCACTCATCATCCACGAATCAATCGAAACTACCTTGCCGAAAGCCAAGGCTGTCGTACCGTATGTCGAAAAGCTGATAACCAAGGCAAAGAAGGGCGATTTACACAATCGCCGCCAGGTTATTTCCGCTCTCGATACCGTAAGTACGGCTCATAAGCTGGTTGACGAGCTAGCCCCTAAACTTGGCGGTCGAGTCAGCGGCTATTTCCGCATCAAACGTACCACCTTTCGGCGCGGTGACCATGCAGAACTGGCTCGCGTAAGCTTTGTTGATGATCTGAAAGAAGCACCGGTCGCTAAAAGCGCCACCACTGCAACTACTACCAAGCCTAAGGTCGCCGCCAAGCCCGCTGCCAAAGCAACGGCAGCAAAGGAGAATGCATAATGAAAACCTATAGCGCCAAACCATCTGATGTAGTCCGCAAATGGTACGTTATCGATGCGTCCCAAGCTCCACTCGGTCGTAGTGCTACCAAAGCTGCCACCTTACTTACTGGTAAGGGCAAACCTCAGTTTACCGCCCACATCGACTGCGGTGACTTTGTTGTCATCATCAACGCCGCTCATATTCAAGTGACCGGCAATAAGCTAGAGGACAAGATGTACTACCACCACAGTGGCTACCCTGGCGGTCTGAAAGAAACCAAGCTGAAAGACGTGCTAGTGCGTACCCCAGAACGCGCCATTTACGATGCCGTCCGTGGTATGCTGCCGGTGAATAAGCTGCGTGACCCACGACTTGCTCGGTTGAAGATTTATGCCGAAAGCGAGCACAACCATGCTCCCCAAAAGCCCGAAGCAATTTCTGTGAAAGGATCCAAATAATTATGGCTACTGCTACTCATTACTACTACGCCCTTGGTCGCCGCAAAAGCGCTACTGCCCGCGTGCGCGTACTAAAAGGTACGGGAACTGTAACTGTTAATGCTAAGCCTGCCAGCGAATACCTAGCTGATAGTAAAACCTTGCTCGCGGAGCTGCAAAAGCCCTTTACGGTGCTTGAAATCCCGGCTACAGACTACGATGTTAGTGTCGTCGTAAGCGGTGGAGGCCACTCGGGCCAGGTAGATGCTATTCGTTTAGGTATTGCCAAAGCTCTTACCGAAATGAACGCTGAGTACAAGAGTACGCTTAAGCGTGCCGACCTGCTCAGCCGTGACCCAAGAGAGCGCGAACGCAAGAAGTTCGGCCTTAAGGGTGCCCGCAAGCAACGCCAGTTTACCAAGCGTTAGCCCGGCGCTTATGACTCTCTTAGCTTGTTCCGAGAGTAACTGAGTCAAAACCATAGGCTTCCGTAGCCCTCAGCTAGAACCTCCCCAATGCAATCGGGAGGTTTAGTTTTATGACACCATTGTCGCATTTGGCAAGCAATAGCCTTACATTGTTGGTCAGAAAGAGTGAGCCCATGCCGGAACGTTCGCCATACGCACAATTATTTCACGCTAGCCCAGACCAACTCGAAGCCAGAAAGGCAGCCGTAGTCCGAGCCGCCTTCGATTGCCATTTGCGTGAACTTGGGCCTACAAGGTATATGACCGGAAATTCACTAGTATCTGTCCCTAACTACTTTGCTACCCATGTTACTAACCAATCAGGCTATCATACTCCTATAAATAACGTTGCCCTAGGCCTTCTGCCTAGCGTGACTCAACAATCGGATGGTACCGAAAGAGCCGACTACCTTATTCATCGCCGTATACTCGCCGCTGGCCGCAACAGCGAGGCGGTGGCAGCACGTCAGGGTAAATGGGCCGAGTGGCGGGTAGTAACAAAGTTGGGATTGGTAGCCCTTCCAGAAATATCAGGCATAAACCCTAGGATTATCACGGCTACGGGGCGGGAAATCGCTCGTGGCATCAACGGTGGAGTGGTGGACGAACTACCAGTTATTGCTAAGATGGTGCGGGATAACGGCTACGAGGACTTTTGTGAGTACCTAGAAGGCTCCCAAAGACAGCTCGCAGGCATTGCCGATACTATTTTCGAGGAAGGTCCACCTAACGTACCGCAGCGACAGGGTAGGGATTTTTCTCGTGATGCGTTTGGGCTACTGACGAGTGTCGGATCGGCCTCGTCTACCAACTTAGCCTAGTAAGCAGCCTTCGAGATTTGTAGCTAACAGCACTCATCATCTGTTAGCCGAACGAATGGGGAGGCGGAAAATTTGTGGACTTGACATATAAGTGTATAATTACCTGTGATGTTACGAGTAAAAACACTGCTAAACAAAATTGCCCTCCAAGTGCGTGTGATGTGCTGGATTTTTTCCAAGCACTATGCCCCTGTGGCGATTTACTCCGTACGCTCGAATCAGAACCGACACCGATAACAAACTCGAACCTACCGAAGAAACCGTCACCAGCAAAAAGGAGACGGTTTTTTATTTATAACGGAGAACAACCCAAATGGCAATCACCTATGAAGTCCCCCCTGAACTTGATGAAAGAATACGGAAACCACTAAATACAGTTCTCGGACGAGATACCTTGGCGGCTGTATATGCGGACGCAGAAGCAGCTGCGCTAGAAAAACTTTATCTTATGACCGGTAGGGCTGCTCTCGCAGAACAAGCCTAGACACGCTATACTTACAAACATGAGTAAACCTGTAATCTTAACGGGCCTACGAGCCAATAACGACCTGCATATCGGCAATTACTTCGGCGCCCTGCTGCCGCTAGTTGATATGGCCAAAAATAATGCCGAAGAGTATGAGATCAATCTGTTTGTACCGGACCTGCATAGTTTTACGACGCCCATCGACCATAGCCAACTGCAAGCGCAGATACTGCACAATCTTAAACTGTTCGTGGCGGCCGGTTTGCCACTGGACCATCCGGGCATTCATATCTATCGCCAAAGTTATGTGCCGGCACATAGTGAACTTACCTGGATTTTAGACAATTTTACCGGTTTCGGCGAAATGTCGCGTATGACTCAGTTCAAAGATAAGTCGGCTAGCCTAACGGCTGACCGGGTAAGTGTTGGCTTGTTTAATTATCCGGTACTGATGGCGGCCGATATTTTGCTGTACGGCGCCAGCTACGTGCCAGTGGGCGACGACCAATCGCAACATCTGGAGTTTGCGCGTGATATCGCCGAGCGGATGAACAACCAGTTCGGTGAATTATTTGTCGTGCCTAAGCCCGTAAAAGAGCAGCATCAGTTTTTTGGTGCTGATACGCCCGGCAGTGAAGGCTACAAGCAAGGTTTGCGCATAAAAGACCTCGTCGACCCCAGCAAAAAGATGAGTAAAAGCGACGAATCGGGCCGTGGCATTATATTCCTGGGTGATTCACCCGACGCCGCCGCTAAAAAGATTAAGAGCGCCACCACCGACAGCCTTAGCAAGATTGACTTTATGAACGAAGAGCAAGTCGGCATTCGTAACTTGCTACAAATACTGGCACTTATAAAAGGGCAGGGCTACGCTGAAACCGCTCAGCCGTACCAGGGCAGTGAAATGTACGGTTCGCTTAAAACCGCGGTAGCTGAAGCGGTGGGCCTGTTTTTGCACAATTTCCGGCAACGCTTTGCCGAAGTTGATGAAGCGCAGCTCATGGCAAAACTAGCAGCTGATGAAGTGCAGATGAACGAAGTTGCCGATGCAACCCTGCGCAACGTCCAAAAAGCCATTGGCCTCCGTTCGTAGCACCACTTGTCATGCCAGGCTCGACTCGGCATGACAGGGGTGTGTCACTCTGTTAGAATGTGGGGTATATGAGTAATCTCAAGATTAGCCGAGGGCTGCGACTGGACCAGAAAGTGGTGGAGCTAGTGCCAGCGCTAAGCCGGGGATTTGCCTCGAGGCTGATCGAAGATGGCAAGGTGACGGTAAACGGTGCAGCACAAACCAAAGCCGGCTATAAACTTCGTGAACATGATGAAGTTGCAGTTGATTACGATGTAGCGCAGCTGGCCGAAATTCCCGACATTGAACTGCCGGTACTGTACGAAGATGATGATTGCGTAGTTATATACAAACCGGTAGGCGTGCTCAGCCATAGCAAAGGTGCCTTTAACCCTGAGGGGACAGTGGCGACATGGCTCCGTAGTAGACTGAATGGCATTAGCGGCGAACGGGGCGGCATTGTACACCGACTAGACCGTGCCACCAGTGGGGTAATGATTTGCGCCAAAACACCGGAAGCGCTTAGTTGGTTACAAAAACAGTTTGCCACCCGAAACGTCAAAAAGACGTATAGGGCGGTCATAACTGGGGAGCTAAACCCTGCCGAAGCTGTCATAGATATGCCCATAGAGCGTAACCCTAGAGCGCCGGCAACATTTCGGGTTGGCAATCAGGGAAAGTACGCCGTAACGGCCTATCGGACGCTACAGTCCAACGCTACATATAGCCTGCTAGAGCTTAAGCCTGAAACCGGCCGGACACACCAGCTACGGGTACATCTAGGGCATTTCCATCACCCTATCGTCGGTGATACATTGTATGGTGGCGAGCCGGCAGAACGGCTGTATTTGCACGCCGCCGCCTTGGAGCTGACTCTCCTAAAGGACCACGAACGCAAAACTTTTACCGCCGAGGTACCCCCTGAGTTTAACAAGCTAGTGTCATGAACACCGACGGACTAGTTCTCCACGAAACGGCTCGGCAACGCTTACAGACATTCGTGGACGCACCGTCCCACGCAGTGCTGCTGACGGGCGCGGCCGGGACGGGCAAGTCAATGCTGGCTAGTAGATTGGCGGCCGCATTACTCGCTGTTTCCAATCAAAAAGTACTGGCTCATCCCTATTTCCAAATTGTTGAAGCCGATAAAGGCACGATAAAAATAGAGCAAATCCGAAGCTTAATTGAGTTTTTCCGCCTCAAAGTTCCGGGCCACCAAGCCGTCCAGCGCGTAGCAATGGTGCAAGATGCCGATACTATGGGCCACGAGGCCCAAAACGCCTTACTCAAGCTGCTCGAAGAACCACCGGCAGGATCGGTGGTGATACTTACTAGCTCCAAACCCCAGACACTACTAGCCACAATCCGTTCGCGCACCACAATACTCCCGCTGCCGACTCCCGATAACGCCCAATTACAAGCTTACTTTGAACAGGCCGGACACGCACCCGCAGAAGTAAAACAGGCTTTGCTGCGGAGCGACGGCAACATTGCCGAAGCCGCGCGCTTTTTAGAAGCCGCGTCGACAGAAACTTCTGATTCGCTCGAAATGGTTAAAAAGGCACTGTCGGGCAGCAGTTATGACCGTATGTTGCTGGTGGATCCACTGTCCAAGAAGAAAGACGAGGCCAAGCAGTTCGTTGATGACCTGATGAACGTAGCAGTTGCTAGCCTGGGTGCGGCCGCCAGCAAGGGTAACCCGACAGCTCGTTGGCAATCGGTGCTACAGTCCGCACACACGGCCCAGGAGGCCTTGGCGCGCAGCGGCAATGCCAAACTAGTGCTCAGCGAACTTATGCTTTCATTGTAGCCATGCTATACTATATCAACAGATATGTATGAGTTATTTATAGTCGCTGGTTTCGGCATCTTGGGTATTGCTAGCACCAAACTTCGGAACGACGACGTTAGTGACGTCTCGCGCAAGGTTGGCGATCGCATGGGCAAGCTGTGGGATATTGCGCACCAGGGCATGCGCGAAAACCGCTTTTTGCGGGCCGAAAAGGCCTTGCTAACTATCCTGAAAATTGATGCAAAAAATGCCGCCGCTTACAACCGTCTGGGCATACTGTACGCCAAGCAACAAGAATATCGCGACGCTATAGACTGTTTCGAAATTGCCAGCTCGATAGAAGCCACACCCTCAAGTTTGCATAACTTGGGGCTTATTTATTATGAAACCGAAAACTACGAAAAGGCCGGCATTGCCTTTGAGGCAGCCTTGAACTTAGAGGAAAGCCTGGCTGCCCGCCATGTTGCTTACGCCAAGGTCAACGAAAAGCTGGGGAACGAAAAACTAATGTTCCATGCCTTGGAGCGCGCCGTAGAACTTGAACCAAACCAAGAAACCTACACCTTGTTGCTGCAAGCCTACGAAGAGCGCGGTATGGCCGCCGAAGCCGATATGATTCAGGAAAAGCTCAAGACGCTTATAGTGCCCGCTGGCAGGCCGAAGCGCATTCTACGCCCGCGCCGGGTTGTCATATAACCCCTGTTTTGCTACACTACGCTTTGTATTTCGCCACCTTAGCTCAGTTGGTTAGAGCATCAGTTTTGTAAACTGAGGGTCGTCGGTTCGAATCCGACAGGTGGCTCCAAGCTTTCTTACGCAAAGCAATTTTCAGTTTTCAATGACTTTCAAAAGCAAAGCTTTTTGATTTACCCACTCCATTCGGACGTACGTCATTGCGAATTGTACAAACATGCTTGATAATTGCTATTGCGCAGACAAACCCATGCAGGGTTAGTGAAGCGGTCAAACACGGCTGACTGTAAATCAGCTCTCTACGAGTTCGGGGGTTCGAATCCCTCACCCTGCACCAGTCTTTATTTTTACCCATTTCTTGTATAGCACCAAAAGGCTGTTTAAGGGGTAGAGTAAGGAATTCTTCGTTTAAAACCATATTCTGAAAAACGAAATCAAGTAGATATCTCTTTTGCTCCACAGACGAGTGGTCTGAGTTAAGGCATATTAAAACCAAAGTACCATTCCGAAAGACCGTCAGCTAATACTTGAAGGGTATCAATAACCTTTGGGTTGCTTTGGCTGTCGCCATACACTAAGGGCAACTCGGTACAGCCTAAGATTATTGCGTCAAGGTTAGCCTGCTCAGTAAATTGAGCAACCTTTTTCTTAAACTCATTGCGCTCCCTAGTTGTTAGGCTACCGTTTAGTTGTTTGTATATGATCTGCTCGGTTTGTTCAGCAAATGTCTGGTTGGGTCGTATCACCTCAGCAAGCCCCGCCAACACCTCATCGTAGAGCGTTGAGCCAAGTGTTGTGGGCGTAGCTAACAAGCCTACTCGCTTATAGCCAGCAGTTTCAATTTGTTTAGCAACAAGTTTTGGTATGGATAGAAACGTTACTTTAGTTACAGCCTGTAATTCGGGCAATAAGATATGTACCGTATTGCAAGCAATGCCATTTACTGTACAACCAGCTACTTCTAATAGCTTGGTACGCTCAATTAACATCTGTTTTGCTTTTAAGATTTCCTTTTTGTTTGATATGAAGTTCGGTACAGGAACATTAAGCAATACAATTTCTGGGTAGTCATCATCAACGGCGGCAGGAGTATATCTCTGCCTACCCTTAATAATTAACTCATACAGTTTTGCACTAGCTTGAGGTCCCATACCGCCAAGTATTCCAATGGCGGACATAGTAAACACTCCTAGTTAAGCAAATAGAAAAGATTCAAATAGTATTTTTATAAATTGGGCTTTAAGCCCAGTGCAAGAGGTGCAGAGCAACAAGGGATTTGACTGGTAAGAAATTATTGCTCAATTTCATAAGCATTATTGTACCACAGTAAAGTTTGACGGGCAATAGTTCTTATGTTAGAGTAAGTTGTTATGTCAGCTTATCATATCTCTGGACCATCAGGGTCAGGTAAAAGCACCGTTGGTAGAGTTCTACAACAGCGGGGCTTTAGAGTTATTGAAACTGATTTTGAAGATGGTTTGAGTGGCTGGTTCAACAATGCAACCGGTGAGAAAGTTACGGAAATGCCGGGACAACCCTATCCTGCGGAGTGGGTATCTGATCACGGCTGGTTATGGGACAAAGCTAAAATGAACGAACTGTTGGATTCTGTTGGTGATGAGTCAGTTTTTTTCTGTGGCGGCGCTCATAATGAGAAGGATTTCTTTGGCTCATTCGTCCTACGCTTTGGGCTATGCGTTGACGGCGATACATTGGTAAGCCGATTACAGCCTCGTGAGCCAGAGCGTTGGGTAGATGGCTCAGTTGAACTCAAGAATCAACTGGAATGGAACGAAAAGTTTAAGGACTACTGTACCAAGACAGGTGCAATAGTAATTGACAGCTCCGTGTAGCCTGATATCGTTGCAGACAACATTGTTAGTCATATAGTTGTTGCCCCAGAATTAAGCAAGTCCTAAACCCGCAAAAATGCCCCTCTTTATATAGGACTAGTTTTCTCGGTTTCACATATTCCTCAATCTGGGAGGTCAAACATTTAATGGCTGGCAGGACTGAGGGTGTAATGTCTACGCAGTGGAAGCGGAACTTTCCATTAAACAGCTCCTAAACGGCTTGGTAATTCCAACCAAGGTACTCTCTAGCCATCTCCACCTCCTTTGCTTTGCTATACTAATAATCGCAGTCATATATCTGGTTCTGAACGTATCAGATATGTGGCACCATTATTGACAAACTGCCTCTGCGGAGGCTTTTTATCTGTTGGGGCATAGTTCAAACCTTTTCAAGTTCAGCTCGTACCCGTTTAGCCGACTTAGCAACCGATATTTCTGTTTTTGGTTCGAATATGTCATCAGTCATGCCTGAAGTGCAGCTGGAATTGCTAAACTAGTCTTGAATCAAAACGATAATATGGGATGGGCTCCTATATGTTAAATCATATTATCTTTATGCTTGCTTCTAGACAAGAAACACTAGACAATGTTTAGCAATTATGGAGCGTACAAGAGTCGGTATAGTAGGTGGTGGTCAGCTAGGCAGGATGCTGACTGAAGCTGCGCTCCCGCTTGGGTTTGAAGTTGTCGTAATTGACCCAGGAGTAGACTGTCCGGCTGCACAAGCTGGCGCAGAGCAAATACAAGCACCCCTCACGGATGCAGATGCCGTTATGGAACTTGCATCTAAGGTGGATGTAGTAACGTGGGAAATTGAACATATTAATGCTGGTGCTTTGATGAATTTGCCCGTACCAGTTGAGCCTTCTCCACGGACTTTGAGCGTTATACAAGATAAGCTTCTTCAAAAACGTTTGTTGGTCAATGCGGGTATTCCGGTAGCAGATTTTGTGAATCTAGACAGTGAACAACTTGACTCCGACATGGCTTCTGCATTTGAAGCATTTGGTAACGTCATAGTAAAGACCCGCACGGGTGGTTATGATGGACGTGGCAACATGGTTGTGACAACGGATAATTGGCAGGAGCTTCATGCTCAGTTTGGCAATACACCTCTATACGCTGAGAGAATAGAGCCATTTCAAAAAGAGCTTGCCGTCATTATTGCGCGTGATGTTAAGGGTCGCATCGCTCAATATCCTGTCGTCGAAACTATTCACGAAAATAACATCTGTAATTTGGTGTTGGCACCGGCCGAGATTGACCCACGTATTCAGGCCGCTACTGAAGACATAGCTCACGAGGCCGCAGGGCAACTCGAAGGAGCGGGTATTTTCGCTATCGAGATGTTTTTGACAAATAATGATGAAGTGCTAGTCAATGAGATTGCTCCACGCGTCCACAACTCCGGGCACCATACCATAGAGGGGAACCGGACTCCTCAGTTTGAGCAGCATATCCGCGCAATTACTGGTCTGCCCCTTGGGAGCACTGAAGCTATTTCGCCATCAGTAATGATTAATATACTTGGCGAGCGAAATGGCGAGGTTGCTTTAACTGGGTTAGAAAAGGTGTTAGCATTTGCCGATACGCACGTACATCTCTACGGTAAAACACCAACCAAGGTAGCCAGAAAAATGGGACACATCACGGTACGAGCAGGTTCAGTCGGCAAAGCAAGAGAATTAGCAATAAAGGCACGTAAGGAGCTAACAATATGAGCAGAATAGAGCGAACACCTTTAGTTGGTATTATCATGGGTTCGGATTCAGACCTTAAGGTTATGAAGCTAGCTGGAGACATCTTAGAACATTTTGATGTACCGCACGAATATAGAATTAAATCAGCACATCGTACCCCAGAGAAGATGGCAGAGTATGGTCGTTTGGCAATTTCGCGTGGCCTAAGAGTTATCATTGCGGGTGCTGGCGGTTCGGCTCACCTACCTGGTATGGTTGCCTCCGAAACAAGACTACCTGTTCTGGGAGTCGCGATAGAAAGTTCTCCAGACCCAACAAATGCTGCTCTTGGTTCGATGATTAGGATGCCAAAAGGTATCCCTCTTGCTACCATGGGCAAAGGTGAAGCCGCAGCTGCGAACGCAGGGCTTGAGGCAATCCGTATCTTAGCCCTACAGGACGAGGCACTAGGAGATGCTTATGATGGCTATGTGCAGGGCATGGCTGAAGAAGTCATCGCAAAAGATGTGTTACTAGAACAACTTGGCGCGGCAGCCTATCTAGAACGATAAAGTAAGGAGCAAATATATGGCAGTAGCATTGCGTGAAACAAATTTTGAATTACCAGGTCAAATTGGTAAACCTTATCACGGTAAAGTCGGAGATGTATATACGGTTGAGCACGAGGCTGGTGAGGTATTGGCGGTTGTTCGAACAGACCGCGTATCTGCATTTGATGTAGTGCTGCATGAACCGGTTCTGTGTAAAGGACAAGTGCTAAATCAAATGTCTGCCGAATTACTTGCTAGTACGAAAACAACCGCACCCAACTGGCTTATTGAGTCACCAGACCCAAACGTCAGTGTTGGTTTTAAAGCCAAACCATTTAAAGTTGAGATGATTGCTCGAGGCTTTTTGCTGGGTACTTCTTGGCGTGGGTACAAGGGAGGAATGCGAGACCTGTGTGGTAACCACCTGCCTGATGGTATGGTCGAGTTCCAGGCTTTTGATGTACCTTTGCTGACACCAACTAGCAAAGCTGATGCAGGACATGATGAAAATATTACTCCGAGCCAGATTGTGGAGAATGGGCTAGCCACTTCCGGAGAGTACGAAGAAATGTCTCACTTTGCGTTAAGTCTATTTGCGGAGGGCCAAGCAAAGGCAGGCGAGCGAGGGCTAGTACTCGCCGACACAAAGTATGAGTTTGGTCGTTTAGCCACAGGGCAACTCATAGTGATAGACGAAGTGCATACCCCGGATTCATCACGGTATTTCCCATTGGATGAATATAATGCGTATTTGGGTGGCCAAACAACAGAACGTCCCGAACAGCTATCGAAAGAGTTCATTCGGGAATGGTTAGTAAGCCAGGGGTTCAGTGGTGAAGAAGGCCAAGTACCTCCACATATGACAGAAGAATTTAGAGAACAAATAAGTGCGCGTTATATTGACTTATATCAGCGTATGCTTGGGCGTCGCTTTGAGGCTACTAGTGACACAAATCAAGCTGCTCAATTGAGCAGAATTCGCGAGAATATGGTTGATTGCTTAGGTAGACTAACTTTCGCCTAGATGTAGGTAGGGTCTGGGTCGATATTGCAAAAAATAGAAAAATTTCTTGGTTCTAACCTATCGTCGCTCGTGAGACAGATGAGGTGCACTACCCCCTAACGGTCAAACAATGTAGGAAACGCCACTAGGTCACTGAGACTGTGCCGTCGCTTGCATCTGTTAGTGTGTTGATTTAACCTGTTCTAAACTGTAGAATAGCTCATGAGCAGGGTTCTGACTTCGTTCATTACGCTGCACTACATATACTATTAAACAGAGAGTCTATGATGCTTACCAAGGCTATCCTAGAAGAACTTTACCAATCCAAACACATGTCTGTGCAAAAAGTTGCAGATGAGCTTGGCGTATCACGCAAAGTCGTGAGCTGTGCACTTAAAGGGTATGGTATCCTCGTAAGAGACAGGAGTGAAACAGCGTACCTTCAACATAATAAATCATATAAGATTAAGTCCGACCTAACACAAGATGAACAAGTTTTGTATGGTATGGGTATCGGCCTTTACTGGGGCGAAGGTAATAAAGTCGATGAGTATAGCGTAAGGCTCGGGAACACAGACGCATGCCTCATATCTACCTTCTGTAAGTTTTTGAAAGTTATATGTGGTGTTGATGAAAATGACATACACTTTGGCTTACAAGTTTTTAACGATAGTAATGAGAGCGAAGCGCTTGCTTATTGGATGAAGGCACTTAACTGTCCTGCGGAATCCTTTTACAAAACAATTTCAATTATTCCGCCCCAGGGCAAGGGGACATATCGAAGTAAGAATAAGCACGGTGTTGTACAGGTATATGTTTGCAATAAGCGCCTGAAAATCTGGCTTATGAACGAAATTGAAAAATATGCCGCGATAGCTCAGTGGTAGAGCGACGCCATGGTAAGGCGTAGGTCTTGGGTTCAAATCCCAATCGTGGCTCCATAAGTTATCCACACCCCAGCGTAATCTCTGGGGTTTTTATTACGGGTAATGCTTGACAAATAAACACAAGCAGTGTTATTATCTGGTTAGAGTATAAATCCGTAAAACAGAAATATACTAAAACAATTCTCATTTCTTATCGTGCACGATAGAAATACAAAAAGTACCGGCCAGATCAGCCGGTATTTTTGTGTAGTATGGAACCACTGTGCCAATTATCACACTACATTATTATTGAAATACAAGTGCACTGTAGTATCCTTAGTTTATTAGTTTAAAGATAAAGGGCAAAAATATGGCCGATAATAAGGAATCTCTTTCCGCCACGGTAGGTAGCGACATCGAGCCACAACTCACTAATATGATGTTGGTCGTTTGCCAAGAAGATTACGATAATGGTCTGACTAACAGACAGCAAACGATAGATAGACTTGTCACCCTCATCGGCTCTGCAGCTTCGGCCCTGCTACTAGAATTTCCTGTCGAAATATAGGCTAAATTTGTTTACAAGACGACCGCTATCTGTTAAACTACAACGGATATGGCAAAAAAAGGTGACAAGCGTAAACTAGTCGGGCTCGTAAGCGAAGAGTCCGGCGAGCGCATATACTACACTAGCAAGAATTCGATGAACACAACCGAAAAATTGAGCCTGCGCAAATACAGCCCTAAGCTGCGCAAGCACGTACTGTTCGTGGAAACCAAGAAAAACCTGGGCCGTAACGTGGTCAAACCCCGCAAGCACTAAGGTTCACATCTCGCTAGCCAAAAAGCACCGTACCATCGGTGCTTTTTAGTTGTGAGCTAGTAGGATTGAGCTGTTTATACCCGCGAGATGCTGTTACTGTTGCAGGTCGAGGATGGTGTTGATAAGCTCGGCATGGCTCCACACCAGTGGCGTCACAGACAGGGGCGCGCCGGTCGCGGGCTGAATTTGCTCGCTTAAAACTCCACTGGGCACAGCCCGCTGGAGCGACCAGGCGACGAGCTCTTCGGCGTCGGGGTCGCGGGCCAGCTGCAGAAAATACTGGGCCATCCATAGCGTAGTCACGAACCACGGGTTGCCAAGAAACGGCGGGTCGGAGGCAAAATAGTTGTCGTGCTCGTAGCGCGGTGCGCCGCCGGAGGGCGACTGGCCGAGCAGTTCGGCTTCGATCAGCTTAAATGTGCTGCGGATGGCGGCACTACCAAACGCTTGCGGGGCAAACATCAGCGCTCCATAGGCGCTCGACACATCGAGCGTGCCGTCGTGCTGCAGTGTGCCGTCATCTTGCAGTAAGTAGCCTTTGCGGAAGGCACCCCGTTTTTCGTCATAGAGCACGTGGCAATTGGCGGCGATTTCATCGGCGACTTTTCGCCAGTTGGCGGCATCGTCGGGGAATTCGAAAGTTTCGGCCATCGTGGCTGCTGTAAGTAGGGCGCGGTAGGTGATGGCCGTAGTGTAGGTGCTGGTAGAAAACTTTTCTTCCCACAGGTCGTAGCTGGCGTGAGGCAGCTTGGTGCTGTCATCGCGGTAGCTGGCCATAAAATTGGCGGCCGGCTGCACAAACGTCGTGTACATGCTTTCTACGAACTCTTTGTCACCACTGGCTTCCAGGTATTCGCCAAGCATATAGACCACAATGGCTGTTTCGTCCTCCTGGATGGCCAGTTCGCTGTGCTTGCCGTGTATCAGCGGATGCCAGGTACTGCCAATGGCACGGTCCGGCTGGTATTTGTGCATCAGATAGCCATCGGAGTGGGTTATATCGCGGCAGAAGCTAAAGAAGCGCTTTGGTTCATCGCTGTAACCAAGCCGGATGAGCGGCCACATGGCGTAGGCGCCGTCGCGCGGCCAGACGTAGCTATAATAATCGCGGCCGTAGTTATAGATCGATGAATCGCAGCTGGCAATAACACCGCCGCGTTTATCGGTGTGGGCTTTAATAACCATTAGTGATTTTTTAACCGCCGTTTGGTGCTCCGGAGCAAGCGATGCCAGTACGGGGCTAGCTGTGTCCAGCCACTCTTTCCAGGAGTGCGTTGTTTGCTCTAGCCGGCTGGTGAGGCCGGAACTCAGCAGCTGCAGGTGGATTTTTTCGGCACTATACTGGGCGTCGGCGGCTACCACCCAGTAATCAACAACTTCTTTGGCCTGAGCGCTCACCCGCAGGCTGACGCGTAGCGCGGAATCGACACCGCCGTGTTCGACGGCGTTGCCCGACAGTTCACCATCTTCGGCGTCACACCAGGTGCCTGCTTTGCCCTCTATACCGTAGTTGCCAACTGAGTACTGGTCGAACCTCGTGCCATCGGCAGCTTGGGCGTAGATAAGTAGCGAGCAGCGGCCTTTGTAGTCAAGCAAATAATTACCCTCAGGCACATACAGGGCAGTATCGGCCCGGCCCGAAGGCGATATTTCGAACACCTGGTGAAAGAACAGACGCACTTCGCGTTCGCTGTCTTGTTGGTTGTGAACCGTAACCTGGCGACAGAAAGCGTTCAGCTGAGAATCAACAAAATCACGAAAGACGAGTTCTAGGCCGAGTGCTTGGCTGCTTATGGTGACCCGACTAATCAGCGCATCGGTTTCAAAATCGACCGCAGTTAGCCACGTTTTGTCATCTACCCATGTAAATGTGCCATCTACCCAGATGCCGATTTTGTGTGGCAAGCTGCGCGCCGTGGTGAGATTATCGAGTCCGACGTAGGGGTAGTAAAAATCGTGCACCTGGCCCGTTTCATCCAGGCCAACCGTCAGGCTGCCATTACCGAGTATGACCGGTCTACCCACGATAGAACTCCGTTTGGGCGGTCGTATGTCGTAGGGCATAGGTTATACGGGTTGGTAAGGCCCGAGCCTTAGTACCCGCCATAAGCTGTTTGCTGCTAGTTGTCCCACCCATAGTGCTTATATTAAACTACGACGCCCTTTTCGGCGAGACGGAATTTAAGGTCGTGAAAGGCATTCATAAAATTCATGTAGGCTTCGTACGGCGTATCGTAGGGGCTAAAATAGGCGTGGATGTCGCCATCGTTAAAGTATTTGGTGCACATGTAATAGAAGTGGTCGCTGGTGGTCAGCCGACGCCAGTCTTCTATAAGTGCTAGGTCGCTAGTACCCATAATGGCTGCTTGCAGACTATAGAGCGCTTCAATTGAGCCGGTTTGCATCGTGTTGCCAAGCCAGGCGCTCAGGTCGCGCTCGGTGTCGGCCCAGGTCGTGGTCTGCGGAACGTCCACCGTGTCGACTGGCTCGTTGGCGTCGGCCGCTTCGCTGAGTGTCATAAAGGTGTGATGCTCGTTTTTCAGCCACTCTTTGGGTAAGTGGCTCAGAAAGTCGAATATGCCGGTTTCGCTCCACTGGTGCTCGCCGAAGGTTTCGTAATCCATAAACAAGTCGAAGTTGGTGGCGTTTTGCTCGTCGCCCAGCCAGCCGGCAAATTTGTCGGCGGTAAGCGGCCATTCGCTCCACGATTGGTCACCGAAACGGAAGGCAATGTCGTCGCTAATCCGGTAGTTTTTCATAAGTAGCTTGATGTGTTCGGTGTAAGCGGGCTTGTAGACGTAATTAGGGCTGCGCCACTGCAGTATCGGGTCCCAACCTTCGGCCAGCACCGCTTTGTAGCCGGCTTGATCAGCCCAGTAGGCGACATCGTTGTTGTAACTCAGTTCGGTGTTACGGAAGACTTTGGGTTCTTGCCCAAACACCTGGCGTACTTTTTCGGCGTGCAGGCGTACCTGGGCTTCGAACTCCTGCCGTGAATAAAAGAAAGCGAGGCTATGGTGATAGGTTTCGGCGACAATTTCCACTCGGCCGGTTTCGGTCAGTGCCTGGAAGGAACGCAGCGCTTCGGGAGCCCATTTTTCTAGCTGCTCGATAACCGTACCGGTAATCGACAGGCTGAGTTTAAACTCCGGGTTGTCTTGCAGCAGCTGAAGCAGTCGAGCATTGGTAGGCAAGTACGATTTCTGAGCGACTTTATGGGCAATTCGCTCGTTGCTGGTCTGGTCTTCGTAATTGGCATCAAAGTAATTGTGGTTTACGCCGCTATCAAACACCGTGTAATGGCGAATGCGAAACGGTTGATGGACGTGCAGGTAAAGGACGATGGCTTTTTTAGACATGGCTGAACTCCGGGATTATGCTCACAGCTAACAGCTTACCAGTAACAATTGATACGGTTGAAAAGTTCATGCCGGGACTCCTTGGTGGTGGCGTAGGTAAATTTCGTGTATTTTTTGGCTGGCGCTTTCCCATGACATCTTGCGGTATTCGCGCTGAGCGTTACTGAGCAGATTATCACACAGGGCGTCGTTCTCCACGGCGGTGGTGATTTGGTTGGCCATTTCGTTGATGTCCCAAAAGTCTACCTTGAGGCAGTTTTGCAGTACTTCGCTGACGCCGGATTGTTTGGTGACTAGCGCCGGTGTGCCGTAGCCAATGGCTTCGAGCGGGGTTAGTCCAAATGGTTCGGAGACAGACGGCATAACAAACAAATCGCCGATGGCAAACGCGTCACGCAGTCGTTTGCCGCGCTGGAAGTCAGCAAAGAGCACGTTGGCGCCAATCCCAAGGTCAGCCGCCAAGGTAACGAGCTCGTAGTACTGCTCGCCACTGCCGACTATCAAAAACAGCGTTTTGGGTTCGCGGTAGATGACTTCTTTGGCCGCCCGAAGTAGGTTGGGTAGGCCTTTTTGGACGGTCAGCCGGCCGACACTGACGACCACCCGGTAGCCCAGGGTGCGCATGGCGGCCAGGTAGCGGTATTCGTTAGTCGTATCGAGCGGCACGATGTCGCTTACTTCTATACTGTTATGAACGACTTCTATCTTGTCGGCAGGGATGCCATAATCACGGATAATGCACCGTTTGGTGTGTTGGCTGACGGCAATAATAAGGTCGGCCATCAGAAAGGCTAGTTCTTCTATTTCGTGGACTAGTGGGTTGCCACGAGCTGAACCGGACCGGTCAGACTCTACCGAATGAACGTGGAGAATTACGGGGCAACCGCGCTTTTCTTTAACCCGGATAGCCGCCCGAAAGGTCAGCCAGTCGTGGGCATGGACAATATCAAACTCTTTTTCGTCGACCATCTGTGCTACTGCTTCTTCGTACAGCTGCTGTTGGTCAAATATATTGAGCCATTCCTCGGAGCCGTCTTGGCGGGTGTACTTGTAACTGTCGTAGGCTATGCCCGAGCGGACGATAGAGGCGATACCATGGGGCGTGGCGGCAGTAATCTTCATAAAATCAATGCCGTGGTCGGCGCTGTAGGGTAGTACAAATTCAATATCGATATCGCGGCGTGAGAGAGCCTTACAGAGCTGCAGACATGCTGTCCCCAGACCTCCGCTATTATGGGGTGGTAGTTCCCACCCAAGCATAAGTATTTTCATTACCCTCTATTTTTAAGTGAATAGGTTTTTCTTACTGGTTACAGTATATGTAAAAATTCTTACAAGCACAACCGTAATAACTGATTTAGTAAGGGGTGTCTTAAAAATCGGTGGACGGCAACGAGCCTTTAGTGTAAAACACCAAACCGTCGCCACTGTGCGACCATTGTTCCAGCACATGTTCGATGATTTCCCAGGAACGAATGACTTCGGCGGCAGGCGCGAATAGCGTCTGGTCACCACGAATGGCATCTACAATAACCCGTCCATAGGCATCAATCGGTCGCTGGCTAAAGCTACGTGCGTAGTCGAAGTCCATGTTTGCCGTTTCGGTTATATCATGTATACCCGGACGCTTGGTTTGAAGCTGCAGACTAATGCCTTCATTTGGTTGAATATGAAAAACGAGCTGGTTTTCATCGCTGTCATTTTTTGCCCGAAAGCAAATGGTGATTTCGGTCAGTTTTTCGGGCAGAGCTTTACCTGTTTCAAGTGTTATATCAACACCTTCCCAGGCGGGGTCGTCGATACTAAGGCGTACTTTAGCATAGGTTTCTATGATGGAAGCAGGGTTACCGACGGCTTCTCGGTAGCCTTCGTATTGGCCCCGAACGGCCTGCACCGCGACTTCGCTAGGGGCAATCGGTCGCACCGCTTCAAGTAGCTGTAACTTTTCGGCGTGAATGCTATCGCTATCGAGCCGGTTCGGTCGCTGCATGGTGGTGATTGCCAGCAGCTGCAATAAGTGGCTTTGAATCAGATCACGCAGCGCCCCCGTTTGATCATAAAAGTTGCTGCGGCCTTCGATATCAAGTTTTTCATGGGCCCGAATTGCAATGCTGCTGATGTGCCGGTTGTTCCAAATGCTGGCAAACAGCGGGTTACGAAAGCGAAACGTTAAGATGTTTTGAACGGTCTCTTTGGCGACGTAGTGGTCTATCCGGTACACCTGACCCTCGCCGAAGTACTCGTCTAGACTATCGACTAGTTCCCGGGCAGACTTTAGGTCGTACCCAAACGGCTTTTCGACGAGCAAGCGCGGGGCATCGCCCCCGCCGGGCAAGGGCATATGATGGCCGGTCTGACCCAACAGGTGAATAACTGAGCGGAAGGCTTGGGAGGGGATAGATAGGTAATACAAACGGCAGCCATTTGGTCCAAGCTCTTGTTCTAGCTCTTGCAGCCTAACCAGTAAAGCTTCGTAATCGGCCTGCTGCATAAGGTCCATTTGCCGTATTTCGGTGTGAGAGCGCAGGTGCATCTCGACGGCCTCGTCATAGTCAGCCTCAGCCACGAATTCTCGTAACCTGCCGTATACCGTATCGAGTGATATATCGCGCCGCGAAATGCCCACGATGCGGGTTTGCTCGGGAAGGTTACCGGCTTTGACCAGCTGGTATAGCGCCGGCAGCAGTTTGCGCTGTGCTAAATCCCCTGTAATACCGAAAATACACAGACTGAGTGGACTGTTGAGCCGCTCGTCGTTCACCGACTAGCGTCCTGGGCGGCTAGTTTAGGGGCCGGGCCTTCGCCGTTGAGGTTATGGCCGCCAAACTTATTGCGCTGAGCAGCCACTACTTTAGTTGCGAAGTTGGTTTCGCCCTTTTGGCTAGCTAGCCGGACGTCGAAGGCGGCCTGAATCGATGGCAGTACAATACCCATGTCGCGCGCCGCATCAAGCGTCCAGCGGGCTTCGCCGCTTTCGGCTACGTAGCCAGTGATGCCATCGAGCTCGGGGTTTTCGGCCAGGGCGTCGCGGCTGAGTTCGGTCAGCCAGCTGGTAATAACACTGTGGTGTTGCCAAACGTCGCCGGCGGCGGCCAGGTTCATTTCAGGATAGGGCCCTTCTTTGAGCAAGCGGAAGCCTTCGCCCAGCGACTCCATCATGCCGTATTCAATCGCGTTATGCACCATCTTGACATAGTGGCCGGCGCCGCTCGGGCCAAAGTGGTAGTAGGCGCCACCAGGTTGGGTAAGCGTTTTGAGGGCTGGTTCGAGCACGGTAAAGGCTTCGGCGTTGTCTCCACCGCACATTATCGGAAAACCATTGGCATAGCCCCACACGCCGCCCGAAACGCCGGCGTCCAGCAAATGCATGCCGGCTGCCGATACTTTTTCATTCAGTTTTTTGGTGTTGCGGAAGTCGGAGTTGCCACCGTCAATAATAATTGAGCCCTGGGGTAGCATGGGTAGCCATTCGTCGATCTGCGCATCGACGATGTCATCGGGTAGCATTATCCAGAGCACTACTTGGTCTTCGCCAAAGGCATCGAGGACATCCTGCTTTTCGTAGCCCCGAAGCGCCCCGTGGCTGACGGCCTCTTCGATGGGTTCTTTGTGGCGGTTGTGCGCAATGACGGTGTGCTCGCCACTTTCGGCCAGTTTGCAGGCAATCTGCATACCCATGCGTCCTAGTCCCTGGATTGCTATTTTCATGGTGCTACCCCTTGCTTTCTACTGTTTCATTATAAATATAGACTTCCGGAATATCGTACAGCACTTTAGCTGGCATCTGCTCAAAATCTTCCTCGTTGCGCTGCAGGCGCACCAGAGCTTCATGTTTGTCACCGTACACCAAGACGTAGGCTGTCTGGATGTGCTTGAGTTTTTCGGCAGTCAGTGTCAGGCGAGTAAAGTCCTCCCAGGGGTAGCCGACCACACTGGGATACCCGGCAGCGACCGCCGGCGAACCAGGCTGCATGCCAGCTATATGAGCGTTCGCGCCCATTCCAAAGACACCAATGATGACACTAGCGTTAGCAAAAGCCGTGGCCGCCACGTCGTTATAAAAGCTGACGGTTTCGGCCAGCGGAACGTCGTGCAGCAATACGTCCACCCAGGTCGCAGTGCCAGGCTCGAAGCCGGCCTGCTGCAGCTGGCGATAATTGCTGTCGGCGTGCCCGACTGGGCCAAAGCGTTCATCGGTCGGTAAAATGGCTAGGCCGCCGAGCAAATCGGCGCTCTCTGCATTCAGCCGCTTCATAACGGCAGCTTCGGCTTCGATGTTGCTACCCCCACACACTAGCCACAACACGCGCTTTTTGGCCGCGAGTTCGCTTTGCAGACGCAGCGTAATCGCCTCGATTGCCGCCGCTTTATCCTCCCTCAAGAATTGCATACGAATAGTGTAGCATTGTATGACTTTGCGAGCGGTATGTTATGCGCTGCCTTTGCTAGTTCGCGGGGCTGACGCTAAAACATAGTAGGCCTCCGAAACCTAGCGCAGGCACTGAAGCAAAAGGTGGTGGAATGGTTAAAATTGCTGGCTACTATATAACTAATCTTGTGTCTAGCGTTGTTTTTCGCTCCGCTTATCTTTATAGTACTAGGGTAGACGTTAACACTACTGATACATCGCTGTTAAGAAAGGCAGCCGAAAATAACTAGGGTACGCTACTACCTTGGGACCCAAAAGACTTATCACTAATTTGTAAATTACCTAGGAGGGTGGCGCATGGGATTTGGCGGCGGCGGTAGCGGAAGTAGCAGTATAGCTACAGGGACAGATGTATCGCTCAGTACCCCGTTAAACGGACAAGTACTGACGTATGACAGCAGTGTTGGTAAATGGAAAAACATCGCCAATGCGGGCGGTAGTAACTTTACTGCCACAAAAGATATAGCAACGACCGGTGCGCTGACTCTTACGGCTGGTACCAGCGCGACCCTAACCAAGTGTACGGGGAGTCTAACGGCCAACCGCATTATTACTCTGGCGGGCACGACGGCCAATGCGTTGTTTGAACTTTCGTTTATCGATACCGTATTTAACGGCTTTACGCTGACCGTTACCAACGGCACGTTTTCGCACGTTTTTAGCTATCCGACCTATGTTAAGTACGTGTACATTGGCGGCTGGGAGCGCGTAATTTAAATATGGCATTTAGTGACCCTATTGCCACCAGCGTTCCGCTGTACGACGCCAAAACCAACGCCATTGTTACGCCCAACAGCTGGTGGGGGCCAGGGCTAACCGCGCCGTACCCGACCAACACCTGGTTTATGGATTTTATCCTGGACCCCAACAGCGACGAGTTTGCCTCCAACGCCGATCGTCGCACGACTGTCTGGCCCTACAACTTCCGGCCACTAGCCAACGGGTTTAATGTTAACCGGCCATTTATCCGACTGTACTCCGACGGCCGCACGCTGCGCAACGAATACCAGATTAACTACGACGCCTCGGCCACCAACTGGGGGTGGACTAACGACCAGCTGCCACAAATTTGGCGCTATTTAGACCTAACTATGGCGGCCACCGAAACGATTGCCAGCCGCTACGTGAGTGCCTACGACCAGCTTTCGGCCACCATAAAATGGAATGTCGATGGCAGCCACTTTATGGAAGCGCCAGTGGTGCGCGGTATGCCCTACGCTACCATGCGCTACACCGCTCTGACACCCATTTTCTCGACCAGCAATACCGATTATCACTCGATAGCAACCGTAAACGGCGGCGCGCCGAGCGGCACCGTGAGCGGCACAAAGTTTAAGCTGACCATTAACCGGCCGTACCTAGGCAACGGCGCCACTGAAACCTGGATTATCTATACCAGCAGCGCCGTCACGTTTACGCTGACCAATCAAAGCCTGACCGCCACTGCACCGTTTACCGGTTACGTCCGGCTGGCTATAGTGGCCGATGGTAGCGGCGCCGAAACCGCGCTCGACACTTATAAAGACGCCGTGCCGGTAGGCGGCACCACCAGCGTGAGTGTGACCGGCGACACGGCTACAACTATATTCACCTATAGCAAAATTGGCGTTGGCAGCACGCTCATGACGTATGCCCTCAACCACCACGAAGCTATTCTGAGCTCGCCGTCGTATGTGCCAAACATGACGTTTACCACGCTTCGGGGCACGCTGCACGCCGTAACGGGCAACAGCTGGACCATGACCGATGCGCTCAGTACCATTACCTGGAATTCGCCCAACGCCATTGACGCCAGCAAAACGGCGGCCATTACCACCGCCCTGGCGTCCGAAAAGACCTTTCAGGCCAGCAACCTTGACGCCGTCGAAGCCTATACGTTTGGTAAGCAAATCAGCCGCGCCGCCCGCCTAGCCTTGATTGCCGACCAGCTGGGCGACACCGCCGCTCGAGACAGTATTGTCACCAGTATGAAGAACGCCCTCACGCCGTGGCTGACAAACAGCACCGGCACCAGCACCACCCTCAGCCTGGCCTACGACACCACCTGGGGCGGGGTATTAAGTAATAACGCCCTGGTAACGTCGCCTCCCGGTAACCCCAACCAAGCTACCGAGTTTGGCAACGCCGTCTACAACGACCACTACTTCCACTGGGGCTACTTTGTGTATGGCGCGGCCGTTATTGCGCACTTTGATAGCACCTGGGCAACGACCTACAAAAACAAAGTCAATGATATTATCCGCGACATTGCCAACCCGTCACCAGCCGGTGACCCGTACTTTACGCAGCTGCGCCACCACGACTGGTACGAAGGCCACTCCTGGGCGGCCGGTCTGCAAGCTAATGGTGATGGCCGCAACCAGGAATCGACCAGCGAGGCCACCAACGCCTGGTATGGGATTAACCTGTGGGGACTGGTAACCGCCCAGCCAGATTTACGTAACGTCGGACGCTACCTGCAGGCCAAAGAGGTTCGGGCGGCCCACACCTACTGGCAGATGCCGAGTACCAACAATGTGTACCCGACAAACTTTGCCAACCAGAAGATAATTGCCCTGGTGTTTGCCAATAAGATCTTTAATGCCACTTGGTTTGGGCTGGGCGACGACCAGATTGCCGGCATACAGGCCATGCCGTTTACACCCGCTACCCACGAGCTGCTACCCAAGGCCTGGATGCAGGAAATGTACCCCGTACGGCTCACGGGCAAAGCCTCTACCGGCACGGCTACTACACCCGGCGGTTGGCTTGGGAATACCTATGGCGCCCAGGCGATCATCGACCCGGCCACGGCGTATAGCAATATCAACGCCTTGCCGCCAACGACTTCGACGCCGGAATACCTTGATAACCAAGGCGCTTCGAAAACGAACTTCCTGTGGTGGTCGGCGGTCCAAAACAGTGCTACCCCGGCGCCGACTTCTACGGCGACCACGCTGTCGGCCAGTCCGATCTCATCAGCCGCTTTCGGTGCTAACGTCACTCTTACCGGTACGCTCAGCCCATCGGCGGCCGGTACGATGACGTTTTTCGACGGCGCAACGCCAATCGGTAGTAGTCCGCTAAGTGGCGCTTCGGCTAGCGTTATCGTAAATACCTTGAGCTCCGGCGCGCATACCCTAACAGCGACATTTACGCCTTCCGATAGCGCGGCTTTTGCGCCGTCGACTTCTGCAGGGCTGAGCTACACCATTAGCGGTGGCGGCGCGACCACCACAACTACCACGCTGTCGGCCAGCCCGGTCGGCACAGCCGCTACCGGCGCAACCGTAACGCTGACGGCCGCACTTGCACCCTCCGGTGCTACCGGTAGCGTAACCTTTAAAGACGGGGCTGCAACCATTGGTAGCGGCCCGGTAAGCGCTGGGACAGTCAGTATGACAAGCTCATCATTAATTACCGGTAACCATACGCTTACGGCTGTGTTTGCATCCAGTAACACCGGTGTGTATACCAACTCAACGTCGAGCGGCCTTAGCTACACCATAACCACCAGCGGTGGCGGGGGAGGCGCGGCCGGTTCGAATAGCAATGCTGTTACCTACGCAGCCTTTGCCAGTGGCCAAGCGGCTACGGCTGTTCGCGTAGCCGTTACCAACACCAATTACACTATGACTGCTAACGATGCCGTGGTCGGCTTCACGTCCTTAGGCGTAGCTCGCAGCGTAAGCTTGCCCTCGGCTGCCAGTGTCCCCGCCGGCTGGGAAATAGTTGTTAAAGACGAATCGGGTGGTTGTAGCGGGACTAACAGTATAACCATTGCCGGCACCATAGATGGTGCAGCAAATCTGGTATTAAATACCGCGTATGCCAACGCTCGACTGTACTGCAACGGAACGGCCTGGTTCCGCATATGAGCTACAAAATAACCAGTGCCCGAAGCCAACATTTTGCGACGAGTGAATTACGACCTGCAGCTGATACTAAGAAAGGCGGACTGTAATGGCCAACAATGTCAATGCCGTCCCCTATCTAGCCTATAGCTACGGACCGCCCGACACGGCTCTGCGCACCGGCATTGCCGATACCAACTACACGGCAACCGCTTCCGACACTATCGTGGCGCTTACGTCGCTCAGCGCGGCTTGCACCATTACTTTGCCAGCAGCTAGTAGTGTTCCGGCTGGCAAACAGATGGTCGTTAAAGACGAAGCCGGCAACTGCAACGGCAGCAATACCCTCACTGTTTCGGGCTCAATCGATGGAGCTGGTAGTTATGTGCTGAGCAGTGCCTACGCCAGCGTACGGCTGTATAGCAACGGTGCCATGTGGTGCAAAGTAGGAGCATAAGTATGAACACTCCAAAGGAGACTAACTAACATGGCATTTACCGATCCCATCGCCACCAGCGCAACTCCGTTTACGCTCAAGGGCACCGCCCATTCTTTAGCGCCGGCTGCGTACTTTACCTATAGTGCCACCAAAGTGATGCCGACCAACGCTTGGTGGCAAAACATCTTGATTCCGCACTACGATTCGAGTATCTACAACGGCAAAACCATGACTTTTCCGTACGCTCAGTGGCCATCAGTAGATGGCAAGGGCTTTACGGTTACCTACTTTGGCGACCAGGCGGGCGACCGTGATGTGGCGGCCCGCTCGCTGACGCTGTCCGGCGCCAAAGATATAACGCTTAGTACCAACGAAACCAATACCTCGCGCGAAATACTCGATTATTCCGATCTGGGCGTTAGTCTGCGCTTCAACACTAGTGGTGGCAGTATGGCCACGAACCTGGTGCAGGGCCAGGGCTTCAACTCGGGCATATTCAGCTCGGCGACGCCAGTTATTACTATGGAAGGCGCTATTTTAGCTATCAACGGTGTGGCTCCGGGCAGTGCTAATTTGACTGGGGTAACGAAACTAAAAATTCAAACCAATCGGTATAACCGCTACTGGTTGGTCTACGCCAGTTCGGCCCTAAGCTTTACGCTCAGTGGTGCGACGTTTACGGCCACGGCGGCCTATACCGGCACCCTACAGATTGCCGTACTAGATGTCGGCGGACACGAAGCTGCCTACGACACGGCGGCAACGAGTGTACTAACGGGCGGCTCGGTCAACTCGACATTTAGCGGTAATACGGCAACAATGACCTTTAGCTTTACGTCTTCGGGCAGCGGCGCTCCACTGGTGTTTGCTCTGCCACACCACCAGGACCTGATGCCCTCGGCCACCTATACCGGCATCGAGCTGATAACGCTGCGCGGTAACATGAAAGCTATCCAGGCTTCGTCATGGACACTTAGTGAAGCGCTGACGCCTATCAGCTGGCGTTCACCAAACCCAATTCCGTCGAGCGCCTACTCTGACGTCCAAGCCGCGCTCAACGTCGAGAAAAACTCCACCCAAGATGTAGTCGGTAATGGCTGGGGCTTAAGCCCCTACTACTCAGGAAAGTACCTAGCCAAGATGGCCCGACTCATCTTAATCGCCGAGGAAATTGGCGATAACGCGGCGGCTACTAGCATCGCCACCAGTTTGAAAACACAGATTACGGATTACCTTTCGGCGACACCAACCGGTTCACCCGGTGTGATGGGTTCGGGCTACAAAAACGTGCTGCTGTATCAAGGTGGTAGCACCTGGAAGGGAATCAGTACCCAAAACGGCTTAGCAGATATGGGGGCAGACTTTGGGAGCGGCCGGTTTAATGACCACCACTTCCACTACGGCTACTGGATTTATGCCGCGGCAGTAGTGGCGCGCAATGATGCCACCTGGCGTACCAACAACAAAGCGGCCATCGAATCGCTGATCCGTGACATTGCTAACCCTTCGCTGACCGACACCTATTTCCCGAAGTTCCGCCACAAAGACTGGTTCGCTGGACACAGCTGGGCCGGTGGCCTGGTCGGCATCGATGTGGGGCCAGGACAGGAATCTACCAGTGAGGCCATTAACGCCTGGTATGGCATACATCTGTGGGGGCTGGCTACTAGCAACGTTGAACTATCGAACTTGGGCCGGTTGCTACTTGCCAGCGAAATCCGCTCCGCCAAGCGCTACTGGCACATCACTGCCAACAGTGACATTTACCCAGCGCCGTTTAGTGATAACGGTACGGCCGTCATCGTGCGTACTCATAAAGCAGCCGTTGAAACCTATTTCGGTTCTCACCCCCATTATTTTTATGGTATTCAATCGTTGCCCTATACACCAATTACCGAAGAATACATGGACGCTACCTGGGCCACCCGCTCGTACCCAATGGCCTCAGTAGAAATTCCGGTAGCCCCGACGGCCAACCCCCAAGACACCGGCTGGAACCAAGTAATCTACAGCCTGCATGCGGTGGTAAACCCGACCGCCGGGTATACCGAAGCGCAGTCGCTGACGGTCGAGCAGATTCCTGACTATACTGGTTTCGTCCAATATGGCCGAAATATTGATAATGGTCAGACTAAAACAAATGCCCTCTTTTGGGCATCAACTCGTGTAGCCAGCGGTGGCGGGGCGGCGGCCACTACTACGACGCTTACGGCCAGTCCAGTTTCATCAGCGGCGTCGGGGGCTAGCGTTACCCTGACGGCGACGGTTGCTGCATCGGCAGCACCTGGTTCGGTAACGTTTAAAGACGGCGCTACGACCATCGGGTCTGGCGCGGTCAGTGGCGGCACGGCTAGTATGACGTCGAGTGCGCTTGCGACCGGCGCTCACTCGCTCACTGCCGTATTTACATCGAGCAACAGCGCCGCCTATGCCGACTCTACGTCTATTGCCATTAGCTACACCATAACTGCCGGCGGCAGTGGCACGACCACCAGTGCAAATGCCGTGCCGTATATTGCCTTGGCGAGCGGACAGCCAAACACAGTGGTACGTACCAGTGTTGCCAGTACCAACTACAGCTTGCTACCAACCGATAGCATCGTAGCCTACACGTCGATTACTTCGGCCTGCACAGTAACGCTACCGGCCGCATCTGCCGTGCAAATTGGTAAACAGTTTGTCGTAAAAGACGAATCGGGCAATTGTAGCGTTAGCAACACCATAACCATCGCTGGCACCATAGACGGTGCAACCAACTTCGTCCTAAACACCGCCTACGGCAAGATGGTGCTATATAGCAACGGCACAAATTGGTCCCGCATCGCCAGTTAGTAGCAGCCGTCAGCTACTCCCGGCGTCGCTATCTCAACAGGTTAGAATTCGAAGTCTAGGGGCAGGGGCGAAATCTCTTCGGCGCTTGGGTGGAGACCGGTACCAAGTTTCTGGCGAATATTTTCCACGTGGTGGGCAATTAAAAGCTGCAGGTTAATCGCAGCTGCCGGATCGAGCTTGTAAGATTTGTGTCTTCCGTACTTCTCATTACCGCTGTAGCTCTTATCCATTGTTTCTATCAGGTTTTGTATGACGAACTGGACGCCACTTCGGGCAGCTTTTCGGGGGTGGCTCCAGCCGGTATCGGTTTCCAGAGAATCTGCAAAGGCAACATCGGAGGGAAGCTGATCGATTATGGGCTTTACACTTTCATACCAGGTGGTAATAATTGCGAAGTTATCCTCAAAAGTCTCTAAGCGCTTTTGGCGTGCCTCTAGGCTCCGCTGGCCGTATATGTCAAAGCCATGGCTCATCGCAACAAATCGGAAGACTGGCGTGAGGTCAATAGATTTTTCGGCCATGGGGTCGTAGTCAGGATCACGCTTTATCGGCACTATGTAGTTAGCAAGATTTACATTCTTATACAGAAGCTGAGCCAGAGCTTTGTTTGCTTCGCCGGCTAATGTACGTAAGGAACGCATTTGCATACTACTACGGCCGTTAGGTCTATTGTCTGCAAATTTTGCAGTAGCCACGATACGGCCAGGAATAATCTCCTCGTTACGGATAACTGTACCAATAATGTTGCCTACAATTGCATCAAAGTCGGGTCGATTCCTTTGGCGAAGTACGTCGAGTTCGGCGACAAGGGCACGAAGCTCATCTGGGGTGAACACTCCCTTATAGTCTGATGTGTAGGGTGCATAGGTTTTGAGGTGATCAATGTCTTGCAAAAGCTGAATTTGCTCGTCGGTTCGTTCGCCTGCAGGAGTATCTTCGGCTTGGCTAGACACTGTCCACACGGTGTTACTCGGGTCAAACTTATGAATGTGCATGCTATCCGGGCCTTTCACACCTAATGCGAGAAGGGAGGGGATACTTTCTAGGGGAGGAAGTTGCTTTTGTTCATTGCCTTCAGGTTTTTGGGCGCCGGTAATCGTGGCTGCGCCCAAACCGCGGCGTGTGTCTTCGGGAGCCTCGGCTATAACGTCTAAAGACGGGGCTTCATCGGGCGTAGCGGTGGGCTCACCGAACGGTTCCTGATTAGGTTCATCAGGCTTTGTGCCATCAGGGAGGGGTATACGTGGCTCCATGTCTAGAGTAGTCTGCTACCTATTCGGTATGGTGTCAAGGGTTAGTCGCATAATACTGTTGGAGCGCAGTATTTATCCCGCTAAGTGTTCCCAGGCCGCGGGGTGTTTCCCGACTTACCTCATACAGCCGTAACGCTCTAAACGACCGCTCCGTCAATCCCGATCTATCGATTCTGGCTAGCGCGGGGACCCAGCTTAGGCTCTCGTCGGCGACAAAGCGTAGCGCTTCGTCAATATCTGCTGCCGACACGCCGGGATAGTGGCTACCAAAAAGCTTTGCTAGGCCCGCGGAAGATGCCCACTTGGTCTTAGCAAGGTCATCTTTGTCAATATAATACTTTTGGGGGTCAACAACCGGCAGTCGGTGCAGGAGCTCTTCCGACTCATGTCGTTCAGAAGCCAGACGCATAAGGCCGTTCATATTGGCCTTGATTTGCGTTAGGGTAACAGCATGAACCTCGGCGGCTTTTATAAGAATCTCCTCAGTAACACCGCTATAAATTGCACTTATCTTGGATGGGACAACCCACACGCGGCCATCAATTACCGTTTTGCCACCAGTAAGCTTCGGCAGCTCTGCCAGCATATTTTGGTAATGGTAGTAGGCGGTATGCATATCGGTCATGGTTGACGTTACTGCTGAAAGATCCCTCAGCAGAGTGTCTATGTTGGCACGTTCAGCCTCGCTAACAGCGCCAAAGGCTTGACCGTACGTCGCCTGCGTATCGGTCAGCAGGTCGACTACTCCAACCGGCGATATGCCGTTTTCGTGTTCGTCAAGTATATCCACCGCATAGGTGACTCCACCCGGCTGAGCAACCCGGACGGAACGCTGGGTAGCAATGCTGGGATATCGGGTTGGACGGGCGTTTATAAGCGCTTTGGCACGCTGAGTATCCCAGCCTTTGCTTGGTTCATCGACGGTCAGTACGGCTAGCACGCCCAATTCAAATTGCTGGTACAGTGCAGCCCGCTCGTCGGGGCTCATGTCATTATAAACGGCTCCGGCGCTGGTGCCACGGTCTCTGAGGCTCTCCGCCAGCACACGTGCGTGTCGGGAGTTGTCACCGGCTATGCAGGAAATAATGGTGCCCACACCGTTGCTGGCAAACACTTCAGCCGCGTCCAGTATGCGGTCATTTCGCACTGTGCTACGAGCTAGGTAGCTTATGGCATCATCTTTATACTCACCGGACGCGTTAAAGACGTCCAAACCTTTTACGCGCATGCCGCTCACTATGGCGATCGGTACTATCGGGGAAAGCAGCCGCATATCTATGGCCTCACTCAGCGAGACATGGTGAATCTTTTCGAGAAGTACTTCCGATAGCTTCTGTCCCTCAGCGGCATCTGGCTTAGCGGTAAGGCCAATCACAACCTTGTTTTGTGACAGCAAGTACCTTGTGAGATCCCTGGCCGCAGTGCCTCGAGGCGCATGCTCTCCCTCATCTAGGATAATAACGTCAAACTTACTCAGCATTGGTTCGCCTACGAATAGACCACGGAACCTGTCATTCAGGTACTCCTGTGCTACCTTTTGTGAATTGCGAAGCGTGGCTTCAGGCGACCAGTTGCGCTTTTTGGCACCACTGGCAAAAGACTCTACTCTATCCCTATACGCAGCGGCAATTGCCTCGGCTCCAAGCTCGCGGGCAGGTACGAAATCTGGTGTCCTTGGTAGCTGCTGAAATGACAAACCGGTAGTAACACCTACGCCGGCCGTTGTGAAAGTTTCTCGATCTTCTGTTGTTGATCCTTTATATAACGGCACGACGGTAAGCTCTGACGCCGAGCCGTCAAAACCTTTGGTGCCCGATTTCTCTAAGGTCCGCTGCAAGACGTCCTGGGTTGGGGCCACCACTAGGATCCTAGGCGTTGGCGCTCCTTGTGGCGTATTCCGTAGGGCTTTTGTGAGCTCCAAAAACAGCATAGGGTTGCCAATGTCGGTAGGCAGTTCTATATACCCACCGCGAAGGCCATTTTCGAAGCAACCCTGCAGAGCCTTAAACAGAGTAAGCGACTGCGGCCCTAAATCAGGATTTGCTTCGGCATCTGCCAGATAGCTCGATACACTCCTAGCAAGCTGTTCGGGAGTAACTACCCCAGGCGCTGCTGCCGCCTCGGAGTTCATACCATGCTGATCTTCATAAGTCATATGAACAATATCATCTCACATAGTGCCCATACCTACTATTCAGTGTGAGTTACAGCCGCGATATACTGCCACCGTTTACTGGGCTTTGCTATCAGTAGATACGACCATACCCTAGCAATCGTTACAATAGCGGTCAGGGCATTCTCAGTGGTGCAGTATCCAGGTAAGTGAACTTAGCAGTAAAGTATGGTGTCGAGTATGACCTTTTACGTTCACGCTACCGCACTGGATGCATTGGCTTCCATGCCACACACCAAGAAAAGCGTTCACAGGCACTATAATATGCGGATTAAATGGCGACTTATATAAGCCCATATATAACACCCGCTCAAGCTCAGGTTAATTTTACAGATGCACTTTAGTGAGATTTAGGGGTAGAATAAATGCATAAATACCTCCAAGAGTAGACTTAAGCAAGATAGACCACGAGAAAAGTTTGCAGCAAAAGGTGCGCCTGCACTTTCTGAACTCGAACACCTGATAGCAATTATTGGCAGCGGCAATGCAAAAGTCGATGTTACCAAAATCGCCCGCGACGTGAAGAAACTGATTACAGAAAAGGGTGGTGAGCTAACGTACGATGACCTACTGTCAGTCAAAAGCCTAGGCCCAGACAAAGCTACTCAGATAGTGGCCGGATACGAGCAGTAAAGTAGGCAGTTTGAAGTCGGCGAGAGGCCAATCATCGATTCCCCTGAAGCTGCGGTCGGGCAGCTTGCCGATATCAGAGACAAAAGGCAGGAATATTTTGTTTGTCTGGAGCTCGATGGTGCATACCGGCTTATTGCCACGCGTATCATTACGATTGGTACGCTCACGAGTAGCCTCGTTCATTCAAGAGAAGTCTTTGCGGACGCCATCACCGACTGTGCTGCCAGTATCATCGTCGCGCATAATCATCCTAGCGAGCAGTTACGTGCATCAAATACTGATGTTGCCGTTACTGAAATATAAAGTGATGTTGGAGATTTGTTGGATAACAGACTAAAAGATTATCTGTCTGTGACGGCTAAGGGTTATAAGAGTATTCTTTAAACCTTGGTTATTTGCTCAGCAACATATCCTTGGTTTAGCCAAAAACACTGTTTAGTAAAATTATCTCCGTTTGGCAAAGGAAGTGTATCTAGTTTGTTTTTACCATGTGGCCGTACATGGGCGACGGCGCTTTCTGAGCTTTTCGGCAACTCAGACATGTTACGGTGAGGTTTAACACGACAGGTTATGGAGCAGCTTTAGCCATACAGCTGACTGTGTCTGCCGATAAACCCAAATAGTATGTAGCCAGTACCAATTTTCTCGTAGAGTGCACGGATATCGCCGGTGATATTGATGCTATAAAGACCGGCATATTCGCCCGTGAGCATGTGTAAGTGAAGTTGTGGGTTATAGGGGTCATTCAACCAAAGACGTTGGAGGTTTTTGAACTGCAATCGTAGTTTCGGGGTTAGTTTGGCGTATTGCTTAGTAAATGTTTTTGAGTATTCAATCTTCATGAGCTTCTGGCGGGATAGTGTCTAAGAAAGCTTCCGCCTCGTCAATATTGAATGGCCCGTAGGTTTCACCATTTGCAATATCTGCCCGCATTTCGCGAATAATCTTTGCCATTTTAGGCGTAATAGGTTCGGCCACCGTAAAATGTATTTCGCCAGTTTGGCCAAAAGTGCGTAAAAAAGCATTCACGATAGTGCCAAGCGGCATGCCCAGCTGCTCTGCCCGCATCTGAGCTAATGCCTTTACCTGTTTCTTCGTTTTTAAACTTAGGATAGTAGTGTCATTGGCTGTTTTCATATACCAAAGTATACCTTTTGGTATACTTATCGTCAACAGCCATAATAATTCATACTTTTTTCGCGTAGCACCGTGTTGGCTAGCGCGGGCTTAATAACCCAAGCTTATCAAGACCAAGCAGCGCCACCTCTACATCAGTCATTTGGCCAGAGCGTACTATCTCGAGGAAGTCGGGTAGATCAATGAGGTTGACGTTAATGAATTCACCGTCGTCGAGTTCTTGGTCACCGACTTTTTTACAGTTAGTGGCCACGAAGCATGAGCGTTTCATGGTGCTGTAGGCATCATCGAAGCATTCAGTCACTAATTGCACATCACCTGCGTAGCCGGTCTCTTCGCGGAGCTCTCGGGCGACGGCCTGCTCGGGAGTTTCGCCCTCCTCCATATAGCCACCGGGGAGTTCACTAAGGGTCCTGTCTGGGCCAGGACGGAATTGCTCTACGGTAATAACTTGGTTAACTGCGGTAAGGGCTAGGACACAAACAGCCGGCTTGGTTATTTTTATATAAAAGCTTTTTGTCTCATCGTCCGGCATCCTGTAGGTACGCTCTTCAATCTTCATGAACTTATCAAATACGATTTCTGACTCTACTAGCTCCCAGCCCATTGTGTTACCCCTCATTTCATTACTTTTCTAAATATTACCATTGAGTCTAGCTCCGAGGTGTCAACCACTATATCGGCTCGGCCCACCGAGGAGGCACGCAAAAATTCAGAATGCGGCCCATCAACTAGATTATAGCGCCAGCGTAAAAAATCATCGCTCAGCTGGATAGCTGCCAGCTTTTGCCGTTCACGCGCGAGTGATCGTTCTAGCAATACCGAATCATCTTGGACGTCAGCTCTGATACAAGTATCGAAGAAACTAGCGTGATAGGTATGAAGCCCTACTCCTTCGGTCAGCACTATGCCACCCACAGTTATGGCTATGGTCTGGTCGTCTTCTTTGCTGCCCGTTATACGGTTATAGACATTAGGTATTACCAGTTCATGAGACCCAGCTACTTCTTGCCGTACTATTTGGCAGGCCACCAATAAGGCCTCCCGGTACTTCTCTTGTTCCCAGGCAGCATAGCTATACTCAGCAATAGTAATCTTCCCAGACTCTATGTCGCGAGCTATGTCGGTCCGGGCAGCGCGATCAACTAAGAAATAATCTAACGGTAGGTAGGCTACCGGCACGCCACGTTGGCTGTAATAACGCCGGAGGCTATCGCTAAGTGAAGTTTTTCCGGAAGTCGTCGGACCGTCGACCGCAATAACACGTGGTATACCGGGGGGCGCAATCGTTTCACAGACCGCATCGTAGGAGGTTAGTGGTGCTCCGTCGTCACGAGTATACGCTTTGTCACTAAGGTAGGTGCTCAGCGTATACCCAGGTGAGCATTCTTGATCAATCGTTGGCATATTCAAGCATCCTATACGCTTGGTTAAGGTAGTACGTACCCATCACATACGACGCCATAGCTGACGCCGAGGTAACATCAGTATACAGACGAAAGGGGATGTCCGCCAAGTAGTGCGTTGCCTCGGCTAGCGTCAGGCGTTGTTTCCAGTACGGTTCAAGGGCAATGACATGTTCTCTGAACGGCAGGCTAGCTTCCAGCATTTCAAAAAACGCACCATTCAGCCTCCGTGCCGACGACGGTATGCGACGAAGGTTGATATGGAAGCCGTCTTTACTCTGGGTCACGATTTCTTTTGAACCCAAGACGAACTCTCCGAAACCACTCAGCGTAAATTTCATCTTAGCAAAATCATACAGCGGATCCCATATACCTTTATAGCCTCGTGGATCAATCAACCTAATTTTGCCTGCTTTCTCAAGGTACACCGTATTGAGTAACGTTAAATCACCATGGAAACAAAAGCATTCCAATTGCGGCTTAATGAATTTTCGTAGCCTTTGGTCGCGGAGCAGCTTCGTCAGGATGATATGTGGTGCAAGCAGTGATTCACCATTCACTCGCACGGTGTCCTGAACTTCCATGAGCGTACTGACAGGCTTTAAACGATACAACGAACGCTCCAAGTAGTAGGTGTCTAAGTTGTGCTCAGGGTCTTTGGCGGGTACGCTCGCTGGCAATACGATACCACCCAGCGTATCTATCAAAGACTGGAGAGCCACCCGGTAGTCTGCGAAAGGTAATCTATTGGCCTGTAGTGCCTCGTAATAATTTGGGCCATCCAGATATTCAATAGTCAGCGACGAGAATGTGTCAGCCTTTTGCTGTTCAAGCAATCGAGGATACAGGGCCGCCAGTCGCGGCTGATACCGGTTAATATGTTTGTAGTAGTTGATTTCGTTGGCCACTTTGGCTATGCCATTACCTTCGACACCGTCACGGGTCGCTACTTTGAGCACTTTCTTAACCGTATCTGCGCCTTGGATAATACGTAGGTAAGCGGCAGAGCTGCCTTGTAAATCTCCCACCACCTTGTCCCCAACCTTCAGGAAATCATTGATACTACGGCAATCTTCCATCTGGTGATAACACCGTTCTTTATGGCAACGCAGCGTGGCGGCAAACCCTTTGGCGAATGGCGTAGGCCGGCCGATTATACTCGCCAGGTCCTTATCGGCAGCCGGCAGCGCCGACTGTGGTGGGATTTTTTGATTTTTTGCATCAGTCGCCGTTAATACACCGTATGCGGTGGGTGTCAGATGTACAATGGTATCTCGCAGGTCCTTGGTGTTGATTATCTGATTTGATTTGCAATCGATTGTGCCACTGGTATTGGTACGGACAATAGCCATCACCAGGGCATTGATGTCCTCGGCATAGACAAAATCTCGATCCTCTGTAAGGTAGGTGATTTGATGCCCCGTGAGCCGCGCAGTAATAAGTCGTGGAATAAGTCGAAGGTTCGTGTAGCCGGGTCCATAGGCATTAGTTACGCGTAGCGTCGACGATTGAGGCACCTGATTCACGATTGCTTCTCCAAGGTATTTTGTAAGTGCATAGCCATCGTATTGGTCAAAGGGGAAGCGGTGATTCTCTTTTATGAACTTCGCGGCCAGCCTGCGTAGGTCATATGTAGCCTGCAACGAGCCCATGAACTGTCGCTTGCTAAAAGCGACAAAGGCCTCAGCCAGCTCAGCCAGCTCAGCAGAATTTTCCAGAGCATACACCTCTGCAGAAGACAGATATACCAACTTCGGTGGTTTGCTTTGAGCCGCAGAACGCAGGGCAACCGCCCCAGTGAGTAGCGCGTTAATCGCCATGTAGTCGATGATTGCTGGATCGGCCTCCCTAAGGAGCGCCGCACAATGAATCACAGCGTCACTACCAAGAAAGGCATCCAAGAAAGCTGCGTCGTAGCTGTATCCGTCAGTAAATGTAAAGTATTGAGCGCCATACAGCTTAGACTCTTTGCCCTCGGCAATAGTATCTCTCACGAGAGCTTTAACGGACATACGCTTCAGTAAGTTCTTAGCTAAATAACCACCTATATCACCAGATGCGCCACTGATGGAAATGGTCATAGTATGCTAGTCACTCCCAAAATTAAATTGCCTAATAATCGTTGGCTAAGAAGGTATACAGTGCGCGCTGGCAACTCATCAGTAATCGCCGATTTCTCCAGGTCTGTACCAACTAAAACTGGCAGTCCAAGATCCACTATATTGAGAACAGGGAAGTCATTACGATCGTTACCGGCAGCTAATATGTTTGACATCGCCAGGTTAGCCATTTCGGCTATGGTATGAGCCGCCACGCCCTTATCGATACCTTGCGCCATGAAATTCACTGTACAGCCTCGCCCAGAATATTCTATTCCGTCTGGCACATCGGGCGCTATATCATCATACGTTTGACAGGTTATCATGCACGGCTGTGATTCCCGAATCTTTTGGAACAAGTCAGTATCTGGTCCGGAGAATACATCTGCATTATCTGAGTAGGCTGTGCGTAGACGATCCGCTTCGACTGGGCTGGGTGACCATATGACGGTCTTGGTGCGCAACTCTTTGGCGTGGAATGCTACGAAGCGAAGTCCTTGTTGCTTCTCAATGACACCACAAATGGCATCCTGTTCATCACCAGATAGAGCGGTATAACTCAGGTTTCTTGTTGCCGTACTATCAATAATCCTGCCACCATTCTCAAGCGCTATGGGCAGGCCAGGTGTAGCCGCAAGTGCGGGGTTATTAGCCATTGCCTCTAGGAACCGGGTGTAACCTCGAGCGGTCAGAAAGGTCGATACAATATCTCTCCTAGATCCATCGAGTGCTGGTTCTAAGCCGTCATACAGCTGTCCCTGGTCATCGATGACTGTGTTATCTAAGTCAAGAAAGCAGGCTTTAATCATGATAGAGTATCGTACAATTCCATATGATCAGCTTCGGTATTTCGGCCTTCCGCTCGGAGCTCTTTTATGCGGCTTGATGATGCAGGTGCGCAGTCGTATGGCAATTCCTCGATCACGGTGACAGGGACGCCGAAACGGCTAGTCACATAATCGACATCATTTTGTAATGTGGCCACTTCATCGAATTGACGACGTATAACGTAGGCGTGTAATCTGGGCTCAGAAAAACGTCTAACCGCTTTGACGGCAGCTACCCCGAGGCGAATGGCGGCAGTGTCATGTTCCAATTTATCACTGCCAATTAACCAGCGTAAGCTCCGGTCGCCGCTGATATCAGCTAGTAGTCGCATCTGCTCGACGCCGCAGTTAGCCAGTCCTATCCCACCCGGCACGTCAACTTGTGTAACCCGTGCCGTGTCTAGCAAACTACTCCTATATAGCCGTTTTTCAGATGCGGCACATCGCTCTGCATATGAGTGGCTAAAACTAGGCTTTAGAGGATGTTGCTCCATGACGTGAACCAGCGCACTCGCCTCGTCACCCATAACTGCTAGCGTCGAGCTTAGGGCAATGCGATGCCCGATATGTTGCGGATCGAAGGTCCCGAGAAATTGGACATAGTGTCTATCACTGTGCCAGCGCGATACCTCCTGCCGATAATCCAATAGCAATTCCATGGCCGTCGTGAGCTGGCTTTCAGTTGTTGCGAACTTTGCCAAGGCCTCAATCATGGCGGGATCGCCCGTTACAGCCTGGGCATGATGGGTATCAAAAAGGATGGACTTGTAGCTGCTGTCACTACCCGAAACGTTGCCAGCAAGGTCTGTTGTCCTCCAACTCTGCGCAAAACCGACCAATAAGTCAGTCCGTAGCGTTGACAAAAATCCGGGGGTTAATCCACTTCTGAGTTTGTCGACAACGTCATCAATGGCAGGCTCATAGAATCCGGCATTAAGGGCTAGAAGAAGCTGCTCTTGGGGGCTAGTAGCAGAAGCATTAGGCAAACCTTCATAACTCATTCCGTAATAATCATTTCTTCGGGCATTATCCCCATATCATTGTTAACCACAATATAAAGTTGCAAGTGTGAAACTTAAATTACGCCCCCTCCGCCTAGCTATAAAAATTACAGGCTATACAAGTTCCGTTAACTGGCCGAATAATTTGGGCCGAACTGGCCATTTCAGTACTGACTATTGTACATAATCCGGTGCCGTAAGGAAGTAACCAATTTTACAGGCTTAGACAGAGAATTATTACCAATACCGATTAGTTCATTCCCGCAGGGGGATTACTTTCTCATAGTAGGCAAGCGAACCTGGGCGCAGTAGGTAGTACTGCGGCTCGACCTGGTCTGCCCAGAAACTACCGCTACGCTTGCCAGGCGTTCATCAAGTCAGGCACCGTAGGGGAGGTACCCTCATGACAACGCCATACAGTGCCAAGCGTGAACTGGTCTCGATGCCTAAGTCAGCTACGACTCGATTGCCGGGCTAGCGGAGATTTCCGGACCGTTTGGACTTGTCACCCAAGCGCGCCAAGTGGTTTATGCCCTGCACGGTAGCCAACGTACCGCGCTAGTAAATCAAACATCCTGTGCAAGACACCAAACTACGTACCTACAGACCAGCCTCAGCCGTTGTCCAATCGGTTGCAATTCGGACTTGGGCATCATGGAGGGCTATGCGTCCGTCACAAATAGCGGCGTGCAAGTAATTCTCAACTTTATCCTTCGGATTAGGAGAAGCATCGGGCTCGGGCCACAGGTTCTTCGGATCATCGGGCGAGCCGCCAAGTTCCAGTGAGATCAAGTGGTCTTCTTCATGAGCGTGAATACTGTCGGTGTAGCCGTAGGCGGTCATTTGCTCGGCCTTGAGCTTATTAGTGTAGCTGGCGTCTGGCCTGATGGTCTTTGTGAAGCCACGGACACAGATGGTTTGGTTGATGTTATCTTGCGTGACATTCGGATTGATTGACCCGGGCGTACAGTTGGCGTCGGGCAGCACGCCGTTGGCATGACATGCGGCAGCGGCAAGTTCTGGAACGGTGGCTCCCGGGTACTGATTTGCCGGGCTTTGGGTATTTGTCGTAGCCGAGTTACTCGATGGTGTAGCGGCATGGTGAGATTGTTTGTAGATCAAGAAGGCAAAGGTGCCGATAACGACTACCAGGAAGATTATAATAGGTACAAAATTTCTGTTACGACTCATTTACCCATTATATCAGCACAATACTGGCATTATTGCTCAATCTAAAATGATCAGCACCTGATCAGTAAGGTACGGTATCCAAAGAGTATGTGTCTCGGTAGACTCTCCTGCATGATCGAAGATTATTGCCCGGGATCATAAAAGGAGCAGCTCCATACAGGCTGCTCCTAACTGTTGCATACCTAAAGGTTTAGGGCTAGGTGTCCTAGTATATTTCAGAATTTCTGAGGTTCTATCGCCAGAATCAAATCCTTATGAGAAACGAGCACCACATACTCGATAAGCACTGGTGCAAATTCAGTCTTGATGCCTTGCACTTGCTCGTCCGAAAGCAAGGCGTAGAATTTACGCTCTCCATGCTTGAGTTCAGGCCGGTAGACACGAATATAACCATATTTGTCGCCATTGTCTCCTATAAAGAAGTCGAGATTCGCTCCATCTTCACCTATAAAACTCTCAATATCTCCATAGTCGCTAGGATAGGTTACTCCTTTCAACGGGTACGGATCATCAGACGCCAGCCCAAAGTCTTTGCGCTCGCCCTTATGTTTCTCGATTCGAAAAGTATCAAGCGGGGATTCCATGTACCATATAGTAGCAGGGGAGACAGGGGGGCGTTCGCTTTGCGAACCATTTCCTCGCTTGCTCGAAGCTAGCTTCTGCACAGGTTCGTCACGAATGCATCTGCGACACCTGCTTCAGAAAACTATCCGTGCACAGCTCAATGATTACAATCCTAAAGGACATCTATTGTTACATATGTTATTGGTATTTGTTACAAACTTTGTTACGATTAAAACATGACAACGATAAGCATTTCTTTAGATGACGAGTCCAAGGAGCAATTAGACCGTATTGCTCAAAAGACTAGTCGTTCGCGAAGTGATGTCGTACGCGACATGGTAGCCTGGTATAGATTAAAAGAAACCACCGACACCATGCACCAAAATGCGCTCCCCCTATTAAGACAGCTTGGTTTAGAAACAGACGACCAAATTGCAACCTATGCCGACCAAGCTTAAGGTAGTCCCAGACACTAACGTGTACATCGCCGCAGCTCTTAACAATGGCTACTGCCATGACTGGTTATTCCGGGCAAGTGACCCTCTAGCCACGTACGAACTCTACACTACCGAGCTTATCCTTGCAGAACTTGCTATGAAATTAACGAGAAAATTTGCATTCAATCGACCCCAGACAACACAATATCTTAATGATCTCGAACGGGTAGTGTCAATGGTTCGGCCAAGTGTTGAGGTCAACGTTATGCGCGACCCAAAAGACAATATGGTACTAGAGTGTGCCCTCGAAGCTAAGGCTAACCTCATTATTACCTTTGACAAAGATTTACTGTCATTGAAAGTGTACAAAGGCACACAAATCGCCCATCCTAGGATGGTGCAGTATTGGTTCCCCGCATCCTAGCCACGTTCAACAAAAAGTTCATGGCAGTGGAGGCAGGACTAGCGGCTTTGCCCTATAGCTAACTCTGTTTTCTCGGAGCTAGCTTCTGCGAGAGCAAAGTCTCCAAGAGCCTGCTTATACTACTTGCAGCAAAATCTCTGTCGCAGGTTCAAATCAGTTTCGCTAGCAAAGTAAAGCAGCCTATCTTGCGACAGGCTGCTTTACTTTGGCAGGGGAGACAGGACTTGAACCTGCGACACCTGGTTTTGGAGACCAGTGCTCTACCAACTGAGCTACTCCCCTACATCGCCCATGAGACGCCCGCAAGTGGGTTTCTCATCGCGCCGGCAAAATGAAATACATTTTGTCGGGCTGCTCTTACCGGGGCGTCACGCTCACAGGAGATACAACAGGTGAATTATACCTGATTTTTGTGATAAATCTCAATGGTACACCTTAGCGAAATTAATGTGCCTTGCGCAGACATCTCGGCACTGTATAGTAGAACCTACGTAAGGGCAAGCAATATGAGGCATAGTGTAGCAAACAGAGTAGTCCCTCCGTTCCTAGTAGCACTAGTAATAGGGTGTGTTTGGTATGCCATGGATAGTCGGCCTAAAGTTGGGCTGAGCGCCCCAGTGAACGCAACTAGTCAAAAACCGCTCATAGCCTCAGTGAATAATGCAACTGCCACGCCAACCGTCAGCCCGGTCGTACAGAAGCATGGCAGTGTCGTGCAGTTTAGTGTCGATACCGCGACTTACCAACAGATTAATAAGGTGGAATTTTATGTCGAAGATTTGTTTGTAGGTACCGCTTACAGCAAGCCCTACGCGGTCGCCGTCAGCGAAAATAGTCTCTCTGCTGGTACGCACACAGTAAAAGCAAAAATATATACCGCTAAAACCACCAGCGATTCCCGGCCGGCCACGTTCGATTCTAGTCCGAGCATAGCGGCAACGCCCGTACCCGCTACGAGCAATCCAAAAGATATCACGGCACCTCCTGCGCCAACCACGACACTTCCTGCAGACGTTGCCGCCCCGACAAATGTAGCCGGCACAGCGTCCATCGACGGCACATCTGCCACTCTTACGTGGTCATCGGTAACAACGGCTACAAGCTACGCCGTCTGGCGAGATAACCTGCAAGTATCATCCGTTAATGGCACAAGTTATACCGACACAGGTCTCACCAAAGGTCATACCTACGACTACTTTGTTGTGGCGCTCGGTAGTACCGGCACTTCGATACCTTCCAGTGCTGTGGCAGTAACAATGCCCAGCGTGCTTGGTGATAGTACAACTAACCCAAGCAACCAATCACCTCCACCCCCCGCCCAAAGCCCCCAACCTCCCTCCAGCCCCTAGTTGCAACTAAAAACCGGCCGTTTTACCGGCCGGTTACTCGTGCGTGCCCACCCTGCGGCGGGTGAGAGCAATCTTTTTCTGATAGCCTTGTGCTACTAGTTTGTTTGAATGTTTATTTCAAGCGCCGCTTTTGGACGCACGAATTACTCTAAGCATAAGCTATTTTACGCGCTTGTCAAGTAGACTTTGAGCTTTTTAATGCTCTGGCTAATGTTTTTATAATTCAGTGGCTGCGTTGCCATTTTTTATATTGAGCCATTCTCCGAGAAGCCACGCGCCCTGCATTTCCGCGGGGTCTGGTGTGTACTGGGAGGATTCGTATATATCAAAATCTAAACGGTCCAAGTGGCTAGGGTCACGAATACGATCAATTAAGCGAATCCCATTCAAATGGTCTAATTCGTGCTGGGCAACCCGCGCCAAAAAACCTTCCAAAGATTTTGAAACAGGCGTACCACTCTCATTGATTCCGGCTATGGTGACCTGCGAAGCACGTAGGACAGCACCCACAAAATTACCGGTGGAAAAGCACGATTCATACCCCACGTTTTCTTTAGGGCTGGCAAAGGTAATACGCGGATTTATCCAGACCGCTGGCGCAGCCTTTGGATGGGCCGTTTTTCCGTCGGCGTTCATATCTATAATAAATATCCTCTCCCGAGCACCAATCTGGGTCGCTGCCAGACCCGCTAGGCTTGGAAAGGGAGTGTCATCTGCATTCTCTTGCCCCAGCAGTATCCGCGTCATAGCGGTAATTATTGTCGTAATACGTTCACTCGATATGGCCCTGGGGGCAACTTCGTTGGCCAGTTGGTTTAAACGAACGTCCGAAGGTAGTAGTAGTTCGTATTCAGCCATTACGTTAGATAGTTCAGTTTTTGAAATAACAGTTTAGATGGTGGCACAATATCGTATTCCCGTAAGGCATCTTTCTTGACCCACTCCAGCTTCTCGATAGCTGTACTGGGGCGTAGTTCACCCGAAACATAGCTACACAGAACGTCCAGATACACAAACTGCTTAGTTTCACCATCTAGATCGGCTTTGACTTCGGTGTCCCAAGCAAGCTGCGTTACCATTCTTGTTTCGATACCCGCTTGTTTTGCAATATGAGTACGCAAAGTTTCACTCGTTGGTTCACCGGGCAGTAGTTCTGCACCAAATATATACCAGGTTTCTTTGTATGGGGGTGAGCCCGCGGGTTTTTTGCGCATAAGGATATCACCTGATGCATTCTCTATAACGGCAACCATAAGGACTTTTACTTTCATCTTATTCTCCTATTAAGGTAAGTAGGGCAGCTTCGGTGATGATCTTAGTGCCGTAGCTTTCGGCCTTTTTGAGCTTGCTAGCACCGACTTTTCCGCCAGCTACTAAGTAGGTAGTGTCTTTGGCGACGGAACTCTGAAAGGTGCCGCCTTGAGCCCTGATTTTCTCAGCGGCTTCGTCGCGGCTCATGCCGTTTAGTGTGCCCGTTACTACAAAGTTTTGGCCGCTGAATTTGCCAGTTTTGCGTTCGTAGTGCGGCTCAACACCAAGCATACTAAACTTTTCAAGCATTGCAACGTTGTCTTCATCGGCGAACCAAGCTAGTACGCTTTCGGCTACTACGCCACCAACGCCTTCGACCGCTTGGAGCTGGTCGAGCGTGGCGTACTGCACGGCAGTGAGTGAACCAAATTGGTTTACGATGTCGATGGCTGTTTGTATGCCGACGTGGCGGATACCCAGGCCGTACACAAACCGCTCCAGCGGTGGTTGCTTAACACTGGCAATCGCAGCCACCAGTTTAGTGGCAGATATTTCGGCAAAACGGTCCAGAGCAAGCAGCTGCTCTTTGGTGATGGTATATATGTCTGACAGGTCTCGCACCAGGCCGACGTCTACCAATGCCACGACGTTCTTTTCGCCCAGGCTGTCGATGTCAAGTGCGCCCTTACTGGCAAAATGCTCCAGAGCTTTTTTGAGCAGTAGCGGACCAGTGGCGCCCTTAACCCGGTAGACTACTTCGCCAGCAGGCCGTACAAACTCAAGTTCTGGATACTGCTTGGCTAGTTCTGCTTCATAATCAAACGGTGCGGCGTTTTTGGGGCGAAGCTCAGTAACCACGCTTTCGACCTGCGGGATGATATCACCGGCTTTATAAATAACTACCGTATCACCGACACGAATGTCTTTGCGCGCGATTTCGTCGGCATTGTGCAGGCTGGCATGCTGCACCGTTGTACCGGCCACCGTAACTGGGTCAAACACCGCCACAGGCGTAGCGGCACCCGTCCGGCCGATGCTAATTACAATGTCTTTCACAACTGTCGTCGCTTGTTCGGCAGCGTACTTATACGCTATGGCTCCACGGGGGTTTTTGCCAACTGTGCCGAGTTTATCGTAGGCCATACGATCGTTCAGTTTTACGACCAAGCCGTCGGTGTTAAAGGGCAAGTCGTGGCGCTTGGTGTCCCAGCTATCCACGAAACGCATGACATCATCGAGCTTCGTGAAGACCGCTGCTTGAGCGTTGCGAGAGAGACCCAGTTCGCTCAGCGTTTCGTAGGCAAACAGATTGGTCGGGACTTCGCTGGCGTCGTCACGAAGCAAATCGTAAGCCCTAAAGCGCAGCGGACGTTCGGCTACTAAGGCCGGGTCAAGCTGCCGAATAGTTCCGGCTGCGAGGTTACGCGGATTTTTAAAAAGCGGCAAGCCCGCACGTTCGCGGCTCGTATTGAGCGTTTCAAAATCCTTCTTAAGCATAATAACTTCGCCTCGGACTTCGGTACGACCGACTAAAAACTGCCTTGCGTTCGCCGAGGCACGCAGGCGAAGTGGCACGTTTGGAATGGTACGGATGTTTTGGGTCACGTCTTCGCCGACTCGGCCGTCGCCGCGTGTCACGGCTTGAGCCAACAGGCCATCGTGGTAAATCAGGGCGCAGGCCAAGCCGTCCATTTTGATATCGCAAAAAAACTCATGTTTCGTACCAGGCAGCAGCTTGTCCATACGCTCCACCCACGCCTCTACCTCCGCGCGATCAAACACATCGTTTAGGCTGATCATCGGGCGGCTGTGAGTCACTTTGACGAATTTATTGAGCGGTGTATTACCGACACGCTGAGTTGGGCTATCTGACTTGATGAGACGAGGATCAGCCGCTTCAAGGGCTCTTAGTTCGCGCATCAAGCCATCGTACACGGCGTCGCTGACACTTGGCTCATCAAGCACGTGGTACTGGTAGCTATAGTGGTTTAAGAGCTTACGGAGTTCGGTCGCACGTTGGTTTTCATTCATAACAATTCGCGGTACAGGTTATACAAATAGCAATGGACGATGGGCACAATCAGCATGGTAAGCGCAAAGAAAACCCACGGCGCTAGCGGGGTAATGAAATAGATAAGTGGCAGTTCAATCAGTGCGGCAATAACCAGCATAGAAAGGGGCAAAAAGATGAGTTTTCGCCAAATAAGCAATCTGCGGCCGTAGACTAACTGCCGAGCACTACGGTAGGCCGTTAGCGGCGTCATTTGCGGCAGAGTAACGATATATATTGCAAAGATTGAGGCCGTAATCATGCGCAGCGACCACAGGCCAAGCCCGGCAAAAAGTCCGCCCCACAAGGCTTTTTCCCAGAAGTGCACCGCGATGCCGTTAGTTGTTACGAGCGAGTACAATCCACCGCCTAAAAGCAACGGCAACAGCTGCAGGCTAAGCAGGGCGCCCAGCAGCAGAAACGGTACCAACGGGTACATACCCTTGTAAAAACTATCGCGAACCCGTGGCTTGTGGCCGGCCAGGATCTGCCTAAATGCCCAAATAAAAGCCAGGCTACAAATCACAAATACGATGCTTTGGTAAATGCCGGAAGTTGCCGTGTTGCCACTGCCTGAGCTCGCCAGCAAATAGCTAAACGTCGTGAGCGCGCTTAGCAACTGGCCGCCCGCTCCGCTAAAAGAGCTATCGAGCAAACTTTTAATGTCGGTTAAGCTACTGCTCCCCGATAACCCCCGCACCAGCAGCAGATTTAAAATGCCATATATCAGCACTATCCCCAAAAAAACGCGGCGATAGTGCCATAGTTGCCGCCAGCACCGCATAAATAGTCGCCGGGCTTTGGGTAATGGCCGGTAAGCCGGTACGGGCGGGCGATTGCGCCAGCTCAGTGGCTTGTACCAAATACGCCTGGGAGCTTGGATCTGTCGTGGCCCCAAAGCGGCCACTGGGGCTTTGACAACTTTGGAACGGGAGATTGGTTTCTGTTTTGGGCCTGTGCCTGTTGCACGAGCAGCTCTTGGCGGACTACTCGTTTTAGGCATGGGTTTCCATTTGCCTAAGCCGGGCAATCCGCTCTTCTATTGGGGGGTGCGTGCTAAAGAGGTTGCTCACGGAGTGACCTTTCAGCGGATTAGCAAAAAAGAAGTGCGCCGTCGAGGTGTTTTGACGCTTCAAGACGCTGCCAGTTTGTTCTATCTTCTGCAGGGCGCTTGCCAGGCCTTCGGGGTAGCGCGTAGTAAGCGCTCCCGTGGCATCTGCCAGATATTCGCGCTTACGGGAAATGGCTAACTGTATCAGCGTGGCTACTAACGGGGCGACCAGGGCTGCCACAATACCGGCGATCATGAGGAATGGATTACTATTTTGGTTGTCGCGGTCACGAAACCACGTCATCCGCAGCACAAAGTCGGCTAGCACGGCAATCAGCGCCGACAGGGCAAAGGCAATCATACTAACCCGGATATCATAGTTCTTAACGTGCCCCAGTTCGTGGGCTAGCACGCCTTCGAGTTCGCTATCATTCATGATTTCCAGCAAACCAGAAGTAGTACACACGGCAGCATTGGACGGATTGCGGCCGGTAGCAAAGGCATTGGGGGCCGGGTCGTCGATGATGTATACCTTGGGTATCGGCAAGCCATCGGTAATTGACAAGTTTTCTACAATCCGCCACAGACGCGGGTTGTCGGATTTTTGAATTTCGTGAGCGCCGTTCAGGGCTAAACTCATACGGCTGCCGGCGAAGTAGCTAAAAGCCGCGTAACACACCCCAAAAACTAGCGCCGAAATCATAATACTTTTGCCGTATATGAGTCCCAACAGATACGACAAACCAATCACAAAGGCGATAAAAAACGCCATAATGAACACTGTTTTACGCTTGTTGCTGGCAATAGAGCTATACATGTTGCTAATTACACTTTACGAAACTTAGATGGAGATTTGCTTAAAACTTAACTTCGACAGGGTTCTGAATGGTTGCGGCTTGGGCTTCGTCGACGTCAAAGAATTGCTTATCAGTCTTAAAGTTAAGCATGCTGGCAAAGATGTTGGTAGGGAACACCGTGCGCTTAGTATTAAAGTCCCGCACAACGCCGTTATAAAAGCGGCGGCTGGCTTGGATTTTATCTTCGGTATCGGTTAGTTCGGCCTGCAGCTGTTGGAAGTTGGTAGAAGCTTTTAGGTCTGGGTAGGCTTCGGCAACGGCAAACAGGCTCTTCATGGTCGCCTGGAAGTCGCCCTCGGCTTTGGCTGCTTCTTCTGGAGTTTGAGCGTTCAGCGTGGCGGCGCGAGCGTCGGTAACGTTCTGGAAGACGCTGCTTTCATGAGTAGCATAACCCTTTACGGTGTTGACGAGGTTCGGGATAAGGTCGGCGCGACGCTTTAGCTGGACGGTAATGTCGCTCCAGGCTTCGTTGGCCCGGACATTCAAACGCACTAAGCCGTTATACATAGTTCCAAAAACGATTGCTAGCACCACAATGATGCCAAGAATGATGAGAATTGTCATATCTGTCTGTAACTCCTTTATTCAGTAGTACCTCTAGTATAGCGCAAACCGGCCCCTAGTGTAACCAAAAGTGGATGGTATAGTAAAAACATATGCATATTATAGAACCAGCCCGGTACCGAACCCGACCAGCTAAACGCAAACGGCCATACTTGCCAGCTGTATTGGCAGTACTACTCCTGATGGCACTTGGAGCTAACTACCTGCGCCCGCTGCCACAGCCGGTAGCTACACTGCATGTTAGGCTGCCGGAGACAAGCCAGGTTAGTAGCCTTTCCTGGCCCGATGGCCTGCAAGCTGCCGTTGGTGCGGATGGCTATGGGGTGCTGGCCAGCCAAGGTGCGCAGAAGCCACTCGCTACTGCCAGCATTGCCAAAGTTATCACGGCGCTCTGCGTCCTGCAAAAAGCGCCGCTGGCCCCAGATCAGACCGGCCCGATTTACACCGTGACGGCCGACGATGTTGCTCTATACGACCAAGCCATTACCCAGGATGGCTCCCTAATCCGAGTGGTCGAGGGCGAACAACTTACTGAATACCAAGCCTTAGTGGCGCTGATGCTGCCCTCGGCAAATAATATTGCCGATTCGCTCGCCGGTTGGGTTTTCGGCAGTCAAGCGGCCTACCAGACCTATGCTACTGACTATCTACGGACCAACCAGCTAAGCGCAACTACGGTGGGCAGTGACTCGAGTGGTTACAGCGAAAGCACCACTAGTACTGCTGACGACCTGACGAAGCTCGGCATATTGGCCCTTAAAAACCCGGTACTTATGGCAATAGCTGGCCAGCCCAGCGCTACGTTGCCGGTGGTCGGCACGGTTCACAATTACAATACCGTCCTCGGCCAAAATGGCATCACCGGACTCAAAACCGGCAATAACCTAGCCGACGCAGGGGCATTTTTATTCACTTCTCAGGCAAAGATTGGTGGACAAAAACTGCAGCTAACTGGGGCCGTTATGGGGGCGCGCAGCCTCGAAGAAGCGCTAGCCGCCAGTGTGCAACTGGCAGGTTCATTACCAACTGGCTTTGAGCCTATCACCCTAGGCACTCATGGCCAGGCTTTGGGCGACTATCGTACGGCCTGGGGGTTTAGTGCTCCCATAGTTGCCGCCACGCCACTGCAATTGGTCCGCTGGAAAGCTGAACCGTTGCGTCAAACACACCAATTACAATCCCCTGACACTGCCGGTAAGCTAGGCCGGATCGCACTCTCGGCAGGGGGTAGTGTTAGCCGGTCCAATCTTCGACTGGCCCAACCCGTTCAGGGGCCAAGCTTCTGGTGGCGCCTAACGCGGCATTAGTTTGCTATACTAACCAGGAATGAATAGCTATTTTACGGCCGACTTTTTTGCCAATAACCGACGGGCACTGCGCCAAAAACTTGGTCATACGAGACCCATTATCATAACAGCCAATGGTTCGATGCAACGAGCGGCCGACGAACCATTTAAGTTCGTACAAGATAGCTCGTTTTGGTACTTAACAGGGATAGAAGCGGCCGAATTGGTACTGGTACTGACGACCACAGAAGAGTTTCTGATTGCGCCGCTCCTAAGCACCGAGAGGGAAGTATTTGATGGCGCACACGACCTGCCTGCTTTTGTCACCCGTTCTGGCGTTACAACAATAGTAGGCGAACGCGAAGGCTGGAAGCGCTTGGCGCTTCTTGTAGCGAAACAGCCAGCTATCGCCAGCCTTGGCGCAGCCAAAGCCTATGAACCGCGCTACCGTATGCATACCCTACCGTACCGCCGCCGGCTGTTAGCACGCTTAAAGCGACTACACAAAAATGTGGAAGTGCTAGACATTCGCCAGGAATTAGCGGAGCTAAGATCCGTAAAGCAGCCGGCCGAACTGCAAGCGCTGCAAGCCGCCATAACTATCACGTGTCAGACTTTGCAAGAAATCACGCAGCCAGCAACCCTGGCTGCCGCAAAACACGAATATCAGCTCGAAGCCGCCCTTAGTTACGGGTTTCGTAGCCGCGGGGCGGACGGACATGCTTTTGAACCCATCGTGGGGGCAGGCAGCCATAGCACTACGCTGCACCACGTCGATAATGATGGTGAAATTCAACCTAGCGATGTCATTGTGCTAGATGTCGGCGCGGGCGTCGAACAGTATGCCGCCGATATAACTCGCACGGTTTCACAAGCACCCTTAAACCCGCGACAGAGCAAGGTGTTTGGTGCTGTCGAGCGGGTGCAAGATTATGCGCTGGGGCTGCTAAAGCCGGGAGTGCTCCTGCGGGATTACGAAAACCAGGTCGCCACCTTCATGGGTAAGGAGCTGATGCAACTCGGGCTTATCACCGAGCCAACCCCGCAAAATATCCGGCTCTATTTCCCGCACGCAACTTCTCATTTTCTTGGGCTCGATACTCACGACTCTGGCAATTATCAGCAGCCACTGGCCGAAAACATGGTGCTTACCTGCGAACCGGGCATATACATTCCCGCAGAAAACATCGGCGTCCGTTTGGAGGATGACATCGTGATTACCAAAGAAGGCAACCGGGTCTTAAGCGCAGCTTGTCCGCGCCGGCTTGGTCAACTACACTAGTGCTATGAATGAAGACGCCCATCGGAGCTTTCTGTCTAGATTATTGCTGCGTTGGTTAGTCTGTTCACTTGGACTGTGGGTTGCCGCCGGGCTGCTTGGCCACAGCGTGTCATATAGCAATCACATTTCAGTTATCATCGTTGCTGGGTTACTACTGGCCATCATTAATGCTGTGCTCAAACCAATGTTAATAATCCTCAGCCTGCCAGCCATATTGGTAACTATCGGGCTGTTCATGCTCGTTATCAATGGCTTTACGGTGTATATTGCCAGCCGTCTGTACCATCCACTACACATAACTAACTTCGGTGCGGCAATTTTAACGGGGATTATCATCGGCCTGGTAAACTACCTGGTGACCGCTATACTTGAAGAACGGAAGAAATAAAGCAGGTATATAAAAATGATGATAACCAGACCCAAAAGGTACATCTCTGATATACTGGAAACACGATGAGTATATACAATTACGTGGCCATGGGCTCAATGCTACTAATGACCTTGCTTATACTAGTGCAGACACGCGGCGCTTCGCTGGGTGCGGGTCTAGGCAGCAGCGGCGAAGTAAACACCGAGCGACGCGGCACGGACAAAACAATTTACCAACTGACCATTTTCAGCGCAACGGTATTCATACTTTCACTTTTGCTTGGCATTATATTGTAACGACCCCTGTAAGTGACTAAAAAGGTGGAATAAATGAACTTGGTAAACCGGACGTCTCAGCTCAGAATGCGTCGGGTAGTACGGCGCCGCCAACAGCAACTTGAAGCTGCCGCGACCGCCGCCGAGATGCAATTCGACAAAAATCTGATAGGCCGCTTCGACCGCTTATTGGGCGTCAAACGATTTGCACTTGGCTGGATAGGCTTGGTTCTTTTGGTAACGTTTTCTACCATTCTCCAGACCTTATCACTGACCGCTTATTACCAAACCACGCGACCGACTCCGGGCGGCGTTTATAACGAAGGCATAGTTGGTACGTATAGCAATGCCAGCCCCTTGTTTGCCACCGGTTCGGTAGATCTCGCTGTGTCACGACTGGTTTTTGCTGGCCTGCTAACCTACGATGCCAATAATCAACTTGCGGGCGATCTTGCCAGTGGCTACACAGTGGACCAAACAGGCAAACACTATGTAATCAAATTAAAGCCAAACCTAAGCTGGCAAGATGGCGAACGGCTCAGCGCAAGCGACGTAGCCTTCACATTCCACCTTATTCAAAATCCAGATGTCGAATCCCCACTGCTGGCGAGCTGGCAGGGAATAGATGTGAAGGCCCCCGATGCTACGACAGTAACATTCGACCTGCCGACTGTATATAGTGCATTTCCATACAGCCTAACTACCGGCATCGTACCGGAGCACATACTAAAAGATGTAGCCGCCACTCAACTTAGGTCTACTTCGTTTAACACCACCAAGCCAGTCGGTGCGGGCCCCTTCGCTTGGCAGGCAATCCAGGCCAGCAGTAGCACCGATCCAGATAAGGCCACCAGTCTTATCGCCCTAAATTCCTTTGTTGGCTACCGGGGCGGCGCACCCAAACTCGCCGGATATGTACTGCACACCTACGGCACCAAGGAGCGAATGATCCAGGCCTTTGAAAAGCGCACTATTACAGCCATGACCGGACTCGATAAACTGCCCCAGGCACTGGTCGGTGGCAAAGACGTAAACCAACTCAGCTTTGCCTCTACGGCAGCTGTAATGTCATTTTTTAAAACCTCCAGCGGAGTACTGGCGGACGCCCAGGTTCGCCAAGCGCTGGTGCAAGGCAGCAATGTGCAATCCATCATTAGTCAGCTGGGTTATGCCACCAAACCGGTGCGAGAACCATTACTTATCGGCCAAGTCGGCTACGATGTCGCGAGCGCCCAGGCAAAGTTCAACCCAGCTGCGGCTAACGAAACGCTCGACAGAGCCGGTTGGGTCCGTGGCACAAACGGCATGCGTGCCAAAGACGGGCAGCCACTGATGTTCCGCCTGTACGCCGAAGCAACGGCCGAAAACAGCCGGACAGCCCGCGAACTGGCCAAAGATTGGCAAGCCCTGGGCGCCAACGTTACACCCGTACTGCAACCCCTTGCCGATTTCCAAACCACGCTCGAATTCCACACCTACGACGCGCTGCTTTACGGCATCTCGATTGGTGCCGACCCCGATGTATTTCCCTATTGGCACAGCAGCCAGGCAGATATTCGCAGTACTAGCCGGCTCAATTTTTCGGAATACAAATCTGCCACCGCCGATACCGCACTCGAAGCCGGCCGTACCCGCCTGAACCCGGCCCTCCGCGCCGTAAAATACAAACCATTTTTGCAAGCTTGGCAAACCGACGCACCAGCGCTTGGCCTGTACCAACCACGGTTCCTATACATTACGCGTGGCCCGGTGTATGGACTGCCCAACCAAACACTTAACACCGACAGTGACCGCTATAGTTCGGTGGCCAACTGGCAAATCCACTCAGTTCGCGTTACCAACTAGTCCTTGCTTAAATGGCCAAAAACAGATACCATAGCTTAGTTATTTACCTTCCATGCGGACGTGGCGGAATTGGTAGACGCGCTAGTTTCAGGTACTAGTGAGCTTAACACTCGTGGAGGTTCAAGTCCTCTCGTCCGCACCAACTTAGACAACAGAGACGCTCAATTAAGATTTGGGCGTCTTTTCATTTCTTGGTGATCATTACCACTGTATTTTTGGGTTCAAGCCCCCTCATCAAGCAAAACAAAATCAGATCTCTTGACAGTCATTATATACTTCCTATATACTTATAATATATGAATACAACACTACACATACCGATGGATAAAAAGATTCGTGACGGTCTTGAGGCTAAGGCAAAGAAACTAGGCTTTGATTCAGCTCAAGCATACATACGCGTCTGGGCTAAAGCTGAGGCTGAAGGTCGGGTCGTGAGTTTTGGCGACGAGTGGGGGCGACCAAGCGATGAAGCAGCGGCTCGCCTTAACAAAATCGCTGACGAAGCACGACGTGGCATTAATGTGTCTGGCCCGTTTAAGACAGTAGAGGACTTCCTGAAAGATCTGCAGGCGTGAAACCGATCAAACGCAGCCAAGCGTTTGAAAAACATTTCAGAATACGCATTAGTCCGCACGAGAAGCTACTGAGCCTATTTAAAATACGATACCTTTTATTTGAGGCTGGCGAACGAGGCTATCCGCTCAAAGACCATGAACTTACAGGCAAACTATCTGGAAAGCGCGCCTTCTCAATCACGGCTGATGTTCGTGTTATTTATGCAGAGCAGGACAATTGCATCATGTTTCTAGACGTTGGTAGCCATAATCAGGTGTACTAATCCTCAAAGCTACGCCTAAACTAACTAACTAACTAACTAACTAACTAACTAACTCAGCAGGTGTTCGAAAGAAAACTGCTTCGGGAGCACCTACATACTTAGCCTGACGATTTTGCGGGGTATTTTTTGACCGAACTTCGTGACGTTAAAGCGTTTATGGTATTATTGGGACAAGAATATGAAAACGCCAAACAGGGTTAAAAACATTGAGTAAAGTCGCTCATTATTTGCAAGAACATTTGCTAGGTGAGGTTATGACTAGCCCGGACGCACGCCGGCAATTTTCTACCGACAGCAGCATATTATCACTGACCCCGAGTCTGGTGGTGTATCCACGAAATGAAAATGATATCCGCAAAACCGCCCGCTTTTCATGGCAGTTAGCCGAACGCGGACGAGTTATACCGCTGACGGCCCGCGGTTCCGGTACCGACCAGAACGGTGCAGCCATCGGCAGCGGTATCGTACTAGCATTTCCTGCTCACATGAACCGCATAATTGAGCTCGATCCAAAAAGCGGCACCGTAATAGTTGAACCGGGCTTAAACTATGGCCGTTTGCAACAGACGCTTCACACCCATGAGCGGTTTCTGCCGGCCTACCCAGCGAGCTACGAATATTCGACTATCGGTGGGGCGGTCGCCAATAACGCCGGCGGCGAAAAGTCTATAAAATATGGTTCTACTAGGGTGTACGTCCGCAACCTAAGGGTAGTGCTAGCAAACGGCGAGGTAATCGAGACACGCCGCTTAAATAAACGCGAATTACACAAAAAACTCGGCCTCACAACCTTTGAAGGTGAAATTTACCGCGCCCTAGACGCCCTACTGGACGATCATAAAAAAATCCAAGCTCAGCTCAAACTTGGCGTCACCGAGAATGCCTCTGGTTATGCGTTAGAGGATGTCCGCCGGGCAGACGGCAGCTTTGACCTCACGCCGCTGTTTGTCGGCAGCCAGGGCACCTTAGGCATAGTCAGTGAAATCACGCTTGATACCGAAGTGTATAACCCCCACAGTGACCTGTTCCTCGCGGAGTTTGATAATCTGGAAAATGCTCAAAAGGCCATCCTGAGCCTCCGTGACAGTGACAACCTGCCGAGCAGCCTAGAAATGGTCGACGGCCAGCTGCTAGCACTCGTGGACCGCTTAAACCCCAATCTACTCAAAGGTATCGTCCATACCCCGTTTGCGAAAGTGGTGTTGCTAATAGAATTCGACGATGCTGACCGCACCCGCAAAAAAATGGTCAAACGGACCCTGAAAATATGTGAAGACCTGGCTACGCACTTCGTGCACGAATCCGACTCAGAAGCCCAAGCTCGGCTATGGAAAGTTCGCCATGCAGCCGCTAGCCTTATTGGCCACAGCGAAGGCCAGTTCAAATCGGTGCCAATCGTCGGCGACGGCGTTGTTCCGCCAGATAGACTCATGGAACTCGTGGGCAAGCTGTACACGATGTTCGCAGAGGCGCAGCTCGCCATTGGCCTGTGGGGTCATGCCGGTGATGGCAACCTTCACATGCAACCGTACTTAGACATTTCACAGATTGGCGACCGCCAGAAGGCCTTTAAACTCATCGACGAATACTACAAGCTAGTGATAGCCATGGGCGGGTCTATTAGCGGCGAATACAATGATGGTCGTCTGCGGGCCCCCTACCTCTCGCAACAGTACGGCGAAGAGGTCTACGATGTATTTAAAAAAGTAAAGCTGCTATTTGACCCCTACGGCATCCTAAATCCGGGCGTTAAAATAAATGTGTCGCTAGAAGATGTAAAACGACTGGTGCGTAACGAATTTAGCCTTCGCCACCTGTACGACCACATGCCCCGTTCGTAAAGGGCTTGAGTTTTAGGCCAAAAACAGATAAGATAGCGTGGTTATTGGTCCTTTAAAATGGTAGTTGGCATACCCTGCCAAAATGTGCGGACGTGGCGGAATTGGTAGACGCGCTACTTTGAGGTGGTAGTCCTGCAAGGGGTGGAGGTTCAAGTCCTCTCGTCCGCACCACAAATATGCCATGTATGCAATTTTCTGTGAATAGTGAGCCATATAGCATGCTTGGGGTAGCTGTCTTACAAACATCCTGAATTTGCATTGCAGCCCCACTGAAAACTGTTCATTGCTACTTGATAAGTGCTTGTGCAAAAAGCAAAACCCTAGGGTGATTAGCTCAGTTGGCTAGAGCACCTCGTTTACACCGAGGGGGTCGGGGGTTCGAATCCCTCATCACCCACCACAGAAAGAGAGTCTGTCGTAGTGATAGGCTCTTTTTTAGTAAAGAATCGTTGTGAAGTGTTGTGTTCTATAGCCATAAGCTCAATCTGTTATTCATTGCGCGCGCACCTGAATTCTGCTATACATAATGGAGATGGCAAAAATAATTCCCAGTAAACCACTGTTAGTTTTATTGTACGGATTTCCCGGCAGTGGCAAGACGTTTTTTGCTCGCCAAATTTGCGACCAGTTAGTGGCCGTACACGTCCAGGGCGACCGCATGCGTTCCGAATTGTTTCAGACTCCCAACAATAACAAAGAAGAAAACCATGTGGTAAGTAGCCTGATGAACTACATGACCGGCGAATTCCTCAATGCCGGCGTTAGTGTGGTGTATGACACAAACCTCATGCGTACCGCTCAGCGTCGCCTGTTGCGAAATATGGCCGCCAAAGCCGGTGCAGAAACGGTTACAATATGGCTACAGATTGACCCAGAAAGTGCCTTTGGGCGCGTTGCCAAGCGTGATAGGCGCAAAATTGACGACAAATATGCTCAACCTCTCGACCGCTCCACCTTTGACAAACTCAGTACTGGCATGCAGAACCCCGAACCAATCGAACGCTACATTGTAGCTAGTGGCAAGCACGTGTTTAGTACCCAGCGCAGTGCTTTTTTACGCCATTTGCTCGACCGTAAGCTCATCAACCTTGACCCAACTGCTCAGCAGATAGGCAAGCCTGGCATGGTAAATCTTATCCCTAATCCCGCCCTCGGCCGCGTCGATATGTCCCGACGCAACATATCCATTCGGTAAAAGAGCACATGGCCACCAAAGTCATACAACTCGATGGAGTCGGGCCGGTCACGCTCATAAAACGAAAAGCCAACCGTAGCTTGCGCTTAAGCATTGCCAGCACGGGTATACGGGTCAGCATGCCCCATTGGACGCCTTTTGCAGCCGGCGAAGCCTTTGCCCGCTCACATAGCGATTGGATAGCAACCGAACTCGCTAAACAGTCTGTTCCGCGCCTAGAAAGCGGCCAGCGAATAGGCAAGCTGCACTACTTACGATTTGAGCATGTTCTGGGCGGCCAAAGTCTAAGCGCGCGGGTTACCGCTACCGAAGTTGTGGTGCGCTTGCTTACCAGCGAACACACCAGCGACCGCGCCGTACAAGCTAGGGCCTTCAAGGCCGGTGTCCGGGCTCTCAAACGCGAAGCAGAACGTTTGCTCCCCCCACGCTTGCAGGCTCTAGCCACTAAATATGACAAAACCTACGCCAGTGTCAGCGTAAAACAGCTTAAACGCCGCTGGGGCAGTTGCAGCAGTAGCCGCGCCATTAGCCTCAACCTGTTTCTGATGGAAGTGCCGTGGGAATACATCGACTACGTGTTACTGCACGAACTAGCCCACACTATAGAGATGAATCATGAACCGGCTTTTTGGCGTACCTTAACCGCCATGCAGCCAGACGCCAGAGCACTCGCCAAGCGTCTGCGCGCCCACCAACCTACCATCGGCGTCTGGCACTAATGCCGATACTTGGTAACATATCGATTAACCATACGGTGCGTAACGCGAAATTCGGATATCGATAATCGATAATCGGATGCTGCTTATGGCATAATGGAGGTAATGGATACAGTCGCGCCAAAACAATCTGCCGAAAAACTGCCACCTATGGCGCTCGCCGCCCTGGAGCACGAACGACTCACTAGCCTCATTAGTAGCATGGCCGACGGTGTTATCGCCATCGATGACCACAATAAAATTGTGCTGTACAACGGTGCCGCCCTAAACATACTTGATATAAATGGTTCAGTTACCGGCCGGCTTATCCAGCGCGTTATGAGCTTGTATGATAAAAATGGCCAAAATGTCCACGTCGAAGAGCTGATTGCAAATACCACCATCCCGACTTCTAATCGCGACTATCTGCTGCACTATAGCGACGGCAGCAAGGTAAACCTGTATCTGTCTATCGCCCCCGTGTATCTGGGCTACGGCGCCAAAGGCGAACGCGGCTTCGTGCTCCTGCTGCGTGACATTACCCGAGAAAAATCTCTCGAAGAAGAGCGCGATGAATTTATTAGTGTTGTCAGCCACGAACTCCGTACGCCCATCGCCATTACCGAAGGCAACATCAGCAATGCCCAGTTTGTTGCGAAAAAATCAGGTAACATCCTTGAAATACAAAAAGCCTTAGACGGCGCCCACGAACAGATCCTGTTTTTAGCCGGACTAGTAAATGACCTCTCGACACTTTCGCGCGCCGAGCGAAACGTACTTGCGGTCGATATTGAGGCCATTAACCCGCACGCCCTGGTACAGGACCTCGTAGATAGCAATCTTGAGCAGGCAAAAGACAAAAGTTTAACCCTAAGGGCCGAGCTCGACCCGAATCTAGAAGTGTTAGCATCGAGCAAACTGTATACTCGGGAAATACTGCAGAACTTTGTTACCAACGCCATAAAGTATACCGAACAGGGCACCGTGACCATCGGTGCCACAAAGTCGTCCACTGGTGTACGCTTTACGATTGCCGACACCGGTATTGGCATCAGCAAAAGCGACCAAGAAATGATTTTTGACAAATTTTTCCGCAGCGAAGATTACCGTACGCGTCTCCATAGTGGCACCGGGCTAGGCCTGTATGTAACCCGTAAACTCGCCCTTCTTATTCATGCCGAAATTACTATCGAAAGTGAGCTCAACCACGGCTCAATCTTTACAATTACCATCCCTAACCTAAAGTAGTTTTGCCGGCTTGCTTCTCGAGGCGCATAACGGGGATACACACATTACGGCCTTTCCAATTAACGCTGCCAAATTCGTATTTCCAGAGCGAAACGTGCAATATCCCAAGGTCAACCAGAAAGGCAAGCGGCATCAGGAGCCAGCCCACCCAGGGGTTAGCCAGCCGCGTGCCTACCGATACAATCGCATAGGTAATGAATGAACACACCAAAGACACCAGCCACACTAGCACGTACGCCATAGTGTGTGCCAGCTGAGAGGCCAGCAGTAATCCAGCCAACGGGCCAAGCAACAGTGCCGCCTCACAAATGCCCGCCAAAGCCACGAGCTCCAGACGGCGGTGGAGCTGCGGATAGCGTACCCGGACCGAAGTGTCGTATTGCTCGGAAACTGGCTTATTGCTAAATACGGCCAGTTCGGCATCACTACGCATGAACAGATAGGTGTTATTGACGACCGCTTTGCGCGCAAAAGACGCTTCGGGGCTTACCGAACGGGTAACCGATTCAAACCCACCCATCTGCTCCAGTACGCGGCTACGGATAAGCCAGCAGGTACTAAGTACTGGTGGCCGCTTAAAAAAACCGCGGGGTAGGCAGATTTCCCAGTAGTAGCGCATAGCCTGCAGCATAGAACTACCACGCCGAACGTCGGCGCTCCGCAGCGGCATAAGGCTGAGCATATCCTTGTGCTCGGCTTCTAGCTTTTCTACCATCTGGCGGAGGCTGTGTGGCCCCAGAATGGCATCGACGGCGCAGAACAGTAGCAATTCACCACTAGCTTCGCCACTCAGTTGCTCGTAGGCAAAGTTCTTGGCCAACCAACGGCTTTCGTCGGGCAACTGACCCTGCACAAAGCGAACGCCAGCGTGCGCATAGGAGCGGATAATTTCGGGTGTGTGGCGATTGACCGAGCAATCATCTAGCACCAATATTTCCATTTTGGGGTAGTCACTGGCAGTCAGGGCGTTTAGGCAGAGCTCTAAATCGTCAGTTTCATTGCGGGCCGGCACCAGCACGCTAACGGTTGGCAACTGACGGTCAGTCAGTGATTCTGTGGCTGCAACCCACCGAGAATATTGCCAGGTGTGGGTGCTGGCACGCATCAAAGTGATGGCGGCCAAAAGCTGCGTTGCAAGCAGTATGTCAAACAGTGTCATGCCAAAATGATTGGTAACGGTTATCCAGGCCACTACTGTCAATACAGTTTGGGCCATCACTAACCACCAATAGGCGCGGGCGCAGACTGTACGGAGTTGTTGGGGAGGCAAACGGTTATAGTATAATCGCCCAAGATTCAGTAGTCGGTACATGACCACCGGCAGCCCCCACGCCCATATCCGCCAATCAGAAAACGTTAAAGCTACCGAAAGTGCCAGCAAGCCAGTGCCGAGTCCCAAGCTACTCAGACGCTGCCACCAAGGTTTGGCAGCGAGCACGCCCCTACATAACAACCCTTCGAGTCCGGTCTCAAGAAACAGCAGGCCAATAAGCCAATACATATGTCAGTACTATAGCAGCTTGCGCCCTTACCTCCCACCGTGCTATGCTTGACTTACAACGCCTACAAATACTGTAGGCTTTTTCATTGGCAGAGTAATGGGCATCATTAATAGGCAAGAACGCCAGAGGTAGAGCTACGTGGCACGAACCGTAAAAAGCACCGAACCAACATCCTCGGATGACGAAACATTAATCAGAGTATTCTTCCGCGGTTTTTTCTGGCCGGCCCGAATGCTATGGAAGGGGCTGAAGTGGCTGGTACACCACACCCCCCTTAAACAGATTGGCCACGGTTTGCGTTGGTTCCTGTTACTGCCACCGTCGCGCCTGCTGGGCCGCCTAGTCGGCTTCGGCTTTTTGTTCAGCAGCTGGCAGGAACTCAAATTTGTCACCTGGCCAACCAGAAACGAAGGTCGCCGGCTCACTACCGCTGTTATAATTTTTTCGATTATATTCGGCGGCCTGATTGCACTGGTAGATTTCGGACTCGACAAACTATTTAAACAAATTTTACTGAAATAAGGAGTTTATAGCGGTGAATAACAAACGATACGATACAAGCAAGCAATGGTACGCCATTCACACTTACAGCGGCTACGAAGAAAAAGTGGCCGAAAGCATTCGTCAGCGAGCCGAAAGCCTTGATATGAAAGATAAGATTTTCGAAGCCCTCGTGCCCAAGGAAAAGCAGATTGAAATTAAAAACGGCAAACGCCGGGTGGTCGAAAAGCGAATTTTCCAAGGTTACGTACTGATACAGATGAAAATGAGTGAAGATGCCTGGTACATTGTGCGTAACACCCCCAGCGTCACCGGCTTTGTGGGCAGCGGCACCGACCCAACTCCTGTAGATCTAGAAGAAATCGAGAAAATTCAGAAGCGGATGGGTCTGGAGCAGCCAAAGCACAAGATCGATTACAGCATTGGCGAAGTGGTAAACATCACCGATGGTCCGTTTAAGGGCTTCGATGGCTCAATAAGCGAAATTGACCCCCAAAAAGGCAAATTAAAGGTGCTGGTGAGCATGTTTGGCCGCGAAACCCCCGTCGAACTCGACTCCCTCCAAGTCAAACGCGTATAGCGCACTATGAGCATTGAGGCCAAGCATCCGAATATCAATAAGGGACTGCGAGGGCTGATTATAGCCGGACTCATTGTAGGAGCTGTATCAGAAACAGACCATGTGGACATCCAAACGGCCTATAACATTCATTACCTCGGTAAACTAGGTACCCATGGCTGCTTAAGTGACACAGATTATGACACCGCGCGCGGCGCAAAGCTGGACAGTGCTGCTGAAGAAACTCACTCTTACGTAGAAGAGCTTACCGTGACGCCAGCCGATACCGCGCTACCCCCCTTACATCTCGGCTCGTTTTCCGAGAATCCATCCCCTTTGGCAGACCTACCATTCTTGGACCACGTATCCGCTAGCATACTGATTAAGGCTAGTTGCGTTGTTCCCACGGGCACGTAATGCCCCTATAGACAATCTTGCCAAAAACAGTTATACCTATTCAGATGAAAAATGAGATAGACCTTTCTGACCTTAGCGACCGAACTGATGAGGAGCTTCAACGGATTGGTGAGGCTGCCCTCAGCCAGGTTCCACCAGATAGGGGCATGGCACTTACGGTAATAGACTACGCATTTACTCAGTCGGATGCCTGTAGTGATGGAGACCTAATCACCAGACAAGAAGGGCAAGGCTATTTATTTACAGCTGAGCATATCCTACACCTGTTGTTGCAACAAACATTTAAGGACAGAGTAGGGCTACGGTCGCCCTAAATATTCGAATCATTTACCGTCTAAACATATCGGCAAAGCTACGAACAGAATAGCCTGCAGTAGTCGCTGCTAAGTTATCCAAACCAGGGCTTATGCAAGACCAACAACCAAGGTGTTAAAGATGGACATTTATAGGGTACTCTGCTAGAATCAATCTGTTACGCACTACTGCAAAGGTAGGAGAGTTAGTAAGCTTGCTTCAAACCGCACATCTCGCGGAAGCCGAACCCTCGTAATATAAGGAGACAAGATGGCAAAAGCCGTAAAAGCAAACCTAAAAATGAAAATTAAAGCCGGCCAGGCTACTGCCGCGCCACCAGTAGGTAGCACGTTGGGCCAGTACGGTGTAAACATGATGGATTTTATCAATCCGTTTAACGAAGCTACCCGCGACATGCAAGGCACAATCGTAACGGTCCATATAACCGTCTTCGACGACCGCACCATGAAATTCCGGGTGGTTGGCATGCCAACCGACGACCGCATCCGCGCCGAGCTAGATATTAAAAAGGGCAGTGGCCGCCCCAACAGCGAAAAAGTTAGCAAAAAGCTCACCCAAGCCCAACTGCGCAAAATTGCCGAAGAGAAAGCCTCCGACATGAACGCCGAAGATGTTGAAGCTATTATGAAAATGGTAGCCGGGACAGCCCGCAGCATGGGCGTCGAAGTCGAGGCGTAGACAGTATTTAAAAAGGGAGACCTGTCAATGGCCGAAAATATGCCTATACCAGACGGCTCGCAAGAACCTGGACATCCAGACAGCCTAACGCAAACAGAGTTTAACGAGAAGTATGGCGATGCTTTAGCTACCGCTACAACCGCCGGCCAGTTAGGCGATAGCCTCATTGTAGACGAAGAACAGGCAAAACTTGACCGTCTGCGCACTGAGTATCCAACCCACTTCCGATGTTTATCAGAAGCAATCCTATTTGATACAGATAGTTAAATAACTAATTGTGGGAGGCCCTTGAGCCGCTAGCACCACGAAGGAGAACAACCATGGCAACAGCCAAGAAAACACCCAAAGCCAAGTCCACCACTTCAGCAAAAGCTAAGAGTGCTTCAACCAAAGATGTTCCGGCAGAAGTCGAGAACCAAATTGTAACCGCCGAAGCGGTCGAAGTCGTAGCAGAGAAGTTAGCTGCTAGCACGGCTAAAAAAGTCCCTGCCAAAGCCGGCAAACGGAGCGTCAAAGCCATCGAAGAAACCGAAGCCAAAATTGAGAAAGAAGAGCGCAAAGCCGCCAAGGCAGAGCTCGAAACTGAGGCCGCCAGCAAGCCGAAGCAGCCCGTCAAGCCCGCCCGCACGCTCCTGGAGCGCCGCAGCAAAGGCTACCGTAAAAGTGCCGAACAGATAGAAAAGGGCAAAGTCTATAGCCTAAAAGAAGCGATGGAACTCGCCGCCAAAACCAGCAGCGTCAAGTTTGACGCCAGCGTCGAACTGCATATAAACCTTGGCGTCGACCCACGTCAGGCCGATCAGAACATCCGCGCAAGTCTAGTGCTACCTCAAGGCACGGGTAAGACCGTACGCGTTGCCGTATTTTCCGATGACAAAGCCGAAAATGCCGACCTCAGCGGCGTAGAGGCTATTACCAAACAGCTCGAAAAGGGCACAATCGACTTCGATGTACTAGTCTCGACACCTGCTAACATGTCCAAGCTTGGTAAATACGCTCGGATGCTTGGTCCACGCGGCCTGATGCCTAACCCCAAAAGTGGTACGGTCACCAACGATGTAAACAAAGCCGTCGCCGAAGCGAAGGCCGGTAAAGTTGAATACCGCGTCGACAGTACCGGAATTGTGCACCTGGCCATCGGCAAAGTCAGTTTTGGCCCAGTCAAGCTGCTCGAAAACGCCAGTGCCGTTATGGCAAATATACGCTCCGCCAAACCAGCGAGCGTCAAGGGCGTCTATCTAAAAGCTATACATGCCACGACCAGCATGGGTCCCAGCATTACTGTTTCAACCAGCGAATAACAACGGTTTCGAATCGTCTCAAAATAAGCGCCTCAAACGGCGCTTATTTTACTTTCATAGCCCGGTTGAGGGCAGTAACGATACGCGCAAAATTAGCGGGTGTGCCAGTGTAAGCTATATAATAATCGATCCAGTCGGGGTGATATTTTTGTTTAAACCGCTCGAGGCCAGAAAAATGGTACAGCCGGTCGCCTTTAGCGTATACCAGACGCATTGCAGTGTTTATGCTGGCTGAATCGGCTTGCCCGTGCAAACCCGTCAGTGGACTCAGGCCAAGGTTGAGCCGTTCATAGCCTTCAGCCGCCAGCAAATCTACGGCGCTTATCAATAAGTAATCCGCACCGTTACCCGGTATGTCGGCATCGCAGCGCAGCAGGTCGTAGTTTGCGGCATCGCTACGAAACGTTGGGATAATATTCATAAAGCCGCGAATCTTCTGTGTTTCGTCGCGCACCACGACTACCTGCGACAGCTGCATGTATTCGTCGGTATAATATCCCATCGTAAAACCACGCTCCTCTTTGCCTTGGCCGGATAGCCAGCCATCAGATATTTGGCGCAGGCTTGCGAGCGTTGCGGCGGAAAACGGCGCACGTAAAAGTTCCGCGCTGTAGCCACTCTTTTGAAACTTGTTACGAATATGGCGGAAATACTTGGCCTTGTCGTGATTTGCAAAGCTTTCAAAGTCTAGTACGCCGTCTTGGCCGATTTTTTGCAGGCGAAAACCCCATTTTTTGTACCGTTCGGCATGCTCCGCACTTACGTGCACGAAAGCCGGCCGCCAATCGTTTAAGTAGCACAATTCCTGAAAGCTATGAACAAGCGCATCAAAACTAGTGCGCTTGCCAAACGGGTCACCAACCACCAGCGCCACGCCCCTGCTAACATGGTAGGCCAGCCCGGCATCATGCTCTTGGCTAAACAGGTAGTGTTTGTCGTGCGGCCACAGTTTAAAGAAACAGTCGAAGTCACTAGGGTTGTTGCGCAAAATTTGTTCGGCAATTTCCCGCTGCCGATTTTGCGATTGCAGCCGTATGCGGATAGGCTGAAAGAAGGATATCACTATGTAAACCGCCGAGGTAAAACTAATAACACTCAGTGAATCCAAGAAAAACCTCGCCCGTTGACTATGGGCAACCGCCGGGTCGCTGGTAACGCCAAACTGGTCTACCGTTTGGTGCATGGCCGAAAGCAGGCCGATTTCACGGTGAAAATCGCGCTGATCCAGTAGCATAAAGCCCACAACTCCGTACGTAAAAGCGACAGCCAGTATAATAAAACTAGAGCGGACGGCTTGCTGAAAGCTAACCATATCGCTGCGCACCCGGAAGACTGATCTGGTAGCGAGCAGCAAAGCTATGAGACCAAGCGTAATTACAACACGCAGCCCGGTCACCATGCCGTTTTTATCTAAGCCGTCGGGCAGCACGTCTACCAGGTGCAGCAAACTAAGCGTACAGGTTAGGGCCGATAGACCTAGAGCAATCAGCCAGGCATTAAACTTGGCCCGCAGTAGAAGTACCCCTAGGTATATGTAAGCCGAGCCAAGCATAAGTGGCAACCCAAAGGTCAGCTCACGGTTTACCACCAGGTGGTGGCCGTGCAGCTTCAATAACACCGAAAAGATGGTGGCTATCCCGTAAATAAGTACGATGTAAGCGGTGATTTCGGCCAAAAATTTCTCTTTGAAGCTCGGCTGCATAGCTCCATTGTACAGGCAACCGCCCGTAAATCGACCATACCAATAAAGTCCCAACTTGTGGGGGGTATGATCTTGATGGCGTCTGCTGTACTTTACAAAGCCACCCCCTGAGATGCATACTATCCCTTGGATAGGAGACCACACCATGGACCCACAAGCAGACGGTTATTACGGCGACCAAGATGGCAGTACAGAAGAGCTTGACCTCAGCCTTCTAGACGAAAAAGAAGAAAAAGAAAAATAAAGCCCAATAACGGCTCACGTTCCCCATGCGCATTGGTATTGTAGTAGCTCATATTTTCATGAACCGCAGCATTTTGCCCCGGGTCATTTTTTCGCCTGCCGAACTCGCCACACATCTGGCCGAAGGCATGGCGGCAAAAGGTGAAGATGTAACCCTCTTTACCCCCGGCGAAGTGGACACTACCGTACGAAACATAACGGCCGATCTAGTGCCCTTTGAGGCTGAACTGGCGGGCCGAGGCGACTCCTACATAGACCTGCTCAAAAAGCACCCTCTGACGTTTATAACCCTAGCGCGACAAGTGCAGGCCGAACTGTTATCCAATGCCTTTCTGCGAGCCAACAACGGTGAATTCGATATTATTCATGTCTATACCAACGAAGAAGAACTTGGCCTGAGTTTTTCGAAACTTTGCACAGCGCCCGTCGTTTTTACGCACCACGACCCGTTCAACTTTCTGATTCGGTACAAGTCAGTGATGCCCCACTACAAAGCCCTGCCGTGGATTTCGCTCTCGCTTGCCCAGCGCGCAGGCATGCCGCCAGACACCAATTGGCTCGCCAATATTTACCACGGCCTGCCGGCGGAACTATATCAACCTGTCGAGCGACCAACCGGCGGCTACGTCGCCTACCTCGGAAGAATTATCGAACCAAAGGGTGTCCATCTTGCGGTTGCAGCCGTGAAACAATACAACCAGATACATGGCACAACGCTACGGCTAAGGATCGCCGGCAAGCATTACGCTGGCCACGCCAAAGATACCTACTGGCAGGAGCGCGTTCTACCCAACATAGACAATGTCACAATTTGCGACGAAGGCTTCATATACGAGGCCGCTTCTAAGCGTGAATTTATCGCCAACGCCGAAGCCTTACTCGTACCTTCACAGTTCGAAGAACCATTCGGCATGGTGATGATTGAGGCATTGGCGTGCGGCACACCTATCATCGGTCTCAATTCCGGTGCCATCCCGGAAGTTGTTCGCCACGGGAAGTCCGGCTATGTCGTGGCCAAGGCGGCCGACGAAGCAAAAACAGTCAATAACCTAGTGAAAGCTCTAGAAAAACGTGAAGATATTAGCCGAGCAGACTGCCGCCGCGAGTTTGAAGCCCGCTTTACTCTAGAGCGAATGTGTCTCGACCACATAGAAGCTTATGAAAAGCTCATCAAGCAAACATCCCACTGACGCCAGGCGCTATGGTTCTAAGATGACGTAAAGGAAAAATACGCAGTTAGAGAATGACGAGGGGGGCTTTGATGTGTGGGTGGGAATCGTAGCCAACGAGCTCAAAGTTTTCTTCGGTAAAATCGTCGATCGACTGCGGGTTGCCAACAATCTTCAGCCTGGGAAACGGCAGGGGTTTGCGCTGCAACTGCTCCTTGGCTTGGTCAAGGTGGTTATGATACAAGTGCGCATTACCAATAGAAATAATCAATTCGCGGGCTTCCAGGCCGGTTAGGTGGGCCACCATCTGGAGTAGCATGGCGTATTGGGCGATATTGAACGGCAAGCCAAGGAAAACATCGGACGAGCGCTGATAGAGCTGCAAGCGCAGCTTGCCTTTGGTCACGTCGAACTGAAACATGGTGTGGCAGGGCGGGAGGCGCATGGCGCTCAGGTCGGCTACATTCCACGCGCTCACGATGATTCCTTTAGAGTTCGGGTTGTGCTTAATCTCGTCGATAGCCCACTGCAACTGGTCAAACTCTTTGCCGTCCGTACCTTTCCAGTGTCGCCATTGAACGCCGTAGACCGGGCCAAGGTTTAAGTCTTTGTCAGCAAATTCGTCCCAGTAGTGGATCTTGTGATCCTGCAAATATTTGATATTCGAAGCGCCCGAGACAAACCACAGCATTTCGTGCAGCAGGAGCTTGAATGGCATTTTTTTAGTCGTCAGAAGCGGATAACCATGGCGCATATCAAAATGCAGTTGGCAGCCAAATATGCACTTAATGCCGTGTACCCCGCGCGTCGGTTTGCTTTTGCCTTTTTCAAGAATATCGGCCTGCAGCTTTAAATATTCGTATTCGGGGTGTGTCGATGCCATAGCCTTAATTATACAAGCCTACGCACTACCTTACCGCACGTTTCAAACAATTTTACAGCATAGCCATTTGAATGGTCAGCCCGATACACGTATTCGCCTATATCAGTCGTACAAAGTGTACGCGCACAGGTCGGGCAGGGCATAAGGTTTATAAACATTGTCGTACCGCGTAAATCAGTGCCGCGTTTTTGAGCATGTACGAGCATTTCCATCTCGGCATGCAGCGTGTCGTAGTGATTCAAATCGCCTGGAGGAGAAAAGTAGGTTTCACGCTCCGCCCCATGGTGCATAGCGTAGGTTTGATACGGCACAACACTGTTGATGCTACTTGCGATAAACTCATAACCCCTGCCTGTTTTTTTGGCGAGGACCATACCCGTCTGGAAACAATAGTCAAAGGAAGTTTTGGCGATCTCGTCGGCCAGTTCCATCATCCGCTCGGATGGGGCAACCCCTTTGGGCGGGGTTGGTGCTATGATTTCTTTCCCCAGTTTATGTGCATACGCCTTGGCCGCTGCCTCATCGCAAAATGGCGTGACAAGTACATACGGAATACGTCGGTTCACCAGCGTGTAGTATTGCTTCGTGTTGTGAAAAGCGTATTCCCATGAACCATTCACGAACACCGCTTTGGCGGGTAAAACCTTCTCAAGGACGTGGACGAGTTCACGTTGGAAATAACTAAGAGTGTAGATTTTGTGCTTCGACGGTAAGGCATTCACTTTGTCTATCAGCACCTGCACCGGCGCTTGTTTCAGGGTACGAAACTGCGGCTGACCGGCAAACCCATCAATGTAATCTTCTTTAGCTAGCCCGAGGATAATTGAGGCTTTTGGCAAGTATTCTTTTACCAGCTGCGTTAGGCGAGCTGGGCTTATTTCCCGTGGTGCGGCGATGAAGGTGGCATGAAGCGAGCGCAGCGGCTTTTTGCTACCGAACGCTAAATCTGCCCAGTCAAATGTATATTCAGGCTTCATCTTGGTATTTCTTGGAGAAGCGTTTGGCCAGTTTTATTATGTCGTCGCGTTTGGCCTGGTACAGCTGGGCATTCTCAAGCGGCGTATTATTTAGTGTGCGGAAGTTCCAGACGGCTAGGTCCGGCGCATCGAACGGGATGCAATGAAAGTGCAAATGTTCAACTGTGCTCTGAGCCTCAGCGCCGTCTTTTTGGATAATTTGCATGCCCTTAATGCCGTATGTGTCACGAATCAGTTTTTTAGCAATGTACATAAATTTGCGCATGGTCTCCCATTCTTGGGTGGTCAATTCTTTGACCGAACGAACGTGCCGGCGGGGGACGATCATCATATGCCCGTCAATATATGCAAACAGCGCTATCGTAAGAACTATGCCATTTTCTTCAAAAACAATGTAATGCTCTTTTAGATCGCAGAACACGCATTTTCCAACCGACTGCCAAATGTTGTCATAGTTTCCGGTTACGCGGGCATCGCGGTAAGCAATCTGTTTTTTGCGGTCAGGGTCCAACGTAATACCTTCTCGGTACACCAAAGTCAAGCTGATGGATACCTTGTGGCAGTGCTTGCGAGGAAGCGTGGGAGGTGAGCCGAAAGACAAAACTGCTGGCAGGCGCCGTCAGGTTGGGTTGTAGCAGCAGGCGATTTTTAAGGTGGGCTCTAACCTTGTCCATTATTTCTCTTTCAGCGGGTCTTTGCGGAGATCCATGAAGTCCTTAAACACGTCACCAAGGTGCCCACCGATAGCACGCTGGATGATTTTAGTGGTCGAAATGGCAGTTGACTGACGATCAACCATCACAACTTCACCACCATATTTAATAACCGTTTTGTACTCTTTTGACTCTTTGTAGGCTTTGGTCCAGTCTTCTTTGACAGTAATGTATACGTCTGGCTTAAGCAACCCTAGCGTGGGAGTGCAACTGGGTTCGGGCAAAATGGTTACGAAGTCGACGCATCGTAGATAGGTGAGCATTTCCGCCCGGATTTTTTCGTCCAAAATTGGCTTATTAGGGCCTTTTACTTTGCGGATGGCATCGTTGCTACTGACGCCAACAACCAGTATGTCGCCCTGTTCTTTAGCCTTCGTCAGGTAGCGGCACTGGCCAGCGTGGATCAGATCCCACGAGCCGGCCGTAAAGACAACCTTTTTACCTCGTGCTTTTAATTCTTCGCCCAAAGTTAGTAAGTCGCTTTGTGAAACAAGCCGCTTACCCCATTCCGCAACCATTGATTTCTCCCTTATATCCGTATGATTTTTATAGTATTGTATCATCTATGCAGTGGTAATCCCACCACGCGACAGAAGTAACGCAGTGGTACGTAGGTAGTGTTCGTTGTCGCGCAAAGAGTCGTATGGGTTGTGCCGTAAGAATTTATAATAATCGTGCAGCAGGTACAGATCTACCAATGTTTCCAGCATATCCATGGGCAGGCCACCCAAAGTAAACCCCAGCGGCTGCAATACCGCTTTGCCACGCTTGGCATAACCGGACTGAAGAAAATATTTGCGCACTTTGGCCTCAGTCTTATATTTGCAGTCAACTAGCAAAAACGCCAGGGTGCGCGCCACGTCGACCACTGGATGGCCGTAAGCAACTTTTTCAAAATCAAGCACACCGGATACTGTGGCCCTCCCTGTATCAAACAAAACATTGCCGCGGACAAAATCAAGATGCAACGGTTGGGCCGGGGCTCGGGAAAGTGCGGCTAGGGCCGCCCAAAAGACGCCCCATTTTTCTTCTGCCGGCCAGCCCCCTAGCTTATGCTTGGCGGCTACCCGGACACCTTCGTCGGCGAAATATGCACGCATCCTTTCACAAAGCTTACGCAAAGTCTGTACCGCCAACGGCAAATTGCCCTGATCTTGGCCGGCCAACAAGGCATGCATATTGCTCATCGCGCCCCCCATCGCCTTAATGTGATGCTTCGTGTAGGCCTCCCAAGGGATGGTTTCGCCCGGTAAATATTCGTAGAGAGCCGCATACTGCGCGTTTGCGCCTGGGCGAAGCTGCAAAATCCGGGCATCGTACAAATGGCGAGCAGGGAAGTTTTTGGTGTGAAGATACTCTGCCACCCGGTGGCCATTGGCCAATGTACGCAGCATATCTGATTCGCGCTTGTAAACGATCACATTTACCATTTGGCCATCCGCCAACTGCGCAGGATAGTTATGATTGCGATAGCCAGACTGCATTGGCAAGCTACGTAACACATCTAGCCCATAGACCTCGTACAAGCTCTGTGGCAGACTACTTTTCATGCAGAACGGTGTAATGGTTCAAGACGACGTCTTCGCTCAAATGTTCTGAACCCAAGAGCTTCAACGTGTCGGGAACCAGTTCAGAGAACAGTGGAATTCCACTGCCGAATACTACAGGCTCGACCGTCAGATATAGCTCATCTACAACCCCGGCTTTCATGAACTGGGTGTAAATGGCGCTACCGCCGCAAACCGCCAGCTCTCTGACACCTTCGGCCGCAAGCCGATGTACGAGGTGTTGGGGTGTTTCGCTCGTTGTCTCAACCCCCACTGCAGTTATCAATTCTGGGTGGTGGGTATAGACAATGGTGCGGCGGCCTGGCAAAGCACGCCTAATAGTCTGAAAAGTGGTTTTGCCCATTACCATCACCCCCGCTGCTTTCGTAAGACGCACGAACAGTTTCTTATCCTCGCTGCTTGTCCAGTCGGCCAGCTCATGTGTACTGCGAGCAATGAAACCGTCGCTAGATTGGGCGGCAATAATAAATACCTTCATGAGAATTAGTGTGGCATATGCCGAGCTTGACGGCAACCGCATAAGCCTGTCGCGGCTGACCCCCGGGAGCCAAGATTACTACAGTGCGTTTCAAGGGCAAGACGTTACTAGACACCTACGTCGAGCCCGAGCATACGACTCGACCCGCTGTGGGTATGACGAGGATGGGTGCTATTTGGAGACAGGAAACAATGCATCGTCCAAAACTACAACACTATTGTTTGGTTTGAGCTTGCCTAGGAAGTGAGATTGCTAACACCTTAATGGTCGCACACAAGACAGCCATGTTGGCATGAACCGTGAAAGTTTCTGCTTCCGGGCTTGCGTATACTTAGAGCATAACCGTACAATATGGGCAACTACAAAGCAGCTGGTGGAGCGGCAAAAGAGGGGAATAGGCTACAGATGAGTGTGTACAGCAACAAACAAATCCACCAAGCTATTGCCCAAGATCACATCGTCTGTCATCCATTCAGCGATCGGCAGGTCAATCACGCAAGTTTGGATGTAACTCTTGGGTATTATTATTACCGTCTGCAGCCAGCCACCGAACGCGGTGTGTATAACCCCTTTGACCGCGAAGATGTAGAGCGCTACTTTGATGGCCCTTATAAAGCTATGCCGCATGCTCAGTGGTGTGCTCTAAACGGTTTTAAGCCATTTATCGGCATCCCCGATGACCATCCTGTTATTGCCCTCAAGCCAGGCGAACGCATTTTGGCACATACGCACGAATTTTTCGGCATAAAACCGCCGGGGGCGTGCGAAGTCAAAGGTCGTAGCAGCTGGAGCCGCAACGGCGTCGCCGTCTGTTTTGATGCCGGCTGGATTGACCCAGGGTACATCAACCGCCTGACGCTCGACATTTACAACCTCAACCAACGCGAAACAGTAGTGTTGCCTGTCGGCGAGCGCATTGCCCAGATAGTGTTTCACGAAACCGGCGAGGTAGAGGGCACCTATGGCAGCGGGCGCGCAAGCGGCTTTAGCAGCAAGTACCAGACGGGTACAGATCTCGAAACACTCATCAAAACCTGGTCGCCCAGCCTAATGTTGCCGCAGGCCTACAAAGACAAACGCAATCTACCCACCAAAATCGAGGGCATGAGCTATGAATAAGGGCAAATACATAGTTATTGAAGGGGCCGAAGGCGTAGGCAAGACTACTATGGTGGAGCGAGTGGCCGAGCAATTGGTGGCCGCTGGACTGCCCGTAAGAATTCTGCGCGAACCAGATAGTCAGAACGATGTTACGGCGCGTGAACTACGTCGGGTGCTACTAGACCCACGATATCCGATGTCGACACGGACGGAGGTACTGCTATTTAACGCCGCACGCATACAATCGCTACAGTTCATTAAAAATGCTACCGAAAACGGGGTCTATTGCCTGGTAGACCGAAGTTACCTGACTACCCTCGCCAATCAGTACTACGGCAGAGGCGATATCGACGATTATGCGCGGCTTAACAGCATAATCGACTTTGCCGTAGGCCCTATGCAGCCAGATTTGATGGTTGTGCTTGACGCCCCCGTTCAAATACTACGCGAAAGAATCAAAAACAGGCCAAGCCATGGCAAATTCAGCGCCCTGGACGATGGTTTTTACGAGCGCGTACGGGCAGGCTACCTGTGGGAAGCCAAGCAACGGGGGTTACCAGTGGTATACGCCGACGAAGATATCGATACCGTGTTCAAGCACGTCTGGCAGCACGTCGCCACAGCGCTGGCCGTCCGCGAAAAACCTAGCCAGCCGAGCAAACCCGAATCTGTCGCCGAAGTCTTAGCCGCCAAACCACCGCTAAAAACTATGCCTGCCGCCGAACCGTCAGTAAACGTACCCAACGAAGCTCAAACAAATCCCAAACCAAATTCCAATCAGGAAGAAGACAAGCTCCCTGTCGAAAACACCGTGCCTGCCAGCAATGAACCCTGGACCTGGAAACACGAAAACGGTTCAGTACACATGACCGAGACAGGCAAGGCCATGCTTAGTCACTACACTACCAATGTGGAAGGCAATATATATGGCTTTACCAAGGCAATTGACCCCATAACCATCGCGGCCTCCATGGCCCGCCTAAGCCGCCGCGGCGATGACCTGCGCGTAACCCTGCTAGATGAATTTATTGGTAAAGTCGATAAAGATGCTCAGCTCTTGCGGCGGGTAATCACCGCTTACGGCGATGATTCCGTGCAGCAATTGGTCGGCCAACATTTCGTGGTCGAAGGGGCCAGCGTGCTGCTGACCAAAAAGCTCGAGTGGGGAAGGCTAGCTTCGTACCTAGAGCAATCTACCCGTTATATTTACTTCGACCAAAAGAACGCCGAAGGGCACTACCGTTACTTTGTACCGCCGGAGCTACGGGGCAAAATTCGCAGCCAGTACATTCGTACCATGAATCAGACCTTTGAGCTTTATCCCGAAATGGTCAATGGCCTAACCGACTACATTCGCACCAATTCGTCGACGCCTAAAAATGAACAGGATGCAGCTTGGCGAACCGCCACCAAAGCCCAAGCGTGCGACGCTATTCGCGACGTGTTGCCGCTAGCCACAAAAGCCACAGTAGGTATATTTGCCTCAGGCCAAGCGTTTGAAAGCCTTATAATGCACCTATTGAGCGATGAGCTGGTTGAAGCCCAAATTACCGGGCAATCATTGCTCGAAGAAGGCCGCAAAGTCATGCCGACATTCCTGGAACGAGCCGACAAACCCGACCGCGGTGGCGCAACCATTGCCTACCGAGCCAACACCCGCAAGCATGTGAAAGAGCTGGCCGACAAGCTATTGCCACCTAACCATACGCCCGTATCCGAACCCGTACACCTGGTGTCATTTAGCCCGTACAATGAACTCGATATCGTGGCCGAAATACTGTACGAACATAGTGATTTGCCACTCGAAATGCTGCAAAAAGAAGCCAGCGCACTACCGTACGAAGACAAAACGGAAGTATTGCAAGCCTACGTAGGCGAGCGGCTGAACCGCCGTCATCGTCCTGGCCGGGCTATTGAAAAAATCCACTATAGTTTTGACCTGGTTGCTAAATACGGCGTTTTCAAAGACCTGCAGCGCCACCGGATGGTAGATGCCTTCGGCTGGCAGGAATTTACCCCGCGGCTCGGCTACGACATACCCAAGCTCGTCGAAGATGCTGGCCTAACCAACCAGTTTGAACGCTGCTACGAACTAAGCTTGGAACTCTACAGCGCACTGCAGGCCAGCCACGGCAGCCTAATAGCCCAGTACGCAGTACTGCACGGCCACAACGTACGCTGGAAAGTCACCCTAAATGCTCGCGAAGCGTTTCAAATGTTAGAACTACGCTCTTCGCCGCAAGGCCATCCGGCCTACCGCAAACTAGTGCAGCAAATGCACGAAAAAATTGCCGAGGTGCATCCGCGCCTAGCCGAAGCCATGAGTTTCATGAACCAAGGCGAAGACGAAGAACTAGCGCGCCTAGCGGCCGAACGCTACACGCAGTTTAAGCTGCAGCAACTACAAACGTCCGAGAAGCTCGAACTGGCAGAAAAGCGCAGTTCCGACAGAACTAAGCGTTAGCAGTTGCGCTCTACGGCACACCGGAGTATACTGTAGCCAACAAAAACTTTGGTGAAGCAGGTTCTCCCCTTATTCTCGGCCTGTCTTTGGCGTCGATTCATAGTGTTTGAAGCCTCACGCACTTAGCGCCAAGCACAGCCCAAAAGCAAAAGTAGGCTTCACACACGGCTAAAATAATCACCAAGGCTAGAATAATCGCAAAGGAGCTAAGTATGGAACCTAGAAACATACAAGATACGGGTTGGAATAATCAATATGGCCAACCTCAAGGTGACGAGCCAGTAACACCTAAAGAGGTACGGTCCCCAGGGTTAGAAGCCGACCCAGTTGCAGTTGCTGACGATAAAAGTAAGCCCCATGATGTGGTCCTTAGCGAAGACCATGTACATCGGCTGGGCGCAGAAGCGATTAAACCATCTGGAACATAGGCAGACAGCAGCCGCATAGAGCGACGTGCTACAAGGGATGGAACAGTTGACGGTCTCGGGTTGACAACAGTAACCCTATAGAGCGCACTCTTATCCGTTACCAAAGACAGTAGCGAGCAATTGCAGCTAAAAACTCATGTGCATTAAGTATGCTACCGAGGAAGCGAAAAATCTTTTTGTATTTTGAGCATCATCTCAGTAGGAGCCTTTGTACCCGTGAGTAGTCACGACACTTATGAACCGGGGCGATGACCAAGCGCTGGCGCGCCTGGCGGCCGAACACGACACCCAGTTTAAGCTGCAGCAGTTGCAGGCGGCAAAAAAATACAGCTGGCCGAAAAGCCAGTTCCGAGAAAACTTAGCGCAAGCGGTTGCGCTCGACTGCCCATCAGGGTACACTAAGGGCAATGAAAACTTTAGTGAAGCACGTGTCCCGCATTCTCGGCAAGTCCGGGCTGTGCTTCGTAGTAATTGAAGCCTCGCGCAACTAGCGCCCAGCACAGCCCAAGACCACAAAGCAGGCTTCACGAAGAGTTAAAGAGGAATTATGGAAATAGCATCAAAGATAGAACGCATAGCTGCCCATCCGTTGTCGGCAGAAATTGCTCAATTAGCGTTTGTAGCCGCCCAAGGCGAAGAACGCCAAGCACAGCAACCAGAAGCGGGAACACAAACCGCACACGAACACTTACAACGAGAATTTACTATTTAGCAAAGAAAGCGTCTTTTAATACATTACTAAGGAGTTACCATGTCCCTGAATACACAAGAAAGAACGGTTACAGCAGATGAACCAGCAACGATAGAGGCAAGTTGGCGTGAAGACGATCAGCCTTTTGACCCAGATTTCTATGCTCGATTAGCTGCCCCAGCACTCATAGGTTCGATAGCAACGCCTGAATTTTTCGTAGATTAACTCGGCTTACCTACAAGCTATTGCTTCCTAGAGAAAGATTGACAAAAGCGAACTGAGTGAGGTACAATCCTACCTGTTACCAAAGACAGTAGCGAGCAATTGTAGCTAACACTTCAAACGCTTTAAGAATGCTACCGAGGAAGCGAAAAATCTTTTTGTATTTTGAGCATCATCTCAGTAGGAGCCTTTGGTACGCGTGACTTGTCACAATACCAAAGGCTCTTTCTTTGTAACACTACCAGGTACGGATAAGGTCGAAATCCGCATCGGTCAATGGCATTTTGCAAAAAATGCACATTGAAAACAGAACATAAATTCCAAAGGAATAACGAATGGCCCTAAACAAAGCTCAGAAGGATGAAGTAGTCAGCGAAGTAGCTGAACTGCTGAAGTCTTCTAAAATGACTGTAGTCGCCAAATACCAAGGCACGACCGTGAAAGCCCTGCAAGGGCTGCGCCGTGATGCCAGGGGCAATGGCACAAAGGTCAAAGTGGTCAAAAACCGTCTGGCAATTAAAGCCATCCAGCAGAACAAAACCCTAAAAGACACTGACACCAGTAGTCTAACCGGTATGTTGCTGTACGCCTTTAATGCCGAAGACGAAGTTGCGCCTGCCCAAATTTTGAATACTTTTGCAAAAACCAATCCAACGCTCGAATTCGTCGGTGCGCTGACTGCAGAAGGCAAATTTATAAGCAGCGAAGAAGTAAAAGCTCTGGCAGATCTGCCAAGCAAACCGCAGCTTATCGCCCAGGTCGTCGCAACCTTGCTAAGCCCGGTAAACGACGTTACAAACGCCCTTTCCGGCAACTTGTATGCTTTGCTCGACGGCATAGAAGCCCACGCAGCATAGCTGCCGAGTCCTAAGGGACTCAGTTTATAGTGGTTAGTATTTAAAAAACGCTATCTAGAAACGATACACAATTCACTAGTAACCGAAATTTCACGAAAGGAAATTACATGGCTGACGTAAAGAAATTGGCAGAAGAGCTAACCAAGCTAACTGTCCTCGAAGTAAACGAACTTAAGAACGTCCTAAAGGACGAATATGGCATTGAGCCAGCCGCTGCTGCCGTAGCTATGGCCGGCCCAGCTGCCGGTGGTGAAGCCGCCGCTGCTGCCGACGAAAAGAGCGAATTCGACGTTACCCTGAAAGACGCCGGTGCTCAAAAGGTCGCCGTCATTAAAGCCGTTAAAGAACTGACTGGTCTTGGCCTTGGTGAAGCCAAAGCCCTCGTAGATGGCGTGCCAAAAGTTGTGCTTGAAAAAGCCAAAAAAGAAGACGCAGAAAAGGCCAAGAAAACCTTGGAAGATGCCGGCGCCACAGTCGAACTTGCCTAAGCACTAAGTCCGAACTATAATGCCACCCACGTTATGTGGGTGGCATTTGCGTAAACCATACTATGACAACTCACCAGACACCCCCAAACTATACAGAACATGCAGGCGCCTCTCCTATGTTGGTTGTTACCGATTCAAATACCAACACAATCGCGACAGAGCTCGTAGAGACAATAGGGAACTACGATGTTTTCGACGGGAACCTACTTCGCGACGAGCTCAACCGTGAATACCAAGTGAACCCTGACGGCTCGATACTTTTATACGTACCTCGTAATCTTGGTCGCCTGGCTGTTTTGCCCCACATTGACCCTGAACATAAAATCACCTTCTTCGATAATCGCATAATCCTAGATACTGCCGGCAGAGAGGCATATCTTGACGAAGGCGACGTAGGGGCAACAAAGTTGGAATTTGAACTTTTGTCTCTGCTGGGCCGTATGGCTAGGACAGCTGTAGAAAGCACTCGAATAGGTCGAGCTATCTGGGGTAGTCGTGGCTTGTACTATAGGTCAGGAAATATAAAATCGCATATTTATAACTTACGAATGAAAACAGATTCGGCAGCAATCGAGACGGTACATGGTATTGGGTATCGAGCAGCCCGCTAAGACTTATCCACAGTTAGCCAAAGAATCACGCTCATATTTTGACATGTATTTACCACTATGGTACGGTAAAGGTAAGGTTAGACATATTTTGGTGTGAGATAAACGGAAACAAAGTAAAAGAAGCGTTTGAGAAACAAGCAATGGCAGAAATACCAGAAAAACAAATCAAAAGACTACGGGCACTTATTCAAGAAGCCGAAACCAATCTTGCAGCAGCCAACGAGCTGCTAATTAGCTTGGTCGGTGACGACGAAAAGGTTCAGGTTCATAGTGCCGATGACGTGCTCGGAAAAATTATAGAAGGCGTCTTCGACGGCCAGAACATGGTCGGCAGTGATAGCAAAACCTACCCCGTACCCGCCAATTACGCCAGCAAATCCAAACTAGTCCAGGGCGATATCTTAAAGCTTACCATTGCCGAAGACGGTGCATTTTTATACAAGCAAATTGGGCCGCTGCCACGCAAACAGCTTGTCGGCCAGCTAAAGCTCGAAGGTGGCCACTACTTTGTAAGCGTCGGCCAACGCGACTTCCGCGTACTCCTAGCCAGCGTGACATACTTCAAGGCCAAGCCGGGCGACCAAGTTAGCGTCAACGTACCCGAAGACGATTCCCAGACAGAGTGGGCCGCTCTCGAAGCCGCCCTGTAGCATATGCCTTGGCAACTAGCCCTTAGCCTGTCTATTGTGACGGGCACGGTAACGGCGCTCGTGCAGCGGCATTATTCGCAGCTCTCGCGTGTCTCGCCGACAATTCCTCCGGCAGTATCGTATGTATGTGGCGTAATGCCTGTCGGGCTGGTGGCCGGCTTTTTCATTTTTCCGCACCACATAGTATGGTCGTGGTGGCTGGTGCTGCTTCTGGTGCTAACAGGTGTCTCGATGGCCATTTCTAATTGGCTAGGCTTTTTGGTGGCCGGCAAGCTACAGGTTGCACCGATGCAAACAATCAATAGACTATCTATAGTTTCCGTTATCCTGCTGGGGTGGGTGATCTTAGGCGAAGGGCTTTCTACTGCACAGTTTTTCGGCATCAGCCTGCTATTTGCCGCAGCCATGCTTGCCATCTGGACACCTTTGCATCTGCGGACTCCGGCCGCACACCGAATCCCAGGAACGTATAGAGTATTGGCTATCATTTCGTCTGTACTACTGGGGGTTGGACTGGTTAGTGAAAAGGCTATTTTGGGACACATGGATATTGGAGGCGGGTTTCTGGTAGGTTGGACGGTGCAGTCAACTGTTATGGTAATCTTGGCGCTTAAAGCCGTAAGCAGCCATGGCCTGCAGCAGTTTAAGCGCCGTGAACTGAAATGGTCAGTATTTATGGGACTCGCCAATGGCTTAACTGGCGTGTTCTATGTGTACGCCATTGTGCATGCCGATAATATTTCGCTGGTAACTGGGCTGGGCTCAATCGCTTTTCCGGCAACACTTTTAGGTGCGTACGTATTCTTACACGAGCGGGAAAAACAACCGCTAATGTGGGCCAGTCTGGCTCTGAGCCTTTCGGGCATTATCATTATGGCTCTATAACGCAGCCCTATGAGACACCTAGAAGCTTGACTTGTATTTGTATTACTCTGTCCGCTCATGCTCTTTTTTGCCATAATTACAACGCAGATTATAACCTTGTCCGCCAGTCGCTTATGCCGCGGCAGGGCAATTGCGGCCAGCCGGTTAGCGTTCGGCTGTATCTGTAGCGGTAGGCTGGTGCGGCCAAAATCAACAACAGACAGACACGCTAAGGTCGAGTATAATACCTACTGATACGGAGGGGTACACTGGCGATAATTGCTAGTTACCAGTAACGCATGGGGCAGGCACTGTACCGGAAATACCGGTCGAAATCACTAGACGAACTGGTCGGGCAGGAACATGTCACGACCACGCTCAAAAATGCCCTGAAAGCAGGGCGCATGAGCCACGCCTATCTCCTTAGCGGACCGCGCGGCGTCGGCAAAACTTCGATAGCCCGTATCCTGGCCCACGAAATCAACGGCCTACCGTACGACGACGAAATGCACCTCGACATCATCGAAATCGATGCCGCCAGCAACCGCCGAATAGATGAAATCCGTGATCTTCGCGACCGCGTAAATACTGCGCCAGCTCACGCCAAATACAAGGTATACATCATCGACGAAGTGCACATGCTGACCAAAGAAGCATTTAACGCGCTGCTAAAGACACTCGAAGAGCCACCGGCCCACGTGGTATTCATCCTTGCTACTACCGAGGCTCATAAGCTGCCCGAGACCATCATTAGTCGCACCCAGCGCTTTTCGCTGCGGCCCGTGCCTAAAGCGCAAGTCGTCGGGCACCTGAAATACATCGCTTCGGCCGAAAAGATTAAGATAGCCGACGACGCCCTAGAACTCATCGCCGAGCATGGCGAGGGCAGCTTCCGGGATAGCATTGGCCTGCTTGACCAAGCCAGCAGTGTCAGTGAAAAAGTAACGCGCGCCGATATCGAGCATATGCTCGGCCTAGCCCCCGAGCAGTATATTGCCAGTTTACTGCAGGCGCTGCAAGCCCATGACACCGCTATGATTGTCAGTCGGTTAAGCGACCTCTACGCTCAGGGATTTGAGCCGGCAATGGTCGCTGCCCAGCTAAGCAGCCAACTGAGGCAACAGGTACTTAGCGGACACGCTACATCCGCACCATCGGCATTAGGTCTGCTAAGAGATCTGCTGGACATACCAGCCGCCCGTAGCCCCCGGCAGCTGCTTGAACTAGTACTCTTGCAAGCCTCGCTTGGTGCACTTCCATCAGAGGCAGCGCCGCTACCAAAGCCGGTAGAAGTACCGGCACCAGCCCCGCCCGTGGCTGCCACCAAGGTAGCCACCGCAAAAACTCCACAGCCCACACAGGGCACAGTGGAGGCCGTAAAGCCACCCGAAACAAAAGCCAGCAAGCCAGAGCCCGCCACTACGGAATCAGTAGCATCTACACCTCAACCGCAAGCATCGCAGGCACTGACGGAAGTCGACGATTTATGGCAACAGACGCTGAATGAGATAAAAAAGCAGTACAACACCCTGTACGGCATTGCCCGGATGGCAAAGCCCGAGTTCGACGGCCAAACATTGACATTATCGTTCAAATTTGCCTTTCACCAAAAGCGTATTAACGAAGCCAAAAATCGCAAAATATTCGCCGATGTCGTCGAGCGATTGCACGGCCAACCAGTTGCAATCATATGTTTGGTAGCCGAACCAGTAGAAAGCCCTAGCGCCCAACCTGACGTAACTGCCATAAGCAATATTTTTGGCGGCGCAGAGCTGCTACAGTAGGAACAAGGAATACTATGGCAAATCAAATACCACCCCAAAACCTGGACGCCGAAGCATCACTGCTCGGTGCAATTTTGATCGACACCGACGCCATCGTCAAAATTGCTGACGCCATTAGCGTACAAGATTTTTATGACGCGCGGCACGCCCGAATCTACGAAGCGCTGCTAGCCCTGTACGAAAAGCGCTCGTCCATCGATGTGCTAACTCTGGCCGACCAGCTAAAAGGCACAGGGTTTTTAGACATGGTCGGTGGCCCAGCTTATCTAACGGAGCTAACCAACTATGTGCCTACTGCATCGCACGTCGAACAATACGCCGATATTGTCGCCCAAAAAGCCCTGCGCCGCCGTCTGATTGCCGCCAGTAGCGACATGGTGGCACTGGGCCAGGACGAATCCAAATCGCTCAAAGAGTTGATAGAAGAAGCCGAAAGCCGGTTGTTCGAAGTCAGCCAACAACATGTTAAGCAAAGTGTAGTTAGCCTGGAAAACATCTTGGCTGAAAGTTTTGAGCGCCTCGATGACCTACACAAAGACAAGGCCAAGCTGCGTGGCATACCCACCGGTTACCGAGACCTAGATGGCATGCTGGCCGGCTTACAGCGCTCAGATTTGTTTATTCTGGCAGCTCGGCCGTCGATGGGGAAGACCGCCTTCGTGCTAAATATGGCACATAAGGTCGCCACACTAGCCAAAGAGCCGGTACTAATATTTTCGCTCGAAATGAGCAAAGAGCAGCTAGTAGACCGACTGCTCGCCATGGAATCGGGCGTAGACGCCTGGGCGCTCCGCACTGGCAATCTGACCGACAATGACTTTGAACGCATCGGCGAAGCCATGGGTACGCTGAGTGAGGCCAAAATGTACATTGATGATTCACCCGGTATTACCGTCAGTGACATGCGCACCAAAGCCCGTCGCGAAGCCCACAAACAAAAGCTGGGACTCATCATTGTTGATTATCTGCAGCTGATGAGTGGTGGTGGCCGCTACGCCAGCGAAGGCAACCGCGTGCAGGAAATTTCCGAAATTTCCCGTGGCCTTAAAGGGGTCGCGCGCGAACTAGATGTACCTCTTATTGCCTTGAGCCAGCTCAGTCGTTCGGTCGAAAATCGCAGCCCGCAAATTCCGCAGCTGTCTGATTTACGTGAATCGGGAAGCATCGAGCAGGACGCTGACGTCGTGGCATTTTTGTACCGTGAAGATTATTACAACCCAGATAGTGAACGCAAGAACATCATGGACGTGCTCATAAAGAAGCACCGCAATGGCCCGACTGGTGGCGTGGAACTCTATTTCGACCGCGACAAGCAGCGCATTAGCTCACTCGACAGCAACCATGCGACCGATCCATTCGATAGCTAAAAAAGCTGCGTTTGCGAGTGCCGCTGGTGTATACTACCCATCAAGAAGCTTATGAATACAAGGATACTATCGAGGATGCGGATGCTCAAGCTCGGGCTACTGTTTGGCAGTCTGGCGCTGCTGGCCTACGTGCTGTATTTTCACCGTCTTGGTACGCTTTTGCCGGGCTACAACAGCCTTGAACTACAGTCCTTACATGGCGCTACTGACTGGCACAAGCTTGTCCAAGACCCCATAAATAGCCCGTATATTGCTTTAGTTTGGCTGCTCACGGCCGTTCTGCACCACGGCGTACTGGTAACCCGTATCGTGGCGGCCTGCTTTGGCATCATTGCCGTAATGGCATTTTTTTTAGTGGCACGGCTCCGGTTTAATTACTGGGTGGCCCTTACCGGCACGCTGCTGTTCGCAACTTCGTCTGGAGTTTTGCATACTACCCGTCTAGGTACGGCTCAGATTTTGCAGCTGGGCATATTGGTGTTGTTGGCACTAGTGCTGATGTATCGGCGCTACCGTTCTCACCGGGTAGCCCTGGGCTACCTGACCGCCGTAGCGTGTGGCATACTCCTGTATGTACCAGGGCTTATTTGGTTTGAAGTGCTCGGCATCATTTTGCTGTGGCTCACCATGCGTAGGCATAGGCAGCCGCTTCCAGGGCAGCATGCCGCAGCCTGGGTAGGCATCTTCCTAGCCTGTGCCACGCCTTTAGTTATCGCCAGTATTTCGCATCCGCAGCTTCTTTTAGATGCCGGCGGCTTGCCGCACAATGTCGACACTTTAACCAACTTTGGCGTAAACGTACTCCATACGCTAATGTCACTAGCTGTTCGCAGCAACGGCAGCCCCGTGTTATGGGTAGGACATGCCCCGTTACTGAACGTAGTCGAGCTAGTACTACTTACCATTGGCTTATATAGCAGTGCGTACGTGCACCAAGGTTTTTATTCGCGGCTGTTACTGGCGACAGGCTTTCTGGGCGTGGTGCTTGTAAGCCTAGGGGGCGGGGTGGCGTTTATTTGCCTAGTTCCGGTTATCTATCTGCTAATTTGTGAGGGCTTTTTCTTCCTGCTCCAGCAGTGGTTTGCGGTTTTTCCACGAAACCCCGTCGCACGCTTGACTGGTATATGCTTAGTTACAGTTATGTTAAGCTTTTCGGTACTGTACCAAGGTCGACTGTATTTTGTGGCTTGGCCGCACAACCCCGCCGTGCGGCACGAATTCAGCCACCACAACTAGATGAAGCCATCCCTTATCTGGTACAATAGTTGGGAACGTTAGTGGAGTTCTAGGGCAATATTGCCAGATTGTAACGTAATAGCAGAGGAGAAACTATGAGCCGATTTGACCAAGCAAAAATGCTAATGCGAGTCAAAAAAATCCAAAAAGAGCTGCAAAAGCAGGTCATAAGTGTCGAGCAGGGTGATGGCGCGGTACGCGTCGAAATCACTGGTGAGCAAAAGATTAAGAAAGTACACATTGACCCTAAACGTGTCGACGTGAACGACATTGCCCAGCTAGAACGTTGGGTCGAAGACGCCGTAAAAGATGCTATACAGCAAAGCCAGAAAATTGCCGCCGAAAAGATGCAGCCTATGATGGGCGCTTTGGGCGACCTGGGACTCTAAGAACCCCTAGCTTGCATAGCCAAGCCTACGCGACGCCTCTCATAGACCTCAGACAAACCCCGAAGGGTTCTTCTACACTTCCGCCTGCGACTTGCTACTTTTCCGGTCTACGACCGAATGCTCGACGATACACAATGTAAACCCTATAGATAACGCCCATGCAATTACTACCACCAGCACTCGAAAACCTCATAGAAGCCCTCGGCAACCTGCCAGGGGTAGGGCCTCGCACGGCCGAACGCTACGCCTACTATCTGGTGCGCCATGACCCCGCCAAGGCCTCACAGCTGGCCGCTAGCTTGTCAGAACTCCATAGTAGTATTGCATACTGCCCTAAAACCTTTGCGCTTATAGATAGCAGCGAAGACGTCTCGCCGCTGTATAGCGACCCCAGGCGCAATAAAAAACTTGTAGCCGTCGTGGCCGAACCGCTCGATATCGTTTCGCTCGAAAAAACTAACGGCTTTCATGGCACATACCACGTGCTAGGTGGCCTGGTAAGCCCCATCGACGGCATCGGCCCCGAGCAACTGCACATCCGCGAGTTAGTGCAGCGCGTCGACGACGATAGTGTCGAGGAAATCATTCTGGCTACCAACGCCAGCGTGGAGGGCGAATCGACGGCGCTGTACATTCAGCAGCAAATTGGCGATCGAAGCGTCAAAATTACCCGTTTGGCACGCGGCTTGCCGGTCGGCGTCGACCTGGAATACGCCGACCAGATTACCCTTAGCCGAGCGCTAGAGGGCCGCCAAACCTTTTAGGCAAGCCTCTGAAACCGATCAACGGTCTGGCCTTCCCATTCAACTGTTTGCAGCCAAACCGATAGGGCGCGTACAAATTCAACATCCGGTTTATCCACCATTGCGTACCGAACGGCTACTTCGTCAGTTGCTTCTAAAATGCTTAACCCCGTAACTAAGTACTGTTTATTCATGTCCTTGTAATGATTGTAGCTTGCACCGACGTGGACCATGCTATGGGCCTTTTCGAGCCTAATCCGTAACTCAGCGATTGTCTTGTGTCCCATAGCAATACTCTAGCAGAAGCTATTGTTGTCTAAAACTGTTAAAATAATCTGTAATGCAAGATAAAATTAAGCAACTCGTGGCTGATGCACAAAAAATAGTCGTGGTGCAGGCCGATAACCCCGATGCCGACTCCTTGGGCAGTGCACTAGCGCTGGAGCACATTCTGGGCGACCTAGGCAAAAACGTCTACCTCTACTGCGGCGTCGATATGCCCACCTACCTCCGTTATCTCAGCGGTTGGGATAGGGTGCTTACGGAGTTCCCGAGCCAATTCGACCTTAGCATCATCGTTGATGCCAGTACCTACACGCTGTTCGACCAGCTTGAAAAAAGAAACAAATGGGGCACACTCAAAAGCAAGCCGTCCATAATCCTTGACCACCATGCCACCGTCGAGAAGCCGCTTGATTTTGCGGCCGCGTCGATAATAGATAGCAACGTGGCTTCGGCCGGAGAAGTCATATTCCATTTGTCTACTGCGCTCGGCTGGGCCATTAACACCGAAGCCGCTGAGCACCTTATGAGCTCCATCCTTGGCGACACTCAGGGGCTTTCCAACGAACTGACCAAAGCCAGCACCTACAGAGTCATGGCCGACCTCACTGACGTTGGTGCGAACCGCCCGCACCTTGAAGAATTGCGCCGCGAATATGGCAAAATGCCCCAGGTGATTTATGGATATAAAGGCCGGCTGCTAGAACGAACAGAATTTGTCGCCGATGGTAAGATAGCCTTCGTCACGATCCCCCAAGTCGAAATCAACGAATTCAGCCCGCTGTACAACCCAGCGCCACTAGTGCAGTTCGATATGCTCCAGGTAAAGGGCGTGGCACTTTCCATTGTTTTCAAAACGTACGACGATGGCCATGTTACAGCGGCGCTGCGCTCGAACAGCGGCAGTCCAGTGGCCGGAAAGTTGGCGGAGCACATGGGTGGTGGTGGCCACGCTTTCGCTAGTGGTTTTAAAATTGAAGATGGCCGACCGTTTAATGAGATAAAGTCGGAATGTATAACGTTTGCTACCGATATTCTGAATACCCTCAAACAGGATCAAGAAGATGAAACTATACAACACACTTTCTAGGCAAATAGAAGAAATTCAGCCACAACATACACCAGAAGTCACCATCTATACCTGCGGCCCAACGGTATACGATTACCCACACGTTGGCAACTGGTTTACGTATGTCCGCGAAGATATCCTTATCCGCACTCTGAAATTGAGTGGCCTCCAGCCAAAGTGGATTATGAACATCACCGATGTCGGCCATCTTACCAGCGATGCCGATGACGGCGAGGATAAGCTCGAAAAGGGCGCGCGGCGCGAAGGTAAGTCTGCGTGGGAGGTTGCTAACTTTTACACCGAATACTTCATACATGGTTTAGAACGCCTCCATATTCTGACGCCAGATGAACTGCCCAAAGCCACCGACCACATACCCGAACAGATTGTGCTGATTCAGAAACTGGAAGAAAAGGGTTACACCTACATCATTTCCGATGGCGTATACTTCGACACCAGCAAATTTCCACGTTACGCCGATTTTGCCCGCCTCGACCTCGATGAACAGCAAGCTGGCGCGCGGGTGGAATACAATCGGCAAAAGCGTAATCCAACCGACTTTGCACTCTGGAAGTTCAGCCCCGTCGACCGCCAACGCGATATGGAATGGGATAGCCCCTGGACGCCACCGGGCGCTAGTGTGCGCACAAGCAAAGGCTTTCCGGGCTGGCATATAGAATGTTCCGCCATGAGCATGAAATACCTCGGCGATACGCTCGACATTCACGCCGGCGGCATCGACCACGTACCGGTGCACCACACCAACGAAATCGCCCAGAGCGAGGCTGCCACCGGCAAGCCATTTGCCCGGCACTGGATGCACAGCAATCACATCACCATAGAAGGCGACAAGATATCTAAAAGCCTGGGTAACGGCATTACGCTCGAAGATATCGAAGCCAAGGGGATTAGCCTGGGAGCACTCCGTCTGCACGTGCTCGAAAGCCACTACCGCAGTCAAAGCAAGTTTAGTTGGGAAAGCCTCGCCGCTGCCGAGAACCGCCTGGGAGGCTACCGAATGGCCGCCGCCTGGCTGCATCAACCTATTGCCCGAGAAGTGAACGAACATGCTGATTTTGCGACCAGCACCAAGCAGATTACCGAGGCGTTGCAAGACGACCTTAAAACGCCGCTGGCTTTTGTGGCCCTTGGCACCACTCTGACATGGCTTGAAACCAAAGGCCTACACCCGAGCCAAGTCGAAGACCTTCGCGCCTATTTAGATTTTGTGAATAAGGCCTTAGGAATTGACCTATTCGTACAAGCCATAACAGAACCGCAGAAACAGCTGGTTGCTCAGCGCCAACAGGCTCGTAACGCTCAAGACTGGCAAAAATCTGACGAACTGCGCGAAGAGCTACAGGCCGCAGGCATCGGCGTACGCGATACAGTCGACGGCGCAATTTGGTTCTGGCTCTAAACTAATACACGTATCTGAAACTGACTATGATGGCGTTTCTTCTTCTTCGACGGTTTTCCGGCTAAGAATATCGCGGCTTTCCAGGTAGTCTAGCACTGCCACACGTATACACCCGGCAACCGGTATGGCCACCAGAGCGCCAAGCAAACCACCAAAGTTCGCTCCCAGTATCACCGATATAAACACCAGTAGGGCCGACATATTGGTAGCATTGGCTTGAATACGGGGTTGCACGACGTAGTTTTCTATCTGTTGGTACAAAATGTAGTAGCCCAAGATAATTATGGCGGCGGGGATGGAGTGGAACAGCGCAACAGTAGTGACGATGATAGCCCCAATAGTGTGTCCGACCATCGGTATAAGACCACAAATAAAGATGACAACTACCAGCGCCAAGGGGTTAGAAATGTGCAAAATAAACACCATAGGCAAGATGAGTACGGCCGCCAACCCGGCCAAAAACACCTGACCGTTTACATAACCCTGTATGACTGCCCGCATATCTCGCGACAAACGCTTGGTACGGGCACTGTGGCGAGCCGGTATAAGCTGTTGGAAAATTCTACGCCAGCGTGGGCCTTCGGCCAACATCATTACCGTGAGCGCCGTTACTGTCAGGACTGCGAATAAACTGCTACCGATTTTTGATACGGTGGCCAGCGCTGTTCCGCCAAAGTTATTGACCCTAGACGAAAGCTGCCGAGAGAGTGTGTCAACTTGCCCCTGCAGATGGTGTTGTCGTACAAATGTGCCAACAGGGGAATTTTGGTCGTGAACTTGCTGCAGGATTGTCGGTGCTTCACGCGCAAACTGGCTAGTCTGGCGAACCAGGGTAGGTACTATGAGGGCCAAAAATGCCCCCAGTACAATCAACACGACACTAATAGAAACACCGGTAGCCAAACCGCGGCGGCCATGGAACTTGCCCGGCAAATGCAGTGCCACCCAATGAACCGGCGCGTTCAAGGCCAGGCTCAAGAACAGTGCTGCTCCTATAAGCGTTAGGCTATGGATGCTGTGTTTAATGGCTGCAAAAAAGATAATTGCCAATATGCCAGCGGTAATAATACGGAATATAGTCCGATTGGAAATGGTAATTTCGACGTCGGGGAGTTCAGGAGTGTTTAAGCGAGCCATATCAGTAGTATCTCACGAGGGGCGTCTGTCTTGCAAAGCCTTTGTGTATATTGCCAGCAGTTCGCCCCCGACGATAGTACTATCAAATTTTTGAACGTACTGATGCTGCAATACGCTAGCCCGTTCACGGCCAACCTGGTTTGCTAGATAGGCCGCAAGCTTGTGGGCAAACGCCACGGTGTCTTTCGGGTCAAACAGCTGGTCTGGGTAGGGCGCAAGTACTGAAGCGTAGCCTGGGTTATTGCCGCCAAGCACCACCCCTCGGCCGGCCGCCATCGCCTCCAACAACACAATACCAAAACTTTCGCCACTCAAACTCGGGTAGACAGCAATATCGGCCTGCGCCAAAAAGGCTGGTTTGTCTGTTTCTGGTACAAAACCCTGGAAAGTGACGGTATCTTGCATGTTATAGTCAGAGACAAACTGCTGAAGCGTGCCCAGCAATTCGCCCTTTCCGCCAATAACTACGCGGAATGGTTGCATATACAGCTCTCGTTCACGCAGATACGCCACTGCCCGAAGTAGGTGGAGCGCGCCTTTTCGTTCAACCAGACGGCCGAGAAAAACGATGTTTAGCGTGGTATCGGTGCTGGACGCGGCCGAGAAGCGGGCAATATCTATGGGGTTAGGCACGACCCGCGCTTCGTACCCATAGACCCGTTTGGCAAAATGCTCCGCCGGGACAGAGACGGCCAGCATTTGGTCGAAGCGCCGGCCAGACAAGGCATTCAGCAGTGCCAGGCCTCGGTTAGCCAGCAGCACAAACCATGAGTACGGCAAGATATGAAAGGTGCCTACAGCAGCCGTCGTTTCGGGCAGCATACGCAGCAATCGGCCGGCCATAAACGGGCTGTAGGGTACTTGCACGTGTACCACATCGAACTGCTCGCGTGCCAATAGGCTGCGCAAGCCCGTGCGTTTCGCTGGCAGCGGCACAGACATACGGTTGCCGTTAAATTTGACGTGCACGTTACGGCTCATGCTATGCACGTTTGCTAGGTCGGTGCGAGCGGTTTGGCCGACTACGTAATGCACCTCGTGCCCTTGGGTACTCAGCCACCCACCCACGTGAAGGATATACTGCTGTACACCGTCGGTAGTGTCGAGCCCATCGTCTAAAACCAGCGCGATTTTCATTTTACTCCTTAGTGGAATTTGCTAGAGCATCTTCATAAACAGCTATGTAGCGGTCTACCACTTTGGGGTAATCAAACTGACGTACGTAGTCTTTGGCCCATTTTCGCCACAGCGCGCGCAGGTCTTCATCGCAGAGTAGTAGCTGTAAGCGGTGCGAAAACAGTGAGGTATCTTTGGGATTTATAAGTGACAGTTTGCCGAGGTCTTGCATAACGCTGGCATAGCCAGGGTTATCACCAGCAACCGTTACCAGGCCGCTAGCCATGGCTTCTAGTAGCACGATGCCGAAGCTTTCGCCGAAGACTGCTGGCGAACAAAACAGGTCGGCCGTATGGAGCAACTCCAACTTGGTCGCTTCATCTATGTAGCCCAGGAATTTCACGTGCTGCAACTGGAGGTCGCGGGCCTGTTGCTCCAGCTTTTCGCGGTCTGGCCCATCTCCGGCTATCAGTAGCTGCACATCTCCGTTACGCTGTTGCAATTCGGCAAACGCCTCCAGCAAATACTTAACCCCTTTGCGGCTTTCTAGGCGGCCTATGAACAACACTGTTTTAAGTTTGTTCTTGACTGGCTTAGTGGCTGCCGGTTTACGAAAATACTTTATGTTAATACCGTTCGGAATGATATTTATGTCTACATCCGCTAGGCTCAGCACGTATTCGGCCGCAGCGTCAGAAACGGCTGTAAAAGCATCTATATGGCGAAGCAGGGGTTTTGTGTACGGTGTAATAACCTTGGCCATGGTGCGGCTGACGATAGTTTCTGGCAGTTTGGCATGAAAAGTAGCAACATTTACGGCGCGGCTGCGGCTGAGTATCTGGCGGCTGAGCACCGGGACCCAGGGTTCATGAAAATGCAAAATTTCAAACTGCTCTTGTTCGAGCAGGCTGTCTATTTCGTCCGTCAGCACGCTGGCACTAATGGTCGGGGTAGTATGCAACATGGTTTTGACTTCGGTTGCCGTACCCAGGAAGGCCACCTTGTGGTTATTGGCAGTGTACGGTTCGCGCGGCTGAGGGGTCACAATGACAACATCGTGCCCACGCCGAGCCAGTTCGGCCTGTTGCGCCAGCACGTGTTCTTTGACTCCACCGCCCTTGGTGATGTTGTAGGGTAGGACCAATCCGATTTTCATAGACTTTGTAAGTATAGCAAACTACGCCTTAGCTGCCTTACGCAGCTCACGTTTAAGCGCCAGTGGCACAAGACCGCCGGCCTCCTTTTTGTCGGCAAGCACACTTATGGTGTGGCTTTTGAGCTTTATCGGTAATCCGTGATAATCAGTAAATACCACGCGCATGTGTTGCTCCACTATGTCGTGATCAAAAAAGTGGTCGTTATTGGTGTATATATGCCACACCGGTAAGTTTACGGGCACTTTGCAGTTGTCGATAGTTAGTAATTCGCCAGTAGTTTTCATGTACGTGCGCACGTCATTTTTTTGCCACAATTCTATTTCGACGTCCATCATGCGGTTGAATGACTCAGGGTCTACTGCCTGGGCAAATTTGTGCTTGGCATTGTTAGTCTGGGCGTAGGCTTTGCGAAGCACAAACGAATTGAGCGCCCCGTAGCGAAAAACGAAAGGCATTGGCGGCACTGAAAGCAACTTTGCTCCATATTTGTAACCAAGGTAACGCTGGCGGGTAAATATAAAATCGTCGGAGCGCATAAAGCCAGCCGCGCTGATGAGGAAATCAACCCGCTTTGCGAGCTCAGGGTATTTTTGCAACATCCGCGTAGCCACCAAAAACCCGAACGAAATCGCCACGATGCTGACCCGCTTGTGCTTATACTGCATTTTGATAAACGCCGCCATATAGTCGGCATAGTTGTCGAGAGTGGCTGCCCGACCAATCTTGTAAAAGCTGTCCATGCCGCCAAACCCCGGTATATCGGGCATGGTCACCGTCCCAAATTCGGTGAAGTTCTGCACCAGCCCCCACCAGCGTTCCAACATGGCGTGGTGGCCATAGATTACCAGTATTTCGCGCTTCACTCGCTTGTTTGAGGGAATGTACATCATACGACCGTTCATGCCGTTAATGTAGAGCGGCTGTATGTAGTCTGCCGGATTTGCTTGTGTTTTCGCCATATGTTGTTAGTACTATACGTGAAATCACCCCATACGGGCAAGCCCTTCGTGGCCCAAGCAGCGTGGTGCGACTGCTATACTATGGATATGACTCTAGGCAAAAGAATAAAGTGGCTATTGGCTGGTTCGGGCGCGCTATTACTCTGTGCGGGAATGGCTCTGGCATACGTATATTCACGCCCCATTACCCCCGCTGCCAAGTCGGCCGCCCAACAAAGCAGCAAGCCTACACCCCAACCGGCACAACCAGCTTTTGACAAAGTCCGGTATTCGCTTGCCGACGCGACCAGTTTATGGGTCATTGTAAACAAGCAGCATCCATTAGCACCATTATCGTTTGCCCCAGGCGACCTCGTTAGTGTCGGCAATGGCCAGCAAATGCGCGCCGAAGCAGCCAGCGCTCTGCAGCAGATGTTTGCCGATGCCAAGGCCGCTGGCCTAACACTAGACGCCGACAGCGGTTACCGTTCGTATGCCACCCAGGTCAGCACGTACGGTGGCTTCGTAAAGCAGTATGGCCAGACTTATACCGACACTATCAGTGCGCGTCCCGGTTATAGCGAACATCAGACTGGCTGGGCGGTAGATATCGGGACTGATGGCTGCCATGTAGACAATTGCTTTGCCAATACCCCAGCCGGACAGTGGGCGGCGGCTAATGCTTACAAATACGGCTTTTTACTGCGCTACCCAGGCGCACTCACGCCCATTACCGGTTACAGCCACGAAGCCTGGCATTTCCGCTATGTGGGTGTGGAGTTGACAAATGAACTGCATAGGACGAACACTGCCACCCTAGAGCAATTCTTTGGCATCCGCGGTGGTCCCACCTACGCGCCTTAACAGTTCTGGCATTATACGAGCAGATTTAGTATAATCTGTCGAGGTAGTTAAGGGTTAAAAGCGTTCGCAGTGGCAAAACAATTCCGTTGTTCCGCGCGACTAAATAATTGAACGTTTGCTCAACGCGAGCATAATAGGGCGTGGCCAAGTGGTAAGGCATCAGTTTTTGGTACTGACATTCGGGGGTTCGAATCCCTCCGCCCTAGCCATAAGCACTTTGGGTTGGCTTTTTGAAGAGGAGTCATATTTTTTGATACAAGCAAACGTATGAGTGTGATTCTTTATTTTCTTAGTGAAGAACTCTTTTACGAACCCTCGGGATACAGCTCGAAAAGCAAAATTGTTCATAGATGTAATTTAGCTTAGCAAAGTGACATTTTACAATGCACAAAAAGCCTCTCTCGTTTTGGCAGGCGAGGTGGGGCTCGAACCGCCCGAAAGCCCGAAGGGTTGCGCAGCAAGGTCGAATCCCTCCGCCCTAGTCGCAAAAAAAGTTATTAATCGCTCAAAACATCGCTACACTGCAAAGCGATTCCATCGAGTTATACCAACATTCGCTTACTCCGCTTAGATGCTGCTACTTTTGCACCGTGCCACTAAAATGGGTTAGTGCAGGATGCGGTTTTTGCAAATTTGCTAGCTATCTAGAGTTCGGTCTGCAAATGACGCATAGTGCGTAGGCGCCGGCTAAGGCTACGCTTCGCCAGAAAGTTGTAATAGTAGCCGCTAGCAATTGCCCTAAAATCCAGTTTTTCTTGCGGTTCAGAAGGCAAGGCCACGTACATTAACTCATACTGATTTTTGTTTGAGTCTTTGTTTGAGTGGTTACGTGTACTACTGTGGTACATAGTGCCTCCTCTACTCACTTAACATAAGTTAGTATGGGTGCTGGAGCACACTAAAGCTGTGATATTGCGCATGTACTAAATGTATTTAATATCACACTATTCGTTGCCGACGAGCCAAGTAGAGGGTGACAGCTCCCGGGAGTATTGGTAGCCAGTAGGTCACGACTCTGTAGAGCAGCACAGCGGCCCCTGCCGAAGCCGGGCTAGCCCCATAGGCTACAAAGCCGGCAAACAGTCCTGCCTCTGCGCCCACCAGGCCCCCAGGCGTCGGTGTGGCAGAACTCGCCAGGATGCCAACAGAAAAGATTAGTAATATCTGGAGCACATTCAGCTCGATACCAATTGCCTGAGCCGAACAGAACAGAATGGTTGTATAGGTAAGCGTAATAAAGACTCCCAGCAAATAGGCTACCGCGATTTTTGAAAAGGTAAACTTCTTAAGGCTCCTTAGCAAGCTGTGGCCAAAACTGGCTATTTTAGCCCTTACTCTCGGCAATGCTAGCGCCGCAAATAACACCAAAAATACTACGGCAACGACCTGCCATGGCAGCGCTAAGTAACCAATGCTTAGGTTGTTTAGTACACCAGGGTTCAAAACCAACACTGCTAGCAATAGACTAAGGTGCGCGGCGATGCCGGTGAGGTTATTTGCCGCGACAACCGCCGTAGCTTCTGCAACGGTATGCCTTCGTTTATATAAATACACGCCGTTAAGGCCCATACCACCCACTCCAGAAGGTAGCAACCGGTTTACGAACGAGGTCGCAACTTCTACCAACAAGAGTTGGCGATACAGTAGAGGCTTAAAAGCGAGCGTACGATACACGGCGCCGGCTATGAAGTAGGTCAGGGCCATAAGCACACCGGCCGCCATCAGCCAACCCCAGCGTGCTTCTTGGGCAGCCGAAAAGCTTTGCTGAACGGTGTGCCAATGTGTGGCCAGCAAGTAAGCACTCGCCGCCAGCAGTACCACCAGAAACGCGGTGCGAAAAATCCAGCTACGTTTTGATGTTTTGTGTATGGTTACTTTTGCGTGCTTCATGGTGGGGCAGTAGTCTTTAACATAAGTATATCGTGGTCCCGCCAAAATATATATGCCCCACGTCTCAGCATAGTGGTATAGTCAAACGTCTACTAGCAGAAGACTTTTATGGCAGCAGCGGGGCAACAGACAGGGCAACCGAGAACGTCAGCAGAATTATCAGCGAAAAGCCGAACATACGTTGTGCCCATTTGACTGGCTTAAGCGTCCGGAGTCCCTTAAAGCCACTATAGAGCCACCACATACCCAGAACAACGCTGACGGCAACAAAAACAAACCCAGTTTTAGCTTGGACAGCAAAAGCAATGAGCGCCGCTTCGTACAGCAGCGCAAATGCCAGCATCCAATACTGCGTATTCCGAATTCCATACACCACCGGCCAAACAGGTGTGCCACTAGCCTGGTAATCTGTGCGCCGGAACACCCCAATGGCGTAAAAATGCACCATTTGCCAACACACCATAATCAGCCCGAGCAATAGGGCTGTCAGGTCAAACCGGCCAGTAACAGCGCAATAGCCCGCTACCAAAGGCACTGCGCCCGAGACAGTTCCGATAAGCGTGCTGTGGGGCGTAAATCGTTTGCTCCAGGCGTAAAACACTACGTAATCCACATACCCAATTGCGCCCAGAATCACCACCAAACTGCTAACATACGCCGCCAAAATGACAAATCCCAGCACACCCAGCACAACCGCCAAACTTATTATTACTCCTGGTGATACCGCCCCTGTTACCAAGCCCCGTCTTTTGGTGCGGGGCATACGGGCGTCTAGCTCGCGGTCGGTGAAATTATTGGCCGCACAGGCCGAAAGAACGATTAAGCTTGTACCGGCGATGATCACCAAAAAAAGCCGCCCATCGATATGCCGCTGACTCGCAAACAAAAACCCGGCCGCCGTGGTCATTACATTGGCATAGGTACGTTCGGGCTTAAGTGCCGCGTAGTAGGCTGCGAGCTTAGATGCCGCCATTTTGAGTACGCAAATACTGCTCGACATGGCCCGGTGACTGCGTCATCCGGTAATTTAGGCTGTTCATGATCCAAACGCTACCAAACACAATAATCAACACGATTACTACTGCAAACAGCAACGCCCCCAGCTTCCACCGCGGTTTGCGCTCTTCGCCGATGTGCAGAAAAAATACCATCTGAACCAAAAACTGCATAATCGCAAGGCCCGACACCAGTGCAACGATAGTGTTTGTGCCGCCGGCATGCCGCGAAACCAGCAGGTAGGCCATTAGGGTCAGAAGCACCGACATAGCAAACCCAGCGATGTATTTGCCATACGAAAGGTGTTGCTCTTCGTGCTCCGCGACTACCGATTTCATCGTAATCCTCCGGTTATAGCTCGAGTTATTGGTATGCAGCCATCAGCCTTAGCCCCCATTTCAATCACACTCAGCGGCCGGCTCATACGCCCAAACCCCCGTACAAATACACGATTGTAAATATAAAAATCCACACCACGTCCAGAAAATGCCAAAACATACTAAACAGGCTCAGCCGCTTGATCATGCTAGCGGTAAGGCCGCGCTTCAGCGTCAGCACACCCACCACAAGCAGCCATACGAGCCCAAACGTTATGTGCAGACCGTGCGTACCAACCAGCGTAAAGTAGCTGCTGAGGAAACCGCTGCGCCGCCAACTGTTGCCATCTGCCACCATGGCATGAAACTCCGTCAGCTCCAGCCCCAAGAATGTTGCGCCGAGCAAGAACGTTATCGCCAGCCACAACAGTACTTGTGAGCGGTCCCGGCGCTGGGCTGCCAGCATGGCTAGGCCGCAAGTAAAGCTGCTTAGTAGCAACACCATGGTTTCGGTCAGCACATAAGGCAGCTTGAACAGCTCCTGTCCACTGGGCCCGCCAAATGTATTGCCATGCAGAACGGCGTAAACCGCAAACAGGCTAGCGAACAACACGCAGTCGGTCATCAAGTATACCCAAAAACCAAACAAAGTCTTGTCTGCCGCTTGGCGCTCTTCGTTACGTGCTTTTAGCTCAAAAGTGGCTGTGGTGCGCATGTTACACGTACCTCCGGCGTTGTTTAGCTTGATGTTCCAGCTTTTCGACTGCTTTGGCGCTCAGTAAGTACTCTGTATCTTCATCGCAGGCACGGGTGATAATCGCCACGATTACTCCCAGCAGGCCAATTGCCGCTAACCACCAAAGGTGCCAGATGATCGCAAAGCCGAACGCACCAGCAGCAACCGCAATATACATCGGGAACGGAGTGTTTTTGGGCAACGTAATGTCTTCGTACAACGGCCTCGGTGGCGTACCGCCGCGCTGTTTACTTTCCCAAAAATCATCGCGTTCGGTAACGTGCGGCGTTACGGCAAAGTTATAAAAGGGGGCAGGCGAGGGCACCGACCACTCGAGTGTCCGACCGTTCCACGGGTCGCCGGTAGGGTCGATGTGCTGTTTCCGCTGCCAGATACTTACTACTATCTGTAGCACTTGAAAGAACACTCCCGCTCCCACCACTAGCGCACCGATACCCGCGACAATAAATAGCGGCCGCCAGCCGGTTGAGGCGTCGTAGTGATCCAGCCGGCGCGTGGCACCCATCAGACCCAAGATGTACAGTGGCCAAAACGCCAGCACAAAACCCACTATCCAGCACCAGGCAGCAATTTTCCCGAGGCCTTCATGCAGTGTAAAGCCGAAGATTTTCGGAAACCAGTAGGTAATTCCGGCGAAGTACCCGAACACAACCCCAGAGATAATCATATTGTGAAAATGCGCAACCAAAAACAGGCTGTTGTGCACCTGATAATCTATGGCCGGGACAGCCATCATAACCCCCGTCATGCCGCCGATGGTAAATAAGAATACAAAGCCCATAAACCACACCATGGGGCTCGCAAACCGTATGCGCCCGCGAAACATCGTAAACAGCCAGTTAAATATTTTGACCCCCGTAGGAATGCCAATAATCATGGTTGCGATGCCAAAGAACGCATTAACATCGGCGCCTGCCCCCATGGTGAAGAAATGATGCAGCCAGACAATAAACGATAGGAACGCAATTGCCGAAAGCGCCCACACCATACTGGTGTAGCCGAACAGTTTTTTGCGGGAAAAAGTTGCGACAATTTCGCTAAATATGCCGAATGCTGGCAGCACCAATATGTACACCTCCGGGTGGCCCCACGCCCATATAAGGTTAACGTACATCATAGCATTGCCACCGTGGCCAGCCGTAAAAAAGTGCATACCCAGCGTGCGATCGAGTGCTAAAAGCGCCAGGCTAGCTGTTAAAATCGGAAAAGCAAAGATAATCATTGCCATGCAGGTTAGAACACTCCAGACAAAGACCGGCATTTTCATAAGTGTCATGCCGGGGGCACGCATCTTTAGTATGGTTACCAAGAAATTGACTCCGGAAAGCGTACTGCCAATACCCGCTATTTGCAGGCTCCATATCCAGTAATCTACGCCTACACCTGGACTATACTGCAGTTCGCTCAGTGGCGGGTAGGCTAGCCAGCCAGCCGCTGAAAACTCGCCGATGCCCAGCGAGAGATTAACCAGCACCATACCGGCGATAAACAGCCAAAAACTAACTGCGTTAAGGAACGGAAAGGCTACATCTCTCGCGCCAATCAGCAGTGGTACTACCAGGTTTATGAGCCCAAACATCAAGCCCATGGCCACGAAAAAAATCATAATAGTGCCATGGGCGCTAAATACTTGCTGGAATGTATCGGCCGAAACTACCCCGTGTGACGAGCCAACTGAGGTGGCTTGCTGGGCTCGCATCATCAGTACATCGGCGAAGCCGCGCACCAACATGCCGCTCGAAACTAACAGATACATTACGCCAATCCGCTTCGGGTCTACGCTTGTGAGCCATTCGCGGTACAGCCATTTCCAGCGCTTAAAGTACGTCAGCAGACCTGCTACCAGCAGGCCCAAAACTACGACCATAAGCGCGCCGCCGATGGTTATTGGAGCGTGAGGAAACGCTGCCGGCGTTAGCCTACCCAGCAGATTTGCAGCTAGCACTAGTTAGCCCCTACCATGTGAGTTGGCATGTTTGTTTGTGTTTTAGTTTGAGTCTGTGTTGGTATCATGTACTTCATGACTATCCTATCATATAAGCCAGGTTGGTAGCTTTTGTACAAGTTCGTAGGGTTGGATTTACTCGGTTTCTGGAGACTAGCAAAAGCTGCGGCGTCTAGCGTTTTCGAAGATGATTTAGCGGTTTTAACCCAGGCGTCAAAATCTTTTTGGGTTGTTGCCGCAACGGTAAACTTCATGCCGGCAAAGCCCGACCCACTGATGTTCGCTGCCGCTCCGGCGTATGACCCTGTTTGAGTGGCTAAGGTGTTTAAGTGGGTTTTCATGCCCGGCATAGCGTACATTTGGCCACCCAGCTGGGGAACCCAAAAAGAGTTCATGACCGTATCGGATGTAATCTCGAAATCCACCGTTGTGTCCGTTGGAATAGCCACCAGATTTACCGATGCAACGCCCTGATCGGGGTACAAAAACAGCCATTTCCAGTCGAGCGCTACGACTTGGACATGCAAGGAATTTTTAGCAGACGGCACTTGTTTGAACGGGTCAAGCGCATAACTGCTCTGCCACGTTATGACACTCAGCACGCCGATGATAGCTATCGGAAAAGCCCACCAAATTGTTTCGGCAAACTTGTTGGTAGACCAATTGGGAGCATAGGTAACCCGCTTCGGGTTGCCTTCGCGGTAGCGGTAAGCAATAGCAATGGTCAGCGCAAACACCGGCAGTATGACAATCATACCCAGCAGCAGGGCCACGCCCAACACGCCCCGTTCTTTTTCGCCGATAGGGCCCCGCGGCTGCAACACCGGCACACTGTAGTGGCTCGCGTACACAAACGCCGCCGCACATAAACCAAGCGCTACTAAAACAGGCAGGATAACTTTTAACTTTGGTTTCATGCTTTGGGACACACAGTACTTTATATTTCTTACGCTTATTGTATCACGCCGAGGGGCCCACGAACGCATGGCGGACCGAGTTAGACTTTTGGCTATTTTTATTGCGTTTTAGGCGAGATTGAACTAAGATTATGCAATAATAAGGAGCACCCACATGAGCCAGCCAGAAAAAATGGTAACCGTTTCCAGGGGTGAAGTAAACTGGGCAGTTAGGTCTGCGCTGAGAGCCTGTGGAGCTATCTTTCCCGTAACAGGTGAGCACATAGCAGGAGCAACAAAAGAATACGAGGATTCACTAACTATGCCCGAAGGATTAAAGAACCCTGGCATAGGGGAAACCCTCGAGCAAACGCTTGAAACGCTACCAGCTTTTGCACAAAATTCAGGTGAATTACGCGTTATGTCACAAGTCTTAGCGGGACTGGGGCTGAACGAACCAAGCGAATCTTAAGCTTGTCTCCATTCTCGACAACTGACGTTTTTCAGCTTCCTCGTTAAAAATGTTCGCGAATATGGTTGTACGAAAAGTCCCAGTCGGCATTGGCTTTTTTGTGCGGGTTAAATATGCCCTGCGGGTCCATTACCGTCTTGGCGTCTTTAAACACTTGCAGCATTTCGTCACCAAACTGGTCGCGCAGCCAAGGGCCGCGGACTAGGCCATCGTTGTGCTCACCGCTTAGTGAACCGCCGTATTCGAGCACCAACGCATTCACTTCTTTCATAGCCGGCAACAGTTTTTTGCGCTGCGCTTTTTCCTCGATTTTCATAAGCGGTATTACGTGGAAGTTGCCGTCGCCCATATGCCCGGCAATGGTCGCGAATAAACGGTATTTACGGATTATCTTCTGTAGCCTTGGCAAAAACTCGGTCAGTACATGTGGCGGCACAACAAAGTCGTCTATAAAGGGTGCAGTGTGCTTGTCTTTTACCTTGCTGCGCAGCAGTTGGAAGCTTTTGCGGCGCATCATCCAGAACTTTTCGCTTTTGGCCTCGTTGCCATCTTCTTCGTAGGCGGAGATTTGGTAGTGGAATTGCTTGTTTTTGAGCCCAAGGCTAGTGTGCAGAGCGTGGATTTTGCTACGGACTTCTTCGGGCGTGTCGCCGTTGAATTCCACCATTAGAATCAGCTTGGGGTAGCCGCGCGTTAGCATTATCGCTTGCGGGATTAGGCTCAGCAGCAGGCCAACAAACTGCCGCAGCCCCATGTCTTTGAGCAGGCTTGGCATTAGTTTAAAGAACAGTATCATCGTTTGGTCATCAAAGCCTTCGAACGTTGCAGGCTTAGCGTCTAGCACGGTGTTTATTACGTCGCCCAGTTTGCTAATGTCTTTCAGGAAGAACACCAGCAGACCCGAATGCGCGCGCTTGGGCGTTAAGCGGAAGGTAACTTCGGTGAGCATTCCCAGCGTGCCCTCGCCGCCCACAATCAGCCGCGTCAGATCAAATACGCCCGTTTCGCGGTCCCATACATCCCATATGCCGTAGCCCATACTGTTTTTACTCACCTTCGGCTTGGCGGCTTTTATAACGTCATAGTGCTTTTCACACAAGTCATAAATGCCTTTATATACCTGGCCTTCGAAGTCTGTCTGCGCCATTTTGGCATCCAATTCAGCCTTGGTTAGCGGCCGTACCACGCGTTCTACTCCGTCGGCAAAGACCAGCTTGAGCTCGTTGACCCAATCGGCCGTTTTGCCGTATTCCAGGCTTTTTTCGCCACCAGCGTTGTTATTGGCAATTCCGCCAACGGCACAAAGCTCGCGGCTGGCAGGGTACGATGGCATCAACGCCCCGTGCTCTAGCGTAGCTTTTTCGAAGTCGCGGTAATAGAGGCCCGGCTGGGCGGTGGCTTCTGCGGCACTCGCACGTACCATTTGGTTCATGTGCTGGGTAAACGACAGGATAATAGATTCGTTAATGGCGCCACCAGCCATGTCCGTACCCGCCGAGCGGGCAGTCAGTGACAGTTCTGGATGTGCTTTCTTTTGCTCGGCCACCAGTTTTACTATGGTCTGCACATCGCTGGTGTCTTTTGGTATGGCTACTAGCTTCGGTCGCAACTCGAACATACTGGCGTCGTGGCTGTACATTTCCTTGGCAGCTGCCGAATCGTCTAGCTCGCCCTTAAACCCACTTTTGACAAGTTTTTGTTTGAAATCTTCCATATAAGCATTAGCTTATCATAAGCCGTTTCCCAAATGTAGGGGTACGCTAAAGTATGGAGAACCTATTCCCAATCCCTGAAGCAGCGAATTGGGGTGACACCCGAAGTATCGAAGTGCCGAATTCTGGGGGAATCATGCGTCAAGAAAAAGAATAGAGGGATAGAGAATGGATTCCAGCCGGAGTTTATGCTGAATTTAGTCCAGTGATGGGAATGACAACGAGCTGGAAGTCATTCTTGATCTATAGCAATAACTAGACATATGGGTACTAAAACACGCGCCGATTATGCACCGGGCTGTTTAGGATGACAAAAAATAGGGAAGGATAGGCTCGGATAAGGGTTTATTATTGCAAGGCGCTTATTGTTATTGCTACAATGTTTCTAGATGACCCAAAAAAAACCAAAACAGCACATAATAATAGTAGGCGGCGGATTCGGCGGTGTCAAAACTGCCCTAGAGCTAGCGGAACACCCCGATTTATTTGATATTACCGTGGTTTCGCAGCGCCCCGATTTCTGGTATTTCCCGACGTTCTATCACACCGTAACCGGCGGCTCGCGCGCCCAGAGCAGCATCCCACTTAAATCTTTGCTCCATGGTAAGCCCGTTCACCTAGTGCATGGCAAGGCAGACACACTCGACCGCACCAGCAAAACGCTAACCCTCGCAGACAAATCTACCCTGAGCTACGACAAGCTCGTTCTGTCACTCGGTGTGGTTACCAACTACTTCGGAATCCCTGGCTTGCAGGATTTTAGCTTCGGCGTTAAGTCTATAGAAGAAGCAGAGGAGCTCAAGCAGCACTTACATAAACAGATTACCGACCAGCGCAAACCGGACCTCAATTACGTTATCGTAGGCGGTGGCGCAACGGGCATTGAGTTGGCGGGCGCACTGGGCGGATACATTCACGACATTATGAAACATCATGGCATTAGCGACCGCAAAATACATATCGATCTCGTGGAGGGCACAAAACACCTCGTGCCACGCTTGCCATCAAGTGTCGGCAAGGCTATTGAGCGCCGGCTACGCCGGCTAGGCATTACGCTGTACCTAGGAAAAGCAGTGCAGGGCGAAACGGCAGACGAGTTGACCGTTGCAGGCAAACCCATTCGTAGTCATACCGTTATCTGGACGGCCGGCCAAGCCAACAGCCCGTTCTTTACTACCAATGCCTTTGCTATTAGCGGCAACCACAAAGTAGTGGTCGATGAATTTCTGCGAGCCGAAAAAGACATTTTTGTGATAGGCGATAATGCCGACACACCCTATAGCGGTATGGCTCAAACGGCTCTGTATGACGCCGAATTCGTTTCCCACAACATCGTAAAAGAAGTCGAGGACGAACCCAAGCTGGCCTACCGACCCAAAAAGCCCGTGTATGTTACTCCGGCCGGGCCGCGCTGGGCGGCAGTAGAGTGGGGCAATGTGCACTTGTACGGCAAACTCGGCTGGTTCCTGCGCGAAGCTGGCGATTTTGTAGCCTTTACCAACATCGAACCCCTCCCTGACGCCATCGAACAGTGGGCACACACCTTGCAGCACCAAGACCTGTGCCGTGTTTGTGGCCGCACTATCTGAAATAAATAGCCAGTATTTGAAAACGGTGGTACAATATTCCACAGTTTTTGTTGCACTTCAGATTTAAGTCTGGGGGTTGAGGTTACCCTTAATCTCCAAAGCCCCTTAACAAGCAGACAGTAGGCTTGAGCCAGACGCCGCGCAGATACGCGCTATCTTCGGGGTGTCTGACTCAAGCCACCACACACCCAACCACCGATAGAAGAGGTGCATTACAGTGCCGGTAGTCATTTTGGTTTGCATTCTGTATTTCGTCGGCTGCGTTGTGGCTTTAATCCGCATCGTGGGCAATCAGGAGCAGCACCGAAAAGCAGAGCTGTTCTTTTCAAGAGCTACAGCGGTGAGCTATTTCGCCATTCTGAACTATGGCGCATGGGCCTTCTACGGCACACTCACGTGCTTCTTGTGCACGTCGCTGCTGAGGATTCTCGATGAGCGGGCATTGATGGCAAGTACCGACCGGTCTAAAGGCTGGTCCGCCAAGCTCAATCAGCTCGCACACGGCCACCTGACGAGGCGATATCCGTCTTACGTGTACAACCTACCCCTGGATGACCGTCCACAAGACGCCAAAACAGTCCGGTAGCTTCCCCCCTCATGCCACACCACTCCCAGCTGCTCGTCACAGAACGTGGTTGTGCCGTAGCACTGACCGTAGTTTGCGCCGTCGGCGTGGCATGCTTGTATAGGTGCCACGCCGGCTGGTGTGGGTTTTTTGAAAATACTGTCTGCCTGTTGTTTTGTCATTAAGCCCGCGTTACCCGCGGGTTTTTTGGTGCTTTAACACACGACAATGCTTGGTATTGAAAATAGGCTTGTACTAGGGCATAGTTAGGGCATCTTTCTGGTTGTCCTGTAGAGCAAAACCTTTTGTGCCCCGAGCCACCGTAAGATGCCCTCTGACAAGCAAACAAGACAGTGGCATACCCTACGCGCCCACAAACCATCCCTCCACACCCTACTAAAACACCCACCAAGGAGGTGAACACCATGCCCCGTAGAAACCGCAATGCTCGCTGTTCTGACACCATTGGCACTCGCCAAAAAGGCCGCCACAAGCAGCACAAGGGAACCGGCGGCGGACGCAGCTCGCGGCGCACTACCTAAACCGCATCCTGCAGCAACCAAGGAGTTAGCCCTTCCATGACCACCCCCGGCCTCTGGCCACTCACCGTTACAGGGCCAAAGAACAGGCGAACAAACATGGGGTAAGCCCACACATCTGCCGCCTTGCGGTTATTTGTGCCTCTTGTTTGTTTGTCTGTTCCAAATTTACAAACGTTTTGCCGTACCAACGCAGTACTACATAGTGGTCTTTTTACGAAAGAGATAGCTGGCTAGCGGAATACTCACTGCCAATATGCCCAGGCTCCAAGCCACCGAAAGCCACACCGTGTTGCCCACTGGCTGGCCTGTCATTAGGTAGCGGATAGCATTGACCACTTGGGTTATAGGCTGATTTTCAGCAAAAGCTTTGAGTACCGGTGTCATGCCGGCGGTTGGCACAAAGGCGCTACTAGCGAAGGTTAGCGGAAACACCAGCACAAAGCCCAGCCATTGCACACCCTCCACACTTTTGGCCACAATGCCCATAATGGCCGACAGCCACGAAAAGGCCAGGGTAAACAGCAGCAGAATGCCCGTTATCAGCAACCAGTCTAGCGGGGAGGCATGCGGCCGAAAGCCTATCACCAGGCCGGCCAATATCATGACAACCGTCGAAATAAGGTTACGAAACAGATCGGAAATAACATGGCCGTTTAGCACAGCCAGGTTAAACATCGGCAGGCTCCGGAAGCGGTCGATGATACCTTTTTGCAGATCGTTTGCCACGGCCAGAGCCGTGGTGGTCGAACCAAAGGCCGCTGTTTGGACAATAATCCCGGCAATTAAGAAGTTAATGTAGCTGCCATGCCCGGTCTTAATCGCGCCGCCAAAGACGTACACAAACAACACCAGGAACATTATGGGCTGAAAAAACGTGCCGAGCAGCTGGTCGGTGTTACGCACAATGTGCCTACTGGAGCGGCCAATCATGGTCAGCGAATCCTCAACGGCAAAGAGCCATTTGGGCTTATGTTCAAACTCTAGTTGTACCGACATTAGTCTTGCCCCTTTGTTTGTTTGCCCCGAGCTTGGGTACCGGTAAGGCTTAGAAACACGTCGTCCAGCGTGGGCTTATGTACTGTTAAGCCCGCCAGCTGAATCTTGGCTTTGCTTAGCCGCTCCAGCACACTTTTAACGTCTATGTTGGTGTTGGTTATAACGGTTGTAGCTGTTAGCTGTTTGGCATCGACATCGACTATTTCTTTGCCTAGCAAGTCTTGGGCGGCTGCAAGCCCCTTGGCGAGTTTAAACGTTAGCTCCAGGCGGTCTTTACCGACTTTGCTCTTGAGTTCCTTGGCTGTGCCTTCGGCTATTACCTTGCCATTGTCTATCACGATGATGTTGTCGGCCAGCTGATCGGCTTCGTCAAGGTACTGCGTGGTCAGTAAAATAGTTGTGCCGTTAGCCAGCAGATTTTTGATGATGCCCCACATAGCCTGGCGCGAGCGTGGATCAAGCCCAGTGGTCGGTTCGTCTAAAAAAATTACCGGCGGGGTAGCAATAAGGCTTATGGCCAGGTCGAGCCGCCGGCGCATACCACCGCTATAGGTTTTGAGCGGGCGGTCAGCCGCTTTTACGAGGTCAAAATCTTGCAGCAGTTCTGCCGCCCGGGCTTTGGCGCTAGCGCGGGTAAGGTGGTACAGACGGCCCATCATTACCAAGTTTTCACGGCCACTCAGCATTTCGTCTACCGCGGCCGATTGGCCAGTCAGACCAATAACACTTCGTACACTTTGCGGATCTTTCAGCACATCGTGGCCCTCTATAGCCAGGCTACCGCTATCTGCCCCCAGCAGCGTGCTGAGTATGCGCACAGTGGTAGTTTTACCGGCACCGTTAGGCCCCAGCAGCGCCAACATAGTGCCGCGCTGCACGCTAAAACTAACACCTTTTAGCACTTGGTTAGCCCCATACGCCTTATGGAGATTCTTGACTGATATAACCGTATCGCTCTGTTTCATAAGACCCTAGTGTAGCAGATGCAGACCAGGCCACGATAGAGATGTACCAAACATAGCATATAGCTGCAGTCCCGATTGAGATGCAGACTTATTACGCAGCCAAACCCTTCAAATACGCAGCGAAGCATTGACAAATGAATGTATAAGATTTTTAACTGTTTTATATATATGTACTGGTTATAGTTAAATTGATTAAGCAACTTTTAAGTGCTTAGCATAATGTGAGCCACCGCAATTGCGTGCTCCAGGGGGATAAATTATGAAAAGACTACAAAATATGCAAGCGGTAGGCGTAGCGCTGGTAACGGCAGGCTGTCTGAGTGTAACGGGACTGGCATCGGCTAGCAGCATCACAAACACCGGACCGTGGTCATGGAACGACATTACTAGCCATAGCTCAAATAACAGCTCCATATGGAACAACAACAATTTACGCTTGGCCAACAGCAACTGGCAGAGCGCCCATACCGGATCAGCAAATGTAAGCGGTAACACTATGGCCGGCAACAAAATGCCGTGGCACCCGCACCACCACCCCGTATTCTCGTGGGGAGGAAGTGGCGGCGGCGCCAGCAGCGGCGATGCCCACAACCAGAACAACACGGCGATGCACGTTTCTGCCAGCAACGGTTCAAATAACGGAGGTAGCTGGGGCAACGCTGGCAGCAACGACGGCTGGTCTAGCATCAATAACACGGGGCCACACTCAACCAACCGGGTAGAGAGCAGCGTCAGCAACAACTCGGCAGTGCATAATATGAACACCGTATACGCCAGCAATAGCAACCACCAAACAGCATCCACAGGCAATGCGAACGTATCAGGCAACACCGTCGGCGGCAGTACCAACACCGGAGACTCTAACAACTGGAACAACACTGCCATGGATGTTTCGGCCAACAACACTGCGCCTAGTAACACCATGGGCAACTGGTCCGCACCACTGAATGCCAGCATAAACACCACCGGTCCTGGCTCGTCGAACAGTGTAACCTCGCATGTCAGCAACAATTCCACGGTGACCAACGATAATCACGTAAGCCTAAGCAACAGCAACTACCAAACAGCTAGCACGGGTAGCGCGAACGTATCAGGCAACACCGTCGGCGGCAGCGCCAGCACAGGAGACGCCAGCAATTGGAACAGCACCGACCTAAGCGTCCACCTCTCCAACAACTAACATTGATTAACTAGGGACATAAGACGTAAGGAGGAACATCTAAAGAGGGGTGCGTAGTGCACCCCTCTTTTTGTGCTGCAACCCCGTAGTCCTTGGTCGGCTGTTGGACGAACAGACTGAGCCAGGGCTACTCCGAATGACCGGGACTACGGGTGCATAGCTGGTGGAGGTGAACTGCAGCCTAGTATCTACACCCATCCCTAATCCCTAATCTTGCTTCTTGTTCCCAAACGGGAATTCGACACTTCGGGTGTCGACCCTATTCGATACTTCAGGATTCGTCAAAAACAGACCACTTCTTCGGAGATTTATTGGGTCGTGTGGGTGAACGCGGCTGCGTCCTGGGTGGCTATTTGGGCTTGGCCAGCTGCGGTGGGGTGTAGCGGAGCTTTGCCCGTAACACTTTGAATCCATGAGTCGGCGCCACACAGCAAGTGACCACTAAAATCGACCGTAACGGCCGTGGCTTTGGCCTCTGTGGCAGCGCTAATAATCGCGGCATTTAGGCGGGCTTCTTCGACATTAATGAAGACTGTTTCTTCTGGAGAAATGCCGTACTGCGCAAAGCACGTATCGCTTGGCTCTAGCAAACTGTAGTAAGTATTAACCACTAATTTTTTAGGCTTGTCTTGCTGTACCTTTTGTAAAAAGGTGGCGAGATTTTGCTGCAGGGGCGTAAGCTTGGCCGTTAGGGCGTTGTGTGTTTCCACTGTTGCGCAATTGGACGTCGTGCAGTCAGACAAAAATTGCAGCCAGCCGATGTCATTTGCCCCAACCTGTACCACCACATCGCTACCTTTCAGGTATGTTTTCGCTAACTGGTACTGAGCATCAATGGTGCTAGAACTACCCCCAGCGGCAGCGATGACTGCGCCACTGCAAGCAAATTGCTCGACTGGTTCGTGCAGCCTTTGGCCGAGCAAGTAAGGAAACGCCGGCTGGTTTACATCACAGCCGGCACTTCGCTTAGTGCCACTATCACCCAAGCCCGCTCCCGCCGCGACAGAATCGCCCAAGGCCACAATATACTCTTTACCAGTTGTACGCGACTCAACCGTTTGGTGAATTACACTTCGCACAAACAAACCTAGCGCCAACAAGGTGATAAGACCGACTCCAGCCAGGGCTATCCGTTTCATGGTTATAGTGTAACGCGATTATTCATAACGATGCCATCTTACTCATCAGTATTGCGAGCACCAGCATCGCTACTAACAGTACTACTAATCTCCGGGCGGGAGCTGATGTACATGCCTAGTAGCAGGGCAGCCAACAGAATTAAAAGGCCGCCAACCCACAGCGGCGTGTTATTGGCTTTGTCGCTAAACATATAGCCCAGCACCATACCGACACCTGTGTATCCACTGGCCGCGGCGAGCCACGTAAAAAGTTTGCGTCTTGCCATTGCTTGCCTACTTCTTCTTTAGCTTATCTGCAATCTGTTGGATGCTGGCTTCGTACTGCTTTGCCTTGGCGACATCCTGGCCGTCTAGCTTGCCGTCTTTATTGAGATCGGCGTAGCCCTTGAGCTTTTGTAACTTTGCTTCGTCATTCTGCACGTCCTTTAGGCCTTGTTTTAAATTGTCGAATAGCCCCATAGTTTGCTCCTTTGCATCCACTGACAACAGTGTAGCCCAGCGCACCAGTTGTGGCTGTAAGATTTCTGATATAAAAATACCGCGCAGTTAGGTTGGGGTTCGTAGGACACTGGCCGGTTCTATGTCTTCTTCGTTCGGGCGGGAAGGGGAGGTACAAACTCTAACCGTGAAATTTATGCCATCGCGGATAGCCCTCATCCCCAAAGAACCCGCACAACCAGTTACTAACCGCTTTCTTTGCTCTTTTATCCCATCAATGTGCTGGTCGAGAAAATCAAGTTGGTCTGCCGCATCAGCCCGCATACCCTTACTCACCTCCTCGCAACTAGACGGTCTGTCCACATGTACATTTGACACCTGATCATAATATCGCGCGGCGAATTCATCGAGTTTGTCACTTACTGCAAATTCAGTGATACTTTCCTTTTGTTTTTCGTGTAGGTCTATATGGTCACGTATTACACGAACTGCCGGGCAAGGAAGACACTTCTCCGGAATCGATAGTTCAAATTCAGGTATAATCTCTGGCATAATTTATAGATTGTACAACTTACTATACAGATCTCAAGTTAAATCTGGCCCTGAAGCATGAGATACTAGAAGCAATGGAAGATTTTGAGGCACTATATAAGGGGCTAAACGCCGCACAGAAGCAGGCGGTCGATGCCATAGACGGGCCGGTACTGGTGGTGGCCGGGCCAGGTACGGGCAAAACACAGCTGTTGAGCGCCCGGGTGGCGCAAATACTGCGTAAAACCGATACATTGCCTCAAAACATTTTGTGTCTAACTTTTACCGAAAACGGCGCGCAGAACATGCGCGACCGCCTAACGCGCTTCATCGGACGTGAAGCCTACGACGTACAAATCGGCACCTATCACGCCTTTGGTGGCGACCTTATCCGCCGCTATCCCGAATACTTTACCGAAACGCGGCTTGAACGGCCAGTAGACGAGCTGGGGAAGCGACAAATAGTAAGCGAGATTGTCGACAAGCTTAGCTACCGCAGCCCGCTCAAACAGACCCGCCACCATCTGGGCGATCTGATGAGCACGGTGAGTGAGGTTAAACGAGGGCTATTAACACCGAAGGCCTTACGCGAGATTGCCAAGGGCAACCTGGCAGTCATAGCACAGGCTAGCAAAATAATTACCGAAAGCCTGGCAGATTATACCAAACGCCTACCTAGTAAACTTGACGTTGCCGAGCCCTTGTTCGGCGAAATTTATGGCGAACTGGCGGGCTTGGCCGAAACCGCTAGCGTGCACCCGCCATTCGAAAACTTAGCACAACTGGCCGCAGCAGATTTGGAACGAGCACTCTCTGAAGCTGCAGATGCCGGCAAAACCAAAACGCTTACAGCCTGGAAAAACAACTGGTTAGTAAAAAACGCCCACAACCAATACGTCCTAGCCGGCGCACTCGAAGCCGCCCGCATGCATGAGCTCGCCAATGTGCTAGAGGCCTACACGGACGCGTTGGCCGAAAGAGGGCTGTACGATTTCGACGATATGATTTTGCGGAGCATACAGACGCTGGAGCAGAACGACGAGCTAAGATACACACTGCAAGAGCGCTACCAGTACCTATTGCTCGACGAGTTCCAAGACACCAACGCGGCCCAGCTACGGCTAGTGGGACTGCTTACGGATAATCCGGCGAGCGAAGGAAGACCCAACGTGCTGGCTGTTGGCGACGACGACCAAGCCATATACGCCTTTCAAGGGGCACAGTACAGCAACATGCTCGATTACTTTCACTTGTTCCGCGATGTGACTATCATAAATCTGAGCGAAAACTACCGCAGTACTGCCGAGATTTTAGAGACCGCCAAAAATGTGTCAACCCAGATTACCGATACACTCTCGGCCAGCTTCCCTGAACTGGATAAAGCCCTGGTAGCCGCCAACGGCAGCCTTCCCAAAACTACGCTTGTCCGTACCGAATACAGCAGCGAAATCGCCGAGCGGGCAGGGGTAGCGGCGCGCATACGCCAGCTGCTCGCAGATGGCGTGAGCCCTAGCGACATTGCTGTGCTGGCACCCAAGCACCGGTATCTCGAACCACTGGTTCCCTATCTGGACGGCGTACCACTGCGCTACGAACGGCGCGAAAACATCCTGGATGCACCAGTGGTACGGCAACTGCTTACCATGAGCCGGCTGGTGCTGGCACTGCATAACCGCAATTTTGCCTTGGCCGACAGTTACTGGCCCGAGGTGCTTAGCTACGATTTTTGGCAATTCCCGGTGAGCAGTATTTGGGAGCTATCATGGGCCGCCAGCGATGCGCGTAAACACTGGGGTCAGCTACTGCTAGCCAGTGAGCAGTTCCGCCCCGTAGCACTGCTATTTTTGAGCCTAGCCGGACAAGTAGAGACCGAGCCGTTGGAGGTTATCCTCGATAGGCTAACCGGGACCGACGAAATCCAAACCGGCGAGCCGGACCTGCCGCGCGTGCGCTCCAGCTTGCGCGCCCAGTTACTCGCCGGCAACGAAAGTGACCTCTACCAAACGGTAACCGAACTAACCGTGCTGCGCGCCCGCTTGCACGAACACCAGCAACAACGGGGAAGTACGCTCTCACTCACCGACCTACTGGGCTTTATAGCCGAATATGAACTTGCCGACGAACAGATGGTAAATACCAGCCCCTACAGCGAAGCCGCCTCGGCCGTACAGCTGATGACCGTATTTAAGGCCAAAGGTCTCGAATTTGCCCACGTATTTCTAGTAGGCTGCCAAGATGATGTCTGGGGCAATGGTGCCCGTGGTGCCGGCAATAAACTGACTCTACCCGCCAACCTGGCACCAATTCGCCATGCCGGAAGCACCGAAGATGAGCGCCTGCGCATCTTTTTCGTGGCGCTTACCCGCGCCAAATATGGCTTGTACTTGAGCAGCCACGCCGCAACCTTTGCCGGTAAGCACCCCGCTCGCCTGAAATTCCTTGACGAAGCCGAGCAAGAAGACGGTAGCATTGCAAGTAGGGTTCTTCCAGCAACATATGCTCAGGTGCTGACTGACTCCACCGAAGCCTTGCCGCTTGAAGCCCTGGAAACCAATTGGCACAGCCGCCACACTTCACTGTCGCCACCACTTCGCGAACTGTTGCGACCCAGGCTAGAAAGCTACCGCCTGAGCCCCACCCATCTCACCAAGTTCTTAGACCTCGAATATGCCGGTCCGCAGAGCTTTTTACTCGATAACTTACTGCGCTTTCCGGGCGCACCTAGCGTCGACATCGGCTTTGGTAACGCCATGCATAGCGTAATGGAATGGCTGCAGATAGAGCTCAACCAGCATGGCACGCTACCGACCGCCACACAGGCCAGCGGCTATCTGGCCAAACAGCTAATCCTACAGACGCTCACTGCCGAGCAACTGGCCGTGCAGCAGGCCCGTGGCGAGAACGCTTTGCAGGCCTATTTACCAGATGATCAAACCCATTTTGTGGCCGGCAACCGACCGGAATACAATTTCCGCACCGAGGGCGTCGTACTAGCAGGTGACGTACAACTGAACGGCAAGATAGACCTACTGGAAATTGATGAAGCAACCAAAACAATAACCGTGGTCGATTATAAAACGGGCGCGTTAGGTAGCGACCCGGCCAAGCGCCACCGCTACGAGCTGCAATTGTACTGCTATAAATTGCTACTAAACGGTTCGCATAGCTTCCGTGATTACAAAGTAGAGCAGGGACGTTTGGTATTTGTAGAGCCTGATCTTGAGGGCAAAATTACAAGCCACACCGTCACATTTAAAGATGATGAGTTAGCACGTGTGAGTCAGCTTGCTCAAGCAATGTGGCAACGCGTGCAGAGGCTGGATATGCCAGATACATCCGTATACCCGTCCACGCTCGCCGGTATAAAACAATTCGAAGCCGATCTCCTAGCCTAAACTCCACTTGGAACCCATCCCCTATTCATATATTCTTTTTCAGGACATCAACCTCTATCCCGGGGGATTCGATACTTCGAATTTCGGCATCAGGGATTTCAAGATCGTTATTTACAAAAAACCGCCGAGTTCTCGGCGGTTTTTTGTAAGAGAAACGTAAACCTATGCGGCGTTCGAGTTACGACGGCGCGGAGTAGTCTTGCTCTTGGTGGTTGCCTTTTTGGCAGACGTTACGCGGCTCTTTACGACTGCAGTTTTTTCTTTAGAGACAGCAGTACGTGCATTGGCGGTAGCTTCTCTAGCAACTTCGCTGTGTGTCAGCGTAGCGTTCAGTTTGCTGGTCATGGCCTTTTCGTCATGACTTTCGGCCACTTCGGCCAGTTCAGTTTCGACGAACAGCAAATTGTACAGGTTAAAGCCAATTACCGCACCCAGTACCGGTCCAAGTACGTATGTACCCCAACCCCATTGGTGCAACCCAAGCGCCACGGCTGGGTTAAGCACACCGGCCGAACCGAGTGATGCAACTAGCGAACCAGCAGTCAGCGCGCCACCTATAGCAGCGGCTTTAGAAAGCAAGTTAAAGCGTTGGTAAATGGCAGCAGCCCACACGAAGCTAAATATAAATGTACCAAGAACTTCGGCGACCAAAATCCGTGAGCTGTACGTGCCGGTGTTGTGGATGCCGTTAAGCTTTGTAAGGTAGACAAATAACTCCCACGCTACTGCCCCTCCAAGCAACTGGACTGCCAGGTAGCTTAGTGCTTGTAGGGTTCGTAGTTTGCGAACCGTCCATAGACCAATTGTCATCGCCGGGTTAAATACGGCACCAGAGATGCCGGCCAGCGCTAACGTCATCAGCGCGAACATCAGGCCGGCTGCAGTTGCGATAAAGTAACCGAGGGAAAGCTGGGAATGGCTAATAGCCAATACAACGAGCGTTAGCGCCGCCGTACCCAAAAATTCACCCACGAGCATCGCGAGCTTATTTTTACGAAACATATATAGTAACCTCCACTTTGTTTGTAATACTACAAGCGTACCTGTACATTTGGCATTTGTAAAGAGGCCCACCTCTTGAGCAGCATTTCGGAAGGGCTACGCGGCGACCGAGGAGGGCAGGCGAACAAACAACTTGAGCGTGCCATCAGTCAAATCCATAAGCGTTTCGACCGCATCCAGCACCAAGGCGTAACCGTCTTCGCCGTATTCTTCGATGACAGCCCATGCATCGAGGTTAAAGTTCTGTAGCTTGCTGTTGGTAACAGCATTGTAGCTATCACGGTGGAACGTCGTACCGCTCACCAAGTTGATGGTTAGCGAAATTTCACCGTGTGGGCGGATGAGTTTTTCCAACCCGCCCGGATTCAAATTGAGCAGCTTATTTAAGATGTCCTGAGGGCTTGCGGGCATGTAGTCATGATTTTGGGCCAAGGCAACGGCCGAAGCCTGAATTCTGTCAAAGCTTGCCTGCGTTGGCCTGACCTTTGCAAAAGCCAAAAGAGAATCTGCAGTTTCTTTGATGACAGGTGCCGCTTCGGGGTCACAGTACATCTGTAACTTTCGAACAAACCCCATAATTGCTCCGCAGCCACAGTTGTCATGGTTCGCGCGGTCATCAGTGTGATCGCCGACGGCAAAATCACTATGCGATTCTTCTGCGACAGTATCGATATCATCCAACAAATGGGCACCGGCGGCTGCTTCGGGGGGCTGGTTCAGGCGATAGGCAAATGCTTCGTCGGCTGTTCCGCCCTGAATCTGCGGACCAAGGGGGCGACCATACAACCGAGGGTCAGAATCGTCGTATCCTTCGATGGTGCTGCCATCGACACACCGCAAAGGGGCACCTTTGGAAACGGGCACAAAATACTTCGGCAGAAGGGCAAAGGCTGCAGCCTCTTCTGCTTGAGTAATTTCGCCCGTTTCTTTGCGGCGAGCAAAGGATATCGCCTTTTCGCCCTGGTTCCACAGATGCTCATTTTTGCCGCCCGAAAGCGTCCCGATACACTCAAACTGTCCTTCCCGTTCGGAGCGGTCCATTAGGAAACGCTTTGCCTCAGCAAGGTATTCCACTGAAAGCCCAGCCGTATCTACGGCAGGAATAACATCCACATGACTCATAACATCTCTTTCTGCGTTAATAATCTCTACACTTTTGTTTAATATAAATTCAGTAATTATTATACACTCTAATCCGCTACTGTAAACCAACGAAAAATTGTGCGTAATATTACAAAAGCTTGGCCAATAGTTCGGTATACTGCGCTTATAGTAGTTCACCGTAAGGAGCTGCGTATGAGCACTGCACCAGAGCGAGTCATTTCACCTCTTAGCACTATCACGGATGCCGAGATAGACGATCATTTTCGAGATTGTGAACATGACCCTCGTCAGCAAGCGCGATATCTAAGCGGCCTCATGGCCACAAACCCACGTCTTGGGCTGCGGTTACTGAGCGAAGCGAGGAATGAAGCCTTGCAGCAAACAGCCTCTGACGAAGCTTTTATGCACGGCGCATTGTTGGTAGTCGACACCCTCAGAAGGTCTTTGGGTAAGCAAGCTTTTGACACGTTAATGACAAGCGTTATCGAAGACTCGACTATTGTTACCGAATCAGCTGCTGAGCAGGTAGCTTAGCGCTTCTGGTGGCGTCGCTTCAGGCCTGCTACTTGCAGCCTAACCGCATGTCGGTCTACAAGTTGCTGAGCGCGCTCAAGGCTAACTTCGTCGGTGGCCTCGGCCATCATTAACTTGGCGCGTTCTAACGCGGCTTGGACTTCGGCCTCATTGATTTCGTCGGCCGCATCGGCTTCGTCTACTAGCACGTGTAGGTCATTGTTACTTACTTCTATTACGCCACCACTAATAGCAAACAGCTCACGGCTGGCGTCGGTATCTTGTGCGTTTTTGCGCACCGCAATCACACCAGGTTTCGCAACACTTACCAAAGGCATGTGGTCTTGCAACACCCCAATTTCACCCTCCAGTGTCGGCAGGGTAATTTCGTAAGCGTCATCATCAAACTTCGTGCCACTAAGCGTTACCAGCTGAAAATGTATCATTACATAACTCCGGTCTGTTTAGGAATGTTACTCATTATCCACTACTTTTTACTGGCAGCTGCGACGACGTCGCTAATGGCGCCCTTAAGGTTAAAGGCCGTTTCTGGCTTGTCGTCGTGCTTGCCGTCCAAAATTTCTTGAAAGCCCTTGATGGTATCAGTCAGTTTTACATACTGGCCGGGGTTGTTCGTAAACTGTTCGGCCACGAAAAACGGCTGGCTCAAGAACCGCTGAATACGCCGTGCACGGCCCACCAGCTGCTTGTCTTCTTCGCTGAGCTCTTCCATGCCCAAAATGGCGATAATGTCTTGCAGGTCTTTGTAGCGCTGCAGCACACGCTGGACTTCGCGGGCCACGCGGTAGTGTTCTTCGCCGACGATTTCCGGGTCCAAGATAGTACTAGTCGAGTCCAGCGGGTCTACAGCTGGGTAAATGCCGATTTCGGTTAGCGCCCGGTTAAGCGAAATGGTGCTGTCAAGGTGAGCAAACGTAGTAGCCGGAGCAGGGTCGGTAAGGTCATCCGCCGGCACGTACACGGCCTGAACCGATGTAATGGAGCCTTCGCGAGTACTTGTAATGCGCTCCTGGAGCTGACCCATTTCTTCGGCCAGGTTTGGCTGGTAGCCCACAGCTGAAGGCAAACGGCCAAGCAGGGCAGACACTTCGGCGCCAGCCTGGGTGTAGCGAAAAATGTTGTCTACGAACAGCAGCACATCTTTGCCGCTATCGCGGAAGTTTTCGGCAATGGTTAGACCGCTAAGCGCCACACGCAAACGCGCACCTGGGGGTTCGTTCATCTGGCCAAATACCAGGCTAGTGTTTTTGATTACGCCCGAATCTTCCATTTCGTAGTACAGGTCGTTACCTTCGCGGGTACGTTCACCAACCCCGGCAAACACCGAATAGCCAGCGTGGAATTTGGCAATGTTGTTAATAAGTTCCTGAATCAGCACCGTCTTGCCCACGCCAGCACCACCGAACAGGCCGGCCTTACCGCCCTTAACCATTGGACATATGAGGTCAATAACCTTAATGCCCGTTTCCAGAATTTCGATAGAGCCAGCTTGGTCGACTAATGGCGGCGGTGTGCGGTGAATGGGCAAAGTTTTCGTAAAACTGCCACCTTTGCCGTCAATTGGTTCGCCAATAACGTTAAACATGCGGCCCAGCGTTTCTTCGCCAACTGGCACAGAAATGGGCGCACCCGTATCTACGACCTGAGCACCGCGCTCCAGCCCGTCGGTGCTGCCGAGCGAAATGGCCCGCACACTAGATTCGCTCAGGTGCTGCGCAACCTCGAGCGTTAGCTCGCCGTTGCCAAGCTTCACTTTTAACGCGTTATAAATAGTCGGCAGCGTGTCCGCCGAAAATTCGATATCTACCACCACCCCAACGATTTGGGTAATCTTACCGGTGCTTGTTTTTGGTGTGTCCTTTGTTGCTTGTGCCATTATTTGTCTCCTTCATCTGGTTGCTGTATACGTTCATGTAGTTCTTTCAAATCTAGTAGTCCCTTATCCGCAAGGTGTCTAAGCAATACCCCACCATACTGCCACAATAATTCGCGGTCACTGGAATATGGAATAGTACATGTATTTCCACCTTCCGGTTCGACGACGATATCAGGGAATAGCTGTACGGCAAGCGGTACCAAGATGGGGTCGGTATTGTGTGTATCAGCCATTTAAGGCCTCCGCGCCGCCGGAAATTTCGGCGAGTTCCTGGGTAATGGCCGCTTGCCGGGCCGTGTTGAGCTCCAGTGTGTAATCATCTATCAGTTCTTTGGCGTTGTCGGTCGCGTTTTTCATGGCAACCATCCGCATAGCGTGCTCACTGGCAATGCTTTCGAGTATCGATTGCCACACTTGGGCCTCAATGAGCCGCGTCGCCACTTGCGTAAGTACCGTTTCGATATCGGGTTCAAACGTACTAACGCTGGGCCCGACCGCTTTAGCAGCCGCCGGTTGGGCAGGCAACAACTGCAGAGTTAGTGCCTCTTGTACCACTGTCGATTTAAACTTAGTGTACAAAATTACAACTTCGTCGGCGACTTCGGTCTGGTACTGCTCTACGATGGTGTTCAGAACTGGTCGAATGTCATTTGCAGTAGGTTGTTCACCCAAACCCGGGTACACTGCCACCAAATCGACGTCTTGCAGGCGACGCACAAACTGCGCACCCTTGTTACCAACAGCTATCACGTGGCTGCGCACCTTGGCGGCACGGTCGGCTTGCACGCCATGCGTTAACTGCTTTAGCGCGTTGGCATTATATGCACCGGCCAGACCACTGTTGCTGGTCACTAATATGTATAGCCGAGTCTTTACGGCTCGCTTCTTAAACAACGGTTCGTTACTAACCTCGTGGATGCCGCCGAGCCGGCCTAGCAGTTCGTTGGCAAGCTCGGAGTATGCACGGCTCGCTTGGGCTTGTTCCTGGGCACGTCGAAGCTTGCTGGCGCTCACCAGCTGCATGGCTTTGGTAATCTGGCGCGTGTTCTTTATAGAACCAATCCGCCGCTTGAGTACAATGGTACTAGCCACAACGAACTCCGTTCGCAAGTATCAATTTGCAATTTGCAATTTGCAATTTGCAATGGCTTGCAATACTTACCCTATTTAGAGCGTGCGCTAAACTGTTGCCGTAGCGAATAATCGTACTAACCATTACATCGTTTCTCCCTCGTTAGATGCAATAAGTTCCGCCATATCTAGCAGTATCTCCGTCGGCGCTGTCGCGACGTACCCTAAGACTCTATCGCGCAATTCTTGTATTGCCGCTACATGATTAGCCTCAGCCGAAGCTATGCCCAGTTGTACTGATTCAACTATTTCGGGAGGTATTGTGTTGGCGTCATAGCGAATATTTGCCATAATTTCTTACTTGGCTTCCTTGGCGGTTTTGTATTGTTCAGAAATAGCCTTGGCGACTTTCATAACTTGGTCGTTTTGAGCGTCGTTTGGTTTGTCGCCGGTGTTCAAAACTTCGACAAGTTTGGCGTGCTTAGTTTTGAGTTCACGTAGCAAAGATTCGCGGGCCACTTCGATTTTTTCAAGAGGCACGGGGTCAAATGCGCCGTTAGTTGCAGCATAGAGTACACTATACATTTCCCACACGGCGTAGGGGCTGTATTGTAGCTGTTTTAGGAGCTCCGTTAGGCGCTGGCCACGCTCAATGGTCTGCTTGGTTTCGGGATCAAGGTCGGTGCTGAACTGGCTAAAGGCGGCAAGCTCGCGGAACTGGGCAAGTGACAACTTCATGCCGCCACCGGCGGCCTTAATGGCTTTGGTCTGGGCATCACCACCCACGCGGGAAACAGATAGGCCTACCGAAATAGCCGGGCGAATACCCTGGTAAAACAGGCTTGTTTCAAGGAAAATCTGGCCATCAGTAATGGAAATAACGTTGGTTGGAATGTAAGCCGAAATATCACCGGCCTGCGTTTCGATGATAGGCAGGGCAGTCAGTGAACCGCCACCGAGGTCATCGGATAATTTTGCAGCGCGTTCGAGCAGGCGTGAGTGCAAGTAGAATACATCGCCAGGGTAGGCTTCGCGGCCTGGTGGGCGGCGGAGTAGCAATGACATCTGGCGGTAAGCCTGGGCGTGCTTGGTTAGATCGTCGTAGATGATGAGGGCGTGTTGCTTGTTGTCGCGGAAATATTCGCCCATGGCCGCACCGGCGTAGGGGGCAAGGTACAGCATGGCTGCTGGGTCACTTGGGCTAGTGGCCACGATGATAGTCTGGTCCATAACACCTTCGCGTTGGAGGCGCTCCTTGAGGGCGGCAACTTTAGACAGTTTCTGGCCAATGGCCACATACACATTTATAACGCCGGTTTTCTGGCGTGCTTGGTTCACCATAGTATCGACGGCAATGGCCGTTTTACCCGTTTGGCGGTCGCCAATGATGAGCTCGCGCTGGCCACGGCCAATCGGAACCATAGCGTCTATGGCGACTAGCCCCGTCATCAGTGGTTCACTGACGTGCTTGCGAGCTAGAACTCCGGGGGCTTGGCGCTCCACCGGACTCGTCCGGGTCGTCTTAATGGGCTCGCCACCGTCTATCGGGCGACCCAACGCGTCAACTACGCGGCCGACTAGTTCCGGTCCGACCGGCACCTGCAGCACATGGCCGCTCAGGCGCACCGTTGCACCAGCTTTTACGTTGGTTGTTTCGCCCAATACGACCGCACCAATTTCGTCTTCGTTGAGACTCAGGGCAAAGGCCGTGACCTTATGGCCATCCACGCCGTCGATGTCGAGCATTTCGTTGTAGCCGGCAGCACTCAGCCCGTAAATCCAAGCAATGCCGTCGCCGACACGGGTAACAACACCCACGCTTTCTATTTCCGGCCGCGTCTTTAGTTCGGCTATAGCCGCCCGAATGTCACGAGAAAGTTCTGTTATTGATAACTCAGCCATTACATACTCCTTTCAGTCGCCGATTAACGATGAACTGTATTAAAGATTTACGATACGTGTGCCGCGAAGCTATTCGTAAATCGCTAATCTGGTTCATAATTTCGACCCTGTTAATTGTTTAAACTTGTTCAGTTTTGCTTGGACGCTGAAGTCTAACTGCTGGTTGGCAACCGTTATCTGTACACCGCCGATTAGCTCTGGCACTAACACCTCAGTTACAAAAATCTTGTTCACGTCAGGATAAAGCGGCTTAACCTGAGCTACAATGTCGTTTTTAACGGCCGGCGTAAGCGGGAAAGCACTGCGCGCAATCACTTCTACGTAGCCTCTGTCGGCCCATTCGGCTTCAATATCTCGAAGCAGCGAATCAAGCTCACCCACCCGGCCTTCGGCCAGCAAATAGGCCGCAACTTCGCGGGCGTACTCTACCGAAGAACCGATTTGCAGGGTTCGGTCGGCTATGGTGGACGCAATGCGACTTCGCGGTGTTTTCACTAGGAGTTGCTGCCTTTCAGGGCAGCATCAATCAGCTGCGCGTCTTTTTTTGCATCAACTTTTTCGCCGATTATGGCTTCAGTGGCGTCAGATATTAACCCAACCAGCTCACCCTCTAGCGCCTTGCGGGCTCTGGTAGTTTCGCTGGCAATACGACCATCAGCTTCTTTAAGTATGGCGTCGGCTTTGGCGCGGGCCTTTTCTTCGGACTCACGCACGACTTGCTTGCCAGAATCTTCGGCCAGAGCAATAATACCATCCGCTTCGGCCCGGGCTGTCTGCAGCTTTTTGGCTACAGTCTTTTCTAACTCGGCCTGTTCGCGCTTCATTTGTTCGCCCAGCTCCACGCCGCTTTCTATAAGATCGCGCCGCTGTTGCAGCACCTTCAGAATTGGCTTAAAAGCATACTTTCTGAGCACCAAATACACAAATACAAAGGTAATTAGCTGAACAACGAGCGCCTTTGGGTCTACCCCCAGCGCTGCTAGCCCCGAACCGCTATTATCGGCCGCAAACTGCGTCAACATGCTCCCTCCTGTCGCCCTATGCCATACACGGCAGGCAGCAAGTGGCAGGCAGCTTCGCCTTTGGGGGCCACCACCACTGAATAGGTACTATTTAATACTTTATACATCCATATTTCCTTATTTGACAATAAACGTGCTGGCGAAGGCTAGCAGTCCAAAAAGCTCCACAATAGCCACAAACACCAGCGCCTGTCCAAAGAACTTAGCGGCTTCTGGGTTGCGCCCAACGGCCTTAAGATAGTTTCCACCGATGATGCCGATGCCAATTGCCGGGCCAATAAAGCCCAAGCCGACCATTAGGCCTTTACCGATTACTGCTGTGTTGATTGCGTCTGCAAACATTATCATTTCTTTCTCCTCTTTTACTTCTTATAGTACCTGATGCAACGCCTAAGCGCCACGCGCCTCTCCGACTCGGCCAGCGTTCTGGCCTGCAATATCAGCGGATTCAGGGTCAGTATGAACAACATCGTCGTGATGCTCGCCGGCGTGGTTTACAGCAATCGCCAGGTACATCAGACTCAAAACGGTAAATATATAAGCCTGCAGCGCACCAATAAACAGCTCTACCAGCGTAAAGGGCAGTGCAGTCAGCGGCGCAGCCACGTGACCCAGGTAACTAAACACGGCGATAACTATTTCGCCGATGGTCACATTTAGAAACAATCGAAGGCTTAGGCTAAGCACACGCGTTAGGTCGGTAAAGATTTCTAGTATGCCGATAATGAGATACAGCGGGTTCAGTGGGCTGCCAATAAAGAAGTGGCGGAAGTATTTGCCAAAGCCGCCCGATTCGCGGATGGACGCCGTATATACAACTGCCATTGTAACGATGCCAATAGCCAAGGTGCCGTTTAAATCGGCCGTAAAGGGCCGCAGGAACGGGTTTTCGCCGCGGTGAATAGCCTCGCCGACACCAGGAATCAGACCAAACCAGTTATTCAGTAGTATAAAGAAGAATAGTGTCACAAAAAACGGTACGTATTTGCGGCCGATTTTAGGATTGTCGAAGCCGCACTCCACCAAGTTGGATATAAAATCGGCGCCGGCTTCTACCAGCTGCATTACGCCGGCCTTGGGCCGAACGGTAACTTTGCGCGCCACCACTATAAGCAGAACTATCAAAACCAGGCCAGTAATCCAGCCATACAAAATTGAATTGGTTATGCTAAAACTACCTATTTGAAAGACTTCGGATGGAGCAACATGAATACTCGGCCCGGCATCGGCCATACGGCTTAGGAGCTGCATCATTGCTTGGCCTCTGTGTCGTTTGCGCCATTAACTTCATTTAGTGCCTGCAACGTCTGGTAAATAACCACAATCATAGCGGCTATCGAGAGTACCAGCCCTGCAACCGTCCACGCTGGTGACGTATTGTAGTGCACATCCAAAAAGTGGCCACCCACTATCGGCGCAATTACCACAATCGCCAGCTGCCAAGCCATATTCATGGCTATGACGGCAACCGATTGAGAGGAGTTGCTTGAACTAGAGTGTGCCTTAGTAACGCCCTTAGAAGCAGTCGGCGGGGTTAGCGCTGGCTTTTGTGAAATCTTCATTCGCGTTTCAGTATATCATCTCTGTTATAAGTACTGCAAGGACTGTGCTATACTATGTATAGTAAAGAATCGTGCATTTTATAACAGGGAGGTCAAAATGGCTCAAATTACCAAACCAGTTATTGTTTACGGAGCACAGTGGTGCGGCTTTTGCCACGTTGCGATGGATTACTTCGATAAGAAGGGAGTGAAGTACGAATATCGAGACGTTGATAGCAACCGTACGTGGATGGACGAATCGGTGAAAATATCCGGCCAAACCGGCATCCCGGTGCTGGATTTTGACGGCACAATCATCGTCGGTTTTGACCGCCCCAAGATAGACGCCGCCCTAGCCAAATAATATATTGTGTCACTTCCCAATCATTGTTATAGTAGCCTCCACGCTAAACTGTTATAGTATGTTTGTAGTAGGAGAACTGGTATGTCTGCACAAGAACGACCTCAAGATGATTCTGTTCCACCAGAAGGTGTTAGTTCGAACGCGATTGAATTTCCAGACGGAGACCTCACTGCTCCCAGTGAGCCCGTATCTGACCCAGATTTACTTACCCATCTACGAGAAACAGACGCCAAACAGCTCGGGCATACGACTGTCGCCAGCTCCGTAGAGACACGCGATTTTACAGTACCACCCCCGATACTGCTGTGGGATAACGTGTTACAACGCTGCGAGAGCGAAAAAGTCGAGATAGCCACAACTGACAGGAGAGAATTGAAAGTATTGGTTGAAATTACCCGACAAGCAATCTGGGACACTGCCAACCACCGGGTGAAGGCCTCGTTACGCCCACAACGTTCTCGGGAATTAGTCACTCTCAACCAAACTGTGGTTCGCGGCCACATCGACACATTTTTCAAAGAATTTTTTAAAGACTCTGGCGTCACTCCAAAAAACGATGAGGTCATTGCCACCCGGCGCGAAACTTATCTGGAAATATATGGTCAGCATGCCGACAATAATAAGAATAAATGTCCAGAAATCCAGTATGCCCAGCGCTTGGCTGAACACCTGGCTGAGCAAGGTTACGATATAGCCGTAGAAGCTGTGATTATCCTCCTGGCAGCCTACGGTAAACGCTTCGAAGGCATAACGTACGCCGCAAGGAATATTCGTAGACCCACGCCAGCCAACTCGGGCCCTCTCGGTCTGGGACGTAAATTACCACATCTACCGCACGCCTAAGACATATGATTTTAGAGGAGTATACATCTAAAGAGTCAGTCGTAGTGATCTACACCGGCGACGGTAAGGGCAAAACCAGCGCAGCTTTGGGTTTGCTGGCGCGGGCCCTGGGCAACCGTTGGAACGTGGCTTTTATCCAATTTATTAAAAACTGGGGTGTCGGCGAACACGTGTTCATTCGCGACATTATGCCTCTGTTTAAAGACGAGCTGTTTTTTTACAAAGGCGGCAAGGGTTTTTACGACGCCGGTGAGCTAACAGCCAGCGGCGTAACCCCCGAGCAGCACCAGGCGGCCGCCCAAGAAACGTATGACATTGCGCTGGAATGCGCCAGCAGCGGCAAGTATAAATTGGTGATATGCGATGAAATAAACAATGCCGTACACGACGGCCTGCTTACACTTGGCCAGCTTAAAGTGCTCATAACCGGCCGAGCGCCACAAACCAGCCTGTGCCTTACCGGCCGTAATTTCCCGCCAGAACTACTAGAGCTGGCCGATATCGCTACCGACATGACCAAGCTCAAACACCACTATGATGACAAATTTTTAGCAAATAAAGGAATCGATTTCTGATGGCCTACTGACCGCGCAAAAAACATGGAGTAAGTTTGGTGGCGCTACTTATGGTGGCGTTCGTAGCCCTGGCGCAGCACTATGGCTGGTTCGGGCAAGCCGCCAAAGGCGTGGTAACCAACCAGCCAGGGCTGTGCAGCATTAGCCGCTACGTTGATGGCGACACCGTTAGCGTAACGATGAACGGCACCGAAGAAACCGTGCACTTTATAGGGGTCGACGCTCCTGAAACATACAAACCCAACACCCCCGTGCAGTGTTATGGCCCGGCCGCTTCCGCTTACACCAAAAACCGCATCGCCACTACCGGCGGCAAAGTGCGCTTGATGTCGGACGACCTTAGTACTAACCGCGATCGTTACAACCGACTACTACGCTATGTGTACTTACCGACGGCACCAATCTCGATCAAGAGCTAGTAGGCAAAGACTACGCCTTTGCATATGTGTCGTTCCCTTTTACCAAATCAAAAGATTTTAGCGCTGGTCAGGCAAATGCCCAAAGCCAAAAACTAGGCCCGTGGGGCAACTGCGCGCCCTACCAGGAAGCCAACGGCCGCTGGCAAAGCAACGACCAAGGTTAATCTTCTAGTGGTTGCTTGCCAAACATTCTAGCCACCTTTTCGGCTAGCGTTAACAGTGGCGTAACCAGGTAAAGCAGCAAGCAACCCAGTAGCCAACAAATTGGCCAAGTCCACAGGCGATGCACTCGCAGCGTACGAGGCCACATCTGTAAATAGCTCCAAAGTTCGTGGCGGTTGGAACGTACTCGACGCATTTGCACGTGCACCTTTACCCGCTTGTCGTACGTAATGGCGCGGCCAGCTTGGTGCAAATGAATAGCCAAGTCAAGATCTTCGTGAATATCATTCCGCAGGCAGACCCGGCCGGCTACTTCTTGCCAGAGTTCCCGTGGCATCGCCATATTTGACCCCCACAGCGTAGGGTGGCCGGCCAGAACGGCGTTAAAACGAAAAATCAAGATGTCGTACACACCACTCACCAGCCGCGGAAACCGGACGTTATAAAATAGTGCGCCCCCTGTCCAGGCGGTGTTTTTAGCACTTTCAGGTTCAAAATATGCACTCACGCAGGCTGTCCAATCGGTTGGTAGTTGCGCATCGGCATCTATCCGAGCCAGGATATCGCCCATTGCAGCCTCAAAGCCTGCGTTTCGCGCGTACACTCGGCCACGCTGACCCTCGTGAATGAGCGTCACAAAAGGGTACTGGGCAGCCAGCAGAGCTGTTTTATCGACCGAACCATTATCCACCACTACCACTTCGTACGGCTGTAGCGCCTGAGCCGCAATCGAGTCCAGGCAGCGGCCGAGATAGCGCTCTTCGTTATATGCAGGTATGATAATGCTAATGCGTGGTTTGTTCACTGCAGGTTATTGTATGACAAAGATTCCAAAACAACTGAATATTACCGCAAATCCCTTCCGCAAGCTAGCGCTGGTGCCGAAAACCTATTGGCGGCGCGGTTGGTGGCAAAAAGTGGTTCTGTGCGCCGTTAGCCTAACGCTGTTCTGTGGGCTAGGGATGTATGGGATTGCGGTTTGGTATCAGCACAGCCAGAAAGGCAAGCCATCCACCTTGGGCGTTACGTACATTGCTGACTACGCCAGTTCTTTGGGGCTCGATGCGCACCAAACATACCAAGCTGTTTTGAATGATCTAGGCGTTAAACACCTGCGCCTGGTCAGTTATTGGTCAGATATCGAGCCGGTACAGGGCACGTACAACTTTAAAGAGTTAGACTACGAAATGGCTCAGGCAGAATCACACGGCGCTAAAGTAACGCTGGCAGTTGGGCTGCGCCAGCCACGTTGGCCAGAATGCCATGCACCTAGCTGGGTAGATACCTCCCGCCCAGCGGTACAGTGGCAGCCCCAGCTCAACGCCTATATGACGGCCGTTATAGAGCGTTACAAACACAGCCCGGCGCTGGAAAGTTACCAGCTAGAAAACGAGTTCTTTAACCATTTTGGCCAGTGTTATAACTTTGACCGCACTCGCCTTAACAGTGAGCTAGCGCTGGTGCAACGGCTAGATGCCAAACGCCCGGTTATTATTACCCGCTCCAATAACTACATCGGTTTTAGCTTGCGCGACCCGCTGCCAGACAACGTCGGCATATCGGTGTACCGCCGTGTGTGGGATGGCACGGTCACGAAGCGCTATTTCCAGTACCCATTCCCCAGCTGGTACTACGCGTTCCTTGCTGGCACGCAACAGATTCTTACCGGCAAACCATCGGTGTTACACGAACTGCAGGCCGAGCCGTGGCCGCCAGAGAGCAAAAACATCCTAGATATTTCTCTGGCCGAGCAAAACAAAACGTTTGACGCTACGCGGTTTAAAACTACCGCCGAATTCGGCCAGCAAACCGGCCTGCGACAAATCGACCTATGGGGCGTAGAGTACTGGTACTACCGCATGCAAACCTTGCACGACCCAAGCGTCTGGAATACCGCCCAGAGCTTATTTACGAAGCAGTAGCTTGTTCGAACTTGGTAATTCGCTGCTCGTGATCGGCAAGTTGTTGGCCGCTGGCATCGTTGCTGGTGTCGATAGCTTCCTGAACAGAGTCACTTAAATCATCAAATTTTTGTTCAAATGTCTCGAGGTGCTGGTCTATCTTTTTAAAACGCTGCTCAAGCTCGGTAAGCAAAACGCCATTGTTAGCAATAAACAGCTGCTTGAGGTCTTCGATTTCATCTGGCGTAAAACTCATACTGCCAGTATAGCATCACGATTGGCCCTATGTCTGTTATATTCAGTCTATGATTGACCCCAAAAAATATGGCATAAGTTTTTCGCTTAAGCAGTGTCGCAGCTTTGGCCTTGACCCGCATGCCACGCTCGATTGGCTACTAGCCCAGGGGTGGCGACGCTTTCGGCTGATGAGCTACTGGGATGAATGCGAGTGGGCAAGAGGTGTTTACGATTTTTCCGAGCTCAATTGGCAGCTGCAACGCATCGCCGAAGCTGGTGGCACCGTCACCCTGTGCCTGGGCGTTAAACAACCCCGCTGGCCAGAGTACCACTGGCCGGAATGGGCGTGGAAATTGCCAAAAGCGGAGCGCGACGAAGCCCTGCTGGCGTATGTGGGCCAAACAGTAGTACACTGCAAAAACTGGCAAGTAATAAGTTCGTGGCAGCTCGAAAATGAGGCACTCCTACGGGGTTTTGGTGAACGCATAGATATCGACCGAGGGCGTCTGCGTACGGAGTTCCGGGCGGTACGCAGTCTTGACCCCTTGCGGCCCATCGTTATGAGCACCAGCAACGGTTGGGGAATTCCGTTGCGCAAACCTCGCCCCAGCTATGTGGGATTTTCGTACTACCTGCGTGTGTTTAGCGGCGGTTCGTACCATTCGACTGTTCAATCGGCGTGGCTGCACCGGCTGCGCAAATCGTTCATACATGTCTTGTTGGGCAAGCAGGTGTTTATTCACGAGTTGCAGTGCGAACCGTGGGGGCCGAAGGCCATCTGGGAAATGGACCGGGCAGAGCAAGACGAATCGATGAGTGCCAGCCAAATTGCCACCAACATCACCGCAGCAAAAAAGGTCAAAGTCTACCCCATAGACCTCTGGGGAGCAGAATGGTGGTACTGGCGCAACCTGCAAGGCGATGGAGCTACTTGGGCCACCGTCGAGTCCGCAGTGCGCTAAACGCCGGCTCTTTGTTTAGTTTCCTAAATCAAACTCCAGGCCACCGTCAATAATATCTAGCTGTTCACGATATGCCTGATTAATATCTTTTGTGGTCGCTTCTGCCCCCACGTAGTGAAGCGTCAGTCCTATTAGAGCAAATGCTGCGCCAAGTAATTCTCCGGGAACCCTTACTGTGTTTACCAAGTTTGGGTTGCCCACAACCCGAGATAGGATATGAACCCCTGACCATGCCGATAAAGGAGCAGTTAGTGCAGCTACCTTAGTATTACCTGCATACATATGTCCAGCATCTGCGTACCAATTATAGCGCGACGTTTCGGTCAATTTGCCTTGCCTAATATCAACCACAGTAGTGCTCGTTGGGTCCACAATCGCACTGCCACTGGCTTTCATGTACTCTTGTATAACACGATCAGAATAACCAATCGCCCGCTTTCGATCCACTATGCCCACTCCAGCCGTGGCTACTGTACCCCCTAGAAGGCTCAGGTCAGCTGCTGGTGTTGCAGCTTCTCGGTCTACTCCTAGGTAAAATCCGCCAGCCAGCGCCAGTAAGATTGCACCACGCTGAATATTGCGTGGCCTGTTCAACCTATCACTGATTATTTCTTCGGCAATATGCCGACGATTCTTGTTTTGGTTTTTCATAATCGTACTACTTTAATACTATGTACAATCTTTGTCAACACTAGGCTAATCAAGTACAATGTTGGGTATGGCAAAGAAAAAGGCTACTGCCTCTCACTCCATTCAAAACCGCCGTGCCCGCTTCGACTACGAACTGGGCGATTCGTTGGTGGTCGGCGTCGAATTAACGGGGGCAGAAGTAAAGAGCCTACGAATGGGACATGGGCAGTTGCGCGGCGCGTACGTCACGGTTAAAGATAACGAAATTTATCTGATAGGCGCGGCCATAAATGGCACCAACGCCGTGCCACTAACCGAGCAGGAGCAGGGGCGCACCCGCAAACTGCTTGCCAAGCGCCGCGAAATTAACGCGCTGATTGCATCGAAACAGCAGGGCCAGACCATTGTGCCACTAGAACTCCTAACGCGCGGCCGGTACATAAAGCTACGCATTTCGGTCGGCAAGGGCAAAAAACACTACGACAAGCGACAGGTACTGAAAGCCCGCGATGAAAATCGGCAAATCCACCGCGCTCTAAAACCTCGTTGAATCAAAAAATGCTAGCACAAAATTCAATCTGGGGCAGTGAAGCCACCGATTGCTTTTCGGTTAGGCTACGCTCATACTTACGGCAATGTTAGGCGAAAAGAAGCTTCGGCTCGCTACTATGGTACGAGGGTATTTGCCAGTCCCGCGGCCCAGCGACATTATTTATGCGCCCATAGACTTGGCAGCCAACATTGCCGACGGTATGGCCGAGCGTGGCCACCATGTCGACTTTTTTGCACCACTGGGAAGCGAATCAACTGGGGCAAACATAGAAACCATGAACCTCAGGGCGCTTGCCAGCAACAGCACAGAGTTCCAAGCGCTGCTAGCCAGCGAACAGCTAAACCATTACGTGCCCGACCTATGGGACATGTACCTGGCGAAGGAAATGTTCCGCCGGGCCCAGCGGGGCGATTACGACCTGTTACATTTTCACCACCCTGAAGTCGCCCTACCGCTAGCCGGTTTGTACCCCGACGTTCCAGTAGTGTATACCCAGCACGACCCCATATATCCATGGTACAAAGAGGCGTATGAACTGTACCAAACGCCCAGCCAGCATTTTGTCTCGATTTCTGACAATCAGCGCCGGGATGCCCCCGACCTCAACTATGCCGCCACGGTGTACAACGGCGTCAACACGCATGATTTTAGCTTTTCGGCCGAACACGAAGAATACCTCCTGTTTACCGGCCGCGTAGTTTCGGAAAAGGGCGTTAAAGAAGCCATACAAGTCGCCGAAGCAACCGACCACCGTCTGTTAATAATCGGCCCAGTCGCGCCGACCAGCCAGGGGTATTTCGACCAATACATTAAACCGTACCTCAACGATAAAATTTTGTACCTGGGCTTTATAGAACGCGATAAAATTTTGCCCTACTACCAAAAAGCTAAGGCATTGCTGCTACCGCTCCAGTGGGAAGAACCATTTGGACTAACGGCCATCGAAGCCATGTCGTGTGGCACGCCGGCCATTGCCATCAACCGCGGTTCTATGAGCGAAATCATTGTAGATGGCAAAACAGGCTACTTAGTCCCAAGTGTGGGCGAAATGATAGAAGCAGTGCACAAAATAAATAAAATAGACCGCCGGGCGTGCCGCGAACACGTCAAGGCGCATTTTGGGCTTAAACAGATGGTAGACGGCTACGAACAGGTGTATTTGAACGTTTTGGCACAGCGCAAACCGGCTCAGAAAATACAGCGCGCCGTCCAAAAGAACGTCCGCAAAGTTACCAAAACCACCAAAAAATCGGTCGAAAAACTACGCGTTCGCAAGTAACCTGTTGCTAGCCTGCGCCGACTTCGCTATAATTCCCCTGTCTTCCCCCACGCTGGTAGCATAAGCTTTAAGATTCCACCGACCGGGAAGAGTAGCCGGACAAGATGTATTCCATTTTGCCCGCGCGCCGAGAAACCTGCTTGCAAGTGTCTCGGGTGTTGTAGTCCGGCTTAGCTCAGTGGTAGAGCGCCTCGCTGTTAACGAGGATGTCGCTGGTTCGAGCCCAGCAGCCGGAGCCAAATCATAAGCACTATACAAATGCAACTTTTCGTGGTATTTTGTTTTTTATGACACAAGTGCCAGGCGTTAAAGCTGAGTCGAACCTATCGATAACTATAGGTGAATCAGTGGTTAGTACAGAGCTTCCTTTTAGTCTGGTGTGGCTTCAAGCTGTAGATCCACGGGCTTTTACACCGCAAACATGGGAAAACGGTCGCGATACTACTATCCGTCTCCGAGCCGCAGATGGCAGCATACGAGTAAACGTATACCGAGCGGTTTCTCTTTACCGCGCCGACAACGAGATTGAACTAAAAGACGAAGCATACGCACTCGAGCCAGGTGAAACCGAAGCCGGTGGCCATGACATCTCACAGTTCCGATACAAGTTTGACGAAGCAGGCACTCTTACAGACTTCAATCCTACACTCACTTTAACCGAACGTATGCAGAACATAGTGACCGCACTAAGCGGATTAGTTACGATCTCCGGCTCTACGATCTCAGCCTCCAATTATAGGACAGGGCGAGAATCGAACTTTGTGAGCGATGGCATGCAGTGGATTGAAGCGAGCACGGGAATCATAGCTCCAACCTACCCAGCGTTTGCAGTTGGACGACTTGCGCTCGACCAACCAAGTCCCGAGTAATCGTGAACTTGTGGTTGAATCCGGCTAAGCTGATAGCCCGAAGTATATCTGTTAGGAAGCGCGAGGCTTAAAGCCGAACAAACTGCCACGTTTTGGTCAAGTGCGCACACCGTCTCAGATAATCGCAAAATCTTGCTTTATAATGGTTATAACGTCCTCTATAGTGGGGAGCCAGACCAAGCAGAGAAAAGTACAGACCTAGTTCCTAGACGTGAATTAACTTCTCTCTTTGGTCAAGCCAAGAATAAACGTGCCGATAAAAAAGTACGAATGTTGGAACCATCAGTAATGGCGGTTCTTTCATTTCACCCCTGTAATCTGGTTCTAACCCAGCCCGTCCCGTCCTGAAGGAGCAAGCAAGGGGAAACAAGACACATTCCCTAGACCTGTCTACACACAACTGGCATGATAGTTGGCATGATTATGGCACGATAGTTTAAAAATTGTGCTATACTGCAACACATGTATACGCCCAACTACACAATTTCTGATAAACTACTCCGCAATATAGCCGATATTGAGTCATTGCGTACTCAAGTAGATAGTAGTTATATTTTACCAGAACGAGAAATTGAGATGCGTTACAGAGCTAGTGTCGAGGCTACGCACAGCTCAACGTCTATCGAAGGCAACCCTCTTAATCTTAAACAGGTCGAAAAAGTACTCATTGGTGGCAAGCAGCTAACACGTCACCAGTATGCAGAACTGGAGGTTAAAAACTACAAAAAAGCGTTGGACTTCATTGAAAAACGTAAGAGCATCAAAACACCCATAGTCATGGAGGATATTCTGGCCATTCACAGGGTTGTCGCCAATCAACTCTTGCCTGAAGATAAAGTGGGCGTCCTACGCGAGAATCCAATCTATATAGCCGATCAAAATGACAATACCGTATATGATGGTCCAAGCACGGATGTCCTTTGCCAAGAAATTAGCGAGTTGCTGTTGTGGCTTGCCGGAGCTGATAACATTCACCCAGTTATAGTTGCCGGAATATTGCACTTCCATTTTGTGTCCATCCACCCATTAGCAGATGGCAACGGACGAACAACTCGCTTACTAACAAGTCTGTATTTGGGCTTGAAGGATTATGACTTTCGCAGTTCATTAGCTCTAGAATCTTACTATTCTGTAGACAAGCAGGCTTATTACAACGCGTTGAGCCTAGCCGATAACTATACGGGTCGTAAACTTGCAGTCCTCAATCCCTGGCTGGGTTACTTTGTTGAAGGATTTTTATCTTCAGCCAAGGTCCTTGCCATTGAAGTCAACGCACTATCTGGGCTTACAAAAAATGCAGACAAAGTCAAAATATCAAAGTTGGAATCCGATATTTTAAGTTATGCAAAGCAATTTGGGTCTATATCATTGTCAGAGGCAGAGGACATACTAGCTGGCACTTCGAAACGCACAATTCAACGTAGACTAATGAAACTTGTTGACGACGGCTACTTAGCTATAGAGGGTGATGCTCGTAATACCAAATATGTATGGAAGAATAAGTAATTTTAATAAATAACGGATGTAAGCCAAGGTAAGACGGACCTAAAATATGACGGCAAACACTGCTGGTTCGAATCCAGTTCCCGGAGCCAAAGCTAACTACAATACGATGTTCGGCAAAACCATGAACCTAACCAATACTATCTATCCCAGGGAAAACCATTGCCAAAATGACCGTATTCGGCCGTTTTAGCAAACAGGGGATTTCGTAGGTCCAAAAAGTCAATTATGCCTTTGGGTGTTAGATCGTACCCGGTAACTTGTTCTTCTTTGCCATCAACAATCACTACAGACTCAACTGGCTCGGCAACGCCAATAGCATAGGCAAGTTGGCAGAAGACCTCTGTAGCATTTCTTTTTTTAAGATAATCGACAGCAATCTTACGAGCCATGTACGCTGCAGACCGGTCCACCTTTGAAGGGTCTTTGCCACTAAACGCCCCGCCGCCAATGGGTATTCGTGGTCCATAACTATCTATGGCAATTTTACGACCCGTTAGACCCGTATCGGAATCAAAGCCGCCGATATCCCAATCGCCAGCCGGATTAGCAAAAACTTTAGGCCTTACCGTTACTCTGTTATCGCTAAGCCAAGCGTCTATGTACTCTTCGAGTTCTTTTCGTTTCGAATTTTGAAAGCTCGCGACAACAGCGGTAATTTGTTTGTCGGCGATTGTTATTTGGGTTTTACCGTCGTAGGGAAACTGCTTGTACAAAAATCTGTTTAGTGACCGGCTAAGCTCTACCTCTAGCGGCACAAGGTTTTCTGTTTCGCCTGTAGCGTAACCAACCATAATTCCTTGGTCCCCGGCTCCACCGGTATCGATACCCTGTGCTATTTCGGGGCTTTGGTGTACCACATTCACGCGCACTTCGTAGTCTGCAGCAACAAATCTTCTGGCAATCTCTTCGTAGTTAATGCTGGCGCTAGAAGTGACTTCACCAATAATAACCAGCAGCTTGTGGCCGCCAACAACTTCTACGGCTACTCTCGACAGCTGGTCCTGAGACAACGCTTCGTCGAGCACCGTGTCACTTATTTGGTCACAAATTTTGTCTGGATGCTTAGGCGAAACACTCTCGGCCGTTCGTAAATTCATATAAAAAACCTTTCTCGCTAGGCAGAAAGGATAGGTATGGTGGAATATCTTTCTGCACAAAGCAGTCTAGATGGAGCACCCAACTGAAAGGGTTGCTGGTGAATCACGGAGCTAGATCTCTATTCACACTCTTTATATTTTAAATTGTTAAGTGCTTATAGCGTATCATATAAACCCCCAAACCAGTACGCGCAGCTAGTCCTAAGCAAACAACTACAAGTACCCGATTACTCTGCATCCCCAGAGGTTCTCGCCACCATCCAGAGCCAAGCACAATGAAAGACCTCGTTGGGAGTCATTTTGTTTTAGTAAGGTGAATCCACAAGTAAAGTTGATTTAGCAGACTCTGGAAAGGAGCTATAGTCAGTCAGTTACGTATAGAACTCAAGACCTTTGCAACATCTGCATAGGCGTCAGCAACTGTATCCCCAAGTGTACACGTCTCGTATTGTAGTGTTCAAGATATGCGCGTAGCGTATCTTGCTGGGACTGGAGCGGTACGCTCCTGACCCAGTAGTACCCAATGCATTCTGTCTGTATGGCTCGGTTAAAGCGTTCAATGTGGGCATTGTCGTTGGGCCGGTGCAGTCGGCTGTGTCTTGTTTGTATGGTAGCTCGCTTCATGGTTTGCTCAAAGTAGCGACTGTATTCTGGGCCGTTGTCTGCTTGCACCATAGCAATGGGGATTCCCCATGTGTTCTGTGCTTCCAGCACAGCCTTTGCTGCCAAGCCTTGCCTGAGCTTTGGTGCCAGAGTGACATGAGTCATTCTGGTGAATTGTCCCACTCCCCTTAAACTAGACACATAGTCTCATCCGGATTAGGCTAAAACTAACTAATAAAAACATGTGGTGCGTTAGCACCACATAGAGAAAGGGATTTTTGTCATATGGGTAAACCAACCGACCAACACACCAAGGCCACCATTCTAGCCAAGATTCGAGATGACGGCATGAGTGTCACGGAGGCTAGTGCCAAGTACGACGTTACCAGCAAGAGCATTTACCGTTGGTTGCACGAAGGTGTGGAAGACGCGAGCGGCAACCGTAATCTGGTGTTGGAACTCAACCGGGTCAAAAAGGAGAACGACCAGTTATACAAGTTGCTCGGTAGAGCAACAGCTGAAATGCAGCGGTCAAAAGAGTAGCCATCCTGGAGGAAGTCGACCCAGGATGGCGAGCTCACTTTACACGTGAGCTACAGATACCTCGGTCGAGCTTTTACGCCCGAGCCACTACACGAGCTGAGCGAGACGAACAGGCAGTCACTGGATTATTCTCTTTAACAGAATATACTTACGAATATGAGCAAGAAAAATCTGAGATTACTCAAAAATATATGCTGGGCATTCGCGGCTATTTGCATGTTCTTTTTACTACTTGGGAATACTAAAAATAATCCGCTTAGTCTAGCCGCTTTTGTGTTTATTATCGCAGGGATAGTTTTTAACATACTAGAAGACAGAAAGTAACACTTTTGGCCCGACACGTGAGAAGGACCTCTTCTCTAAAAAATGACCGTGTTGCCAGTTCTACGCAGTAAAACATCGTTGGCTTTGGGGCTAAAGTTGCGTTGCGTTGCCTAGCTCGCTGAAAACGGCGTCAATATTCTAGTATTATCACACGGGCATTTATTATTGTATCTGGTGGTTGGTTTACGTTGTATCTTTAGTAACATGCTTATGTTAATCTTGAAATATAAATAAAAATATTATAAAAATATTTAGATCGCTTGGAGTTACGATGAAACTATCAAAGAAATTTAGTCTGTTTGGCCTTTTGGCCTTTTCGACAATATCTCTAGCGGTAGCACCGCTCGCTTCGGCGGCGACCTCACCAGGCATTGGTGCTGCCAACCAATTCGTTATACTTTCGAGCACCTACTCAAACACGGTCGGTGGTACAACGCTTAATAGTGGACTGGGTTATACCGTGCCACCAGCGACAGTACCGACAGTAAACGGCCCTACGCACGTCGCCGATAGTGTCTATAACCAAGCGGGAATTGACCAAAACAACGCCTTGAGTTATTTAAATAATCAACCTTGTTCGTTTAATTTTGCACCTGGGCCGGTTGACCTAGCCTCTGACACGACACATGGACCCATTGGGGTGTATGTACCAGGTGTGTATTGTATAACCGGTGCTGCCTCAATAGGTGGAGGCGGAACAATTACTCTAACCGGGGCAGGCACCTATATCTTTAGGATGGATGGCGCGCTAACAACCTCACCCAATTCCATAGTTGCCTTAGCTGGCGGTGCTTCAGCCTGTGATTTATGGTGGACCCCAACAGCAGCTACCACGCTTGGTGCAAACTCGACATTTCTTGGCACTGACATCGATGCATCTGGTGTAACTATTGGAAGTACCGTCAACTGGACCGGCCAGGCCTTAGCCTTTGGAGGCACCGTTTCGACGACTAGCGATACTATTTCGGCAGCCACGTGCTCGGCAAGTCGTAACAATACACCCGCACCACCAGCCGTACCAGCCACGCCAGGGCTACCAAATACGGCATCCGGCACAACCGAAGCTTCGGGAAGCCTTCTTTGGCCAAGTATCGCAACTGGTGTTGTTGTGCTATCGCTTGCGTACGTCATCCGCAAAAAAGTATAGACAAAGGTGCGTGTCGCCCCTAACAACAAACAGCGACGAACGCTCATCACTATAGCAATAGTTGTTGTATGTGTGGTCGCAACGCTCTACGCGGTCCAGCTCCTACGCAGTGCAGTAGTTGATATACCTCATCCAGGCGTCAGTTCCCAAACCGCCAAGCCACAACCAATCCACCCCCGTAAAATGAATGTGGTTGTTTATGGTGTGCCCGTGCGACTCATTATTCCAAAACTAGCCGTAGATACCCGTATTCTGCCAATGGGCTTGACTGCACAGGGCGATATGGAAGCGCCCAGGACAAATGAAGACGCGGGTTGGTACCACTACAGCCCAAACCCTGGCAATAAGGGTAGTGCGGTGATCGACGGCCACCGTGGCGTGACGCGTAGCGCCATATTTACTAAGCTCAGCTCGCTGCAAAAAGGGGACGAGGTTAGGGTTGTCGATAGCCAAGGACGCACCAGCTCGTTTACCGTTCAAACTTTGCGCACCTACGATAAGGACGCCTCGGCATACGATGTTTTCCATAGTAGCGATGGCGGCAGTCACCTCAATCTTATAACCTGTAACGGTGACTATGAATCCGCAGGACGTACCTATGCCCAGCGTCTGGTTGTCTTTTCTGACAAAACCGTAATAGGCAGCTAGTATTTGGTGCTGTGTCCCTACTTAAATCTGCAACAAGACTGGTAGCATAGCCCGCGCAGAAGCTTGCTCCGCTCGTGAAACGTGCCCCAGGCAGCACAGCTTTGAAGCAGGGGCAAAAGGCCGACCCAGCAGCCGGAACCAAAAGCACCTTAATGAACGCTTTTTAGGAACTTTTTTGATATGATGTAACGCATGACGCAGATAAGCCAGCATGACTGGGAACAATCAATACAGTGGGTAAGCCTCGTAGTAGGCTGCGTGATACGCCACAGCGGAAAATATCTGCTAGTACAGAAAAAACAGGAAAAAGCGTACGGGCTTTGGAACCTACCCGCTGGGCATGTAGATAAAGACGAACCACTGATTGAAGCTGCGATCCGGGAGACGAAAGAAGAAACTGGCTATTCAGTCGAGATACTGTCCGAGGTAGGCATATACCACCACGAGGCACAGGCAGCCGTAAAGCATGCCTACGAAGCAAAAATCATTGGTGGCAAGCCCATCGTCATAAACGAAGAAATCTTACAGCTGGGCTGGTTTACCTTCCCAGAAATCGAGCGGTTGCATTCGGAAAATAAGATTCGAGCAGAATGGGTGTGGCAAGCAATTGAAGAACATAATGAAAAATAAATCATCACCTACCAGACCGTTGTATCTGAAGCCACAGTCCACCGTAAGGCTCAATAACCACGGGAATATCACAAAAATCCTCACCGAGAACGAGGAAAAAGCTTATGAATACTTGGCGCTGCACATTCACCTCCTGAGCTCTGAAGATTTGAAAATCATTGTGCCATCACTGCTCACTTATAACCCGAAAAGCAGACTTGCCACTCTTGAGTATTTAGGACAGTTCCCTGATCTAAACCCTTTTGAGGCTTTTGGTGCGTGGGAAGGCTACACCGAAACTTACTTACGGGGGAAAAACAAGGCATTCCAGCTTATGCGAACAATGCTGCCAATAAAGGGCGTATACGACTGCTCGGATTATGAAGGTATAGATAATGGTGCAATCCTATCCCTGCGATTTATCAAAGCAGACATGAAATCAAACGTACCTCGATATTTAAATCCGTATTGGCGGAAAATATGCGATCTTGCTGAAGCCAGTCAAAAAACCATTGCTACCCTAAAACAATATCCTTCGCATAGAGATCCGAATCCCAATAACTACCACATATCCGTACCGGACGCTTCGCTCATGATTGTCGATTGGGAAACTTTTGGCTTGGCCAGAGCAGGCTATGAAGAAGGCAGGCAATTGAGTTACCTAGCATTAAATCAATCAACTCAAGATATGTATACAAAACTCGTCAAGGTTATACTATCAGAACGTTCTTGGATGTATTTTTGGAGAACAGCCTGCATGAGAGCCTTCAGGGAGGCAAGCTTTTTTGAAAGGGGTCACTATGACACCAGACTTTCTGGTCTATCAGCTGCCCACAAGCAGGAACTTCTGAGCGGGTTACGTACCCTGATGGATCGCTCTATCGCAGAATGGGAGAGGTGTCTTAAGCATGGTCACGCTCAAGTTTAGCTCACCGTACTATACTAGGAGGTCCGTATCGGATCTCCTAGTAAAGGGTCAGTAAATGTCAACTGTTTTTCATCGACGATTTCAACTTTTGCCAGAGAAGTCATGCTGCCCCGCAATTGAAGAATGGTTCTCGCCATTTATACCTATCTCATCGGGGTTCAAAAAAGCCGCTAGTGCTTCATTGTTTACTTGAGGACAGGACTTTTTCATACAAGCACCGACACCAATTTGTGACGTATGCTCACTAGGTGAAGCCAACGTGCTTATGCCTTTAAGACTCCTTTGGGCGGTCTTAATGTCTTTAGAACTTGTGTAGTACTATAAATGTATGGCAAGCGGAGAAAATTTTAGACAACTCATAGATGCTATTGCCGGATTGTATCATGGTCTACCATTAACAGAGATACTTGCATCACACTACGGAGAAAAAGCAGACCATGCCGCTGAATGTGCCCCATCTGACGCCACGGTTACTCATGTCGTTCGCGCAGTTTTGGAGCTTGAGGTTGATGCAATGAGACGTACTTAGCTTTTAGCTGATACGTTGATGCGGCCAAACTAAAACATATTCAGTTGCAGGAATTTTATTCCGAGCACGGCTTTGCGGTAGAGGTAAAAAACCGACCCAGCAGCCGAAGACAAGACACAAATACATACATGACTTCTTCGGAGGTCTTTTTAGTATTACTGGTTACGGATTACTGAGCTGCCTAGCTGCCACCACACTGCCCGACAATGCAAGCAGTAAGTGGGCTCGCTTGCAGGCCGAAGCACTTGCGCTTTATAGCTTGGCCTGTTAAATTCTATACAAGTATGGCTAAAAAACTAACATCTACCAAGGCTACCGAAACGCACAATAATCGCTCCAAAAGGGGCGATTTTTTTAGTACTCACATCGCCCGACTAGACTTGGCAGACGGCACAGCTTTCATGGGTATGGCGCCGGACTGGCAAACCGAAACATACGTCGGAGAAGTGGTGTTTAACACCGGTATGACAGGCTACGTCGAATCGCTGACGGACCCCTCCTACGCTGGTCAAATTCTGGTCTTTACCTATCCTCTTATCGGGAATTACGGGGTAAATATAGCATCGGCCGAATCGGACAAGATTCAAGTCTGCGGTGCGGTAGTAAGTGAAGCCGCTTTACATTGGAGCCACACCGGTTCAGACCGTTCGTTGCTGCAATGGCTACACTCGCAAAATATACCCATACTAATGGGGGTAGATACCCGCGCGGTAACAAAATACCTTCGGACCAAGGGCACAATGGCAGGTTCTATAGGCACTCGTCCCGCAAAAGATATGGCGTTACAGAAACGGTTTGTTTCGGTAGAAAAACCTATTACCTACAACCCGGAATGTACAAAAAAAGTAATTTTAGTGGATTGTGGTTCAAAGGAGAACATTCTTAGGTCTTTACGGAAACTCCCGCTACAAATAAAGCGAGTGCCTTACGATTACGACTACAGTAACGAACCGTATGACGGGGTACTCCTTTCGAACGGTCCGGGAGATCCGAGCGATTACCAGCCGACAATAGAGATTGCGCGCAAGGCGTTACATATTGGCAAGCCGGTATTTGGTATCTGTCTGGGGAGCCAAATAATGGGCTTAGCTGCTGGCGCAAAAACCTACAAATTAAAGTACGGCCACCGGGGCCATAATCAGCCATGTTTAGAAACAAAAACGACCAAAGGCTATATAACCAGCCAGAACCACGGCTACGCCATCGCCGAAGATTCTTTACCCAAAGGATGGTTTGCATCCTTCAAAAACCTGAATGATGCATCGGTAGAAGGCATCGAACATCGCACCAAACCGTTTTTTTCGGTTCAGTTCCACCCAGAAGCCTGTCCCGGTCCCACCGATACCGAATGGCTATTTGAAAGGTTTTATACATCGCTATGAGCAAAAAACCGCATCTTAAAAAAGTTGTCATTTTGGGCTCGGGTGGCCTGCGTATTGGGCAAGCGGGCGAATTCGACTATTCGGGTTCCCAGGCCATCAAAGCCGTTAAAGAAGATGGCATTTATACTGTTCTCATTAACCCCAATGTTGCCACTGTGCAGACCGACGACGATATGGCTGACAGAGTTTATTTTCAGCCGTTAAACATTACGACCGTCACGAAAATTCTGGAACGGGAAAAACCCGATGGCGTAATGCTAAGTTTCGGAGGCCAAACCGCCCTTAATTTGGGGCTAGCACTGTACGAGCTAGGAACGTTTAAAAGGCTTGACATAACCGTGCTAGGGACGCCCGTTTCATCTGTTAAAATAACCGAAGACCGAGACTTATTTAAAAAATCGCTGGCCGAAATCGGCACCAAAACCGCTCGCAGTATGGTCGCCTACAACCTTAAGGAAGCCCTGGCCGCCGCCCACAAAATTGGCTACCCGATTATGCTCCGTTCCGGGTTTAGTCTTGGCGGTCTGGGTTCTGGCCGCATAGATAACGACGCCGAACTCAAACAGCGAGTTGGCGAGGTTATGAAAGCCGTTTCCCAGGTACTTATCGAGGAGTTCTTGGCGGGCTGGAAAGAAGTTGAGTATGAAGTGGTACGGGATATCGATGGCAATACCATTATCGTCTGCAACATGGAAAACTTTGACCCAATGGGGATCCATACCGGCGAAAGCATTGTAGTTGCACCTTCGCAAACACTCACCAACGAGGAATATCACCGGCTCCGAAAAGTCGCAATCGACACCATCAATCACTTGGGCATAATTGGCGAATGCAATATCCAGTATGCGCTAAACCCCCTTACGGGCGATTATCGGGTGATAGAAGTAAACGCCAGGCTATCACGCTCCAGCGCTCTGGCCTCTAAGGCAACAGGCTACCCGCTCGCATTTGTAGCTGCCAAACTAATGTTGGGCAAACGCCTGCACGAGCTAAAAAACAGCGTGACCGGCACTACCTCGGCGTTTTATGAACCCGCACTAGATTACATTGCCGTAAAAATGCCACGTTGGGACTTATCAAAATTAAAAGCCAGCGACCACCATATTGGCTCCGAAATGAAAAGCGTAGGAGAAGTTATGGCGCTTGGTCGTTCGTTTCCGGAGGCGCTCCAAAAAGCAATTAGAATGCTTAACATCGGCTCTCAGGGATTAAGCGTGCATCCCTACACTTTTTCGAAGCCGCTAGATGAAATCCAGCACGCGACAGACAGACGGCTCTTTGCAATATACCAAGCTCTAAAGCTCGGCAAAACTGTTCAGGATATACACCGCCTTTCAGGAATAGATACCTGGTTTCTTGAGCATATTGCCCAGATATACGCCACCGAACAACGCCTCACTGCAGAACCCATTCGCGAAGAGTTACTTCGCCAGGCAAAGCAACAAGGCTTTTCCGATAAAGCCATAGGCAGTCTAAAAGGCTGGGACGAAAAACGCGTCAGAGCCAAGCGACTCGCGCTCGGCGTACTACCAGCTATTAAACAAATTGATACATTAGCGGGCGAGTTCGATGCCGAAACCAATTACCTATACGTGACATACCACGGCCAAACAAACGACGTACAGCCGCTCGGCACGAAAGCCATTACCATACTGGGTTCAGGGCCATACTGTATAGGCTCGTCGGTAGAATTTGACTGGTGTGCCGTTAACACCGCAAAGACCTTGAATAAGCGGGGCCACAAAACAATCATTATTAATTCCAACCCAGAGACCGTATCAACAGATTTTGATCGCTCCGACAGGCTATATTTTGAAGAACTGACCCTTGAGCGGGTTCAGGATATCTCCGATTTTGAAAAAACACGGGGCATTGTGGTTTCGGTGGGCGGGCAAATTGCGAATAATCTGGCCCTACCTCTGGCACAAACGGGTTATCCCATTCTTGGCACTACCGCCCGGCAAATTGATAATGCCGAAGACAGACACAAATTTTCCTCAATGCTGAACCGCTTAAAGATTGATCAGCCAAAATGGGAAAAAGTATCAGATTTAAAAACAGCCAAACTATTTGCTAACAGGGTCGGGTATCCAATCCTTATTAGACCGTCCTACGTGCTCTCTGGGGGAGCAATGAATGTCGTTCAAACAAAGGAAGAACTAGAAGAATATTTAGAGGAAGCCACGCGTTTGTCGCCCGACCATCCGGTAGTAATGTCCGATTTTATCTTAAACGCCAAAGAACTCGAAATAGACGGCGTGGCTCAAAATGGCAACTTGGTGATTTACGCCATATCAGAGCATATTGAAAATGCCGGCATCCATTCTGGTGATGCGACAGTGGTTTACCCGGCACAGCGGCTGTACCTAGAAACGGTTCGTAGGGCCAAAACGATTGCCAAGCAGGTTGTAGCAAATCTAGAAATTACCGGTCCATTCAATATTCAGTTTATTGCAAAAGACAACGAACTGAAGGTTATTGAGTGTAACGTGCGAGCCTCAAGGTCGTTCCCCTTCGTTTCAAAGACGTCTGGCTATAACTTCATTGCCATAGCAACCGATGCCATGCTCGGCATAAAAAACAATACCGTGTACCAAACCTTTGACCTCGACCATGTGGCAGTCAAGAGCCCACAATTCTCCTATAATCGCCTAAAAGGTGCAGACCCAGTTGCAGGTGTGGAAATGGCCTCCACCGGGGAGGTTGCTTGCTTCGGGGCAGACCTGGAAGAAGCTTTTTATACCTCGTGGTTAGCAACTGAACAACAAATTAAGGGAAAAAATGTGTTCATTAGCCTACCAGACGAACAGAAATATAAGTTTATAGATGAAATTCAGTTACTAAAAGCCGACGGATGGAATATATATACCACCCCCGGTACCCACAAGTACTTCCAGCAGCACGGAGTTAACTCAACAAAGCTGCTAAAAGTAAAAGACCGAAAAGAACCAAGCGTATCTACGGCAATAAAAAATAAGACCTTCGATTTAATGATAAATATACCTTCTATGGTAGAAGAAAATAGTGACGCCTATACCATACGACGCCTTGCTATCGACAACCACGTGCCGCTTTTAACCAATGCCGAAACCGGTAGATTACTGCTACGGTGTATCTCTTGCAAGTTATTGAAAGACATCGAGCCCAAGTACTGGTCGGAATACGTTCACCCCTCGAGCAATGTAGCCTAATAGGCTTATACGCTGACAACGCGCAACTATCTTTCGATTCGCCAACTCTACTTCTTCTGCCGGGTAATCGTGCCCCGTCGAAGAACTCAGCAGCATAATTATTGACCAGTCCCGAGGAGCATGACTCGCTAGTTAAAGCACTGTTTGGGCCACCAAAGAACTTATGATTATGCTTAAAGGGGGGTTATACTTAGAGTTAGTTGCGTAGTTAGGAAGGGACGTGCTTGTAGTCTACCGACTGTTAACGTAATAGACGGCATCTGCTCAGCTGGAGAGTGAGGCACAAACCATGAAAAGCAAGCACCCTAAAACAACGCTTACTTCTGCATCTAGTAATTTGCGAAAGGCTATCAACGTTAAAGCTAATAAAAGTATTAGGCCTTTAATTTCTCAGAAAACAACCATTACTCCGTCAGACGAGTCCCGCAAGATGCCTCGACAAGAAAAGGTGATTAAACTAAAAGAAGCGGTAACGCTGACTCAAGAATATACTAATGAGATTATTAGCGAACTAAATGTTATTAACGAAGAGGTAACAATTACCCGTGATTATGCAGATGCGATTATCCGGACAGTACGTGGGCCGCTGCTAGTCCTAAATAAGGACCTTAGAATCATATCAGCCAATGAGGCATTCTATAATGCCTTCAAGGTAGCGCCG
>JBBRAC010000002.1:0-177278 GCA_038207115.1 Saccharimonadales bacterium (SeqCode)
GTCGCTACTTTGAGCAAACCATGAAGAGAGCGAACATACAGACCAGACACAGCCGGTTACACCGGCCCAATGACAATGCATTCATCGAGCGCTTTAACCGAACCATACAAACTGAATGCATTGGGTACTACTGGCAAAAGATCGAACCGCTCTCTCGCCAGCAAACTACGCTCACTGCATATCTTTAACACTACAATACAAGGAGGGTACACTTAGGGATACAGTTGCTGACGCCTGTACAGATGTTGCAAAGGTCTTGAGTTCTATACGTGAGTTTTCTATTCGTAAAGCATACTGACAAGCGTTTTGCTTAGTTCGATGTATAGCTTAAATACAATTTGTGCCAATCGGCTAGGGAGAGGGCCTGGGCGCGGGTACTGGCAGGGACGCCGGCGGCTTGTAGCAGGGCACGGGCTTCTTCTTTGCCTATGGCCAAGCCGCCACTCAAGGCGTTTTCGAGCGTCTTGCGCTTTTGGCTAAAGCCGGCGCGAACCAAGCGAAAGAATTGTTTGGTATCGACATCCTCAAAGAGCGGCTGCTGGCGGTAGCTCAGCTCCAAAACTTGGCTATCTACTTTCGGTGGAGGTGTAAAGAGTTCTTTTGGCACAAAGCTGCCAAGCGATACCTCGCAGTAATACTGGGCACTGACGCTTAAGATTGACATCTGCCCAGGCCCGGCGGCAACCCGCTGCGCGACTTCCTTTTGGATGAGTATTGCCGCCGTACTAAACGGGTTGGAGCTTTCACACAGTACACGAATGAGGTTGCTAGTAAGGTAGTACGGAATGTTGGCGACCACTTTGTAGCCCGGTGGTAGCTGTGTTAGGTCGAAGTGCAAAATGTCCTCGCTAACCACCGTTAAATCAACATCTATAGATCCGTCCCCTCGAACGTTTTTCGAGAGGTTGGCCGCAAGGTATTGGTCAAATTCGACTGCCGTTACGTGGGCCCCACGCCGGAGCAATTGCCGGGTGAGAGTACCAAGGCCCGGGCCGACTTCTAGCACTGGGTCGCCGGGCTGTACACCGGCACTCTCGCAAATAGCGGCCAGCGTGGCTTCATCGTTCAGCCAGTGCTGGCCCAGCGATTTTTTAGGAGTAACGTCGTTCATCTGTATAAGTGTACAGCAAGCAGAGGTAACTATTTACCAGGCATCAGGTAGCAACCGGGCAACGTGCAATGTCTGCCACTTGTTCCTTGCTCAATTTCTGCAGTCTGTTACCTGAAAGTCTACCAGTTATGCGAACCAGCCCAGTGGTTATAAGCCGCGCCCCAACTACCGTAGCGGCCAACAGCGTAGCTAGTCGCCCAGCGGAGTTGCGTAACCGGATTCGTTTTCCAATCCGCGCCAAACCCGGACATTTTTGTGCCGGGAGTAGCTTGGCCAAGGCCGTAGCCCAGCCCAGCCGGAACGTTGTCGGGTGGGTAGCCAGGGCAAATGCCAACCTGGCCCTGCAACTTGGTAGGACACCAGCCGGACTCGTGGCTCATAATATAGTCAACATAGGGGTAGTCGGATGCGGCGATACCGGCTTGGGCCATCACGCCTTGCTTGTCGGCCGGGATACTCACTGCCTGACCGCGGGCCACGATTTGGGTTACCGGCTGCACCGTAATGACTGTTTGAATGAGCGTGCGACCCGTTTCTTGGCCATTTTCGGTCAATATCTGGTAGGTCAGTACTTGCGTACCTGGACTGCCCTGCTGACGAACTGCCGTTGTGCCAAAAGAAAGCGAAGCGTCGGTGACCGATTGTTCCGGCGTAGCAATGCTCTTGGTTTCGGTAACAATCTGCGTGCCCTTGCGCACCACAAATATCTGAGTGTGTTGATCCAGCCGCGTAGCCAGCTCGGGCACGACCGAATCCTGTGGCCCTAGTTTGACGTTTTTGGACTTCAGCAGCTCCCCTACCGTGTCGGTATGAGTGCGAATAAACAGTTTCGTGCCGTACACATTCAGCACCACCGGGAATGAGCGGTCAATAACAACTTCCAGGCCCAAACTCTGTTGGGCTACCAGGTTTACGACTGGGCGGGCGGTAACAGTATCGTCGGCATACAGTAACATGCCCGTTTCAGCCACAATACTACGCGGCGTGGCGGCAGCACTGAAGGTGGTCGTAGTACTCGTGCCGTCGGTGATAGTAACCGGCACAGCGCGATAAATGTTAACGCGCAGGTTGTCCTGGGCAATCGGGGTGCTTAGGTTGGGTTCTACCCGGTCGCGCGGAGCAATGGCAATATTCAGCTTTTTAAGTAATCCACCAACAGTGCGTTCGTGCGTCGGCACAACTTGCTTGGCGTTATCGTACGAAATGATTACTAGGTAATTAATGTCCGGGTGAAAGGTAGATGTTTTATGCGTGGCAGCCAGCACCGCCAGCAGTATGCCACTAACTAGTATCAGGCCCAAAAATAACGCCACCGGCAGTCCTAGGGGATGCTGATACCAGCGGCGCAGACGCTGCCTGGGCGCTTCGTTTGAGCGTTGAAAATGAGGTGTAAACTGTTGCATAGGTGAACAAAGACCACCGAGAGGGCGTCACCTGTAAGTGACACGCACCGTACCGTAAGTCAGTACTACCAGTATAGCAAAATCAGCGGTCGGCTAACATCTGCAGCGCTCGGTCGACTTCGTGCCGGTGCGGGAGCTGCATAACCTCGTCCCGTGTGCACCAACGGGCTTCGGCTATTTCGTATATTTGTAGTTTTAATTCGCTTTGAGCCGGCACCGTGGCGGCAAAAAAATGACAGTAAAAGCGCAGTCCTTGGCTTTGCACCCACTCACTACCGAGAGCAACTAGGTCTGCAGGCTGCAAGTGGATGCCAACTTCCTCACGAACTTCCCTAATAGCTGCATTGGCTGGATGTTCACCGCGGTGTAGGCCTCCGCCGGGCAGACCATAACGGCCATCGCTCAACATGCCCCGCACTAGCAGAATCGAATCACCAGAAAGGAGCACTACGCGACAACGCTTGCTTAGCAGCAGCGAAATATACAGTCCAGGCCAAACGAAGAAGTAGCCGGCACGCCCAAGTCCACGAAGCCGATTCATAGCTTTTCCAAAGGTGCAAATGATATATTGAGCTTTTTGGGGCCCTTGCCCTGAAAGTAGATGGTGGCGTTTTCGCCTTCCAGCTCCACAATTGTCCCCTGCCCAAACAAGCTGTGGCGCACGCCATCACCGATTTCGAAATCGGGTATATAACGCGGTTCGTCACTAGCTTCTAAGGGTGGTGCGGGCGCTGTATACTGGCGATCGTCATAGCCACCACCGTGGAATGACTGCGCCTCAAAGCTCACGCCGGTGCTTGTTTCTTCTACGTAAGCGACATCGATTTCGCTCAAGAATCGGCTCGGCGTATTGTGCTGCATACTGCCGTACAGCATGCGGGATATGGCGTACAGCATGTACAGCTCCTCACGCGCACGGGTCATGCCGACGTAGCACAAACGACGTTCTTCTTCCATTTCGGTGGGGTCGTACAGGGCGCGGGAGTGTGGAAAGATTGATTCTTCCATGCCAGCCATGAATACCACCGGGAATTCCAGCCCTTTGGCGGCGTGCAGCGTCATTAACGTGACAGCGTCGCCGTTCATATCGGTAGTGTCGAGGTCTGATATCAGGGCGACCTCTTCCAAAAACCCGGCCAGCCCCAACTCCTGATAGTTTTGAGCTACGCCCATAAGTTCACGGACGTTTTCCTGGCGACTTTCGGCCTGCGGCGTTTTATCGTCGAGGTAGTTCATGTAGCCTACGCGGCGCACCAACGAATCTATAAGGGCGGCCGGCGGCACGTCATCCATAAGCACACGCAAGCTAGCCAGTATGTCGGCAAGCTCCACTAGCGCTTTTTTGGCCTTGCCTGTCAGCGTACCACAAGCTATCGCCTGGGCAAGCGCTTCGCTTAGGCTAAGGCCTAGGCCTTCGTACCATTCGTAAAAATTCTGCACGCTTTTGGCGCCCACACCGCGCGTCGGCACATTTACCACGCGCTCAAAGCTTATTCGGTCGTCGGGCTGGTATAGCAAGCGCAAATAAGCCACCAAATCTTTGATTTCTTTGCGGTCGTAAAAGCGTACGCCACCGACAATTCGATAGGGAATGCCGTACTGAATAAAGGTTTCCTCGACACTGCGGCTTTGGGCGTTGGTGCGGTACAGCACAGCATTATCACGAAACTTTCTTAGTCCCGAATCAACGCCCAGCTTTACGCGCCGTACAATCGCTTCGGCTTCAGCCCGTTCGCTGCCCACTTGCAAAAGTTGCACTGGCAAGCCCTCGCCGGCGGCCGTCCAGAGCTTTTTGTCGGACCGCTGCTGGTTGCGCGTTACCACCCCATGCGCCGCATTCAAGATATGGCTGGTGCTACGGTAATTTTGCTCCAGCTTAATAACCGCGCAATCCGGGTAATCTCGTTCGAAGTTCAAAATATTGCGAAAATCCGCTCCCCGCCAGCTGTATATGCTCTGCCAGTCGTCACCCACCACGGCAATGTTGTTGGTTTGGGCCGTTAGCAGCTTGACGAGCTTGTATTGGGCGGCGTTGGTATCTTGGTACTCGTCTATCATGATATACGCGAATTGCTGTTGCCATTTTTGACGCACCGCCGGCACCGTTTGCATTAATTCCACGGCGCGGGCAATGAGGTCGTCAAAGTCCAGCGCACCACTGTCTTTTAAAACCTTCTGATATAACGGGTAGACTTCACTGGCTGTCCGCGTGGCCGGGCTGCCACCGGCGCGGTCGTAATCTTCGGGAGTTAGCAGTTCATTTTTGGCGCTACTTATGAGGCTGGCCAATGTGCGGGGCGGAAACGCTTTTTCGTCTATTCCCAGCCGTTTACTGGCTTGCTTGATGGCGCTCAGGCGGTCTGCCTCGTCGAATATAACAAAAGACCGCGGGATGCCGATATGCTCGCCATCAATGCGCAACATCCGCACGCAAATACTATGGAAGGTACCCATGTACGGCATAAAGCCACGATTTTCGGCGTCTGCCCCAAGCAGGGTGGCAACACGGGCGCGCATTTCACGGGCAGCTTTGTTGGTGAAGGTTACGGCTAAAATGGTAAACGGTGTCGCCCGGTGGGTGGCAATAAGGTAGGCAATGCGGTGCGTTAACGTTTTGGTTTTGCCGCTGCCTGCCCCCGCCTGGATGAGCAGCGGTCCGTCCGTCGTTTCGACAGCACGCTGTTGTTCTGGGTTTAGGCCGGTTAAAAGTCCTTCGGGCATCACCCTATTTTAGCAAAATTCAGGCCGGTGTGCCGACTTGGTTGTTTCCGGAAAAGTTGGTGTGCGGCACTTGGGGCGGCGCATGCACGACGCCAATATCGAGCATGGCATCAAAAATGAGCAGCGCGAGCAGTAGCGTCGCCACGACTAGGATTACCACATAGCGCGCTGACCGCCGGTGATGCTTGGCGTTTATAGGTACAACGTACTTGCCACTGGCGATGAGCTCTTCCAGCTCTGCTTCGCGAATGGCTTTAGCATCGTCGGCCGCAACCTCAGCTTCGGCCAGGGCAGCTTCGGAGTCACGATTTATCTGATCCGAACTGGCGGCGCCTTCGGTGCTCGTGAGGCCACTGGCGTGAGTAGCTTCGTGAGTTTGGGCCTTTGCGTCGCTCGAGGCTTCGGCGTCGGTAGCTGGCGCGTCTTCGCTGACTTTAGCGTGGTCTGTCTGGGCCTGTAGTTCTTCGGTGGTTGCCGTGGTCAGGGGTGTAATAATCTTATTATTGCGGCTCGGCGCTTGGTCTGCATTAGTTTCGGCGGCTTCTTCTGGCTCAGTAGTTTTTTTTGAGACAACGTCTGCAATAACCATCGGGTCAGTACCTCCAACCGGCCGGTTAGTAACCAATAGCGGCCGGGTCGTGGCCGAGGGCTTCACGCTGTCAGGCGCTTTCACATCCATGATTTTTTCGGGATTGTCGGCTTTTGCCATAGATTAAACCACCTTAAGACGCAGTTGGTAAGCTGCATCGATGATGGCACTAAACTGGTGATAATTTAGGCTGGCCGCGCCCACCAGCACACCATCTACTCCTGGTAGTTCCAAATAACTCCGGACATCGTGCTCGTTCACACTGCCGCCGTAGAGCACCTGCATACGTTCCGCCGCGCGCGCTCCGTACAGTTCGCGGACCTGCATACGGACATATGCGATGGCTTTCTTTACTTCATCGGGCTTGGCTATAACGCCATCAAACGTACTAATTGCCCAGACCGGTTCGTAGGCGATCACAACGTCTTCTATGTCACGGCTGGTCAGGTTCATCAGTGCAGTCGTAATCTGGTCGTGCAGCACTTGCCTAGCTTCGCCAGCATCATGTTCCTGCTTGGTTTCGCCCACACAGATTATAGGACTTATACCACAGCGGATTGCGGCCTGCGCCTTGTCGCGGATAGTTTCTAGCGATTCATTAAAATAAATACGACGAGCCGAGTGGCCGACAATGCAGTACTGCACCAGCTCGCCCAGCATGGCAAAACTGACTTCACCGGTAAAGCCGCCTTCGTCTTTGTAGTAGGCGTCTTGGGCCGCTAGTTTGAACTTGCGGCGGTTGATCTCCAGGCTCAGGGGCTGCAGCGCCAACATACTGGGAGCCAACACAACTTCTATTTCACGGTGGACGCGGATACGCTCGTTCAGGCGATGCAGCAGCAGGCTCGATTGGTGCACGTTTAGATGCATTTTCCAGTTGCCAACTATGAGCGTTTTTTTATCAGTATTCATATTGTTTACGCTTATTGTACCTTACTTGTCTTCCAGCGCTTCCACGCCCGGCAATTTTCTGCCGCTCATTAACTCTAAACTGGCACCACCACCGGTAGAAACGTGGTTAAAGGCCTCTAGCAATCCTCGCTCTTCTATATACCCCACGGTATCACCACCACCTACCAGACTAAACGGACGATTACCAAACTGGCCGGTCATAGCTTCTACCAGCAATTCTGTGCCATGGGCAAACGGCCCCACCGGTCCTTGCAGCCCGTGGGTCTCGGTAACGCCCATTGCGCCGTTCCAAACCACCGTACCGGCCAGTTGCAGCGCCCCGGCTATAAACGCCCCGCTAAAGGGCCCTACATCCAAAATCATTTCGTCGTCACCTATTTCGGCACTGGCGTGGGCCGGCCGCTTGGGATAGTTTTCGATATCGGCAATAACATGGGCGCTCCAGTCGACGATGCGGGTTTGCGCTGCTCTATCAACCTTTTTGGCGACAACGCCGTCTTGCGGCAAGTAAAATACAAACTTACTACTGCGCGATTTTTCAGACGCCAGCTCCAAAATCTGCTTGGCCAGTGGCACGTCATCTTCGTCGGTCATGCTTTTGCCAACGTGCAGCCCTTTGGCTTCCAAAAACGTGTTGGCCATGGCGCCCCCCACCGCAACGATGTCGGCAATGTCAATAAAGCGCTTCAAGACCTCAATCTTATCAGAGATCTTGGCACCGCCTATCACCGCCACCAGCGGCCTGGTGGGGTTTTCCATAACGTTGGTAATCGTATCGACTTCGCGCTCCACTAGCAGGCCAGCCACACTTGGCAAAAAGTGCGTTATTGCTTCAGTGCTGGCGTGCGCTCGGTGCACCACGCCAAAGCCATCCTGCACGAATATTTGGGCGAGCTCGGCCAGCTGACGCGCGAACTCACTGTCGTTTAACTCTTCTTCGGCGTGGAAGCGCAGGTTCTCCAGCAGCAGTACCTGGCCCGGCTGCAAGTTGGCAGCACTTTTGCGAGCCCGCTCGCCTATGCAATCCGGCACAAATTCTACATCGCGGCCCAGCAATTCTTTGAGCCGTTTGGCAACCGGTAGCAGGCTGTATTTGGGGTCGGGGGTGCCATCTGGCCGCCCCAGGTGAGAACAGATTACTACTGCCGCACCCTGATCCAGCAAAAATTGTACTGTTGGCAGACTTTGCCGCAGGCGGTAATCATCGGCAATCTCGCCCGTCTCAGTCAGCGGCACGTTATAGTCAGCCCGCAGCAACACCTGCTTGTCGTGTAGGTCAATATCGCGAATTGTTTTCTTGGTAAAACTCATGTCCCCACCCTGTCTCGGTACTCTTTACTAGTTGTCCTTTATCGGAAATTGCATATCTTATATTCAACTATAAACCATAAACGAAAAACTATGAACCCATTAGTCCAGTTGGCGCACCTTTATGGTGTCGGTTGTACCGACCACACCTGGGTACTGCCCACTGGCCGTTACGACTATATCACCTTTATTCAGGATGTGCTCGGCTTGCAGGAAATCGGCCAGTTTGCTGGCAGCAAATTTGCTAACCGGCCGTACGTAGGACTTTACGTTGTACACAATGGCCAGCTGCTGGGCGGTACGCGGGTCGTCCGTAACGGCAATAATGGGGATTATCGGCCGCTCTGCGGCTATTTGCAGCGCCGTGGCGCCAGACTTAGTTTCGGCTACAATAGCTGCTGCGTGGATGCTGGTTGCCAGACGGATAATCCCCTGACTAATGGCCAGCTGGCGTGATACAGCACGCTCGTCGGTACCGGTAAATACTGTCTGTAACGGTGCATTTTGCTGGGTATACATAATAACCCGCTTCATGATGCTCACCGCCTCAATGGGGTACTGGCCGTAAGCCGTTTCGTCGCTCAGCATCACGCAGTCTGCGCCAACTAGCACGGCCGTGGCGACATCTGACACTTCGGCGCTGGTCGGTTCGGGCAATTCGGTCATGCTGGCCAGCATCTGGATTGCCACAATAGTCGGCTTGCCGTATTTGATTCCCAGGCCAATTATCTGCCGTTGCACTATCGGCACGCTTTCGGGCAAGGTCTCTACCGCCAGGTCGCCCCGAGCTACCAATATGGCATCGGCGGCTTGCACAATTGCCTCCAGGTTCTCTACCGCCATGTGCGTTTCTATTTTGGCGATGACCTTACGCGGACTACCCAGATTGCGGATAAGTCGCTGGAGGTGCTCAATATCGGCCGCCGTTTGTATAAAGCTCATCGCGACGTAGTCGATGTCATGCAGGCTGCCGTAGGCCAGGTCTGATTTGTCTTTTTCAGTAATTACGTCGCCCCCAAAATCGGTGTCGGGCAAGTTGATACCCTTGCGCTGAATAAGAATGCCGTTGTTCTGCGCTTCGGCATGCACCACGCCGTCTTTTACGCTAGTGACAACGGTGCGTACCTTGCCGTCGTACAGGTAGAGCCGCTCGCCACGCTTTATTTTGGTGCTCAGGTCGTACGGCGTCGGAATGATTCCCGTCTCCACCCAGTTGGCTTTGTAGCCAAACCGCAGGCTCTGGCCAGTCTGCACATTTATAATGTCATCAAAATCGCCCAGCCGAATGTTCGGTCCTTGCAAATCCTGGATGATAGCCACCGGCTTGCCGAGCGCCTTACTGGCTTTGCGAATCCAGGTTATCTGCTGGCTACGCTCTTCATGGTTGCCGTGGCTAAAGTTTAGCCGCAGCCCATTCGCCCCGTTTTGTATCAATTCCCGGATGGCTTCGTAGCTATTGGTGCTCGGCCCAATAGTGGCGATAATTTTAGTTCTTTTATACTCAGCGAGTGACACGGCCCGCCCTTCGTGTTTGTTGTTCATTATCACTCTAGTGTACCACCCCACTCTGTATTTCGATGAGAACTACTGCCTAAGCGCCACCGTCTAGTTCTCAGCAGCGTTTATAGCTTGCCGGGTCAAACACAGGAATTCCCCGTCGGCGAATGTCTCAACATCTACTCTTACGCCTTCTCTTTGACGAAGTTTTTCAAGACGTCCCTCATCAATAGTTAGCTCGGGACGCTGCAAACTATCCCGGCTGATTTGTGCAAGATGAGCCAGGATTCCGTCTTTCACTAACTGCGTATATCCGTTGAGTTCAGGATCAACGGCCAAAGTTATTCCCGCTTCAAAACAATGCTGTCCAGGGAGTAGGACTCCGATCGCAGCTATTTCGCCCTTCGTTAACTCTGCCACGTAAAGATGATGTAAACTCTCATCCTGTGGTAGTTCCATACCTAAACGTTCTGCACCTTCTACTAGAGCTGGACCCTGAAGCTGCTCACGCGTAACGCGAGCAAAATGAATTTCTGAACTAACTACACTCATTGAGTGATACTCCTTGTCTTGATTTGCTTTACAAAAGCCTTTTAGTGTTCTTGTGCTCGCTAGTGGAATCTCTGTTCTGTGACAGAAACTCTAAAGTGAGCCAATAGGGTTTGCTATACAAACGATATCTCAACCTTTAGTATAGCACCGGTTTAGAGGTACGAAAAAGTACTTGCGGGGCTTTTGTTGCGAAAATAGGTTCATTTTTGCAACGGAATGTATTATACACCTTTTACTAATCTATGTCAATGTCTAGGTATTTTTCGGCCCCCCACGGATTGTTCTTCGGTTGTACGTTTGCCCCTGTTATGGTACAATTTTTTCGTTCCATACATACGTATGTGGTCTCGTCGTCTAACGGTTAGGACGCCAGGTTTTCATCCTGGCAATCGGAGTTCGATTCTCCGCGAGATCACCATAAGCATACGGTTTTATAACATAGATACTACTATAGTTGAAGTGCAGCACCTCGCTTGGACTTCAATTCTCACGAGGTTATTTATTTTATTGAATAAATTTAACTAGGTCTCTACGACCATAAAGAATACGTCTAACTATCATTGTGTTATCTAAAACAACATAGAAAATGAGATAGTTGCTTACAAGGATTCGACGGTATGGGTGAGGGTGGTCATTAATTGAACGGTAAGGAGCGGCACTAAGGGGGCTACTTAAACTTTTCTTGATAGCTACCTCAACATTATTCACCAGAGTCTTTGCAGCAAGTTGGTTTTTCAGTTCCAACAACAGATAATCCGTAATTTTATCTAAGTCCTGATAGAAAAGTGGCGAATAACGTAGTTTATAATTAGCCATTCACTTTCTCTTTGATTTTAGAGAACAAATCCTCGTGGGTTAGTCTTTCAGCGTTACTTTCTGCGTACGCATCGGCCTCGTCTAGAGCGCGTTCAATATAATCTAGATGAGCTAGCTTGCTATACTTCTCAAAACTCATAGTCACCATTGCGGCTTTTCCATTTATAGTAAAAATGATGGGTTTATCTTCACCATTAACTTCTTTTTCTACTTCCGTGAAACGGTTTCTTAAGTCAGATATTGGTCTGGTGCTTATCATTATCCGTATCCTTTCATATGATAGTTATCATAATTATGATAACATACTTGAAAAATCAATAACCGTAACCTAATAGGATGATACGCTTAACAACTGACCCCATCTGATACTTTCCTGGACAATAGTCTTATAAATCGAATAAAGTAGGGTCACCAAAGTCGAGTTACAGATAAGAATGAGCGTCCAGATGTTATATTTTAAAGTCGGGCGCTTTTTTGTATCTGTTATATGGTTCGATTCCCCTGCGCGTCTAGCAGGTATGGTATTTTAGTTCCGATCAAGCTTTGGTAATAGCACTCGTACCGATATAATCATTCCTATTATGAGCGAGCGAGAAGCAATCCAAGACGTAAACATCGAACTCGGTGATGAGATTTCGAAGATGCTGTACGAAGCCTCTAAACTGACACATAAGAACCGACCAGGGTTCCTAGTAGAACTACACGAATCATTCTCTGGCTTCCGTGCCATACCTGGTTCGGTACTTAAAGATGTAGATAATCTCTACCTCAATCTCGGCTTTGATGGTGTTGGTACAAAAGTAGAAGTGTCCGAACGGCTCGACGACCACTCATTCGTTGCACACGACCTCTTTGCAATGGTCTGCGACGATGCAGTTGTTCGTGGCGCTGAACCTGTAGCGATTGGCTCTATCCTCGATGTAAAACATCTTGGCGACCCAGATGACCCAGCGTCCATTAACCATGCGCGTAACGCTATACGACAGCTGTCGCAGGGTTATGTAGAAGCTGCTAAGTTAGCAGGCGTAGTTGTCGTAAATGGCGAAGTAGCTGAACTCGGCGATCGTATCGGTGGCTATAAGGGGAACCCATATAACCTCAACTACAACTGGGGCGCTGCAATTCTTTGGATTGCTCACAAGGACCGCGTATTAACTGGTCACCAAGTACGAGAGGGTGACACACTTATCGGCTTAACGGAACATGGCTTCCGTTCAAATGGCATTACTGACGTTCGCAAGGCGATGCTAGAACACTATGGTAAAGAATGGCAAGATGTCGTCGTTCCCGAACTCGGCAAAGTAAGCCTAGGCAAGCTTGTACAACGACCATCCGCTATTTATTCAAAGTTCGTCTCGTCACTCATAGGTGGCTATGACATTGACGTTGAGCCAAAAGCTACGATTACCGCTGTGTCTCACATTACGGGTGGTGGACAGCCTGGCAAGCTCAAGCGAGTGATGGAACCTTCTCGTTTAGGCGTAGAGATCGATAATCCTATTGCCCCACCCAAGATTATGCTCGAAGTCCAAAAGCTGCGTAGATTTAGTGACGAGAAAGCTTACGGCAAGTGGCACATGGGTTCTGGCATGATACTTGCCACGCCCGACCCAGACAAAGTACTAGCCGAAGCAGCTGAACAGGGCATTGACGCACAGGCTATCGGTCGTGTTACAGGTCAGTCTGGTATACGGATTAAAAACCGTGGTGTTCAGCAACAAGAAGAATGGCTTTCGTTCTAAACTAAGTCGTCCTATGTTCTACTCTACAAGGGGGAGTACAATACACCAGCTAGTTCACCTGTAACTGATTAGGTTGTACACTGGTGTTACGGATAACATCATTCCACCAAACTATCTCCGCCACTATTGGTGTAAAGACCGAGTGCGGAAGGGTCACCATCGGAACATGCTAGACATGAAATGCAACTAAAGTTCAATGTGAGAACTTAGGCGCTTTATTCTATCCGTAAATTAGTTCGATTCTGCTATTCTATCAGCATGAACAAACTGTTTTATGTAAGGCACGGCGAGACGTATATGAATGTGGCTGGTCTGTTGTCAGGTAAGTCAGAAACGCAACTTACGGAAAATGGGATTCAGCAAGCGAAGGCGGCAGGAAAGCAGCTTAAACATAACTTTCCAAGCATAGATTTAATTGTCTGTTCGCCATATGAAAGAACGTCCGAAACGGCTAAATTAATTGCTGGTGAAATTGGCTACCCAACTGAAAAGATTCAGATGAGCGATAGACTGATTGAACGGACGTTTGGTATCCTTGAAGGGACTCTAGGCAAAGATTTTCTCGCAACGCACCACTATCGTGACTTTGATGACGTCGAAGGCTCAGAAACAATTGAAGAACTTCAAATGAGAGCCGAAAGAGCGTTTGAATATCTCAAAACTTTACCGCAAGAGAATATTCTAGTCGTAGGCCACGGTGCCTTCGGACGGGCAATTCGCAGAGTAACCCAAGGCTTACCACATACCCACGAATACAAAGTTGACACCACCATCCGCAATGCAGCTATTGTAGAGCTGGTATAAACCCGTTTACCTCCGACTCCATTCATAACAATAGTGATAGGGTAAATAGATGAAGATACTATACGTTCGTCACGGAACGAGTATGGCAAATGCCAATGGGACTATAGGCACACCCGACACTCCACTTGCACAGGAAGGGCTAGAGCAGGCGCGAGTAGCAGGCCACGACCTTAAAAACCACAATGTTACGAAGATTATATGCTCCTCTTTTATCCGTGCCCAACAAACGGCTGAGATTATTGCTGGCGAACTGGGTATTGCTATTGAGAATATATCTCTTGTAGCCGAGTTACGTGAGCGCAGCATGGGTGAGTTAGAGGGTGGTCCGAAAAACTACGAAACAGCTTATTTTTATCAGAACGATACTGAGCATGGGTTCGAATCGCAGGCAGGTTTAATCGCTCGTATGCAAGCAGCCTTGCAAAAGGTTAAAAGCATATCCGAGGAGAATGATGGCACTACGGTAGTTGTTGGTCATGCAATATCAGGATTCTATTTTCTGCAAGTTGCAAAAGGTCGGAACAACTTTGAAGATTTTGACCCGCTAAATCAGATGAGTAATGCTGAGTTTATTGAAGTTGAGTTAGTACGTTAAACTGAAGCCTTTTCGATCCGTCTTACTATCTCAGCCGCCAATGCTCTATAAACCGACTGCGCTATGGTCATCATAGTAAAAGTTTCAAGCAGAGGCGTGGGGTATTTATATGCTTAGCTTAGCAGTAAGCACGAACACCGAAGGAGTGCGATAACGACGAACGTGCGCAGGAACTTGTTCCGAGCACGTAAGGAAGATATATCTCTCAGTATATTCTCCGCGAGATCACCAAGCAGAAAGTATAGATACGAAAAAGCACCCATAATCTCAATCTAGAGAACTAGGTGATTTTTATATCTGTTATTAATTCAATCCCCGTTTGCTAGTCGGCAAATTGCTCAGGGTCGTCTTCTTCGTGTTTCATCGCAAACTTTAGTCGGCGTAAGTTTACGTCTGTTAAACTTTTGCACGCAAGCGTCACAATATCACGCATACCAGAAGCAACAACGAGTTTCTCACCAGGCGTCTCGTCGTCAGCTGCTGCCATATGGAAGTTATATTCGGGATCCGGGTAAGGTGCTCTGTATGATGCGCTAATAGAACTTCTAAACATGTTTTCCAGAACAACGCCCTCTTGCTTTTTACCGTCAAGCTGCCATGAGCGTGGCTCAAAGTCATATAATGTCCGCATCGGAAGCGAGAGAGTAGAAAAGTAATGTGTCGTTCCGTTGGACGCAGCTTTGCCTAAAGCGGGAGTTAGTTTCGAAAGCCGCCTGTCACGCTGTGCAGAGTTCTCGAATGTATAAGTAAAAGCATTGTGGTCATTACTCGTGTTACCGTGTCTAGACCATGAGCCAAAACTTTCAGGGTAACCAAAATACCTCATTGTTCCTTTTGAAAAGAGGGCCAGCGGTACAGTAGATCGCACCTGCTCGTTAACAGTTGCAATCTGCTCGTAAAGCTCTTTCCAGTCTGGGTGTGCACCTAGTGAGGCATATACAAACTGTTCCAGACTAGCGGGCGCACCTCCGACAATAGCTTCGGCTATATCCGTTGCTTGTTGACTCAGTGCTTGGTCATTATTGAAAACGACGGTGAGTACGTTCCGCCCAAGCTTCTGCTAATTGCTGACCAGGTTCTTTTGGTGCGGCATCCGGTAACTGTGCTGTCATACTGGTTTCACTCCTCTAAACTATGAGCTATATATACTTTAATAAGCTACACCTGTCAAACGAGTAGGCCCGAATTCTCATTCAAATAGCAACACCAAGCTTCCGTAGTCTTTCCTAGCAAACCCCAGCCAGCCCATTAGGTAATACGGCGTGGCTTGGTGTATCGCCTTACATCTGTTTGGGTCTATCCTTTGATTTTGGCTAAGTATAGCTTGCTAGAGGTTAGGGCTCTACGGTACCTATACAAGCTTACGTCGACTTGCGCCGACTTCGTACACTACCCTTTGGTGGTTGAGTCTCAAAGAACAGGTCGTCGATGACAGCGTGTTACTGGCCTAGTAGTTGAGTACTACCGGCCAAGGGCTTCTTCGGTTTTCTTGACGTCGATAGTGGTTTTTACGATGGTGTCAGGGGCGAGCGACATGCTGTCGATACCTACCTCTACCAGGAAGCGGGCAAATTCTGGATAGTCTGACGGAGCCTGGCCGCAAAGACCAATTTTTACACCCTTTTCTTTGGCAACCTTTACCACGTGGCGGATGAGTTCTTTGACGGCTTCATTGTTCTCGTCATAGACATGCGCCACGGTGTAGTTGTCACGGTCGACGCCAAGTGTTAGTTGTGTGAGGTCGTTGGATCCAATTGAGAAACCATCGAATAGATCGGCGAACTGTTCGGCCAAGATGACATTCGAGGGGATTTCACACATCACGTACACTTGGAAGCCATTTTCACCACGTTTGAGCCCGTTCTGCTCCATGATATCCAGCACTTTCCGGGCTTCGTCCAAGTTGCGACAGAACGGCACCATGGCTTTGATATTCGTGATGCCCATGTCGTCGCGGACTTTCTTGAGCGCTTGACATTCCAGCGCGAACGCGTCGCGGTAAGCCTCGCTGTAGTAGCGGCTGGCGCCACGCCACCCAATCATCGGGTTGTTTTCCACGGGCTCGAACTGTTTGCCGCCGATCAGGCCGGCATATTCGTTGGTCTTAAAGTCACTAAAGCGGATGATGACGTCGTTCGGGTAGAACGCCGCACCTAAAATACTTATGCCCTCAGCCAGCTTGTCGATGAAATACTGCGCCTTATTCTCGTAGCCATACGTTAGACCCTCGATGACAGCTCGGGTTCGCTTGTCCTTTACTTGGTCGAAGTGTAGGAGCGCCAGCGGGTGAACCTGGATGTGTGAATCGATGATGAACTCTAAACGAGCCAAACCAACACCGTCATTCGGAATGAGACTGTAGGCAAAGGCATGGTCCGGCGAACCGATATTCATCATGATCTTAGTCATGGGGCGGGGTAGGTCTTTGATGTCAGTCTTTTGGACTTCAAACTTCAGCTCGCCTTTGTACACATAACCTTCGTCGCCCTCGGCACAACTAACCGTGATGTGTTCTTTGTTGGCGATTTTATCGGTACAATCACCAGTTCCGACTACACAGGGGATGCCAAGTTCGCGGGACACAATGGCAGCGTGGCAGGTGCGCCCACCCTTATCGGTGACAATAGCCGAAGCTATCTTCATAATCGGTACCCAGTCCGGGTCGGTCATTTCTGTGACCAGGACGTCGCCTTCCTTGAACGTACTAATGTCTTTCAAGTCGATGATCTTGCTAGCGCGGCCGGCACCGATCTTGCTGCCAACGCTTGTACCCTTAACAAATGGTTCGGCTGATTCTTGAAGTTTGTATTCTTCGATGATGTTATTATCCATCCGGGAAGCGACCGTTTCGCCACGGGCTTGCACGATATAAAGCTGGTTGTCGTCTTCATCGAGCGCCCACTCAATGTCCATCGGGTGTCCATAGTGCTGCTCAATCTTCAAGCCCCAATCGGCCAGCGTCTTTACCTGTTCGTCGGTAATGGAATACTGCTCACGTTCGTGCTTCGGAACCACTAGGTTCTTGGTTTTGGAACCGTCAACCGGTATCATCCGCAGTTTCTTTTCGCCGACACGCCTTTTGAGGATAGCCATAGTCGGTTTGAAGACGGTGAATTCATCAGGGCTAACACGACCTTGTACGATGTTTTCACCAAGGCCGTAAATGCTAGTGATAACTACTGCGTTGCGGAAGCCACTCTCGGTATCGATAGTGAACATGACGCCAGCAGCTTTCGAGCGGACGGCTACCATCTGTTGAATACCTACGGAGAGAGCGACCTTCATGTGATCAAAACCTTTGCCTACACGGTACGCGATGGCACGGTCCGTAAAGAGCGATGCGATGCAGGATTTGGTATAACTAAGCACATCCTCGACACCGGAGATGTTCAAGTAGGTTTCCTGTTGACCGGCAAACGAGGCGTCTGGCAGATCTTCGGCCGTAGCCGACGAACGGACTGCTACAACCAAATTCTCACGACCGCACATTTCACTCAGCTGGCGATACCCTTCACGGATTTCCTGTTCGAAGTCTTGGGGCAAGTCAGCACCCACGATCATCGTACGGATCTGTGCACCGCGCTTTGCTAGATCTTTGATGTCATCGACATCCAGACCCTCGAGTGCTTGGCGGATGCGATCCGTCAAGCCGGTGCTTTCCAGGAAGTAGCGATAGGCATCCGAGGTCGTGGCGAAACCATTCGGCAGATGGACACCCTGGGGAGCGAGATAATGAACCATTTCGCCCAATGATGCATTCTTGCCGCCAACCTGCGGGATGTCGGTCAACCTGAGTTCACTGAAAAACTTAATATGTTGATACATTCGTGGCTCGTTTCTAATTAGATTACTTTGCGTTAAGTATAACAGTTACTAGCTTTAGCATTTTGTGATCTAAGTCAGTGTTTTATGACGTACTAACCCTGTATGCTTAAAGCTTGATTGACAACCTTAACTATACTGAAACGTATGGATGACAAAATAACAAAGATCACAGACTGGCTTGGTGCGGGTTCTATCAACTTATTCGGAAGACCCTTTTCAGGTAAAGACACACAATGCCGTGAGCTCGCAAAAATAGTGGGCGGCGAGCTGATTGCCGGTGGCGATATCCTCCGCAGTCATCATGACTCAGAGCAAGTCGAAAAAATTATGGCGACCGGGGGTATCATTCCATCGGAGGCGTACGAAAACATGGTGATACCTTATTTTTCACGGCCAGCATTCACCGCTAAACCGCTGATTTTAAGTGCCGTTGGGCGCTCCCATGGCGAGGAACCGATTATCATGAAAGCAGCTGAAGCTTCGGCTCACCCCATGAAAGCCGTGATAGTACTGCAACTCGAGGAAGATGAAGTTTGGAAGCGGTTCGAAGCAGCCCTCCTAGAGCACGACCGCGGCCACCGAGCCGATGACCACCGCAACGTCCTCCAGACCAGACTGCATACATATCAGGATAAAACTATACCAGCGATAGAGTTTTACAGACATAGAGGGCTGCTCATAGAAATCCAGGGCACAGGCTCGCGCGAGTCCGTGACAGCTGAAATCCTAGATGCCTTGTACACTCGAGCTTCTAGTTAATGAGTTAAGCGTTGGGAGGTTCGATATCGAGTTTGACGACTGTTGAGTCTGCTTTTTTGCCTTCAGGATTTATTTCGTAGGTGATGATTTCGCCAAAGGTTATTTCCAGCTGGCTGATACCATCATCGCTGATAGATTCCAGATGCTTTTTGAGCGCCCGGATGCTGTTGCCGTGGGCGACGATCAGGATATTTTTGCCCTCTTTCAATTGGGGGAGAATGGTTTCGGTGTAAAACGGGACGATACGTTCATACACCATTTTGAGCGTTTCGCCATTGGGTACAGGCACATCCCAGCCGCGACGGACTTGGTTAAAGGCTTCTTCGCCGATCAGCTTTTCGACATCCCACTTGTTCTTGCCAGTGTACTTGCCGTAATCACGTTCATTCAGCGCGCGGCTCGTTTCGGTACGTACGTCGAACTGCTGAGCGGCGTCGAGCATGCATTCCATGGTTTCTTTGGTACGAATCTGTTCGGAGCAGAGCGCGACATCGATGGCAATATCCATCTTTTTGAGCGCTTTACCGAACTGAGCCGCTTCTTTGAACCCTTTTTCGTCTAGGTGCACGTCGGCCAGGCCTGTCCACTTTCCGGCGGCGTTCCATTCGGATTCGGCATGACGTACAAGGATTAATTTTCCAATCGGTTTTTTGACGGGCGCAACTTTATTAGGAGTATTGCCGTACCAAAAGTCAATAATGTTTTGGGCGGCAGTACGGTTGATGCGTTCAATGGCTTCGACCGTATTGAAGGCGTTGTGCGGGCTAACGATGACGTTCGGCATTTTTTGGAGTGCAGAAATTTCTACGCTGTGACGAAGCACCGATTCGGGCAGGGTGTCACTACGAAGCAAGGCTGTTTCTTCGTGGTAATTCAGCAGGCTTTCACCTTCGACGACATCGATGGCTGCACCACCCAAGTGGCCACCATCGAGAGCTTCGAGCAGCGCATTAGTGTCTACTAATTCACCGCGGGCAGTGTTGACCACAATAGCGCTGGGCTTCATTTTGCTAAGTCGTTCCCGATTCATGATATGGTGCGTTGCCGGGAGATACGGAGTATGCAGTGAAACCACGTCGGCTTGAGCCAAAAGCTCATCCAACCCCACGTACTCAAAATGATACTCTTTTTGCAGTTCGGGCCGAGGGAAGGCATCGTAGGCAATGGTTTTCATCGAAAAACCGTGAGCCATCTTGAGCGCGCGTTGTCCGATGTGTCCAGTACCAATGGCGCCAAATACTTTGCCCTCTAAATCATGCCCCATTAAATCTTGCGGAGAAAATTGCGCATTCTCGGTGGCGAGTACGTCTGGAAGCTTGCGGGTTAAGGCGAGTAGCAGAGTGAAGGCGTATTCTGCAACCGTTGCCTCGCCATAGGTAGGGACATTAGCCACGGTAACACCGTGCTCTGTGGCGGCTTGCAGGTCCACATTGTTAAAGCCGGTTGAGCGGCAGGCGATTAGCTTAAGTTCAGGCAAGGCTTCGATCACCGCTCGGGTAACCATGCTGGTCACGAATACCGAAATGACTTCGGTTTTGGGATTACAGTTTGCTGGCTCAATTTTATCCGCCACATATTCCCAATGATGGTCGGTATTTTTGAGGGCGTCGCTAAGCTGCAATTCATCCAATTCTGTGGTGTCATAAAAATAAATTAGTGCCATGTACTGCTTATTATACATAAGCGACATGGCCCGTGTGTGATTTCAGTTCAAAATGCTTCCGCTTTAGATGCACGAGCTATACAATGAAGTTGATGACTATCTCTCAAATACATGCCCGGTGGATCCTTGATTCGCGCGGCGTACCGACGGTTGAGTGCGAGGTAGAGCTCGCAAACGGCGGTTTCGGCAGGGCAGCCGTGCCTTCTGGTGCTTCCACGGGAGCCCACGAAGCCCATGAACTGCGCGATGGTGATGACCACGCATTTGGTGGCAAGGGTGTGCTCAAAGCAGTAGCCAATATCGAAGGTGAAATTGCGGATTGCTTGCGTGGTATAGCTGCGGATGATCAGTTCTTGATTGATCAGAGAATGATTGAGCTTGATGGCACACCGAACAAGGCACGGCTTGGTGCGAATGCAATCTTAGCTGTGTCATTAGCTTGTGCTCATGCAGCCGCCAATGCCCGGAACGTATGGCTGTATAGACATATCAATGATATTGCGGCTAGCCCTGGTATGTCACTGCCCATGCCGATGATGAACGTCCTAAACGGCGGCAAACACGCCACCAACTCATCGGATTTCCAGGAGTTCATGATTATTCCAAAGCAAGCCGAAAGCTATGCAGGGGCCGTGCAGGTCGGCGCCGAAATATTTCAAGCACTCAAGCAAGAAATCGCTGCTAGTGGCCACTCCACTGCCGTCGGTGACGAAGGTGGCTTTGCATATCCGTTTACCTCTAATACGCAACCGCTTGACCTACTCAACAAGGCCGCCGAGATGGCCGGCTACAAACCGGGCGAAGGTGTTGGCTATGCACTCGACGCGGCAGCCTCGGAATTCTTCGAGGACGGCATTTACCACCTGGCCACCGAAAACCGCCAACTGAGTGGTGTGGAAATGATCAACTACCTAACAACTATCTCGCAAGGCTACCCAGTCTTATCCATAGAAGACGGCCTGAGCCAGGACGATTGGGAATCCTGGGAGCAACTCACTGAAAAACTCGCTCAGCTGCAACTTGTTGGTGACGACCTACTGGTAACCAACGTTAAGCGATTACACAAAGCGATCGACACCAAGGCTGCCAACGCCATTCTCATCAAACCAAACCAAATTGGCACGCTCACCGAAACCATCCGTGCTATCCAGTTGGCAAAACAATATGGCTGGCGGACGGTCGTCTCACACCGCAGTGGCGAAACTGAAGATGTTACAATCGCGCACCTCGCAGTTGGAACTGGCGCAGATCAAATAAAAACTGGTAGTCTGAGTCGGAGTGAGCGCAATGCCAAGCACAATGAACTGATGCGCATCGAATCCAAAGACAAATCACTCAAACTGGCTCATCCCTTTTCAAGCTAGTCTGTAGCATCATCTTGCTAAAACTCAAGCCTCAAACCGTTCCAGTCAATCCAACTTTTTTTCACTAACTAAAAAGTCTCAAGCGAAATTATTTCTGCTTGGGTGCATAGTAATAATTTCAGGTGTGCTGTTGCTTTCCCTGTCGTGTTCATTTGCCGATCTTGCTCACAGCTCCAAGCAACAAAATAGTGCTATACTCTAGCTAATTAAACATAAACATATCGTTAGATAATGAATAGGGAGTCATGGAACCAAACCAAAACACTGAGGGATCGAACGGTACAACAGTAAATTCAAACATAGAAACGCCACTAGGCCAACAAACACCAACCACAGCCGAAGTATTCAAGCCCATGGTATTTACAGCGGATGCAAGTTCAAATCCAACTCCAACACCATTGCCCGAGCCGGACATACCCCCCGTAACTACGCCCACGGCCTTTACACCGACGGGCCCAACCACAAACCTAAGCACCCTACCGGTTGCGAGCTTTTCGGGTGTTACTCCAGCCGCACCAACAGCTGTAAGCCCAGCCGTTCCAGCCATCACCCCACCAGCAAATGTTCCTACTCCGACTGCCGTTAGTGTCGACGGGTCGTCCCCTGCAACACAACAACCCTGGGTGTCTCCGATCTCAGGAGCGGTTGTTTCGGGAGGTACAGGGAGCGCGCGACCACCCAAGTTTGCACATAAAAGAACGCTGTTTATACTAGCCGGCTCAACTCTTGTGACGCTGCTTTTGACGGCCGGTGCTGTGTTTGGGCTGTATGTACCAAACACCCCGACAGCCGTTTGGAGCACTAGCATCAACAGGTCGGGCAAAGCACTTGATACGCTCGTAACCACCGCCACAGAACCTAAAAAGCTTCAGGAATACAAAACGTCAGAACTTGGCGGTACGCTTACCGCAAAGCTTCAGGGCTCGACCTATGCAGGCGATTTTACGGCTAAGTTCGACAAGACCAGCCTTGATGGTGGCCTGAACTTTACTGCCAAAAATACCAGCGGGCCAGACACAACCTTTAGCGCGAAGGTGCTAACTCAAATACCTGCAAACAGCAGCTACCCGGATATGTATTTCCAGATAACGGGCTTGAAAGCAATGGGGCTAGATAGCTTCTACCCTGGAGTCGGGGGCTACGACGGCAAGTGGATAGTGGCCGATTCGGCATATCTGCAATCGATTGGGGCAAATTACCTTTCAGGAGCTGATAATAACGTGAAAAACATTACCGCGGCAGACGTCTCCGAAGTTGCCAGGGCGTCTTCCAGCGTCACGAAGGACTATTTATTTAGTACAGACGAAGCTAAAGCGGTACTAGTAAAACAAAGTTTTGTTGGCAAAGAAACGGTTGACGGGGTCAAGGCCTACCACTATAAAGTTGGGGTAGATATTGCACACGCCAAAGCTTACTGCGTAGCGTTGAGCGACAAGCTGCTGTCGACGAATGCGTACAAAAAGATTTCCGGCTCCAGCACGACAGAGATAGCCGATGCGAAGAAAACAGCCACCAAAGACTGCCCTCAATCTATCGATCAAACTCTGAAGTCGGCCGACAGCTTCGACGTGTGGCTAGACGGGAAATATAAGCTCATCTACAAGGTGCGCGCCTATGACAAGGTAGACAAAGGCATCTACACCGATGTTGGCCAAGTGTATAAAGGCGATGACAATCTTTCACTTTTTGTGGCCTATCACGACACCAAAGGCAAAGCTGACGGCAAATTTGTGCTCGACACCAACATCAAAACCAACGTTACTACAGGAACACTTACTTATGCGGGCACCAGTTCCGAAAACCCCTATGACGTCAAGCTAACGCTTGCCGCAAAGACGTCGAGCGAAACAGTTAAAATCACCAAGCCTGCCGGTGCATTGCCCATACAGCAGCTCCTCGACAAACTAGGCGTCAGCACGGGGGCAGCAGCCTCAAGTACAGCCCCAGCTGGTGGCTCAGGGTCTATTGGTACAAAGGCAAAAGACGCAGAAAGACAGACTGACATAAATGCACTGCAGGCACACCTAGAGGCTTACAATGCCCAAAATGGCGTCTACCCAACCCTTATTGAGTTGAACACTGCCCAGTGGCGGGCAACCAACATGAAGGGGCTCGACCCGACAGCGCTCCAAGACCCAAGCGGTACTAGCCCCGTACTTGTTGCGACGGCCACCGCGACACAGTATGGTTACCAGGCCACCAGCTGTACCAACGACGGTTGTGCCGGCTTTACGCTGACGGCGAAACTGTCAGATGCTAGCTCCTACACCAAAACAAACTTTTAGCGACAACCTAGCTCACTGTACTAGCTAGCCAGGGGTTGGACATAAAATCGCCTGCCAAAGGCTGATGCTCCGCGAAATTACCAAACTAAGATTACAGATTGAAAGTATTGCCTCAATACCCCAGTGCTAGCCAGACGCTTCCCCTCATCTGTTAAATAATTCGATTCTCCTAAAGCATTTTGGTATAGTTTGACGTATGAATAAAACAGTAGACATCCACAAAGCGGCGGGCATACTTATCCGTGACAGAAAGTTACTTGTTGAACGATCAAAAGGTAAAGAGTTTTTCATCGCCCCCGGCGGTTCCATTGAGGATGGAGAAACGCCCGAAGAAGCAGTTATTCGGGAACTACTGGAGGAGTTCCAAGTTACCGTTTACCCAGAGGATTTGAGTATATTTGGTAAGTTTCGCGCTAGGGCCGCGGGTCAAGAGGATAAGATAGTCGAGATGCAAGTCTTCAATGTTGCAAACTGGCAGGGCGAACCGACTGCAGACAATGAGGTTGAGGAAATTAGGTGGGTTACGTCCCAACCAGAAGCAGGTATTAAGATTGGCTCAATCTTTGAGCACGAAGTCATACCCCGCCTAAAGGGCGCAGATTTAATAGACTAGGTAGAGTCTGATGTTTCACAATTTGATCTAACGAATAATTTCTCGCACTATTGCCTTCTAAATCGAATGGCTTAGGGGTTCAAGTTTCAGTCAGTTATAATATTTTCACCTGCCTTCTTACTATCTATAATTGACAATTATAATTTATAGTGTTGACATAAGCATAAACATTTGCTATAATAGTGCCTAACTAAGGTAACTGTTAGTAATTAACCGGCTTTCCCTCTGGAAACCAACCCAAACCTATTTATAAAAATCGGCTAGACTGTGTTTTCGAAAGTGTATCTCTTTTTTATAATCTGCTGCCCTTACACGACAGCCAGAAATCTTAGTTTAGAATCAACAAAAATAATAAGGAACTATATGAACCAAAACCATAAATCAGGTCAGAATACTGACCATACAGTAGCCTCACCCACAATTTCACAAAAAACACGGAGTGCTGCTATGCGCGCGCAACGACGCCACCAAGATGATGCCAACAAGGTAATTGGCCAGTATGCCAACGCCTCAGTGAAGTCCCGTAAGCGAGCTAATGCTATTACAAACGAGGCCGAGAAACTCAAGCTAACATTCTTAGGTGGGCTTGAAGATGTTGGCGAAAAAAACATGGCCGTCATTGAATATGGCGACCAAGCCATAATCTTGGACTGCGGTAATAATCTAGGTGTAGATTTGCCTGGTGTTAATTACGAAATTAACGACTCCAGCTATTTAGAATCTATTAAGCACAAAATTAAAGCCTACGTCATCACACACGGTCACTTAGACCATATTGGCGGGCTCAAGCATATCGTGCCGAAGTTCCCCGCTCCGGTTTATGGCTCTCGTTACACGATTGGCATAACTCAGAAATCATTTGCGGACGATGAAGCGAAAGAAAATGAAGGCTTTAAGCCAGAGTTTGTCACCGCGAACCTTGAAAGCCATGAGCAGTTCAATATTGGTGTGTTTGGCGTTGAGTTTATTCGCATAACACACTCACTACCCGACGCAGCCGCTATTTGTATAACCACGCCCGTTGGCCGTATCGTTGCAACCGGCGACTTCCGCCTAGATCCAGAACCTCTTGACCATAGGCCAAGTGATATTGCACGCTTGAAAGAGCTGGGTGACCAGGGCGTATTGGTGCTACTGAGCGACAGCAGTTATGCCGATGTTGACGGTCGTGTACCTACCGAAAGTACGCTGCAACAAACGTTCTACGACATCATAGATAAAGCCGAAGGACGTATATTTGTGGCTGCCTTTTCCAGCAACATGAACCGAGCGCAGATGATTATTAACGCGGCCGTTGCTGCTGGTCGTAGCGTCGCCCTTGACGGTAGAGGTATGCTTAGCTATGCCGAAGTTGCCGTTCGGCAAGGCATTCTCAAAGTACCAAAGGGAACGATTATTCCTATCACGCAGGCCTCAACTATTGCAGACAACAAGCTGCTCGTCATGTGTACTGGCGGCCAGGGCGAACCAAATGCTGCATTGCAACGTATGAGTGACGGCGAACATAAAAGCATCAAGTTACATGCAGGAGATACGGTAGTCGTTAGCTCATCGCCAATTCCAGGCAATGAAGTGCGCTATGACATGATCGGCAACCAGCTCAGCAAGCTCGGCGTACATTTGTTTCGACACCCTACCCATGAGCTAGACGGCTGTGGCCCGTTGCATGTTTCAGGACATGCCAGGCGTGATGAGCTGCGCGATATGATTCACCTAACACGCCCGAAGTTCTTCGTTCCTGTGCATGGTGGCGCACTACGGCGCAAGTATCACGCAGAACTCGGCATTCAGGAGAACGTTCTGCGCCAAAATGCGCTACTACCCAACAATGGTGATAGTCTGTACTTTACCGGTGAATCCGTTGAGCAAGGTGGTCAGGTGCCACACGGCAGCTTACTAGTAGACCAAACTGGTAGTATTGTTAGTGGCCTAGTGGTCAAAGACCGCTTGATGCTTAGCGAAGAAGGAATCCTTGCCGTGATACTAACGGTGGATAAGAAGTCAGGCCAGCTACTTACTAGCCCCGACGTTATTAGCCGAGGCTTTATAGCTATGCGTGATTCCGAGCAGCTTATGAGCTTGTTTAGAACAGAGCTACGCCGAGCCGTACAGCAACGCTTTAAGCGAATTGACATTGACCGTTTCAAAACTGAAATGCGAGACTTTGTAACGCACTTCCTGTTTGACCAGACTGGCCGTAGCCCGATTGTGATACCGGTTGTGAATATAATTGGGGGCAAAGTTGAGGCTAAGACGGTACATAGCAACAATCAACCGGCAACAGAATCCAAAGCCGCAGCTGAGCAGAAACGCTTTCAGGAAATGAGAGCAAGGCTACTAAGCCAAGACCAGAGAGATTAAAAACTAGAAAAGGTATCTGTTTGGTCTAAAGATTATAGTTCTTCGTAACGTGGTCTTTGTTAATGCCATTCACGAGATTGCTGTAGCCCATTTGACTCAGTATGTTCATGGCGACGCTAGAACGACTGCCAGTTCTGCAGTATAAGATTAGTTCCGTATCTTTTGCTACTCCATCAAGCTTCGTAGCCCCTCCCATAAGTTTAGCCGGCGGGATATTGATTGCGCCTTTAACGTGTCCCATCGCAAATTCAAATGGTTCTCTGACGTCTATTATGATTCTGTCCATAGTTCTCCTAGTTAGTAACAATAGGTGCTAACAACTATCTTAATGTAAACTATTTACATTAGCAAGTATTTCTACTAGTATGTAGCTATGATAGTTACCGAAACAAAAGAACGTCAGACGAAATACTGCTTAGCCATAGAGGACACGCTAAAAGTAATGGGTCATGCTACCAACGTAGAGCTTCTGCGTTCTCTTAGAGCTACCTACCCCGAACTTAGTGCAACTACGGTACATAGAGCTACCGCAAGACTAGCTTCTCGTGGCAAGATAGCCATAGCTCCACTAACTCGAGACGGCTCAATTAGATACGACAGTACCACCACACCTCACGACCATTTCCAATGTGTATCGTGTGGAACATTACGAGATACTGATGTGAAAGACAAAATAACCCCTATATTAGAATGCTCAATGGGTGATTGTTCTATATCTGGACGCTTGACTATTAGCGGAGTTTGCAAGCAATGTAACGTAAAAAACAAGGAGTCGGTATGAAAATAACGGTCTATGGTACAAAAACCTGTGCCTACTGTAGTATGTTAAAAAAGTGGTTAGATGATAAGTCTGTTGCCTACACAAATTATAGTGTAGATGAAAATCCATACGCCGCTCAAATGATGGTCGCTCTGAGTGGTCAAAGAAGCGTACCGTTCAGCACCATTGAATACGATGACGGCAAAGTCGAAAAAATACTTGGTTTCGACAGGCCCAAATTTGAGACTGCCCTAAATGCTAGCCAGGAAAGTTAAAGGAGAATGATATGAAGTTTTCACAATTTATGGCAAGTGGGTTGGGTAGGGTTCTAAGAGTAGTAGCTGGTATAGCACTTATTTATTATGGATTATTTGTATTAAAGAATATGACTGGCTACGCTATTGGAGCAATTGGTGTAGCGCCGCTTCTGGCTGGTGTATTTGATGTTTGTGTTTTTGCACCGTTATTCAAAATGCCGCTTGCCGGTGGCGCAATTCGAGCGTATAAAAAGCCTTAGCAATGGTTAACCGCTCGACCGAACGCACCGATAAAAAAGTAGCCGCAACCTACGTTGCCGTCCAAGCAATTATTTTAGCTCTACTCATATTTGTAGATTTTAGTTTTTACTCAGGGATTAGCAGATTTAGGGTCGTTGGAACATTATTTGAATGGCTTGGTGCTATAGGCATACTGCTTTCAGCTTATAGCATTCGCACATCGCTTACGGCTATGCCCCTCCCGAAAGAACGTGGTCAGCTGGCTACTAATGGTTTATATTCATACGTTCGTCACCCGATGTATTCCAGCGTCTTAGTGATGTCTCTTGGAATAGCACTACTGAGCGGTCAAGGCGTTAAATATGCACTAGTTATCGCCCTGACAATACTTTTCTATTACAAATCGATCTATGAAGAGAAACATTTGTCTCAGAAATATAATGGCTATACGTTATATGCAACAAAAACCCCCAAATTTGTGCCGTTCATACTTAAGCGACATTCCAGATGAGACGTTAGCCACTAAGCTTTGAAATTTATGCAGACTACCGAGAACTATTTTCATCTCTTTTCCTAGTAGTTGATAATGTTCCCTACATCCGAGACGCATTTAATAGGCTACGTCCGTGTACCTGGCTAGTTGGACCAGTTCCAAAAAGGGCACACGCTCACTAGAACAACCGAAAAACTAGTCTACCTAAAGCCAGTACTAACCCAACCCCAACAAGACCGACAATTAAACCGACTACTGCCACTATAAAGTCCTCAAGAATCAAGGCTAGTGAGATAAAAACGACGCCTAAAGCTGGTAATGTGTCCAGGCCAGAAAAGGGAGGAGCCAGAAAAGCAAACAAGCTTAGTGCAAAGACCACTACCCCTAGCACCCGATCAAATAATGGATTGTCTAATACGTTGCTTAATCTAGGTCGAGAATATTTTTCGGCCTTACGAATTAGCTTAAGCAATGGTTGTAAGGCTGCCGCTTCAAACTTTTTGGGCAATGGTAATTTTTGCCACCGACTTGGTAGCCAAACAGTTCTGCGGCCGACAATTAGCTCAAGGCTTAGCAGCATTACTACTAGTTCAAAAACATGAGTTACGCCGCCCGTGGGTAGGGGCAAGGCAGGTATGGCCATTAAAAGCAGGAATACTATCGCAAAGCTTTTTTCTTGAAAATTATCTAGTAAGCTCTCCAGCGTTTTTGGCTTCTCACTAGTAAGCCAGCCTGAAAGTCGTTGGCTAAACTTTTTGTTTTGCATCGGTGGTATCACTCGGGATTAAGCACATACTGGCAACTGCGGTAATGAAATAGATTGCCTGTAACCAATGAATGCCTCGTATTGAAACAATTTCGCCGATTATCCAAAACACCATAATCACGCCAGCCAAAAGACACGCTAGCTGCCAGCCAACGACTTTCTTACATAGTGCTAGTGAAGCAATTAAAGAGCTGCCGCCAACTATAGCCATAAGTATTACGCCCGGGAAGTAGAGGCTAGTAAAGCTAGTATGCACAATCCATTCTGGCTGTTTAATTGCACCAGCCATCAACGCAATCCCTCCCCCTATAGCCGACAGGCTGTTGAATATGAGTAGTGCTAGTAGTAGTTTGGTATTTCGATTCATAGCTATACCTTAAAAGATTATGTTCGTGTTCGGTAAGGCAGCCTTTAGCTCGGCAACGTTAGCTGCCGAAAGTGGGTTACCGGTTATATCCAACGTTTTAAGTTGCTTGATATTAGCCACCTCATTAGGGAACGCGGTAAGCTTGTTGTAGCTAAAGTTTAGCGTTTGCAGGCTCGTTAGCTGCCCTATTTCAGCAGGGACACCGGTCATATTGTTATAACTAGCATCCAGCGTCAGTAATGGCATCTTTCTAATCTCCGCAATCAGCGAACCTCGAAGCAAGTTATGGTCAAGTTTTAGTACTTGAAGCTTGTCCATAGCGCCCATCTGAGAAGGCAACGAACTGAGACTGTTGTAGGACAGTAGTAATTGGGTTGCGTCAGTCTGGCTATATATGCCCGATCCAACACTTGTCAAATTGTGACGCGTGTAATCTAACACCTTAGCGTCGCTAGCCTGAGGGTTAGCTTGGCTGGTTGTAGGATTGGTGCTGCTGCGTGACGTCGCAGTGTGTTTTGTTTTGGCGTATATAAGCCAGCCTGCCAGCACAAGCCCAACAATTAGTAGCGCAATAATTACATTTTTCTTCATAAATCCTGCCTCTCGGTTGTTTTTAGTATACTCCCTGCTGGAATGTTATCGCTTTTGCAAAGCGTCATAGATGCCATAGTACGCTGGTTTTGGATTGTAGTTACTGTCAAAAGGTAATGGCTCGGCATTGGTAACCCCCAAGTAGTTATACCAAGTTTCTTTGTCGGTGATTCCTAAGATTGAAAAACTAGGGCATACGCTTGACTCTAGGCACGCTCGTGTCATATCGTAGTATATCTGAGCTTGTAGTTGGTTTTTGTACTTTTGGCTACCGCTTACACTGCCCATATTTACATCGAGTTCGGTTACATATACTTTTACGCCAAGCTTGCCGAAGCGCTGCATGTTGGCTATTACCTCGTCTTTGTGAGGTCGTTGAGACCCATCTATGTGCATCTGCATGCCTATGCCATCTATCGGTAGGCCCCTTTGTTTGGCCGACTTAATGTAGGCGTACATGCTATTGGACGTCGTGCTATAAATTTCGTCGTTAAAGTCATTCAATATAAGTACGGCATTTGGGTCAGCTTGTCGTGCCCAGATGAAAGCATTGTCGATATAGCTTTGGTCGCCAGTCTTATCTGCCCACCAATCATGCAGACTATAGAGGTGTTGAGCTCTGGTAAAAGCTTCGTTAACGACCGTCCATTCCTGGATGTGCCCCTTGTAGCGCCCGGCTACGGTCAAGATATGGTCATGAATAATGTCCAGTAGTTGCGGCTTAGTATAATTTCCATTTTTGAGCCAGTCGGGTAGCCACTTTTCATCTCCCCAAAGCAAATGATGGGCTTGAATCTTCATATTGTTAGTTTCGGCGTAGCGTACTATCTGGTCCATTTGCCCAAAATTGTAGGTAGTCGGTGAAGGCCGAAGACCGCCATCGGTAAAATACCAATTAGGCGTGTTATCTATAAGAGCAAGGTTAAACTGACTAGTTAATATGGCTGCATAGGGTTTTTCGTAAAGGTGCGTAAAGATGGCAAAATTGCCAAGTTCTAGGTTATGGGTAGCAGCTAGTGTTTTAAGTGGTGGTTGTCGCAAGCCGCTTGTTTGCGTGGGGCTGCGGGCAAGAAAAACTGCAGTCAGCAAAACTGCACCTATCACTATCACAAACATAGCACCAATACCTATGGGGCTTGCCATAAAAGTCAAACGTTGTTTTTTGATACTAGATAATGATTTCATAGGTTGCATACAAGTATAGATTAATCAATAACAATCAGTTCATCGGAATGGCTATTTTTCGTTTCTAGCTCGGGATTCTTGTTTTTACACTAATAACTTATCACACTTAGGTAATTGCTGGAGGTATACAAAAATCCCTTGGCGCAGGCCAAGGGATTTTGAGCGGTCAGTCACGATGCTCTCACATTTGTGCTGGTAACTTATCACAAAACAGCGTTTTTAGCTACCACTTGTGCACAGCTTTCGCGAAAATTACCGGCGAATTAGAACTGGCGCTTGCGGCGGAAACGGTTGGTCTTAGGCTTGGCATACGGCGTCTCAGCAAGGGGTGCATCGTTGTTTAGCGGGTCAGCCAGTGGCAGTACCGAAGTACCGCTATCGGCAGCCAAGAAAGCAGCCTTGTGTCTACGGAACAGCAGCTGGCGATACACTAGGAAGCCGCCGGCCACAATGGCCCCAAACAGGGCTATGGTGTTGCCTGCACCGGTATCTGGCAGCACTTGGGGGACACATTTAGGTGAATCGGCGGGCAGCGATGAATCGAACTGGCAGGGGCTACATTCAGGGCTGCCTATGGGCACGCCGGGTTTGCAGGTTGGTGTTGGTGGTTGCTCAGCAGAAACGGTAGCCATACAAGTTGGTGCAGTTACGGCCGCACCGTTCACGTTAAAGTGCAGTGTTGCCGAAATGTTATATTTGTTTGCGCCAGCAAACGCATGGGTTACCGAAACACTAGTGCCATTGGGTTGTACGCCCTTTTGGCTGGTGCTGTCACCAAAGTCAAAGTCGGCACTTATGAATGTCGCGCCGTTGCCAAAGTTGGCTCGAGCGGTGAAGCTGTATTGGAACTTGGCTTTGTCCAGGATTGCCCCAGTCAGCTCAATACAGTTATAAAACGGGATGGTAACGGCAATTTGCTTGGTGCACGTGCCCACCACCGGCAGCTGCAGGTTGGGGTTGCCGGGCACGCTGGCATATACCGTAACTTTAGCGGTAAAGTTGCCGCCCTTGGTGTACGCGTGGCTAACTGCCTGGGAACCGTTGGTAGTCGTAACGGTTGGTGAACCATCACCAAAATCATATACAAACCTGGTTATGCTGGCGTTGCCGGTAGAGTTAGCCGAGGCAGTAAAGCTGTAGGTGTTGAGTTGGCCAGCCACAGGGGTACTTTGCAGCGCATTACAGCTTGCCGAAGTGTTTACCACGGTGCCAAAGATTGGGTTGCCACAGAGCTTTAGAGTAGCAAACTGCATCTTGCCTTGGCTGTCAAACAGCACGAAGCCCGGTAGGTCTTTAATGTACGTGCGGCCGTTGCTATTTCCAAAGTAGGTTGTGCCGCCGATGGTAATCGGGTATGCACCAGGCCCTTGAGTGCTAGCTTCGCGGCCGACATTCTGGCCTCCCGTCGCCACGGTTTGGCCATTTACAACCACGCGTCCGTCACGGAAAATAGTAGCCGGCTGGGCAGTCGATGCAAAGCGGTCGTAATCGGCCGTCGAGAGGCCGTAGTTTGCAAATATTGTCTGTAGGTCGTGGTGGCCGTTACCGCTATCGTTGCTGCGGGCCTTATTTATAAAATCACTGGGGGTACTAAAGCCGCAGTAGATGATAACATCGCTGTCACAACCAGGTGTGGCAGCGTGGGCTTTCGGCATAGAAATAACAGCCGCACTCGCCAGCACGCTCAGCGTTAAAACCAATCCGGCTATAAAAAGTAGTTTTCTGTGGGCGGTAAAAGTAAATGAGTGCAACATAGTTATAATTATTGTCCTTTTCTATGTGCAATATTCTCATATATTGATACTTTGCGCAACCCCCTTTACTGTGGTGCCCGGGCTTTTAAAAGCCAAAAAGCCCCGGGCTCGGGTGAGCCTGGGGCTGTAGTGGTTACGAGCGGTCAGTCAGGCCACTCCAGTGGAATCCTAGGTGGGATTACTGGCGGGCAAGCTTGCGGCTCAGGAACAATCGGTAACCGATTGTGCTGGCCAGGACGACACCGACAAACAAGCCGATGACGTTACCTGCACCCGTGTCGGGCAGTACTGCCGGAGTCGTAGCTGGTGTAACGGTATGCGTTACAGGAGGCGTAACTGGGGGCGTTACGGGTGGGGTCACCGGAGGTGTTACGGGTGGGGTAACGGGAGGCGTTACCGGTGTAGTAGGCATGTTCACCTGAACTTTCATCGTTACAAAGCCAGAGTACGCAAAGCAGCCAGTAATATCACCAAGTGATGCGCCGCTAGCCGTAGCAACGGTGTCACTGAGTTTTACGGTGGTCTGGTTCACGCCATCAGCTTTGTGAGTCCAATCAGCAGAACCGGGTACGTAGGAGAGCGTAAAGGCATTATCGCCGTACAGACTCATAGTGTCATTAATGCCTGCAGGTATGGCGTTGCTGGCAGAAATAAAACCAACTAAATTTGAGTCCTTTTGGCTAGCTGTAGGTACGAGCAACTTAAAGGTAACATTTTTGGCAACGGTAGCGCTCGTGGTACCCATAAGGGTAGCATCCGCGTTGTTGTGCACGTAAGCGCGAACAACCACTACGTCGCCGTTGTTAACTTTTAGGCGATCCTGCACGTTGGAGCCATCAAGGCTGCCGGCTAGGAATGGGCGCTCATCGCCCACTACGGGGTTATTGGTAAATGAGTCAAAAGTAATGTGGTCTGCACCGGGGCAGTTTGTGGGGCTTTGGCAGGTGTAGGTTGGGCGATCGGCAGGAAAAAATCCTGCAAATACCGTACCAGTGCTGAGCAGGGTCATACTTGCTACAACGGTACTGGCGATAATTCGTGAAGTTTTCATAGACTTCCCTTTCTTATTAAATAGCTGCAAGCGTTGGCTTGCGTTACTAGTTTGTAGGTGGCTAATTGTTAAAAAGCATTAAGAGCAATATGATTTCCACCTCATTAACTACTTATTCTTGCGTGCATTTTAGCATATTATTTTGCTTATGTCAACTTTTGGTTATGCTCGGTTGTTAAAGTTCGACGTATAAATCAGATCGTTACAAAACATAGGTGGGTAATGCGGTGAGACTGGTTTTGATAAAAAGGTGGAAGCCCAAAGGCGCCCAACACTCGGTATCTAACCAGTCCCACACGCACCGTAACGCTCTACGACATATCACCGAAGTGACATGCTACCCTATTCAGTTGTTGTTCAGTTGTGGTGCCTGCGCCTCATGAGCACCACGCTCCAGGCGTCCCGGGGGGGACAGGAGTACCCGTGGTGGGGTCGTAGCACTGGTTGGACGTGGGCTGCGTTGTGGGCAGTCCGTTGGAGCCAGTGGTGGTGACAGGCACGGGGGCGGGGTAGGGGCCCGGGGCTTTGGCTGGGGGTGATGGAATCACCGTGTGGCCTCCCGGGTCGATGGTGGTCTTTCGGCAGTTGGGGAAAATCCCCGTGTACCCAGGACCGAATACCGACAGACAGGTCTGCGTCTTCGGCGGCTTCGTCGTCGTGTGAGACGGCGGGGTCGTCGGCGGCGGAGTGCGCTTCGGCGGAGGGGTGACCGGTGGGGTCGTCGGCGGCGCGGGGTGCGTTGTTTTGGATGCCGATGCCGGTGCCGGCTGTGTCTCGGTCTTGCCGTGACGGGCTGGGGTCGATCCCTGGGTAACTACGTTTCCGCAGCGTGCCATGATCCACAAAACCCGTCCGTCGGCGAAGGTCACCTCCACGGCCTTGCTGTTGCCGGTGATGCCGGAAACTGCGGCCGAAACCACTTGGCCATTGTCCACGCCAGAGTTCGTCCCGTTGGAGGGGGCGGTCCCGGGTGTGATGGACCGTGCGGTAGCCAGCTTCATCTCCAGCTCAGACGCAAGCGTCTTGGCTTCGGATGAAGCACAGTTCCCTGCCTGCAGCAAAGCTACCGGTACGTCCTTGTTCAGGACGAATTGGATAGCCCCACGTAGCAGTGCCGGGTCAGGCATGACCTGATTCACCCAGTCTTGTGCCGCGGCCGCCGCTTGCGCGTTGTCCGAAGCCTGCTGGATGGAGACGAGGCCGTTGGCGAACCAACGGTTGTCACCGTGGTCGATGCTCTTGAGCTCCCAGGTCTGGGGGCAGGCTGCTGTCGGCGAGGGTGCCGAGGTGGTCGCAGCCCCAGTGGGTTGCTGCGAAGGTACCGACGAAGCGCTGGAAGGGGTTCCAGCTTTTCCGGCTGCCGTGTTGGATGACCCGCTGTTGTACAGTGCACTAATGCCGCTGATGAACAGCATCACCACGAGGATGAAGCCGGCGACCAGCTTGCCATAGTGCACGATCGGGATCCAGTGGATCCGTCGCTTGCTCACGTAGTAAAACGCGAGCGCGAGGGCGCCACCGAACCACGCCAGATCGAAAACGACGGAAACCCAGTTCCACATATTCCACGTGATTGCCACGTAGAGAGTAAAGAACAGGGCGAAAACGCCGATACTCCGGAACTTCCAGATCAAGATGATCGAAATGACCACCGCAATCCAGAAGAAGAACGGAGCCCAAGCAAATGCCTGGAACATTATGTTCCTCCTTCATTCAGTAGATGGTCTTCAGATGTACTTGTGGCTGGAGTCCCCGTCACCCTTGGGTGGCAAGAAAATGCGTCGCAGGATTGACTCGCGGGTCCCCTGGGGGGCGGGAGCCGGGTCGGGGTCGGCGGGTGCCGGCCGGTAAGCAACCACAGGAGGCTGCTGGGTAGTTGCGGCGGGGTCGGGTGCCGGGGCGGGAGCCGGGTCGGCGGGTGCCGGCGGGGGTGGGGTCGGGGTCACGACGGGAGTCGGGGGATAGAGCTGCGTGAGCTGCTCGTCGATCTCCTTGAGCTCCTGCTCGATGCCCCTCTGCTGGCCGGCCGCGATTGCGGTACGGAGCTGGCTGGCCTTCGTGGCGTTCGCGGCCTTCTGGACGATTTCGGCTTTGCGGGCGGCGAGCGCGGCCTGGCGCTTCTGGAGCTCCTGCTCGGTCTCGGTGACGTAGTCGTCGTGGCCCTTGAGCAGCTTCTCGGCGGCGGTGTCGTACTCGTCGATCGGGCCTTCAAGCGCCTCGGCAAGTACTGCCATGCCCTTGGGGCTCAGCGTGCTAGTTGCCATGTGGATCACCCTTTCAGGGTATGTGTGGTGTGCCGAGGCACGGGTTGTTGGTTGTTGTCGGATACTACTTGGTCTTGCAGCGTTACCTATCACGAAGCGTGACGGGCAAGGCTGCAAGGCCAATGCATCTACAACTAAACCGGCAGTTGCCTAAACAACTTTTACAAAACTAAATAGATGTAAGCGTTACAGTTTGCTGCAACGGGAGTGCCGGCGAGCTGCGCCTAAAAGACGTTACTCAAACTAACACTGCTACCAGTGCAGGCCATCTAGTACTAGCTTAGCCTTTCTGAAGGGCTGAATGCGTAGCTACCTCTATAAAAGTAGCTAGCCGTCAAATACTAGCTGGCCTGCACTGATCCGTCACAGGCTTTGCCATCTAGGCAAAGCATATGTGCTGTAATGATCTGATTTATCAACGTACCCCTGTTATGGAAACTACGGGTGTTACTAGGCTTAGCGCGCCAAAACGGCAGATTTGCATCTGCCCTTCTGCTTGCTTTCACCTGTTAACGTCCCGGTTACGGAGTTATCTCCACGCTCCCTAACAACGATAGTCTCAGTATACCAGAAACAGAGGTAAAAGTCAATACTCTAGCTCCTATATTTAAGAATAAGCAAGAACCCCTCACCCATCTTTTCGTGGTAGTGGGTGTTAGGTTACGGTGGTCTTGGTAGCCTCTACCATCCCCGGAGCATGCTTGGCTTTGGTAAAACGAAAGCCGAAGGTACTGCCCTTGCCCTCAACACTATTGAATAAAATGGCCCCGCCCTGGGCGGCAATCACCTTTTTGGCCATAAACAGCCCCAGCCCCGTGCCGTCAGGTCGGGCCGCCCGAGCGTTGCCGGCTCGATAGAATTTAGTAAAAAGTCGATGCTGATCGGCCCGCGGGACACCGATGCCAGTATCGGTCACCCGGTATTCTACTGCCGACGGCGTCTCCTTAAGCGAGACAGTTATATGCCCGCCGGGAAGCGTGTAGTACACGGCATTGTCCATAAAATTCATAACCACCTGGTGGATTTTATTTTCGTCCAGCAGGAGCTCCGGGAAATCGGCTGGTTTGTCAAAGTCCAAGCTAACCCCATGACCGTGCGCCGTCTCACTTAGCTGGCTCACTTCTGCTTCCACAACGTCGGCCAGCTGCACGGGGGCAGTTTCTATAACAAACTTGCCCGTGTTCAGCCGCGAAAGGTTCAGCAGGTCCGAAATTAAATACACCATCCGCTGAGAGCTAACGTACGACTGGGTCAGGAGCTTGGTCTGCTGGTCGTTCAGTTTGCCGACGTCGCCCTCCAGCACCATACTTAGGTATCCCTTAACGCTAGTAAGCGGCGTCCGCAGCTGGTGGCTGGCCATGGTAATAAATTCGTCCTTAGTCTCATCCAGCGCCTTGAGCTTCTGGTTAGTCCGACTAAGGTCCGCAGTTGCTTTTTGGATTCGCTCCTGTAGAGTTTGATTGAAAGATTGAATTTCCTGAAGGTGCAAAGAGTTCTGTATGGATATGGCTATCTCGTCCGCGGCAGTAGACAGCAACCGCCTGTCTTGGATGGAATAAGCCTGTCCAGACCGTTTGTATCCCAACACTATATATCCCAGCTCACCATCGGTAGTACGAAGACGAACCACAGCAGCGATGTCTCGTTCACGAAGTGAACTTGCCATGGTCTCCTCGAGCTCATCGGCTATAACTACAGTCTCTTTATGCCTAAAGTATTTGCCTAAGAGCATGAACTCGTCAGTATTCTTAGAGCCTTCAAGAAGATATTCAAGCGAAGATATGCGTAGAGCTGAAGCAAGAATTTTACCGCTACCTGCCGTTACACGATCTAAATCTATCGTTCTGACTAAGAAATTACTCAGGCTATCCAGTACGTCTTGTGAGACATAATATTGCCTAAAGAATATTTTGTACGTAACCCTATCAAATATTTTTCGCAACCAGATATACAAACCGTTCAAGATGAAGCTAACTACTGCCAGTACTGAAACATCCAAAAGAGAGATGTGTAAATTCAGTAAGCGAGCTGTCAGCCATATTGACGGTACGGCAAAAAAGATAACCAGTACACTGAACGTTAATAGGTATGTTGTTGCCCGGATTACATAAAAACGAAGATCAAAAAGTTTGTGCCGGACTATAGCATACCCTATGACCATTACAAAAAAGAGTACATATACCGGACTGAGGAAAATTAAATTTGCGTTATGGAATACCACAGGCAACACAAAACTAGTCAGCGGTGCAAGCAGCACTATTGGCACTAGTCCCATGAGAATGTAGGCGCTTTGAATCCGCTGGACGGCCGAGAACTTATGAGAATTGAATGATATTAAGCCAATGACAATACCTGGGACTAAAACAAAATGGGCCAAAAAAAGAATGGCTGCAGGACCAGGAATGGGAACAGGATTTGTACCCGATGATAATCCCCTAAAGACCAATGGGGTGAGCTCAAGGGCGACCACTATTGCACTAAAATAACTGATACATATCGTTAATACGCGTAATCTTATTCTCATCGATAAGAGTTCCGAAACAAAGAAGTACATTGTCGTCAGAGCAAGCGTGGCAAAGAAAATCACCATTCGTATAAAAAACAGACGCTGAGTGGAACGCAAAGAGAAGTAATTAGCAATTGCAAACAGTAGGAAAAATATTGTCAGCGCCATATATAATTTGTTAATTAACGCCTTTGGATTACGCAAATATACAAACGCCCCTATCAGCGCACTTGTTATTACGCATAGCAGCAGAATTATAAGCTCTAGCATCTTACTGCTAGTATAGCCCAGAATCAGTAATCAAGCAGACTTAATTGCTCTTACTTTTCGTGACAAAGTCCCGCACCACACGTAAATTGTCCTGAACGCTATCAGGTGATTTAAGCTTCAGCACACGTTTCGGTTTATGTACATATCTCCCGGAAGGCATGTGTCTCTGAAGGAGTATTTCTCGAGCCGTTACCGTGGCCAAAGAGCCTCCCATTGAAGCTGTGGTGCCTAATTGAGGGAGGCCCGCAAGAGTATCACCAATATGCATAGCGGAACGCAACAGTCGAGGAGTAATAGCAGTCAGGCCTACAAGCTTTATCATGAGTTTTTGCTTTTCCTCAGGGGAGAGCTTATCGGCTTGCAAAGCTTCAAGCTGTTTATCCTTGAGTCGCCCCAGAAATGGCTCAGGATTTTCGATGTCATAACGCTCAACATCTATCAGTGAGGTATCGTCAACGTCAGTCGCCATTACGACCGGTATTTTATGCTCTGCCGCGAATCGCCTTATGGCAAGCTTGACATTCAAATCATCAACTTCTTCAAAGATAATATCTGGTTTGCGCTCCATTGCCTCTAGCCGCTTGGCGGCATAACCAGCTCGGAAAAGCGTTTGCTCGACATAAGGGTCTAGTTCACTCGTCGCTATGGCTACCTGGTCTATTTTTGATTGACCAACTGCCGTAAATCCCACCTCGATACGGTTCAAATTTGACGGGCTAATGGTATCGTAATCTCCTATTACCGAGCTACCGCCTATACCTGCCCGCATCATTTGCCGGTGAACATTGCTACCTACACTAAGACCAAAAGTAGCTACTTTTTTATCAAATAAGGTAGCTTGTTCAGCCTGCTCTATTACATCGCAGTTTCGAAAAGTTCTCGAAGAACGGTGCGCACCTACTTCTTGATACCGGACGAGCACACCAGACCAATCAAAATAGAACCAGTTACCATACCCTATTCCCTGCTCCTCAATCTGTGTTACGTACTCACGCCTGGACGCCTCATCTTCCTTCTTGTTCGGATATGTCAATTCGAACATATCGGATGCAATGTCCCCAATACGGTCAACTACCCTGCGTATCTTTTTTCTTTCAATCATCTCATTGACTTCTTGGCAAGCTTCAGAATTGGCAAGATCAAATCTCAAGGGTGGCGTCCAGGTTTCTATCGGGCTAGCTAGCTCTTGAAGCTGGAGTTCCAGATTTGGATTGCGAAAATTTGTATGACTCATCCTAAACAACCCGATTTGTTATGTTGTTTACGGACTCAGCCACTTCCGGCGGCAAACCATCGTAAGGTAGCCCCGCGGTCAGAAATACCAAGCTTCGGCCTAACGATCTAACAGCCAAGCGATTCCCACTTTGCACTGCCTCTATATAGCCAAGGGCTACATTGTGTATGAAGTTACCCGCTGGGATAACCACCGGAGACAGCTCTATACCTTCAACAACACGATTATCATCTAGGCTTACGTTGTCACCTATGCTTAGAAAATTACGCTGCCCAAAACTTTGCATAAGGGACAGACAAGTCGTCGAGACAATAGTAGAAAGCCAAACTTCCTGAGTACCGTTTGCCGCTTGGATTACTTCCCGAAAAAGTTCATGCGCGCCCATAGGATTGCTATTTGGAGCACGCGCGAGCGCAGCTAATTCTTTAATTTCAGCACCTTGTTCTTCCAGCCAGTCAAGTAAGGCCTGCCCCTCCGGTGTAATGGCCCCCTTACTTAAACCATATGCTGGCAGCGCACGGTACGATTCGCCTTCCGCAAGATTAATCTTGCGCATAGTTGCTACGTCTTCTGCATTATCTGGATTCTTAGCGAGTAAATAATCGGTGTGCGGCCCGCGAGACTTGTCTATACTGTCTGCTAAATAACCATGTTCATTTGCGGCCGACGTATGCACGAATCCACTGTCGTGATAGCCTTGGTAGTGGATCTTCCAAGCTTGAACTGCTGCAAATGGGTTTTCAGATTCTGTAAAACGCTCAATATTATACGTATCGATACGGGGCGGGAAGTACTCCCGCAAATCACCAATAGGTTCAATATCTATTGTAGTCATAAGAGGATTCTATCATATTATTGTGCTTCTGTCAATTTCATAAAAACTAAATATTATTCGGAAATATATCCTATAAGTGATAAATTACAATTTATTATAAAGCAATTTCCTATATACGCTATACTGTAAGGATGAGTAAAATTGCGATTATTGAGGATGATCAGGCTATTAGCCAGATGTACCGGATTAAGTTTGAGACCGAAGGCTACGAAGTAGAAACGGCCAGCAACGGTAAGCTGGGCCTGGAGCTGGCAGAGAACATGAAGCCGGATATTGTCCTACTAGATCTTATGATGCCCGAAATGAACGGCGACGAAATGCTTGAAAAGCTGCGAGCGAAAACGTGGGGTAAAGACATTAAGGTGATTATTTTAACAAATATAGGTGAACAAGAAGCTCCCGAGAGCATCCGCGCTCACAATGTTCGGCGTTTTATAGTCAAGGCAGAGATGACACCGCGGCAGGTGGCCGAGATGGTTAAAGCCGAGCTGGCTGCCTAAACTCCGTATGAAAGTCGCACTACTGGGCTACGACACCGAAGGCAAAGCGTCGTACGAATACTACAAGGGACTCGGTGCACAGATAACCATTTGCGACCAAAAAACAGATGTGTCCGTACCAGCGAGCGTTGAGTCGCAACTGGGCGATGGTTACTTGGACGATTTGGACCGGTTCGACGTACTGGTGCGTACCGCCGGCTTGCCGCCGAGGTTGATTTTCGAGCGTAATCCAACGGTGTCCGGAAAGATTACCACGGCTATCAGTGAGTTCTTACGGGTATGTCCGACCCGTAACGTGATAGGTATAACCGGCACAAAAGGCAAAGGCACAACATCGACTCTGATTACCAAAATGCTGGAGGCTAGTGGCAAAAAGGTGTGGCTCGGTGGAAACATCGGTGTTTCGCCACTGAGTTTTTTGCCCGTGCTAGACCAGCAGAGCTGGGTCGTGCTAGAGCTTTCCAGCTTTCAGCTAATTGATTTGCAGCGCTCGCCACACATTGGCGTGTGCTTGATGGTTGTACCTGAGCACTTGAATTGGCACGCCGACATGGCCGAATATGTGGCCGCCAAGAGCCGCCTATTTGAAGCCCAAACTTCGGACGATATAGCCATCTATTTTGCGGGGAATGAAACCTCACGCGAAATAGCCGAAGCCGGCGCCGGGCAGAAAGTGCCCTTTTACCGTTCGCCGGGGGCGTTCGTGAATGGCAACATGCTGACCATCGGCGGCAAGGAAGTCTGTACTACCACCGAACTTAAGCTACTCGGCGCCCACAACTGGCAGAATGCTTGTGCGGCCGTAACCGCTGTGTGGCTGAGCCTGGGCGAAGCCGGTTTGCCCGACGATGTAGCCGCAATGCGTTCGGTGCTTACAAGCTTTACAGGCCTGGAACACCGGTTGGAACTGGTACGAGAGTTGGCTGGTGTGCGCTATTATGACGACAGCTTCGGCACCACACCAGAAACAGCCATTGTCGCCATGCAGGCGTTTGCGCAGCCAAAAGTTATTATTTTGGGTGGTTCCGACAAGGGTGCGCAGTACGATGAGCTGGCGCGGGCGGTTAAAGCTTCAGGCGTGCGCCAGGCGCTGCTCATCGGCGACCAGGCCACCAAGATCCAGTCAGCGCTGGAAACGGCCGGGTTTAGTAATTTTGTGCCAGGTGGTGAAACCATGACAGAAATTGCTCAGAATTCGCATGAATATGCAGAATCCGGTGACATAGTACTGCTTTCTACCGGCTGCGCCAGCTTCGGTATGTTTGAGAACTACAAAGACCGCGGCAACCAGTTTAAAGCAGCCGTAAACCAACTAAGTTAAATGTAATACGCGTTTAAGCTGCACGACAATAGCCGATTCGGGCTGTAACACTTTTATATCCGGCCCCACGATAGCGCGAATTTCTTCTTCCATCCAGTGGTAGTGGGTGCAGCCCAGCACGATTATATCGGCGTCCTGTTGTAGCGCCGGCTCAATTTCTTGGCGGATGCGGGTTTCGTTCATTTGGTTGTGTTCTATGAGGGCCGACCAGTCGGCACAATCGGGTTCAATAAAGGTGCAGGCCTGACCATAGGTGGCTTTGAGCCAGGCGTAGCGCTCGCTAGCTAGCGTAGTCGGCGTCGCACAGACGGCTATAACCCCTGTTTTGGTTAGTTGACTTGCCGGTTTTACCATCGGCTCAAGTGCTACCATAGGCACGCTAAATGCTCCTCGAAGGCGCGTTATAAGCGTGGTACTTACCGTATTACAGGCCACCACAATCGCATCGCACCCTTCATCTACTAGTTGCTGAAAAATGGGAATAATAAAGCTGTAGATTTGGTCGGGGTCTTTGGTACCATAGGGGAAATGCTCGGGCGTGTCGTGCACGAACAATACTTCAGCCTGAGGCAATGCTATTTGAATAGCGCTAGCTACGCTTTTGCCCCCAATGCCCGAATCGAACACTCCTATTTTCATTATTGCTGCGCAGTCAAGCGGGCGGCGCGGATTACATTTTCAAACAAGGCACAGATAGTTAGCGGACCGACACCGCCCTTGCGCGGTGTAATAGTAAGGTCTTCGCGCTCGTAGACGTCATCGGCCAGGTCACCGACTGTTTTGCCCTGCTCGCCTGCCACTCCGGCATCAACAACCACGGCGCGTTCTTTAATCATGACGGAGGTAACTAAGCCGGGGCTACCCGTAGCGGTCACGAGTATATCAGCACGACTTATTACCCCCGATATGTCGGTAGTTTTGCGGTCGACAACTGCTACATCGTAGCCAGAAGCCAGCAGCAGGCGCTCAAGTGGAGCTCCGACCAATTTACCCCGGCCAACCAGCACAATCTTTTTGCCCGACAAATCAACGTTGTAACCGGCCAGCAGCCACAAAATAGCCAAGGGGGTTGCCGGGTCTAGCGTAGCGTCCTTGCCCAGGGCATCGACGTCTTTGGCCGGCGCAACCATATCGACAATTTCGTCCGTTTGGCTTGGGTCTTCAAGGGGCAGCTGCACAATGATGCCGTGTACCGAACCATCGGCGTTCAGTTGGCTAATCAGCCGAGGGACATCGGCCTGAGCAACGTTGTGCACCTCTACGTCCACTAGTATATCGACGCCATAGCGCTGCTTCATCCGTACATACACGGCTATGGCCGGGTGCTCGGTGGTAACTATAATCGCCAGCTTTGGTTTTATACCGCTAGCCTGAATTAGCCCCCGCACCTCGTGCGCCTGACGCTCCTTTATAAACCCCGCTAGTTCTAGGCCGTTTAACTGTTTCATCTACCCTATTGTATCAGAGGTAGTACGAAACCTCACCGCTCTAGCTAGACTACATCCGTTGCCGGCTTGGCCTGGTACTTCGCATCTCCGAAGCCTAGTATTAGGTACCCGACTGTCGAGAACAACCATAGGGCCACAATGCCAAAGACTTGCGATTTACCAAACCGCTTGGCTATCTCCATGGCCAGCAGTAGCGACACGACAATATTCACAAACGGGATCAACATCAGCAAACCCCACCAACCTGGCTTGCCCGCAATTTCCGCAAGTACCCAGGAATTGTAAATCGGTACAATAGCTGCCCATCCTGGTTTGCCTGCCTTAACGAAGACTTTCCAGATTCCGGCTACAGCAACAGCTAGTATTAACAGATAGAACAGTATAACCCCTGCATTTGTACCGGCATTTGTGGTTGTGGTAGTGCTCGTGTAATCGTAGGTACTTGCAAAAAGCTGTAACATGATATCTCCTTTTATGTTTCGCTTACTTGGTAGTTTAATATTACTCCTGGGCTTCAGACAAAACCAAGCATTTTGCGAAAGCACTTGAAGAAACAGGGGTATTTTGCTAAACTTTCCCCGTTACACATAGCGTGTGCAATCTACCGGGCCAGTAGCTCAGCTGGTTAGAGCACCTGCCTCTTAAGCAGGGTGTCGAGGGTTCAAGTCCCTCCTGGCCCTCCAAGATTCAAAAATCTGTGAAAAAGCTTCTTCTTTCACCTTAGAAGAGGCTTTTTTATTGGTTCTAACCTTTTCAAATACAGAGTAGATTTTAGGGTACTCTTTTCCTATAGGAATTAGCCACTCACTTGGTTCTATAAGAAGTTTGTTGTCCTTTAGTTGTAAGTTCTCACCCAAGGTCATTAGGATGTCTCTTTTCTGCTCAATACTACCGTGCTCAAATCTTACACGTGCGTAGGTCGCAAATTCAAAAGCCTTCTCGGTCAACTCCAGCCAATTTTTTGTCCTGTGTTCAGTACTACGCAAATGACTGTCAATACTATCCATCTGTTGTGTTACTGAGTCTCGCTTTAATTTATATTGATTTTCATCTAGCAAATCCTTCGTGTACATATCTATATACTTATCCAACAAGTCTTGCAGCTGTTGACGGTTTTTTTGCTGGTTTGTATATACAGTGTTTCGGTCTTTGATTTCAATTAGATTGTTCCTGTGCAAGATTTTGACTGCCATATCCCTAAACTCTGGGTCAATCGTGTATTTTGCAAGTTCTTGGTCAATCTCTATCTGTAAGTCTTCTACACGAGTGTACTTGTTCTGTGTGCAAGGGCGTTTTTCACTCTTTCTTGTGCAATAGTAGTGAACATACGTTGCGACCTTTCCTGTAGACTTGATGATTTTGCTGTTAGTTTTCGCGACAACGTTGCAACTGCACTCACCACACTTTATAAGTCCCTTAAACGCGTATGGGTGCGTGTTTGGGCGTGGTCTACCCTTATCTCCGAGTAGTGATTGCACCATATCAAACTCATCTAAAGTAACCATCGCATTATGATTACCCCTGTGTTGCTCGTCATTATGCTTAATATCGCCAGCGTAGAACTGGTTATTCAGAATCTTGTAGAACAGACTTGCTGACATAGGTATTCCGCCACGAGGCTTTTCTTCGTTTTTACTTACTGGAGTCCTGTATCCCCAATCATCATTAACAATCTTTCTAATTTGTGACGGTGAGTGCACTTGTTCTATAACCATTCGCCACATTCGCAGGACTAAGTCGTAGCGTTCTGGGTCATTTCCAGTCTCTGTAATGACCTTGTTGTCCTTAGGATTAATCTGGATATTCCCATATTTGTCCAGTTTGGGAATTTTTTTGTAGCCTTGTGGTACTTGCCCTGGTCGCTCTCCACTAATAGCTTTTTCTTGCATACCCCTAGTTACATCACGTCCTTGTTTCGCACTTTCATATTGCGATTGGCTCAAAAGCATTTGCAGCATCATTATGCCTTCTGGGGTGTTTTCAAAGCTGTAAGTACTGAACTTGACGTCCTTTAGCTGCTTTGTCCTTAGCATATAGGTAACCTCTGCTGCATCAATTTCGTTTCTAGATAGCCTATTAGGTGCGTACGCTACGATTCCGTCAAACTCCCCACCTTTCACTCGTTCTACTACCTCATCAAAGATTGGACGACCAGGCTTGAATGCACTATGGCTTTCCTCTGGCATCCAATGAACGATATTGAGGTCTGGAAATCGTTCTTTTATCTTTCTAATTTGTGCCTTGTGCGACAGTAATTGACGCTCTTTACGAGGTTCAGATTTACGGACATAGGCAACGTACCTTAGTTTACTAACACGCTTCTTGTGATTCATTACACTTCTCCTTGAAGTCCAAAAAGGGACAGTTCTGGTTGACCCAGTCACCAAAGAGGCTTCTGGCAGAACTGCCCCTTATCAGGCAGAAGTGCATAAAAAAACTCTTTGGTACTAACTGGGTCAACGGTTTAATTATACTTTTAATTGCTCAACATATAAACAGAGCTTTGAATAAACGTTCTTCATCAAGCCAAACTCATTACGCTCCGTTGCAGTAAAGGCCGTACTACTGACCATATTTCCGACAGTTTCTAAATCAAGCCTTAAGGCAAAGATTAGCACTTGTAGCTCAGCTTGTGTAAATTCTATTACCGTATCATTTTTCATCATTAGTCTCCTTTATTAAATTGTAATTCAATGCTTGAATCTGGATTGACTAGGGGCCTCGTACGGACTTACTGATTGTTAAGTTTTGTTTCTGATGAAAGTAATTATTTTTATCTATCGGCACTATCGTACTTTTTGAAGTACTCTCCCTGGTTATCTTTGTAATAGTTTCGCCGTTTTCAACATAGTAGTCAGGAGGATTTAGATAATGCAGATTGTTGGTTTCCTTCAAACTGGGAAGGATGAAGTGGAGTCTTTCTAGGTCAATTTTGAAATGCCTAGTTGCAGGTACTCCCTTTAGCTTAACCTCCAAAATACCGTAACTTTTTAACTTTTTTATGGCCGTCATTTGCTGTGTGTGCGTTAATCCAGTTTCAAGGTAAAAGTCTTGGGTGGTCTTGTAGGTCCATGGTTTTTTCTTGCCTTTACCGTGCCAATACAAGAGTTGACTCAACATAACTCCTGTAGTTACAGAACCAAAGGCTATGGCAAGCCCTGATATAAAACGGATTCCATCATTTTTCTTAGAAAAATATTTAGCAATCGCTGCTTGGTCCGATTTGCTCATTAGTAGTATCCTCATTTATATGTTCATTCTTGGCGTTTTGTTCGTCTAGTTGTTGCTGTGTAATTGGTTGATAAACGACATGCATTTGCCGCACCAGTTTCAGTAACTTGTAGCGAGCAGTTTTGTCATCTAGTTCAATGCCAAACTTAGTAATGTATAACTGTTGGAAGTGCTTGATTTCGGAGGTAGTTAAGTCCACAACTAGTCTCCGTAAATCCTGCTTTTAAGCCGCTTGGTGTTTTCAAAATAACGAAGGGCGTTTACTTCTAATTCGCCAGCCCAAAACAACTCAACGAGGCTTGGAAGCTCAATGGAATGAAGGAAAACAAAAACTGCTCGCTTCGGGTTTTCTTTATCAACCTTAGCGAGCACAGCATTATAAGTTAGTAGTGCTGCCGCTAATCCAAGGTCTGAGGTTTCATATACATCATTCATTACCTCTTAGCCTAAATTGAAAAGCGATATAAATTTAGGACAGCGTTTTAATCAGAAGGATGTCCGCGTAGTACTACTGTCTTGATTTTCTTTTAATGCGACCTATGGCTCTCATAATCGCATCGGCTTCAAAACCATCTTCCATATACTTATGAAGTGTCTTACGCTCCCCATATTGCTGATAATAGCGAGCAATTTCTGCAATAAGTGGTGCGTTTTTGCTAGGCTGCCACTTCTTCTGACTTTTACGTAAATGCCCCCACGATTTATAAATAAGTGGTGTTATAGCCTTCAAATCACCACCATTACGTGACTTGGGGTTTATGCGTATCATCAATTCCTTAGTCGTCTTATCCATCTCCACTGTAACGATATTACGAGTGCTTTCCACGGCAGTAGCATTACCTTTAGCAATATAAATCTTCAATATTTGTTCCATATGCGGTTTGATGCCGTGTTTATCCATAATTTTGTTTAAAGCTAGATTGAATGTATTGGTAAGGTTGATAAACACTTGAATATCTTGAACGCTGTCTGTATCGGTTGTGCCGTTAACACTTCTATAGACAGCATCGGCAATATGCTGGTCTACGTATTTAGTTTTCAGATTTGGGTCAACAGGTATGGCGAATTGCTGCCGTACACTCTCTATATCAATCTTTTTATTAGTATCTGAAAGCAGTGCGTAAAGCTCTTCAACGAGTTGTTGCCCATAGCGTTTAGCCAAGAGTTCGGCAATCTCTTCGTTCGTAGCTGAAAGCGGATTTACATTTTCATCATTATTTGGCATATACTAAGGGTAACAAAGTATGAATATGAAAATCCAAACAAATTGTATTGGAGCATATTTATGACAGAACAAAAACTCGGTAGACCCACAAAAATGACGGGAGCGGTTGTCGGTAAATTAGAAGATGCTTTTAGGTTTGGTGCAACCGTATCAGAAGCCTGTTATCTATCTGGTATATCCAGAGATATGTTCTACCAGCATTATCGTTCTGACCAAGACTTTTCTGACAAAATAGAGCGAGCACGAAGCTGGCTTGCAATCACTGCAAAGCATAACGTAGCAACAGAAATCATGAACGGTAGCATCAAAGCCTCCGTATGGTTTCTGGAAAAAATCAATTCACTGCCGACAGCTACTATCCAGGAAGAGATTCCACCTACCTTGGAAGAAGAATGGGACGAAGATGATAAGAAAATGCTAGATGCATTTATCCGAACAAGTATTCAGTTGGGGATAGTCAATAAAAGGTCAGACTACTTACCCGATGACGTGGAGATAATAAGACCTACACGGCAATTGGAAAACTCTCCACAAAATCCCTTAGTTGGTCAGGATTCTTAGCTAAATCAACCTCAATCCAGTTATCCAGCATATTGTGCTGCAGAAGTTCCTGTTTTTCGCCGTAAAAACAATCATCATCAAACCATAAAAAAGGTTTAGAAAAATCAATCGCAGATGTTTTATTTGGTGAATCAAGCCAAGTAGTAGGCTTAATCATTTTTAGATATTCTATAGTTTTATCATCAAATAAATGACCGATGTCTTTAATTGGACGACTCGCGTCTCCCTGGCAGTGAGTAGTAAGCCAAAAAGTAGTATCTGGATAATTAGTCAAGACATACTCAATAAATTCTGCCGCGTGGTTCGCTGCATTATTATCATTCGCTACAAGTACGCCATCTATGTCCAGATAGATATTCATATCTTTATTCTACTTGGTACAGGTGTGTAGGTGCTATTATTTAAAGGTCTAAACTCACATCAGAACGTCTATTTGACGTGGTTGAACCATACAATGGGCAGCCATGTAAAAAAGCAATAGGTTCAACCCTGTTGTGAGTTTAGACACTAGCGTGGCTGTCCTTTTTATTTGGAAACGCCACCTTGTATAACTAAACAAGGAGTTACCTTATGTTTATAGGTGGTGCGTTTACTACATTTTATAGCGGTGGGGTAGCTCAAATTCCAAGACCTGGAAAGTATCAGCTACGCTTATCAAAAAACGATATTCAACTAATACCAATGTTTAGAGCACCAAATGTAAACAAGTATACGATTCCTGTAATGAGCCTTAAAGGTGCAGTGTTAGATTATGAGATAAAAGACAAAGAACTATCTGCTGGTAAGGCAATCGCAGGTGGCTTAATCGCTGGTGGAGTGGGTGCAATTGCGGGGGCATCAATGGGTGGTAAGAAAGTCACGCCAACACTTGCTATTACTTTTCTTGATAGCGAAGGAAATAGTCAAAAACTGTTATTGGAAGGCTCAAAACTAGAAGCTGCTCAAAAGAAAATTATTGGCAAGTATAAACTTTGACACTTAAAAAGAATACTAGGCCACAATTCTATTTAGTTTTTATCTTCTTACGGAGTATAATAAAGCATAAATAACAGATGAAGATGATGATGTAAATTTATGCAAGATACGATTGACGACCAGAAACTCACCAAGGACTTTTTTCGCTTGCATATTGAACAGCGTGACGAGGCTTATAATAAGAGCTTTTTTGATGAAATCAACTCCAGATTAATATTTGACCAACTTAAGGAGTCTGACGACCACAAAGACGACTTGGCCTTGGTAACACCAGATGACCCTACCGTTCTTCTTATGGTTGTCGTAGAAAGCCTATTAGCGTTATTAAAGTATGACGTTTCCAGCGGAAGCGAAACAACGCTAAGGGACATTAAACCTGGCGATAGTGTAGGACTTATTGAAAATAGAGTTATGTACCCCGGCTTATTTTTAGGGAAAAATGTTATAAACGGAAAAAGTTTCTATTCAGTTAAAAGACTTGACCTAAGCAATGGTATGGTTGAGAACATTCCTGAAGGAAGAGGCAGAGAGTGGAGGATACAACCCTACACCTCGACAGAAAATGTTAGCCGCACAAGAAGAACCAAGGTATACGGTAAAAAAATTGAACAGATGTTGGGATTACCGATAGGCGGGTTAAAAACTTTTCAGAAATCAAAGATGATTGTTGTTGCACCCGACAAGAGCAGTTTAATAAACGTAATGCGTGGTGTGAAGATTGGTGGTGACCCACTGGAGGCTATATTCCCAATAGCAGATTACACCTCGACGGAAGATTGGCACTATGTAGGCTCGTTCGGTCTTAATAATCTAAAACAAGAACCAATAATTGGCTTGGTTGCTAACTGCGATATGGCAGTTGATATTGCGATGAAAGACCCGTCGTATAAATTATTAGTAGTAGACAGTGCCTCTAAGCTCCGAGCACACTACGGAAGTATCGAGAGACTAAATGCTGATGTAAATCCGAGAAAAGTTCTTTGCCTGCTACGGCCTGCTGACGAAGATGAGATAAAAACCTTACACACTATGGGTATTGAAAGTTATGTTTGGAAAAGACAGGACTTCAAAGATATAGAAATAACCCCTAGTTCATCAGAAAGTCCTAACGGAGCCTTTGATAAACACAGCCAAATCGTTAGTTACTTATCTGGCAGTGAACCAGAGTTTCGCGAAGTAAACCTTCCTGCAGAAATTGATAGAAAGATAGAAGAATCTTATAGAATACTGTATTCATTGAGCAAACAAGTTAATCCACTACCGGAGGCAGGTATATTAATTCGTTGGGGTATATCACTTATTAATAGCTGGCTACAGCTGCCTTTTACTATTGATGAGTTTCATACATACCTAGCTAGGCATAACATACCGGCGAAAAGAATTGATGACAAATTCTCCGAGTTCCAAACTCGTATGAGAGAATCCTATGGTTTCCTCATACCGGCTATGCACTCGGGCACATGCGAGGAACTTATTTCTAAAATGAACGGCATTTACGAGTACTTTTCGAAAACCAGCCCAAAAGGAGAAGAAATTCGGTCATTGTTGGAGAAAAACACCAACGATACTACACATATTTATTGCTGCAACCCTCAATACACATCTGCATTCAATAAGTTGAGTGGCAATAAACGAATTCTAGCCAAAAATATTGAACAACTTAGCTCGATGCCAGTAAAACGTGCAATCATAACAGGATGGAGCAACAGAAGGAATGCCGCTCAAGGGTTCCTGGCACCCGTAAAAAGCCCTGTATTCGTTCTGTATCACAAGGAACTAGAAAGCCTAAGGAATGTTTACAAGACACACCCTAGCTCTCCAGAATCGTCTTACGACAGAATTTCTAGACAAACACTCGGCAATGTCGATACTACCTCAAGTTTAGTCCCTGATAACGTAGAAGAAGGTCAGTCTATAGAGTCGATTCTTAATTATGTAACACATAAATTTAACACCCCACTGTACCCTAGTTATGACCCAACGTTGAATGGCACTGGTCATGAAAATATTGAAGCTCACCAAATTCAATTTGATGACGGAACAATGGTTTACGCTGATACTGAACACAAGTTTGACAAATTAGAGCGTTCTAAGCAGAAAATAACCAGAAGCAAGGTGAGCGAGATTGCTGAAGGTGATGAACTTGTATTTGCCGATTCCGAACGGAGCATGTTCAAGGAGCTACTGAGTATTTTGCAAGAATCGGAAGAATACGGGACCGTGGCGACTACTGCAAATATCTGGAAAGAGGCATTAGAGAAGTATGTCGAGAACAACAATGCGTCAGACCAAGAACTGGTTGATATGTTTAGGATGGTGGGTTGCCCTCGAACAATACAGACTATTCGTCTGTGGTTAAACGGTAATGTAATAGGTCCATCCATTGATAACTATGCAGCGATTGACGCTATAGCGAAAATTACTAAAGACCAAGAACTGAAAACAAAACGCGACGAGGTCATAAGAGCGTGTATGACCCTCCATGCTTTGCATGTTAAGACGGGCCGGCTTCTAGTAAGGAATATCATAAATTCGGCTATTGAATCAGACGATGACGACTTAAATGAAGAGACACGCCAAAGGCTGCAGGCGTATTCAGGTAGCTCACGTATAGCCATTGTGAAATCAAAGTCAGAACAAACCTTTAGCGTACCTGTTGCTGAGATTGGTAAATTACATGAGGCTTTTGCATGAGGACACTACCACCATTCATAAATAAAACCACGAGTAACGCTGAACGTAAAATGTTCAAACTCATAAAGGAGGCAGATAATCTTGATAACTGGTTTTGCCTGCATTCACTAGGAATCAGTAAACATTTGTCAAAACGTGAAGGCGAGATAGATATGTTATTGGTAGGTCCTGCGGGCGTGTTTGTCCTTGAAATAAAGGGTGGACGTGTACGTCGCGAAAATGGTGTATGGAAGTTCACGGACCGGTATGGTCGTGTGTCTGAAAAGCGTGAGTCACCATTCACGCAGGCACGGTCTGCGATGTACTCTTTGCGAGCAGATTTATCGCAGCAATTCGGCAACTCGATGAATCAATACCTATTCGGCTATGGTGTTGCACTACCTGACATACAGTTCACAACAGAATCCCCTGAGTGGGATTTAAAGACGGTATTTGATATAAGAGATATGAATAATCCATTCTCTGGGTATTTGGACAAGCTCGTAGAAAGCTGGAAGTCTAGGCAGCGTTACGCAAAGCAGTTAACCAAAAAAGAAATCCAAGAAATAGTCACATATATGCGAGGTGATTTCGAAACTGTTTGTCCTGTGAGTGTTGATATAGCTGACTCAGAAGACGAAATAATAAAACTTACCGAGGAGCAATTTATATGCCTGGATGCCATGACAGAAAACCAGCGAGTTATGTTCCAGGGTGCAGCTGGTACAGGCAAGACTCTGCTGGCCGTGGAGCAAGCAAAACGTAACGAGGCTCAGGGTATAAAAACTCTCTTCCTCTGCTACAACAAGTTTCTGGCTACATACATAAATGAGTCATTGAATAATGTTGAAAAATTAGAGCATGTTGATATTAAGACAGTCCATGGTTTTTTCCATGACACTATAATGCGTGCTGGACTTGAATCTGAACTTAAAGCTACTCAGTCAAATAAAGACGTTGATTTATATCAGCAAGTTTATCCGGAACTATTTAAAAAAGCTTGGAACAGCACTGATGCCTACGAAGCTGTAATAGTTGATGAAGCACAGGATGTACTTTCGGACACCTATGTTAGCTGTTTAGAAAAAGTATTAGAGGGTGGAATTAAGAATGGTAGATGGACTATCTTTCTTGACCCAGAAAACCAGAAGAATATGTTCATTAACCTCAACAAAGAAACATTAGAAAAATTAAAGACACAATCCGTTACATACACACTTAGAGTTAATTGTAGGAATACTAAGCCAATAGCAATCCAAACCGAAATTATCTCTGGTATAAAAACGGCAAGTGTTAAAAAAATTGAAGGGCTACCGGTTCAATATATTTGGTACAAGGATGATGCAGACCAAGCACTAAAAATCAGTGATGCTATCAACGCCCTATTAGATGGTCGCGTTTCACCAGATGATATAACAGTGCTTTCTCCTAAACGATACAGGTCTTCAATCGCAGGCAGTGGTCGGTTAAGAACCAAAAAATCTTTATTTCATTTAGATGCAGATAATGTTGGCAATGAACGCAATGACAAGATAGCCTATACTTCTATACAGAGTTATAAAGGCTTGGAAGGCTCAGTCATAGTCTTAACAGACATTAGTGAGCTTGACCGTGACTGGGACAGGGTCGTCAATTATGTAGGGTTTACCCGAGCAAGAACTGCTCTTATTGTCGCAATAGATGAAAGACTGAAAAGCGAATATACGAAGAAGTTGAAAGAACTTCGCAAGTAACCCCAAGATTATGAATATGAAAAGAAATCAGTACCAGGACTTTAGACAAGAAATGATAGAGTTTCTTGAGCGTGATATTGTTGGACCAACTTCGGAACTTGAAGTTATCGAGGATTCACCCACAATCCGTTACTCTTCTGGGATTCTTTTCCCGCAATTAGTCGAGGGTGCAGGAGATGGCACAGCAAGAAGCGAAACCTTAGATACAAGGTCTCGTGACGAGGAAGAGGTCGGTACGATTGAGCAGTCTACATCTTTCTTTCCTTCGGCAATGGGTATAAGTTTCTCAATTGATGACGATGTTAAGGACCTAGTAGTAGAAATCGATACCGCAAAATATTTGCCTCTCGAAGAAGCAGATATGAGCTTGGTGTCACTTCGCGTAACAAGCATTAATGATAAATACCTAGATAACGTTACCTTTACCGACAAATTCGATTATAAAGACAGCTATCTAACTTTGAAATCATCTTTATCACAGCCTGAAAGAGACAATTTTCTAACCGTTGACCCAGATAATAAGCAGTTCAAGAATGCACTTTATAAAATTTTCAGACTACAAAATGGGCTAAAAAGAATTCCAATTAATCAAAAGATTACTATTAAGACTAGTGAGGGCAAATCAGTCTATCCTCTAGAGAAAGAACAGCTTCGAGTAGTTGCGGTTATTAAGTCACTTAAAAAAGGTAAGAAACTCTGCACAGTTAGTCTTATAAATACGTCAGAAACAGGTCAATCACAAAATGACCACAAACTTTCCTACTTTCAAGCATCCGTAAAAATAACCTCTCAAACTAATTCCGAAGTATTCGAGGATATGGGTAAGACCGAGTTCACTAGTGATGACCCAGAAGAAATGTCTCTAAAGTTATTATTCAGGAATAAACGATTCTACGCTACCGGACACGGCTGTTCTGCTGAATGGGTTAGCAATGGGGATAAAGCTACTCAAGTGCGTACGGTTACGGTTCCGAGCCATATAGTTCCACAAATGAGTTTTGATATTTCCTCTGAAAGCAGCGACGGGTTAGATTCTGGAATGGCAACTATGGCATACGCAGACAAATCAGACATATTGGGAAAACTTAAATCGTTAGTAGTTGCCTATGAAAAATGGATTACTAGTCTATCCCACCAAACGGAAAATCTTGAGAGCAGCCTAGTTGATACAGCAAAAAGCCATATCTCACTTTGTAAAGAAGCAGCTGAAAGAATGTACGTCGGCATTTCAGTATTAGATAATGATGAAAATGCTTTACGTTCGTTCAAACTCGCTAATGAATCAATGCTTATGCAGCGAACCCATACATTCTTGCAATCTGAGAAACATTTCCCAGAAGATATGCAAAAAATGCCCGAAAAATACGATGACCGTTCGTCAGATTATCCAGCTAGTTGGCGACTTTTCCAAATAGCATTTCTCTTGATGGGGGTTGAGTCGGTTGCGAATAAAGAAAGTAACTTCAAGGATATAGTTGACTTAATATGGTTTCCAACGGGCGGTGGTAAAACTGAGGCATACCTTGGTCTAACTGCTTTTACAATATTCTATAGAAGACTTACTAACGATGATGATGTTTCAGGCGGGACAACCGTTTTAATGAGGTATACACTGAGGTTATTAACATCACAGCAATTCCAGCGTGCATGTACCCTTATATGTGCCTGTGAGAGACTCCGTAATACACAAGAAGGCCTTGGCAGCACACCTATTAGCATAGGGTTGTGGCTTGGTAGTGGCTCGACTCCAAATACAATTAAAGATGCTGAGTACAGGCTTCAAGAGCTGGCACGTCAGGGAGACTCTTCTTCAAATAATCCTTTCCAGGTACTAAATTGTCCTTGGTGTGGGACTCATATGGTAAAGAAAAGTTCACGAGGCATTAATGGTTATCGTATAAAGTTACGTCCAAGTCGATTTGTTATGTGGTGCCCCAATAGAGTTTGTGATTTTTATGAAGAGTTACCTATTGTCGTAATTGACGAGGATGTATATCGTGAAGCACCGACTCTACTTTTCGGTACTGTTGATAAGTTTGCAATGCTCCCTTGGAAAGCTGATGCTTCAAAAATCTTTGCATTAGATGAAGGGAATAAGAGGCTATCACCTGAACTGGTTATCCAAGACGAGCTACATTTAATATCAGGTTCTCTTGGTACCATGGTTGGGTTATATGAAACAGCAATAGATATGATGTGTTCTGCAAAAGGACAAAAACCAAAAATCATCGCTTCGACTGCAACTATCCGTCGAGCCAAGGAGCAGTGTAATGCCCTATACGCACGTGAGGTCAGGCAGTTCCCATCTCCAGGACTGGATTCAAGTGATTCATTTTTTGCACGCGAAGCAGAAGTAACCAGTGAAACACCCGGTCGTCTATATATTGGTATTATGCCCTCAGGAAAGACTTCTACGACCATGCAGGTTAGGCTTATGGCCAACTGTATTCAAGGAGCACAGATTCTCAATTATCCAGACGAAGTTAAAGACAAGTTCTGGACGCAGGTTATTTACTGTAACAGCATCCGAGAACTCGGTTCTTCCAAGAGCATTATTTATGATGACGTTAAAGAATATTCTTCTGCGGTAGCTGACCGTTATCAAAAACCTATCCGAAGATACTCCGATAATGATGTTCAAGAGCTAACTAGTCGCATTCCAGCTGAATCTATACCTGAAATCCTACAAAGGCTTACCCTTGAATATCCGAATAAGGGAGCTATCGATACATTGCTTGCTACAAATATGATTTCTGTTGGTGTGGACATAGACCGTCTTGGTCTTATGCTTATTTTAGGTCAACCCAAAACAACTTCCGAGTACATCCAGGCATCAAGCCGCGTTGGGCGTAAGTATCCCGGTCTTGTCGTTACTCTCTATAGCCCAGTCAAAAGTCGTGACCGTTCTCACTTTGAACAATTTAAAAAGTACCATCAATCCCTTTATCGTTACGTCGAACCAACAAGTGTAACTCCTTTTTCGGCACCAGTAAGGGATAAGGCACTACATGCCGTTATCATTACGCTTATTCGACATTACCTAGGGGTAGAAACTAGTAAACAACTCTCAGAATTTAATCCCAACTCGGAGAAACTTCAAGAAGTCATAAAAATAATACTTGCCCGTGTAGCTAAGATTGACTCTGCAGAAGTTGAAAGAACGAGAGAAGAAATTAATAAGATTATAGACACCATCAGTGATGTTAGTAGCCTGGGTGAAACAGCTATGTACGGTCCTGCTAATAGTCGGGAGAAGACCGCTCTTATGCGTACACCTACAGATAATGATACTGCCGGTCGGTATCCAACTCCCCAGTCAATGCGAAGCACTGATGTTGAATGTGCAGTAAGATTGGACCACTCAGCATGAGAAACTACGATAACAAGAATGCACCCAAGCCGCCTACACTTCGTCGTAGCCAAACTATAACAACGTTTGGAGTTGGAGCAATTGCAGACCTCCCAGAGGCATCAGTAATGATTTGCGGGATTGATAAGTGGGATACACGTGGAGGTATTCGTCTTAGTGACCCTCGTCTTGAAAAAAAATTAGGTGTAAGTTATTTCATGATGCCGCCTGATGCAGATGGCCCTGGTGACGGAATTACAGCAGTTCGATTCCCAAGGTGGATGCGTTGCCGGAAATGTAAATCGCTTAAAGGACTTGAGGCCTGGAGAGAAGCTGCTATTCCGACAAGTCGCTTCAGGTACTTTGATGAAAAACCATATTGCTACTTATGCTCACTAGATTTAATCCCATCACGATTTGTTGTTGCATGCCATAAAGGCCATATAGATGATTTTCCATTTGTAGAATGGTCGCATACTGGCAAAGAAATTTGTTCTAGTCCACTGTTAACCTATTCTGAACGTGGTAATTCTGCTGCATTGTCTGGTATATGGATTGGCTGCAAGTCATGTGATTCTGGTAAAAGCATGGGCGGTTCATTTAGCAAGGAGATACTAGAAAACGTGGCTCATTGTAAGGGTTCAATGCCCTGGGAGATGGTATGGAGTGATGAGTGTGGTGCAAACCTGACTACCCTGCAAAGAGGTGGTACTAATGTGCATTTCCCGACTCTCAAAAGCTCAATTCTAATTCCTCCTCATTCAACAGATAACCTAAAAACAAGAATAACTAACACTCTATTCTGGGCAGCATTTGAGTCTCAAAACGATATTGCATTACTTGAACCACTTATTGGACCTATAGCAGAGCAAATTGGAGAGCCGATTGAAAAAGTTCGTGAAGTTATAGACGATATATTGGGTGATTCTGCTGACTCCAAAACTGATGATAAAAGTGAAGAAGATTATCGCTACGAAGAATACCGTGCCTTTTTAGGTGAATACGATAGAGAACTAAATAATGAACGGGATTTTCTTACAGAACAGCAAGATATATCCAAGTACAATCTTCCATTTATTAAGTCTATCGTTCTAGTAAAAAAACTTCGAGAAATAAGAGTCCAGACGGGATTTTCACGTATACGTCCTCCTCAATCTTCTGACGAGGAACCTACAGAGGATGAGGAGAAAATAGAAACTATGCCTGTGAGTCAAAACCGTAAATTACGTTGGTTGCCAGGTTATGAAGTAAGAGGTGAAGGAATATTTCTAGAGTTAAATGCGTCTGAACTTAAAAAATGGGCAAAAAAACCGGCTACAATATCCCACTATAAGAATCTGATTGCTAGAACCAAGAAAAACCCTGATTCATTTGGAGTAATGAGCGAATTGACCCCTGAGTTTGTGCTTCTCCACACGATTTCGCACGCATTGATAAGACAGCTAAGTTTTGAGTGTGGCTATTCAAGTTCGGCATTAAGAGAACGGCTCTATTGCACATCAAATAATCTTGGAAACGAAATGTATGGACTACTTATTTACACAGCTGAAGGCGACTCAGACGGTACTTTAGGTGGGCTTGTCAGACAAGGAGAGCCTGATTTATTCCCGAATACCCTTAAACACGCTGTAGCTGATGCTCGATGGTGCTCAAGTGACCCACTCTGCATAGAATCAGATGGCCAAGGTTATCAGGCATTGAATCTGGCTGCCTGTCATTCTTGTTGTATGCTTCCAGAAACGTCATGTGAGCTACTAAATAGGTACTTAGACAGAGCCGCAGTTGTGGGTACTCTCAGCAACCCAGAGGTGGGTATATTCTCTGAAGAACTTAACCGGCTAGAGGCACAGCTTGGGTAACAAGGTTGGGCAGACTTAACTTTTTTTCAACAGCCCGCTTGACAAATGCTTCTTCGGATAAGTGACCATAGACCTGACTAGCGAGGGTTTCTATCACAGGTACACAAACGGAATTACCAAATTGTCTGTAAGCAGGTGTTTTAGCTAAGGGTAGTTTAAATGAGTCTGGGAAGCCCATTAATCTTGCACATTCTCGTGGGGTTAACATCCTTGGATTTTTACCCTTTTGTATGACTAAATTTTCACGACCATCTTTACCGTATCTGGAAGTAAGAGTGTTAGCGATACCATTTGGGTCGACCATATAGTGCCTAAAGCCGTGTCCCTTTTCTTGATTTCTTACAGTCCTAGCTTGGTGCGATGCCCATAGTCTGTCTGAAATTGTAAATCGTGGTTCAGGGTTTTTCTCGAAAATTTCTTTTATTGTACTAATCCTGGGTTCAATTTCTTTAAATTGGAACTTTTTATCAAGAGTTGCAATCATATAAATTCTTTTTCTTCTCTGCGGAACGAGTGTTGAGGCATTTATTACTTTGTATTCAAAATGATAGCCCAAACCTTCAAGAGACTTTTTGATGGTTGCAAGCGTCTGACCCTTTTCGTGCTTTTCTAGGTTTGCTACATTCTCCAAGAAAACTATCGACGGCTTATGATATTCGACTATTCTAATAATTTCAAAGAATAAGTTACCTTGTTTAACATCTTTAAACCCGTGTGCACGTTTTAGCCCATAACGAGCCGAGATTCCTGCTAAGGAGAAGGGCTGGCAAGGAAAGCCCGCACAAAGCACATCAAATTTCGGAATTTCTTTTTCGTTGACATCACGAATGTCTCTAGCATCTATATCGCCGTCAAAATTTGCTGAGTACGTACTGGCAGCACTTTTGTCATACTCGTTTGTGTATACACATTTGAGACCAGCTCGTTCAAAGCCAAGTCTAATTCCACCAATGCCTGCAAATAAATCAATGAAAGTGTAGTTTTTAGACATAATTATACTTCTTATAATAGCATCTTAATTCTCCTGGTTTTACTAGAATAATAGCTACTAAATAAGTGTTATCATTAAGGTATGGTAAGAAATCAGCCAATTGAAATCGTCCAGGGTGGCTTTAGCGAACCCATACTTCAACCCTGCTACTTAGCATCTATTGGTACTATCTTTTTGTTGAACCCTTATTTGGGACTCTTTTGGAGCACTGTAGTTGTCGCAGTACCAGCATTTTATATTGCTCTTAAGGTAGCTAAGAGACAAGAACGGCGTGATTCTGTACTACGAGAAATAGCATGGAATAAAATGCACCTATTTATTAACATCAGTGACATGAATAACTTTCTGAGAATAAATAAAAGAATCATCACATCAGCGATGGTCAAACAAAGCCTTAACGTAACCTATGCTCAAGCCACACAACTTACTAACGAACTAGTCTCAGCAGGAGTCGCACAAAGAAAAATAATCGCACTAGGCTCAATCAATAAAAAAGAAGCAATTACGCAACTGCCAAAACAGGCAAAGCTACAAACTAGCTAAATGTAATCTCTTTTCGCTATACTTAATTCTGGTTGCAACTTGGACAACGATGTCCCTCCAAACATAAGCGTTATGAAAGGCTTCTCAACTGAGAAGCCTTTTTGTTTGATATGATGTCTACTATGAGAATAATAAATAGAAAAATTGCGGGGGCCTTCATTTTTTCTAGCGACGGAAAAGTCTTACTCGGTCATAATAAAAAAGGTGGAACGTACCAAGGTATGCTAGTTATCCCTGCTGGTGGTATCAAAGAACATGAAACGCCTTTCGAAGCAGTAAAGCGTGAAGTGTCTGAAGAGACCGGCCTCGATATATCGCACGCTTCAGTTAAACAATTTAAAACCATAGCTACTGGTGAGAGCGAAAAGACGCTCAAAGATACTAACGAAGTAGTCCATATGAAGATGGAATTTTATGACTTCGAGGTGCGGATGCAAGAAGAGTCAAAGTCTCTCACACTAACATTTGAAGATGATTTTGGTGATGCTAAATGGTACACGCCCGCGGAGTTACGAAACTTGCCAATCGGCCCTAACTCGCAAGCTGTGCTACAAAAGCTCCATTTTCTCTAATTTCAGTTGCGATAGCGTGTACGATGGCCCTCCAAAGCATAAGCGTTATGAAAGACCTCTCCATCGAGAAGTCTTTTTTGCTATGATATAGCCTATGAACGATCCTAAACTAATCATATTAAGAGGACCATCTGGATCTGGAAAGACTATCATTTCCAAAATCTTGTTTGAGAAATCTCTAAACAAGATAGCACTTATTGAGCAGGATCATTATCGCTTTATTTTCAAGCCAGCGGGTGGTGGTGGCAAGACAAACTCGCCCACAATTCATAAAATGATTAAGAGCGATACACTCATAGCACTTAATGATGGTTACGATGTGGTACTAGAGGGAATACTAGGTGTTAATTCTTATGACACAGTATTGAAAGAAATTATGGATACACATCCGAATAATAATTTTTTATATTATTTCGATATAAGCTTTGAAGAGACAATACGTCGGCATTCAACTCGTATTGTTATGTTAGGTAGTGGATTTGACGAAGAAGACATGCGCCAATGGTACTCAGCTTCGCAAAAATCAATACACTTTACGGAAGAGATTATACCCGAGCCATCGACGGTCAGAGACACTGTCATTCAGATTTTGTCTGATACTGGATTATAGTTCCAATAGCGTCTACTGTGGCCCCCAAGCATAAACACTATGAGGACTTCTCAATTGAGGAGTCTTTTTTGTTTTGATGGCACAATGCTCATATGGTAGAAGTATTTATTTATTAACTGAAATTTTATCAGGAAGCGCAATCATCGGCGAGGCTATCTACTTCTCCATAGCGCTACGACGATCAAGCCATATACGGTAGTCGGAAGTTACCATGTCAACGACATGAGAGCCAAAGCCTAATAAATTGTTACGAGGGTACAAATGGTTTTGTGGGCCGCAAAGGCCTGGCTCGTGCATCGTATACGTCGCCAAAGCGCCAAGCTCTGCAAGCTGCTCAGCTGAAACACGTAATTTTTTGGCTAGTTCTTCATTGCGAAAGATTGACGTAAATGGTTGATCCAAATCTATTTCGGAGTGAATCATTAGCGTTCCGGCCATTCCCATGCCAAGAATAGGAAGTGAAAAAGCCAAGGATGAGTCACCAAACGGTCGTTCAACGGCGGTATTAGCAATAGCAACTTTTACGAGGTTGCTTACGCCAAAGAACTGCCGGATGGCTATCTGCCTATCAATTGATCGGTCACTAAGTGCGTTAGAAACTGTCCACTCCGCCGGGCTGAAGCGGGGATAAAGCACCTTTGGTCTTGGGGCGGCATAAATGTCAGGAAGCAATTCACCCGGTACACCCAGGTTAATAAGTTGTTCATGATGACGTCGGCCTATTACAGCGGGCCATTCAGCTGTAGTCGCCGCCGAATCATCTCCGACGCCCCGGGCGCGATCAAGAAGTTTGAAAGCTCTACTTCGAGCTTTTTCGTCATTATTAGAAACTGCTTTGATCCAGTTTGAGGCGTATTTATTCGCCAATTCCGAATTCTGTAATTCTGGTACGGTAGCATTGGCGAGATACCATAATTTATGATAAGCCCAAGTTTCATCACCGTCCTTGTCTAGGTCAGACTCGTCAGTGACATCTGGCATAATTTCGGCATCATTACGCGTTAAAAGGCCCTTGCCAACTAGTCCGGCAGAGTATTCCTTGGCCGTTGGTAGCTGGCGTTGCATGCGAAGAACTTCTTTTATAAAGCCACCTGGCGAATCAATTTCCTGCCCGCGATAACTATCTCTAAAACGATTCCAAAGCGAGCCGTATGACAACGGATTCTGATCAATGCCGTGCGTGTCATATAGGTCCCATTCACCATTGGATTGAGCGGCATGACGTAGTTCATCGTCACTTCTACCTGGTAATTCAGGAGTCATGACCGGGAAATTTGTAGGGCTGTTCAACAAGTCGACTTCGGCAAGGCCAAATTCAACGTTTGTTGGTAATGAAATACGTTCTAAACCAGACATAATTTGTATATTTTAATACTATGTTATGAATATGTCAATAGTAGCGACACCTGCTCCTTTGCGAAATCACTTAGCCTAATTTTAGTTCCCATAGCGCCTACAGGGGTCCTCCAAAGATACCTAAACAGATACCAGCTAGTTCCAATATCACAACCCTGTTTTATTGTAACTAATTTGTATCTGTTATTTAGTTCTAACCCCATTTGGTGTTTGTTACAATTACATTATGGAACAGTTTGATTTAGTAGACGAGAATGACATTGTTATTGGTACGACCGACAAACCTACTGCCCATTCAACCATACAGCTTCACAGAGTTGCAGCTGTACACGTATTTAATGATCAAGGTGAGCTGTATGTTCAAGTACATAAATCCAGGGGTGGACTTTTTGACCATTCTGTAGGTGGTCACGTTTCAAAAGGCGAAGATTATGCCACAGCCGCAAGCCGTGAAGCAGATGAAGAACTCGGCATTAAGCAACTACTAACTAAACCTGCAACTTTTTATTCCGATGAGGGCGTTTATTCACATATGTTCGGGCTTTTCGAATGTGTCGCCGACCCAAGTTGGCAATTTGTACCTAACGATGAAGTTGAAGAAATTATACCTATGAGAATTGATGAAATCACAGAACTAATGGAAACTGAACCAGAAAAGTTTACCGGTGGGTTCATAAATACAATGAGAGAATACCGCAAAATTAAAAACTAGTAGTAATATGGCCGCCACTTGATTGAATGAAAGTTGCGATAGACAAGACTATGGAACTCCAATACGCTTGTGCCTAAAACTCCTCTAATCTGAGGAGTTCATACTTGACAGAATAATTAACTTAGAGTACAGTTTTATGTACAAGTATTTGTACATATGAAAATAGCATCAATCTCAAAATTTCGTAAAGACATAAAGCGCTATGTGGATGAAGTAGACCAAGACCAGGAGCCTTTAATAGTCACAAGGGCTGATAACGTTTCGGTTGTGGTAATACCCCTTAGCACGTTTAACTCCTACTCAGAGACTGAGTATCTCCTGCGTAGTCCCGCCAATGCTCGCCGTCTCTTAAAATCTCTTGAACATGCTCGTTCTGGAAACGTTCAAGCCCACGAACTAATAGAGGATTAATTCAATGAGCAGAAGGCTCACTTTCACACCTGAAGCTTGGGAAGAGTATCTTTACTGGCAAAGTCATGATAAACAATTACTTAAAAAGCTCAACCAACTACTTAAAGAATACCAACGTGATCCGCTTGCAGGCATAGGCAAGCCAGAAACTCTTAAGGGAGACCTGTCTGGTTCTTGGTCAAGGAGAATTAATGACGAGCATCGTCTAGTCTACATAACAAACGATGACGAAATTAGAGTTACGTCATGTCGTTATCATTATTAGATTAGTGTCTAATTAGTACAGGTGTCCATAATTTAATTTTGGGAGACACTTTACCACAAGCTAGGAACACAGATATTCGTGGTGAGGGATGTGCTCCGCTCGTTAAACATGAACTGTACCTACTCTAATAAAAATTGCGATAGCGTCTACGGTGGCCCTCCAAAACATAAGCAGTATAAAAGACTTCCCAATTGGGAAGTCTTTTTGTTTGGTATGATAATTGCATGACGAAAACACCTTCCATGCAAGAGATACTCGATAAAGTAGAATTTTTGTTTGAACGCTACTCACTAAAATGAAGAGCAACCACACAGCCATACATACTAAAAGTTGCCGAGTGACAACTCGAGGGCCATACATACCACCCAGACGATGATTTGGTTCGCGAAACGCTTATTGAGCATGTGGGCTCGTTGCCGATGCTTGGTACGGCACTCTACCCACTTATCAATGACCCCGAGGTTGATCTAGGACAGTCACTAATAATGATGGCAACCCACGACATAGGCGAACTCATTACTGGTGACGAAATGGTTTTTACCAAAAAAGCTGACTCGCATATTGCGGAACGTAAAGCCGCCCTTGAACTGCTTGATCCTATGTACCATGCCATTTACGATAACGCCGAAACCAAAACGAGTAAGTCGGCAAAGTTCGCAAAGTCTATTGATAAGATCAACCCCGATATTATCGATTACTTGATGCCACCCGAAATTACAAAGTGGCGATATAAAGAATATGTTGGTATTGAGCCAGAGCAAATTATTGAGACTATCGTCAAGCACAAACGTCCTCATATGCTCTGGAATCCTTTCATGACTGAATTTTACATATACCTTCTTGAACAACTTGATAAAAAACTTCGAGCCTAGGCATATTGATTAGCTTAGTCCTGATAAGCTCCACGATGGCTCTCCAGCCCCGCTCGTAAAACTTCTCTGTTATGAGGAGTGTTGCTATGATGATATTAATGAACTCTACACAGATAGCGCAATATAACGCCAGGCTGGCTAACATATCAGACTTCTTGTCTGGCTCGACTTTTATTTTGGCCATTTGGCTGCTGTACAGCTTGAACGTCTTACATCTAAAACCAACATTAGCAGTTATTACGTTTATGACCATCTGGATAGGTAGTGCGATACTGGAAATCCCCACCGGTGCTTTAGCCGATCGTGTAGGCAGGAAAAGAATCTTTATTATTGGCAACTGCTGTTCTGCCTCTATCCACTAGCCTAAGCCTTCAAGCTCCCTATAATCCCGCTTATAGCAACTTGTTTAGTAAGCGCACTCGGCAGTGCTATGCGCTCTGGTTCGCTACTGCCAATTGTTCATGCCAGCTTCAAGAAAGCCGAGCTTGGAGACAAAGCCTACGAGCGCTTCCTAAGTGGTAATACTATGGCTACATTCGTCGCTAGGGCAGCTACTGGCTTAGCTGGTGCATGGCTGTACACGCTGAACCATACTTGGCCGTTCTATGCGATGTTCTTAGTAACATTCATGAACTTTTTACTCGGTTTTTACATCAAGGACACGGCAATCGAAGTAGATGAAAATGCCGTTAAAACGACTAATAATCAGCACATTAAGCAAACCCTAAGCACTATTCGTAGAAGCGACGTGGTGTTTGCTATAATCGTGGCCTTTGGACTACTTAACCTCGCAGCCGAGGCAACCTGGACAGGCTACCAAGTGTTCTTCCAATCAGACGGCCGAAGCCCATTCATAATTGGTGCGTTGTTTACGATAATTGCTTTCTGCTCGGCTACGTCAGCATATTTTATTCGTTTTGCTATCGGTAAGTTTCGGCCGCTCAACCTTATCCAATTTTTTGGGCTTGGCGTACTGCTGACCACTGCGTTAATCCTTCAGCCAAACCATGCACTACGCTTATTTGCCGTTGTGCCAATGGGGTTTGCATCAGGAACAAGCGCATTTGTTATGAACGCCAGCGTGCAGAAGTTCATTGCTAATCGCTATCAAGCAACGGCACTCTCGGTGGTGAGTTTTGTGACATACGCAGTTTATGGGATTGGCTCTATAGGTTTTGACGTTCTGCTGCAAATCTTTGGTGCCTCAAAAGTCAGGGCTATTTTGCTAGGAACAGCCTTACTGGTATCGGTAGCAATCGCTCTGTACAGCACTGGCCGAGTTAAGAAGGTTCCGTTAGAGACTGTTTGAACTGATAGGCTAGATCAGCCCTGGGGTAGATGGCTTGTCTGGCTATTCACTTGGATTTTAGTTGCAATAGCGTTGACGGTGGCCCTCAATATCGTTTAAACAAAGACAGTGGTTCACTGTTTTTGCTATTATAGTTAAGCAAACAAATGGTTTAGTGGATTGTATTCTAAGGAGGTAAATTATGGCAAATCAGACAAAATTTAGCGGCTTGAGGGCATTATTTATTAATTGCTCAATTAAATACAATAAAGAAGACTCACATACACAAAAATTGATGAATCGTTCGTCCGGAATAATGAAATCACAGGGGTTAGAAGTTGAGCATGTATACGCTCTGGATTATGATATAGCTTTTGGGATGATTAAAGATGGGACCGTTTTTGGGAAAAAGGATGACTGGCCAAAAATACAAAAAAAGATTATGGCTGCAGACATCCTAGTCGTTGGTTCGCCTATTTGGTTGGGGGTAAAATCTTCTGTTGCTACATTAGTCATCGAAAGAATGTATGCATACAGCGGAGATCATAATAAAAAAGATCAATATTTGTACTATGGTAAAACCGGTGGTTGTATTATTACTGGTAACGAGGATGGCATAAAGCATTGCAGTATGGATTTACTCTACGCGTTGCAGCATATAGGCTATACGATCCCGCCACAGGCAGATTGTGGTTGGATTGGAGAAGCAGGTCCTGGACCAAGCTATGGTGATATAGAATGGAATGGTAAAAAGATAGATCCTCCATTGGGTTATGATAATGATTTCACAAATCGTAATGCCACATTTATGTCGTGGAATCTTATGCATACAGCTCGGATGTTAAAGGACAATGGCGGCATTCCAGCGACCGGGAACACGACAAACGATTGGCAGCATGTTACGAATGCCAAAAATCAAAATCCCGAATATAGATAAGCCTCAATTTAAAAAATACCTATTATGTAGTTGGCATATGTATTTCTAACAGATTAATTAAATGCGGCCTCGGTTACTTAAGCCAGCCGGGCTTCTTCGCTCATAAGATTCTGCCTGAAATAGTGCATTGCACATTGACCTGCCATATTTGCCGCCAGCTCAAGAGTAGACAGTTTTTCGTCGCCAGCCAAGCATTCTTGGCGATATCGAATAAGACGTCTACCGATTTCCTTCAGAGCCGCTCGTTTCACCAGCTCCTCATCCGTAATGCCGACCTCAATCACATTTACACTGAAGTCAAACTGTGATTCCATAGCCTTTATATACCCCGCAGCATCGGGAAGATAGCCAACCATCTCTGCTAGCAATGCAAAATTCTCACAGTCCTTATCATAATTTGTCCTTCCGCTACCCAAGTCGACTAGCCGATTGCCCAAATCGGCTGTGGCGGCGATGAATGCCAAATTTATGGGATGATCTGGGCTAAGACTAAATATAGGAAACGTTTCAAATTTAGCAAAACCGACAGGTTCGCTGGCCGCTAGCTTTTTATATATCTCCGATAGAGCCACACCAAATTTTCCACTACCTCCTCCTGGACTCAGGAGTACCAAACTTCGATTAGGATCGGCAATTGTGTCATCGCCACCAAAGATGGTATCAAACTTTTCACCGTCTAGGCAGTTCGTATCTGGGTACCCGGGCACTTCGTAGCAAAACGACAGAGTTATTCCTGTACTCCGATACAAAGTGGCTGCAAAATTTTCAATAGCAGTGACATTTGCTTGTTCCATTTGCCGAGGGGTGACTGCAACAACTACACTTTCGACGTCAATACCGTGAACTTGCTTGGCCTCGTTTACGATACGTACTGTTTCATCGTCGTAGCGCAACCCAGAGTCACCGCGTATTCGACCATGCAAAGTTCGCCCTTCTGGGGGATAAAGAATATCACGAGCATTGACCACCATAGCGATTTTACTGTTGCACTCTTGTTGCAACCCGCGAACTATGGCTGCTTTATTGTCTGGGTTATAACCAGGGAAAACACGAGCTGCGTGGTGATCACCAAATGGCTTGCCACCAAACTCAACTATAAGGTTTGCATCAGGCATGCTCTTCATACGACCTTGGAATGCGGCTAGCTGCGCTTCTAGATAGAGCTCATTATTAAAGGCCGGCTGGTCCAAAACCACAGGCGTGGTTTTTTCGCCACTCATTAAATTTCAAGTATTCTATCGCTAATAGTGTCGACAACTTCCTCAAGTACAAGGTTATCAGTATCTATTATGACACCCCCAAAAGGCGCCCGAGCCTCAACCTGTTCCAATAAAGAACGAGTCATTTCAAACAACCTATGCCCCGGTAGATTTGGCTGATAATCTTCGGGGCGTACATCGCTCTTTGTTACTAGACGCCGCTGTCGAACCGCCTCACTAACACTAAGTAATACCGCAAGGTCCGGCTCACGTATAAGCGGTCCTACGCACTCGTCAGCGTCGAAGCCACGATATTTTAGATCAGCTCGGACATCAAATATACCCCTATCTTTAACGACTGTGACCCCCAAGTCTGTTAGCTCTGTAATGACCATACTATCCACGGATGTTTTAGCAGCTTGTAGCGCTATAAAATATTTGGACTTGTCGCCTATTTCTTCTCGTAAAGAGCGATTCGAGAATGGGTTATGCCAGTTATTGTCTTCACGCCAATCATCAAAGAAAATGGCAGGGTGGCCATGTGCGTTGAGTCGACCGGCTACCTTACGCCCAACAGTAGTTTTACCAACACCGTCCGGTCCATGGATTGTAATATATGAAGATTTTTCTAAACGTATCATTCTGAGTTACCATGGTGTTTCGTCATTAAAGAATTTGTAAGAATAAATCAGACCCCTGTGAATTACTACTAACAGATTCCAGCATTCCTGCAATCTCGTCACCTCTCATAAGGCCCTGCAGGGCGAGCTTACGCACCGAATCAAGCGACATATACTCACTTTTATGCTGCCCAGAAAATTCTGGTTCGTTTGCTACGGTGCATACGAAAACGAACTTGATTACGGTATTGCCTTCGTGTGAATTTGGCTTGTTGACAACTCCTACAAGCTTTTCCGAGGTAACTTGGTAGCCAGTTTCTTCTCTTACTTCACGACGCAAACAGTCAATAATACTCTCAGCTTCCTCCAGTTTGCCGCCCGGCAAGCCCCATTTTCCGACAGCGCTAGGCTTCGTTTCTTTGATAAGCAAAAATTCGTCATCTTTTCGTACAATAGCACTACTCACAACTACAATCATGAGACACCCCTAACTTCGGTCATATTTTGCGCAAGAGTATTATTATACAGTATTTAGGCTCTCGGTGCGTATCGGTGGTCCGGTTCCAGTTGCGACAGCGTCCATGGTGGCCCCCCAAAGATACCTCAAGAGATATAGATTAGTTCCTGTTAAAGCATCGTTGTTTTTTGTCACTATTCTATATCTGTTATCATTTTGCTATGACAAATCACCTTATAGACCCACGCATTGATGAATACCTACGCAGCCTGCCTGAATGGCAAGGAAACATTTGTAATCAAATCCGTGAGCTTATACACGAGGCTGACTTAGGTATAGCCGAGACCATTAAATTCACAAATAGACCATACTTCATTTTGAACGGTAACATCTGTGCATTACTTGCTACAAAAAGCCACGTTAATGTATTTATTTACGACCCAATAGCTCCTGACCCAGAAAACATTATTAATCAGGGGCACCGTAATCAGACTCCTCGGTCAATCCAAATTAAAGAAAGTGATCAAATTAATTCAAATGCACTAAAAAACCTTATCAAGGCGGTTGCAGATAATAATAAAGCAGGCGGTTGGCGAAAACTTCAAAAAGCTAAATAGATATTCTGTCATTGAAAATAGTTGCCATAGACAAGACGATGGATCTCCAAATTAATCATCCACGATTGCATAGGTTATTCTAACGGTTGCGTTTGAAATTGGAAGTCAGGTACTTTAAACCATTAGGAGGGGCGGAGTATACTGTATGTGTATTCAACTAACAGCAGCTAAAAATAAACGTTTCTAGACGTCGGATGTCACAGCATGGTACGCCCCGAGAACCCCGTAGTATTATTGGAAGATAATACATACTTCTCACCGGAAATCACCCCGGAGGACGGATCTCGGCTTGTGCTCGACCTGGCGGCCTTGGCCATGCTCGCCACCAATCCGATCGAAGCAGCTGCAGAAACAGACCGCAGCACTGAAGCGTTCCGCGTGTGGCGTAACCCTGACACGTATGAAGTAAGTATCGACAGCAGCATCACACTTGAAGATTACCGGGGCATAACAGCGCCCGAGGATATGGCGCTGCTGGAACAGCAGGCTGAGGGCCTACGCGGGAAAAAGGTGGTATTCATCAACCCTACGCTGGAAGGCGGCGGCGTGGCCATGCTACGACCGCCACTCATCCATTTGCTGCGGCAGTTAGGCGTTGACGCACACTGGTACGTCATGGATGGCCGGAAAAAACCTGATGACCCAAATCCCTTCGACTTTACCAAGCTCATGCACAACATCTCGCAGCGGCGCATGCCAGCCGACGTACGGATTACCGAAGGAGGCAAAGCAGTACACTGGCGGTGGAACACCGAAAATGCTGAGGTTTTGCTGGTGCAAGACACCATCCTGACGGCCGACATTATTATACCCGATGATCCGCAACCGGCACCGCTCATCCGCGGTCTCCAAGCCGCCAACCCACAGGCTAAAATAATATCGCGTAACCACATTGACACCTCGTACGACTTGATTGCTGACCCCACCACACCGCAAAGTGAATTAGCGCGGTACCTTTTGGATGAATGTGGCATGCGAGGTGTCGATGCAATCGTGACACACCCTGTGGATGCCTTCATGTATCCCGGTATGGAGGATAAGACCTTTTTTGCGCCGGCTACCGTGGAACCGTTTGATGACCTAAACAGAGCGCTCACCGAAACAGAAATTAATGATGGACTGACATTCATTAACAGCGAAATATCGGCTAAAAACCTTGAGTCGGCAGTGGCGGGCCACCCGGAAGACTTGCAAGCGTTGGTCGACCCTACACAGCGGCGTATTATTCTGGTAGCGCGATTTGATGAATCAAAAGGCATGCACCTGGCGATGGAGCTGGGCGTACGCACCCGGGAAAAGATGCGCGCCGGCGGCGTGGCCGAAGCAGCTTTACCGCAAGTAATTATCGTTGGCAATGGTTCCGTCGATGACCCGAGCGGGGTGCCAATGTTTGAGAAGATGATGAAGCTCAGGCGAGAAAAGTATCCGGACGAAATGGAGGGTATCATCCTGATGCGCCTGAAGCACAATTACAAAGCCATGAATGCGCTGATGTACCCATCATCGGCTGCTGGCGAGGCCAGCCCGGCGCCAGTCATTGGCATACAGACTTCCGAAGCAGAGGGCTGTGAAACACGCATTAGTGACTGGATCCGTCACGGTATACCGGTCGTTGTTGCTAACCGGGGCGGCATGCCCTTGCAGGTGGTCGAAGGCCAATCTGGCTTCATTCTCGACTTTGGCAAGCCCGACTTCGACCTCGACCACGGCGCCAACCTTATCTGCGAGCAGATGACAGACGCCGAAAAATATGCAGCCCTGTGCCGTACCACCCTTAGCACGGCCGAGACTTTCAATAACCGGGATTTCACCACGGTGGCAAATACCATTCGGTGGATGCGCATTTTCACGAGCGTGCTCAACGGTACCCCGGCCGACAAACACTGGAAGCTCGACGACTTAGCCGGGCAGAAATTGTTACAAGCCTCCTAAGCCATGTATAAACTTGGTTCAAACGATGTTAAAAAAGCTGTTGACGACAAATATTCTACTTGCTATATTCTTTCACGGAAGACCAAGTGAAACAGCACATTAGTTCGATATATGTAGCCAATCGAGTTAGTAAGTTACGAGTTTGTTAGTTAGTAAGCTACATCTGTGGGTGCAAGTCTTCCCGTAAGTAATAAGAGGCACGATACTAGTGCCTCTTATTTTTTATCCTTTTACCTGTATAAGCTATCCAGCTACATTCATAGCTAAGATAGCTAAAGATTCAGATAACTTAGATGTAGATTTTGAGCTTGCAGAACAGGCTTCTAAAGGCAGCCCCCTCCAAGCAAACTGGCAAGAAAATCGCCTTTTTGCATCAAAGGAAAAACTGTATACCGACACCGCCAAACGGCTCTTCGAGCAATTGTCCATCAGTAATCCACACGATTGGCATCTAAATGGGCGCAATCGACGTAAAGCTGGTGACTGGAAAAGCTGACTTCAAAATCGAATCTCAGTTTCGATAGCGTTCACGGCAGAACCCATATATAAGCAGTTCGGAAGACCACTTCTAAAGCATTTGAAATTCATGTAAACTATTGACATTTAGTCTAATGTACATACAATAGACTAAATGAAAACCGCTACAGTAAATTTTAAAACCGATGAAGCGACTAAGCTTAAGGCCCAAAAAGTGGCCAGTCAGATTGGCATCCCTCTCAGCAATCTCTTGAACGCATATCTTTACGAGCTTGCAAACACAGGCAGTGTTCATTTTACCGCGTCAGAACCTATGACAGAAAAGATGGAACTATTGATTGCTGAAGCCGAAAAAGAGATTGCTGCTGGTGAAGTAAGCGGCCCATTTGAGTCTCTCGAAGAAATGTTTACACATCTAGATAGCCTGTAATGGTTATTAAAACTACAAAAGGTTTTGATAAGCAATATGCTAAGGTAAACATCAAAATTAAAACCGCTTTTAAAAATCGCATAAACTTATTTAAGGCAAACCCATTTGATACAAGTCTAAGGAATCATTCTCTTAAGGGCAGATACTTGGGCTATCGGAGCATAGATATTACCGGCGATGTCCGAGCACTCTATACAACGCAAGGCGATACAATTATCATATTCGGATTCATCGGAACACATAGCCAGCTATATTAAAAATATAAGCCTTACTTATATTTTACGACAGCAAAGGCTAGGCTCCTCCTAGCATAAGCGTACAAACGATTCCGCGCCGGGGTTATATGCTAGACTAATTTTATGAATAGATTGATTTCTGCCAGAACAGCATCAATCTTAGCTACGATTCTACTGATGGTTTACGCAACCTTTCAGTTATGCCTTATTCTTGGGGCACCGTGGGGACATTTTACATGGGGTGGAGCACATGAGGTTTTACCCGCATCGCTCCGAATAGGCAGCGCCGTATCAATTTTGGTTTACCTCATATCTATGGCCTTAATTCTGAGTAGAGCCGGCGTAAAAAAGATTATTAGGAACAAAAAAATAGCCTATTTCGGTACTTGGATACTTACCATTTACCTTTTCTTGGGGGTGTTGATGAACGTCGTTTCAAGAAGCCATTTAGAAAGATACAATGCCCCGTTCATACTTTTACTAGCGATACTGTTATTGATTGTTGCGAAGTCCAAGCGAATAGAATCATAGTCCAATACAGCCAGCGCTGTTACCCAAATTTGCAGCAGTAAGATTTTAATGTTACTGTTTACTTTATGTCTGAAATACTGAGCATCGACCGGCTCGCGAGACAGATTGGGCTCGAAGAACTAGCTACCATTAGCCAAGAAGAAATGGAGGCTCATTTTCTGCCAGCGGCCGTAACCGGACTGTCTGATAAAGACATCGAACTCTGGCACAACCCATTCACCGGGAGAAAAGCTGAGCTATATGGCGAGAAGTCTTTCGGTACAGGGCTTGTGGCACAGAACATTGCGCGTACCGCAATTGCGAATGGTACGTCACCGGGACCGCTCTATGATTTTCAAGTCTTGGCTGCGCAAAGATTCACCGAACCGGGTTGCCCATGGGATCCTCGTGATACCCAAAGCGCCGTGCGTATAAGTCACGATTTCGTAACAATAGATGATAATCTGCTGGGCCTTGCTAGAGCTCCTGCCTTTGTGTTTGATTTTGGCGCCGGCCTAAATGGTCGTATTCACATTTCAGACCAAATAAAATTGATAGAACAAGGCCGACGCCCCTTTGTCTATAGTCCGCTCTCGCGACTACCCTTCATAAACCAAACATTGGGTCGTACGTATGAGGCAAGCTATGGATCCGAGGCAGCCGAGGCAATTAAGCGTAAGAAGTTATACCTTGGCCGAGAAAACGGCATCGCAGCCGCTACGGACGAAATCGTCAAGACACTGCGAACACGTAAGGCAATGGTAGACATTGCAGACATAGTGCTCGTTACCGGAGCTCAGCACGCCGCACTAGCGGACATACAGCACGGTATAGAAAACGCTTTCCCGCTTCTGAAGGAAGGCGGCATGCTTGTTCTGCGTGCCTTAGCGCGTCCTGCGCTAACAGAGCTTGGCACAGACGAGATTGCTGGTTGGGCCTACAATGCGGGATTCCCAGAAAAAAATGCTATTCACTACGAACCCACCTACGACCGTGTCGGCCCGCAGGAACAAAGTGGACACTTCGGCACACGAGAAATGAAGACAGTCGTACTCACCAAGTAGCCTGTAGCTCTACGAATGTTTGAAAAATATTCGGACAAGGTAGAGGTGGCGGCTTAGTTTTGGCATTACTGTGCTAGGGTACCAAAAGGAAGCAGTTGGGACCAAGAGTAAGTCCTGCCTGTCTATTTGGTTCGAACTTTTCTGGTGCAACGGTAATTATACTTACTGCGGGAACATAAAACTTGTATAAATTAAACCTAGTGGTATGATTAAGCTTTGTGACAGGAGCAAACATGCGCGAGGCCGTATATATATTGATAGGGCGATTACCCTTCTTTGCTTTTACCATTCTCGTGGCCACCCTTTTGGTAGCAGCAACTTTTGGGATGGTAAAACATAGCAACGACCCTTCGGTGTACGGTGCAAATTCTAGCATATCGAGTGATTCGCTTCTTGAGGCCAGCGGCCTCGCCCCAGCCCTAAAAAGTCTTAGCCTGGGCATACATTCGGTGGGCACAAGCATCATGCATGGCGTACGAGCCACAGGCATGGCTATAGTGGATAGCACCCGGTTTGTTGGCAATGTTTTGCATGCCATAACGTTTGGCGTGCTACATGGCGTAGCCAGCGTGTATGGGGCGATTTTCCGCTTCCCTGGCCATGTAGTAAGTTTTACGGCTAACGCACTCGATTTGAACCATATTATCAAGCCAGCCGATACCATTCATGTACCGACGTTTGTGGCGGTCGCAGCTGCAGCTCCTCTGCCGGTCACACCTGCACCAATCATTACACCTACACCTCAGCAACCCGCTCCTACCACCTACGCCAGCGGCGCCATCACACCCACCACTATACCCGCGCCACAGTCAGCAAACCTATACGCCCGAGGGAATTGTACTTGGTGGGTCTCGTACCGGCGTTTCCAAATCAATGACCCAATTCCGCAGTGGTGGGGCAATGCCGCCACTTGGGCCAGCCGGGCTGCACGCGACGGCTACACCGTAGATCACCGCCCCAGCCCCGGAGCAATTATGCAAACGGCAAATTCGGCCGGTGGTTTAGGCCACGTCGCACTTGTCGAAAGCGTTGACCCAGATGGCACCTGGCATATTTCAGAAATGAACTTTTATGGCTACGGTGTAGTCGACCACCGGGCAAACCCGCCGTCCCTAGCTTCCAGCTACAACTTTATCCACGATAACTAAAAACAGAGAACATCCAAAAGTGTACAAAGAAGCCAGTACGAATCTGTCTTTTGGTGCAGCTACGTCCATTCAAAAAAGACCATCAAGTAACCATTTAGATCACGCAGACTGAATTCTCACTGGCCGCCTATGGTCTGCTGTGGTTCACTTTCGGGTTGATAACCGGCAATAAGAGCGGCTGCCTAAAAAGTCTCCAGATCTACGCTAACAAGTACTAACGATCCATCTTTTGAGGTATCAACGATATTGTGGGCCACAGGGAATTCCTTGGAAAACCAATGTACATGGACCACGGCGATTCGACCAACATCCTTGGCAACAGGAAAGCCTAAACCTTCATAAAACGATATTGTCTTTTCCAGATCAACTACGTTACTCCCCAAATAAGATACACTTTTAGGCTACATAATGCCTCCTTTGTTTAGAGCATGATGTATAGTATGTTTTGATTATCGAGATACTTTGTTTTCTAAGCATATGCAATACACGTCATGAATTATACATCCACTCAAGCTCTGCAACACCGTGTGATTATGGCCGCTCGAGAGTACGGGATAAGCACAACATTGTTCCGCAATACTGTCAGTAAGAAGCTAAGGGTACATGTCACCGATATGGAGTGCCTAGCACTACTCTTATTTAAAGGCATTGCCACGCCTACCGAGCTTAGCAGCTATACGGGGCTGAGTTCTGGTGCTACAACGGCTATGCTAGACCGCCTTGAAAAAGCCAAGCTTTTGCACCGCAAGCCAAACCCAAACGACCGTCGTGGAACGCACGTAGAGGTTGATGCACGCTCCATACTACTGGTCGGGCCGATGTTTGCCGAGACCAGAGACGCCCAAGACCAGCTTGTTGCTAGCTACTCTCCGCAAGAACTTGAAATTATTGCCCTATTTTTTGAACGGTTTACTGCCATTTGGGAAGAAGGCCGAAAGAAGTTAGTTGCACGGTAAGGGGCCTTTTCGTACGAACACCCTGCCTCAGCGAGCCCGGCATACACTATCTGCGGAGCGCTGTGGTCATAAACGTATACGCGTATCTATTTAGAACTTATTTGATATAGTATGCCTATGAATATCCAACCGTTGGCAATTGTAGCGTGTGCAGTGGTAGCGTTCGTAGTAAGTAGCGTGTGGTACGTGGCGTTTAGTAAGTTGCGGGCAACAGTGCTCGGGTTCAATGTAAGCGAGGAGCGGAAGCCAAAACCCCGCAATATTCTTCTAGAACTTTTGCGAACCATAGTACTTGCCTACCTATTTGCGGTGGTACTTTCACGAATGCGAAGCAGCGACTTGCGTGCGTCACTTGAGCTCGGCTTGCTACTCTGGCTCGCCTTTCCTGTCATTCTCCTGGGCGGTTCTGTCATGTGGGATAAGGCGCCAGGCAAACTAGCATTGGTGCATGCCGGCGATTGGCTGATTAAGCTGATGATAATCGCTTTTATTATTGGCCTGTGGCAATAGCTGTATTCCCAGCCAAGCAACAAACCTAGCGTTGTAACGGCAAGTTATTATCGGCTGGACGAACGACTCGTTTTGAGTCTTCGCGGTGGCCGTTTAGTTTTTTTGGCATTAGTAACGGCCCGCGCGAACTGGCGCTCGGTATCGTTGTCGGCGTAGCGCGCTACTGGGTCGCTAAGTAGCACCGGGTTTTTGGACTTTTCATCGAGATCTTTCAAGAGTGCCAGTGCGGTCTTCTCTATGAGCCACTGCCTGCCCGGCGCCGTTTCGGCTACAGCAGTCATGTGCCAGACGCCATCGCCATGCTGGTCGCTACTCATAATCTTGAGTCGGCTCACCACCAGCGAAGGTCCCGTCGGCAGTAAGGTACTTGCCCGCTCAATGAGCGCTTCGGCCTGCTTGGGGTCCAAAACAAACAGCTCGACAGCCATAGTCCAGACACCTTTTTGGGCGATGCGCACGCCGGCAATATTCTGGTTCGATATCCATATTACTTCGCCATTGAGGCCGCGGATGCGGGTGGAACGCAGCGTTATTTTCTCTACCACACCTTGCAATTCCGGAAATGGCACAATGGTTATCAGGTCGCCCACACCAAACCAATGCTCGGCCATCATGCCACCGCCAAAGGCAAAATCGCGCAGCAATGGGCTAAACACACCACCGATAACCACAATCAGGATGGCGCTAGCGCCCACTAAGGCCGTAGGTTTGCTGCCTTGGGGGTGAGTAAATACCCACCAGAAGTAGAGGGCCAATATCAGGAACAACACCCGTACAATTGCTGTCGAAAGTATCAGCCAGGTTTCGACGCTTCGAAAACGGTTTACGGCCGCCAGATCCGTGGCGGCATCAGCTTGTTTGCCAATGCTCCGGCTTAAACGGCGTAGCACTAACGCAAAAACCTTGCCAAGCGCCCAACCCAGCACAAGCGCCATTACCAGCACCCAGAACGAGCTGCCCGAAAACAGCGCTTCCGAAATCTGTTTCAGGGCGCCACTCGACTGGTTTATAGAATCATTGACGGTATTATTTCCGAACAAAAACGAAGCTCCTATCTGTCTTAAGCTAGTGATGACGGCAGCTAGGCGCTACCGGTTCTTATAACTTATGGTAACGTACTGTGGCGCTATTGTCAAAGGAGCGGTTTGATTTTGCAGCTACTTTCCAGCCAGCCGCTAATCTGTTAGAATGTAGCAGTTACGCGCCCGTAGCTCAGTGGATTAGAGTACTTGGCTTCGGACCAAGGGGTCGTAGGTTCAAATCCTGCCGGGCGTACCAAACAAACAGCTCATGCTTGTCATGGGCTTTTTGTTTGGCCTAGTTCCGGCGCAGCTGGAACTACGACCAGAGATCTTCCGGCAGGAAAATATCGAGGCCTGTATAGTCGTCAGTCGTATGCCCACTAGCCTTTGCAAACCCGCGCTTTGATTACCGTGGGCAATCCTCCTAGGCGTACTCCTCTCTGAACCCTAAAAAGACGTCCAACTGGTGCTTCTTTTGTTATGATACTGCTATGCCCATTCCAAGATTAGATCCCGAAACTATACGAAAACACAAAGGCGTCAGCTTCACGGGCGTCGGAACTGTATTCTTCTGCCATGACGGTCAGGGGAAGTTTCTTATGAGCAAACGAAGTAAGAATACTCGTGACGAGCAAGGCACATGGGAAGTTTCAGGTGGCGGCCTTAAGTGGGGCGTAGCCGCTGAGCGTAATGTACGGCGAGAGATAAGAGAAGAATATGGTGCGGATGCCAAGGATGTCATCTTTATGGGATACCGCGATGTATTTAGGGAGCTTAAAGACGGCACGCCTACTCATTGGTTGATGCTTGACTATGCAATAGAGGTAGATCCCTGCCAGGTAAAACGAAACGAGCCAGACATGTCTGATGAAATTGGCTGGTTTACGCTGAATACACAACCATCACCCGTTCATTCACAACATCTGTCACTAATGAAGAAGTACTCTAAGCAAATCGAGCAACTATTAAGCACCTAGCTTGGTCCTAGACCTCAGTAGCCACGCTGTACCAATTTTATGTACTATGAAACTTTGGTTAGTGGCTCGAGAGGGTGACTACTGTGTTGATAGTGGTGGCTATGATTACCGTGCCGAAAACGTAGGCCAGCAGAGCTTGCTTAAGCACAGTAGAGCGAATAGTTTTGTTCTGGATCTCCGTATCAGATACCTGGAATGTCATGCCGACAGTAAAAGCCAGGTAGGCAAAGTCGGCGTAACATGGCTTGGCTTGTTCGTTAAAATCTATGCCGCCTTCCGGATCGCCGTAATACAGCCGAGCGTATTTGAGCATAAAAATAGTATGCACCACGGCCCACGAAACAACGACGCTAAACAGTCCCAGCGCAATATCGACACCCTTCTCAGATCCTTGTGCACTGCTGGCACGCAATATTAGCACCCCCACGCCGGTCAAGCTCGCCAGGCTGGTTGCCAGCAGTAAAACATCGGCTACGCCCCGGCCAGGGTTTTCGCGTAAGGCATGGCTACGTGTTGTGTTGGAATCAAACCTCAGTACGCTAAACATCTCAGACATGACATAGACTAAAGCCGCACTATCCCAGGCGACCAGTGGGGCAAACGCGGCTTTGCCCACGGCCAGTACCACTCCTCCCGCCACCAGGCCAACCAGCGCCGCAACCAGCAGTCGACTGCGGGCGGACATGTAGGTTTCGCTTGATTTGCCCATAAGTACTTGCAGTATACACCGAACGGAACCGGTCATGAAGCACTGCTAGCGCGAAAGTATCCAGGCAAGCAGGTAGGTGCGCGAGTTGGCGTCGTCTATATGGGTATCTGCCAGTTTTTGCGCGTCAGCTAGCGCTCCGCTTTTATCGCGCAGCGCACGATACATTAGTAAATAATCACCGAATTGTCGGTCGTAGTTACCATCGGGCACGGTTGTGCTTAGGTTGGACGTAATGCGGTTCGCCTGGGTAGCTACGCTACTCATAGCCGGATTCATTGGTATCAGCTGAATCCCGAAAATAGCAGCCGGTTCGGCACTAAAAAATGTAGCGTAATCACGCTTACCACCCCAGTTTATGCCAACAGTCTGATGGTTAAAGCCCTTAAACGCATTGGACGATGTATCTATGGCCGTCCATTGTTGTCCAGCACTGGCAAATTCCCTGCTAAGCTGCCAGCTAGCCTGAGCCGATAGCGCAGTATCACCCCTAGCTTGAGCCCATAGCGCCAAACCATTCCAAGCGTTTACGGCTTCACTGCTCGATTCCTGATTGTTACCGTCATCGAACTGGCCATAGCCCGAAGCCCACGAATGCCCGAAATAGGGGTCAAACACTCTTAGCTTAGGGAACGATGCCGAACTGGTAGGCGCAGCAATGTCGTAGGCCAGCAACCGGACAAATGGTTCGTATTTATTGGCAAACGACTGGTCGTAGTGGGCCATAATTGCCATCGTGTACAAAAAATAACCATAGTGAAAATGGTGGTCATTAAATTGGTCGGCGCCAAATGACGCCTCTACACCCACTAAGCCTTTCGCCGTAGTGTCATAGGCAAAGTAGCGATTGTCCCGTACACTCGATCCCTTCGCGTCAAACCACTGCGAGAGGTCTGTTTCGAGCGCGCTTCGCAATGTTTTGGCTTGATCTTTTTGGCCGAGTTGGTTGGCTAGAGCGTACAAATTGGCTGCTCGGTACAACTCCTTGCCACCAAAATAACTGTCCGTTTTCTGCAGATTCGTATTTGCTACATCAGAAACAAGCTGGGCTTTTAAGGTATCTTTATCTGACTGGGTTAGCCTGGTAAGCGGTAAGGTATCGCTCGGAGCAATTTTGGGCGTTGAAAAGGAAATGGCAGCGGACTTATAGAGCTGCAGCGTACCGTAAATAGTTTCGTACGTACCGGCAGCCTTAGCCGCAGTTACGTTTTGGCCGGGAAGCGCCACATACAAACCGTTGCCGCCCTTCGTGTTATAGCGTAGCTGTGTTTTGATGGCGCTACCATCGGCATAGCTTACATCCACTGAAGTGAGCGGCTGCGCATAGCTTGCCATGTCTGCTGCCGTCGTGCCCGTAGCGACCGCATACAGCACTATGTTGCTTCCCTTTTGTAGCTGCAGTGAGCCTCCATCATAAGCCACCTTTGGAGCCACAAAAGCATACTGCTGCTTTGCGATAGTCTTTACATATACCCCACCGGACTGCGCGGTAAAGCCTGGCAAGGCAAGCTTTTGCGGACGATCTGCTTCGTAGCTCAGGAACGGCGTTCCTTCGGCCACGGTTAGCTTCCCCACATCTGCCCCGGCTTTTTGGTATTGCAGTGTGACAGACAAACTGTCGTAGCGGCTAACGAGGTACCTGTCCGCATCCAGTCCGGATACCACTGCCGGATTGTAGCCACCGGTTATCGTGTTGGTTGTGGCTGTGACAATTGGTAAACCAAAACTAAAATTACTCCCACTCGGCTTAAACGAAAGGGGCAACGGGAAAACGGCTTTCGGATCTTTATTGAGCGCAATTCCACTAAACCAGTGGTTGGTCGGAGGCACTAAGCCTTTGGCCACATGGGCCAAATCTATGGTGCTGTTGGTGTGCTTTGGCAAGCTGGCGAGCAGGGAAGAATCAATCTGCACTGCTACCGACGTGGTAGGGTTTTTTTGCGGAATAGCGAGCATACTAACCGAGCCAAGCATGACCAACGCGGCTAGAATTACCCACCAGTACTTTCGTGTGTAGATTGTTAGCCGATTCGCCGTCTGCACATTACCCCCGTGGTTTTATTAGCTTTTCTAGTGTTTGCTTGGTGGAATCGTACAGTGTTTTACCACTCAGATGCAATTCACATGACACCGGCGTACCAATAGTAAAGCTTGATTTAGGCAAGTTTTTCACCCGGGCCTTTATAACTGTTTGGGCGTCGGTGCCCACACTTTCCACCGAAACATCAAAAACCGAAGCCTGGACACGCTGGTTATTGGGCAACGTTACCGACAGCAGATCGCCGTTATGGATCCGGGCATAATCCGGCGGGCTTAGTTCAAACTTGGCGACTACGTAGAATGAATTGTCGCGCGTAACGGTAGCAATCTCATTATTTGCCGGCACAAACGCCCCTTCTATGTACGAAATATTGGAAACAGTCCCTGCGTTAGTGGCCTTGAGCGTAATCTGATTCTGATTATCTACGCTGTATGCTAGGTCCGCTTTGTTTATGGTGCCACTGGCTATACCATTATTTAACAAGCTGCTTTTAATTACGAACAGGGGTTGCCCTGCCGAAACGTGAGCGCCTTGGATAACATATTGCTTGGTTATGATACCTGAGTAATCCGTGCCGATAGTAATTGTGTCTGCCCGTAGCTGCGCCGAACGTGAACTGATGTTCGAGAGCGAAAAATTAAGCGCTACCAACAGGCCAAACAGCACTAATCCTACGAATAGTAATCCAAAAAATAACCGAAATCTATTAGTCCAACTCATGCTACTCCTAGTTGTACTTGCTTCTTAGATTGATTCATGGCCCGCTTGAGCCGGCGCGTTTCGCGAACCGCGATGTATACAAACGTGCCAAGCACCAAGGTATTTATGCCGTTCCAGAACAGTGATAGGGAAAGTACGCCGGTATAATTAACCTTCCACACTCCAACAGCTGTAGTGCCCAGTAGAAAGACAAAGAACAGAACCTGCGGAATGATGTAGTTTAACGCAGAGTCAATTTTGGTTATGCTGCCCGTAGCGTGCCAAGACTGTTCCCTCCTGAACAAAGCGTTGAAGAAGGCTGAGATGTATATCGGGAATGAAGCATTGGAAAGCAGCAAGGTTTGGACACGGAAGCCACCCATTGTATAAAACGCCACAAGGATTTGCATGACGTAAAAGCCACTGTAATACAACCCCCACGTGAGCACCGGTAGATGCAAATTGACCGGCGTTAAATTGAGGAATATCTGCAGTGGTGGCAGCAGTAACAAAAAGAGTGATGCCATACCGTTCAGATAGTATGTCACCGTACCAAAGTACTGCAGGCGCTGGTCGACGGTTAGTTTGTGGTTACGCAGCGGATTGTCCTGGAACAAAATTTCAAAGCCACCGGTTGCCCAACGCAGCTGCTGCTTGGTATAGGCCTTGATGCTATTGGGTGTTTTGCCTACGGCTAAAATGTTTGGGATATACACCGACTTGTAACCCGCTTCGTGCAAGCGCAGTGAAGTCCATATATCTTCAGATTTAGATGCCTGGTACATGCCGCCGATGGCCTGAATGGCGGAACGGCGAAAAACAACGTTAGTCCCGACACAAAAAGCTGCGTTGAAACGGTTTTTGCCTTGCTGGATAAGCGCATAAAACAGGTGCTGCATGTATCCTGCACCCCGCGAAATAGTGTTGTCCAGGTTATCGTAATGCTGAGGAGTTTGTACAAACGCCGTCCGAAAGTCTTCAAAAAACGGAAGCGTTTCATACAAGAAGTCAGAGCTTGGCACAAAATCGGCGTCAAATATGACAAAAAACTGCCCCTTGGTCTGGCTCAGGGCGTAGTTGACATTGCCGGCTTTAGCTCCCTCGTTGCCAGCCCGCCGAATATAACCAACGTGCAGTTTTTTGGCCAACAGTTGCACCTCTTCAGACTTGCCATCATCAAGAATATACGTATTGTGAGAACCCCGTAGTGCATGCGCCGCTTTGGTTGTCCGTTGTATGATTTCTAAATCTTCGCCATAAGTCGTAATAAAAACATCAACCGTTATGGGTTTGCTATGTAACTGTAGGGGTGTCTGGAGCTTTTGCATGCTCAGCATGGTTTCGACGTTTGGGGCTAATTTCTTCTGTTTTACAAACAGCCGGTCTTGGGCGGCATGGAACTGGAAATTTCGTGGATCATAGCCGCTTGCAAGCACTGTCCATAACGCCAGCAACGCTTGGGCCAGCAGGAATGTTTCGGCCAAAATGACCAGTACATACGGTAGCAGGTCACCACGGTTACTTGGGTTAAACAGGAATGAGGCGTACAGCAGCACGCCAATCCCCGATATAAGCACCAGCATCATAAGGGTCGGAGATTTAAGATGATTCTCTATAGAAGCAGCCTCGGTTTGGCTGTCTTGTAATAACTCCTTAGCGCCAGCTGCCTGACGTTGTTTTCTGAATATTCTCATTTGGTTGCAATACAATAACATATTTATTGTTTTTGAAGAGTATGAAAACTTACAATAACAAGCTATTTTACTGACTAAATACCTTTTTGCAGGCACGGGCATTTTGGCTTCCGCATTCGTCGAATGAAGTGCTCAGGGGATATGTGCGGTACAATCTACAGGTACGCACCCGTAGCTCAGCTGGATAGAGCGTTGGTTTCCGGTACCAAAGGTCGTAGGTTCGAATCCTATCGGGTGTACCAATTCTATGTAACATAGGATCTATTCTTTAGATCAGTCGCCCCAACCATACATGCAGAAATATATACTCATAAACTTTCTAGAAGGTGTTCCTGTTGGTTATGAATTTGATTAAACTGCCAACATAGAGGTTCTAGCTTCGTTAACGGTTATCATCTAAATTATATGGCCACTGTTACCAACCCCGAGGAGCTTCGCACCACTTAACGAGCTCGGGTTACGAATCCTTCGTCAGCATGTACCACAATCAGCTCATTATTTTTAAGCACTTTCGTGGCGGTTCCCGTTCCAACTATGCACGGCTTATGCAGTTCTCGGGCAATAATTGCTGCATGAGAAAGTATGCCCCCTTGGTCCGTAACAATTGCCGATGCTTTTTGCATGAGCGGTACATAGTTTGGCGTCGTCACTTCGCATACAAGGACCGCTCCCGTTGGAAAGTCTACCCCCAAGTTATCAGGCGACACGATACACACAGGCCCCTCAGCACTGCCAGGGCTCCCTGTCTGCCCAGAGACAAGCGCACGGCTAGATTTACTGGACTCTGTCCTTATGATGATATCAGCGTACAAATCACCGAGTGACTTACTGTAGTCAATATACCAGGTGCCCATCGATGAGTCGGTAGTTTCAAAGTAACCCTGCAAGTAGCCGTTTACAAAAGTAGACCCAAGTCTTTCCTCTAATTCTGTTTGCTTGGCAGGTTCTGGGACATAAATAAGTTCTACAAGCTTCTTAAGATGTGCAATCGCATGTTCATCGTTAGGCATGATTGCCCAATCTTTATAGTCATACCTGAAAACAGAGGGCGCCTGTTTTTCGTGGAATCCTTGGGTAAGCTGATGGTGCCCTCCATTAATAATCTCACCCTGAATGCCATATTTATTGACAATAAATATAGTTGCCCAGGAGGAATCTGGAGCATGAGGAACGAAATCAGCCTTGTAAGCCTTCGGGTCAATCCCCTGCTCCAAAAACCAAGCGTAGGCTCCTGTAATAGATTTTCCCCTCATCCGAAGCTTTGGAAGGCCATCATTCTTTGGCATTAACCTAAGAGCACAAAGTTCATCACCGCGTTGACGTAAGAAAGCGGTAAATCTGGGATTATCGTCTCTGAGCTCTGCTGCTTCAAACTGTGTTGGTTTATCAAAAGGCAAACCAATCGTGTCATTCAGTAATCGTAACCGCTCTCGTTTTTCGTTATCCTCTTTACGAATTAGTGCCGTATCCGCATGTTTAATATCTTCCAGCCATTCAGTTAAAGATTTCTGGGTTTTCAATAATTCCGCTAGTTTGTCGTCTGCCATCCCTGCTCCTTCCCTCTTATTTTACATCGCCAAGCCGCAAGCCCGTGATAGGCCGACACTGCAGTACATAGAGCTTATTGTGGCAGAGCGCCCATTCAACATCGACAGGATAGCTAAAAAACACTTCAAGTTGCCGTACGATAGCACTGAGCTGAACAATGTGCCTATCGGATAGCTTTTGAAGGCTCATACCCGTACCCAGGCCCTCCCAGACTGTTTCCCCAAGAGTATTGATGACTAATTTCTTTGTTTGCGGCGCTAAACGCTTATCGATAATGGTGTCGTCAGATTTATGTACCGTATAGGCATCGGGGGTTATCTCACCAGACACTATTGCTTCACCCAGTCCTAAGCCGGCCTCTATGATAATTTTTGTAGTATCTTGCGAGACTGGGTGCACCGAAAACGCAACGCCACTAACTTCACTCTGTATCATCTTTTGAACAATGACTCCGACTTTGCCGCTTTCTACATTTTTCTGGACCGCATATGATTGGGCGCGTGGCGAATGTGTCGATTTCCAACATAACTCAATATGGTGCACCAGATTGTTTTCGCTAGTATTAAGAAACGTATCGAGCTGCCCAGCCCAAGCCGCAGCCTGCCCATCTTCGTTGACAGCGCTGGATCGAACCGCCACAAACTTTGCGTGCAGATCGTAAAAATGGTTCAAAATATTCTTTTGCAGCTCTGGCGTCATTGCCGGACATGCGGACGAAATAACAAAACCCCTAGGAACATTGAACCCGGCCTGTATCATTTTGGCTAATGCGTACGCCTTGCCACCAGCCGTGCGCCTATCATTCGCATCGGCCATATCAAATAGCTGCTGACTGCTCATCTACATAATCATATCAGGCTTACACTCAAGCCACCCGTAGATTCAAGTGCTTCGTTGTAATACCAGCAACTCAGCCATACCACCGTCTAGCAATTCAAGTCCCTATCGGCGATCTGTTACTATTCAGTTCTGACATTCTTAAAAACTCAGACAAATTTTGAACCCTACTATTTATAGTTTGGGATAGAGACACAAATTACTTAAAATACATACATGATATATCAAGCACTAGAGGCAATTGTTAAGACAATTGACGCTGATTCCGCAGCAATAATGGTACCAGACGAAACAGAGAGAGTTCTATTCTGTTACGACAGTTTTAATATGCCCGCAGAATGGGTAGCCATAAAAAATTCATTTGATGAAGAGGTGCCCGGTGGTACTGTTGAAGTCTATAAAACTGGTGAACCTGCGATTAGTAATCATTTACAGAAAACACTCAAAAGCTACTACGTAGAGTCGGTAATGATTGTGCCAATACGTCGTGATGAAAAAACTATTGCGACACTTGAACTGATTCACGTCAAAGATAATAAAGCGTTCAACGAGGACGATCGGCGACAGGCAGAGGAGTTTGTAAAACAAATTTCGTTTAAAAAAGGTAGTTCTAATGTCACACACTAAGCGCTACCTTATTTCAATTCTGCATATGTCGTCTGGTAGTATTTGTTACCAACAGCGGATTAGCCCTAAAGGAGTTCGAACTATTATGGGTTAGCTTGATACAATTAGGGTATGGACAAACGTTACGTCGAGCAAGCTATTGAGCAACAAGTACCACCCAACAGCGCGGTCCTGAACCAAACCGCACAGGAAATACCTCCGAAAGATATAGCTAATCCCGAAACTCAAGATTTGGTTGATGCACTATTTAGGGTAGCTTACGGCCGTCAAGGTGACGCAAAGTATCCTACCCTTGTTGGCTTGGCAGCTCCCCAAATAGGCATTTCGAAACGAGTTGTTATCATCGGCATGAATGCGGTAGGCGGAGGAGAACAGCCGGACTTACACGAATTTATAAACCCCAAAATCATTGTTACATCTGAGGAGACCGAAGATGGCCGCGAAGGCTGTTTTTCAACCGGTAGAGTTTGCGGGATAGTGGCACGCGCCAAGAACGTTACAGTCAGGGCCTACACCCGCGACGGTCGGCAATTCGAGCACGAATTTACAGGTTTCCCAGCCCGCGTTGCACAGCACGAAATAGACCATTTGGACGGTATTCGCTTTCCCGACAGAATTACCGACGATAAAAAACTCCACTGGGTTGAAGCAGCACAGTTTGGAGAGTACCGCCAAAACTGGCAAAATTGGCCAGTCAATTGTTCACCAGAAAAATGGGAATCCATCAAGCTAGGCAATACCTAGTTTTCGACTTCTAGCAGCTAAGCCGTAGCCAATTTATACGTTTGTTTTATTCGGGCGAACAATGAGAAATAGATAGCCCTTTACCCCAAACACACCAAACAGCCCACCTAAACTTGCCCATGAAAGAGCGGCTTATAGATTTCTTTTTTGGCATCCATATAGATGCCTACCCGCGCAGACTACCCACACTAGTACTGCTACGTATTGTTCCATGGCAGGAGTATAGCAGCCACGCTACACAACGCCATTTCCGGCTGGGGGTGTGCTTGAACTTGCGGTGGTCTACCGAGTGATAAAGACCGAACCTCACCGAACGTAGCAAGGCAACGGTATGTACTTATTTCAAAATCTGCCGTAACACGTTCTTCTTAGTGAGCTATAAATTTGAGCAAGTCGTACGTTAGAAAAGCCGGCCAGACAACTGCTTTTAAAAATGCCAGTACTACCGGCCAAAAACCATGAGCTACTTGAATGTAGTAAACCAGTGATCCTACTAGTCCAAAGAAATATATCGGGCTAGAAATAGTAGACGATTTTTGAATTTTGCACTTATTGTCCATCATTGATGCTTTCCTCCGCCTAACACTGTACGGCTTTATCAATAATTAACCGGTGACAGCAATCACTCGACCAAGCTTACGCCAGGCATTTTCAATCCAATTTGAGCTTCCCCTAAAAGGACGTACAGTACTGCCAACACCATTTGTACGTTACACTAAGGGGGTAACGAAAAGGAGTAGGTATGGAATATATTTCGGCTTTTAGCGGGTTCTCGGTTACTAACATTGTGGCAGCCAAAGAGTTTTACGTGGGCAAGCTGGGGCTGGAACTTACCAGCCAGAGTAGGGGCTTAGAATTTAGCCTGCCTGGTGGTGGAACGCATTTTATATATGAAAAATCGGACCATACACCCGCTGAGTACACGGTGCTTAATTTTGTGGTGAGCGATATAGACGCGTCCGTAGATATGCTAACCAAGGCAGGCGTAAAGTTTGAGCGCTACGAAGGCATGCACCAAGACGAAAAAGGCATTGCCCGGGGCAAAAGCGCCGACCAAGGCCCCGACATTGCCTGGTTTACCGACCCAGCCGGGAACATTCTGTCCGTTTTGCAGAATTAAGCCGCCCCACAAGCTGAAAAAACAGTTGTAATTAAAGCGCTTACGTTTAATACTTAAGGTAAACCTAACTGCGATGGATTATGCAACCAAACGAACAAAACCCTAACACCAACCCACAAGATGGCAGCATTCCTGTGCGCCCCGTGATTCAGCGGCCGATACTAAACGACTTTGCGCCCCGTCCGAACGCCGTAACCCGCCCACCATACCCCAATCCGACAGCTTCATCTGTACCCCCGCAAACCGTAAGCCCACAACCAAACCAAGCCCCTACCCCGACAACGGCAGTTTCCTATGTGGCAACCCCCCTCCCTCAGCCACCCGTGGAAATGGCGCAGAGCGATGATTTACTCCCCCCCGGCTTGCCCGAAGACGATATAACGCTGGAAAATGATACTAAGCCCGTGAAAGAACCAAGCGAAACGGGACATGCCGGGCTGGTTGGCCTAGCGGTGTTCGGCGTCTTGACGGCCCTCTTTTTACTGCCACTGCTGCCAGGCAAAACGCTCGATAATTTTCCCGGTAGCTCGCAATCTTTTTCCAGTGGCGACCAAGCCCTAGCGTGCTTGCAACCGCCGGCCAGTAGCAATAGCTCAACTTCCTTCGATTCCAAGGCTGGCTTTCCCATAACCTACACCTATGCTTCCACGAGCAAACAAACCGCCACCTGCGATAGCAAAAGCCAGAGCGTGGTTTCGGGCCACTCCTCGCAGTTTAATCCGCTGGGCTTAGTTATAAATATTGCTACCGCGCTGACAGTGGCAGCAGTAGTCGGTCTAGTATGGAAAAAGATTTTTGGCGTCAAAGATAAGTATTAGATAGCTGGAAGCTCCATGGCTTTCCCTCGGGTATAATCAGCTAGTCGCCGACGTGTTGTGGTTTGGCCCAAAAGCACAAAGTTTTGGGGCAGCCATAGGCTATACCCTTCGCCCGCGACAATCAAATCCAGCTGACTGAAGGTCTGCCCTGCCGCCCGGCACAAGGCTCGTAGCACCTTAGACTGCAGACCGTGATAGGTACTAATGACATTCATGGCGATGACGCCTCCTGGCTGCACATGCTTGACGTAAGCTTGGAAAGCTTCGGCCGTTTGCAACTCGCGCGGTATCTGCTCATTAGTAAACGCGTCCACGAAGATGATATCGAAACAGGTGTCATGCTGCTGGAGCCAGCTTAAGCCGTCGGCGTGCTCAATCTGCAGCCGCTTGTCGCGGGGCAAGTCAAAGTACCGGTACGCCAGGCCGGCCAGGTCGGCGTCGGGTTCCACCATCACTATATGTACGTCTGGTAAGGCTGCAAGCAGCGCAGTGGCTAGCGTGCCGACACCCCCACCGATGATAAGCACCGTTTTTGGCAGGAGGCTCGAAGCAAGTTCGAAAAAACACTGGTTGTACTCGAACAGCAGGTCGGGCTTGCCGTCGGTTGCCACGCCTGACTGTGCAGTCTGGGGATCGAGACTATACAGGACGCGCGCCGCACGGCCGTCGTACAGCGTGTCCACTATTTGATAGTGTCCGCCCTCAGTCTCACCCTCCCACACAGTCTGCCCTTGCATGCTGGTAGTATGAACCCATCTCGTATCGTTTCTCAAGACGTGCGGGTAAGTTTCGGGCGTGCTGGATGTTTGGAGCCGGTGGAAGCATAACCGTAGTTACGGTGACGGCTGGTACGGGCAGCTAGTGCCGCGAAGGCTAAACGTAACTGGAAAAAGATGCGAGCTGGGTTCATCCCAAGACTCAGGCTGCGAGGCTGTTCTGATTCTGGTTCTGATGGCGCTGGCGCTTACGCTGTAGTTGGCGCTGGGCTTCGTCACGACCGATTGCGCTCAGTACGGTTTGCTTGTACTCGAGCTGATGTTTGCGTCGGGCGGTGTCCTCGCCGAGAGCACCCAGTACGAATATGACATATTCAAAAAACGGCCGATTGTTCTCATCAATAATTACTTCAGCTGGCGCCAGCCCATTCTCCATAACGATGGTTGCTCTTACTACCAAGCCCCCCAAGGTGCTCTCGGCGCTATACGCCAGCACTTCGCGTCCAAAGTACGTCTCTAGCGCCTGGTGCGCTATCTCATGAGCAATGGGGTTGAGCTGCCCCGGCCTAAGCACGAGCGGTAGTTCGGAATTAGCAAGAATTGGGGGACAATCCGGCCCGAGCCCGAGTGGTAGTTCGGAATTGGTAGAAAGTGGTAGGCAATCTGGCCCGGATAGGTGTGGCATGATGGTTTGTTTTATATGTATTTTGCTACGCTTGTAGTATGGGCCCCTCTAGCGAACATGGCAGTGAGTTTTATCACGTACGCACATGACGCAAAATTGCTATAAAGTCGCTGTAATAAGTACGGCACAACCACACTCCCACCAGTAGTAACAGCGGTAAAACCACAAAATTTTCGACCGCTTTGCCGGTTGTTATCCGAAAGCGACGTAGCGGTGGCAAACCAAATTTATACGGTATAGGCAGCAGCCACGGCACACCTTCTTTGGTAAGTGTATCCATCACCAGGTGTGAAATATAACCGACTAGAAAGGCATACCAAATTAAACGGCTGTCGGCATGCGGCATTATAGGGTGTAAAAACATCAGCAAGAGCTTGCTGAGCCAACCAAACAGGGCCAGCCCTAGCAGCGAATGGCTTACAAACCGGTGGCCACCCAGCAAGCGTCCAAACGCTCGGCCCACAAAATGTCCTTCGGGCAGATTGCGCCATAGCGGCGCGGTAGGCTGGTCGATATCCGGGGCTATGCCACCCAGCTGGTTGGCCACAAAGGCGATAATCAGCGTGGAAAGCGCCAGCGTATCATGCCCATACGCCAGCAGTAGCGCGCCAAAAGCCAGCAAAGCGGCAGTATCGTGTGTCCGTGCAGTCATGCTACTAGTATAACGTAAGCGTAGTGCTGCCACGCGGTTCTAGGACTGCATATTCCGAATCACAGCCTCACTACAGTACCAGCTTTTCAGCAGCCGCCTAAGGCTCCTGGTGTTCGGTTTGGCCCCACTTTGCTTCCCGCTTGAGGGGCCGGAGGTACTGCTGCAAAATGGTGGCCTTTTTCTCGCCCAGTAGATGTACCAAATCTTGGTCACGCGCCTGCATAACCCCACGCAAGCTTCCAAACGTGCGGATGAGTTTTTTACGAGTCTGCGGGCCGATTGTCGGGATGTCATCAAGCATGCTGGCCGTTTGGTGCTTTACCTTAAGTACGCTGTGGTAGGTAACGGCAAAACGGTGGCTTTCGTCACGAATGCGCTGCAGCAGTTTGACTGCGTTAGTGTTGTGTGGCAGGTTTACCAGGATAAAATCGTCACTTTCAGTGGCAAAACCGCCCAGCCGGTGCATGGCCTCAATGTTCAGCGTTACATTACTCCCCCGCGCTGTGGATTCGGCAGGCGAAGTGTCAGATGATACGTTAGCTTCACCGGAATTCGACATTCGGGCTTCGGGATTCGGTTTCCTAATAACGATTTGCTCTTCACGCTTGGCCAAACCTATAAACGGCAGCTTTTCGCAACCGGCGGCGTCGCGCGCCTGTATAGCTGCATCTAGCTGACCTTTGCCGCCGTCTATCAGCACCAGGCTGGGTTTGCCCCAGGCTTTTACATTCTTCTCGCTGAGTCGCCGTGCAAGCGTTTCGTTCATGTTGTAAAAGTCGTTGTTGTGCTCGAGCTTAGTTTTAAACTTGCGGTACTCGCCCTTGTCGCTTACGCCGTTGGTAAACACCACCATACTGGCAACGACGTTTGTGCCCTGCATGTGGGAAATGTCGTAGCCTTCTATGCGGCGTGGGAAGCCCTGAAGCGTCAGCAAATCAACTAATTCACTCAGGGCGTGGTCTTTCGATATGTCCAAGAATTCTTTGTCGCTAAATATTACCTGTTTACCTAGGTTCTGCAGCGATGTCAGCTGATTGCGCAATTTGGCAGCCTGCTCAAACTGCTGGGCTTTCGAGGCCCGCTTCATATCGCGCTCGACTTCCTTCAGAATAAACGTGCGTTTGCCTTGGATGACGGCTATGAGTTTACGAAGGTTTTTGCGATAATCTTCCAGACTGGTTTTGCCTTCTTCCAGGCCCGGATCAAGGCCTAGGTGGTAGTGCAAACTGGCGCGCTTTTGACCCGGAACACGGCGCGTGGCAAACGGAAATATGCGCCGCAGTAGCTTCAGCGCCTGGCGGACGCCATAGGTCGAGAAGTACGGACCAAAGTACATTGCACCGTCATCCAGCGGCCGGCGCGTCGTACCCACTGTAGGAAAATCGCTGTCGTAGTCGATGCGGATGTAGCTCATGGCTTTGTCATCGCGTAGCAAAATGTTGTAGCGCGGCATATAGCGGCGAATCATTTCGGCCTCCAGAAACAGGGCTTCGAGCTCGCTTTCCACTATCATCCAGTCGGTGTCGTGAATTTCTTCTACCAACGCTTCTGTTTTGGGATCGCGGTTTCGAGACGCCTGGAAATACTGCCGAACGCGGTTACGTAGCACGGCCGCTTTGCCGACATAAATAATTTCGCCCGATGCAGACTTATGAAAATACACTCCCGGCTCTTTGGGGAGGTCCTGTAGCTTGGACTCGAGTGCTTTGTTCACCCCTATAGTATAATCTGTCTAGCTCTGAACTTGGTTAGTTTCGTGATTCGCATGTAGTGCAGGGAAAAGACTTGCCCAAGTTTCCCCTTGGGTAGAGATTGCCCAGTCTACGTCTGCGGATTGCCCCGGCCATCCGCAGACGAGGCGCCTTTTCGGAATGCTCTGGAATAGTCACCATGCCTGTTTTCGCCAAAATATCCCGGGTACTCTCATGTGGTTCGGCGGTTTTTAAGACCTCATCAAGCGTCAGAAACGGCGTTGGGGGTAAGGTTGATTTATGAGTCATCTACCATCGTTTTAGCATATAATTATAAGGCTGGTAAGAACCCGCTGTGATATGACTTGCGATTTTACCTGCTGGAGTCAGCAAAAATGCAATCCGCGCAATATACAGCAAAGTTTTAATAATACAAAAGATATTTGAAGATATTGTAATTTTGCTTACATTTCCGGTATAATTATTGTTAGCAAAAAGGTTGAGTAAGAATAAATTTCCATAGACTTGCTCGGTAGTCACAGAAATGTTAAAGTAAGCCCAAGATAAACATCTGTAAAAGAACGAATACCCTCGATTGTTGTTCGATTTCGCTACTGATGCCTCTTCTCTGCCATAACCAGTATCAAAACCGGACAAAAATCCGGACTGTTGTTCGCCCTAACTCCGCTAGCCTAGGCACGTACATAGTTGTGGGCCGTAGTGTCGACTGACTCTTAGTCGATAGTGCGGCCCACAACCACCTACCACCCCAGGTGTGCGTCGAGAAAGGAGCTCGAGCTTCAGGCACACACCTTAACAATTCGTGTTAAGCAAACACAACCTCACCGATCCATCCGCGCAAGCAAGGAAGGGGCACGCGCATGAGCGCCAATCCTCAGCACGACTCAACGCAAGTGGAAGAAGGAGGACGACCCAACTTGGGCCTATTCCTGCCGGATGCGGAGGAGAACACAGGCGCGACAACACCTGCCCCTGCTCCGACCACCAAACCCACTAGCTCCAGCACACCACCCCCCAAGACCGCCCCCACCACGAGGCCTCAATCGCCACGCAGGACACGGAGGGACGTCAAGCGTGCCCACAAGGCTGCCGCCAAAGCCGCCAACAGGGCCCGCAATGAGACTACCAAGTCACCCCGAGTATCTGGTGTGCCGGCCCGCAAGATCATCATCCGTACGATTCTCGTAGTCGTCGGCTTCGGTCTGCTGTACGTCTGGTACAGGCAGGGGGGGGGCACATCACGAATCGTCAGCATCGGCCTGGCCGCCGTAATCGTCATCGGTTTGCTCTCGAGCAAGTACCTGGCAAAGCGGCGGGCCAACAAGGGCGACACCTCAGGGTTCATCGACAGATTGCCCGCATGGGTGACCGCTGGCAAGCCAATCGGCAAGGGACCGCGACGTCTGCTGTGGCTGGTGTACGTCCACTTGGGGCTCTACAAGGCCAGGTGGATTCCCCAGCCGCGACCGCACGGTCTTCACCTCCGTCGCATCATTGAGTGGAGGAGATACATCGTCGAACAGCGTCAGCATTCGATGGCCATCGTCACGGTACACACCACCAAGGGTGGAGCTGCCAAGACGACGGTTTCGACGTGGTTCGCAGCAATCCTGATGTGGATCATCAAGCTGGTCGTCCACGTCTTCGACACCGACAACGGTAAAGGCAAGGTCGCCAAACGGTTCGGCATCGAGCCCGACCAGACCATGTCCAGCCAGGAGGTCGTCAGGGAGGTCGTCCACTACAACTGGGGCCCAACCTACCAGGACCTAGTTCAGCGCGTTCGCGCAGATCTGGACACCGGCGTGATGGTGTTCCACTGCAGGGCCGGCGAGTCCATCGAGAGCGGGGACGTCATCGAAACGCTCACCCGCGTCGCAACTACCTGTCACACTCTGGTGGTCGACACCGCACCCGGCTTCGACAGAACCGCCACAGATGGTGTGATGCGGCTCGGCACTGTGCACATCTTGACCGGACGCTTCCCCTCCGAGGAGGATATGGACGACATCGGTCAGACCCTCAAGCACGAGCCCTACCACCTATCCGAACGGCTCGACCAGGTCATCATCGTGGTCAGTGACGTCAACTGGCTCCACTTCAATACCCGTACCCAGTACGAGTTGGCGGAGATCAACGGAGTCGACCCTGAGCGCATCGTGCTCATCCCGCACATCCGCCACCTGGCTCGCACGCGAAACGTCATCATCAACGTACTTAGCCCCAAGGCCCTGTACGCGTGGGTACGTCTCGTACGCGTCCAGACAGCTGTGGCTGTGGCCTACAACCGCAATCACCCCGCTCGGACACTGCCTGGCGAAGTCACCAACACAACCGAACAGCACCACCCTGAGCAGCACACGTCTGCCCAGGCAACCTCTGACTGCGATCCCGCAGGAAGGAAGTAGCACCATGCGTACAATCACCCAGCGCGTGCCGCGTCACCAAAGCCTGCGGGCTCTGCTGACCCTCGCGCTCGAGAAGATTTACCTCACCATCGTGGCGGCGACAGTCGTCGGCTGGATGAGCATGCAGCCGGCAACGGCCGCACCCACCCCCACGCCAACGCCAACGCTGAATGACATGTTCTCCGGCGGAACCGTAGCGCCAGAGGTCAAGGTGCCAATCCAGAACTCGGTCGCGACGTTCCTCTACGGAAGCGCAGCCGTCTTTCTGATCATCTTGGTTGCTGGGGTGGCCATGTCCGGCTTCGGAGAGAAGCCCAAGACGGCCAAGAAGATGATGCTCGCCGGCGCCGCTGGCATCATCATCACCGCAGGTCCTGCCGTGATCATGCAGCTCATCCAGCACGGCGGCGCCCACCTCGCAGGCACCTGAACAACCCACCATCCGTAGGGGGCGGTTAGCCACCTCGCCGGCCGTCCCCTACGACCCTCCGCTCTAACACTGAGGAGATACTCATGGATATTTGGGATCTACTGAAGAGCCTGTTCAGCGGAGGCTTGTCTATCACGACTCCGCGTGACCTGATGCTGTCGTACATCTACGGCAGCATGGTTGACTCGCCCACCCCCGACATCAATGTTCAGCAGTACTACGACTGGCTTTCGATGTTCCGCTGGATTGCCCTAATCCTTCTGGTGGTGGAACTCTGTATCCGCCTCTGGAGGGGTACAAGTAACGACTCACTGGGCTACGAGATGAAGCAGTACGGGTTCAGCCTCGGTTTCTACGTGGTTGCCCTGCCTTCCATCCCGGCCTTTCTGATGGGTGCACGCCTTTTCGGCAACGCCCTTGGAAAGTTCTTCCTGACTGGGTTCGTCGGCGGCGACAAGAACGCCTTCATGACCTCTGTTTCGGCCCTAAGCGGCGTCGCACCTGTCGATGTCGTGCTAAGCATCATCCAGTTCGTTTTCTTGGTGGTGCTTACCCTGTCGCTGTACGCCATCCCTGTCATGTTCGTCGTAAGCTGCATCCTCTTCATGGTGGGTGTCAGTACCCGGTGGATGGGCGCCTTCGGCGACAAACTGTTCGGGCTAAGCCTGCTCGTCACGCTGTACGGCGCGCTCGGCAATGGGATCATCATGGCCATTCTAGGCGTAGGTGTAGCAGCCGGTAAGCTCGTCTTTCCGGATGACGCCTACGCTCGTGCCAGTGTGAACACGGTGGTCATCATCGTGGCCGCATCGGTCACTGGGTGGGTCCTCAAGAGCGTCAAAGAAGACGTTAAGGCCATGGTCAAAAACGCTAAGGATGGTTACCAAAACGTCCGCGGCAAGTTGCACGGCGAAACCCCCCAGTACGAACGCGCAGGCGGCAAGCGACAGGTGGATGAGACCGTAAACGCCAACACGCGCCACGGCTCAAACAACGACGCCAATGCTGGCAGCTCCGCCAATACTGCGCCTAACAAGGCACAGGGTGACCAAGCTGCATCCCACGAGGCAACACCAGCGGAAACCCCGCGACACTCCTCAACAGCAGCCCGTTCGCTGACCCGCAGGCAGTCCGATCAGCCACAACGCGGTCAAGAGCCCAACCCAGACGCTTCCCAAGCGTCTCAACCGGCCTCCGCCACACCTGACCGGAGTACGTCTCGGCAGGAAACTGGGTCACCACGGACGTCAGAGCCTGTGCCACAGGAGAGGCCTTCGGCCCCTCACAGCGCGCAGGCAGCGTCATCGCCCAGGCCTACCACCACCGGTGGTCAGGCTCACACGTCTGCCATTCGTGAAGAACCATACACCGGATCCCGTCATGGGCTACCGGAAACGGAATACACGACCAAGCAGACCCAGACCGCAGAAAGGAGTCGGGCATGACAACCTACGACCCGGTACATACCGCACCCCGGAAACGGCCCGTCCGATTCCACCCGTTCAACTTCATTTGTTGGGGATTGGGTGTGGCCATCGGGCTGACGGGTCTGTACCTGACCCAGCAGCTACAGTGGCTACTGGCATTCCCGCTGGGCTTCGTGGTAGGGCTACCCGTGAAAGACTACGGCTCGCCCCACGCCTGGCTGCTCAGCAAGTGGAGAATCCGACGCGCCTGGAAACGCGCCCATGGAGTGCTCCGACGTCCACCGCTCAGCGCGACCGGCAAGAAGGGCACGCCTCTGACAAAGCTGGACCATGTCCGTCTCGTCGAGGCCAACATCCTAGATGGCCCGGCCCTGACCAAACTACCGCTCTACACCACCACCAGTGGCGATGACCTCACTGTCCTACTACTGATCTCGGGCGCCAGCCCAGATTGGATTAGCGGCGACGGTAACGATAAGTTCGGGTGGGACCTCCGATTCATCGCAGCGATGAAGCACGCCTTCGACGCCACGCGCACTCCCGCTATCAGCTACGCCATGGGACGCATCCAGCGCCCCTCCAACCGCGAGCCAGGGCTGCTCTACAACAAACGCCGTGGCAACCAGGACATCTTCTGGGCGGCCGCTGAGAACCATGTCCATCCTGAGGACGCAGCCAAGCAGGCATCAAGTCCCGAGGAGCTTGCCAAGGCCACGATTGGGTCACAAATCCATGACAACTTTGACAAGATTCATGCCATCGCAGGGGGGTCAACCCACTATGCCGCTCTCACTCTGCCCTGGCCCACGGGACACTTCGGTCGCAAGGTTGACCTGGCCAATCCAATCGCCTTCCGCAAGTCGGCGCTCTGGAAAACGCTCTCTAAGGTAGCCGCCAGCTACCGAGCCTGCGGCATCCCAGCCAGACTGCCCTCCACCGCAGAGGCCGAGGACTTCTGGACAACTGCTCTCAGCCACACCGAACTGCCCACCCAGCAGTTCTACCAACAACTACGAGGAATAGCGGGCGAGGCATCAGAGTCAAACGGCATGCTACGCGTTCCGATGTCGGCTGCTTGCACCAAGGAGGGAGTCATTCGCATCGGGGGGACATACATGATGGCGGGCTACGCCACCGCGTTCAACAGGAGCAATCTGTACCCCGGCTTCCAGCCGAACCTGGCCGTTCTCGACAACGACGTGGCATACACGTTTGCGACCTATGTCGATGCCAAACACATCGGTAGCGAGAAGCACCGCGCTCGGGAAGCCGAACGTGGCAGGCGCATGTTGCGAGACTTGAGCGGAGGTGCTCTGAACAAGGGCGTCTCTGACCCAGCCCATGAAATGGCGCTGGCTGATGACATCAGCTACCGCCGGGAACTGGAAGATGCTGGTCAGCGCTCCGGCGATGGCTATTTCCTGTTCACCGTCATGGCGAGAAGTGACGAGGATGTCCTCATCAAGTGGGAAGACACCATCACCCAACTCGGTGGGATCTACGAGATCGAACAACTCTATGACCCAGAGGAGGTGTTCGACACCGTCCTCGCACAACTGTGCATCAAGGTCAGGTAGTCCGGTCACGGCTTAACACGAAGTACACGGTGTGTGAAGGGGGGCGGTAGCTCAAAAAGCAGTACGCATTTATGCGTAACCGCCCCCCTAGCACAACCCTTGAGCCAGTTTTCTAAATTTACTTCAGAAAGTATTTAGCAAACTAGCCCAGGGTGTCGTGACAACCTACTTGCACGCATGTACAACCCTGTGAGTTCCTTAACAACCCAACCCTCCTGAAAGGAGCTACCCAAATGGGTACCCACCTGTTCGACCGGATTGAACCCTTTAAGGGCCCGCTCGACCGGTTCCTCATCCACAACTGGCTCCTGACAGCGCCGCTCTTGATGCCAGGCTTCCCACTCGCCATTACCGACGATGCGGACTACGCACCCATTGGTTTTGACCTGACACTGCTCAAGAGCCTCTTCGCCGACGTCGAGGCAAAGTGGATAGGCGTACTTGGAGAGCAAGGCTTCGGTAAGACCTTCCTGAGCAATGTGTTCCTGATGCTCGCGATGGGTGCTGATGTAGGTGGAGGATCGGCACGTTGCGCCATCAACTCGGTCAAGCGCAACCAGATGAACCGACCCGAGACCGCACCGCTGGTCGAAGATTTGCTGCGCTGCACCATCATCGACCCGCGCAGGATGAAGCTGAACCCTTTGTCCCGCCTCATCGGCCTGACGTTCGACGAGCAGTTTACGCTAGTACGCCGGATGGTTGAGGTCTCGCAACGGGAAGAGTTCTCCCTGCAGAAGAAGAACGTCCTGAAGCAGGCGCTCAAGGAAGTCAGGGAGCACGAAAGACCCTCATTCCCCGAACTCAGCCGGATTCTGTCCGACTACGAGCCTCTAGACGAAGACCTGCCCGTGAACCCGCTGGTAGGACCCGACGATGTAGCGCTGCCCGGACTGGAAGCCAGCGGGCCAAACGGCCGCCAGCCTAAGGCAGGTAGCCTACTCGAACAGTTCCGGGACGAACTGCGCCACGCCGCTTTCGAGCTGAAGCTAGCCATCGATGTGTTCAATGAAGGTGACTTCTTCAGCATCTTCAGCGGCGAGAGCGATGAGATTGTCGAGCTGATGAGCCAGCGAGCCGTCTCCTACGACATGAAAGGCATCGAAGGTGACGTGCGTTCCATCATCGAACTGGTGCTGGGAGCTATCCAGATGTCGGCCATCAGGCCCGACCCAGATGACCCCATCAACCCTAACCGGCCGAAGCACCCGGAGCGCATCCCACACTACATCGTCACGGACGAAGCCTACACGCCGTGGGAGAACTCCTTCTTCGCCGAGGCCGAATACGTCAAGATGAAGACCCAACGCGAGCACGGGATCGTCGGCATGACGATTTTCCACCGCTTGCGTGACCTGCAGGACGCCATCGCCAACCCAGTCGCAGCCAAAAAAGCCGCGAACTCGCTCAACGAGATCACGGTCTGGTGCATCTTCAGGCAAAAGAGGGCGGAGATTCCAAACATCCGAGCCTTCTTCGGCTTGGCGGAGTACATCCTGCAAGACTTGGTGCACCTGCCGAAGGGCCACTTCTGGCTCATCGTTCCAGGCCAGGCGCCACGGCGATGCTTCGTTGTCGGTACAGATCTGATGATCAATACCTTCAACACCGACGCGGCCAACGACGCGCTCTTGCAGCTTTGGTTCGCAACTCGTGACCCCAAGGTGCTCCAAAAGTACCTGATTGCCACGACCCCAGAGGTCATCGAAGACGAAGAAGAACAGGGAGCAGGTGTACTCTATGAACGGACGCTTGCGAAGGTCTGATCGGCTGGTTCTCGGCGTGCTTGTGGTAGTTGCACTCATCTGCTTCGCACTGTGGAGCGTCTCCAGAAATACTACCTCGGGAGCGCCACCCCAGGCCACTTCCTCGCCGACCAGCAGTCCGACTGCTACCGCAACGGCCACCAAGCAGCCCAGCGATCTCGAGCAAGCGGTTTACCGCTTCGAGAGCGTGTACGCCCTGCCCCCAAGCAGTAGGCGCACCGAGCAGCTGAAGGCCATGACCACCCCGGACGGTTTCGCGGCCCTCAACACTGAGACGACAGGTACCTCGCATGCCGAACAGGCTGCCGGCGCCGTCACCGCTCAAGTTGAGACAAACCTCTCATCCGTCCAGTCTGAGGCCTTCGACGACCCCAACGTCGTCTCGGTGTCCTCTACTGTCGTCATCAACACGTTCCGAAACGGCCAAAAGCTGAACACTGTTCCTGTAATGCGCATCGCCTCCTGGGTGAAGCAGAACGGGCAGTGGAAGCTGGCAGCCGTACAGCCTAGCGCAACTTCGACCTAAGGAGGTGAGTTTGTGCGCATCGGAAAGTTTTTTGTCTTGCCAGTCCTAGCAATCGGCATCATCGTTGCCGGCATCACAGGAGGAGCCAACCAGGCACTACCCGGGCTCCTCAACCAGGCCTGCAGCCAGCAGAGCACGAGTTTCAACGCCGTGCAAGTGACACTGGGGAGCGCAAGCTCATCCAGCTCACCGGAGCAGCAGGCCAACGCCAAGATCATCATCGGCGTCGGGCTCGCCCGAGGTAGGAGCCAGCGCGACATCAAAATCGCCCTGATGACTGCCTTGCAAGAGTCCGGCCTGCGCAACCTCCCCTACGGCGACCGAGACAGCCTGGGACTCTTCCAGCAACGGCCTTCAGTCATCGCGTGGGGGACAGCCTCGCAGATCATGGATCCGACGCATGCGTCGAACAAGTTCTATGAGGCGCTCGAAAGAGTCACCAACCGCGACTCAATGCCTCTAGGAGCTGTGGCGGAAGCTGTTCAACGCCCCGCCGCGGGAGCCTACCAGACCCCGGGCAACTCCTTCATGGCCAAGGAACCGGCTGCCAACGCCCTTCTGGCTGGCAACAGCGCCAGTCTGGCTAGCAGTCTAGTAGTAGCACCGGCCGTGCAGTTCTCGCCCTCACCCTGCTCGACGAACTCCATTACCGCTGGCAACCCCAGCTCGGTGGAAATCGCCGTTCAGGCAGCTCTTGCCGAACAGGGCAAGCCGTACCAGTGGGGGAGTGGCCCGAGCGATGCAAGTTTCGACTGCTCGGATCTCATGCAGTTCGCCTTCGCCAAAGCGGCCGTTAAGCTGCCACGTGTGGCCAGCGCCCAGTACAGCTTCGGCGTTCCAGTACCCAAGCCAGGGTCTGGTACGCTCGCCGAGTGGCTGAAGGTGCTGCAACGCGGCGATCTCATCTATTGGACGAACTCAGCGCAGGCCACGTCGCCAAGCCAAATCGTTCACGTTGCCATGTACCTCGGCAACGCCCAGATGATCGACGCACCACGGTCCGGAAAGTTGGTCGGCGTCAAGCCCATCTACGGTGACACGGCAGGTCTATGGTTCTTCGGAGCCAGCCGGCCCATCTCGACGGTCACCACCGCCCTGGCCAGTAGCATCAACCCCGCTCTGGTTAAGGACGGCTGGCAAGCGCCGCTCAAGACCAAGCTAGTAGTCACCTCACCGTTCGGGATGCGCGTCCACCCCATTACGGGCATCCTTAAGCTCCACGACGGCACCGATTTTGCAGCTGCGACTGGCACACCAGTCTACGCCGCAAACAGCGGAACGGTCTCTACCCAAGTCACGGCGGCAGTCGGGCTTGTCGTAACGATCGATCATGGCGGGGGTGTCATCACCAAGTACGAACATCTCAGTCGGTTCGTGCTTACCGGCCCGGTCCAAGCCGGCCAGCTCATCGCCCTCTCGGGCAGCACCGGACAGTTCACGACTGGCCCACACCTCCACTTCACCGTGGAAGTAGACGGCAAGCCGGTCAACCCCATCGACTTCATGCGTCAGCATGGATTGACCCTCTGAAGAAGGAGATTGGAACAAACACCGCTGGATTACCAGCAAAACCCACAGTGGTTCTGGTGGGAACGAGTGTGCACTACGCGTGCGCAGCTAGTACCCTAGAACCCTCAGAGGATTATCGTCCTCTGCCAAACCCAAGATACGGCCCGCCGGTCCGTGTGATCTCACAAGATCATAAATACCGGCTACAACTTAAGTTCTGAAACATCGTTTAAGCACTTAAGCCGTATGATTTCGTAAGGTGGCTACGGGATTTTTTACGAGATTTTCGCAGTTTTTCATGTGGTATAAGTTGGATTCGCTTGGTTGGCATGTTTCGCAAATCAGGGCCAGAATAGATATGAAATGGGTTCAATGTTTATTCAACCAAATCCTGTCTGCTATTCATTGAACCCCATTTATTTTTTAAGCAATGTTGAGCTCCGTTTTTCAGGCCTAAACAAAAGCAATTTGACGAGCTAGGTTTGCTAGGCATAAAATATGCTATGGAAAACACTTACCCGCTAGCTCTCACATTTGACGATGTTTTGCTGAAGCCCGGATATTCCGACTTTGAGCGTGAAATCATCGACCTTTCTACTAACGTAACGCGCAACATCCGGCTCAAATGTCCATTGGTTGCAGCCCCTATGGACACGGTCACCGAAAGTGGACTGGCGATTGCTCTTGGAAAACTTGGCGGCATCGGCATTATCCACCGTAACCTGAGCATCGAAGACCAAGCGGCGGAAGTTGCAAAAGTCAAACGAGCAAAACAGCTCGTTGGTGCGGCCGTGGGGTCTAGCAACGGCTATGAAAGGCGTGTCAAAGCACTGGTAGCAGCTGGCGTAGACGTCCTACTGGTCGATAGCGCCCATGGTTACTCGGCCAAAGTTATCAGCACCGTACAGCACATAAAAGCTCACTACAAAGTTGACGTTATTGCCGGCAGTGTAGCCACAGCCGAAGGTGCCGAGGCGTTGATTGATGCAGGCGCAGATGGGCTACGCGTAGGGATGGGGCCAGGTGCTATTTGCTCAACCCGTATCGTTTCCGGTATGGGCGTACCGCAATTAAGCGCCCTACTTGATACCGTTCAAGTTGCCGCCTTACACGGTGTACCCGTTATTGCTGATGGCGGTATTATCCACTCCGGCGACGTCGTTAAGGCTTTGGCCGCCGGCGCTTCGTGCGTCATGATGGGCCGCATGTTCGCCGCCACCGTGGAATCTCCCGGAAAGACCGTGCCTTTAAAATCGTCTCAGGTACCCGGCCGGTTCCAAAACATTATCGATGGCTCAGACGAATATTTGTTTAAAGAGTACCGGGGCATGGGTTCGATTGCGGCCATGAAACGCGGCATGGAAGTCAGTTCCGAAGACGAATTCCACGGCAAAAATTACCAGGGCGATGTATTAGTGGCCGAAGGCGTCGAAGGGCTGGTTCCCTGCTCTGGGACTGTCAAAGATTTGGTTGACCAAATGCTCGGCGGCGTCACCAGCGGTATGTATTACGTCGGCACGCCGACCATAGCGGGGCTCTGGCAAAACGCGCGCTTTATGCGTATTACCACGGCGAGCCTCAGCGAAAGCCATCCGCACGATTTATTTATTACTAACGGCGGTGGAAATTACCAGTAGCGATCACTCTGCGCCCTGTCTTAAACGGGACTAGCCAACTGCTCGCAGGCTACAGTGTGAAATAATTTTGGCGGGTTTTGTTTGCAGGTTTCACATATCAGTACCAAGTCGTTACAAGTGGTGAGGGCGCAGTTTTCAAAGTTACTCGTTTTGCCCGCGCAGTGGATGCACTCGCCCAGTACTTTGGCGTGATCGCTAAATTCCAGGCCCATGCGGTCGTCGAACACGTACAGGCTGCCTTCCCATAGGCCATCATCACCATACTCTTGGCCGTATTTGACGATACCACCGTCTACTTGGTACACATCCTTGAAGCCACGGTTTTTCATAAGGCTGCTTAAGATTTCGCAGCGAATGCCGCCCGTGCAATACGTAACGACCGGTTTGTCTTTGATATGGTCATATTTGCCGCTTTCGAGTTCAGCTATAAAATCTTTGCTCGTGCGGGCGTCTGGCACAACGGCATTTTTAAACCTACCAACCTTAGCTTCGTAGGCGTTACGGCCGTCAAAGAACACCACGTCGTCGCCGTGTTCTGCGACCAGTTTGTTGACTTCTGCCGGCTTCAAATGGGTACCGCCGCCAACGACACCATTTTCATCTACCCGAAGCTCTTCGCCGGCGCCAAAGGCGACGATCTCGTTACGCACTTTCACTTGTAGTTTCGGAAAATGATCGCGTTTGCCATCACTCCATTTGAACTCCATAGCCTTGAAACTGGGGTATGTTTTGGTGGCTTTAGCATATGCTTTCAGGCCTTCTAGCTCACCGCCAACCGTACCGTTGATACCATGTTTCGAAATGAGGATTCGCCCCTTGAGGTTTAGCTTTTCGCATAATGTTTTTTGCCATAAGCGAACTGCCTCCGGATCGGCCAGTGGGGTAAATTTGTAATACAGCAGTATTTTTTCCATTTGCATTCATTATAACATCGGTGATATAGTTGTAAATTATTATCTAAAGGAAAGGGCGAGCCACACCATGTATATTCAGACACCAGTAGAACCGACCGGCTATGTCCGTTCCATCTCTTTTTAATTTCGATCCCAAACCAAATCGGCATCGTGAGCCGATAGCAAAACCAAACAACTACCAACTACACTAAGCTCTCCTGCCTGAGCGGGAACATGCTTTGTAGCAAACAGGTCAGCACCAAGGAGGGCTGTACCGTATGCAACATTCTAAACCCCCTACTAATCTTGTGGTGCGATATTTTTGGCACAAGGCCTGGCGCGAACGAAGGTACGTGCTCATTATTTTGGCCGTTATGCCACTGAACGTACTCATGAACCAAATCATCCCGCCTATCATCATGGCCAACGTGCTGAGCAAACTCGCCAAGCACGACTTTGTGCCGCACGCGCTATGGGCCAGCTTTGGCTGGCAGCTCGTGGCGTACGCCCTGCTGGTGCTGGTGGGCGGCCTGTCGTGGCGCATCATCGACTCATGCGTCTGGCGCATGGAAGGCACGGTCGAAAAAAACATTGCCGCCGAAGTGTTTTCGCACTTGCTGGCCCAGAGTGCACGCTTTCACGCCGATAATTTTACCGGCTCGCTAGTGTCCCAGACCAACAAGCTAATGGGCGGCTACATCCGCTTTGCCGACACGACAACGTTTATGATATTGCCACTGTTTTTTGGCTTACTATTTTCGCTAGTGGTACTAGCTAAGGTTGCACCACTGTTTGCGCTGGTGCTGTTCGCGTTTGCGCTACTGTACATGGTCAGCTCAGTGCTAATAACTCGCCAAGTGCGCACCCTTGGCTCTAAGCACGCCGAAATAGAGAGCGCGCAAACGGGCGTTCTGGCCGATGCCATAACCAACGCTATGGCGGTCAAAAGCTTCGGTAACCAAGCCTACGAAGAAGGCCGCTTTAACACCGCGCTGGATCGAACCAAACATAGCTTGCTCCGCTTTGGTTCGGCACACCAAAAACAGCAGCTGTATTTTGGCACGCTGCTCAGCACCATCTCTGCACTCTCACTGCTTGCGGCTGTTATTGCCGTGATGGTGTTCGATGCCAATGCCGCCACAGTCTACCTCATATTCGTCTACACCGGCGTAGCCGGCGAGCAACTCTTTAGCTTTAGCAACAACGCCATGCGCAATTACAACCGCGCCATGGGCGATGCGGGCGATATGATTGCCAAGCTGCAACTGGTTCCCGAAGTAATCGATGTGCAAAACCCCGAAGAAACAACTATCCGGCGCGGCACAATCGAATTCAAAGATGTCGCGTTTACGCACGACGGTGCGGACGACGCAATTTTTGACAGCCTGAACTTGCGTATAAAGCAAGGCGAAAAAATCGGCCTGGTTGGACACAGCGGCTCGGGCAAAACAACTCTGACCCGTCTGCTACTGCGTTTTTCGGACATTCAGGGCGGCGCAATAACCATCGATGGCCAAAATATTGCGAAAATATCTCAGGATGACTTACGCCGGCACATCGCCTACGTGCCGCAAGAGCCGCTACTGTTTCACCGCAGCATACGCGAAAACATTGCCTACAGCGAACCGAACGCTACACCCGAAATGATAGAAGGCGTGGCCAAAATGGCCAGTGCGCACGAATTCATCCAGCGCCTGCCTCTGGGGTACGATACCCTGGTGGGAGAACGGGGCGTCAAACTGAGCGGTGGCCAAAGACAGCGTGCGGTGATTGCCCGCGCGATGCTCAAAAACGCACCCATTTTGGTGCTCGACGAAGCCACCAGCGCCCTCGACAGCGAAAGCGAAGTGCTGATTCAGGCCGCGCTCTGGAAACTGATGGAAGGTCGCACCGCCATTGTAATAGCCCACCGGCTATCGACCATTCAAAAAATGGACCGCATAATCGTGCTGGACGAGGGAAAAATCGTCGAGCAAGGCTCCCACAAAGAACTGCTAACTAAACAGAATGGCACATACGCCAGACTCTGGGCTCACCAATCTGGTGGCTTTATGGAAGACTAATTACAATCGTAGTTGCGTTCATGCATAGCCTCTATGCACAGCACCGTATAGTATTTACTTTAGTCCAGAAGACTTATTGTAGCGCGCATCAGCTATCTGTTGTTCTCGAATCGCTTGAGCCGCCTGGTCTAGAGGAGTAACCGTGATAGTTAACACATCAGGCGCGCTAAGGCTTTTGAGAGTGCTTGATCTGACAACGGCGTTCATTTTTTCGTCATGTAGGACATTCGTGGTTTCGGCCCAGTGTTTAGTTGCTTCATCATAGCCGTTAAATGCCGGTGTATACTCGATTTTATATTCTTGGCCTGCTCCAATAGCTTCGGCCTCAATTTGATAATTAGGCTCCCATGCTGTTACGCCATTTTTAGACTCGCCGTGCTTTCCATGTCGGCCCAATCCTATGACAACTTTAGATATTGTTTTGTCGATTTTTTTCAGGGGGTCGTTATCACTTACGTTTAGAGAAACACCATAAATACCTCCTGGCTCGGCTGACAATGAATAGCTCACTCCAGGTTGGGGGTTAGAGAGTACCTTGAAGCGCTGGGGTAAAAGCATGTTCAGGGCATTCGGGGTGAAGGCAGAACTGTCCTCGGGCGGAAGAGCCGACCCCATCACACCCTCAGCGCCGTAGAAATTTTCCCTGTCGCTATCCGGTTGACGCGCTACGCTGCAGCCCCGAACTACAAAATCAGCAATGTCTTCTTCTCGGCGGGGGGATTCCTGCCTATCAATCAAGTCACCTCTCGCTACAAGTTTGTCGCAAGTGAGCTCAGTGACATGTGAAAGGCCTGATTGGTGCCCCGATTCGTGCAGAATAATTCCAGGAGAAAATTTGTCGTGCTTAATGTGTGGATTGTATGCATTAAATGGCTTTGTCTGTAGAAACGCATCGCCCAGCGCTCCATTGCACATAGGCTTTTGGTTTAGCAGGACGTGTAGCAAAACACTATCACCCAAATGATGTTCTAGTCGGGTTAGATTATTTATATTTTTCAGGTCAGAATCGGTATAGCAGGAATCGGCCGTTTTTGTCTTACCCTCAGGAAGTACAGATACATGAAATATATTCTCGAGACTTATGTGTGCCGCACCATACGTTTCCCAGCGCATTCGAGTATCGGCCTGATGAAAAGCTTCCGTTATGTCTGCGGGCTTGTAGCCTGTGGTTGCGCCGAAATGATCATTTACGAGCACTGCGTAATTATTGTCATCATGAGACATCGGTCGCAGGAAAGGAACGGACGCTATGTTAGGAGAGTCAGTAGAGGGGGGGCGCCCCATACACTAGGGGAATTATAAGCGGCTCCTAGCAACTCAAATCCACCTGTCAGCGCTAAGCCAGCAACAACAACACCGATTGATCCGGCACGGGAAAGTGACGGTTGTTCATGAGAGCCCAGACTTAAATCTGAAGTGCAACAAACAGATCTCACTGGTCTAGGCCAGGCGTTAGCCTGGCTGGTACTGTGTTGGTGTATGAATACCTACACACATATCGCTAAGCTAGAACGGTACGAGATTTCAATATTAATAAAGCGTGGGCATAGTGTAGCTGAAGTGGCGCAGGAAATTGGGCGCGACAAAAGCAGCATTTACCGAGAGCTTAGGCGCAACAAAGTTGCCGGAGCTTACAACGCTAGAAAGGCCGACCACAAGGCCTACGTCACTCGTAAGTACGCCAAGTACCAAGCCATGCGTATAATTGGAGATATGAAGCTACGAGAATATGTTGACACTTGTCTGTTAGACAGAGATTGGTCACCAGAACAGATTGCTGGTCGCATTGCGAGAGAGACTGGCATGCAACCAATTTCTGCACCTACCATCTACAAATATATTCGCAGCCCGTACGGTCGTAAGCTCGAGCACGAGCTTGAGCTTGCCAAGAAGAAGCGAACAAAACGTTGGCAGCGCAAAGTCACACAGTTAGAGGGTCGGGTATTCATTGACGCTCGCCCAGAGGCCGTGAGCATGCGTCAGCAATATGGTCACTGGGAAGCTGACTTTATTGTCAGTGGCAAACCTTACGGGATGGCCTCGTTACTCGTGCTCCACGAGCGCGTAAGCCGTTACACGCTCGTACGTAAACTCAGTGCCCGTACCATTGCTGAGGTCGAGGATGCACTGGTCACAATGACGAAAGGCATTGGCCCATTTAAAACCCTGACCATTGACAACGACATTGCATTTGCTCGGCACTTCAAGCTCAGTGAACTACTCGAAACGCCAGTTTTCTTTACCCATCCCTACCACTCATGGGAGAAAGGTGGTGTCGAAAATGTGAACCGATTGATTCGACGCTACGTCCCAAAAAGCTGTGATATATCTGTGTTTACAGACGAAGAAATCGCTTCATATCAGCAAAAGATTAATGATATGCCGAGGAAAGTACTTGGCTACGAAACAGCTCAGGAAGTGTACGATAGCTATCGGCAACAAGCACTAGATGAAAGGACAAGATATGAACAATACGTCTAATAATTTACAGTTGGCTGTTGCACTTGAGGGTTGCGGACAGCTTATATTCATAGATAATTATTATAACACAATATATATAAAACATACGTAGTCATGGTATGGTATGATGCCAATGACAAACGAAAGAAAGGCATGGTAACAATTTGAATATTCTTGTTCTATCTCGGCGAGACGATCGGGAAAGTTACGATACCCAGGCGAGTATGCTCAGGGGTCTTAGAGCCACGGCCAGTGATGCGACGTATGCGGGTGCAGATTTTGAAAATCTAATATTCTGCTTTGACGGGACCAAGCTATCGGTAACTGATAGCGCGTCCGGAGTAGATGTTGCAGACCACGATGCCATTATGCTAATAGGCTGGTTTAAGAGTAAAATGCTGGACGATACTGCACGGGCGGTGGCCCATTATGCCCATTCTAAAGGGGTACCTTTCGTAAACAGTGAAGCGTACCATGGCCGATCGTTTACAAAACTAAGCCAGTGTGTGATTGCTGCTCTGAACGGTGTCAACGTAACGCCTTTTCTGTTCGCTATAGATAAGCAAGTGCTTTTGAGGGCAGTCGCCAGCTCTCGTCCTACTTTCCCGCGCATTCTGAAGGCGGTGGCCGCTAGCAGAGGGCAGGACAACTATCTGGTTCACTCCTATGATGAAATCGCAGCGCTGTTAGCCGAGGCATCCGATCCCCCCAAAAACTTCATTCTTCAGGAATTCGTACCAAATGAAGGCGACTTTCGGCTGATCGTGATGGGTGGTACGGTACGCCTGGCCATACACCGCAAAGCACCGCTAGATAGCCATCTCAATAACACCTCTCAGGGGGGCGTTGCTAGATTGGTAGAGCCAGCTGAACTGCCAGAAAAGGTGATTGCCGACTCGATACTGCTTGCAAAGCTGTTGCGGCGAGAAGTGACAGGGGTAGATATGATACAGCACCGCGATACTGGTCAGTATTACTTTTTGGAGGCAAATAACATGCCCCAGCTATCTACCGGTAGCTTTGTACCAGAGAAAATGAAAATAGTAGCTGGTTACCTGGCGGAGCTAGCAGAGAAAACGACTACTGTAGATATTGACCAAACAGATTAAATATGTTACTATCGAGTAGTTAAAGTTCCGGTATATGCACGTTTCGTATTGAATTAGTTGCTGAAAGGCAAAGAGTAAGGTTAGATGTAGACATGTCACGATTTCAAGACGCACAGGAACGAGATATGATCCTATTTGTAGGGTCTTATCTGGGTGCCCAACAGACTGCATTGACGAAGTTAAGCAAACGTCTTGGCCGACAGCTTACGGCCTGTGTACTCCTGGATGATGCTGATATGGCTGCTCGTAAACGTTACGAGAAGCAACCGAAAGCAGTCATAATCTTGTGCGATTTCTCGAAGGACACTTATATCCAAAAAGCACTGCTACCATACAAACACCGTTTTCTAGCCCTAACCTGCCGTGCCGAAAAGAACATACCATTACTGCGTAAGGTGGTACCACACGTTCCATATTTGAACACCCCAACCGAAAAATCGTTAGACTGGACGACAGACAAGATTAAAATGCGCCAAATGCTACGGGCCTATGATCGGAGTATCGCGCCTAAATTCGTCGTTGCTCACGATGCCGCTAAAGAGACACTAGATAAAATTGAAAAGGCTGTTGGTTTTCCGCTAATAATCAAACCGGCAGGACTGGCGGCCAGTTTGCTCGTGACCCTGTGTTTCCACCGTGAAGAGTTGGAAGCAAATCTCGCTAAGACTGTTAAGAAAATTGATCAGATTTATAAGAAAAAGAGCGGGCGTGGTGAACCTCAAATATTAATCGAAGAGTTTATGGAAGGCACAATGTACTCCATAGATTCATACGTAAATCAGCGCGGAGTGGTCTATCACATGCCTCTTGTTCACGTTCGCACGGGACGATCAGTGGGCTTCGAGGACTTTTTCGGCTACATGCGTATTACGCCTGTTGGCCTCAAGCCGCATAAAATCGAAGCCGCCAAACGAGTGGCCGAAAAAGCAATCGAAGCGTTGAATATGCGCAGCACGAACTGCCATATTGAACTTATGAAAACAGAGGATGGCTGGAAGGTAATTGAACTTGGGCCACGCATAGGTGGTTTCCGACATGAAATGTACGAACTCTCGTATGGCATGGATCACTCCATGAATGACATACTCATCCGCATCCCCCAGAAGCCTGTCCTGACTAAAAAAGTCAAAGGCTACACCGTAGTTATGCAGTTTTATGCCCGCCAAAAGGGCCGACTGGTGAGTCTGGAAGGTATAAATAAAATCCGCAAGCTGGAATCTTTTTCGCGGATTGAGATTAAGAAAAAAATCGGTGATATGTGTGACTTTGCCCGCAATGGCGATGATCCTGTCTTTGATATAGTGTTGTTTAATAAAAACCGCTCAAGACTACTGGCAGATATTCGTCGGCTGGAACTCGCCGTAGCCATAAAAGTTAAAAAAACGGGTACTCAGACTGTTGTTTCAAAATAGAGCAGCTGTAGGGTACTGCAGCCTCTGCTGCCATGAGACCTTACTAAGACGCTTGTGGTAAAATCGGGGTATGACATATCTTGCTATTTTGGCGGCACTGGCGCTTGTGCCGGTGTTGCTTATAGTGCTGCTGCGCGTCAACGGCGCGATTGCGTTTATGAGTCTGTGCCTCGGCAGCGTGCTGCAAACCTATGTGGCGGCCGATGTAACTGATTTGGTTGGCAGCTTGGCCAAAAAAGGCAGCTTTAGTATTGGTTCATGGGTGCAGCTGGGGCTGCTGGTAGTGCCGTTTTTGCTTACGGTGCTATTTACGCGCGGCGGCGTGAACGGTAGCAAAAAGTTTACGAACTTTTTGCCGGCACTGGCCACCGGCCTGCTCACAGCGCTTTTGGTAGTTCCGTTGCTGCCGGCCAATTGGCAACGAAACATCCACGCCCTATCGGTTTGGCATCAGCTTAGCAATTTGCAGACTTCGGTCATCATCGGGGGAGCGGTGTTTAGCCTGCTGTTTTTGCTTTTTACCCACCGCACCAGGCACGGTGGCGATGAAAAAAAGCACGGCAAACACTAAACGACGTCTCGGTAGCGGTTGGTCGATATGCGATGAATGTTTGAACCTGACATGAAGTTTGCGGGTACTTCCGATATGCTGCGCTCCCTTGCATGAGCCGCGGCAGAAGTGTTGTACGCAGCTCAACAGTTGTATTAAAAACAAACGGCGCTTAAACTGGCAATGTTCTTGCTACTATAGGTGTACCTATGAAGAATATAAGTTCAGCACACACACGCCGGCATACTCTTGACCAAGAAGTAGTAAAGCAGCGGGTAAACCAGTTTCTGGATGATTTCTATGCTGCCCGCGTTGTGCGCAGCGACCTGCTCGATGCGCACTACGGTGATTTGTGGCGAGCGGTGCAAAGCCTGGGTCTGGCTGGCGGCAAACGCTACCGTTCGTATCTTTTGCTGCTGGCTTATGACACCTACGGCGGGTTAGAGTATGAAGCCGTGCTGCCCTGTGCTGCCGCGCAGGAGCTACTGCACCTGAGCTTGCTGATTCACGACGATATCATCGACAAAGACCTGATACGCTACGGCCAAGACAATGTCGCTGGACTCATGAAAAAGACCTATCTAAGCCTTGGGGCGGGGGACCAGGCCAACCACCTAGCGGCCAGTGCGGCGTTGCTGGCGGGAGATTTACTGCTGTCGAGCGCCTACGAAATTATTGCGGCGAGCAACCTGAGTGACCGTCAGAAAAACCAGGCAACGCTACAGCTAAGCGAATCGATGTTTTTTGTGGCCGGTGGTGAGCTGCTGGATACCGAATCGGGCGTGCGGGGAGTTGCCAGCCTACCGCTCAAAATTGCCGACTACAAAACAGCCCGCTACTCGTTTGTTACGCCGCTGCTTACCGGCGCACTGCTAGCGGACGCGCCTGCCCAAGAGTTTCGGACGCTCGAAGATTTTGGAGTGGCACTGGGAATTGCCTATCAGCTGAGAGATGATTATTTGGGCATGTACGGCGACGAGGCCGTTACGGGCAAATCGACGCTGGGTGACATACGCGAAGGTAAACGGACATATTTAGTACAGCAAGCCTTGGGGCGAGCCAGTGCCGCCGAGCGTAAGCTGCTGGGTGCGCTCCTGGGCAAAGCAGATGTGAGCCGGGCGGAGGCGGATACGGTTAGGCAGATAGTGGAGCGGTGCGGTGCAAAGTCGGTTGCGCTCGAAAAAATTGCCGGTTATGCGGCAGTTGCCAGTCAAGCGCTCCAGCGTCTGCAGATTGGAGCCGATGCAAGAAAATCGTTCGAACGGGTGATGCTCCAAGCCACGGAACGGACGAAATGACGGACCGCTACCTGGATACATCGCGTGCTGCAAGCCGATTGTTTATGAATTCCTACTCCAGTTCGTTTGGTATAGCGAGCCGTCTGTTCGCCAAACCGGTGCGTCTGCACATGTACAATGTGTACGGCCTAACGCGCCTAGCCGATGAAATTGTCGACACCTACCGCGGTGCACACGCCGAGCAGCTCTTGGATGAGCTAGAGGCCGAGACGCACCGGGCGCTCGAGCGAGGCTATAGCGCGAATCCTATTGTCCACGCTTTTCAAGACACCGCCCGAACCTTTGGCTTTGAGCGCGAACTACTGCAGGCGTTTTTTTCGAGTATGCGAACCGACCTCCGCCAGCACACCTTTACCAAGGCCGAATACCGGGTCTACATCCACGGTTCCGCAGAGGTAGTTGGTCTGATGTGCCTACACGTATTTTGCGCCAGTGATCAGGCGCAGTACCGGGAACTGCAAGCCGGCGCTTCGCGGCTGGGTGCGGCCTATCAAAAAGTGAATTTCCTGCGTGATATTGCCACCGACTACCGTGAGCTGGGCCGCATGTATTTTCCGGGGATCGATTTCGATACTATGACCGAAGCTGACAAGGCGGCGATTGTTACTGACATAGAGGCAGATTTTGCCATTGCCGAGCCGGCTCTGCAGCGTTTGCCACCAAGTGCTCAACGAGCAGTTCGGGCTAGCTATCGCTACTACTCTGCGCTGTTGGCCAAGCTTAAAGCGACCCCCATTGAACAGATAAAAACGCATCGCATACGTATAAGCAATGTGCGTAAGCTTAGGCTACTGGTGTGAAGAGCGCGATAATTATCGGCGCCGGTATAGGCGGTTTGGCACTGGCTAATCTGCTGGCCAAAGCCGGGCTGCAGGTGACGGTGTACGAAAAAAACGATCAGCCTGGAGGCCGAGCGGGCCGGTTGGATCTCGACGGCTTTCGGTTTGATACTGGTCCTTCGTGGTATCTCATGCCAGAAGTTTTTGAGCACTACTACCATCTGCTCGGGCAGGACATTACCCGACAACTGAATTTGGTCCGGCTAAATCCGGGCTACAGGGTAAGTTTCCAGGATGGCACTAAACTAACCGTACAGGGAGACAAAGCCGCCGATAGACAGATGTTTGAATCGCTCGAACCGGGCAGTGGCCCTTCGCTTGATGCCTATTTGAAGCAGGCGGCCCAAACCTACAGCCTTGCCCAAAAATACTTTTTGTATAACAACTTTGAATCGGTTCGTAGCGTGCTGCACGCCGAGGTTTTGGGCCATGCTAAGAGCATGGCGTCGCTCGGGTTTAGAAGTATACACGGCAATGCAGCGAAACAGTTTGCCAACCACAAATTGCAGCAGGTGCTCGAGTACCCCGCCGTGTTTTTGGGGGCATCGCCGTTCAACACGCCCGCTATATATTCTCTGATGAGCCATTTGGATTTTACGCAGGGCGTGTTTTACCCACAGGGTGGCCTGTACGAAATTATTGCGTCGCTCGACAGCACAGGCAAAGCACTAGGCGTGCAGTACCACTACAATGCACCGGTGCGCGCTATAACCACAAAAAACGGCCGGGCAATTGGAGTTGAGCTGGATGGTAGGAGGGCCACGGCCGACATAGTGATTTCTAACGCCGACCTGCACTTTACCGAAACACAGCTATTGCCCCCTGCTTGCCAGACCTACCCGGAGAAATACTGGCGGAAGCGCACGGCCGGGCCATCGGCCGTTTTGCTGTATTTGGGTGTACGGGGTAGGCTGGATAATCTGCAGCATCACAATCTGTTTTTTGCTAAAGATTGGCAGGCCGGATTTGCTGATATCTTTGAACGCAAACGCTGGCCCGAGCCTGCTTCGATGTACGTCTGCGCAGCGAGCAAAACAGATCCAAACGTTGCGCCTACGGGTTGCGAGAACCTGTTTGTACTAGTCCCCGGGCCGGCCGTAGCTACCCTTTCCTCTTCTGAGTTAGAGCGGCTGGCCGATAGCTACATTGCCCAGCTGGCAGTTGAAATAGCTGTGCCTGATTTAGCGGAACGCATTATGGTAAAGCGCGTCTTCGGCCCGGCAGATTTTAGCGAGCGGTTTAACGCCTGGGAAGGCACGGCCCTGGGGCTGGCACACACCCTGAAACAAAGCGCCATGTTCCGGCCTCGAAACAAAAGCCGCAAGGTCGAGCAGCTATATTATGTGGGTTCTAGCACCGTGCCCGGCATTGGTCTGCCAATGTGCCTCATAAGCGCCGAGCTTGTTTACAAACGGATCATCGGTGATAAGTCGAGTGGGCCGTTGCAAGGAATTGCCAAGCTATGAGCCACTACACCTACCTCTGTAGCTTGCTAGCGGTCATCGGGCTGCTGGTGATTACGGACGGCCGCTATAAGCTGGCCTTCTTCGCTAACTGGCGGCAGACGGCCAAGGTGCTGGGTACGGCGATGCTTTTTTTCCTAGCATGGGATAGCCTGGGTGTTCGGCTCAAGATTTTTTATCCCGACAACTCTGCCTATGCGCTGCACGTTATGGTTTTGCCCGGCGTGCCGGTGGAAGAAGGGCTGTTTCTGTTTTTGTTTACCTACCTAACGCTGCTACTTTGGAGGGGTTGTGTACACCTACGTCTTGCTCAATAGCGCGGTGCTAGCATCCGTGGCGCTGCTCGTCTGGCGCAGCCGTGCTGGGTTGCCCTGGAAACAGTTAGGAATAGTGCTGTGCGTGGTCGCGGTAATGACTGCGGCGTTCGACTCACTACTCATTTACGAACACGTCTTTGCCTACAATAGCTTGAAAATTCTGGGACTGTACATTGGCAAAGCGCCGCTGGAAGATTTTGCCTATACTATCGCTGCAGTGGTACTAATACCCTACTTGTGGAGCCGATATGCTAACAAAGATTAACCAACTATTCATAACTTCGCGCCCAGTGTCGTGGGTCAATACGGCCTATCCGTTTGCGGCCGGTTACTTTATGACCACGCGTAGTGTTGATGCGACGTTGGTTGTTGGCACGCTGTTTTTCCTGATTCCCTATAATCTGCTAATGTATGGCGTTAATGATGTGTTTGATTACGAGTCGGACATTCTGAATCCGCGCAAGGGCGGTGTAGAGGGAGCTAAGCTGGCCAAATCGACTCACCGCTTTATTTTGCTGAGTGCGTTTGGTCTGGCAGTGCCGTTTATCGTCTTTTTGCTGTTGCGGAGCACCCCTACTGGTAAGTTAGTGCTACTGGCAGCTACTTTTACTGTGCTGGCCTACAGCCTGCCTCGGCTGCGGTTTAAGGAGCGGCCATTTATCGATTCCATGACATCCAGCAGCCACTTTGTAGGCCCGCTGGTTTATGCCCTGACCTTTAGTGTTTACCACCCCAGGTATGGCGTAATTGTGCTCGCATTCTTCCTGTGGGGAATGGCTAGTCATGCTTTCGGCGCTGTGCAAGATATTGTGGCGGACAGGCAAGCCGGGATTGGGTCAATCGCTACCGTTATTGGTGCTAAACAAACCGTTCGTTTTGCCGTTGGGCTGTATGTGGCAGCGGCTGTCCTGCTAGCTACACTGGGAAGCATTGGGGCAGCTGTGGGCCTACTGAATGTGCTGTACATAGCGAATAGTTGGCCCTATCTATCGGTATCAGAAGCAGCCGCCGAATCAACGAACCATGCCTGGAAGCGCTTCATATGGCTAAACCAGCTGGCCGGCTTCGTAGTAACCATCACGCTCATTTATCTCTTCCGCTTCCACTAGAGCCGGCTCTACCTTGGCAAGCGGGCCACCCCAGGCAATTGGAGTTAATCCATTGCAACCAGGGCAGCCCGTGTGCAGTAAAGCTTCGGTAGCGAAATTTAGTGGCTTGAGCCGCTACCAGATTTGCCGCTGGAATTGCCACCGTGCGAGGAGTCATCGACAACCGCAGAGTTATGAGTCTCGGTCTGGGTCGTGGGGGTAGTAGAGCTGTTAGTATTACTGCCAGAGTCGTGACTGCCAGAACCAGAATTGTCCGAATTCGAAGACGAATTTGAGCTGTCGTCAGATTGCTTCGAGGAAGTTGAAGGACTATCTTTAGATGACTGGTTTCTGACGACACTGCCGTCAACGGCGTTGATAGCTACGCGTGCGCCATCGGTAAACCGTACGCTAAATACTAAACTTCCTTCTTCGTTCTCTAGCTCAATTTTTTGGACAGTACCAGGATGAGCCGCTAGTGCGAGAGCACGTGCTTTGGCAAAATCAATGGTTGCTGTTTGGTTGGCTGGTAAGGTTGCTGCACCATCTAGTTCGGTGTCATCAGCAGCGGTAACTGCCGCTCCGGTTTGAGCATTAAAAGACAAGGTACTGCCGTCCGAAAGCTTTACTTTGTATACTAAAACGCCGTCTTCGCTCTCGAGTTGCACACCGAGAACGGTTGTACCAGGTTTTTGGGCCAGCGCTAGTTCCTTAACCTTGTCGGTGCTTAGAAGGTCGGCAGGGAGGGGTGCAGCTAGCGTCGACCTAGACGATACCAGTGATGTGCTGTTTTTTACGCTGCTGCTTTTGGGCTGTTTGGTAGACACGTAGTAACCGGAAACGCCAATCAGCGCCGCTACTACAACTGCCAGAACTGCTATATGTGCTATACCTTGCTCGTTTTTTGCTAGATTCATATGATTGATTCCTTATCTAATATATTAAAAACTTTTTACGGATGCCTTGTGGCCTAATGATAACGGTTACTGAGCGACAATTTTGCCAGTTTCACCAGGGCTCAGGTGGTTGTGTATGCCCCACGTACCCGCTTTGGTAACGGTAAATGTCTTACTTTCGCCCGACTTCACCACACCAACATTTAGTTCTGGCTCATCGGTGTGGGCGGGATGTGGGTCAGAGTCCATCTGCATAGCTTCGGAATCGGCATTTTTGATGGTAACCGTGCTACCTACCTTTACATTTGTAACGGCTGGCTGAAAGCCAGTGCTCATGTACGTTATAGTTGCTGCACTAGCAGCTGAAGGGGTTTTTACTGGTGCCGCACTAGTCGTGCTGCTGGTTGCGGTCGTTTGGTTGGAGTCGGTAATGGTAGACTTTTTGTTCAAAGCTAAAGCGCCACCGAGGGTCAGGACTGCCAAAATAACGATGCCAATGATTACCTTAGTAGCTGGGGTCATGTACTTCTCCTAGTTATATGAGTAAAACTTCTCATACCTAGTCATAACGAACCATGTACAGAAACGTTACATATTGGACCCATTCCATGTCTTTCCCCCGTTACGAACAAGCCTGGCGACACTGCTCGTCGTTGTAACTACCGTGGAGTTTACCCTGAACTCGTTTTCAGGGCCGCCTCCTGTTCGATAGCTTTGGCATGCCTTAGGCTCGCTCTGACTACCGGTAAAAGCTATAAGAAGGGTTCACTCTAGGTTTTAAGTACTCAGCGAGGCTAGGGTTTGGTCGATGGCTTGCCGTTCGGCAGGAGGAGCCATCGCAGCTGCTAGCTGGAGATTCGTCTTGCAGTATTCAAGCGTTTCGTAGGTAGGCATCTTGTAGGTACGGGCTTGGACATTATAGTCATCGAGCGTGGCTAGCACCTTTGAGCTCGGGGCCTTTGTGGCAACAAGAGTTTTAACTTCTTCGGCACGGTGCATCATAACAACGGCGCGGTATTCCGGGTGGACTAGGACGGCAGTAGCTTCGGAAACTTTTTTGATGGCGTACAGCGGGCTACCCGTAACACTAGTTTGTGAAAATGTTACGAGTGTCATACCAACTAGCACGAAACAGGCTGCCGCTAAACCGGCAAACGTAAATCCGAAGCCGAAATTAAAATGCCGTTTTGGTGCAATGTCTTCAGTAACGTCGCTAAACGCCTCCACGGGAAGGCTTTGGATGCGCGTGGCAATGCCGACTAATGCGTCCAGCTCATCGTCTGTCGCGCCGACGGACTGAAGCTCGTGGTATAGGTTAGATTTGGTACTCATGATAAATATTCCCGTAGTTTTTTAAGAGCGCGGTACTGTATGATACGTACATTACCTTCACTGGTTCCAAGCTTTTTTGCAACATCGGCAGAGGAACGGCCGTCGATGAACCGCAAAACAACAATTTGGCGCATGTTCTCCGGGAGGCCTTCGATAGCAGCATGTAACCGCTCTTTGGAGAGCATGGTATCCATTGCCTCTTCGTGAGAAGGTTTGTCATCGATTTGCGTGTCGACTTCATCACTTAGGACCTCCTTTTTCTTGCGCCAGTAATCAGTTAGGCTATTTCTAGCGATTCTGTATAACCAAGCTTGCACCGATCCTCCTTGAAAACTGTGGCGGGATTGCCAAGCTTTTTGAAACACTCCGCTTGTTAAATCTTCGGCTAGCTCCTTATCGCGCGTTCGCCATAGCAGAAATCGATAGATGTTTTGCTGGTAATCGCGGTAAGCCGCCTCAAAATCTTTACTTGATTCTAGTTCGCCTATAGTATGTAACGTTTTCTTTGGCATAATGTTACATCTATTGTACCGTACATTTCGAACATAGTCTGGGTACTAGCGTATCGTGGACGCAGTACCCCTAAAGAGAGAGGGGTGGCCGGCACTGCTTAAGGGCGCGAAACTGCCCGAAAATCCTGCCGTATAACTTAATCCTTAGTTTCTCTACTCTCAACAATCACTTCGTTTTTGTTGGGCATAGTGAACAAAAATACTAATAGTGCCAACGTTGCGCTGGTTGCACCAAACGCAAAAGTTGCCCATGACCCAACTGTAGACCAAAGGACTCCACCAATTATTGATGCAGCTAAAATGCCGAAACTGGTAATAGTTTGAAGTAATCCGTACATACCCCCGGCTTCTTCTTTATCTATATATTGTCCAACCAGTGCTTTTGAGACCCCGTCAGTCAGAGCAATGTATAATCCGTACATTGCAAAAAGTCCCCATATACCTGTCGTCGTCTTGTTGATAGAAAAACCAGCATACACCAGTACATATAGCACTATTCCGGCGATGAATACCCGTTTCGGTCCAATTTTGTCAGCGAGACTACCTGCCGGCACCGAAGCAACTGTATACACCACGTTGTAGACAACATACGCGAGTACCACGAGTGAAAGGCTCAGGCCTAAGTTTTTAGAGCGCAATATTAAAAAGCTATCCGAGCTGTTTCCTAACGCAAACAAACCGCTGGCAACTAGAAATATCTTTAGCTCTCTAGGTAGGGTTTTAAATCTCATCTTTGGCAACGCTGTAGTGACTATTTTCGTTGTTTCTTGACGCTTCGTTTCGCGCACAGATGAAACTAGGAGCACTCCAATTATTGAGGGTATGACAGCAATGTAGAGAACTTTTCGGATATTTCCGTCAAACACTTGCAGTAAAAGCAAAGCAATAAGCGGTCCAACAACGGCACCGGCACTGTCCATGCTGCGGTGGACTCCGAATATAAGACCCCGATTCTTGTTGTTTGAAGCGTCCAGTAGTAACGCATCTCTTGCTCCTGTCCGTAGGCCTTTGCCAAATTTATCTATAACGCGTCCTAAAAAGACTATGCCCCATACATTAGAAAAGGCTATGATCACTTTAGAAGCCGCCGAAGCTGAATAACCACTAAATACAAATGGTTTACGCCTACCAAGTCGATCCGACCAACGTCCAAAGATAGTTTTAAAAATAGCTGCACTGCCGTCAGCTACGCCCTCAATTAGCCCTACTATTGCTACGGGTGCACCTAAAACTTGCGTGAGAAAGATAGGCATGACCGGATAGAGCATTTCACTAGCTACATCATTAAAGAAGCTAACGAAGCCGAGAATATATACCGAACCGGGTATTTTCTTAAGCATGGTTTCCTTTGTAGTACGCGCTTGGTTTAACGCAACTGTAACGGTTAATCCAATCACAATTTCTGTTCTATACCTAACTATACCAAAAAGAAGCCATCCTGGCTTTCTAGTTGCAGTGTTCCTACTGTGGTCTAGACTGGAGGGGCTATGTGGAAATTATTGCAACCGATTTGATGTCAAGCCAGCAATTTATAACCCGATTACTCTGCCACCAAGTTCAGCACGATTACCAGAGGCTGGCCGGGCATAGATTACGGAGCCATCACCATGTGTAATCACGATTTCCTTTTGTAACTGGCCTGCTAAGTTCAGTGAACCAGAGCCATTTCCTTGTACTTCTGGTATGCCGATTTTGCTGGCAAAAGTTCTTGCCCGAATCAATCCTTTATCTTCGTCAACCCAAGCCCAGACCAGCTTGCTCCAACCTTGGGTCTCCTCGACTTTGATATTATCTACATCCTCAGGCTTTTCTAGCTGCAGGTATTCCCAGTTACCGATATTGTTATCTACTGCTGTTCGCAGCCAGTAGACATCCTCTTCTTGCCATGTCTCTAACGAACCTCTTCTACAGGTGATAGTTTGGGTTGGCTCGCCCTTGATTTGTTCTAGTTGCCAAACTACACCAACCAAAACGCTGCCAGCAAAATCAACTTCGCCTTGATGGTGATAAATACTTAGCCTATTAGTAGCGAGGTCATCTACGAAGACCGTTTCATCATTACCAATATCACTAGTTATTCTAATTCGTTCTTGAACTTCAATTTGTCCTGAGTCATCAACGAGTAAACTTCCTAGATTGCCAAACTCGCCTTTTTCATTTACGAAAACCTGAAATTTATGTACTGATTGCATGCTGGGAGTATACCAGACAAGAAGAGCCATCGCTGGCTCTTTAACACAAGCCTTATAACTCGGTTCATCTGTTGTCTGGAAGTGGAGGGCCACTTTACGCTCTATCGCAACTGCAATTCAAGGTGCTGCGACTTATTTATTGCTACAATACCACAATGACCGTATTTATTGCCTATGGCTGGCCAGAAGGCAGATGGCATGGCAAACAATTTAGAAAAGCTTTGCAAGATTCTGGCTATCAAATCTCGGAAAAACCAGAAGATGCCGACGTTATAGTAGCCCATAGCGCTGGGTGCTATATGCTGCCCGCCGAGCTAAAGGCCAAAGTAATCTTACTTATTGGGTTACCAAATTGGCCAAGTAAACCACTTACTAAATGTACTTCTGAAAAAGTTAGCTTAGAGCAGAAGGATACATATTGGTTTAAGAAAACATTCTGGTATATAGTCTACGCCGTGTTACAGCCAATACGACTTTATAAAGTGTACAAAACTTACAAACGAAAATACTTGCCTGACTTTAACCAGGGCCACGCTGTGCTGGTACATAATCAACAGGACACATAGATGCAAAACGAGGCAAGCATAGAGCTAGCGAAGGAACGAAGGTGGCCTTTAGCACAATTATACGGTCAGCATGATGATTTATGGCAAAATACTCAATCGTACATAGACCTAATGAAGAAATATCTGGCCTAAACAATCTCTTTGGTTGCGATAGTGTTGCGCTTGGGATGGATTGGAGGGGCTATGTGAAAACTATTGCAACTAAACTAAAAGCAAATTCGGAACTATACATTTCTACTTGCTGACAATTATTTCGCTTAGTGCTGCTCTTAACAAATCTCCACGTACTTGCTGGCGGGTTACCGCTCCACTTTCGTAATTTACATCTAGTACCGTCTTTTCTTTGACAAGATTGTCCCCTATCACTAGCAGTGCAGCAGAACTTCGCTTGAAGTGGTTGGATACGGCAAATACTGTAGCAGCCTCCATTTCGACGCCATAGTAGCCATCTTTTGACCATTGCTGAATATCTTCCCAAGTTTCAGCCATCATAGCCTGACAAGTAACGGTAGGTCCGTGCCAAACTTTATGATTTTGCCCCAGCTGTTTAATGAGCTGTAGATTAAGTGCCTCATCAGATTTATGCTTCTTATCTGGTATAGGTTCGTACATCCTCGTGGCACTTTCGTCAGCATACGCGTACGTAGGTACAATTACGTCGGGTGAATCTGCAGCGGGGAACAGACCACCGCAGCTCCCTATAACAACGTTATTCTGACTACCGAATAGACAAGCTAGGTGAACCCATTCGCTCAGCATCGTTCCGCCATAAGCGACAGTAAACCAGTACCGCTTCCCTTTAATAGTGAATTCTAATATGGGAGCGAAGTATGGGTTATCCGAAACTTGACCATATTTAACGTCGAGATTCATACTAGCCAGTTCTTCTTTAAGCTGGTTATAAGGTCCAGGATGAAATGTACCAAAAATGATAAATCCTTCTACAGCATAGTCATCTGGAAGTTTCCAATGGTTCCGATAATCTGCAGGGGTGAATGTTTTGTACATGCTTGCATGATAGCAAAAAAGAGCCACAAATGGCTCTTCAGTTGCAATTTTCCTACTAGGGTCTTGAGTGGAGGGCCCAGTGAGACTTGAACTCACGACACCCTGCTTAAAAGGCAGGTGCTCTAACCAGCTGAGCTATGGGCCCCCAAATGGAGACAAACCTTACGGTTTTTCTCATCGCGCCGGCAAAATCGAGTACATTTTGCCGGGCTGCTCTTTTTCCTAGGGGGAAGGAAAATAACTCCTTACATTATCGATATTTTGGCTCAAAAGTCAATGTGGCTCGTTGCGCACAAGCTTTGCTAAAGCAAATGAAACGATATTTAGCTTGTGACAGGAAGTTTCCGGCGCCAGGTTTCAAAGCGAAAGTTTGTGCCGTTTTCGGTCTGAGTGTCGCCTGTTTGGGTGAGTTCGAACTCGGTATGGTAGGCCGGAAAAAACTTGGTGCAGCGAAAGTCGCCCTCCACCTGGGTCAAAATAAGCTCATCGGCGTACTGCAGAGTTTGTTGGTACAGGCCTGCGCCGCCGATGTCATTTATGAGCTTACCAGCATGCTCACGAAAGAACGTGGCGATGTCATGCACAGCTTGGTAGCCTTCGCCCAAGGGTTGGGTGCGATGGGTCAAAACGTACACCGGCATGTTGCCACTGGGTTTTGCCTTAGGTTCGTAGGTGCCAGCGCCCATAAGGGTGATGCCCTCCTTGAGCAGGGCGCGGTACATAGCGCGGTCGGTCGGTAAGTCCCACGGGATGCCGGAGTCGGTGGCTAGCCCACGCTTGGAGTCGATTGCCGCAATCAGTCGTACCATGGGTCTAAGCATAACGCCTTGCTGGTCCTACCGGCAAGCTAACTTGCAGATGGGCATATACTGTAGCTATGAAACAATACTTTGTGCTACTTGTGCGTATGGCTGTCATTACTATTATATTTGGCACGATTGAAGTCGTGGCGCAACAGAACATACGCATGGATGCCAACGACCCGCAGATTCAGCTAGCTCAAGACGCCGCAGTGGCGCTAGATAGTGGTCAAACTCCGGCCAGCCTAACCCCGGGCCATGTGGATATGGCCAACAGCTTAGCTCCTTTCGTCATCATTTATGACACACAGGGCAGGGTAGTAAGCGGGAGTGGCACTATACATGGCGTAGTGCCTGCGCCGCCGATAGGGGTGCTGCGGGCCGCCCATGGCCAAGACTACAATTTTGTATCGTGGGAACCAACAGGTCGTAAAAGCCTCCGGATAGCTTCGGTTGAAACGTCCACCAGTAAATACTACGTGCTTAGCGGGCGTAATCTGCGCGAGGTCGAAGCTCGCGAACAGCAAACCATGCTCTATGTACTGTTTGGCTGGGTAGTTGCTGCCGTCGTGATTCTGGCAACGGCCTACCTTGCTCGGCCGAAGCCCAGGAAGTGAATCGCCAGTTTGGGACTTTGGGCTGGGGCGTTCGGCCTTACTCTTTTGACGCTCATAGCTAGCTAAACACAATTTGCTAGGCTACTGGCCACAACGTGGCGGCATCTCAAACACGCTTGATACAATCAAACATAGGTTCTTATTTTTTGGGTCTGGCTGTGGTGCTCTGTTTCGAAACAAGCCTAGTTACAAACCAAATGCCCACTGCTTACACCGTTGAATGCGCCGCAAATGTTGCCGCCGCCGTCCACGATCATCGAACCGGGGTTCAGAAATGGCGCCATCAGAGCCTTCTCGAAGTTGTTACTAGTGAATCGATTATTGACCGCTACAATCGAGCTTGTCGGTACGTCCGGGCTGCTGTACATATCAAACCAGCTCGACATAGTGTCGGGCGACGTACCATTGGTAAGGACGTTACCTGTAAACGTATTGTTGTCGAAGTAAACAAATTGTTCGCCGGGTTGCAAGCCGTAAACGCGGCTAAACTTAAGCATGTAATACGTGTTATCGACTTTGTTATTTGTCACGGTGTTGGAGCGCCAGCTATTGTAGTACCAGCCGCCAATGCCGCACTGGGTCGCGTTGCCGATAGTATTATCGCGGATTGTGCTGTTCGTGATGAGCCCGAGTGTTTCGATACCGCAATCATAGAAGTTGGCCATGGTGTTGGTGCTTACCACCGCCGAGTCCTCGTTCTGCAGGAGGATGCCGTCGTCCATACCGTAGAACGTTTGGTTATTGATCCAGCCACCGTGGCCGTCCAAAATGTTCGTATCGATGGTGTTGAACGAGCCGTATGCCATATTAATGAGCCCTGCGCCCGAGTAATTGGCCCAGTTGACAGTGTTAAACCCGAAGTAAATGTGCGTCCCGCGCTGCTGCTGGTAGCTGGCATTCGTAAAGGTGTTGTTTTTGATCGTCAGCTTCGTGTTGTCGCTAGACTGCATGAGCATTTGACCGGTAAAGGTATTATTCTGCATTGTTCCGCCGCTGGTCCCCGCAATGTCTGCCCCAAATACCAGGTCGCCAGGCGTGCTATCCTGAGTTGAAAAGTAACAATTTGTCAGGCTAAAGGTGGTGACGTTCTTAATACTAAGTACCTGGCTGAGGTTACTCAGCACGCTATGGTTGGCGCAATCAAACGAGACGTTAGTAGTGTCGTGAATAGAGACGCAGGTGGTACCGGTGGTGGCCGCTAAGTCATTGGCTAGGACATAGTTGCCGGGGGTGGCGATGTCGACGCAGGTGGTGACGGGGATAGGGGGGGTGGCGGGCGACGGGGTTGTAACGCTAATGGTATTCGATGCGGCCGAGAATGACGAGGTGCCCCACCAGCTACGCACCGTGTAGGTGTAGGCTGTGCTAGCCGTTACGGTAGTGTCGGTGTAGGTCGTTGTGGCGACACTGGCCGTTGTAGTGACAGCTGCGATCTGGACGCCGTTGCGGTATACAAAGTAACCCGCGATCCGGCTATTGTCGGGCGAGGCCGTCCAAGCCAATGCCACCTGGGTATCGCTAATGGTTGTCGCCAGCAAACCGCTGGGCGGCAGTGCCTCGGTTTGAGCCATAAGGTTGGCCGACTGCGCCGAGGTTGTCAAACGTCTATCATTTGCCGTCGCCGAAACGTTATAGCGGTACGATGTGAGCGATTTCAAGCCCGTATTGGTATACGACAGGTTGGTCGTGGTTGCGATTTTTACACCATTTTTGTAGATAGTATAATATTTTATCCCCGCGCTGCTACTTGAAGCGTTCCAGGACATGGTTAGCGTGGTTGACGTTGCCGAGACTAGCCGAAGGTTCGCCGGAACCGTTGGGGCTACGGTAGCTGCCGAGGCTGTACCCACCGCACCCAGAGATAATCCAATGAATACGAGCAGAGCAGGAGGCACCAGCTTTTTTAGCCGGCTATAATTTACGGTCATACTATTTTTTCCTCCAGATTAAAATTAAGCACCTTGTTAGCGATTATACAGCAAATTACAACCACAAATGCTAGCTGCTCTACAATAAGCAGTATTCATCGAGGCCCTAACATGGGTTAAGATACACCCGCCTTCAGTGGATTTTCGGTCGGAGATTTAGTTGTGGCCTAGATTGCTCTCCGTCGCGACCAGACGGCGGCGCCACTACACTGTCCTGACAAGTCAGGAGAGTTAGGGGTACTAAAATACTAGCATTTGTAAAAACTATGGCTATACTGGTACGGATGGAAGAACGGCTGAAATTTGGTGCCTTTCGAAGTTTGCAGGCAAATGGCGTCACAAGACAGTTCGCTAAAAAACGAACTATCTTGTTCCAGGGCGAAATTCCCCGCAGTGCCATGGTGCTCCAAAGCGGACTTGTAAAGGTGTATGGCATAACCACCAGTGGCGACCAGCGCACCATTACGCTGCTAAGCGCCGGCGATATTTTCCCGGTTGAGTGCCTGTTTGATCGTTCCCGCGTAAGCCTCTACTACTACGAAGCGCTTACTGATTCCAGCATCCTGAGCCTGTCGAAAGACGATTTTGTAAACGCGCTCCAGAAAGACGCTGTGCTTAAAGACCAGGTATTCCAAAGCTACATGGCGCACTATACCAGTGCAACCATGCATATTTATGCCCTCGAACATTCGCATGCTCAAGAAAAGCTGGTGTACATACTGCAATATCTGGTCGCCCGGTTCGGTGAAAAGCAAGCGGACGGCTTGACCAAGATTGTGCTGCGTTTGAGCCACCAGGATATTGCCGAAATGGTCGGCCTAACCCGCGAAACGACCGCCGTAGAACTGCATCGCCTGAAGGACAAAGGCCTCATAGATTACCAGCGTTTTTCGTACTATGTGAACGTGCCGCTTTTGGTGCAGGCCACCGGTAGTGATGAATTTGAGAATGTCGCAGTCTAAACATACACTAACCCCACCTCTTCAAGACGAGGTATATCAGAAATTTTTTTACCAGACGCCTGAGCGCAGAGCTGTGTTTACTGCCCGGAAACCGTATATTTTTGTGGCTGTGACAGACCAGCATCTCGAAATGGTGGGGCTTAAGCGCCAGCAGGTAATAGGACGAGGCTATTTCGACGTCTTCCCTGACACCTCCCAGTCATTTCTTGAAACAGGCAAAAGCGTCCTGGAACAAACCTTTCGCAAAGTAGTTTCGAGCCGCGACAGTGTAAGCCAAACCGTGCGGTTCGACACCCTTGGCACAGACGGCAAGCCCCAGGAGCGCTACTGGAAAGTTACCAATTGCCCGATTGTGGACTCCGCCGGCAAAGTGGCGTTCGTAGAGCAAATCACCCGTAATGTTACGCCGGAGATGACCGCCGATCGTGATTTTAAGGAGTTGCGCGAGCAGCTGCAAGACGCGCTGGAAATTGGCAAGATTGGCAGCTGGGTGTGGGACGTCGAGCGCGACGTTCTGGTGTCTGACGGTATAATGGCGGGCATGTTTGGCGTCAACAAAGAAAAGGCTGCACGCGGAGTCCGCGTGAAAGACTTTTTGAATTCGATTCATAAGGATGACGTAGCGCGGGTGCGGCATGCGGTAAACCAGGCTGTTAAGTCCGAAGGCGGGTTCGAAGAAGAGTATCGTACAACAGATTCACAAGGTTTTAGCCGGTGGATTTTAGCCCGTGGTAAGGCCGAGCGCACCGGTGGGAGGTTGATGTTCCCGGGTGTTATTGTAGATATAACTGAGCGGCGAAATCTGCAAGCCGAAATAGCGCTGGCGCGCCAACAAGACCAGCTGAACCGCCAGGCAGCCAAGATTTTGCAAAAACGCAATGACGAGCTCGAAGAAATCAACCGGACCAAGGACGAATTTGTGGCCCTGGCCTCACACCAGTTACGCACGCCGGCCACGGCCGTCAAACAGTATCTAGGTATGGTGCTGCAGGGCTACGTCGGCGACATTACTGACCTACAAACCGAAATGTTAGACAAGGCGTTTGAAAGCAATGAACGGCAAATCCAAATTATAAACCACATCCTTAACGCAGCCCGCGTCGATACTGGTCGGCTGGCAATGACCACCAGCCCGCTCGATATACGCACCATAATCGAAGGCGTGGCAACCGACATGACATCGGTGTTTGTTGCCCGGCACCACACCTTTAGTATGAACTTGCCCAAGCGTCCCGTGATGGTTCAGGCCGATCATAGCTATTTGCGCATGGTGTTTGAAAACCTGCTTGGTAATGCCTGTGTCTACACCCCCAGTGGCGGTCAGATTAGCCTAAAACTGACGAGTGATGCTACAACCTGCCATATTGCCATTACCGACAACGGCGTCGGTATTCGAAAGGCAGACCTCGGCCGGCTGTTTTCGAAGTTTTCGCGCATCCACAATCCCTTAAGCGTCCAGGCTGGCGGCACGGGTATTGGCCTGTATCTTGCGGCTGAAATCGCCCGATTGCACGGCGGTTCTATCGCGGTCGAATCACGTATCCGCCACGGTACAACCTTTACCGTTACGTTGCCCTTAGCTCCAAAAGAACTTCCCGGCAAGCAGGCGGTATAATGGAGGTGGGGCTGGATGGCGGCAGCTATGGCCTTGGCGGAGGACATGAGCGAAGACGTTCTTGTGCTGGCCAAAGTGGGTAATATCCGTTTAGTGTGATGTGGATTACAGACATAAGTCCCCAGGCCAATAATAATTAGGGAAAAGTTAACAAAAGGCCGAACATGGTAAGTATGAGTGACAAAAAATTACAGGTAATGATTATTGAGGACGAACAGCTGCTAAACGAAGCTTACGCCCGCGTGTTAACGGCTGCGAAAATATCGTTGCTACGTGCCTACAATGGCAAAGAAGCAATGGACGTTCTGAAGAACGAAAATCCCGATATCATTTTGCTTGACTTGCGCATGCCGGTAATGGATGGTATCGAATTCCTAAAAAAAGTTAAGCCTAAAGAAACCATGCCCGAAACTAAGATTATCGTCTTCAGTAACTACGACGACCAGCACGAAATTGACGAAGCTTTTTCGTTAGGCGCCATGCACTACATGCTAAAGGCTTGGGCTACACCCGATGAGCTAGTAAAGCTTATCCGTGAAGTAGACAACGCTTCGCAACCTGTCTCCTAGGCATCACCAGCGCCAATTTTGCTAAAATTATTACAAATTTTCTCTGGGCTTTATTACAGGCTAACTTAAGCCGTTCATACTATACTAGGGTTAGATTCATGAGGGACATGAACCATAACTAGTAAAGAAGGGGGAAAGGTATGAGCTCAATAGACTTAGAACAGAAAATTGATAGCTTCTTGCAACGCAAGCAAGTTGAGTTTCCGGAGCTAGCCACCTCCGGTAGGCACGAATCACGCACGGTGAAGTATGCATCGGAACTACGCATGCGTGGCCAAATGTTGCTCACCCACTAAGCGTCAATTTTACGGCAGCCATACCGGCAGACATTGTTCTGCCGGTATTATTTTGTGGTAAATCTGCTATAATAACATCTATGATTGGAGCTTCGAACTGACATGTCGGGCCATAGCAAATGGTCGACTATTAAGCGTGAAAAAGGTGCGAAAGACGCTGTGCGCGGCGCTGTATTTACTAAGCTGGGCAATGCCATTGCGCTGGCAGCCCGTGGTGGTATCGACCCGGAAACAAACTTTTCCTTGCGCCTTGCCATAGACAAAGCCAAAGCGGCCAACATGCCGAGTGCTAACATTCAGCGCGCCCTCGACCGTATTAAAGATAAAAGTGCGGCCCAGCTGCAAGAAGTGTTGTACGAAGGCTACGGCCCGGGTGGGGTGGCTATTTTAGTAGAAGTAACTACCGATAACCTCAACCGTACCTATCCACTGGTACGGTTGGCTTTTAGTAAGCATGGTGGTAATATCGCCGAAAAGGGCGCAGTGGCCTTTCAGTTTGACCACAAAGGAGCCATTCGCGTTGAGGCAACTGGTGACGACCTACTGCTTGCCGCCATTGACGCTGGGGCGGAAGACGTGCAAGAAGAAGACAAGGCGTGCATGGTGTACACTGCCGCGACCGATTTGGCCAAAGTGCGCGATGCTCTGAAACAAGCAGGCTTCGGCATTTCCGAAGCTGAACTTACTTATGTGCCAAACACTTCGATAACCATAACCGACGAAGCTGCCGCCGGCAAAATTATGCGCCTGATGGACGCGCTGGATGAACTAGACGATGTCGTTAATACCCACGTAAACTTCGACATCGACGAATCGCTGCTTGGAGCTTAAAGCTATGCGCCTGTTTCTCTCATCATATCGGTTTGGCCAGGCTAGCGATGCTTTTTTGGAGCTGGTTGGTGAGAACCCTAGCGTCGGCGTTATTACTAACGCCAAAGATTATAAAAGCTTGGGCGAACGAGCGCAGAGCCTGGGCGAGTTAGTTGCCTCGTTTCATGACATAGGTATTGAACCCACGGAGGTTGACCTGCGGCATTTTTTTGGACGCCAGGATGTTTTACGGAACGAGCTAGAAAAATATGATGTCATCTGGCTGGCTGGTGGAAACACATTTGTGCTGCGCCGAGCGCTCAAACAGTCCGGCGGCGATGAACTGCTGCGAGAGCTCGTAGGTGCGAACAAACTGGTATATGGCGGCGAAAGCGCAGGGGCCTGCGTAGCTGCACCGACGTTGCTCGGTGTAGAATTTGGCGATGACCCAGAAATTGTACCCGAAGGCTATGCGGACGAAGACGTGTGGGATGGCCTGAGCCTCGTGCCCTACAGTATTGTGCCGCACTACGAATCTGACTGGGAGGGCTATGAACGTATGACAGAAGTGCTCGAAGAGGCCGGCTTGCCGTATAAAACGCTCAATGACTTCCAGGCTCTTATCATAAACGGCGCTCAAGAAACGCTTCAGCCGTGAGGATACTCGGCATAGACCCAGGGACGGGAATACTCGGGTTCGGAATAATTGAAGCCGACAAAGGCAAATTTCAGTTGGTGGACGGCGGGGTGATCCGTACGCCCGTCAAAGAAGACGATGCGGTCCGGCTACTGACTATTTACGAAGAACTAACGGATATAATCGCCACTTCTAAGCCAAGCATTATGTCGGTAGAAAAGCTGTTTTTTGCCCGCAATGTGACCACTGCCATGACGGTGGCCCAAGCCCGCGGCGTGGTGTTGCTGTGCGGCATGCAGGCCAGCCTCGAGATACACGAATACACACCGATGCAGATTAAGCTGGCTATAACCGGCTATGGTAAGGCCGATAAAAAACAGATGCAGGAAATGGTTCGCGTAATCCTAGGGCTGAGCGAAGTCCCCAAGCCCGACGACGCTGCCGATGCTATTGCTGCCGCCCTAACGCATGCCCAGATGCTCCGCTAGAAGTCGAGCTCTTGTATTTCATAAGCTTTCTGTAGCTCCAGGTCCGACCCGGAGCTAGTGTCTAAAAAGTAAACTTAGGAATCCGCGAGTTCCCATTTAATCTCATCTAGCATTTGTTTCTGATCGGCGTAATCGTTTAGGAATCTAGTGTATCCGGCTACCTCATTTGCAAAAATGCTCATGATTGGCTCGGTTTTGAGCCATTCAGCATAGTAGCCATCCAAGTAATAACATATGCTGGAATATTCATACAAACGCCAGTCAACCGGATTAAGGTGTATATAGCGGGAAATATGCTGGAGGTAGGCGTCGGATGTAATGCGTGAGGCTTTATATCGGCTTTGAAAAACCGGGCCAACCCTTTCGTGCTTATGGTTAAAATACATGCTATAACTTGTCATGAGCGCCCGCAACAGTTCGGTCATGGCAAGGGCATCAGATTGATAGATGAGCAAGTGCACGTGATTCGGCATAAGACAGTAGGTTAACAGCTGTACGCGATTACCAAAATGTGGATACGGTCCGTGGTGTGGACTGTTTGCTGGCTTGGCGGAAAGATAGCGTGTAAGCAGACTCAAAAAGTAACTGTAGTCGTTAGCGTCTAAAAACACCGGTTGCTTAGCAACACCTCGGGAGTACACGTGGTAATACTGATGATCGGCATATTCTTTGATGATGTTCCTGGCTGGCATGATGCAAGTATAAGCTCCGGGTCGGACCCGGAGCAAGGGGAATTATGAGATGATGGGTGTATGATAGCGACGCTAAGGGGAGAAGTAAGTGAAAAGTTGGCTGACGGAGTGGTACTGGATGTGCATGGCGTAGGCTATGGCCTGCAGGTCACGTCCGAGGATTTTGGCCGACTGAATACGGGCGTGCAAGCCAAATTGTACGTGCATGAACATGTCCGCGAGCAAGCCTACGACCTATTTGGCTTTGTACAGTTAGACACCAAGAAGTTGTTCGAACAGCTGCTCGGCGTCAAGAATGTCGGGCCAAAGGTGGCACTGGCCGTGTTAGATATTGGCACAGCTCCAGCCGTGCGCGGGGCAATAGCCGCCGGTGATGTAAGGCTGCTGCAAAGTGCCAAAGGTGTTGGCAAGCGCGCAGCCGAGCAGATAGTGGTCGAGCTACGCGACAAGGTTGGTTTGGCAGCGACTGAGACGGCTGAAGGCATCGTCGGGCGCCCAGGGATCAATAGTCAGGATGAAGCCGTTGAAGCCTTAATTTCGCTCGGCTATTCCCCGCAGGACGCTATGCTCGCCCTGCAGAATATTGAAGCGGAACTCCCCGCGGAAGAGCGCATAAAGTTAGCCTTGAAGGGCTAATAAGCCGCCACCACATCTTTTTGTGGGTGCGAGTGAGTGAGCATAGTTTGGAGTGGGAATGTCGTTAGGTCGACGAGACTTCCGTTGTCCTGAGTTCGCCAAGCTTATTTGTAACAGGAAAAGATATGAAATGGGCCTAACTATGATTACTAAACCTGCAGTACCACAAGTGCCTCCACAGCTCGACGTTTGGAGTGAGAATACCCAGGCAGAGCTAGAATTAGATCGTGTTTTGGTGAGAAATGTAGACTTTACGGCTGCAGCCAAGCTTAGTGTAGATTCATCAAGACTTGAGAATGTTATCACGACTGCTGCAGTAGTGGAGGCCTTGGAACTGACAGACGTGGAGTGCGTAAAACTGGAAGGTTCTGCGCTTCGGGCGTACCAAGCCAAGTTCTTACGGGTCACAATGAATAATTGTCGTTTAACGGGTGCCGAGTTTGCAGAAGGACAGTTTGAGGACTGTAGCTTTAAAAACATACAGTTCGATGAGGTAGGTTTTCGGTTTGCCACGTTTAAACGAGTACGTTTTGAGGATTGCGTGTTACGACACGCTGATTTCAGTAGTGCAAAACTCTCGCACGTTACCTTTACAAACTGCGAGGTAGAGGGAGCAAACTTCGACTCCGCTAGTTGCCAAAATGTGGACGTTACCCGGCAGAATCTAGTAGGTGCCAAGGGTGTGCTGGGGCTCAAGGGCGCTACGATTTCGCTAGAGCAGCTAGGGCAACTTGCGCCTTTACTTGCATCAGAACTTGGCTTTCGTGTCGAAGATGATTCATAGCGTATAATAAAGCTAATGATTGAGCGTATTGTTGGGGCTGTGCCACAAGCAGATGAAGAAGTCGAGCAGGAGTTCGAGCTAAAGCTGCGGCCCCATGATTTTACAAATTACATCGGTCAGGATAGGCTGAAACAGAACTTGCAACTGGCGATTACCGCCGCTAAAAAACGTGGTGAGCCGCTGGATCACGTGCTGCTGTATGGGCCACCCGGGCTTGGCAAGACCACTATGGCCAGTGTCATCGCCCACGAAATGGGCGCCCAGATTCGCATCACCAGCGGGCCGGCTATTGAGCGGGCCGGGGATTTGGCCAGCTTACTCACCAACCTGCAGGACGGCGACATTTTGTTTATCGACGAAATTCACCGCTTGCATCGCACGGTTGAAGAAGTGCTATATAGCGCCATGGAAGATTTCAAGCTGGATATTATGATCGGCAAAGGACCGTCGGCGCGCAGTTTACGGCTGGATTTGCCACAGTTTACGCTGATTGGTGCAACCACCCGCACCGGCGCACTAGCCGCCCCGCTACGCGACCGCTTTGGGCACATCCACCGGCTGGAATTTTACACGCATGAGCAAGTGCAGCAAATTATCGAACGGACCAGCGGTATACTAGGCATCAAAATCGACAAAGCAGCCGCCCTCAAGCTGGCTGAGCGCAGCCGTCTGACACCGCGTATCGCCAACCGCCTGCTAAAGCGGGTGCGCGATTACGCCGATGTGAACGGTGACGGTATCATTGACGCAGCCATCAGCACCAAGGCCCTCGAGCTGCTGGAGGTTGACGAGCTGGGGCTTGATCCGGCTGACCGCATGGTGCTGGTGGCGATTATAGACAATTACCGTGGCGGTCCGGTCGGTGTCGAGACGCTGGCGGCACTGACAGCTGAAGAGCGCAGTACCATCGAAGATTTTATTGAACCGTATCTGATGCAAATCGGTCTGCTGGAGCGTACACCCCGTGGCCGCAAAGTGACGCACAAAGCCTACCAGCACCTGGGCAAAACCGGCTACAGCAATCAAACAGAACTGGTATAATACCTTTTGTTATGCCCGTTTCAGATAAGCAAAACCAAAAATATCACGCCTGCTTGCCCATAGATGACGATGAAGTCATCCTAGCCGTCTATAAACACCACTGGTTTGCGTACTTTTCGGTGTGGGTAGTGGCGTTTTTCTTAACCTGCATCATTATGGGGCTAACGACTTTGTTCGTAAGCCTTGGCGGCAGCAACGAGACACTTTCGCAATCTAAACCGGCTATTTTGGCCGGCGGCATTATACTCTCGCTGCTGGTTTTTGTGTTTAGCAGTATCCCGGTGTGGCTGCGCTCCCAGGAGCACCTGGTGCTGACCGAAGAGGCACTGTTGCAAACCTTACAGCCGAGCCTGTTTGCTGCTAAAACTTCCCAATTAAATCTGGAGCACATCAATGATATTTCGGTGCGCCGGGATTTCTTCGGGACAATTCTGGGGTACGGCTTTATAACTATTGAAACGCCTGGCGAGCAGAATAATTATGATTTTACATTCCTGCCTAACGCCGATCAAGCTGCCAAGCAAATCCAGGCAGCTCACGAGAATTTTCAATCGGCCGTCCAATCGGGCAGAATGCCCACGACGCTGGGCGTTGCCCCTCAGAGCCAAGTTCCCGCTCTAGACCCCCAGCAGTACCAGCAGTTTTTACAGTATCAACAGATGCAGGCTAGGCAGCAGGCCGAGCAGTCGGCTGGTGACGAGCCGTCTCAAGACGACCGCAACAACCCTACTAGCCAAGGGTAACGGTACGGCCGGAAGTGTTTGTGGGGCATGGTAAAGTATTGCTAACCAATAACGTATGACTCGAAGTTTATGAGGACTTACTCTTGGAACGGATTTGACCGGGCGGCGTCGAAGAGTGACTGCACACTCACGCTGTTATCTTGCAAGCTTTGCAGTTTCTGAATGGTGTTAGCATCAATGTGTGGCTGTGGCGTCGCCTGGGCGGTTTTTTCACTCTGGCTCGGCAAGGTGTTGCTGTAGTAGTTAATGCGCCAGATGATAAACCCGTACACACTGGCTACGGCCAAGAAGAATATGAATGTTTTGTAGCCATATATTTTGCCAAGCAGTGCTTTAACTTTTTCGATAGAGGCAGTTAGGTTAAGGCTTTGGTGTTTTTTCATGGTTTTATATACTCGTTTATAACAAGCGTAAAGGCAACCAGGTTCGGGTTGTCGACCGAAGGCTGAACCGTAATGCCGCTGACCTGGGCGGTGCGGCGGTTTTGTTCGAGCTTAGTGAGGAAATTGATGAACTGGCCGTAGAGCACTCGGTCGTTATCGGATTGGGAGATGGTTATCTGTAGGAGGTAGACGCCTTGGATGTCCTTGAGTGGGGTTAGCTGTGTCAGATTGGATGTACTCCTTGGGCCAAGAGCGCTGGTGCCGAGCGTGGACGATGGGAAGGTGATGGAAGTCAACTTGCCAATGCCGCTTTGGGCGGCCAAATTTACTATTTCGCGTACCGCCGCAGCCTGGTCTTTGTCCTGCGGAACAACTGTCTGGGCAATTTTGTTCAGTTCGCTGTATTTGGTGACGTCTCGTTTGTTTTTGGTGAGTGAGACTTGCTGGGTATCTAGTAGCGCACTGTCGGCGCGTAGCTTAGAAAGTTCCACAGCCTGGCTACCCATCAGCTTATCGGCCCCGTAGGCGATTCCGAACAAGGCTGCAAATAGTAAAACCAACACGGACCATAGTAGATAATAGGTTTGCTTGGCAGTCATTACTTTTTCGCCTTTTGGTTAATGAATAAGAATGGGTTATCGGTTGCAAATAATGCTCGGATGTTAACGGTGCAAGGATATTTGCTAGACCCGTTTCCGGAGGAATTAGCGCAGACAATGTTTATGATGTCGGCTTTTGTGAATATCTGGTTTTTGCGGTCGGCTAAGTTTACTTGTAGCTGCGTGGCTGCATCGTAGTTGACGGTTTGGGCGGTAATGTCGACAGCACCCTGGGCTTGGGTAATTGATAGATTTGTCAGCACGGTATTATTCGGTGTTACGGTTGCGAGCTGTTTCAGGAGGTCCGAAAACAGAATTTCTTTGGACAGCACCTGCACGGCCAATTTTAGATTGTTTGAAATATCGCCGACTTGCTTCTGGACGACAGTAACGTTCTGTTTATCGAGCTCAGTCTGGGTAAGGGCAATTTGCTGCTTGGTGGTCTTAACTGATATATTCATCCATACGTAACCACCGGCGGCCAGTGCCATCGCCCCCAGGCAACAAAAGGCGCAGGTAATGACCCAGCGTGACAAGGCATGGTTACGGCGGGCGTAACGGTAGGCTTCTTTTTCTCCTGGCGGCAGCAGGTTAATCACGAAAAAATCTCCTCGGATTTGATATCGGCCAGGCCGGTGGCGGTAACGTACGACATACGGTCGGTGAGGTTAAAGGGCTGCAAGTGACCAAAATCTATGTAGCTGGTGGGGTCAAACGAGCGCACGGCTATACGCAGGTTGCTCGTAAGGTATTCGGCTAGGCCTGGCATGTTTGCCCCGCCGCCCGAAATAACTATTTGGGAAACCTTTTGCTGGTTGTGAGCGTGTTCTTCGTAGTAGCGGATGGTTCGCTTAATTTCCATAATCAGTAGGCCCATGTTCGGACGCAGCGCTTTTTCTATTTGGGCCTGTTTTTTGCTAAGGCCTAGGCCGTACTTGGCTTTTATAAGGTTACCTTCTTTTTCGGTAACGCCCAGTTCTTTGGCTATCGCTAGGGTAAGCAAATCGCTGCCGCAGGCTGCTGTGCCGCTGATTATTGGTCCTTTGTCATACAGGGTTATATCAGCGCTGTAGCTGCCGAAATCCACTAGCAGCGAAGGCACGTCGCTTTGTCTGTCACGGGTGAAGAAATGGGCGCTGGCGTCGCCCGAAGTCTGTATCATAACCACTTCCAGCCCCAAGAGATGTGAAAGTGTCAGGTACGAATCGACGATCCGCCGTTGCGTGGCCACGATGAACACCGTAGAAAGTGCCGGCGTGCTAGTGATGCGGGTATAATCCAGATACAAATTATCAAGCGCAGCTGGAATATACTGCTCGGCTTCGTTTTTGACCGCTTCGGCCAGTTCCTTGTCGCTCAGCCGGGGGACATCGATAAAACGGGTAAAGGCTTTGGCCATTGGTAGCGATACGGCCACTCGTCGGGTCGTAATGTCTCCAACCAGATGGTGTCTAAACAGCTCATTCACCGCCTGGGCGATGAGTTCAGGCTTTTCAATACAGCCGTCTTTAACAGCGCCAGTGTCAAAGGGGGCTTCGCCATAGCCAACCACTTGCGGCTTATGTGCAGTCTGTCGCAGCTGCATAACCCGTACCTTACCATGGCCAATGTCGAGTCCAAAAAGGGGTTTGTCCTCAAAAAATAATATTTTCGATTTTGTCACGTGCTGCCCATCTAAGCATATGTAGTATTCAAGTAGTATATTACCATGTTCACTCCCTTGGAGCTACGCGGATTTGCTTGTCTGGCCTGCTAGCGCCAAGCCGCTTATGGGTTATACTGTACCTAAGATGAACAAAAAGTGGGCGAGCGAAGCTGGGTTTACGCTAGTTGAACTGACGCTGACGGTGGTCATAATAGGTATAGTGGTCGTGAGCTTTTTTGGCTTGTTTGTGTCGCTGGTGCACAGCACCATAGTGGCCAAGCGCCGGGATACGGCCCTGACTTTGGCGACAAACCAAATGGAGTATTTAAAATCATTACCGTATGACAGCCTGGCGGTGCAGGGTGGTAGCATATACGCCACCAGTTTGCTGCCGGCCACCAAGGTGCAGACCATAAACGGCGTAAAATACACCGCTACCACCAGCATAGGCTACATCGATGATGCCTATGACGGCTGCGGTTCATACCCTACGCCAGCCCTCAAGCAAACTTATTGCCGTAACTATCCGCCACCGAGCGGTGCAGCTGCGACCGACCTAAACGCCGCCGATTACAAAATTATCCACGTCGATGTAGTTGACACTTCGGGGGCGCACCTAGCCAGTGTTGACACCGAAGTGGCCGCCCGAGTGTCGGAAACCGCCAGCACCACCGGAGCGTTGTTTGTGACCGTGCTGGATAGCACGGGGGCAGTGGTATCGGGTGCGACCGTGAACGTTAAAAACACCACCATAACGCCCAACGCTAACGTGTCGGACAGTACCGATACCAACGGCACGGCAATATTTTATGGTCTACCACCCGATAACGGTACGGACTACGTTATAACGGCCAGTTCCAGTGGTTACTCATCATTGGCGACTATTTCGGCCTCTGGCTCGCTGGTACCAACCTATATCAGCCAAAAGATAATAAGCCAGTCGGCTTCAGCGGTCACTCTGGTGATTGCACCTCAAGGTGCAAGCAGTTTGTTACTCGAGGCTACCGATACAAGTGGTAATCCGATCAGCGGAGCCAAAATCTATGCCAAAGGTGGCTACAAAAGCTATACCATCAACACCGATTACAGCTACTACTATGACAATTACTACTCAAACTATACCACTGGGACCGTCAGCGACAACCGCGTAAGCACCGATGCTGGTGGGCTGGCTGCCCTACAAAATCTTGCTCCCGTAAACGGCTATATTTTCTGCAACAGTGATAATACCGCTTCCGCCACAACTGGCTGCGCCGTGGGAGCCACCAAATATTACCTGGCGGCGGCCGTACCGTATGGCGGTATTAACTCGCTGCAACCAATAAGTGTACCGACCTATATTGCTAGTAACCCCCCGTCCACGACCTACCCGTATGGCGGCTCGGAATACCTGCAAAAAGTCAGGCTGATGCTAACCAGCAATGCGAACTTCCCGCGCGTCAACACCATCAACCCCTACCATATATCGCTCAGCGCGACTGCCAATCTGAATAGTTTGCTTGTTACCATCACGGGCTATAACTTAAATGGCGCATCGGCCAATTTGGTGCAGGGCGGAACAACCTATAGCGGTAGTGGTTGCAGCACAACGGCGACCCAAATTAAGTGTTCCTATAACCTGACTGGCATAGCAGCCGGCGATGCTCAGTTGGTGGTGACAAACGGTTCGGGTACGCTGACGCTGCCCGTTTCACCAAAGGGAGGCCTGAATGTCACTCCGTAAAGCTCAGGGCGGTTTTACATTGGTGGAGCTGATGGTATCCATCGTCCTTATATCTATAATTGGCACGACATTCTTAACATTCTTCAAAAGTTCTCTGTTTAACTACCTAAACCTGCAATCCGATGCTAGCAGCACGACGCAAATAAACACCCAGGCAATGCGCGTGGCGACAGTGATGCGCGGCATTACGGGCATAACCAGTGTGGCCGCCAATGATATCAACGCGTACTCTTATTTTTATCCACAGGATGCCTATGTTTCGGTGGTACATTATTACATTCAAACCACGGGCACTACCAAGCAACTGATGGCAGATGTTACTCCCATGAGTTCGAACCCGCCGATTGGCACGCCTCAAACCAGTAAAAAGAAGACATACCTCATTATCGATAATTTCTACCAGCCTGCCGGGACGAACTTGTTCAAGTACCTCGATTTGAGCGGCAACCCGCTTACGCTGCCGATTAGCGATTTGCAGACCGTCAAAGGGATACAGGTTAGCCTGGCGGCCAAGCAGTCAAACGGCTCAAACCAGACGCTGAATGTGCAGGTGAGTCTACGTAACAGGAAAACGAACTTATGAGCTGGCACAGAGCACCTCGCCTGCAGGCTCAGGGCTTTATTCTGCCAGGTGTTTTGGCATTCATTATAGCCGCCAGCATTATAGGCACGGCAGTACTTACCGTTATCATCAATAATTTCTTTGTAGTCGGCAATAACGTTAATAGCCAGCAGGCGTTCAACATTGCCGAAGCCGGTATGAATTACTACTTGTGGCATATGGCGCATAATGGTGTGGACTACAAAGATGGACAAAGCACGCCCGCTACGCCCGACGCCACCCTAGGCTATGGGCCGTACGTGCATAATTACATCGACAGCAATGCCAAAAATGCCGGGACCTTTACCTTGTGGGTTAAGCCGCAGGGTAATGGTTCTACTATCGCGACGGTGCGCTCCATTGGCAAGGCGAAGGGGAGTACTATCAGCCGTACCGTCCAGGCGCAGGTCGGCGCTGCCTCATTCGCCAGCTACGGTCTGCTTGCCAACACCGAGGTATGGTTTGGGTCAGATGAGGCGGCCAACGGCCCGGTATTTTCAAATGTCGGCATACGTATGGATGGGACCAGCAGTGATGTTGTGGCCAGCGCCAATGCCAGTTATACGCCCACCAGTTCCTACGGTGGCGATGGCGCTGCGCACGCCGGAGTTTGGTGTAGTAACTCTGTTAGCACCTGCGCTACGCGCGATAAAAGCAACTGGCTGTTTCCGAAACCATCTATCGACTTCAACTCAGTCTCTGGTAGCTTATGCACGATGAAAAAGACGGCCCTCGCCGATTACAGTGCAACAGCCCCGGTGGCTTCGGGCCCAACTCCCTGTAGCCAAACGCCCACTACGCGTACGAATGCCTACGTACCACAGTACTCGAGCAACGGCGCGTTTAGCTCTACTCAAGGCTATTTGGTGCAACTCAATACCAATGGTACGTATGATTTGTATAAAGTCAGCGGGGAAAACGATAAAAAAACGCCGTACACCGCAGCACTCACCACGACTGCGGTGGCCACCGGTATTGCGCTACCGCCTTCGGGAGTTATCTTCGTAGAAGACAATGTGTGGGTTCGTACCAATCCAACGTTCCATGGCCGCGTCAGTATAGCCTCTGGCCGGCTGGCTACCAATAGCAGCACCGATATAATCGTCGCTGATAACATACTCTACACTGCCAAAGACGGCAGTGATGCCATTGGCCTGATTGCCGAAAAAAACGTACTGATAGCACCGTACGCCCCACCCAGTACGAGCAGTTTTACCTTTGAGGTCGATGCGGCGGCTCTGGCCCAAAGTGGATCGGTGACGTGGCAACAGTACTACGACGGCACGTCTATGCCAACACGTGGCTGGACTGGCTCTAACCAAACATTTACCTTTTACGGCTCGGTTGCCACCGACTTAGCCTGGACCTGGAACTACAGCTACAACTACAACCCTGGTCTGGACAGTGTACGTGATGCCAGCAACAGCTTCTACTACTCTGGCATCGAGCACACCAACACGAATTACGACTACAACCTACTGTATGCCCCGCCACCAAGCTACCCCGTAACGGGCACGTACGACATCCTCAGCTGGCGCGAAGTCCTCACGAAGCCCTAGAACCCCAATTGCCTGCCTTTTCCTACTCTGAAACGAGCCTAGCGTCGCCTAGCGCACGGGATGCTCCTCGATGTGACTACGTTCCCGCTCCAAACACCTGGGGCGCGTCATGCTCGGTCTCACTACCACGAGAAGATATGCGCACGGTTCTAAGCGTATGATCTGGGTATGTATACTACGGTTATATTCGATTTCTTTGGAGTGTTTTGCCCCGATATAACGCTGGAATGGTTCAAGAAAACAGTGCTGGATTATGACTCGAAACTCACCGAGTTCCAGGCGTATTGCAGGCATGATTATGGTACGCTAGCCCGGGCCGACTTCACTGCTTCAGTCGCCAAGTTGGCTGGCGTTACCAAGGCCCAACTAATTGCTGGCGTAAAGGCCGAGCTACGCATCGATACCAAACTGGTGCGGTAGGTGGAGGAGTTGAAGGCCCACGGCGTGCGGCTTGCCTGCCTTTCGAATGGTACGCCTGAATGGACACAGCGCGTCATTGATGACCACAGTTGACATGATTTATTTGAGGCAGTGGTACTGTCGGGCGATCTCGGCATTGTTAAGCCAGATCACCGGATCTACTACCATACGCTCAAACGGCTTGCTGTGGAGGCTGCCGAAGCGGTATTCGTAGATGACAGTCCGGCTAACGTTCGGGCGGCCGAAGCGTGTGGCATGCAGGCCATCCTATTCAGCGCAACAGATCTGTTTATTCGCGAATTTGAAAAGCTCGGAAAATAAAAAGAAGGCTCATTGTGAGCCTTCTTTTTTGGAGAGGGTAAACTAGTTACTCTTCTTGACGTATTGCGTCGCACCGCCTTCGAGAAGGGCTGAGACTACAAAGGTGTCACAGTTGGTGTCGGCGGTGGTGCAAGCGTTACCAGTGCCGCTTTCCTTTGCGTAGTAGTTGTAGGCATCACCTGCGGCTACGCCTGTGCCGGGGTCGGTGGTGTTACTCAGTGTACCGCCCTTTGGACCAATGAGAGCCTGTGGATCAAGGCCTTTCATGTTGGTGCTAACCCAGGCTGGGGTGTTCACATCTGCGTAAGCAGGGTAGTAGCCGTTCGATGCATAGTATGCTTCGACGTGGCTGTCCACTGCGTTGATGTCTGTTTGACGCTGAGAGTTACGGGCTTTTTGTTGGATACCGGTAAATGTTACGATTACCAATGTTGCCAAGATACCAATGACAACGATTACGATCAAAAGTTCAACAATTGTGAAACCTTTTGACTTGTTTTTAAGTGAAACCATAAGGGCCCACCCTCCTTATAAAAATATTTTGTTAGTTCTTACTTAGGGTTAACCCGTAAGTCTGATGCCTATTATAAGCATAAGCTTCGAATCGTCAAGAGAAATCATCGGTAGTACATACTGGGGGCACAGTTAGAATGCGGTCTGTGCTGATGGCAGGTTTTACGTGCTGCCCTATGGGGTTATAGGCTAGTTACTACCAACATTACTGCTCAGGGAGGCAATTGGCCCCATGACACTGGCGGCAATCAGCCCGACGCCGGCTCCCAAAAATATAATCATCACCGGTTCTATAATAGACGCTATGCTATCGATGGCTGTGGCGACCTCTTCTTCGTAAAAGTCAGCGACCTTCACCAGCACCACATCTGTTTTACCGGTCTCCTCGCCAACGGCGAGCATCTGCGATACAATGCGGGGAAAATGCGGGCTGAGCGCTAAAACTTCGGAAAGCTGTTTGCCTTCTCGAACCTGCTTGGCGGCCTCGGCCAGTTCCGCCTCAATCACTTTGTTGCCAATTGCGCCGCCCGTTACCGCTAGCGCGTCCAGCACGCCCACGCCAGCCGACATCAAAGACGAAAAGGTTCGCGAAAACCGAGCAATGGCCACCTTGATAATGATGGTTCTTACGACCGGCACTCTAAGCATCAGTGCATGGAAGTGGTATTTGCCTTTGGGGGTCTTAATATAGCGTCGCACTAGGTAGACGATGCCTATAAAGACGGGGATCACGATGTAAGCGTAACTTTTGCTGAAATGACTTATGTTCAGTAATATTTGGGTGTAAATGGGGAGTTTGGCATTTGGGCCACCGAGGTCTGTCAAGATTTTAGCGATCTTCGGCATAATAATGAACATAATGCCGAAAAAGGCTATCAGCGTAACGCTTAGAATAACAATTGGGTAGGTCATGGCACCCTTGATTTTTTTGCGGATTGTGGAGTTTTGCTCCACCTGAACGGCCAGTCGTTTCAAGATTTCATCCAAAATACCACCCTCTTCGCCGGCCCGCACCATGTTTACGAACACGTCATCGAACACATCGGGGTATTTCGAAAACGCTTCGCCCAGTTCTATGCCGCTCTCGACATCTTTGGTGATGTGGCTGAGCACTTCGCGGAAGTACGGGCTGCTGGGGCTTTCCTGTAGTGTTGACAGCCCGCGGGCTAGTGGCACACCGGCCGAAATCATCGTCGACAGTTGGCGTACAAAAATCACCATATCTTGCGATTTGACGGATTTGCCAAAGCCAAACCCCTTTTTGCCAGCGGCCCTAGACTGTGCCTTAACAACCAGTGGTTGCAAGCCCTGGTTATGCAGGGCTGCCATGGCCGATGACCGGTCGACCGCCTCAATCGTCCCGGTAACGTTGGTATTGTCTTTGCGAACCGCTTTATAGGTAAATATCATCTTAATTTTCCGCGGTTACACGCAGGATCTCTTCTATAGTTGTCAAGCCGCGCAGCGCTTTTATGAGGCCATCTATCTGCATGGTAATCATTCCGTCGGCTACCGCTTGCCGCTCAATCTGCTCACTTGGGGCAGTGGAAACGATAAGCTTTTGGATTTCCAGGCTATTTGGCAGTACCTCGTAAATACCAATCCGACCCTTATAGCCGGTGTGGCTGCAGGTGTCACAGCCGTCGTCGTGGGCTTTCCACAGTACGTTGATTGTCTTTTCAGTCGTCGCCAGCTCGGCAGCAGACGCTTTATTGATTTTGCTGACAATTTTTGCGCCGATGCCGGCGGCCAAGGCTTCACTTTCCAGTTTATGTAAGTGCGATATTGTCTCGGCACTTTGCAGGTGGAACGATTTGGATATTTGGGTTAGGGTCGCCTCGTCGGGGTCGTATTGTTCGCGGCAGTCTGGGCACAGCTTGCGCACTAGCCGTTGGCCGATGACGATGCGGATGGTGCTAGCGATAAGGAATGGCTCGATGTCCATGTCGAGCAGCCGTGGCAGACAGGTGGCGGCATTGTTGGTGTGGAGCGTGCTGAACACCAAGTGCCCGGTGAGCGCTGCCTGCACGGCCAAATCGGCCGTTTCGCCGTCACGTACCTCACCTACCATAATAATATTTGGGTCTTGGCGGAGCAGGGCGCGGAGGCCGTTGGTGAAAGTCATGCCCGCTACCGGATTAACCTGTGTCTGGTTTGCGCCAACCACGCGGTATTCTACCGGGTCTTCTACGGTGCTGATGTTGATACCGGGGTTGTTGAGCATACTGAGCACGCTAAAAAGGCTGGTAGATTTACCCGAGCCGGTCGGGCCGGTTACTAGAACCATACCGTGTGGCTGCACAATGGCATGCTGGACGTTGGTGAGCGCCGCTCCCCAGTAGCCCAATTCTTCGAGTGTGGCGGCCTTGCTAGATTCATCCAAAATACGCATGACGACTTTTTCGCCGTCTACAATAGGTAGCGTCGAAACGCGCAGGGCGTAGATGTGGCCGCTTACCGATATCTTGAACCGGCCGTCTTGGGGCGCTCGGTGCTCATCTATTTTGAGGTTGGCTAATATTTTTATACGGCTAACAAGCGAATTGAGCACTTTACGCGGCAGTTTGTTCGCCTCGCGCAAAATGCCATCTACCCGATACCGAACCAACACGTAATTTTCGCGGGGCTCAATATGCACGTCGCTTGCGCCGGCTCGTACGCCGTAATCGATGATGAGGTTTACGGTCTGGGCAATGGGTGAATCTTCGGCCACGTCCTTTTCACTGACGGCTTCTTCTATCTGATCTTTGTCTTCTACGGCCATTACTTTTGCCAGTTCCGTACCGACATTACTGTCGTTGTACTGGTCGAGACTGGCGGCAATGATGGTGTCCGTGGATACGTGGATGCGCACCGGCTGGCCAAGCTGCTTCTGAAGGAAGCTGATGGCCGGCACGTCATCGGGATCTTCCATGGCGACATACACGACGCCGTCTTCGTTGACGTCGAAGGCGACCGCACGGTACTGTTTGGCGACACGCTCAGGTATAAGCTTCAGGATGTCTTTAGGTAGCTCTTTGGGACTGAGCTCTACAAACGGGACGTCGATAGACGCTGCATAGAGCTTGGTTAATTCCTTTTCGCTCAGCGTGTTGGTAGAGATAACCACGTCTTGCAATGGTCTTTTATCGTTTTTTTCTTGTTCGCGGAGGTTTTTTAGCTGTTCGACAGTAAATTTGCCAGTGCTGGCTAGTAACTTCTCCACCAAGTCATCAGATACGCGCATAGTTGCTTACAGTATATACGAAAACCATAAGCAACACACCAAATATAAATTTGTTGTAATTTTGTGAGGACGGACCTATTGATTCAAAATAATATGGTGTAATAGCTCTATGCCCAGTAGAAATATCATTAAAGTAGACATTGCCGAAAGCTTTTATCATGTGTATTTTCGGGGCGGTAATAAATCGCGAATATTTCGTGATGCCAGCGATTACGAGCAAATGCTCAAACTCTTTGCGCGCTACCTGTCTCTCGAAGAGGTCAAGAATTCAGCGGGCTTATCTTTCCCTAACTACTACAACAGATTGGAACTGCTGGCATTCTGTTTTATGCCCAACCACGTACATTTACTAATCTACCAACCTCAACAAGGGGCTATGGCAGAGTTTATGCGCAGTTTGTTAACTAGTTACAGTATGTACTTCAACAAAAAGTACCAGCACACTGGCCCAGTGCTTGAGTCTCGCTACAAAGCCTCTTTGATTTCAGACGATTCGTACCTGGAGCACATCAGTCGCTACATACACCTCAATCCTCGCCAGTGGCGCAACTACGAATACTCAAGTTTGCCGTATTATTTGCATCAAGTTTCAGATGAATGGATTGAGCCAAAGAGAATCTTAGCCATGTTTTCGGGTGCGACCGAGTATTTACAATTTGTCGAGGATTATGAGCAAAATAAGGAGATGATGGACATTTTAAAGCATGAGCTAGCGAACGGAAAAGAGGTCTAAAACACTATCTATAGGACGGACCTATAGATTTAAAAATGAGTTTGATTTTGGGCACAACGACAGGTATACATGGAGGCACAACATTATTTGATTCAGGTAGCCGGCGAGGCTTCCGTAGACGAAAGGGACGTAGCAATGGCAAAAGCACCCATCGACAAACCTAAAGTAGAGGCATCCAACGATCCTATTGGCGCAACCGATGGCAAAACCAAGGCACTCGGCCTAGCGCTCGAGACCATCGAGAAGCAATTTGGCAAAGGTTCGATAATGAAGCTGGGCGACGCCCACAGCGTGAACGTCGAAACGACTCCAAGCGGTAGCTTGTCACTCGACTTGGCGCTGGGCGGGGGAATTCCACGCGGCCGCATTGTCGAAATTTACGGGCCGGAAAGTTCGGGTAAGACTACGCTGAGCCTGCATGCCATAGCCGAGGTGCAGAGGGCCGGCGGCACGGCAGCTTTTATAGATGCCGAGCACGCGCTCGACCCGGCCTATGCCAAGCGCATCGGCGTGGACGTAGAAAACCTGCTACTGAGCCAGCCAGACAACGGCGAGCAGGCACTGGAAATCACCGAAACGCTAGTGCGCAGTAGTGCTGTGGACATCATCGTCGTTGACTCCGTCGCGGCGCTTGTGCCACGCGCCGAAATCGAAGGCGATATGGGTGACCCACAAATGGGCTTGCAGGCCCGCTTGATGAGCCAGGCGCTGCGCAAACTGACTGGCGTTATTAGCCGCAGTAAAACCACCGTGATATTCATCAACCAAATTCGCATGAAAATCGGCGTAATGTTCGGCAACCCCGAAACAACTACCGGCGGTAATGCGCTGAAGTTCTATGCCAGTGTGCGCATGGACATTCGGCGCATTTCACAAATCAAAGCCGGGGATGCCATTATCGGCAACCGCGCCCGTGTGAAAGTAGTGAAGAATAAGATTGCGCCCCCGTTCCGCGAAGCCGAATTCGACATCATGTACAACCAGGGTATATCTATTTCCGGTGATATTCTGGATTTGGCTGTAAAAAATAACATTGTTGAAAAAGCCGGAGCGTGGTTTGCTTACAACGGAGAGAAGATTGGCCAGGGCCGTGAAGCTGCCAAGACGTATCTGGAGGAGCACAAAGAGGTTCAGGCAGAAGTGGCCGAAAAAGTCCGCGAAGCCTCAACCAAAGAATAAAGAGGAGCAAGCCCAATGCCTGATGTGAACCCGACCCAAGACGCTGCTCTGGCTGCGTATCAGCAGTACGTAAAGCAGACCATGCAAGAGCGTGGCTTCGACGATGAAACTGTTAGCCAGAAGTTTATGCTGCTGCTGGAAGAAGCCGGCGAGTTCGCCCAGGCTGCCCGCAATAAGGCCAATTTGGCCCAGTCTTCCGATGCTCAAACCGAAAGTCTGGACGATGCTGCTGCCGACGTCTTTACGATACTGCTCGACCTATGTAATTTGCTTGATATTGACTTGGAAAAAGCCTTCATAATCCGCGAGCAAAAAAACCAAGACCGCACCTGGGAGTAACCCGGTGTACGTTCCAATACCATGAACATCACCGCAATCAAGCAGCAGGAACGGCTTAAGGGCCGCTACTCGATTTATGTCGATGAAAAGTATGCCTTTAGCCTGAACGCCGATTCCTTACTCGATGAGCAACTGCATAACGGCCAAGAGTTGGATGAGCAACAGCTGAAAGTGTACAAAAAACTTTCTGCCGATGACAAAGCGTATGGGCTTGCCCTAGCGTACGTGGCTCGGCGCTTGCGTAGCGAGTGGGAGTTACGTGATTATTTCCGGCGCAAAGGTTACGAAAGCGAACTGGGGGAGCAGCTACTGGCAAGGCTAAAAAAGCTTGGCCTGGTCGACGATGCCAAATTTGCTGAGGCTTGGATAAATACGCGGCGGCTGCTCAGATACACTAGCCAGCGCCGGCTCGTGCAGGAGTTACGCCAAAAGAGGATTAAGGATCACATCATTGAGACGGCGATTGCGGGTGATGAAGCCGATGAAAGAACCGTCCTGTGGGCGATGGTCGAAAAGAAGCGCCGACAAACAAAGTATCAGGACAACCTCAAATTGATGCAGTACCTGGCACACCAAGGCTTTAGCTACGACGATATAAAGTCGGCCCTGCAGCCGTTGGAGCAAGACGAAGCGTGAGCAAGCATGCTACCATAGGCGGATGAAGCCGATCATTGGCATAACCTGTGGCGAGGTAAAAAACGCGCTGGAGTTGTGGTACCCGACCACGTATGGTCAACCCTACACCTATGTTGAAGCAGTACTGCGCGCTGGCGGTGTGCCGGTTGTGCTGCCATTATGTCGCGACGAAAGTGTCCGCCGGCAGTTGTACGAGCTCTGCCAGGGAATTTTGCTGGCTGGTGGTAATGATTTGAACCCCAAGCTATACGGTGAAGAACCCGTGCCACAAACCAAGAAAGTATCGGATTACCGTGATGAACAGGAGCTACAGCTAACCGGCTGGGCACTGGCAGATGATAAGCCGCTCCTGGCTATCTGCCGGGGCATGCAGTTGCTTAACGTCGCACTTGGCGGCAGCCTGCACCAAGACATTGGAACGATGGTAGCGGGTGCTGTGGACCATGAGGTATCGGTACGTCAAAAGGACGTAAGGTATCTAGCGCACGCGATACATATTGCGAAAGATTCGCGACTAGCGGGTATCCTGGGGGTGGAGTCGCTTCATACCAATTCCAATCATCACCAAGCGGTGCATAAACTTGGCTCGGGGTTAAAGGAAGTAGCTTGGTCGCCTGACGATATTATTGAGGGCATCGAGTTGCCACAGAAGCAATTTGTAATTGGCGTGCAGTCTCATCCTGAAGCGCTGGAAGACACCGTTGTAGTGTGGCAAAAACTGTTTAGCGCGTTCGTAAAAGCTACGCGGTAACGCCGGCCGCCACTGGCGCGCGCTTTAGCAGGTCGTTTACGATAATTTTCTTGTCGGTGATTTCGTTGATTTGGTTGCGTTCTATGCCGAGGTTGCCGCCACTAAAGTTTTTGAATATACTCTGTGATACGTAAATTTTTTGGATGTAGAGTGTCTCCATTTCGGTGGCAAAGTCGCTGACCTTGCCGACGTGGTGTTTACTAACGGTTACCACCGGTTTGCCGATGAGCTTAAAGCCTATCTTCATCGTTTCTTTCAGTCTCACCAGCTCAGCCGGTGGGGTTAGTACGTCGTGATCATCCACCACGAAGCCCTGGGGGATGATGTCGCGGATATCTTGATACAGCAGCACCAGGTCCTGCTTATTGAAGCGGTCGGTGCAATAAAAGCCTTCTATTTTGAGGTTGTTCGGGTTAATGATAGGCTCGTTGGCAGTCGCGATTTGTTGGCCGGTGCGCAGGCTCATAACGGGTCGGTTCAGGATGCTTTCACTCAGCTGTAACATACTGACAGTATACAGCCTCCCACGCTCCGCGGTATATGTTGTAAAATACGGCAACAAAAATGGGAACAGACGAACCTAAGATTACCCTAGCCAGAACTACTCTACCACCGGTTGCAGCGCTAGTTTACCCCTATATACTTGCCGGCATCGCCTTTGTCGCGGTAGGATAGGGGCTATATGAGTACCGTAATGACCTGGGGGGCTACATCTACCAGCGCCGCCAAGACCGAACAGCTCGCCGAGCAGCTCGGAAGTAAGCTGCGTGGTGGTGAGCTGATAGAACTCGTCAGCGATCTTGGTGGTGGAAAGACCACATTTACCCGAGGTTTAGTGCGCGGTACGGGCAGCCAGGACCGTGTGGCTAGCCCCACCTTTACTATTAGCCGTGAGTACCAAGCGCCGCATTTTACCATCGCCCATTTTGATTTTTACCGTTTGGGCGAAGCTGGTGTTGTCGGCAGTGAGCTGGCAGAGCTACTGGATGACCTCGCCTATGTGACGGTGGTGGAGTGGGGCGATATTGTGCACGGAATCTTGCCGCCGCGGCACGTCACTATTCGCTTTACTCAAACGGGGGAGGATACTCGCCTCATCACTGTTTTGTACCCTACCGAACAAGCTTACCTGGTGGAGGATTTGGCATGATTATTCTTACACTGCGCACCGATAAGCCAGAAGCCGAGATAGGCCTGTACGATGGGCAGATGCAGCTCGCTTACAAGACCTGGATGGCACATCGGCAATTAGCCGAAACATTGCACCGTAGCTTAGAGAAGCTTTTGTCGGCGCACTCCAAAGTTTGGGCGGACATAGAAGGCATCGTCTGCTTCCAGGGGCCGGGCAGCTTTACAGGTCTGCGTATTGGGCTGACGGTGGGCAATACCTTGGCATATAGTTATGGTGTGCCGATAGTGGCGATGCAAGGCTCAGACTGGATCAAAGAAGGTATTCAGCACTTGTGTAATGGCGAGAATCAAGCCGTGGTTGTGCCGTTTTATGGTGCGGAAGTCCATATCACGCCCCAGAAAAAATAATGCAGACGTTTGACTGATTTGGCAAAAAAAGCGTATCATACACCCAGGAATTGTGTGAGAACTACAATCCGCCTTCCGATTTATATTTGATATCCAGACCCAGACTCAGAGGCTAGTGAAGTGATAGCGATTGCCCGAGGAGAGCTGCGGCCTGTTAGTGACAGAAAGGAAAAAAGCATGGAAATACTTGCAGTGGTGCTCGCTGTAGTTGGGTTAGGCGCGGGCTATGGAGCCAGCACATATGTGGGAACGCGCAAGCGGGCCGCCAATGAGGACAGAGTAGACAAAGAACTGGCTAAGGCCAAAAAGGAATCGGACAAGTTGTTGCAAGACGCGCGAGAAGAGGCACACAAGGTAGCCGAAACTGCTCGCAACGACGAACAAATACGCCGCCGTGAAGTGAAAGACCTCGAAAACCGTTTGGTGCAGCGCGAAACAACGCTCGACCGTAAGCTAGACGAGCTCGACAAGCGTACCGAATCGTTACGCAAAGGCGAAGATGAGGTTGAGGCGCTCAAAAATGAAATCCGCGACATTCGCGTAAAGCAGCAAGAAAAGCTCGAAAAGATTGCCAAGCTCGATAAAAAGGAAGCTGCCGAAAAGCTGATGCAGATGACCGAGCGCGACATCCGTGAGGATCTTACCGGACTGGTCGTCAAACTGCAAAACGAAGCCCGCGAAAACGCCGATGAGCAAGCCGGGCTTATCATCGCTACCGCCATGGAGCGCATGGCCAGCGAAGTGACAGCCGAGCGTACTGTTACTAGCGTGAAGTTGGAAGACGAAGAAATGAAAGGCCGTATCATCGGCAAAGAAGGCCGCAACATCCAGGCGCTTCAGCGCGCCACCGGCGTCGACATTATGGTTGATGACACGCCCGGCTACATTGTACTTAGTAGCTTTGACCCCGTCCGCCGTGAAGTTGCCCGGATTGCCATGGAGATGCTTTTAAAAGATGGCCGCGTGCACCCAGGTCGCATTGAGGAAGTAGTCGAGAAAGCTCAGAAACAAGTCGAAAAAGATGTCGTGCGGGCCGGCGAAGACGCCGCGCGCGAAGTTGGCGTCCTTGGCGTCCCGAAAGAGATACTGCACTTACTGGGTGAGCTAAAGTACCGTACCAGCTACGGCCAGAACGTGCTAAAACACTCCACCGAAATGGCCCACATTGCCGGCATGATTGCCGAAGAAATTGGCGCGGACGTTAAAATTTCCAAATACGCAGCCCTTGTACACGACCTGGGCAAAGCCCTGACCCACAAGATGGAAGGCAAGCACCATCATATTTCCGGTGAGATGCTGCGTAAGTACGGTGCACCAGAGGAAGTCGCCCTGGCGGCCGAGCAGCATCACGACGATGTCGAAACCACTAGCGTCGAAGCTCTTGTCGTCCGGGTTTGTGACGCCATATCTGCCTCGCGCCCCGGCGCACGCAATGTCAGCGCCGAAAACTTTGCAGAGCGTATGAAAGACCTAGAAAACATCGCCAACGGCTTTAAGGGTATTGAAAAATCATATGCTATTAGTGCTGGCCGCGAAGTCCGCGTTTTTGTACGGCCGCAGCAGGTCGACGACCTGACGGCCATTCGTTTGGCACGCGACATAGCTACCAAAATCGAAAGTAGCATGAACTACCCCGGCACTATCAAAGTCAATGTTATACGCGAAACTCGCGCCATAGAGTTCGCCAAGTAGCTCCACTATGTCAGTTCGCTTCTCGCCCGAAACGTGCAGCCTACTTGTGTCGGTTCAACGCCCAGAAGACGTACTTAATGCACTAGCCAAAAGTGCATTGGCGGATGGATTCGAAGAAAAACCGGAGTTTCATATTACCATCCTTTCCGGCTTGCCTGCGGAGCGCGTCAGCCCGGCTTTGGTTGACGGCTGTGGGCAGGCTATAAGCCGAGCTAATGGCGTTGTGCCTGACTTTAAGCTAGTCCGTAACGCTGTATGGCGTATCCGGAATCCCAAAGTGGTAGAAGGTCAAAGCTATGAGCGTGAGAGTATCGTTGTCGCCGTGCAGTCTAGGTACGTAACGGGGCTTTATACCCAACTTGCCCAGTACACTGATTTGCCCTTACGTCAACCGTTCCCGCACATAACCCTCTATACCAAAGGTGATGAGCCATTTGCTTCACGTGGCATAGGTATTGAGACCTGGGATGCATTTATGGGCCTTCCATTCGAGCCCTACGGAAAAGAATCTATGTCGGGCTTACTCAACTAATAAACTCCTGACGGCCTATACTTTACAATTTTACTGTACTATAAAGAGATGCAAGAAGAGATTGAAGTTAGATTCCTAGACGTTAACCATGACGAGGTGCGCGCTAAGCTCACGGCAATTGGGGCGGAATGTACGCATCCTATGAGGCTCATGAAGCGAGCGATTTTAGATTACCCCGACAGACGTATGCAAGTGTCATCGGACACCGGTTGGGGTTGGATACGCGTTCGTGACGAGGGTAATAAAATTACCTGCACGTACAAACACATTGCTAATGATGGCCAAGACACGACTCACGAAATAGAATACGACGTTTCAGCTTATGGTAAAACGGTAGAACTTTTTGAGGCAATAGGCTTAAAGCTATTTTCCGAGCAGGAAACGAGGCGGGAGTCTTGGGAACTGAACGGGGTTGAGGTCGTGCTGGATGAATGGCCGTGGCTGCCGCCTTACATTGAGGTAGAGGGGGGTAGTAAGGCTGCAATACAAGAAGTTGCCGAAAAGCTTGGGTTTGTCTGGCAAAATGCGTCACGTGGAAGTAGTGACCGAGTCTACCGTCTGTATTATCCCAAAATGGGCTTTGAAGAGAGCGTCTCAGATATTGGACACCTCACGTTTCAAGGCCAGAAACCACAGTGGCTAGTGGAACGGCAATGAACCTACTCTACATTGGCGATGTCATGGGCGAGATGGGAATTGAGGCCGTCGAGAAAGTGCTACCAGGACTGCGAAAAAATCGTCATGTCGATATGGTAATTGCCCAAGCGGAAAACGTTAGTGAGGGCAAAGGTTTAAGTGTAGCCGATTACGAACGGCTTAAAAAAGTAGGTATAGATGCGTTTAGTGGCGGTGACCACACCATCGATAAGCCAGAGATTTTCCCGTTTCTAGAAAACACCGACGAGCCAGTGGTGGGTCCGGCAAATATGCGTGAGTGCCCCGGCACAGGCTACAAGTACGTAACCGTGGCAGGCAAAAGAGTACTGATTATCAGTTTGCTGGGCGCAGTAGTCGGGCGGCACGCCGAACGCGAGATCGATAATCCGCTCAAAACTATCGACGAAATTTTGAACTCCCAGATTAATCAAGAGCGTAGTGCGACTGTAGTGAACTTTCATGGTGACTATAGCAGTGAAAAAGTAATAATTGGTTACTATCTGGACGGCAGGGTAAGCGCCGTGTTGGGGGACCATTGGCACGTAGCGACGGCCGATGCCGAGGTGTTGCCGAAAGGCACGGCCCACGTAACCGACGTAGGCATGTGTGGCTCACTCGATTCTTCGCTAGGGGTTACATTCGATTCAGTGCTGCCGCGTTGGCGTGATGGCTACGTTACTAAAAACCAACTCGAGTCCGCCGGTCGCAGCCAGTTTAACGCCTTGCTTATAACCGTAGACGAAACCACCGGCAAAGCCACTGCCGCCGAACACATTCGCAAAGTCTGGTAAAATCGCTTTCATTCCCGTATAATCACCTCTGTTCCAGAGATTTTGTACCCTGGTAGCCCAAGAAAAGAGCAGCCCGACAAAATGCATTCCATTTTGCCGGCGCGACGAGAAGCCTAGGTTTCTCTCATGCCCCCTTCGGGGAGTGGCGCAGTCTGGTAGCGCGCGCGGTTTGGGACCGTGAGGTCGCAGGTTCAAATCCTGTCTCCCCGACCATATAAAATAGCCTGGCTAGTCCAGGCTATTTTACTGTAGTGTCAAAACTAGACAGTAGCGGCTTCGTGTTCAAAATTACCGAAACCAAGTGCTAGACTTGAAGCAGCGATTACAAGGTGGAGCAAATTGTCTGCCAGGTTGACATGGATTAACCCAAGTACGCTGTCACCCTGGATGAATCCAATGATTGTGACTAGTGCATACACCACACCGAATACCTGAAAGTACAAACGAGCTGTGTGCGCCGTCCGGCTCGCAAGAACCCCAAACAGGCCACTAGCAAAGTGGATAACGTTGTGTAGGCCACCTACCATGAACAAGCCTAGCAGCAGAGGCATGCCCTGGCTATCTTTAGGTGTGAGGGCAGGCACAAAACCCAATATTCCTACTAGTAACAAGACGGCTCCAAAAACGAGTGAGGCTTTCTTTAACATGAATAAGCTCCTTGTTTATACAAGCTTACTGCTTGATTATGCTCAATATAGCATAGCCAAATTCCAGCAAACTGTATGTATTTATACAAAACAATTAAACTATTTAACTAAAATATATTGAAACGGATGTACCTATGCTAAAAAATATTCCACAAACCTATCAGTTTACGTCTTACTGGAAGATTGGCGCGCCCATCCAGCAAGTAGAGAACGCGATTACTGATGTCCATAGTTGGAAAACCTGGTGGACTGGTTTGCAAGATGTGCACATTGTGAAGCTTACTTCCAATTACAAAGGTGGCATATTTCAGGCGGCATGGAGGAGCGCAACGGGATATCTTTTGCGCATGACTATTACCATTACCGATTACAAGCCCGGTGACCATATATTGTTTAACTCGGCAGGTGATTTGAGCGGCAACGGCGAATGGCACTTTATAGCCAAAAGCCCCACCCAGACGGATGTCCGCGTAGAGTGGAATGTTGTGACTACAAAAAGCTGGATGAACGCGGGCGCTCCGGTTCTTCGGCCTCTGTTCCGACTCAACCACAAGCTATTGATGAACCGAGCCGAAGCCGGCCTTAGAGCATATCTAGGCTGCCAACAACATTTAGAATAGCTAGGCAGGGCTTTGCGTAAAATTCTTTACCATGGTTATGTTAGTTTGCTCACGGAACTAGTGGCCTGCCGGTGTTACAGTTAGCCTACCGTAACATCGGGGCAAGCTATGCAAAAATTTCTACAGATTAGTTCGGTGGGGATGGCACTATTTATAATCACTGGCACGTATCTTATACCAGATAGTGCACTTATGACCCTGGCAGCATCGGGTACCTACATTTTGATTTTGCGCGAATTGGTAGTGGTAGGCTCGGTGCTGCTGCTTGTAACCAAACCCCCACGATCAATCTTTATGCGCTCGGCGTTAGGCATGGCTGCTGCTATGCTAGGCGGCTGGGCAGTAGTAAATCTGTACGGCGCTGATTTGCCTATGCTGGATGGCTTGCTCTTTGTGGTTGCCAGCATTAGTTTTGCCATCGCTGCACTAGAGCTTCCACCACTCGAAGCACGTGTTCAAAAATACCCGGCCGGAGCTGGGAACGCTGTAGCCGGTAAAACTCGGGCGTAAACAATTGCTACAGAAAATACCCCAACTTAGCTAATAGCCACGTATATAGCTGTAACAATCTTCATAACAGATACCAAAGGTGCTAAAATACCTTACAGCTCTTCCTGACTTGTCCAAAAGCTCTAGGATTTGAAATTAACTTAGCTTTCTACGCGCGCGGGGAAAAGAGCAGCCCGACAAAATGTATTTCATTTTGCCGGCGCGATGGGAAAAACCGCGAGGTTTTCTAGTAAGGGACGACGGGGTGTAGCGCAGCTTGGTAGCGCGCTGCGTTCGGGACGCAGAGGTCGTGGGTTCAAATCCCGCCACCCCGACCAAAACCAATTTTTTATTTTGCTCAAGATAACGCCATATAAGGGTCAGACCCTATGGCTTCTAGGACACGCATAAGTACTTCGCTTTCATCACTGGCTTAGTATTTATTATCCATAGGCTAGCGGAGATGCAGTAAATTATTCTGTCTCCGTCAAGAGGCGTACAATACATGGTAATGTCTTTTATTCTAACCGTTCTAGCTGTCTTTGTGGTGCTCTGCGTGTCCGAAATTGGGTGGCGCAAACACTGGCTAAGGGGGGAATTTGGCCGTAAATTTGTGCATATGACCGTGGGGTCGTTTATAGCCCTGTGGCCTTATTTTTTGAGTTGGAACGAAATCCGTTTGCTAAGCCTGGCCTTCCTGGTGGGCGTCGGCATTTCTTCTCGGCTTAAACTATTCCATGCCATAGGCAGTGTTCAGCGGCCGACGTTTGGAGAAATCTGCTTTGCGGCCGTAGTGGGGTTGCTCACGTTTATAACGCACAGCAAGGGCATCTATGCGGCTGCCATATTGCAGATGAGTCTAGCCGACGGCATGGCGGCAATTATAGGTACGAAATTTGGTCGTGATAATAAGTACCATGTGCTCGGGCACAACAAAAGTATCGTGGGTACGGCAGCCTTTTTAATTATATCTATTGCCCTTCTGGTCGGTTACGCAATCTTTGGCAGTGCAGACATAAGCATAGCCACCATATTAGTTGGCTCATTCGGCGCAGCGGCTTTAGAAAATCTTGCTCCATTAGGCCTAGACAACATAGCCGTACCGCTTTATATAGGTACGTTGCTTACGACTGTGCGATAACTCTGGGAAAGAATCTGTGTTGAAGTGCCAGTATGTATTTGCGCACTAGTATCGCAACTAGCACTGTGCCGTAAAAGAACCATACGTAGTGATACCAACCACCCTGGAGTTGGCTACCGAGCCGTAGGCCGTGGTAAAAAATGGCTAGCATGGCTATATCGCCAACCGCCAAGACATATTTCCACCAGCTTTTATCTTCGAACCACCGGTGCAGTTCATATGCCAGAAACGCCAGTAAGCTGGCCGATCCAAGCAGCGTAATCCAAGCCATGGCAGGCGCGACATAGCTTTCGTAACTGTGTGGCGGGAGGCCGTAGCCGTCACGGAAGCGTTGGTATATAAGAATTCCTGGATGCAGCACAATGGCGGCCAACACAATGTAGCCGGTGTAACTGAAGTATTTTTTGAGATCGGTACCTTTCAGCAGATTGGTTTGGAGCGCGCCGGTAACATAATGCGACCACATAATACTAAAGCCCAGCAGCCCTAAGACCGGAAAAAACTGGTACGCGTTGATGGAGCTCAGATTCCAGCCGAAGGTTTGCCCCCACGCTACTACTGCGAGTACGCTGGTCGCGCCGCTTAGTAACCAAGGGGAGTATGATGGAAATCTCAGTGTAAGTAGTTTCATAATGCAGTCCTAAATCAATTAAATGCCTTAACAATAGTAGTGTTATACTGTAACTATACATGACTGAAGCAACCTATACGAGCGGATTATTATTTACCCGGGCCCACAAGCTGGTTCGTGAGAGAATATACCGTATTTTGGAAGAATACGAGCTGACACCCTCGTACTGGTCCGTCCTGAGCATCGCTATTCTCGCATCAGAAGGTGTTCGCTTGGCAACGGTTGCAAGGGAAATGGATGTCAAAGCACCGCTCGTGACTATGCTTGCCAATGATCTCATACAGGCGGGACTCATCCTGCGTGTGCCTCACCACACCGACAAGCGGGCTAAATTGCTTGTCGTCACTCCCAAAGGTAAAAAGCTTGCCCTAGAGATCGAAAAAAAACTGAGTGACGAAATAGGGTTGATAATGGCAGGGGTTAGTTTGGAAGATATTTTAGCGTTTCGCCGCACCTTGAGTGTCATGACTACAAACGCCGAGAAGGCTAATGCAGCCCAATAATCTTTAGCTAATTGTAAATATTCTCGCAGATTTATAAACAGTTAAATCGTTTAATTAAAATATCATTTAAATAATTGAGCCTGAAAAGGCGAGGAGCAAATATATGCACGAAGATAATGAACCCAAGACCAACGGTAGCACCAGCACGGCGGTAATAGTGGCTGTTGTGATGTTGGTAGCCGGTGGTCTCGGAGGATACGGTATAGCCCGTGCCTCAGACAAAACCGGTACAACTAAATCGAGCTCAAGCAGCACTCCTAGCTCCTCTACTAAAGCAGCCGACTTACGATCGAGCCTAGTATCTATGGGCGTCCAGCATATGAGCCTTACCAGCCAAGCGGTCGACTCCGCGTTAGCAGGCAGTCCGGATGCCAGCGCGTTCGGTACAGCGCTAAATACCAACGGAACTGATCTTGGCGCAGCAATCGGTAGTGTGTATGGTGCAGACGCCCAGAAGACCTTTGACTCTGTCTGGCAGCTTCACCTTGATGAGTTCGTTAAGTATGCTGTCGCCGATAAGAACGGCGATGCAGCTGGCAAGCAAGCAGCCCTCAACACTATCGACAGTCAGTACACTAAGCCACTAGCTCAATATTTAGCGAAGGCTAACCCTAACTTACCAGAAGCTACACTGGAAAGTTCCCTCCGCGAGCATGTTCAGATGACGGCCACCATGATAGACGACCATATACAGGGTAACTACTCCGCCGAAGCCGACCAGCTCAAAGTCGCCAACAAGCACCTCGAAGGTCTTTTTGGCACCCTAGCCGAAGGCATCGTAAAGCAGTACCCAAGCAAGTTCTAACAGATCTAAAACTGTACTATGGAGGTGCTTCCAAAACTGCTATGTGGCACTCCATAGTAACTTCACAAGGAGCTACAGGTAGCTATTAGCACCAGGAGGGTCGCCAGCTAGACTGTAATTAAGACATATGAAACAGAGTAAACTCATCATCGCCGTAGCCGTACTTGTAGGTGTAGTGTTAGGTGCCGGTGGCATACAGCTACTGCGTACCAGCTCAAACGCCACTGCATCTTGTGACAGCCACAATCACGCCGCTCACGGCTACAGCATTATGATTATGGACGGCAACGTTGAACCAAACATGGTGGCTGCCAAGCTATGTGACATGCTGACTATTACGAATATGGATAGCAAGGCCCGCGAAATCGGTTTTGGAGACCACGATCACCACACTCCATATGATGGAATATCGGAAAAGGTTTTGAATCGAGATCAATCCTTGACGGTAACACTCCACCAGCCAGGCACGTTCCACTTCCACGACCACCTAGAAGAAGCAGTTGCCGGTAGCTTTGTGGTCACACCATAACCCTCGCGCGTGGTGAAATAGCATGGCCTATGGGTGTTTTACTTGGGAGCGCACTGTTGACGATATCAGGGCTGCGGTCCTAGTGAGCGCCAGTTAACGAGTTTTATATTTTGCTGCTCAAGGTACTGCTTTATAGACGGGTCGCAGATAGCTTCTAGCTCTTTCTCGCGCAGGTTATTGTAAGAACTGTGCGCTAACAGGTACTCATCGCAGTAGCCAACGTGGCACATAATTTCGTTGTATCCGTCAGTCGCTTGGTCAATTGCATGCTTCAGCCTTACTGTCGAAACATTACCGTCGCTGTGGGGTCCAAAATAGCTGTCGATAAATCTAGCAGCATTAAATCGTCGCAGAGGAATATACTTTTGCTGAGCGAACGTAAGCAATGCGCTATATATTCTTTTGTCTTCAGTGTATATCTTGTGGCTGTTCAAATGGTCAGGTCCAACGCCAACAAGTTTAACAAACTTTTCGTATTGCTTTTCTAACTCGGCGATAACATCATCAAAGTTATTAATAACAAAATGAAGACCCACTGATAGTTCGGGATAGTGGAGTAACTCTCTAGCTTGAGCGGCTCCCATTGCGTCCACCATCACGGATGTACTGGTTACTATACCGTTCGTATGAGCCTCGATAATCCCACGGTTGACTCCAAGGCTGTAGCCAAAGTCATCAGCATTAATAATCAGGTATTTCATGTTGCTTCAGATTGGCGTTTCAAGATATCTAGTAGTTTTTGAACATTAGGAAATAAATCAACTTTCTCCATTTCGGCCAAGCTAAAAAATCGTAACTCTTGACATTCATCGGATGGGATAAAATTCAGGTCTTTAAGCTTTATCTCGTAGACGACATTCGCTATGTATGTGGTCATGCTGGTGCCAACCCGGGGCGAGGTTATAAAGTACTTGGGGTTTGGCGCGACGAAGGTTACCTCAAGCCCGGTTTCTTCTGTAATCTCACGTCTCAAGCCCACGATTGGGTCTTCATCGTGATCGAGACCACCGCCTAACATTTCCCACTTGCCGTTATCCTCACGGCTCAATAATATACGCTCGTCTTCGTCAACGACTATACCTTTAATGCTGACTCTGTAATAGCATTGTTCGTTCATTAGTTTCATTGTAGCAAAACAGAGGTTGTAGCTCTAACTTGTAATGTGGAGTTAAGGCCATGACCTCTCTCAAATTTCTTGGTGCGAAAGATAGGGTCGCTGCGCTCTGGTGAGAGCTTTTGCTTTACCGAACTCGCCGCTACGCGGTATCCGGGTACTCCTGCCCGTTTTGCCCAAAGTAAAAGCCCCGTACGATCGCACGAGGCTTTTACTTTGGGGCGAAAGACGGGGCTCGAACCCGCGACATTCGGGACCACAACCCGACGCTCTACCTGCTGAGCTACTTCCGCCGCATTTTGGTCTAATAGTCTTGTGGTCGTATGGTCTGATAGTAACTTCCTACACCACTATACGACAATATAACTATAAAACGGTGGTTACAACAGAGGTGATTATAGCCTAAGCGGAAGCCTTTGACAACATTGCTTCCAACTGTCCAACCAAATCTTTGATGGCGAGCGAACGGTGACTTATGGCGTCCTTTTCGGCAGCCGACATTTCACCATAGGTTTTGTCGTGGCCGTCGGGAACGAAGTTCCTGTCGAAGCCGAAACCGCCCGCCCCACGAGTACTCACGGCTTGCCCGAGTACCGTGCCGCGACCGATGAGCGTTGTTGTACCGTCGTAGTACACGACGGTACAAACCACCGTTACCGGATCGCCTTCGCGAGAAGCAAGTTTTCGGATGGCATCGAGCCCAAGTGTATGCTCAAAGAATTTTATGAATGGGCCAGGCATCCCACCCAAGTCGTTTAGCCCGACGGAGACGTCTTCTACTATCACCGGAGTACTAATGTGCTCAAACGCGCGCTGGGCTTTATCTACTGCTATACGGTCCAGGTCCAGGCTCTGAATTTCGTCCAGATCGACATCAGCCGCTTGCAAATGAATGCTGGCGGGGAACAAGCGCTGCCATTCGGCCAGCTTCCCGGGGTTACCGGTTACAAGGGTAATCTCTTTCATTTGGCTTTATGAAACGTAACGTCAATTTCTTCTTCGGGCTTGGGGCGGTAGGCTTCCTTTTCGGCGTACAGACTGTAGGCTTTGCGGTCGGCGCTAGTTATTGGTTTGCCGATAATGCTGCGCGGGTATAGGCGCAGCGCTCGCACGGTGTTGATCTCGGCGGCGTACATGAACACCTGAGCCTGCAGGGCAATCCAGAATAAGATTGCCAGCACTAGTGCAAATTGGCCATAGAGGCCGCTCAGGCTGTGCAGCTGGCGATTTAGCAACACGCCGCCCACGGTTTGCAAGATGGCTAGGCCAGCTGCGGCCACGATGGCCCCGGGAAAGTTATCGTGTAGCTTATGTGTGGCTGATGTTCCAAAGCGAAAAACAAAGCAAAAGGTTGCAAACAGTGCGGCCAGCCCAGCCAGTGTTAGTCCAAAACGCACCACGAACGCATAATCACCATTGGTGGCAAACCCCGAAAGCACGGCTGAAGCTATAAACCCTACGCCTGCGCCCAGTATCAACCCAAAGCTTTTTAGCGGTCCTTTCGGAAATCCCGCTCGCCTTGGCCGTGGTACTTGCCAAACGTGGTCGAGGGCATGCTGCACAACATCGGCAATTCCCTTGGCGCCGTACAGGGTTATTAGCAGGCCAATCGCCAGAGCTAGTCCCGTCTTGGACGAAGCGTGCACTTGGTTTTGCAGGTTGCCGCTAATGGTAGGGAAGTACTGGCCAATGCCCGAAACCAACCGGCTGCGTAGCGCCGTATTGTGCTGCGAAATTAGGTCAATGGCAGAAGTCGCCACAATTAGCAGCGGAAACAGCGAAAGAAAACCATAGTAGGTTATTAGTGCGCCCTGGTAGCCTGCTTCATCATCACCGTATTTTTTAACAACAGCGTACGGAATGCTAAAAAGCCGACGTTTCTGCTGAAAAGAGTCTACTCTGGCGAGTAATTTCTCCACGATGTTTCCGGACGGTTTTGGTTCTGTTCTAGCCATATCTCTTCACTTAGAATTGTGTTTGCGAAGGTTTTGCACAGTGTCAATTACTTCGCCGACCCGAGCCGGAAAAGAACTGACCGTTTCAACTTTGTCTTTAATCATTTTCTCTAGGTTAGTAATCTTTTTGCGAATAATGAGCAGCGCGGCCAGCATCGAAAATATAATAATGAGTGATACGCCCATAAAAACGAGTGCCATTATGTACGTTGCTTCTTGTAGTCCTGTCATAGGTAATTCTCCGTTATGGTCTAAGTATCTAATAGTTTGCTCGAAAAGCGAAGCGATGGAGTAGGATTTATTGCAAATATGCTGCATTAACAGCGGTCGGCCATGCTATAATCAGTGTGTTCTAGGCAAAAGATGTGAGATACGTTCGTACGTTTGTCTCAGAACCATGCGGGTGTAGTACAGCGGTTAGTATACAAGTTTTCCAAACTTGGGATCGGAGTTCGATTCTCCGCACCCGCACCATTTTAGACGTAAGGCCTCTTCGGAGGCTTTTTGTATCTGTTGGGGCTCGGTTCTAACCTTATCAAGCTCAGTGCGAATAGATTTTGCCGACTTACCAACTGGAATCAGCCAATCATAAGAGGCGAGACTGAGCGTTTTATCAATTAATAGTGGGTTCTGACCAATCGCAAGCAGAATATCCTTTTTATCCGCTAGGTCACCACTTGCAAACTTTTCGGCAGCGGATGTTAATTTTTCAAATGTACTAGTAGCGGTCTCATACCAATTTTTGATGCGATGAGCTGCATCGCCTTGCTCCTCATGTAGTTGCTTAAGTTCACTTTTTAACGAATCACTTTTCAATTTAAAGTCGTCATCGCACACAAGGCCACGTGTAGCCATGTCGAGCAGTCGGTCTAATTGGTTCTGGGTATTCGTAATAGCACTGTTCTGTGAAGCCTGTACAACATTGCGCTGCTCGGCTTCTTTACCTGCAAAGTCCCTAAAAGCCTCCATTGTCCAATCGAACATTTTTGGGTGAATTTCGTATTTATCAAGTAATACCAGTAGCTGCCTATATAGGTCATCTTCGCGGACGTTTGCGCCACGCTGATTACAGCCACCAACCTTTCGTCCAGTGCAATGGTAGTAGGTATAAGTTTTTGTTAGGCCAGTGGACTTAATCTGCTTGGTTTTTGTCTCAGCTGTTATCATGCCACCGCACATGCCACACCTGATGAACCCGCGTAGTGCAAACTGTTTGCGACTTGCTAAGCGTGGCATACCCTTACGACCGAGCAAGACTTGAACTCTGTCATATTCCTCTTTTGTTATCATAGCGGGATAGTCAGCCTTATAGAAACGCTCAGGGTCATAGGGGTCTGGCACGAGTCCAGCATAGCGAACATTATTAAACATCTTGTAAAGGTTAGATTTAGAGATTGGATTGCCGCCTGATTTATGGCGTTTGAGCGTCCGATAGCCCCATTCATCAGTCATAATCTTGTAGACGCTCTGAACGCTATAATCGCCTGTCAGAAATAGAGCAAAAGCCTTACGAACTAAATCAAACCGTTCAGGGTCTTTTATGACGATAGCTTCACCACGACCAACCGTTGAAGTACGTTGGTTTAAGTAACCTTCTGGTGCACGGCCAGTGAGACCACCCATACTGCGCTTCGTGGCGTTACCACGCTTCACATCCTTACTGAGCTTTGAAGAGTAGTACTGGCTTTGATTCATCGTCATTTGCAGCATCATCATACCCTCGGGGCTATTTTCAAAACCAAACCCAGAGGCAAATTTTAAATCTTTAATAACGCCCCTAGTGACCCTATGAGTAATACTTGCCGCATCCATTGCATTCCGTGATAATCGGTCGGGATGCCAAGCAATAATACCGTCGATTTTACCCGTATCGACTAGCTCCAACAGTTCTTTGAATTGTGGGCGTTTGTCTGGCTCGAAAGCACTCTTACTCTCACGAAATTCTTTGACAATTTTTATATTGCCGAATAATTCCCTGATTTTATCTCGTTGAGAATCAAGTGAAAGCACCTGACGCTCTTCGTCTTCAGTGGATTTGCGTGTGTAGACTGCGTAGCGTAATTGTTCCATATTTCTCCTAACCAAAAGGGCGACTCAGTTGTTGAAACAGTCCATAGCGAATAGCTACTTCCTGAGACTGAGCCGCCCTTAGCGGTCGGGAAATAAAAACACTATTCGCGTTTTTACAGACTGTTTCAACTCTTTAATTATAACATAACGGGGGTGATTTGTTAATTAGTAGCCTTGCAGATTCAACTTCATATTATCTTCTTGAACTTCTTCATCTGACCTACCCCCATTTCCTATATAGTTGAGCAGTTCTTCGTCTTCTGGGGTGAATAGTTGAGGAAAAACGTGGCGACTTCGCCTGTCTGCACTATCATCGCTTGGCGTATTCCAGACGATTAAACCAGCGTTCTCTAGTTGCGGAAGAATATCTTTACGGAGTGTCTCGCCGTTCAATGAGGTATTCTCGACACTCAAGTAATAGGTACTGAGGTCTTGGAGCGTCATACCGATTTTCTGGCTATCGAAGTCGGCTTGTTTATAGCGGTTGCGTATATGCTTCTCGCGGAGGTTAATATAGGCTGGCATGACATACTTCTTATAAAAGGAGTAGACGACAGGTGGCAAGTTGAGGTCTTGGCTCTCAAAAAACTCACCAAACAAATCAAAGGCTTGGTCGATATCCGACTGATTAGCCACAATATTTCCATTTGACCTGTTAAAGCGAAACCATACATTGAGAAGCGCCACGCTGCGTATCAGCTGAAGCAAGTGGTCGATGTCACGCTGGTGACGCGGCCGTAGTGTGCCAGCGATTTCGAGGAAACGCTGCTCTATTGACTCGGGGTTTTCGATAATCACTTCGTCGACATGTTCCTCCCGAATGGCTATGATTCGGTTCTTGAGTGCGATACGATTAGGGTCTGACTCCAGCCATTCACGAAATTCTCGTTCGTTTGCACCGCGCTGCACTCTCAAATGTACGCCCTGAGCTAATTTCTGTTCGGTAACTTCTGGACTAAGTAGAATTGAACGTGTAGCCTCTTGTTCGTCGAGCCTCATATTGGCCGAACAGAACAGAAATGCTGCATAGCCTCTCACTATGGTAGTGTCGGTGACATTGCGGTTCTTGCTTTTGTTGGTTTGCTTGTGAATTATTTCGTCACTATCGTGCGACAACAACGGCCGCAGCTTAATTTGCAGGCTCGGGTCGGGCAGCTCGTAGAAAATAAGAATTTTGCGCCGAACATCTTTATATCTAACCTTGCGCTCCTTGTCGATGTAGTCAATTTCATAAAAAAACGATGTCGGTGTGGCCGCGTGAATCTCAATCTTATCACTTGCTGGAAATAAACCAGCCACTTCCTTGACTATGTATGTTTTACCTGTTGAGCTTGGAGCGTTGAGGCTTACGTTAATCTGGCTCTCTTTTGTGTATGCCGAGAGCATACCAAGAAAGACAATCTTCTTATTAGCGTCATCATCCTTAATGGTAAGCGATAGCACTTTAGCCACATCATCGAGCTTCATTTCTTTGAACTGCGAAGGGTCAATATTAGGCATTGGTTCGCCATTTTGCTTTTCAATCCATTCGGCCTCACTAGGATACTCAGATATCTCCTTTTTCTTTCGTGTTGGCTTTTCTTCTGGTTCATCAGATATATCCATGGTCATTTTAGTTCTCCTTATTGTTGAGTAGTTCTTGTTGTCGCTGAGTTTTAACGAGCACGAAACGCATAATGGCTAAACCAGCTTCTTGAGCCTCTTCAGCTGTGTAGTCCAAGTCGAATAGCTCTTTGAGCAATGCCTGTAGTTCTTCGATGCGTTCGTCACTCAGTCTCATGGTTATTCGTCGGCGTAAATCCGACCCTTGAGCATTTTGGTGTTATCCGCAAACTTCCGTGCTTGTACGTGTAGTGTGTCGGCATAATAGCCGTTCACCGTTTCGTCCAGCGCTGCCGTTTCTTGAAAAATGAAATACATTCGACCGTTCGTATCTCGATTCGTATCTTCGACCTCGAAGCCACACGTTACCAATGCGGCGGCGACTCCTAAATCTCGGATGCTGACTGTAAGTGGTTCTTCGTTCATCTACATTTCCTCTTAAATAAGTGATAGCCTCACTATATGTAAGGCTATTCATTCATTATTCGGAGAAAGTTCGGTAGATTATTAGGGCAGATGAATTTTCAGTGTCCAACCCTGTCCAAACGTATTTTCAATACAGTCATACCCAATTACTGCCTGTAGCTTTTTATGCAGTTTTGAAATCAGCTTGGCCATGTTATCTGGTTTTGAATTCTTAACAGATAGCTCAATGGCAATATCTTCTCGTAGCCGTAATTCATCTGGTCGCTCCATAAGTGCGCGTAGAGCAGCGGTTTCCTGTCCGCTAAGACGTATGCTTATGCCATTGTAATCAACTAAGCCGTCGCGCTTGATGCGTAACCCACGATGTTCCGATTCTTTTGGGTCATCATCAGTAATTGGCTGGGATGATTTTGCCGCCAACTCCAATGAACGACGCAGCTTCGGGCTAGTAATATTGATGTCCACAAAAGGTTGTCCACGACCGTTCAGGTCATAATCCATTTGGAGAATACTATATTGGAGACTCACAAGCTGTGGTGCCAGTACTGTTTCCCAGAACGGTGGCTGGTAGTTATAAAAATTAGTAGTATTATCGCCATATATGTCCGTTACGCTGACGTGCGGCGTTATTTGACGCTCATACGCCCCCTTAAGGGCAGCGACTAACTTTTCATATTGGTATTTATGGTCGTCTGGCTTGTGTGCTGCGTTAGTAAAAAGCTTATTGTTATGCCAATTTTCAAGATAATCCGACAGGTCGTCCGTGACCTTTTGCATATGTACCACCTTAATCACAAAAGCACTCGGGAGCGGGCGGAAATTCGATTCATCGTCGGGGTCGTCTGATGCCCCTATGTACTTAACAAGTAGCGGCACTTCCTCAAATTCAATATAGCCAGCCTTTTTGTACTTGTATAGTTGGCGCGCCAGCTCTTCATCGTTTTTGCAGTTAAAGTAGTACCACCATTCTCCATCTGGTGTAATTGGCACTCCTTTTAGTTTGTCTGGAAATAAAGACAGCGTGCCCATTAAAAACACCTCTTGTTGCGACCAGTACATATCCATTTTCATCTAACTATATTCTCTAACAAAACAGCGTATACAGCAACAGCAGTAACTTCGGCGGTAGTAAATGATACAATGAAAAGGTCTAATCTAATTATCAAGTCGATACGACCATTTATGTGGTTCGCCGAGTAAAAACGGCACCGCATAAACATTCGGCGAAAGTCGACTTGTGAATTGGATTAGACGCCTTGCGGTGTCGTTTTTATTTTATAAGGAGAAAAACAATGAGTGGCGGATTATTAGGCGGATTGATACTTGCATTAGCAGCTGTGGTCATTACCGCACTTAGGAAACGTTATCCAGCGGCGATGACGATAATTATTCGGACAATTTTAGGGCTGATATTTGCAGGCTTAATCGGAGCGGTTATCTATCTACTGATAAATCCACCGAAATAAAAACTATGAAAAATATAGTCTTATTATCAAAATTAAAACCGAAAAACCGAAAATATATCATCAAGACTGCACTTGCGCTGGTAGCGGTTGTTGTGGTCGTTAGTGCTATTCCATTTCCGTACACATTTGCTAAGAGCACCACAATACCGTTCACGACTGTAGATAAAAATATTGCGAGCTTGGAGCTAGGAGATTCAAAAGTCCTACAAGAAGGACGAGAAGGCAGAAAAACCGTGAAAGTAAAATCCCTACAAAGCATATGGGGTAGACTACTCGGCTGGCAGCCAACTCAACAAAAGGATGTATCCTCGACAATTACAGAAAAGCCAGTAGATAAAACAATAGCTAATGGTACAAGAAAATATCAGTACATGCTATGTACTGATGGACATTATAGATATTTTACTGATGAACAATTCAAGGACAACCAAACTGGATTTACAAGTAAGAGCGAGGACTCCTGCAAAGAAAACAATCAAGGTGTGAAGCTCAAACTGGCTGATTCACTCGACGGAAGCGTGAGTAGTCCATTGAACAGTCCACAAACAGATACGTATGCAGCTGATAAAATAGACAGAGAAGCAGAAAAACTCCGGTGGTGTGGCGAACAGGATGAAAAAAACGGTAATGAATACATCGGGAAAGTTCAGCAAGCACAAGCAGTACAAGATATAACCGATAAAGAGTTTAACGCCATCGTCGACCCTGCTTACTTCAAATATTCAAATCAGGTGAAAAGCCTACGAGCCGCTGGCTGCACTATAACTGTTGTTTATCCTGACTACACGCGTCAATAATAAAGGACGCTGTTTTGAATAAAAACAGCTCAGTAAAAATTTCATCATATATATAATATATTCTCTCGCTACACGCATACCGAAGCCCCCCCTTAAAATAAAAATCATAAGTTTTAAAATTGAGTTCTCCCTGTTAATGCGTTATGCCCCAAATTAAAATGTTTATTTCTACCCAAAAATTAGCCAAAAATGGGAGATAAACTATATAGGTTAGGTATGGGTGTTAACCCCTCGCACTACTGCCATTGCCCTGTGAGATGTTAGACGGTAGAATAACTGAGGAGCGCGGTTCTAACTTCGGAGAGAACGGTGCACCATTCGGCTCGCTTCGTTCGCTTGTGGTAATCAGTTCTAGCTAAATAAATTTTCAACAATGATGTCATATAACTTTATGGCGCGTTTTTTATGCTCGGCTGATTGCCGAGCATAGTATTCCATCGAAAAGCCGTCGTTTACTTCCAGAACCATCTGCTCGCCGGCATTTGTTTGAACTATATCTACGGCAGCCATGTGTAGCCCTAGCTCCTGGCACGCTTGTAGCGCGAGGTCTCGCGAATGTTCTGGGATTTCACCATCGGCGATGTCTACAGCCTGTGCCCCATGACTTAGGTTGTAAAACGTAATGCCATGTTCGGTTTGCGGCTGAAGCTTTTCGTACGCCAGTACCACATGGCTGTCAATCACAATTAATCGGGTTTCGGCCACAATGTTCAGGTACGGCGATATGGCCCAGGCAGGTTCGGAGCTTGTTTGTATAAACTCTAGAGCTTCATGGACATCGGTATAGTAGTCTACACCCCGACCACCCGTACCGTTCAGAGGTTTAATAACCACCGCTAGGTTAGCAAACTGTGTGGACAGCTTTTCGGTCTGCACCGGTTCATTGGCGACCGAGCGTACCAGCAAATGGCGCACGGCAGGTACGCCGGCGGCCTGCAGAATTTCGTACGTCGCAACCTTGTCTTGGGCGATGTGGCTGGCCGCAGCCCGGTTGCCATCGCATTTATAGCCAAAAAACCATACGCTTTTGCCGTTCTTCTGTAATCGCAACACCCACTCGTCAGAATAAGTAGTCAGTTGCACCGCCTGGCGTTTGCAGGCTGTACGGATAGCTTCTGGCAGTAGCCGGTCTCGGATGTATTCTCCAGTTTGCATTGATGGGTATTATACGGAAAATACTAGCTTCGGTATACTTTAGGATAGTTTCAAAAATAGTGCAGACTGCCCCGGCAATCCGGAATGTACTTATTAGACAACGTAAGATGTAGAATAAAGATTGGTGCACACGCCCTGGTAGCTCAGTTGGATAGAGCAGAGGACTTCTAAGCCTAAGGTCAGTGGTTCGAATCCACTCCGGGGCACCAACGATTTTTATATCTGTTATTTAGGTTCCGACTTATACAGCAATATTACGGTATCGGAACTATACTTTTTGGTATAATGCAGTGATGGACGACGAACTATTAGATTTAGTGAATAGTTATGATGAAGTAACTGGAACGATTAATCGAAAAGATTATAAACAATTGCTAGCAAATAATTCTGGATACATACGTGCTTCAGAACTGTTTATCGTTAATGACCAGGGTGAAATATGGACGCCTATCCGAACTGCTGATAAAACTATTGCTCCCAATGGCTACGACTACAGTGCAGCAGGTCATGTTGAGTCTGGCGATGACTATATGGACACAATTATTCGTGAGACAGAAGAAGAAATTAACCTTCAAATTAATAGGGATGACATTGAGTTTGTGGCAAAACTTAAATCGACTAGTACGAAATATTTTAGGACTGTCTATTTATTACGTACTAACAAAACCCCGGCCTATAATAAACATGATTTTACGAGTGCCGAATGGCTTTCACCGAGTGCATTGATTGAGAACATTATGAACGGTCATAATGCGAAAAGTAGTCTAATATCGACTGCGGGAATACTGCAGACCTACTTAGCAGGTAATTAAAATAGTTCTCACTTCATTCACCACAGTGCACCACAACATTTGTATTTCGAATATTGGCATGACGGTATAACTTTAGTTATACTAACTCTATGAAGACAGCAATTTCAATCCCCGATAACGTATATAACGCGGCAGAGCAGCTCGCTGATCGATTGGGTGAATCTCGGAGTGAACTGTACAGCAAGGCTGTTAGTAGCTACATCAAACAACACCAAAATATAAAAGTCACCCAGACACTTAACGACGTATACGAAACAGAGGCCTCAAACTTTGATTCAAGTATCGTGAGTGTGCAAAAACGAGCATGGCTTAAGCAAAATCTATGGTAAATCGTGGACAGCTCTGGTGGGTTGACTTATCAGAGCCTATCGGCTCCGAACCTGGTTATAAACGGCCAGTATTAATTGTTCAGGCCGATAGCTTTAATGCGAGTAGAATCAACACACTTATTGCTGTCGCCATTACTTCTAATATACGACTCGCTAAAGCGCCAGGTAATGTGGCACTTTCCAAAATAAAATCGGGGTTATCTAAAAACTCTGTAATAAATGTTTCACAAATTATCACACTCGATAAAGAGTCGCTCAACGCAGCGATTGGAAAGCTTGATAAGCTTACAATGCAACGAGTTGATGACGGCTTGAGATTGGTACTAAGCATTTAGCGTATGCGAGAGAGGTTATCGCGTCATTCACTACGGCGTACCACAATTTTTGTATCTGTTAACTCTGACACCTAAAATGTTGGGTCGGAACTTTGTTATAGTTAAATTATGAATTACAAATACAGCTCCGACGATACATTCAAGAAAAATGTCTTTGTCGTATAGAACTCAAGACCTTTGCAACATCTCAGCAGGTGTCCGCATCTGTATTCCTAAGTGTACCCGCTTTGTATTGTAGTGTTCAAGATATGCAGTTAGCGTAGTTTGCTGGCGAGAGAGCGGAACGCTCTTTTGCCAGTAGTATCCAATGCATTCAGTCTGGATGGTTCGGTTAAAGCGCTCAATGAATGCATTGTCATTGGGCCGGTGTAGCCGACTGTGCCTGGTCTGTATGTTCGCCCTCTTCATGGTTTGCTCAAAGTAGCGACTATATTCTGG
>JBBRAC010000003.1:0-177041 GCA_038207115.1 Saccharimonadales bacterium (SeqCode)
ACCGAACCATACAAACTGAATGCATTGGGTACTACTGGCAAAAGAGCGTTCCGCTCTCTCGCCAGCAAACTACGCTCACTGCATATCTTGAACACTACAATACAAGGAGGGTACACTTAGGGATACAGTTGCTGACGCCTGTACAGATGTTGCAAAGGTCTTGAGTTCTATACGCTATATGTCGAGGGCGTGGCCTTTGAGCCACTCCAGATAGAATTGGAGCTCGGCGATGCTCGCCTGTATGTCGTCGTAAGCGCGGTGGCCTTCGTTTTTGTCGAATGCTACGCCGTATTTGCCCTGCATTACCAGCTTCCAACTGCTGACATCCAGCATGCGGTAGTGCAGCTGGCCTTCAACCTCGGGCCACCACTGTCGTATAAATAATCGGTCGTTGTGGATGCTATTGCCTGCCAGCACCGCTGGTTCGCTCCCAAACTGCGCCTGTATAAAGCCTACCAGCTCGTGCACCACATCTTTTTCTGGCCGTCCTTCGGTGCGCACACGCTCCGTAAGGCCACTATTGGCGTGTTGGTCCTTGGCCCACGGGTTAGCCCGCACCAGCACATCGTCCGGCTGGTAAATGATGGCTTCGTAACTGGCAAGCGTCTTGAACTTCCAGTCAGTAACCTCTGCGGCTACTTCAAGTATGACGTGTTGTTGCGGATCCAGCCCCGTCATTTCCAAATCAACCCACAGCAATTTGCTGCTACCGGCGTTCTTATCTATCTCCATATGCTTTCAGTATACCCGACTTTTCCTCCCTTCCCCCATTTTGCAAGGTCTCTCCTCGCACAGAGAGTTAGCGGCGGTGAATGAATGGAGCGTGGCAGAGGAACTCCGTAGAGTCGAGTTGGTCTAGCAGCGCGTTTGCCACAGCCGTACGATGTGCGGTCGCAAGTGGCGACTGAGTCTTGAGGTCTAGCCGATAGCCTTCTCTGCCAAAGCTGGTCATTACCGGAGATCGTACGGTGGTCCAGCTAAGGCCGCTCGCGGCGAGTAACTCCATGTGCCGTTCGCCGTCGAGGAAGACTTTGTGGGCTGGAAATGGTTTTACGAGCACCATAACAAGCCTATGACTAGACGTTTCATGCTCGCCCGGTGCTTTCGCGCCACTGCCAGTAAGAGTAATGATACGCGGCATGCCACTGGCTTCCATGGCCGGGATAATTGCCCGCATGGCCACCGTGAGCACATCTTTTTTGGGCGTACCCCAGCTGCCTAGGCAGCTTATGACTGCGTCGCTGCCCCTAAGAGCACTTGCAACATCGTTTTTGTTATACACATCGCCTCGCACAACGATAAGTTCTCCGCTGGGCGAAAACAAATTGGTTCGGTGTACAAACGCCACTACCGTATAGCCGCGCCTTAGTGCTGATTCTACCACCAGCGAGCCAACCTTACCCGAAGCCCCAAAGACTGTTATCTGCATACTGTTAGTATAGGCCAGTATGTATTCAATGTAATAATTGTAATACTAGTTATATAATGTTATAAATAAGCTTTATGGAACCACTTATCTCTCAACATAATCAGCTCCTAGGTGACGTGATCGCCTATAGAGACGAGCGAACACAGAATGCGTTTGAAAGATTAGGCAAAGGCGAGGGCTTCAGCGGGCTTATCATTGCTACGCACTACAAATTTATTGAGCCAATAGATAAGTCCATTGCCCAAATATGGAAAGAGGAGGAGTTAGGGGCATTCTTGCCTCCTGTGCAACGGGTTATAGACACCCTACATTGGTGCCAGCAGAACACTATGGACCGTCTGGGCGAGCAAAAATACGAAAGCCTAAGCCCCGAAGAGCGCGCTATCGATGGGGTCAAGCTTCTGAATAGGCATCTCCTGGGTGCCACGGACATGCCTATCGAAGAAGCAGCTGATGCTATGCTGGCCATCGCTTACTTAAGCATGTATTTTAAGCCCGACACAGAAACAAGTCCGGCGTCACGTAATAATAAGTCTACTGCCTTACATGAGAAGTCTATCGTTGCCATTAACACGGTACGTAAGACAGCCATACGTGAGCTTGACTCTCCTCGTCTCGCGAAGAAGCTCTCAGACATGCCAAACTTTTCAAAAACTCACGATCTCTTACGAGAAGATCTTCTAAAACAACGTCTCGGTGAAGTCGACTACGCATACTTGAGCAACGTTTCAATTCGTATTAAGATGGCCGAAGTAATTCGTGCCTTCTTGCAAGACCCAGCTATGTGCGCTACAGATTTTCGGGATGAGCTACAGTTGCTCGAGATGTACCACCGATCGACCCAGCGTCCAAGTGAACGTCCAGAAGCAGATTCCGCCGGTTTGGAGCCGAGCTATGAGACCACATGGACGATTCTACCGCCCCAAATCTTACATGATTTAGGTTTAGATAATGAAAATTCTGCAACCGCTACCTGGAAGGCCATGCCCGGCAGCGAGCGAGACAAAGTGTCCGTCGATAAGGAACGGCTAAGAAGGCTCGGCGCGCTCTGCGTCAGTTGGGGTCCCGAGGCTTACGTTGCAGTCGCAAACCTACAGACAAGCGGCAAATATGATTACCGCGTGGCCGTTTTACCGCAGACTCTACCAGACGGAACACAACTCGAGCATGCCGTCGCAGACAACCCAAGGACCGATAACGCCATGTTCGTCTTTCGTGGTGAACGAGGCCTCGACGCAGAGGGCGTTTGGCTGACCTGGAAAGACGTGTTTGATAAATGCAAAACAGATGCAAAGCATTTGGGAGCAAGACGAATGTTGCACAGCCGTCATCTCAGCCGGAATATAATGGAGTATCTGACTAGACCGCCACAGGAACTGGACCGCATAAGCTACCGGCCATAAAAGCAGGGCCAAAAATAACTCGTACTATTGGCCCCGTCGGCGGGGTCAATATTTGCTAGATTGGTATCTGTAGTTATAGAATTTCCGTATCACTTACCTATTAAAAACAAGGGTTAGGAGGGGGTAGGCAAAAATAGTTCTGCCCTGGCACTTAAAACACAGTAATACCCACTCAACCTCAATATCACCAAACACTACCTATCACTACCTGCTATACCGACCAAACAGAAAGCACTCATCCACCCTTATATATCAAACTCGGCCGCAAAAGTCTTTAGCTCCTGCTTCGTTAGTTCATCTGTTATGATACTCAATAAAACTGTGCTCCTACTGCATACATGAAATCCGACCCTTTGTAGGGCCGGATTTCTCACACATAAGTCCCTCTTTTTATTTTTTGGCTAAGGCAAGCGCTTCAGAATACCATGCAAGATTTTCGGCCAGTGTTTTTAAGTTAGCCTGAGGTCCGTAAGGGTTAGCCTCAAGGTCTTCTTTGAGTACGCCAGCTTCGTCAATAGCTTCACCGACACGGTCGGTAAAGTACAGTGCTTGTGGAATTGTTACAGCCCCAGCACCTGGCAAAGCATTTCGCAAATTTCCGATGGCTTGTGCTCCACCGGTGGTGCCGTGACCCACCAGGGCTACCGGCTTCTTTTCCATCTGGTAATCAAGGTAATCGAGGGCGTTTTTGAGTACGCCAGAAGTCGCGCGGTTGTACTCGGGCGTTATCAGCACGTAGCCGTCAAACTCGGCTACTTTATCGAGCCACTTGCTTACTTCAGTCGTTGGTTTACGGTCGGGGTTATAGCGCGGGCTAATAGCTTCGTCGAAAAATGGTAGGGGGTAATCGCGTAGATCGAGTACTTCTGCCTCGGCCACCTTGGCGACTTCTTTGCTGACCCAATTTGCTAGTTTATCCGTTTGGCGGCCTTCGCGAGTACTTCCGATAATGATTGCAATTTTTGACATGTGCTCTCCTGTAAGATTAGTGGTATACTTTGTATAGTAATAATAAGTATAAAGCCATTACTATACAAAGTAAAGTATGAAATTATCAAACACCTTCACCACCATTGAACCCAAAATCGGCTGCATAGCCTCTGCCATGGAAATCATCGGCAATAAGTGGACGGCGCTTATTCTGCGCGACCTCTGCACCGGCCCAAAACGCTTTGGCGAGCTCGAAAAATCGGTTGGCAGCATCAACCCTCGTACACTGAGTCAGCGCCTAGACGACTTAGAAGTACACGGTATAATTACCAAGCGATCGTTTTCGGAAGTTCCACCCCGCATAGAATATACTTTGACCCAAAAAGGCCATGACCTAGTGCCCGTGCTAAAGCAAATGGCCACCTGGGGCAACAAATACTACCAGCGGCACGGCTGCTAGCCGGCCAATTAGCAATTATCCATTACCCGTTATCAATGCATTATCGTGTATCAATTAGGGCCACAGCCCTGTCCTAAATTAGCAAACGGCAAATGCTAACCCATCGAGAATGGAAAAACGGTACTGGATACCTATTGTCCTTTGAATTCGAGCGAGGCGGAGTTTATGCAAAAGTGCTTGCCATTGGGCGAGCTAGCATCGTCGAACAAATGACCAAGATGGCTGCCACAGGTCGCACAGAGTACCTCGGTGCGGGACATACCCATAGAGTCATCGGGCACAAGTTTAAGCGCGTCATTGCTAGCGGCCTCGCTAAAGCTGGGCCAGCCAATCAGCCCCGGGGTTGTCGATTCGTACTTGTCATCGCTACTGAACAACTCCGAGCCACAAACCGGGCACACGTACATACCGTTTTCCTGCGTATAAAGCAGCTCGCCACTACCTGGTACTTCGGTACCTTTTTCGCGTAGCGAGTGGTACTGCTGGGGCGTCAGGCGCCTGCGCAGTTCCTCTTCCGAGAAGTTTGCGCTCAAATCGTATCTTTTTTCTTAAGTTTGTCGAGCCGCAGCAGCTTTACGAACAAATAGATGGCGATAACCACGATTAGGAATTCAATAAGTGTATACACAAATGCTCCCCAGGGTACCGGCACGGGTGTGGTGCCATGGTGTAGGGTTGCCACCTTGTTGTCTAGCTGTTCGCCAAATACTACCTGCACCCAGGGCTTAACAAAGCTTGCCACGAGCTGTTTCATGATGGCGTTGGCCTGCTGCCCCACCACAAAACCTACCGCCAGCCCCACCACCGCATATTCGCTCAAAAAGTTCGTAAAACCGCCCACCTGGTGCTTCAGTACATCGTCGGTATCCAGCAGAATGGTAACCCCGTGGTGCTCACGGCCTTTGGGCTGGGTTATGTGCACGCTGCCATCCGCCGATTCGACGACCTTGGTTTGGTGCGCTTGGGGTTTGGGAGTAGGGGTGTGAGTATCAGTCATATACCTAGTGTAGCGTACTACATGCGATCTGGCGCAGTTATGCCGAGTAGACTCAGGCCGTTTTGGAGGATGTCGGCGTAGCGGCCGACCAGCCACACACGGATGGCTTCACGCTCGTTGCCCACCACGCGGTTCGCTTCGTAAAACTTGTTAAATGCTTGGGCCAGTTCGTACAGATAGGTGCAAATGTGGTGCGGCATGAGCTCATCGGCTGCCTTAGCCACGGTTTCGCCATACTCCGACAGTTTACGCAGCAAACTGCGCTCATCTGCCGTCAGTTCTTGGGTGTCGTCGGCGCTGGCAGTAGCTTTGGCAAGCACACTGCGCGCCCGGGCGTGAGCATACTGCAGGTAGGGGCCGCTGTTGCCTTCCAAGCTAACAGATTCCTGGATGTCAAAGGCAATGTCACCGCCGAGCCGGTGTTTTAAAAACGAATATTTTACCGCTGCCAGGGCCACTTCGGCCGCTTCCGCCTCTGGCCGCTCGGCCGCGACGGTGTTTTGGACTTCACGCAGTACATCCACCGCCCTGGTTACGTTGCCAAGCCGTGAACTCATTTTCTCGCCATTACCAAACCGTACCGTGCCGTTGGTAATGTGGTACTGTTTGTCGGCCAGCTCGGCATCTATGGCATGCAGGGCCGCAAAGACGACCTTCATATATTCGGATTGGTCGTTACCGGTCATAATGACGCGCTTGTCGTAGGAGTAATCCGCTACTTCTTCATAAATAACACCGGTATCTTTGGTTTCGTAGGTCGGTAAACCTTTGGACGTAATGTACACGCGGGTGTGGAGTCCGGCGTCTTCACCCTTGTACACCACTGCCCCATCGCTCTGCGCAAATACCGTGCCCATGTGCTCACGCACTACCTTCAGACCCGGTTCGGCAGTAGTGCTTTCGGGGTAGTATTTGTCGAACGGCGCAACCTCTATTCGTTCATAAAATGCCTTAAAGTAGTCGTAGCTCCACTGGCGGCAGGTCCAATATATCTGTGCCAGGTCGCTTTCGTGATCTGGCATGGTGTGGAACAAGTACACGGCATTGTTGATTTCGATTATTTGGCTTTTGGCCGCGGCATCTGCTTCGTAGGCAGTGGCGCCTTGCACGTACGCCTTACTGAGCCATTCGGCGCGTGATTGTTCGGGGACCTCACTCAGCTTAGACGGCAGTTCACCTCCGATAGTCTGGGCTATGCCGTACAGGCATTTCGCCACATGCAGCCCCACATCACCGCCAAAGTTCGCCCGGTACACTTGCGCGCCAGTGGCCTCCAGAATCTTGCCTATCGCGTCACCGGCGACAGTTTGGTACAGGTGGCCAGTATGTAGTTCTTTAAACGCGTTTGGGCATGAGTATTCGAGCAAAATTCGCTTACCAGCATGCAGGTCGCCAAACCCAGCCTGGGCCGATTGTTTTAGTGCTTCGTCGGTGAGCCGGAGGTTAATAAACCCAGGGCCGGCGACTTCCGCCGACTGAATGCGCATAAAAGAGTCATCGCGCAGTTTTGCCGCCAGTGCTTCGGCAATTTCGCGGGGGTTTTTGCCAAGCTGCTTGCTGAGCTGCAGGGCGATATTGGTCGCGTAATCGCCAAATTGTTCATCGGGTCGCGTAAACTCCACGGCCACAGTAACATCGAACAATTCGGTGACTATTTTCGATAGTGTTTGCTCTAGCTCTTGCTTCATCCCCTTAAGTATAACAGAGGTGATTATGTGTAGATAGTAAAACACCCCAACCAAACTTTAATCCTTTCGGAACTCGCTTGAGCGCGAGCGTTGGTTGGGGTCTTGAGCACCCTCGACTTGTTTTAGCTGTGAGCCAGCCAAAACCCGGGTTCAAGAGCATACCGGTCGGTATTGTGCCATATTCTGTCTTGCAACAGAATGTACACTCTAGCTAGTACCGAATCTAGCGAATCCCCTCGCTCAACAATCCTTTCGGGTTAGGAACGCTCACAGTTACCTGCGAGAGTTTTTACTTTGCTGGGTGCAAAGGTAGTTGTTACCGGTTCTTACCGAACTTGTCCTGAAGACGCTGCAAGGCGGTCTCCATGTTGACGGGTTCGGCGGATGCCGTGGTGTTGTCATCGAACGAGTCAGACTCACTCGTTTCGAACACCTGCGGCGGTGCGGGAGTCGTCTCGAAGTTACCGAGACCCCAACCACGGCCGACAGCCGGACTCGGGATACCCGAGGCCAAACCGCGACGGCCAGCCCAGGTGTCTTGGAGTTCCTGTTGGATCTCCGCCACACGCTCGAGCTGTGCCTCGGTCAGCCCGCCCTCGGGGAGGTACACGACCTCGAACTCGTGCTCGGCAGCCGTGTAGGCCTTGCACCAAGCCAGAACGAGCTCGCCCGGCAGAACCTGCTTCCAAACGAGGTAACCCTCGTCGTAGCGAGCAGCCCTGCGCGGGTTGTCGTTCTCGAGCCCGTCACGCTCGCGGTCGAAACCGTCAGGCGTGATGACCCAGCCCATCGAGCAGCCAGTTGCACCGCCAGTGCGCTTCCAGATACGGATGTTCTGGGGCAGCCCGAGCACCTCCGCTTCTGCTTCGGCCGAAGCCTTGGCAGCCGCAGCCGCTTCCTCGCGTGCCTTCTTGGCCGCTTCCTCCTCCTTGCGGATGAGATCAGCCTCGAAAGCCATGAGACCCTCCTGGGTGTAGGCGAAGCCACCGTAGTAGCTGCCACCCTCCCAGTTGGCCTTCTCCTCGCCGAAGCTCAGAGTCAGTCCGAGGTTCTCGACACGCGGGATGAACGTCTCGTACTGTGGCTGGAACTCGGCCCGAGCCATCTGCTTGCGCAGCTTCTCGACGACCTGATCCTCCCAGTACCCGACATTGTGCTCGACGTGCCGCACGTTCTCCTCGGTGTAGAGCTTATCGCCCCAGCCGAAGACGAAGTACGATTCGCCCAGATCCAGCTTGGAATAGCTGGTGTTCGGGTTGCTCGACTGCAGCGCGTTCAGGTGAACCTGAGCGGCTTCGAGACGAGCACCGAGTCCATTCTGCTTAGCCTCGCGGCTTGCAGCTTCTGCTTCGGCCTTGGCCTTGGCATCAGCGGCCGCCTTGTCGGCGCGCAAACGAGTCCGCTCGGCGTCCTGCTTGGCCATTTCGGCTTCGCGACGCTTGCGCTGTTCGGGCGTCTCGGTGACACGCTCGCTCGTGTCGATGTACACCGCCGAACGGCAGTGGTAAATCGACGCCTTCCGGAAGGCAGCCTCGACGGCAGCCTCGAACTTGGCTTCGAGCGGTTTGTCCCATTCGCCACGGCTGAATGTGTTGACCACCTCAACCTCGGCGGTTGCCTCGAACTTCTCGCCGTGGATGTCCTTGACGGACGTCTTGACGATGCGCTCGATGCGCGCCGACTGACGAACACCGCGACCGACACCGGCGTGGACGAGGTAGAACCCCTCGTGCACACAGATGAGTGCGTGGGGGCCTCCCGACAGGGACCCGCGAGTGCGGACGTAGACCGCGCGGGGCTTGCTTCCGTCAGGCTTGGCGATGAGTGTCGCCGAGCCGCCGGACGTCAGGCCGCCGCCGGTCTCCCAGATGGCCGGGATACCGCGCTTGGTTGCGTCGATGGTGATGGACTTGGACATTATTGCCTCCTAATGGGCAACAAGGTACGCGGGGGATCCCCTTTAAGTCGGCGAGGTATCTGACCTCTATGACCCGTACTAGAATGAAATGTGCAAACTTTCAGCTATTTGAAAGTTCACTTCCCCGCACTAGTGAAGTACTGCGGGGTGTGAAGCTTCAAATACTAGTGTTCGGTTACGTCTATTGGTAGGGTCACCGAAGGTTCAGGTACTTCGTGCTGACCAGCAATTTCCTCCCAGAACGGACCCCATACCCGGTTACGCTCTGTCAGGTTTGCAACCCTATCTGAGTACCGGCGAGTAGTAATTAGAGCTCTCAGAACATTCTTTCCGTATGGAGCTACTTCATTGGGGTCACCTGGTTGTTCAATGAATGTTTCATCAAACGGTAGTTTGACCTCTCCGCCCGCTTCACTAGTAAAAATTAAATACCCAGGATTTAGCTCTTCGAGGGTTGTGTAGTCACGATCCGGTGGGCAAAATGCAACCGTATGGCCGCTTGCCAAGTCAAATGTCTTGGACCTGTGGGATACGGGATAGTCCTCGTCTCGAAATTGCTTATCCATTAGCGGGCCATATACTTGATGCCACACGTAACGAGACATGCTTGTGGCCGCTTCACTTGGATATTCTTGCCTATACAGCGCCAGGGCATCTTGCACACGCTGGCTACTTAGTACGGTTGCATTTAATTTTGTGCTGCGTACGTTCTCGGCAGCTTCCTCGGCTTCTTGGTGGTCAAGAGTCTCCTGGACCGCTTTTCTTGCAGCTAATTGATTTTGCACGCTTGCTGCAAGCGACGGATGTATCAATTCTTCATACTTCTTCATTACATTCTCCTTTTCGTTACTACGTTCAATTGCTAAGCGATATGCTCGCTAACCATATCAATTACTTCATCCATTGCGAGTACGGAACTCTCCCCCTGAGGCGAGCCACAGATCGTCCTCGACCCACCCCAACGGTTCTGCATTTCACTGACCACAACGCCTTTTCGTGTAGCTTCTGCCACATTCAGTCCAGCTACGACTTTCCCGATGTCTACGTAGCCTTCTTTGTACTGCGCAATGGTAAATTTGCGCTGTGGCTCACCACCATCTCTGCTTGGAAACTGCGAGTTCAGCGCAACCACCACTGGCGCTCTGTGGTACCCAAGCCCCAGCGCGGCTCGGTGTGTCGACTCTACGCCCACCAGTTTTCCCCCGACCTGTTCACTAATGGCAACATCGCCTCGTTCAACTGCCGCAATCATATCAATGCGCTCAGCTTCGACGCGTACCCGGTACTCTGCCGGTTCTTCGCCGGTCTGTAGCCATCGTTTAACTAATTGCATACGATCTTTTAACCCAACACCACGGTCTTGCACAACTGCGGCAATTGCAGCCAGCTCCCGCACGTCCGATGCCCCGGCATTTTCAAACCAGGGGTTTTCATGCGAAGGCAACTCTCGCACGCCCGGCCACTCACCACGCTCAAATCTATCTGCAGCGCCAATCAGCGCAATTCTGCCCACTATAGCTCCCTCGAGTGCCCTGACCTCCGCGATAGCTTCCATGCCTATACTAAGCACAGCCATAGACCCAATCGAATCCAGGTCGGGCAAAGAGGTTGCAGCGTGTGCCTCACCACGCAACATGGCAGCTGTCACCTCTATCGCCGATAAGTCTGGGCGTCCGCCCAAATGCTGTGGGTCAAAATTACCAGCAGCACATGCAGCCGCAAATTGTGGGTCGGTTACCTCGAAGCCTACGGTAATACTCTCGCCAAGTTGCGCTAGCGTATTTTTTCTGGCCGCCTGCCGGCCATCTAGTTGTATAATCTCTGTAAACATATTGTTCCTTTACTGGTAAGTTATTCTGTGTAATCCCACGCTACGCGTCGTAAGCTATGGAGCGCCATTTGCTCAACATCAGTTTGCAAGCCTCCACTAGAGTCTACTGACTTACATTCGAGTGATGCGTTCCCATAGTCGTCGTCCCAAAGCACAACCCTCACCGCTTCTGTGCCACCTACGTAAGTAGCTGCCTCAATTGGGCTTGGAAAATCTCTATTATATGAAGCCGCTTCATCATCCGAAAGGCCATCGGGTACCCAATAGTCTGGGCGTTTTACAGGATCACCGAGTTCATAAAAACCCCGTATTGCTAGGTAGTGCCCGATACGGCGGGGTATGATTGTATCGAGTGGTCCCCCATAGAATCCAGTCCACTCATCTGGTTTTGCAGAAGAACGGACAGCCATTACAGAATCTTCTCCGGTTACTTTGTCGGGGCGTAAATTGACTTCCGAACTAACACTCCAGGTACGGTTTGTCCAGAGGCCACCATCTGATACAGCTCTAAATAAACGTTTTTCGCCAGATTTATATAGCTTCCATTCTACTGAGCCCATACCTCGATTATTAAAGGAATTGAGCCCTGCGTCTAGGCGGCGCATTTCCCCTATCGGTTCAACCAATTCATGTTCGGTGCCTTCGTTTATAATCTTACCGCCATTCCCAAGGTATACCTCCTCCAAGCTCGAGTGGTGTGGCAAGCGAATGACCCTGCTACTGACCCACCTATTTTCAAGCTCGTGTACTAAAGCCGAATTGCCTGCCCTGCGGGCGAGCTCAAGCTGATGGCGAAAACGAGGATTAATTGCGTTTCCGACTAGTCTATTGGCTGTCTCTGCTGTTTTTGAATTACTCATTACAAATTCCTTTGCCATAATGGCCATATATCTTTCCACCGACACTGGCTAAAAAGCAGCTTATACAATGGTGGTTGTCATTAATGTTGCGAATACATTTACCCGCATTTGGAGTTTTGAACGTTTGCGATGTCGTTCAAAACCCCTATGCAAGTACAACCCAAAGCGGATTGCCAAACACTAAAGGCCTAAAGATGGCAGTCTCAACAGATTTGGGTTTCTCGCGCCCACCTGGAGTTAAAGCCGTGATGTGCTTGCACTCTAGCCGCTTTAGTCGGCGAACGCTCACACCTTCTACCTTCTAGCTTTTTGAATATTGCTGTTGGATCAGCGATTACCTCAACCAACTGGGCAAGAGTATGCACTATTTTGACTTATTTGTCAATAATGATTTGATACTATTTTGTTTTAACAGATTGATATTAAAGTTCAAGTTTGTCAATATAGTTTTGACATTACACACTTTTTGTGCTACATTTCCTTGTATGGACACCTCTCTTCTACGCAAAGCTGGCCTTACCGAAAGCCAAGCCAAAGGCTATTTGGCACTCATAGAGCATGGTGCGCTAACTCCGGCACAATTAGCCGAAACCACCGGCGAAACCCGCACCAATGCCTACGCCGTGGCCGATAAGCTGGTCGAGCTCGGCCTTGCCAGCAAAACAGACGGTCGGGGCGTAACGTATTCCCCCGCCCACCCCTCCGCTCTCGAAATACTGGCCGAAAAACGCCGAAAAATCCTGGTACGTAACGAGCAAGAGGTTAAACAAGGCATTTCCCCGCTCATAGATTTGTTTTACGCCACTACCGCGCAACCGGGAACGCGCACCCTTCAGGGCGTAGAGGGAATAAAAGAAGTGTACGACGACACCCTAAAGGCCAAGCAAGACATATATCTTGTGCGCACCACCGCCGATGTGCCTGATCTCGGCCTAGAGTATCTGGACAGCTATCGCCAGCGGCGTGCCGATGCTGGCATCGACACCTACGCACTTACCCCAGATTCGCCAATCGCCAGGCAGCATCGCGATAGTGGTGCCGACGAGCGCCTGCGTTTTCACCGCACCATGATAGCCCAAGACACCTACACCGCCCCTGTCGAAATAAATGTCTATGGCAATAAGGTGGCGTTACTAGCGTATGGCAAGACGCAAATGGCTACCATCATTACCAGCCCTCCTGTGGCCGAAGCTATGCGGCAACTCCTAGGCTTGCTTTTCCAAGCACTCCAGGCAGCCGACGGTACTTCGACCCATGATTCCCGTGCTCTTGCAATCTAATCATCGCTTCCGCCATGTGGGCCGTATATATTGCCAGTTTGGCAAATCCGCCATTGTTACCGTAGCGTTTTTGGTCAAAGTAGTTGGTATTGTGGTGCAGCGATTCATGACTTCCCGTGCGCTGTGCGCGCAGTAAATTCCCAGCAGCAATAAATCTACCGATTTTTACCGGCATACGGCTGCTATCGCCCATACCAGAACTGATGTCTACCGATATCGTTCCGCCAGCTTTGGTTGGGTCACGGTCGACCGCAAACGGCGAGTCATCGAGCATCCGACCCTCTCGGTCAAAGCGAATACTGACGCCGTCTGGATCTTTATCGGAACGCAAATGGTGCGCATTGGTGGGGTTTACGATAAAGCTCAGCGAAGCCTCCACGCCGTGACGGTTGCCATATTCGTAGGCTTTATCATAGCCCTTGGCTCCTTCTGGCCGAATATACAGCAGCGCCTGGCCGCTTGCTTGGCTGGTAAATCGATACATAATAAACTGAGTATTTGTTTCATTTACGCGGTGCACCTGTACATCCTTTGCGGTCACGACGTTATGCATCAGCCCCAGCGATTTTTCGAGGTTTCCCAAGATTTCCATGCCTTCTTCGACGTTTGCAACGCGCAGCATGAACCGTCCGTCACTCTGATAATCCGGCGTATTACGATGGGGTGCGACATCCACATTTAGAGAACCGCGTACTGCCAGCGACTCAAGCGCATAGAGCGCGTCGGTAAGACGTTCGTTCATGGCCATTTCGGTAGCTTGAGCAAAGTCGGAATCGTATGGCCGAAACCAGTCGGCAAATTCTTTTGTTCTGGTGCGGAAAGAGTTAATATTCTCAAAAACTTCGTGTACTTGGTGTGGCCCGAGCTTTTCTGCAATGCTCAAAATGCTGTCGGCATAGTCATCACCAAATTCCGCCGCCAGAAAAGATTCGGCTATGGCAATCCTATTCCTTGTATTTGCTTGGTTGAGCACACCGCAGAGACGTTCATATTGAGAGCTATCTGCCTCTGACATGAATTCGAACAGGCGGAGCTGAGCCGCAAGCGACAGCTGTCGAATATCGAGACCGGCTTCATGTTCGATGGATGTTGTGACTAGCGAATCATGGGCTACGAAAAGTCGGGTAATATCACTGCGGTCAAGCGCAAAATCGTTTTTATCATTTGGGGCATCTAGATTGGTAATTCGTCCATCCGTAGAATACACCGCCATTAGTGAACCCCCGTGAACAACAGCGCAAGCATCGCGAGAAATCCGGTACAGCAGTGCTTGCTGGTCTATCTGAGGGAACGCTGTGTGCAAGAGTATTTGTTCTTGGGCTGCCTGGCTCTTGTACTCCTCGTGGCGCTGCAGTAAACTCTCTTGTTCGTCATTGGGTAATTCTTCCAACCAGACCCATTCTTCCTCCGCCCGCGCCGCGCCTTCTTCCAGTGCGGACTGTGCCGTCAGTCGAACAAAGGGTGGAACACCTTCGGCTTTGCTGGCAACATCCTCTAAAAACGTATCGATTCCTTTTGTAAGTCTATGCGTATCGTACATTTCATTTTGGGCGGCACTATGCAATTTGTTCAGGCCACCAAGGTAAGCTAGCTGAGACTCGGCGGTCTGTTGGCTCGTCCAGCCAGAGGAAATACCGCTGTATGCGTCGCTGAACGTACCATCGTATACCAGGCCTGCGGTAAGCGACTGACTAAAGCTCCTTCCCGTCCTACTTTGCTGCGACCGTGCGTAAAGCTCAATACTATCAGCTAGCCCGCCAGTGAAGCTCGTAATGGAATCCGACGACGAAAAGTATGCATCATAGACAGCGTGTATAAAGTGATTGTCAGTTTCATTATGAACCTCACGCTGGCTAAACAAATCAAATAAACTGGCTGCGTATAGCTTGTTGGCCTCCATGTGCGCGGCATTGAACCTATCTTCTTTCCATAACGTATTATCGACGAGCTGAGCGTGCCTATCCCATACATCCCGCATGAAGGATAATTCATCTACTGGCTGGCTGAGTATTTGTGCAATGTCACTCTGTACAGAAGAAACGACCGATATTTTTTGCTCCTCAGTCAGAAAACCAAGGCTTACACTCTGCTCAATTCGATTGAGGGTTTCAGTTGTATCTATGCCTACATTTTCAGGGTTAAGTTTTGGTTGTTCGGTCATTTTTGTTTAAGTTAGATGTATTCACACAGTAGCAAAAAAATGCGCATCTGTCACTGGTAATACCTGTTCAAAACGGCATGCACGGTTAGCCTTTGGGCGAATGATTGTTGGGCGCGGGGTGGGTGGCTTCGCCGAGCTGCCAGCCTACTATATACAAACTGCCTAGCAAGATAAAGAAGCTAAGCGTAGTCGAGAACATTTCGGTGTGCTGAAAGGGGTGAAACAGGTGATCGGACACATCAAACAAAATGCCGGCCGGGTTAAACAGCACGTCCCAGCTGTTCCAGCGTAAGTCGCGGCCCAGGTAAATAGCAAAGCTGCAGACGAACAGTATTAGGCCGACGGTAATGCTGGAAATACGCAGACTCAGGCGTTTTCGCAGTTCACTGTGAACCAGGTACAGACTACTAAAGCCCAGCAGCGCCGCGTCAAAAATAAAGGCCGTAAACATCACTACATCGTAGAGTACGTTGTGACGCATGGCGTCCTGGATGTGGACGAAATCGCTAATCATATAAAAGCTGTTCGGCAGTAAAAACAGCCAGAGCACCGTCAGTATAAAAGGCAGCCATCTGGTCCACAATTGGGTGCGTAGGGTGCGCAGCAGAGCCAACATCAATAAGAGCGGCAGCCAGGCTAAAAACAAGTTCCACAGCAGGTAATCGAACTGCAGGCTGTGGTTGGCCAACGCACCAGCCGCAAACAAACAAATACTAACCACCGAAAGTCCGCCCAGACTCACCGTAATTCGCTGCCGAGGAGTTAGTGGCCGAGAGATGTGCATGCCCTTTAGTATAGCGTACTGGCGTGCTACTGAAGGTGCAGGACGAACTCGGCGCCGCCATCGGGATGGTTGTGGGCTTCGAGCGTGGCATCGTTGGCGGCAGCAATCTGCCGGGCCAGGCTCAGGCCTATGCCGTGCCCACTAACACGGCTAGAGCGGGCTTTGTCACCACGGTACATACGCTCAAAAATGTGCGGCAGGTCTGCCTCGGCAATGCCCGGACCGTGGTCGCGCACGGTTAGAGCGTAATTGTCACCGTGCAGCGCTCCACTGACCTCCACCGTACTTTCGCGCGGTCCGTATTTTACGGCGTTATCGAGCAATATGCCCAGCAGCTGGATGATGCTTTCTTGGTTGATGTCGACTTGGGCGGGCTGAACGTCGGCAGCAAAAGCAATGCCGCGGGCTTCTTTGTGGCGTTTCACACTCGCGATGGCCTCGTTCACGACCTCCGTTATGTTTGTTTGTGCGTGCGGCACCGTTCCCTGTTCGTACTGATTAAGCGCCAGTAGGTTAGTAGCTAGCCGTTCCAGCCGGTCGACTTCCTCTAGGTTGCTGGCAATGAGTTGGCGGGCGTCAGCGGGCGTAAACTCTTTTTGCCTCAGAAAGATCTCGTTTTCAAGTTTCATTGCGGTCAGTGGGGTGCGTAGTTCGTGGCTGGCGTCGCTAGTAAAGCGCTTTTGCTGCTCATGGGCTGCTTCTATAGGCCTGAGCGTTCGGCCGGCGTACCAGTAGCTTAGCACCGCTCCAATAGCCAGCAGCGTTAGGTTGAGCAGCACAAAATCACGGTTAAGGTTCTGGCGCGTGGTGTTTGATTGCTTCTGCTGGGTCTGAGCGAAATAACGGTCGCCCGGAGGCGCAAAGTTATCTGCCCCGGGCGTACTATCGTTGTACCGTTCAAACAGCTGGTGTAGGGCTCCGCGCTGGGCGGTATCGCCCCGGCTCAGTTCATGGTCGGTAACTGACCAGACGCCAAACGTTAGCAGCAGGCTAAATACCACCAAAATGGCAAAGTAAAAGACAGTTAGTTTAAGCCGGGCAGAGCGAAACGGGTTCATGCTATTAAACCTCACCTTTCGTTACTAATGCCACATACGGCTGAGGCCGCTTGTAAGCTTCGGCTGCCGAATGGAGACTTGCCGCGTTCTGGGTTATAAAGGGATTCATACCGTCTTTATGCTACAGCGCCGTGTAGCCAAACCCCCGCACGGTTTTAACGATGTTTTCACCGCCTGGCTTATCAATTTTTTTTCGCAGGTTTGCTACAAATGTCTCGACGGTATTGTGTTGCACGCGTGCTTCGTCGGCCCACACGTGGTCTAATAGCTGATCTTTGCTAAGTACTTCCCCGCGGCGGGCCGCCAGGTACTCCAGCAATTGGAATTCTTTAGCAGTCAGGTGCACGGGTGTGCCATTTTTGCTGACCGATTTACTAATGCTGTTGATGGTAACGTCACCAAGCTTGTAGCTAGTGCCTTCGCCTTCGCTCGGACGGCGCAGCAGCGCCCGCACCCGCGCCAGCAGCTCGTCGTAGCTAAATGGTTTTGGGAGGTAATCGTCTGCTCCGGTGTCGAGCCCGGCTACACGGTCGCCGATGCTGGCCCGAGCCGTCAGCATCAATATGGGCATGTGCTTTTTCTGTTCGTGCCACAAACGAATCAGCCCCGGTCCGTCATTCTTGCCGGGAATCATCCAGTCTAGCAGTATCAAATCGTAATTCGTGGCAACAGTAAGTGTTTCGGCCATATCACCGTCATACGCCACATCCACCACATAACCCTCGGCATGTAGTCCACGCTGGAGGCTAGTGGCAATCTTTACTTCATCTTCAACGACTAATATCTTCATGGCGCTTCCCTGTTTATCGTAGTCCTATTGTCTCAGTTTACGCTGAAGATTCGCTGCAAGCGATACCCGAATGCAGAATGTCGATGCCCAACCACTGCGGCTTCGTTCAATATCGGCCTTTGACTAGACCAGTTCTGTCTTAAGCCTCTCAATAAGCGCTACCGGCGTCGGGTTCACACCACTCAGCAGAGCGGTATACAAGCTTACGAAATCGCCGAGTGCAATGGTACTCAGGAGCTGCTCGAGCAGCGTGTCGCCTTCGGCCGCAACCACAATCGGCGCCGGCCGCTTGCCCGAAAGTAGCCGCTCGCTAATTTCGAAACGCTTCTGTATTTGTGGATGTTCGAGCGAGCTGCGCAAATCTATCACAGTGTAAGGTTTCTGCTGTGGCTGTTCGGTCCAGCCCATAAATTCATTGTGATTGAACTCACTATATTCGTTCCACCAGGCAATTTGCTTGGCATTTTCGTTAAAACTGATTTTCCATTTGTAGGCGGCAGCGGCCAGCTTGGGCCCGGCGTACATCACGACCGACTTGCCCATGCATTCCAGGGCAATTTGCTTGGCCAGATTGTCTTTGGTAGCTACGCTGGGCGTCCAGAGCTGCAGGTATTCCTGAAGTTTTCCGGCCATCGCTGCCAGTTCATTAGCTTTATTTTGCGTTAAACCGTAGGCGTCAAAAATACACAGTACGGCTTTTAGGCTGGCAAACACAACGTGGCGCGGCTGAAAACCGCCGGGCAGCTTCAGGTACGTATAACCGGCTATCGAGGCCATTTCTTCCAACTTGCCGCCGGCCGAAATCACTACGATGGTCGCGCCAGTCTGGGCGGCCTGCTCGAGTGCGCTCACCGTTTCTTCGGTATTACCCGAATAGCTCGAAGCTATAAACAACGTATCCGCGCCGACGTACCGGGGAATGTCGTACCGGCGGCAGATTTCAAATGGCACATCCAGCCCCGGCCACGCTTGGGCTACGGCCGCACTGAGTGCTGAGCCGCCCATGCCAGCCAGCACAAGGTTGCTAAACTGGCGCGGTTCGACCGCTAGTTCAAACTGCTGTTCCAGCTGCTGCCATTGCTTTTCGGCAATGCCGAGCGCATCTTGCGGGTCACGTTCGTGAATCTTCTGTAGGTCGTCGAGCATACTGTTCCCCATTCCTCTGTTGCTTATCCTAAAATTTTGTTACTATATGGGTATTGTAAATTGTTAATTGAAAATTGTGAATCGCGGCTTTAGCCGCTCAAGGGGGTGGAATGCTTTTCGGACATCAAAACGACGATACTAACGACTCGACGCTTATAGCGCCGATTACTAATGGCGGGGCGGTGAACCCATTGGCAGTCGACCCAGACACCGGCGTCAGCTTGCCTGCGCCAGTCGACAACACAACTTCGTACCCAAGCGACCCAGAGGAGGTTTCCGTGCTAGACCAACCACCAACCGAAGAAACAACATCTGCACCTACCGTCGAGGCGGATGTTCCCGTAGTTGCTCCTGTGGCAGCATCGACTCGGCCCACCACAACAGCTGACACCAGCGCTCCTACCACAGACCTGCTGGCACTAAAGCAACAAGCGCTGGCCCGGCTAACGCCACTAGTAAACCATCTAGACCAAACCCCCGAAGAAAAATTCCGTACCACGCTTATGCTCATTCAGAGCGCCGATAACCACGCACTGCTGAACGATGCCTACCAGGCAGCCCTGGCTATAACCGACGACAAGACCCGCGCCCAAGCCCTGCTAGACGTTGTGAACGAAATCAACTACTTTACCCAGCCAAAACCAGAAAAATAGCCGCTATGCTACGCTTGGCATAGTAAGCTACCTACGTATGAGAACACTACATTTCTCGCTCCGCCAGGCCAACAATCTGTTGTTTGCACTGATAGTACTCCTAAACGGGTACGTGATTGCCGCACCCGCCTGGCCACGGCTAAGCTTTTGGTGGCGCGCCAACCATTCTAGTCAGCAGGCCCAGCTTACTCAAGCTGTCCACAGCAGATTTAGCGCATCCGCAGCGGCCAACCAAGCCACCGGCAACAGCCTCATCATTCCGACTATGCTCTTACATCAAACCACGCTCGAAGCGCCCAAAGGTGACTGGTTCAATGCACTCAAACAAGGCATCTGGCGCTGGCCAGACAGCAGCACGCCCGACCGTGGCGGCAACACGGTGCTACTAGCCCACCGTTTTTCCTACACTGGCCCGCACGGCGCATTTTATTTTTTAGATAAGCTTCGGCCCGGCGACGAAATCGCGCTGGTGTGGGACTTCAAAAAATACGTCTACACCGTGCTTAGCAGCCGTCAAGTGCCGCCGAGTGAAACATCCATCGAAGATAACACGCCCGACGCACGCCTGACGCTCTTTACCTGTGCACCGCTCTGGCATCCCGTAAACCGATTGGTGGTCGTTGCCACCCTAAAGGCAGGGTCATGAGCGAAAAAATGAGATTTTGGATACTACTTGTACTACTCGGGCTCAGCATCGCCCTGTTGTTGTACCTAAACTACGCTAGCGAAAAGCTTTTTATTGGTTAGCAGTGTGATCTTCAGCAGCTTTGACTGCTGTCGGTGCTGGCGGCTGCTGGCGGCTGGGGCGCTTCCACACCCGGACCACTAGTGCGACCAGCAGAATCGCCGCTGCCACCGCCACGATGCCCACCACTACCACTCCGGTATTCGTTAGTGTCGAATTGCCACTCGGTGCGTTCGAGCCAGTGCTCGTGTTGGTTACGTTTGAGCCGTTATAATTATTGGCATTGTAGGCGTTTGACCCGTAGGTTGAGCCTAAAATTGTGTAAGAAATTATTTGCATTTTTATGTTCATCCATTGTTGGCTTAATACGCTTATGATATCATGTTGTAAGCTAACAGCAATAAGACTAGCGAGGGAAAAATAAGAAATGATATCACAATTTGCATTTTTGGATCTTTCAACTCCAGATTTGATCATCATCTTAGCTATCATCCTGCTTTTGTTCGGGGCAAAGAAATTGCCTGAACTATCACGCAGTTTAGGTAGCTCGGCACGTGAACTACGCAAAGGTTTAAGCGAAGATGACAAAAAGAGCCAAAAAACACCAGACACCAAAACCAGCGAAAGCTAGTTTAGCACCACAAGATAAAATACCACTTATCGAGCACGTAAAAGAACTCCGGCGGCGACTATTTTATGTCGCCGCTTGTGTTGGGGTGGGTAGTGCTGTGGCCTACGGTTTTGAACACCAAATCGTAGATTTTTTGCTTCGTCCAAGCCATGGCCAACAGTTTATTTACACCTCACCAATTGGGGGCATGAACTTCCTATTTGGTGTCTGCTTGGACATTGGGCTGGTAGTTGCCACACCGATAATAATTTACCAGTGCTTGGCGTTTTTGCAGCCGCTGATGCAAGCGGCAACCCGTAAATTTCTGTTGTTCGCTTCGATGACAGCGGGAGTCGTGGCGCTCAGCGGTGTTATGTTTGGCTACTACGTAGGCTTGCCCAGTGCCCTGCACTTTTTGCTGCACCAGTTTACAACCATCCAGGTTAAGCCGCTTATAACTATTCAGTCATACATGTCATTCGTGGCGCTGTACCTGTTCGGCTCGGCGCTGATGTTCCAGCTGCCGCTGATACTGTTTATCATTAACCGCATTAAGCCGCTCAAGCCAACACATCTGTTCAAATATGAACGTCATCTTGTAGTGGCGGCATTAATTATTGCCTTTATTATGAACCCGACACCGAACCTCGTTGACCAGATGATGGTAGTCGGGCCTATTATTGTGATGTACCAGGTAGGCATTGCGCTCATCTGGTTCGTAAATAAGCAAAGCAAACCATCTGCCTTCCAGCAGCTCCTCGAGGCCGACCGCGCCCGACAGGCCGAACGTACCAGCCGCCCGCTCGAACTTTTTACCATTGCTGATGTGCCCCCCGTGCCAGAGGAAGCCCCCACGTCATTTGAGCTCGATCTAACCCCTGTCTCCTATACCCCAGCTCAGGCGACAGCCCCAGCTACTCCTATCGGGCGAGCAATCGCCCGCAACCCCATCACCTTGCCGCGCCGTTATGCTCCCCTTCGTGGCCAGCTGGTCCAGTAATTTGTTGGCTTGCCGCTTGACATAAGCGGTGTGCTTAGATACAATCAGATTACAAACTAAAAAATAAAAACATCAAAAAAATAAAGGTCTCTCATGAACGCACAAGTTTCTACACTCATGGCAAAAGAAGTTTCTCGTAAGGAGTTTCTGGGCATGTCTGCCTTGGCAGTTGCCTCTATCTTCGGCTTTGGCACACTTATTAAGCTCACCACTGGCAAATCGCTTATGGGACAGCACCCCGTTACTCGGGGCTACGGCTCATCCGGCTACGGCAACTAAACTACACCTCAATACTAAAAATCCTCGGACCACTTCCGAGGATTTTTAGGTACGACTGTTCTGGGCCTAAGTGCCTTACTTACTCAGGAACAGCACCTCAATACGTAGACCTTTCATGCCCCGATGAAGCTGAGGAAGGAGCAGCCCAACAAAATGTATTTCATCTTGCCGGCGCGATGAGGAAACCTAGGTTTCCTCATGTGCCTTACATCATCCCCATCCCACCCATATCAGGCGCACCCCCGGCCGCAACCTTCGGTTCGGGCACTTCCACTACCAGCGCACCCATGGTCATGCTGGTTCCGGCTATGCTCACCGCGTTCTGCACGGCCTGCTTGGTCACAGCGACAGGGTCAATGATGCCAGCTATCTTAAGATCGACCAGTTTGCTCGGATCATTGACGTTTACGCCCTGCCCTGCCTTGGCCTTTTTAACTTGTGGTAGCCACTCGTCGGCGTTGAGGCCGCTATTTGTAAGCAAGATACGGAATGGTTGCTCCAGGGCCTTTACGAGAAGTCCTTGGCCGGCAGCGACAGACGAATCGTTGTCATCGGTAGCGATGACAGACGTTAAGTTCACTAGCGTCACGCCACCCCCTGGCACAATGCCTTCGGCTAGGGCTGCCTTTACGGCCGCCACGGCGTCGTCCACGCGGTACTTCTTTTCTTCTATCTCGGTCTCAGTCGCACCACCTACTTTGATGACGGCCACTTTGCCGCTGAGCGCTGCGCGGCGCTTTTCGTAGTTTTCTTTGTCGTACTCGCTGGTAGCAACATCGGCCTGCGTGGCAATTTGCTTAATCCGGGCGGCCACTTCAGCGCTTGAGCCCGCACCCTCGATGATGGTCGTCTCATCTTTAGTAACAATGACTTTGCGGGCCGTACCAACTACATCCAAATCAACGTTTTCGAACGTCATGCCCCGGTCGTCGGTAATTACCTCTGCGCCGGTCAGAATGGCAATGTCGTTTAGTATGTCTTTGCGGCGGTCGCCGAAGGCCGGGGCCTTAACGGCTACCGTGTTAAAGACCCCCTTTAGGCGGTTCAATATCAACGTACCGAGCGCTTCACCCTCGACATCTTCGGCGATAAGCACCAGGTCTTTCTTGCCAGCTTGAGCCAGCTTTTCGAGCAACGGCAAAAATTCTTGGATGCTCGACACTTTCTTGTCGGAAATCACAATGGCTGGCTTGTCGTACACCGCTTCCATGCGGGCCGTATCATTTACCATGTAGGGGCTGACGAAGCCGCGGTCAAAAGTAAAGCCCTCCACCACTTCGCTCTCCAGTACGAGCCCTTTGCCTTCCTCCACCGTCACCACACCGTCTTTGCCGACTTTTTCGATGACTTCTGAAATGAGCTTGCCGATAGCTGCGTCACCGGCTGAGATTGTTCCGACTTCGGCCACCCGCTTTTTGTTGCTCTGTATATCTTCGGCAAGGCCAGTCAATTGAGCCTCCACTTCGGCGGCAGCAGCTTCCAGCCCCTTACGCAGTAGTATGGGGTTGTGGCCGGCGGCAATCAGCTTGTTAGCTTCGTGTAAAATGTGATACGTCAACACCGTAACAGTGGTTGTACCATCACCCGCGACGTCGTTCATTTTGTTGGCGGCCTGCTTTATCAGCTCGGCACCCACCTTATAACCTAACGTTTCATCGTCTACATCGGCGATATCCACACCTTTGGCAACCGTAACACCGTCGTGCGTCACACTCGGCGCACCGTAGCTTTTGCTAATAACCACATTACGACCCTTGGGTCCCATGGTTGTTTTGACCGCATTGTATAAAATCTCTGCCCCGCCTAGCACGCGCCGGCGGGCGTCATCGTCATAAAAAACTTTCTTAGCCATTACTTAACTCCGTTCAATTTACAGTTTACGATTCACGCTTCACGGTAATTTCTCATTTCCATATAACCATTTCTGCCTTTCCAGACGTGAAAAGTGAGATGAAAAATGTGAAATGCAACCGTTACTTTACGGTTGCCAAAACGTCTTCCTCTTTAACCAGCAAATACTCCACAGAATCAACTTTGACCTCTGTTTGTGAGTAGCCTTTGTAGATGATCCGGTCGCCCACTTTAACACTTTTTACTTCTTTGCCCACGGCCGAAACTTTGGCAACCTTAGGCTTTTCTTGCGCGCCGCCGGGTATGTAGAGCCCGCTAGCGGTCTTGCTGGCGGCTTCTTCTACTTGGGCCACGATGTAATCAGCCAATGGCTGGATAGGTACACTCATATCATCCTCCTTGTTAGACTAGGTCATCTAGTATTCTAACGAAGTTAATTAGCACTTGCAACCACCGAGTGCTAATTTACTCATTTTACCCCCCTTGGCCCCTTGTAGCTACGCCTGCAGCTCTTTGAGCACCGTGCGGGCGACTTCACGCTCGTCCCAAGACAGCTTTTTGCCACCCATGGCGCGGTAATCCTGGTGGCCAATCCCCGCCAGCAGCACGGTATCGCTGGCACCTGCGCCAGCAAATGCCTGGCGGATGGCCTCTAGTCGGTCATCTACCACGGTTGTCTTCGCTTCGCCTCCGGCCTTACGGATGCCGCCCAGCACTGCCTCGCGGATAGCCAACGGGTCTTCGGTATACGTTTCGTCATCAGTCAGATAAATTTTGTCAGCCAGATTGGCCACCACTTCGCCCATCACCGGTCGCTTTACCTTGTCGCGGTCACCGGTCGCGCCAAACACAATCGCCAGCGAACCAGCCGTGGAACTACGCAGTGCTTGCAGTACATTCTCTAGGGCGTCCGGCGTGTGAGCGTAATCTACCACCACTGTAAATGACTGTCCGGCCACAATAGCTTCCATCCGACCTGCTACTCCTGGCAGCGCCGCAATTCCCTGCTCTACCTGCCCGCGCGTAAGGCCTACGGCACGCCCAACACACACCGCCGCCAAGGTGTTATACACGTTAAAACTGCCCGGCAGACGACTTGTGATGTGGTAGGTATCACCCCACGCCTCGGCGTCATAGGCTATGCCCCCCGGCCGCATCTGAATGTTCACGGCTTGCACTTCGCCGGCTTCGATGCCATACAGCATGCTGTTAGAAGTTTCCCCGGCAAACACCGCGCCGTTTGGGTCATCGGCATTGGCTATCCCCATCTGCAAGCCCCGCCCATTGCGCTCGGTCAGCCTAAACAGCCGCTTTTTGGCCGCCACGTAGCGTTCAAATGTCTTGTGATAATCCAGGTGCTCATGGGTAATGTTCGTCAGCACCGCCACACTGTAGGGCACGCCCCACGTCCGGCGCTGCACCAGCGCATGGCTGGTCGTTTCCAACACCAACCACTCCACGCCCTCGGCTTTCATCTGTTTTAGTCGCTGCATCAGCAGTTTTACGGGCACATTGGTCATATGCTCTTTTTGGGGCCGCATATCGTCCCCAATCGCCCAGGCCACCGTAGTCATCAGCCCCGTTTTGCGGCCCGATTCCTGCAACATGCGGTGCACCAGAAAGCTGGTGGTGGTTTTGCCATTTGTGCCGGTGATGCCTACTACTTTCATCCCCCGCGCCGGAAAGCCGTACGCGCAGTTATACACCACCGCCTCCGCCAAATGTCCCCACGGCTCGACAGCCCTGAACAGCCCATTCGGTATCAGTTTCTTAATAACACTACGCGCACTCATAGTCATTAGTATATATAAAGAGCGGCAAAAGCCGCTCTTTATATAGGGTTGGTAAGCCTACTTCTTAAATGTCACTAATTTTATGAGCCTTCCGGCAGTCATGCGACGATCTTGGCCGGTTGCTACATCTATGCCATTGGCCTTTGCCAACTGTATGTCATAAGCATTAATCTCTGCAGTGGTGGGCTTATGACCACCCTGAGACAGGTATTCTTTGGCTACCTTCCAGAGGTTACCACCTTTTTTCAACGTTGTGGTGGTGTATTCCTGCGTTTCGGGGCGCACTGCTGAAGGATGAGGGGATGTAGCTAGGGCGCTATCCACCATATTGTTAGCATTATGTGAATTCGCGCCACCAGACCCACCACTAGGAAGGCCGAAGGCTTGTATGCCAGCGTGGTTACCACTACGCTGCATTGCCAGTGTAAGCCCGACTCCCGCTGCGACGGCGAGGCCGCCAAGTGCAATGGCCGATGCTTTTTTACGTCGAGTAAACTGTTCGGGGTTTTGAGCATAAGCCATTACCCGACCACCTTGGGCCATAAGCAGGGCTGCCGCTTCGTGGAACTTACTTGTTATCCGGCGGCGTAAGCCACGGGGGCTTAAATCTAGTACCCGCGGTTGGGTCTTGTCAGCCTGTGCTTGTTGCGCACCTTCTTGGCGGCGCAACAGCCATGCATTAATAGCTTCTTCCTTGGCGTCCCCGGGCGCGCTTAGCTTAGCAGCTGCGGCCTGGGTGGTGCCTTTCGCACCAGCTACAATAGTCTCGGATTGAGGCTTAGACCTTTGCTCATTCCGAATGAGTACCATAACAGCAGCACGTTCGAGGGGTTTTAGCCCTTCCCAAATTTGTTCTGCTTGCGTAATATCGTCCTGCTCAAGATGTTTTGTAATGGCGTTCCATAAGATTTTCTGGTCATCTTCCGTCAAACCAGTCCATCTTTCCTCGTTAAACCCGGCAGGTACGGGATATACGTTAGTTTTGTCGTGAGAATTGTCAGGTTCTTGAGCAGTGGTGGCTGTAGTTTCAGCTGCGACGGCAGCTGCACCAAGCGCCCCAGAGGTAAGACTGGTTTTGGCCAACTTCTCTTCTTGACGCCTCATATGTTCGTTGTAGTCGCTACCATGAAGGCGGCGCAGGAATTTTTCTTTTTCGGCGGCGGCTTTTTCGGCAGCTATTTGCTCGTTTAGTATCAGAGCTTCGTCATGTGCGGCAGCTTTTTCGGTTTTTAGGGTTCGGTCGATGGTTTTCGAACCGCCCTTTGCCTCTAACTCTGCTAGGCGACTATCGGCGGCAGCCTTGCCAGCCTTAAGCGCTTCCGTTTGGGTGTACTCGTCAAACTGGAGACCAAGATTTTCCTTGAGCATCTCCCTCGCAGCCCCGGTCATGGCAGACTTCTCTAACTTACCGTCAACGTATGCTTGTCGTGCTGCCTTGTATTCATCACTGGCCAGTGGCAGCTCGGCGCGCTTTGTACGATAGGCGGTATCGGTAGCATATTCTACTTCAGTTTCAATCTTACCCTGTTGTACGGTAGCTTGAACGTCTCTGCGAGCACGCTGAGCTTCATCTCGTTGGGCGGCCTGGAAGGCCTTTATGTCTTCGCTGAGTCCTAGTTTGCGCTCGGCAGCCTCACGATAGGGCGTGCGCTGCTCGCGTCCCATTTCATACCATGCCTTAACAGTTACACCTTCTGGGCGACCACCTTCTGCGACATTTTGGGTTTGTACAGCTTGTTCGGGCGTTAACTTCCAGGTATTGATTCCTGCTTTGGAAATTTCTCGGGTTTGCCTAGCGATAGTAGCATCCAGGGGTCGCCCATCTAGTTCGTACTTGCGGCCGTTACGCACGATATGTGAATTGGCTACTTCAATAAATTCAACGGTAGAAAGTGCATCGGCTGCAGAATTTGGCTGATAAGCTAGCACAGTAGTCAGCAGGGCATCCAGGTCGGTTGAAGCCTGCGCTTCGGGTTCTTTGAGGTGAGTCGTTAATTGTTCTGACATGGTGCTCATTTATCCTGTATAAGTTATTTTGTATTTTGTTTGTTCTGAGTACATAGTAGCAAAAAGGTAATGTTTTGTCAATGGTTTTGCACTTGTGTCAAATAGTATACTGCAGTATTTTTTGCTACACTACTGCTAATGATAGTTTTAGGTATAGAAAGCAGTTGCGACGAAACAGCCGCAGCGGTCGTAGAAGATGGTTATAAGCTGCGCTCAAACGCGGTGGCGAGTTCGATGGACCTGCACGCGGCCTACGGCGGCGTGGTACCCGAAATTGCCGCTCGCAGCCATATAGAGTCGATCATCCCTGTTATTCAGCAAGCTCTCGACCAAACCTTCCCCACTTTGCGAGGAGAGACCTTGCAACAATGGGCGCAGATAGATGCCATTGCCGTAACGTATGGGGCAGGCCTAGGCGGATGCCTGTTGGTGGGGGTGCTAGCGGCGCGAACGCTGGCTATTACGAAGAACAAGCCGCTGTATGCCATCAACCACGTAGAAGGCCATGCGTACGCAAACTTCTTGACCGAGACTTCCCTAGCCGGCTACGGAGTACCGGTAAAGCAGCCGGAGTTCCCGATGCTGGCGCTAATAGTCAGTGGTGGGCATTCGCAGCTGGCACTGTTTCGCGGGCATTTTGACTACACCCTGCTTGGGCAAACCCAAGATGACGCCATTGGCGAGGCCTTCGACAAGGTGGCCAAAATAATCGGCCTTCCCTACCCCGGCGGTCCGAGCGTTGGCAACAAAGCGCTGGAGGGCGACCCATACGCGTACACCTTCCCAAAAGCCCATATGAAGAACATCAGCCCGGCTCTAGACGCATTGAGAGCAAAGAGAATAAATCAGAATAAACTCAACCCTCAAACCTCTGACCTATTCCATTCGTACGACTTTAGCTTTAGTGGGCTCAAAACGGCTGTTTTGCGCACTGCACAGGCCGAAATCGGCCAGGACTTCACATTCCCCAGTAAAGACGTCCCAGAACGGCTCTCTGAGGCTCAGAAAGCCAACATTGCCGCCAGCTTTCAACGCGTGGCTATAGAAACAGTTGTCGATAAGGCCGAGCAGGCGTTTAATGAATTCCACCCGAAATCGGTGGTGATAGCTGGCGGCGTAGCAGCCAGCCCTGAGTTACGCCGCCAACTGGCCGAGCGACTCCCCTTGCCTATCACCTACCCCGACCCCAAACTCTGCACCGACAATGGTGCTATGATTGCCACCCTAGGCTGCTACAAGGCTATGAACGAACAGCCTACCGCCGACCCCTACACCCTCGATATTGCCCCTAACTTGAGCATGTAACACCGACGCCGGGCCGCGGTCCGGAAAAGTAGAGCCCCGAAGGCCCATTAGGGCCAAGGTCACAGACAAACCCTGAAGGGTTTGTCTTCGTACGATAGGGTATCCCCCCTTCCACCGCCAGGCGAAACGTAACCCTTTCCGGCTTACGCCGAGGAACGGCTCTATAGCCTAAAAGGGGAACCTTTGGTGTTCCGCTTCGCGGGGCCGCTACCCTTCCTGACTGCGACCGAAAGTCTGTTGTGTACGATTCACGTGAAAAGCAATCAACTGATGGGCCGTTATATACGTTATTGTGTTGGTTCTTCTGGATCAAGCTGGAAGGTACTTTGGGGGTCTGTTTCCTGTGAATCGATGGGCGTAAAGGCTGCATTTACATCTTCAAAGATAAGATACTGAGAACCATCATCATTTACTGAAGCACTGAGAAGCTTCACTAGAGGGCGACCACATCCTGGGTTGCGGGGCTGGTCTTGGCCTTCACGCAACATGAAACCACCTTTGTCCAATACATTTAATACACGGGCTCCTACGTTACATCTGATTGCAAGGTAAGGACAATCTTCATCCTTAAGCACCTTGGTCCAAATTTCAGTTTTGTAGCGTGGATCACTAGCAAGTTGTTTGCTTAAGGCTATTTTACCTTCAGGCGTCATAATAATTCCCTCTCATGAGATACGTTTGTATTCACAGTACTATACCGTTTCTGCACACTTGTCTAAAGTTATCCTGAGAATATTTCTCTTTTAGCCACGCAATAACAGAGGTGGTATACTGGGGGAATGAATTTACCAAAAAACTACGAACCAGCCGATTATGAGTCCGACATTTACGCCCTGTGGGAGAAAGCAGGCGCATTCCAGCCTAGCGGAACAGGGAAGCAGTACTCCATAGTCGTGCCACCCCCAAACGCCAACGGAAATCTGCACATCGGCCATGGCCTAACTATGGCCGTCCAGGACGTCGCCATACGATATCACCGCATGATGGGGGAAAATACCTTGTTCCTGCCTGGCGCAGACCATGCGGGCTTCGAAACCCAAGTGGTGTTCGAGAGGGAACTAGCAAAAGAGGGTAAAAGCCGTTTTGATTATTCACGTGAAGAGTTGTACGGCCAAATCTGGGATTTCGTAGCCAAAAATCGCACCAACTTCGAGAACCAGCTTCGCCGGCTGGGCAGCAGCGTCGACTGGAGCCGATATACGTTTACCCTTGATGAAAAAATTGTTAACCAAGCGTACCGAACATTTAAACAGCTCTGGGATGATGGGCTTATTTATAGGGGTGAACGCTTGGTTAATTTTTGTACTTTTCATGGCACGGCTTTTGCCGACATAGAAGTTGAGCACACCGCAGAAGCCAGTAAACTCTGGTATATCCGCTATCCACTAACGAATGGGGGCGGGGAAGTGGTAGTCGCGACAACCCGGCCAGAAACCATGCTCGGCGACACCGGCGTCGCTGTTCACCCCGAGGATGCCCGCTACGCCGAATACGTCGGCAAGACGGTTAAGCTACCCCTGACGGGCAGGGAAGTGCCCGTTGTGGCAGACGAATTTGTTGACCCCAAGTTTGGGACAGGCGCGGTTAAACTTACCCCAGCGCACGACCCGAACGACTTCGACGCTGCAGCACGCCACAGCCTGCCGAAGATTAGTATCCTCACCCACGAAGGTAAAATTAGCCATGAAGCACCAGAGAAATACCGCGGACTTACAGTTCTGGAAGCCCGCGCAGCAGTAGTAACAGACCTGGAAACCGAAGGTGTCCTCGAAAAGACCGAAGACATGACACACAATGTCGGGCACTGCTACAAATGCGGCACGGTAATTGAACCGTTGCTGAAAGACCAGTGGTTTATAGACATGCAGCCGCTCGCTAAGCCAGCTATTAAGGCACTCAAAGCCAAGAAAATAACCTTTTACCCCGACACAAAGAGAACACAACTTATAACTTACTTGGAGGGCCTGCGCGATTGGAATATTAGCCGGCAAATTGCCTGGGGAATCCCCATTCCAGCTTTTCAAAACGTCGATGATGCTGACGACTGGATTTTTAATGAGCAAGTTGACCAAGAAATAGTGACCATTGGCGACAAGACTTACCACCGCGACCCTGACGTCTTTGATACCTGGTTCAGCAGCGGCAGTTGGCCCTATGCGACACTTGGCTACCCAGATGGCGATGACTACAAAGACTTTGCCCCGCTGAGTTTAATGGAAACGGGCTTTGACATCTTGAATGCCTGGGTCTCACGCATGATTATGCTCAGCCTATATGTTACTAAAAACATACCATTCGAGAGCGTCTACCTACACGGTTTAGTGCTTGATGAGCACGGCCAAAAAATGAGCAAAAGTAAAGGTAACGTAGTGAATCCTATGGATATCATAAATCAGTATGGCTCGGACGCAATGCGCATGGGGATTATTACTGGACAAACGCCGGGCAATAACCAGCCGTTCGGGCTCTCAAAGGTTGTAGGAGCTCGTAATTTTTGTAATAAATTATGGAATATTGCGCGCTATACCGAAGGTGTTTTGGGCGACAGCTACAAGCCGGGGAGTGCGCCCGAGCCGCAGACTACGGCCGATCACTGGGTGTTGAGCGAACTACAACATTCGGCTAAACTACTGTCTGACCACCTCGAGAACTATCGCTTTTCCGAAGCCTACGAGCTGCTGTACCGCTTCGTGTGGGACGATGTGGCCGACTGGTACATCGAAGCCAGCAAAAGCCAGGATAGCAAAACAGTGCTAGGCTACGTGCTAGAAAACATCTTAAAACTGGCACACCCATTTGCGCCGTTTGTAACCGAAACCATTTGGCAAACGTTGTACAGCCAAACAGACAGCCTACTCATAACCAGCCACTGGCCTAAGCTGGTAAAGGGCGGCACCAAGCAGGCAAGGGAATTTGAGCGCTTGCAGGCAATCGTAACGGAGGCGCGCAGCCTCGTAAAATCGCTTAGCCTCAACAAGCCAAACCTGTATTACACCGACGTACCGTTCCTGAGCGAAAATGCCAAGCTGCTGGCGCGCCTGAGTGGCCTGGGGCACGTCCAAGAAGTAAGCGACGGCACAGGCCTGCGCTTAACGAGCACCGACGTAGTGTGCTGGCTGGATGTCGATCTGGCAGTTATACAGACCCATACCGAAAAGCTGGCAGAGCAGGTGACTGCCCAAGAAGCCCGTCTGGCGCAGCTTACCGCTCGTTTGGATAATAAGAGTTATGTGGAGCACGCTCCGGCTACCGTCGTCGCACAAACCAAAGAGCAAATGCGCGAGGCGCAGGCCAGCCTAGAACGGCTCCAGCAAGAACAAACACGTTTTAGGGCTGTTTAGTCAACTGGCTGCAAGGCGGTACTAACAGCGACTATCGATTCTTCTGCCTGGTAGGCATGGAAGCTGAAGGTTTGCCATCCTAGTTGCCCAGCGGATGATAGGTTTAGATGATCGTCATCTACCAGTAAAATTTCGTTCGGGTTAACGCCGGCGCGTTCGGCGGCAATATGGAACATTTCGGGCTCGGGTTTAAGCGCGTGAACCTGCGACGAATCGATGATTACATCGTACTTTATTTGCGGTAAAAGGCCGCTCGCGAGCATGGGCTCGACTAGGCCGGGCAGGGTATTGGTAAGGATGCCAGTCTTATAATTCTCAGCTACCCACTCGACCAGCTCCGCCATACCAGGGGTGGGCTGCACGACCGAAAGGTAGTACTTGTTCCAATCTACCAGCATGCCCAGACGGTCAGCTAGGACGGTGTTGAGCTCGTCAATGCTTGCAGTGCCGCGGCATACGTCGCTGTTGTACTGCCAGAATATCGATTCGACGATATCTGTCGTGACACCGCTCTCGCTCGCCAGCAAGCTGGCTGTTTTGGTAACGGCCGACTGCACCAGACAACCGTTCATGTCGAAATACACGAACTTAACACCGTTGCGTGACACCTTTTTGGCCGGGTTAGGCCGTGTCTGAGCAAACGGCTTTTCGGCCGCCACATTTAGCAGCAATGCATCGAGGCTAATCCCTAGCGTTTGGGCGATTTGGCGAATAGTAAACACCGAGGGAGCCCGGATGGCGCCACGCTCAATTTTGGCCAGGGTAGAGTAGCTGAGGCCCATTTTCTGACACAAAGCCTGCTGGGTGAGGCCAGCATTTTTACGAGCAGTCTGCACAACGCGCCCGAGCTTCATTTCTTCGGTAAGGCCCACGCCCCCATCCCACGGATTCATAAGCCGTATTGTACCAGTTACAACCCGCTTTCGCTATAAAAATAGCCGGAAAAGGTTAGAATTCATTTTATATCTATTCTCGATGAGTGAGGTTAATCTTCGTGAGTGCTCATGGTTGGAACAGGAGGAGGCCCTGAATCACGCGCCGATTGTGCACCGGGCTGTTCAGGGTAAACCCCACGCCCTAGTTGCAGTGACGTGCGGTCCGAGTAATTAGTGCCGCGAAGGTTAGCCGTAACAAACAAGGGATATGAAATGGGTTCTTAGTGAATAAACGATTTCCCTATGGTGAAGACCACGAGAAATACGATAAAAAAGACGATGCCACTAACAATATACTCATTTTTGTCATTTCCATACCCGGCGCTGTGCTGCAGTTTGGTAAACGTCCATACACTTGTACCAATCGCCATCAGTAGCGCTACAAATACTATGCCCACGTTGCGTCCTCCATCTTTAATTGTGCCGCCATTGCTGCCAACGCATCGTAGTTAGGTTCTGCGTTGGTATCTGGTATATTTCGAAATTCGTCGGTAGTAGAGAAGGGGATGAGGTGCACATGGGCGTGGGGTACATCAACACCTACAATTTGCTCACCTACATACGGAACACCCAGAACTTCGCGCAGACGCTTGGCGACTTTTTGGCAAGCGGCCATTAGGGCCTGGTAGTCTTCTGGGGTCAAATCCCAAACGAATTCTACCTGTTTTTTAGGCACAACGAGCGTGTGGCCGGGCTGCACCGGATGGATATCTAGGAAGGCTAGGGTATGTTCGTCTTCGTACACTTTTTGGGCAGGGATGTCGCCACGGATAATTTTGGTAAAAACGGAATCTTGCATGTGCTTAGTATAGCGGATTTGGGCGGTATGTAAGCAACAGATGATTTTCTCTAGTGGTAGCGGCCGGTCGTTGAATCTCCTGATATTATATTGTGGAAGTTTTGACAATGGGGTGGAATTTTATGTGGCGGAGAGGGAAGAGAAGAGAAGTGGAATTCGTCCTTCTCCACTCAACTGTGCTCGAAGTAAACTTCTGGGCGAGTTCTCGCTCTGCCGAACCCTCCTCGGGTTCAAACCAAGATACAAACGCCCCAGCTGGTCATGGAGGGCCACCGTGGACGCTATCGAAACTACTGTTAGCCGGGAGCATCCCCTCGACCGTCGTTAGATTGCAGTAGCTCGCCTTTTACAGTATAAACTTAGGTCAAGCTATGTTTACACCATCCGTCAATGAACAATCCAGGAAAACGCCCGGTACGGCGCTTATTATTGCGGGGGCACACGGCGTAGGCAAGGATACGCTAGCACTGCAGGTATCTAAGCGGCTTGATGTTGCTAGAGTGGTTAGACATATTACTCGGCCGCCAACTGACAAAGAAGTTAATGGCATGGATTATCACTTTGTTGGTGACGCTGATTTTGACAACCTTGCTAATCGAGGAGCTTTTATTGAGCATGCAGCATATATCGGGAGCAAGAGCGGTACAAGTTTCGATGAACTTATGGCCAAACTAGACCAGGCTGATTTCGCAAGTCTTACGGCAAACTTTGAAGACGGTCACAAAATACATCGGCTATTAGGAGAAACAGGTCTGCGAAGCGTTTGCTTTTTTGTAAGTCCATGCTCACAGCAAGATATTGAAAAGGGTCCAGATCAATATCTAACCGTACTCCGTGCGCGTTTAATTGATAGGGGACGTGCATCTGATCTAATAGACGGACGCCTGCTTAGGGCCGCGCAGTATCGAGAGATGTATCTTAAAGACCCGGGAGACAGTGTCTATGTCGACAATAGTGACGGTAGGATGTCACAGGCGAGCGAATATGTCGCCCGAGTTGCATTAGAGCACGCCGACTTGCCGGTTGAGTGCTAGTTCAACACGCACCTTGAGCAGCTCATACTGAATCCGTATGTTGGGGTTTGCTAAATATTTAGCGCGTGCCGATGAGTGCTCCTTAAGTTTTATGTCGGTGGGTTCCAAGACGACAAGTGATGGATATTGAGATGCTGTGGTATCAATTATGGTGCCGTCATCCAATATATTACAATAATGCGTCTCTTTGATATCTTTGCCGGTCACAGTATACCGCCGTAAGTTACCACCATAATAAGATTGAACACAGAGTGAAGAAACGAGGCATTGGCCTCGGGCGGGATTTGCTGTCGACCATTCATGAGGAGTAAATGAAGTTTCGGCGTCCCACACTTCATGAAGAGCGCCAGCCAGTTGCTGGATAGTCGGCGTGGTCATATGTTGTTACTGTACCAATCTGCAAATTTTTGCCAAATATCATAGTTATCTACGGAAGGCACTTTTTGCTGCCAACTCTCTGCAATCGACCTGCCACTGGAAGAGAGCGTAATTATAGAAGCGGAGAGGATGGCGTTTGGGTCGGTACCCTTATCGAGAACTTTACCTTTGATTTCTCCTACGAAAGATTTTAGTTGATTCTTGTCAACGTAGCACACTACCTCTTTAAAAATGACCTCTCTGTTAGCGTGGCCCGACATCATTCTAAGCATGTCGTCAGCAGTTAGCCATTGATTAACATATTTCATGAATGGTCCCGGAAAACCGTTGAGTGCAGTAATGTACCAGCCTGCATCATTAACGAATAGTGGCTCATTAATTGCAGCGTAAGCCTGCCGTGCTTTGTCTCTGGCGATCTCTTCGATGTTATCCGATTGGATCTCGACTAAGTCAAGCTGCTTTCCTTCGATCTCAACGTTGAGGGGTGATAGGAACCTTGAAGCTACACGAATTTTTGCCTTATTGGAGGTGATATAATACAGCATCACCTAAGTATACCGTGTGTTTTTGAAACTAAAAGCAATTGGCTTCATTAGTTTTCGATTGCTCATGATCCGGTAGTATTTATAAGTTCTGTATAGTTAGGTCCAATATGAAAAGTGAGAAAAGCATGAAAAGTTCACCGTTTACGCCGATGCTAGTCTATATTAATGTACCCGGAAGTATTCTTTTCCCAAATAGCCCAGTAGAAGTTGACCAAAGAAAACTTCTTATTGAAGGCGTGATGAAAGCTGGCTATATTTTCATAATGCCTACCCATATAACTGCTGCTGCGCATTTTGTAGTAACGCGGTATAACCTTGAAATGCCCTTCGCAGATGTCTCTTTAAATGAGGTGTCGAAATCTGTAAGAGCACGGATTAATGGTGAGCGCCAACAATTTGTAAGAGATGTACTGGGCCGCATAAAAATACGCACAAAGGATAAGGCCGTGGAGTTCGTTGTTGACGGGCTTGATATCACTTCATATGCGAGAGACGCACCTCTATGTCGTCCGTCGCACTATCAGACTTGGATAAACGGCATCCATTTACGCTTAAGGGAGTTATTCGAATTGCAGTCATCGGCAGAGACCATAGCTTATATCGCAATTGATCCGCCGCGAATAACCAGGGATAGTGTCAATCCGAACATCGGTATTATGTTTGCCCAGGACCAATCGCCGCAGACAGGACGCAAAAAACGCTTGCAGAGAAAATCTGATTTTATTATATACGTCGAGACTGCACAGAGCCTCTCGCAGCAATTAAAAGATGCTGTTTCGAATTTTACTGATCTGCGCAAACGCAGAGCTGCGTTGAAGGGTGGTATTACTACGGGACACATAAAACTTGAAGACCAATTTACAAGAGATACCTGGCCTTCACATCCGCTTATTGCTCATACAAAACAAATAGTACGCGATGTCGTGCAAGTAGTAATCGAGGAGCAGCAGGCCGTATGCGACCCCTTAGATCTTGAATATCAAACACTTTTCCGGCTAACCTCGTTGCCAATTTCATCAGTATTTGAGGACGGCGACAAGTTAGAGGCGTATCTGAGGTCTCATGGAGCTTATGGGTACTGGCGCAATATTTTAACGCTCGACCCGGTTAAAGTGGCACATCCTATTAGGCGTGCTGTCGTAGAAAAGGTCGCCCAAGAGCAACTAAGCATTGTCCTTGAACGCCTTAACGATGCAACTCTACCCATTGGAGATATTACTCAACGTGGCGGTATATTCTCTGAGCCGAACTGGAAATTACAGAAGTATGGCGGCAATGTTATGGCAATTAAGGTTGAGTTTGGTCGTGCGGTCGTTCAAAGAAAAGTCTATTTTAAGTCGGTCGATGTTGGGTACGCCAGAAAACTCCACGAGTCTTTGCATTATATTCACACACCACGTGCTACGAAGGCATTTGGCTTGTTTTTGGAGAATGAAAAAATACCTTTTTCGGTCGTAGCATTTGATGCCATAGACCGTGCGTATAAAGAAGACCTGTTATTGATGCTGGGCTTTGAACCTAGTAAATGTCTTGATCTGGCGCGACTGTATAGTAAACCGGGGACGCCTTTCAATACTAGCAGCACGATTTTTACCCTGGCATTTGCCTACTTCCGACAGTACGAACCTGAGGTCCAGGCGGTATTATCAGCATTCATGCCAAGTTACGCACATGGTATGTCTATGATTTCTGCCGGATTCAACTACGGGTCTTTGGTCAAAGAATGGAAACATTCATTTGCACAAAGAAACATTAATGGTAAAGAAGCTTGGGAGTTAGTAACAAAAAGACGTATCGATGGGAATCAAACAACAATTGAGTCGCAGTGGCCGCTACTGCCCGTCTTTGAGTTATTGTCTCCAATTCGGCCTCCACGTTTTGAGCCGTTTCCTGAATTAAAAGGCACTATGGTGTCACGTAATCTATAGGGAGCTTGATGAGATGATGAATATACTTACTCAATCCGGGTAGAGTCGTTTAGCTATACTCTCAACCCGGTACTATCTATATATAAACGTGTCCCGTTCATTTACTACGCACTTTAGGGGAAAGGGTCGGATCTGAACATTATTCTTGGCATTTTTGGCGGAGAGGGAGGGATTCGAACCCTCGATACCCGTAAGGGTATACTACATTTCGAGTGTAGCGCACTAGACCGAACTATGCGACCTCTCCGTACGAAGTTATTCTAACAGATTAGCTGCTAGATTTCTCAGCTGACAGCCAGCAAAGCTTCCGTGAACCCATTTTATATTATCATATGCCGCAGACTAGCTTTTAGTAGTCTCCTGTGCTAGAATTACCCCTGTTGCACTAGCAATTTACATTTGCTTTTGACTAAACAATATCAAGCACCCGTAGCTCAGCTGGATAGAGCGTTGGCTTGCGGAGCCAAAGGTCGTAGGTTCGAATCCTGTCGGGTGCACCAAATAAAAAGTCTTAGCTTTGGCTAGGGCTTTTTATTTGGTCCGTCGGGTTCGAACCTACGACCAGATATTTTCCGGAGGAAAAGCTCGTAGGTCGTGGGTTCGATGGCAGGGAACACGCACAGGAGCTTGCTCCGAGCATGCGACGAAGACAGTAGCAAAGCGTTCATCATGCTAAGATAGAAGTAATGGCCAAGACGCGAAAAACGGTGGGAGTGGTGACGGGAGACGGGAGCAAACGGGGCAGAGCACGCAAGGCGCAAATCTCTGTTGCTAAGCCCCCAGCCAGTGCCTCTAAACCGAAAGTGCCTAAAACACAAACACCTAAGACTACGTCAAAAGGACGGAGAGAGCGCGATCCTAAGCCTACCTGGGAAAAGTTCATTGTCGCACCTGTGCCCAAGAAGCCTGCCCCCGAGGTGCCACGAAAAGTACACATACCGGTGGTGCAAAAAATACATATTCCGGTAACCGTACAAGGGGGGCCCAACGTGTTGTGGACGCAGGAGATGCACCCTATAACGCCAACTACCAAACCCATACGAAAAGCACGCATCCCAAGGGTCGTACGGAACACGGTACTAGGCGCATCTGTAATCATACTAATGCTGATAGCCGGAGGAGTGGTCTATACCTACTTCACGGGCGAGGGCACTAACACGTCTTCCGTAGCGGCACCGGTGGCCGCAAAATCTGGACCACTCTTCAAGGCCGTTCAGCCGGCTGTCAACGCCAAAGAAAGTGCGTCGGTCGAGATGATTACGACACCACTGGCGCCTGGCTCGGACGCATCTGTAGACGTTAAAACCAATGCCGGATCAACCTGCACGATTGCGGTACTTTATAACAACGTAGCCAGCACCGACCCTGGCTTGATCAAGAAAATAGCTGACGATTACGGCCTCGTGAGTTGGTCCTGGAAGGTCATCCGCACGGCCCCCGAAGGTACCTGGCCGGTTAAAGTCACCTGCGACTACAACGGGCGCAGTGCCTTTGTGCAGGCCGACCTTGTCATTTCAAAAGCAGTACAATAGCTACTGCAACGAAGCTAGGTACGCCGTCCATTGGTCATTTGGGATGGGCGAGGTGGACTTAACGAGAATCAGTAGGTCATTCTTCGATAAAATAACAGATTGCGGGCCCTTTGCGGACGTACCAAGGTAGGCGGTAGTGCCGCCAGCCGTGAGCTTTTCGTTAGCCCCAAATTCCTGCGCTAGCTGGGTAACATGCTTATCGGTTTCGTTGCGGAAGTTCGCTGGCAGCGGCTGTTCACTGACATCTATTTGCACGCCCCCAATTTTATCGACATAGGCGAACACCGGGTCTCTGTTGGGCGGGCTCACCCGGGTCCAACCGCCTAGGGCCCGTATGTTTTTGCCGGCCGGTAGAACCGTTGCATATTTGGGCGTACCCTTCACTAACCCCTGGGCTGGTGGCGCCACTTTGGTTGTCTTATCACCGGTAGAGTGCTTCACATTTAGGTGGTTGGCACTAGACAATATAATGATAACCGCACTAATTATTCCCAGCTTACTGAGCGTTCCCCTTGAAATGCTCGACAGCTTCTGTGTAACTTTTTGGCGCGTCGGCAAGCGAGGGATGGTGATTCTAATTTCAAATGTTTTGGGGGTGGCTTCGGTGACCGGTATACGCCGTACTTGCGATGCCGTTTCTGCTGCGGGCTCATCTGCTAGGGACGAATCTTTTGGCCGATGGAACAGCTGGGTGTACTTTTCAAACGAGTGGGCTAGGCCGGGCAATCTTTTTGCGAGCGATACTTTTTGTGGTGCCGCCGCCGGCACAACTTGATGAAGCTGGACCATGATCTTTTCTTGATCGTCGCCGATAATTTTTATCTTGATACGCATGACTACACGCTACCACCGCTGAACGTTAGGGCTCTGTTAGTTTGCATAGTACGGAGTGTCATCAGGTTGCTGGAGGCCGCCCGTGAAGGTACGACCGTGCATCAAGCGTTTGCTTGGGTCGGCCGTGAACTGCAGCGTCAAGTCGGTTATAGTCGGGCCTCGGGTTACATCGTCGGGGTAGCCGAAGGCTTGTGAACTGTCGACCGTTACATTGAAGTAGAAGAACCGGGCACAGTTCGTCGTCACACCACTGCCGTCCTTTGGCGTATACACTCCCGGAAGCCCCAGTGTCACATCACCGAAGCTTGTCTCTTGCCCCCAGGTTGTCATAGCTGGAGCCTTACATGGTGTCGTCGTATTGGTCATGGAGCGGTACTTGAGCTGCCACTTTGCGCCAATCGAGTTGTCGACACCGTTTAACAGCCACTGGTTTGGATACACGTCGGAATCGGTATCAATCATAATGGAGTATTTGGCGACTTGCGGCTGGGAAAGCAAGGTTGTTTGCTGGGAGACGGGGCTGCCGTAGGTCAGCGTCGCGCCACAACCACCTCCAAACACATAGGCTTTGCCTTCGTTATACGCCGCGGCGGCGCCGTAGCGGGCACCCGTAAAGCGTTGGTTGGTTTCGTACCATTCACCGACACCAGTTGGTTTATTCCCGGAGGCGATGGTGGTGTTGGCACTGACGGGGGCGGTTAGAGTAACCGGGTCGCAAACGGTGTCGGCCGATCGTCCACCGATGAGATATATGTACCCATTGGCGGCAAACCCATCCGCTTGGGACAGCGGTCCAGGTAGGCTGGAAGTATAGGTCCAGGCACCCGCCAAACCGGTACCGGCGTTAATTTGCGAGTACTGGCTGTCACTGAGGTAGTTTGTGCCATTATATCCCCCCATAAGGTAGAGGTTGTTGGCGTAAGCCACAACGGCCGTGCCACTCCGGGCAATGTTAAATGATGTGCTAGCACTCGACCAAGCCGATGTAATGTCACCGCCGGCATTTAACTGCGGGCTCACGAAGACCGTATTACAGGCGTTGGCTGCACAGCCGGCCGTGTTTCCCACGCCGCCCACCACATAGAGGCGGTTATTCCATACGGCCGAACCCAACTTTGTTCGGGCCGCAGGCAGGGCATTGGTAGCCGTCCCCCAGGTCGTTACGTTACCGGAGGCGGGCGTACCGTAGTAGACCTCTGTCCGCCAGTCGCTTGCTGTGCTGCTCTGGCCGCCCATGTAATAGAGCGTACCCCCAGCCGCTTCCAACTTCCCCCATGTTCGTACCGCCGGCAGGGCAGCGGTTGTACTGGACCACGTACCGATGGCGCCATTTATGTCGATTGGCGCATACGACACATCGCCCACGGCAGTCGTACAGTCGGTTGCGCTCGTACACCCACCTGCAACATAGGCATACCCGTTCACAATGGCACTACTGGCACCAATGCGGTTTGGGTTCGTAGCATATGTATTGGCTGCTGTTGCGTAACCGGCGGGTGCGCCGCTATCGTTGTTATACGCTTGGAAGGTTTGGATCACATCCGTACGCGTCGTACAACCCCCTGGGCTGGCACCAACCGTACAGCCACCAATGACGTAGGCGAATGAGTTAGACACCGGCACGCTGAGGCCCCAGCGTTGATTAATAGTGACTGCCGAGACGTGAAAAGGATCGGAAGCACTGCCCAGACTGCCATCACTGACATTTACTTTAATAAATTCAATATCTGCTAGCACACCACCGGTGCCATCATACCCACCGACAACGTAGATGTAGCCGTTGTACCCAAATGCGGCCGCGCGGCGTCGGCCGATGACCATTTGGTTCGTTGATTCTACCCAGGCGCCGCTGCCATTGGCGGACACGACGTTGTTGTTATTGTCTATTTTCGCATAGCGGACCGACTTAAGATCTACCTGGTTCGGCGATACGCCGCCGATGAGGTAGACGTAGTTAGCGTAAACCGTACCGCTCATAATGCCTAGACCTGCCGCCGAATCACCCGGTATGATGCCAATCTGCAGCTGGCCGGTTGTCGAACAACCGGCAATCGCCCCGGCAGCTTGTATGTTGCATTTGTAAACCCCTGGGCCGTAGGCTGTACAGCCGGCAGCGGTGCTATTAGAGCAGCCCCCAAATATATAGAGGTTACCCGGGTTGGTCCCGGCGGACGAAGGGTTTGCCCGAGCATAGGCATACAAATACGATTCAGAAACTGCGCCCACGCCGCTCATGGTTTGGGTTGCCGCCCAACCCGCTATACTGCCGTCGTTATTGACGCTCGTGTAGTGGATGCTGTTGGTATTGGCCGTGCCGTTCAAGCCACCGATAAGATAAATACGTCCCCCAAAGATGACGGGGCTCGAGGCCGCAATGCCACCTGCAATCGTATGCACCGTGTCGACACACCAAGCACTACCTTGATAAGCGCCCGAAGGGCAGGCCGCGGGCTTTGTTGTGCTCCCGGTGGACGTTATTGCCACATATGCCACGTTGCCGAGGGTGGTTGAACAGGCGTTGTCTGTGCAGCCGCCGATAACGTACAGATAGCCATTGGTTATAACTGCTGCCGTCAGCATGTTGCCAATGTTCGCCGTGCCGGGGAGGTTACAGCCAGTAGGGGTCACGCCACTACACGGTGCTGTGCCGCTGGCTACCGATTGGTCGACGGTCGAGGCATCACCATCCTGGTTTATTTTACCGTAGTTAGAAGTGCTGAGCATCCCGGCGTTACAGTCTCCGGTAGCCGTGTTTTGAGCAGCACAGCCGCCAAGTTCATAGACAAAGCCCCGCCAGGCAACCAGATTATAGCCCATGCGTTGATTGCTGATGCCGCCTAGATTGTTCCAGACATCTAGGCTGCCGTCGGTATTAATGCTGGCAACCTGGGTATCGGAGGCGACGGTTGTACAATAACCGCTAGCATTGACAGCACTACAGCCCCCGGATGTATAGATATAGGCCCCCCAGACCGAACTAAAGTTGCCACCACCCGACATACGCGCAGCCGGGAGACTGGTAGTTTGAACCCAGTTATTGAGAGTGCCGTTACTGTTTATCTTGATGTAATACACTGAGCTCAGCGGTGTGCCGCCGACGGTACTGGCACCGCCCAGCACATACAGTCGATCGTTATAAACCTGAGCACTATGACCATATAAAGCTACCGGCAGCGCGGTTGACGCGGTCCAGGTGCCCAGTGTACCGGTTGGGTTAATGTCTGCCACCTCTACGGTTGTAACCGGGGTAGCGGCCGACAGGCCACCAAGTAAATACATCCGGTTATTGTAGGCGACGGCACCGGCGTAGCCCCGGACCGAACTAAGGTTGGCGCCTGTGTACCAGTAATTCCAGTTGTTGGGGTTGGTATCGGTCGGATGCCAAAGATGCGGTTCACCGTTTGCGCCAAGTTTAGCGATGTAGACGTTGTTTTGGCGTGTGCCGGCGCTATCGGTGCCACCAATGGCGTATAAAAAGCCGCTGTAGGCTACGAGCGAAAAATTGGATCGGGCAGCCGGCATATTGTAGGCAGCCGTCGTACACCAGCCACTACAGCTGCCGTTGCCGGGATCGGCGCTATCGATTGTACCGGTAGAGGTGTTGAATTGTGCCCAGCTGACTGCCTGAGTAGCGGAAGACCCACCACCACCGTACGAAACGGCTACTACGCCGTTGGCGCCAGGGCTACCTGCATTAAGCCCTGCACCACCATTGCCGCCAGTACCACCACCGTTTCGGTCAGCATCGCCGGAGTTACCGGGAGTGGAGCCGCTGCCGGCTGTTTTTGTAACGGCAGTCGCACCGGCATCTGTATAGCTTGAGCCACCGCCACCGCCACCGCCTGCATTGCCGGTTGCGCTCGTCGTCGAGCCACCGCCACCGCCACCAAAGTAGCCGGCACCACCGCCACCGCCACCGGGGCGGGTAGTGTTGACGTTTGACAGACCACCGTTACCACCAGTCACCAGACCGCCCACGACACCGCCACCGTCGGCACCCGCGTTAGTGCGTCCATCGGCACCATCTCCGCCATTCAAAGCTGCACCGGCAGTACCGGGGTTGCCGCCACCGGTACCACCGGTACCACCGGCGCTCGGTGTAGCACCACCACCACCGCCACCATTGCCAACACCGGTACCATTTACGCCGTTTGCGGCACCGCCGCCTGCGCCGCCAAGACCGCCCACATTGGCTTGACGGGCACCACCACCACCACCACCGCCAGGGGCCAGGGTCAACGGGGTAGCACTACGATATAAACTTGAATAGCCGCCACCACTACCACCGCCACCAGCATCAGTACCACCGGCGCTGTAAGCACCACCAAGACCGCCACCACCAACATACACGTTTAAGACTTCACCAGGAGTAACAGTAAGTGTGCCCGATGTGTAGCCGGCGCCGCCACCTGCGCCGCCAGCGGCTGTTGCGGCGCCACCACCACCACCACCACCACCACCCCATGCCTTGATGGTTATGCTCGTAACCCCGCTCGGTACGGTAAACATGCTTACTCCCTGAGAGGTATACATTTGCCCGTTATATGTCGTACCGCCCACTGAGTATACATACCCACCAGCGACGGCAGTCCCACCACCCCATTTGGCGGTCGGTAATCCAGTCGTGCTGTTCCATGTGTCGAAGCGTGCACCGGTGGTTTGGCCCTTCTGGATTAGCTTGTCTGCAACATTGAAGTCGATGTTCGTTTCGTTATTACCATTCATAAACTGCTGGGCGGTCACCACATAGATGCTCGGGTCAATAGAAAGGGGATAGTGGGCTTGCTTGAGCCCCGTCACACTCACTCGCAGATTGTTTCCTTTTAACGAATACGCGGCGGTGACGCCAGAGTGTTTATTGTTTGCTTCAATAACTGTTGGCTTCGGGATGCTGAATAATCGGGTATTTTTGGGTGCATTCTGCCGAGCTTTTTGCAGCAAGGCGGCGTCTTTTTCTGTGCCGGTAGCAATAGTGCCGCTAAAAAGCGTGTTGCCGTACACGCCAATGCTGCCATCACTCTCAACCCGGGCTTCCATACCGCTTCCGACGCCCAAGGTGTAATCAAGCATCATTTTGTTACCGTTAGCGCGCTGCAATAACACATCCTCTTTAACACCAACGCCGTGCAAGCTATAGACCGCCCAGCCGGTGCCGTTTGAAAGAGGATAGATTATGCGATTGCCGTCTTGCTTGCCCTTAGCCAAGCCAAACTGAGGAGTCAGCGTAAAGTCGACTTTGTTGGCTGGATCGGTAACGACAATTCCTTTTGACGCGTCATCATAGGCAGTAGCCGTTATTTGTTGACCCGAGGTCTGGGCAGTACCGGCGGCAGGCGAGCTGTAATCACTGTTAAAATTGAACACCTGCTGCTTGTCGTCGTGCTTCAGCCTGTCTGCCGTTGGCTGGCTAATTGGAGCTAGGAGCGAACCCGCGCTACCCAATGCATAGGAGTGCTGCACGAAATATGGCTGCAATACGGTTGCTAGTTCAGCCACGATTAACACCGCTACCGCCAGCACCAACGCTAGGCGTACATGAAGATTACGTAGCAAAGGGAATCGTGCCACAAGCTTTTGGCCGAGGGGAAAACTCAGCCACTCTATCAATAATCCGGCCAGCCTACCATGATGGGTAAAACGCCCGACAGATTTTTGTACCAAACCTATAACGTGCACGGCGTTACTATGCCACCTTAATCGTGACACTTGTTGCCCATTTTTTTGTCTTCCCTTGCTCTCCATGCCTCGGCCTTAGACCTCTTCCCAGCAGTTGTTTTACTCCTGTTATTTTAGCATAACCAAGTTTAAAATTCCCCTGGTAAATAGCTACCACTCATCTCTACATTCCTGAGTGCTAACAAACCAAGCTGACAGCGTCCTGTGGCAATTCCGAACGAGTACCTGTAGTTGTCGAGTAAACCCGCAATAGCAATCGACCGGTGAGATGAAATCTATTTGTTGCTAAACGTAAAGTTCAAGTTACCGACGTAGGCGTTGGCGTTTGAGCTCGCAATTACGTCTATCTTAAACACGATGCTATTGCCGGCGGCAAAGCTACAGGTCGACGGATCAGCGGCGCCACTGGCTATACCCGTCTGCCAGGACGCGACCGAACCCGTCGAAACGGCTAACGTGGTGCCACACTGGGTTAGACCGGTTGCTGAATCGTTACGGTAGACGCCATAGCGGACGGTGGAGTTTGCGTTGTCAGTACGGCCCATTAGTGATGTCTGGCCAGACGCAAAGGTCTTAAATGTCACCGGCAGCTGGTAGGTAACATAGACGCTGTATGTCTGTGGGGTAGCCTGCGGTGATGTCCACTTATAGAAGTTGTACGTTTCGTTTGCCCCGCAGATGGTGGGTTGGGCGGACGAGCCATCGTTAATGTTCAGGGTACCGGAACAGATGTCTGAAATCATCGTCCCCACACCCGTGCCATGCATAACTGCGTTGGTGTACTCCGGAGAAATAGTGACAATGTTATCTGGCGAGGAACCGCAGGCACCCCAGCCGTCAGATTCGTAGCATTGGAGCTTGCCCAGCGTTGTGTCGTAGTACATCGAACCGAGCAAGGCGTCGTTATTGCTGGCAATTGGTGCAGAAGCTCCCCGGTCGAGAGTCAGCAGGGTAACAGGGCCGCCATTGACACCAGCACCTACCTGAACATTCGGTGTCGTGTTGGAAGAGAGCGTCATCGAGAATGTATCGGCGTAGAAGATGCGGCCGGTGGCATCAGTCTGGGTAAAGTAGACGTACGGGTTCGTCGCGGCAGTGTTATCAGTCGTTATGTAACACGTTATTTTGGTAAAGTTCGTCACAACCGATGAAACAGCCTGCGTATTGTAGTCGGCGCAACCGACAAAGTTCGTGCCGCCATCTCGCGAATACCGTGCAGTAAAGGTGTTAAACCCGGCTGTTGTGCTGGCAGCGTAAGCCGTCACTCGGTAGAGTGTGCTCTTAAGCGGTAGGATTGACAGCTTGTTGCGCACGCCCTGGTTGACGCCGGTGGTGGTAACCTGCGCGCTGTCACTGGCGTCGTTACCGACGGTCGTAGTTCGGATGATGCCGGCAGCTGCAACGGTTGACCAGTTGGTGGCAAAATTCGTGTTATCGTCTACACCTCCATCGGTTGCATAGTTGTAGTCGGCAGCAATCGTGACACTCAAGTTATCGACATAAAAAGTACGGGCTGTGCCGGCACCGGTCTGCCGAATAAGAATCGCGTTCGCGGCGACAATGCCGGCAGCGGGGGCGGCAAAGGCACAATTCACTTTCACCCACACACTTGTGGGAACCGCCTGAGTAGCTGCGCAGACAACGGAAGCAGTCGTACCATCGACGGAATAGTACACATTCATGTCCGTAAACGTACCGCTTAACAGTCGGGCCGCAAATGAAACGTTATAGTGCGTGTTGGCTGACAGGGCGCTACTGAGGGTGTTTTTTACGCCATCATTGGCTGTCACACTGGTAGTAGCCAAGACGGAAGCTTGCCCGGTTGCTATGTTGTTCCCAGTAGTAATATAGCGACTAGCAGAAGCACCAGCACCATTTGCGGCCCACGTACTGGCGGGGAAGGTGGTCGTGGTGCCGCCGGCGGTTTCGGCTCCACCGTCGGATGAGTATTCAGTCACGTTGCTGTTCACGGAAAAGAGGACGGCAGCAGAGGAAGTCTGGACGCTGACTAGTGTGCCATTAACCGGACTCAGCGTACTTTCACGAATAGTGAGGCCGTTGGTGCTAGCAGTTTTGCTGACGATAAGCTCAGCCCCACCAGCACTCTGCAGGGTGTTATCATACGCGGACTGCAGCGTGGTAGAGCTTGAAGCACCGGCAGCTGTCCAGTCAACACCGTTCCAAATCATGGTTGCCGACGTGTTCTGGCGCATGGCAATTGAGTTGCCAGTACCACCACCATTTACGGTGAGGGTGAAGTCATTTGAGCCATTGGCAGCGGTGACGTAGACCACGCGACCAGCGGTTGCTATAGTTGGATCGGGCAAGTTGGCCGTTTGGGCGCCGACACTAAAGCCAACAATTATCGCACCGGAACCGTTAACGGAAGCGTTCGTAATCGTACAGGTTGCCACAACCAAGCCACCCCCCGTATAACAGTTGGCGTCGGTGGCAGCAGTCGTATAGGTTGGTGTAGTGAGCAGCACTAAGCCATTAACACCGGTACCAAAGCCAGTGCCGCCAGTAATGGTTACGTTGCCACCGTTGGCGTTGCCGACAGTGGCACTACCACCTTGAAGCGCAATTGCGCCGCCAGAAACGGCGGTCGTGCTACTGCCCGTACCACTGACGACAAAGTTGTTTGGAGCGGCAGCAGTGACACCGTTGCCTAGGTAGAGGTTGTTCAACGTATCAAGCGTTGCTCGCGTAACACCGTTGGTGGTGAGACTGGTATTCCCCTTGGACTGGATGGCGGTTGTACCGGCGGTGCCGCCGGCACCGGCACCGATAGTGACGTTGGTAGTGCTGAGGGCGGTATTGTTGGTGCCGATATTGATGGCCTGAGTGGTTGCCAGGGCCGTAGCGCCAACTTGGATTGTACCGGCGGCAACCGTACCAATGCTGATGGTACCATCGGCACCGGCGCCATTACGTAAACCGGCATCAAGCGTAACGTTGCCGCCAGCCCCATTGGTACCGCCGCCAGCCCCGGCAGCAAGTGCCAAGTTACCGCCAGCAAGCGTACCGGCACCGGTGCCGGCCGCTCCGGCGACCACAGTCAGTAGTTTACCGGCTATTCCTGCCCCGGCGGTGGCTACTGAAACGGTGTGGTTGGCGCTGGCGCCAAAGGAAACGTCACCTGAGTTTGTTATTGTAAACGCATCGTTACCGCCAGATTGAAGACCAATAATGTTGCCGGCCCCAGTTTTGTTGATATAAAGGCTCGTTACGTTGGTCGTGTCAGTTTGGAGCCCTTGCGCCAGCTGCACAAACTTCGCGCTGGCAAGGCCGCCCAAGAGGTTGGAGTTAAGCGAGTATGGAGTGGATGACAACCGCTTCATAGGTGTCATTTCGCCGTCGGGAGAACAAGCGGCAATCGGGGTACAGGCACCGCCAGTCCCGGCAACGTTCATGGAAAGCCAGAGCGTATCTTGGTTCCAGTCAATGCTCGCCGCGAATGCCGTAATCGAACCCAGCTGAACCGACAGAAAGCCGTTCTTGACGGAGACACCTTTGGCGGCAGCGTTCAGATAATCTTCTGTCCACTTGAGTGACCCAGCCGGTGCGCCCGTAGCGTCGCCGGCAGTCTGGCCGTCGCCATCTTGATAAATTTTGAACTCAATGTTGTATAAACCATCCGGCACCGTCGCGCCCTGAGAGTTGAGCAAACGTCCTTGGAAATTTATTTGCTGGTTACTGCCGGCAGTGGCGCTAACGGGTGCGTCCGCGGCAAGGGCAGCCACCACAAATACTCCTCCTAAGAAGGTGTATGCAAGCAATTTGCGGTAGTTTTGGAACGCACCTGGGCTCATATTTTTTTTACATATCGTTCTACAAATAAAACGATGGTGGGCAGTCGACTCACATTAAGCTTTTACCTATTGTTAAGGATAAGCTTTTTTAGAAGTTTTGGCAAGATTGTTACAGACAGTAAGTTGGATAAATTACACCTGTAAGTGGGGCGTGAGCGTCGGGTTGCCAAAGATGCGTTTTTCGCGCCGTTCTCCGAGCCAAAAGCTGAGCACGACGGCGGCGGAAGCTGTGTACAGCGGCCAGAGCATCAGTAGTTTGTTCACCGAAAGCTTTGCGGTGGCACCCGAAGCAACTACGGCAGGCTGGCCATTTACGATGGAGGCCACCGTCAGAAAGGCGACGCGTTGCTGTGAATCGCTAGCCTGGAAGGAAACCTGATACACGCCCGGCTTTTTGTATGTGTGATCAATGGTAAACGGTATATCGTCGTTTCTTGGTACGACTTTGTTGGTTGAATCGCCCCATTGGACGTTGACCGCATAGGGTGGCGTACCGCCAAGAATATCGAGTGGAACGTTCATCTGCTTGTCAGGGAAAATACCGCGGTACACCGCATCACTATTCAGCAATAACTGTGCGCCGCCAAAGTTGAACGACGTCAGCGACGTAGCCTGGGGGGGTAGGGCATCATAGAACACCGTAACCGGTGCCGAATTGGGCCCCGGCTGGTTCAGCGCATTGTAAACCCGTGCTATCAAAATATTTTGACCGATGAGCAGGTCAATTTCGATAGAAAAATGGCCCGTGTCGCTACAAAAGGTAGAGCCGGCAAAAATATCGTTTTTATATACTTCTACCAATGTTTTGGCGGGGCAGGTACCGGCCACAATGGTAGGCGTAGAACTAACGTGTTTTTGCGAGGTAGGAGACGTTATGACAGCCGCGACCGTCGGGGCAGGGCCTGGCATCGTTCCCGTCAAGCCGAGCGAGCCGGCCTCGGGGAGGGGATGACCGGCGGCGTACACCGAAGAAATCGTCAACGCCAATCCTACAATTAACAGCAGCAGCGTAAGCGGGAGATACGACGTATATTCGTGTGGCCGAAGCCTGCCGCTATGTTTATGGTGACTCATGTTCAGCCAGTGGTGCATGAAAATAGTATAACACTTATGGCTTACTTGGATGAGGGTGTTACTGCTAGCTATGCAGCAGTCTATTTAGACTTGGATTTTGGTTGTTTTGGCTGCGCAGTATTCTGTGCTTTGCTTATGATGCGCTGGTTGTAGTTCTTCATTAGGAATCGGAGGCCAAAGAAGCCGGCCACCAGCAGCACCACGACGGAAATAATCAAACGGTAGGGGATAACCCAAAACACTAAGCTAGCGGTTAGTACCTGTTTTTTCGCTCCGTAAATAACGTTAAGGTTTGCCGTGTAACGGCCAAACAGCTTCTTACTGCCAATAACGGTGCTGTCGAGTGGTTCACTAAATTTACGGATGCTTTGCGGCAAGATGTTACGCGGCGGGAGGTTAACGTTCACGGCGGCCACCTTTTTGCCAAACATATTAGTTATACTCACTTGGCCCACTGGCTGCTCATGGGTATTGCCAGTATTTTTAAGTCGTTCCACGAAGTTGATAGGGGTAGATTCGAACAGTGTGCCAGACTTACCGTCTTTGTTAATGGAAAGTTCTTGGACTGCAAGGCCTTCTTTAACCTGGCCATTTACCGTAATCAGCATCAGCGACCCTAGACTCGCCGCCAGGGAAACACCGGTACCGTGTAGCTCTGGGGGGGTAGCTGTGAAGCGCATAACACCATAGTGTCCACCAGGGGAGGCATTGGTGGGGATGACGATAGTTACCGGCATGACTTTTATTTGGCGGGGAACCAGCAGAAAGTCTGGCGCAGGAGTTACCCAATTTTGGATAGAGTAAGGGTTTGGACCTTCATCTTTGAGGATTATTTTAGGCGTACCGTCTTCACCAGCTGCCAGAAAATCATTCACCTGGCCACTGACGAGTAAGTTACCGCTAGAAATGTCACGGAGGCTAATTTGGGCCTTTATCGTCTCGCCGGGGTTCCCCTTAAGGATAAGGACGGGTGGGGAGATCTCTAGTGCCTGGCCTGTGCCGGGGGCAGCCGTGGCGGCTGGGGCTGCCAGAGCGGCTGGGGCATGGGCAACCAAAATGCCGGCGAGCAAACTCAACCCAAGGAGACTAAGTGAAGCTGACCTCTTCATAGGTTAGAAAACCGATGTACAAATGTAAGTTAACGTGGTCGTGTAGGTACCAGCGGGCTGGCTACCGGTTACGTTTACGATGTAGGATGCCGTAAAGACCTGGCCATCGCTGGGGCCGGCACCGCCGCTGGCACTGTCAGCAATATTTTCTCCGCTGGTGAACTTGAACTGATCGACAGTGCTGTAATTTGCGGTCGACTCACCTTTGAGGTTTGTACCGTTGGGCAGCGCTGTTATTTCGGCACCTATTGGAACGGTCGAAGTGGCTACGGTGTTTAGCTTGAGGTTAAGGCCGAACTGCCCCGTACCACGCGTGCCGGCGGCTTTAGGTGACATGGCCAGGATGGTATTGGACCCGGAAGTCAGGGTGGTACCAAAAACCGCTATGCTATAGCCGTTGACCGCGTTAGTAGAGGCGGCCATCTGGGAGCTGGCGGTGGCGGTGTCAGAAGGGGAGAAGAGCTGGTTGAAGTTTATAACACCACTAGTAGCAGTCGCACAGTTCGGTATTGACCCACTCAGGGAGACCGTAGCGCCGGTACAGAAAATCAGCGATTCGGGCATAGTACCCGTCAGCACAATTTGCTGCGCAGTGCTGGCCGTCACCGTGCCGGTATCAACAGCGCCACCGCTAGTATCGATAGACGCAAACGTTGAGATACGAACGTAAAAAGCTTGGTTCGTGGTGGTCGGGTTGGTGATGGTTGACAGCTGGTAGGTTAGAGCCGTGCCGGTTGGGATACTAGCCGACGCGCGGGTAAGGTAGGGGATACCGGCAGTAGTGTTATTCATCGTGAAGCCAACGGCTCCGACCTGATTTGTTACGGTTGCGGCAGTGGTAACTAAGCCGGTCGGGATGGCACAGGCGCCTGACGCGGTCGTACAGTACATAAACTGAATCGATCCGACGTTGCCGGTGGTGGCCGCACTAAACGTAAATTGGTGCTTTACAACGCCGCCCGGTTTTGAGCCGCCGTCGGCAACGCCGGCTTGTAGGGTCAAACTACGAGTAGTGATTTGAGCAGCAGAGACGGTACGACCTAGGAACAGGGGGCTGACAATCATTGCCATAATGCCCAAGCCTGAAACGAATAGTGGTAAACCCCTGCCCCTCATCACAATCATGTGGGAATAGTAGCATGAGCGTTAAGCGGCCGTCAATGAGATTGTTGCTTATGGTATACCCAGCTTACTAGTAGGTAGGAGTACAGATGTAAGTCAGGGTCGTAACGTATGTCCCAGCCGGCTGGCTACCAGGGACGTTCACCATGTAGGAAGCTGTGAATATCTGAGCGTCGACGCCTGCATTCTGGCTATTGGCAACGGTGTCGTTGGTAATGAACTTGAAGGAGTCAACGGTATCGTAGCCGGGGGCAGCCTGTCCTTTGAAGTTCGTGGGGTTGGTTGTAGGGGCGACTTCAGTGCCAACTGCAGGGGTGGCCGTGGTGACGGTGTTAGCCTTGAGGTTGATGCCAAACTGGCTGATGCCGCGTACACCGGGCCCCATCACAGCAATAGGTGCGATGGTGTTTGAACCTGAAGTCAGCGTTGGACCATTGACGGAAATGACATACCCCACACCAGCATTGGTGGAAGCTGCCATTTGTGAAGTGGAGGTAGCGGTGTCGGTAGGGGAGAAAAGCTGGTTGAAATGTATGACACCAGAGGTAGCCTTCAGACAATCAGGCACGCCTACGGTAGTACCAATAGTGGCACCAGTACAAAAGACGAGTGATTCGGGCATAGTACCGTCTAGGACAATCTGTTCAACGGTACTGGCAGTCACCGTTCCGGTGTCAGTGGGAGCCCCACTGGCATCGATGGAAGCATAGGTAGAGATACGAACAAAGAAGGTCTGGTTAACTGTGGTGGGGTTGGTAACAGCTTGGAGCTGGTAACTCAACGCGGCACCTGCCGCAACACTGGCCGACACACGAGTGATGAACGGTGCGCCATTGGTGGTAGCGTCCAGAGTGAAGCCGGTTGCTCCAGCCTGGCTGCCCATGGTGGCGGCGGTAGTAACAAGCCCGGCCGGTAGGGTACAGACACCACTAGCGAGCATACAGTATTGGAACTTTATCGATCCAACGTTGGTGGCACCGACAGAGGGAACAGTAAACGCCAACAGATGATTCACAACACCGCCGGCTTTGGCCCCAGCATCGGTTATGCCGGCCTGAAGGGTCAGGCTGCGGGTTGTTATTTGGGCGGCCGATGCCAGGCTCGGTCCAACGGCCTGCATCACCAAGCCTACCATTAGTACCGATGCACTAAACAGTCTTAGGAGAGCTTTTTGTTGTTTCATTTTTTGTTTTCAACTTTTTTGTTTGTTTTTACGTTGCTATATGCGGAGTGTAGCACAAGCATTATGGGAGGTCAACAATACTTGTGGATAACGTTATATGGAGAAGCTACAGAGGAATGGTTAGTACGTACCCGTGCATATAGCTACCTGGCCGCCTGAGTATTGCCCACCAGGGGTCAGGCCACCGACATTAACCATGTAACTAATAGTGTACGTGGCCATGCCGGAGCTCTTTGGTGCTGAGACGATTGTTTCGCCGCTGACATATCGGTAGGCGTTTGCCGTACCGTAGTTAGCGCTAGCCGATCCGACACCGAATAGGCCATAGCTGGGATTTGCACCAATTGCAGACGGCAGGGTATTCGCCACCAGATTAACACCAAACTGCTCCGTGCCAGGGACAGATCCACCGGTAGACGCCATGGCGGCGATTGTGTGGCTGCCATTGCTCGGAGGGTTTCCAAGCAGCTGTACAACATACCCATAGCTGGTGTAGTTGGAAACCGCGAAGGTGGTGGTAGCGACCGATGCAGTGGTGGCACTAAAGCTTCCAAAATTAGCGCTAGCACTGATAATGGCAAATGAGAGGGCAGGGTCGTTGGTAGTTTTAGAGCCGGCATCGATTTGGTAGTTCGTGGAAGCTGAGTTACCGACAGCCGTGTCTCCAAGCGCATCGCGCGCCTGGTAGTTTGCTGAGCTGGACTGCCCCAAGCCGCCAGCACCAATGCTGCTTTCGTCGAATTTATAATTTGGAGACTGCAGCGTGTCAGCATACGCGCCGCCAGCGAAGACACCAATGGCATATATAGCTAAGACGCCCGATTCTACCCACCTTACTACCTGCTTTGACATAGCATCAATTGTTAATGAAACCGGGTAAATTTGCAAATCGCCAGCTCTTGGTTGTGGCTCGGCGGGTATAACTCAATGCCTATCTCTCCCCGGCTACAACGCCCACCGGCGGCACCAGGGTGCGCTTCGCTACCAAGCGGAGGCCTACCATGAGTGCATCGAATAGTTGCCTGCCTCCTAGCTTAAGCGGTATAATGACCCGTAAGAATTGAGGTGTGGAACGATGGCTAATACACCATCCAGTGAGTCCAAAGAACAAACAGCCGAACCGCCAGCTCCTGAGGTACTTAAACCACAGGCAGAAGTGGTGGACGCGCCAACCACTGAAACGGCGGCTGGTAATCCCGCCACCCGGGCCAGCAAACGGCCACGGCGTGCGACATATCGTCCAAGCCACAAAGCTACCTTCATAGGCTTAGCCGTCATCATTGCCGTACTGGCAGTGAACGCCGGCATCATCACCTTTGTAATCAAACGTCAGACCAAGACTACGTCCCAGACCAGCCAAGAGTCGGTAACCCTTAGCCCGGCAGTCTTGGATAAACTCGGGGTTAGCCGGAACACTGTCGGTAGCTCAGGGATGGAACTGGTGGTAGGCCCCAACGCTCGCTTTAATGGCACTGTAAAAGTGAATGGCGAGGTGAGCATTGCCGGCGAGCTAAAGCTTAACAGCAAAGTCACCGCCCAAGACGCCAGTTTGGCGCAGCTGCAGGCTGGCAAAACTTCACTGGCCAGCCTAGAAGTAAATGGCGACGCTACCATCACCAGTCTCAACTTGCGTAAGGATTTACTCGTAACCGGCCTCACCCGGCTACAGGGAGCAGTCACCGTCAGCCAACTGTTCACCGTGGACAATAACGTCAATATATCAGGCAACCTGGCAGTGGGTGGCGCGTTATCGGTGAATACGCTTCATGTCGGCAGTTTTGTATCGGACACCACCCTGACGGTGGGCGGGCACATCATTACCCGTGGTCCAGCCCCCAGCGCTACCCCCGGCGGACCGGCACTTGGCAGCAACGGTACTACTTCAATCAGCGGTAACGACACCTCAGGGACTGTGGCCGTTAGCTTTGGCGCTGGCGCAGCGAGTAGTGGCCTAATCGCAAATATAGCCTTTCGAACACCCTACGGCACTATACCGCACGTCGTTATCACTATGGTTGGTGGTGGCGGCGGCGGGGGAAGTGTCTACGTCAATCGTAGCTCAAGCGGGTTCAGCATCGGCGTTAACGGCTCGTCGCCTGCACCAGGTGCGTACGCCGCTTTTGATTATATTGTGATGCAGTAGTCGGTAGTATCCTGCGCTAGATGTTTACAAATAGCATGACTTCGTTGTCGCGGACAGTAATAATGCCGTCGGTCATTTCGAAAACTATAGGATCGGCGGCCGTTTCAATGACCACCTCTCCCGGAGTTAGGATGGAGAAAAAATCGGCGTGCCCCGGAAGAATGTCGAACTCGCCAACTTTATTGGTGGCAGTTACGCCTTGGGCGACTCCCTCGTAGTATATGTGAAACGGCGAACGGGCGGTGACGTTTAGCTCGGCTGGTACGTCTGCTATATGCATGGTTATGAGCCTGCTGGCGCCTCTTTTGCAGGCTGAGGGGCGACGGCTGCTGTTTTAGCCTCTGGCTTAGTCTGCAAAATAGCCTCAATGCCCGAAAGTGTCTGCTCCAGCGTAAAATATTGGCCCGGTTTACCGGTCAAGTGTTCGGCAACGGCAAAATCTTGCGAAAAGAACTCAATCAGCTTTTGGGCACTTTGGTAGTCGGCACGGTCAGCCGGCGACAATTCATTTTCGCCCACAATGGCGATGATATTCTTAAGCGAATCATACTTTTGCATAATCGCCTGTACGCGACCGGCCAGCAAGTAGTGGCGCTCGCCGACAATCTGTGGCGTCAGGAGCGATGAGGTGGTCTTCAGCAAATCAACCGCCGGACGGATGCCGGTTTCGGCAATCGCCCGCGACAGCACCAGCACCGAGTCGAGCTGCTGCTGAATCGCCTGTACGGCCGGGTCAGACAAGTCATCGGCTGGGATGTACACGGCCTGCACGGAAGTAATAGTGCCTTTTTCGGTCGAACTTAAACGATCTTCCAGCCGCCGCAGTTCCGCAAATATGGTGGGTGAATAGCCACCTTCTGAAGGGATCAGCCCCAGGTTGGTCGAAAGTTCAGTGAGGGCCTGGATATGGCGATAGATGTTGTCGACAAAGAAAAGTATGTCACGGCTTTCTTCGTCGCGGAAATACTCAGCTGCCGTGGCTGCGGCCGGGGCCACCATAGAACGAATGGCCGGGGTGGCATCCATTTGGCCGAAGAACATGACCGTGTTTTTGAGCACGTTGGTATCTTTTAAGGTCTCATATAGTTCGTTACCTTCGCGAATCCGCTCGCCGACACCGCAGTAGATAGACAGGCTTTTTTCGTTGCGGGTCACATTGTGAATCATCTCCATGGTGAGCACCGTCTTGCCGACACCGGCACCGCCGACAATCCCAATCTTGCGGCCCTTCACGAACGGCGTCAGGAAGTCGATAACTTTTAGACCGGTTTCGAGCAGTTCCAGCTTTTGGCTACTTTTGTAGCTTTTGATGCCGGTGGGTTCGCTGATAACGCGTCTGTTTTCAGTAATCCCCGGGCCGTTGTCGAGCGGCTCGCCCAAGGCATTAAACACCCGTCCCATGGTGACCGGGCCGACGGGCACGGTCACTTTGGTGTGGCTGCGGGACACGTTCTGCCCACAGCGCAACACCTGACTGTTGGTCAGGTTAATGCAAACCGCTGTACTGGCCTTAAAAAAACTCACTTCCAGGAAAACTTCTGGATAACCCTCGACTATCAGGAGTTCCTTTTCTTCGGGCCGCGCGTTCACTAACTGGACCTCTACCATCAAACCGCGCAGCGACTGGATACACCCTACGTTTTCTTGTGGATTATATAGCGCCGACTTCATCGAACCCCCTTGGCGCGCTTCTTTTTCTTCAGGCTAACCATGACTTCTCGCTGGCGACGGTCGCTTTCGCTCCGTTTTGCCCGGTGAAATTCCAGCCGGTAGTCCGCCAACAGCTCGGTGGCCCGTTTTTTTGCGACTGCCATCGCGTTGAAGCGGCTGGCGGCCTGGGCTAAGCCCGATTCGAGAATAGTCTGGCTCAAGGCCAGGGTCATCATGGTCTCCTCCATTTGGTCGGCTATTTCGTCGAGCGACGGTTCGAATATCGTCTGCTCGGCCATCGTGTCATCTTCATCAGCTTCTTCGCTCATAGCTCGCACGCTGGACATTAAGTCAATGGTTTTGATGTCTTGCACACCGAGTGAGGTGTACTCTTCGTAATAAATGACCACCTTGGAATAGGGCAGAACGGCCTCAATGACTGGTGCCACATCTATGTAGCGATCAGTTTCGGGCACCTGGAAATGGTGCATAAAGGGTATGCCGCGCTGTGTAAGCTGGGTGGCACCGTGCGTACCGAGCACGATGATGTCGGTGTCAGTTTGATTGTATTCCTGGAGCATAGACTCAATCAGTCGTAGGTCAATGTCGCCACTGAGGCCGGCTTCACCGGATATAAGTACGAAGGCCTTCCTGTCTTGCTGCCCACGATCACGGTTGGTGAGGCGGGTGCTTGGGTCAATCCTAATCGCACTATAGTGCTTCCACAACAACCGGAAGAATTCTTTGGAAAGTTCTACTTTGTTTTTAACCTTTGCGACCTGAGTACTGGCGATACTTTCAAAAACACCGGTCAAATCTTCGACCGTGGTAATCTGGATGCTTTCTTTTTCAATAGTACTAGCGCGCCGCACGAGCTTCCTCCTTAGATTTAGCCGGCGGCGGCTCAGCGTTAACAACCGCACCCACAGCTGCCACCGGCTTGGACTGCACGACATGCTTTTTTAGCAGCTCAGCCTCAATCCGGTCAAAGTCTTTTTCATCCTTTATGTCACCCTCAAGTTTCTTGGCCGATTCTTTGAGTCCGGCAATGTCGATTTCTGCCGTACCGCCACCCAGCAAAATAGTTTCCAGTATAAGCTGCTGCGCGCTAAGGGTGTGCAGTTCTTTGGGCGGCTGCTGGAGGGCGCCGTATAGTTGCTGGCCCATCGAGAGATCAATGGTCGCTTCTTTGGATAGGCTGGAACCGAAGTGCGAAAATTCCTCGGCCTGGTGGTATTTGGCAATTTTCTTGAAGAGGCTGCCCGAAAGCCGTTTTTGGCGAACGGTTTGGGCCTGGCCACCAACCCGCGAAACCGACAGACCGGCGTTTACCGACGGTCGTATGCCCTTGCGGAAAAGCCCGAGGTCAAAAATAATCTGGCCATCGGTAATCGACATAATACTAGTAGAGAGGTAGCCGGTTACGTCATCGTTTGGCGTGATGACTACCGGTAGGGCAGTCAGCGTTTTGCCATTACTCAGCAGCTTGCCGGCACGCTCAAGCAGGCTGGAGTGGGCATAAAACATATCACCCGGGTACGAATCACGCCCGGGGTCAACCTCCTGGAGCAGTGAAAGCTGCCGGTAGGCTTCGGCATGGCTGCTAAGGTCGTCGTAGATCACCACCACGTCTTCTCCGCTGTTCCAGAGATATTCGGCCATGGCGCAGGCCGCATAAGGCGCTAGGTACGACAGCGTCAAGGAGTCAAAAATATCTGCCAGTACCACGATGGTGTGTTTTATGGCCCCCGAACTTTCGAGTTCGGCCAGCAGCCGTTCAATATCGACCTTGCGTTTACCAACCAAGACATACACCACAATGTGGTCAGTACCTTCCTGGTTGGCGCTTAATTGGCTTAAAAAGGTGGTTTTACCGGCTTTACTGTCACCTAAAATAGCAATCCGCTGGCCCAGCACCACCGGGAAAAACATATCAACTGCCGTCACCCCCGTAGCCAGCTGTTCGTTCAGCATGCTGCGGGCCATAATACCGGGAGCAGCGTTGTAAATACTGGAAGTCGCCGTCGTTCTGACGGCTCCCTTGCCATCAAGCGGCTTGCCCATAGGTGACACAACGCGGCCAACCAGGCCCTTGCCAACAGGCACGCTTAAAATATCGTTTTCGACCACGGCCAGCACACCTATCCCGATTTTTTCGGAGTCAATGTTAAACAGGATAACCCGATCGCCATACGCTTCACGAACGACGCCACGCTGACCGTCTTCGAACAACACCTGGGAGCCCAAGCGCACGCCTTCCAGCCCTTTGACTTCTACGATAAAGCTATTGGCAGCAACCACCTCGCCGGTGAGGTGATCGGCTTCTACCAACCGCTGGAAGGTTTGGTTATCAAACATTGCGTAGCACCTCTGGGAAATGTTCGCGAGCCTCTAAAATCTGACGTCGGAACGACCAATCATAAATATGGCTGCCAGAGCGCACCACCATGCCTCCGAGCAAAGTGGTATTGAACTCAAAAGATACCAGCACCGTGGGGGCGATGTTTGCTCGGCACCAACTAACCAGCGTTTTTTTGAGACCACTATTTGGCGGGGCGGCCAAGGTGATGGCCACGGAGGGCGCCGTCGTCTCAAAGTCTTCCAAAACTGCAATCAGTTTATCCAAACTTGCTTGGCCAACCGGTTTTCCGGCATGCCACTCCTGCATGAGCGCAGTCGTAGCGGAAGATATAACAGGTGGCTCAGACGTGTGCTTGGTATCGAAACGTTTTTTTAGGGCGTCGTGCGAGTACCAGCGGGCATAGCCGCGTACTTCTACGACGATTACCCTAATATCCTGTAGGGAAGACACGCTATCGGGTAGCACTAGCTTCATCTGCTACCCCCCGCACAAAGTCAGCTTTGTGTTCTTCGAGCATCGCTGTCAAATAGGTACTTTGGGCACCCAGGTCGACATTGTGCTGCAATGTCTCAATTAGGAAGGAAGCAACCGCATCGGCGAGCCTGCTGTCTATTTGTTGAACCAGCCGTGCTTTTTCAGCTGCTATCTCCTCGGCAAGCTTGGCTTTTAGCTCAGTCTGGTGTTCTATAATCTCTGCGCTAGCACCAGTCATACTTGTTTCGGCCTGTTGGCGCAACTGGTCGAGCTCGGTCTGGTAGCGATCCATCTCACTGCCGACTATTTCGGTCCCTAGTTTTTCGAGGTGATTGTTCAGTAGTGTCGTGGTAGCCCCTAAATCGTGCTGTAGCTCATCAGCAGAACGGTCCAGCACTTTCTGAAAGTTGGCCTGGGCAGCTTCGAGCAAACGTTCTCTGACTTCGGGGGGCAAATGGACGCTTTGTTTCGTAACGTGCTGCTTTTCTGGTTCTGGGGCAGGCGGGCGGAAGTGGGCATAGGCATGCCGGACGGCAACCGCACTCAGTGCCCCAATAATAAATACATTAACGAGCAGAAAGGCCTGTAAAAATGTAGCCGACGTCATCTAGAAGTGCCTCAGAATAAGGTAAATCGACATAAAGGCGACGCCCAAGATTGCCAAAACGAGCGCCGACAGCTGAATCAGGTCGCGGTAAATTGCCGACTGCGACATCGGGTTGCGTCCCACGGAAATAATACTGCTGTGGATCATGGCGTAAACGATGCTGACCACTACTATGAGCGTTATGATAAAAATGGCGCCGCTGATGAGGATCGGCAGAGAACTGACCGACTTACCAGCCAGCGCGTTGGCGATGTTTTGGACGGCGTAAGGGATCACCGTCTTGTCTGGTTGTTTAAAAAAGTAAGAGACATTCACGAGCACCGGCACTTGCCCCAGCATGACATCGTGGCCCTTACCAGATTTGTCGGTATAGGACTGTTTGGTGCCATCCGACAAATCCCCCTGCGCAATCCCTACCACTTTTACATTACCGGTGGCTTTCATGCCGACCCCATTAATCGGGGAAGCGGTGATCTGATCACCCTGGTAGATACTACCGTTAATGTTCGACACCAGCACCTGCACCACCCCGCCAGTGGCCACCTGAACCTGGTTGGCTTCACCATTGGAAAGCGACAGCAGGGAACCGTCCGAATTGATGATAACCCCCAAGATACTGTTTACATTGGTGCTCGTCGCCGAGGCGACTGAGTCGGAAGTATTTTTTTGCAAGCTGACAATCGAACCAATCGACAGCTGGCCGTCGCTCACATAGCCTTGTGAAATAGTTGTGATGGCACTGGCAGTTACCGGCACGGCTAGGCTCAGCAGGAGCAGGGCAAACGACCATAGCTTGACGCCAGGCGAGCCAAAGTACTTACTCAGCTGTGTGAACTGGCTCACAGCCATCAGAATTTTGCACTCATTTTTTTAGTCATATTCCTCTAATGTTTAAGTATAGCAAATAAATTCTCGGGGCCCGCGCACATAATTGGTGGTATCATAACCTTAGTAATAGTGGATATCAAAGATGCAAAAATTTGCTAAAGAACAGAGTGGGTTTACCGTCCTCGAACTGGTAATCGTAATAGTGAGCATGGCCATTTTGGTGACGCTCGTCTTGTTGCTCCGCAACTAAGCTAACCTGGCAGGCGTAGCAAACCCTCAGTTGAGGCAAGGCTAAACCTTGAAGATCTAGTTCTACGGCGGCAGCCTTCTGCACAGTCTCTATTGTGCTAGCGGCTGTGGCGGCGCGTAGCCTAACCTCACACTTTACCCCTGTCATCATCAATGTCGTATCAGTAATCATCTGCCTAGCCGTTCCCATCCCATGCCTCACCAAAAAGACTTTTGAAAACCACTACTTCGCCATCGGCATAGCAGCACGTGCCGGACTTGCCTCGGCAGAGTTTGCAGTACGTATCAGACTAGCTAGGGGCAGGTATTGGATAAACACTTGCTAAATGAAATATAAATGTGAATATATATTGACTGTTTAAATAAATTATGCTAATGTTTATATTGTATTCAATCTTCTTAAAATAAAACAAATATGTCTGAACAAACCCTTTCCCCCGCACATAGTTTTGACCCTGCCATGGCGGCAGAGAGTTCAGGGCTATGGCCAGCCGAGAGCTCAGCGTTGCTACCCATGGAGACGGAAGCACTGGGTGGTGGGGCACTCGCCGGAGCGGGAATTGATGCGCCGGCAAACAAGAACCATGGACTGGCGCGTTACGATACTGATGCTGCCCTTTTGCAAGCGCTTCGAGACAAGCGACTCATCCCGGATTCGATGCACCTTATAGCCACCTACCGCGAAGACGCACTAGATGAGGACGAGAAAAACATGGCTAGCGCTGGAACGCGCGAAGGCCGTAGTGGGTTATCCCTGTGGCAAGAGCAAACGTTCGGAAATATTGAGGTACAGACTCTACAACGCGACATCTCCGAACGGTTCAGGCAATCTGTTGAGGTTAGAAAAGGCCAGGAGATTATAGATACCACAACCGGCCTAGCAAAACGACCCATCATGGACATCAGCCTCGAAGGGCATAGCCAGGAACAAGTTACCCAGGCCATAGGCGCGAGGAGCGCAGGACTCGAAGCAGCCATTCAGACACTACGGCAGGCAAAAGAAGCCGGTCAGTCCCTAGATCAGGCGCAGTGCCACGAACTTCTCTTTGATAACAACGTCCTAGGAAGGAAGATGGGCAACTTGCTCGGCATTGAGCTGGATAAATTATCCGTGGCAGTACCTGGTGCGGAAGGTGAAAGCCCAGCTGGTACGATTGCAGACCTCTACATCGACCAGACCGATCTTATGAAGTACGCCGAGATAGACGGCCTTGTTTTGGCAGTCAGCGGGGCGACGATACGCAGCGAAGACCGACTGGCGCGTGGCGTCGTCAACTTAGCCGGAAACACCTTCGCTTCTGGTACCGAACTCATGCATGCCGTCCCAAACGAAAATCTTTTGGGCATCGTCGCCCAAGGAGCTTTGGCCACTCGCTCACAGGTTTGGCACGGCGCTAAGCCTAAAACACAGCTAAATGGTGGGTTCCTGCATAGCACTAGACCAGGGACGGGCGCCTACGAATATTCGCACTCAAACCATCCGACGGTTATTGGCATACCCATAGATTCCGTAGTTGCGAACACCCCATTCATGCAGCTTGAGTCTAACTACACTGGTGATTCAATACAGCGATATTCCGCCGATAAACCATATCCAGATATACACTCCATGCAGTACGAGATGGGTGAGGTGGTCATAAACGATGTCGAGAGCGCGCCGGAAGCGTTTCGCGCTGCCCTTGGCACTACCCAACAGCGCCTGGAGCAAGGTATGCGTCAAACCTGGATTGCGCAGGGAGGTATGAATAATCTCTCTTTTGCGGCAAGTGGCCGAGTTGAATCGGCCGGCGCTTATTCATATCCTTTATCTGAGGTTCATATCTATACTGACTCGCTTCCTACTATCCAGGGCATTTTGGCTGCTCACCCCGACAAGGCCGATTTGCTGTCCGAGCGGACTACCGTAGCAGTAGGTTATGAACATGCCATAGGCTATATACCTCTGCCGGGCTTGCAACTCAATGAGACCGGGGGGATAACGGTATATGCGCCGGTCAGTGCACGAGAAGTTGACTTCACTGAGGAGCGGGTAGGCAATAGCACGTTCGAGAGGCGTTTGGAGCTTAACCTGGCGAACATAGACCCGTCTGCAGTCGGCAGGTATATGAATAGGCTTATCGAAACGGGGCTTGACCCACATGAGGCGCTTGCGGCCGGTTTTCAATCGGTTAACGAGGAGGGGGGTCAGGTATCTGATTTACTGCAATCGTTTATAGAAAATAGCGCAGCGTATGAGGCGGCCGGAGTAACCCCAGACGATATCGTAAGTGGCGTGAGTCCAGCTACGCTCGCAGAATTGAATCCTCTGTGGCTCGGTGTTACGTTCAATGGTAACACTGCAGCCGCAGCCGCAGCCAAAGTCATGGTCAAGGCGTACGGCGACAGACTGGCGGCCACCGCCCCAGACTTGTTTGCTAGGAAAGCCGCCGCTTTGGCCCGTCAAGGTTACAAGCTTAGCACCGCCCAAGAAGGAATGGTTATGGCGTTTAAGCAACGCGTCGCGGCTGAAGCTAAAGCTAGTGCTGAACAATATCCGGCTGAAGCTTTCGTATTTTAGGCGCGGGCTGCATGATACCTTACAGACAGGTTGGGATAAATATTGGTACGATACGCTTGTCATAGGAGGATTTTCATGACGCACAAAACTAGGCGGATCGTCGCCATCGAAGAAGTATTTTCGAACGACAACCTGAGCCTAAACGAACAGTAGTTAGCGACTCAGAGTGCTATCGGTGTACTGCCGCGTAATATACGCTCCATAGGTTGCGGTGTTTCGGCACTGCTCGATAGAATGGCAGACGCCGTTATCGTAATTACTGTACGCAAAGAAGGCTGCTTCTTTTTGCGCCAAATCCTCCCCCAAAACGTTCGGCTCGTAGCCATGAATCGGATAGCCAATGTAACGCACGATGGGGGTGCGTACGCCGTTGCCAAACCGCTGACTGTCGTACGTCTCGGCCGCCTCGGAAGCCAGCAAACCAGTGGTAATATGATCGCTGTGGTCCGGGTAGACGGCGCTGGGTATGTTTGCCTGGGTATGGATTTCGGCCGGTTGGTACTTAGCCATGATCATGCTAAGCGCGCTAACCAGCCCTGGACGGCTAAAAGTTGATTGGCCATCGACTGTCGTGAGCACGGACAGTTTATCTTCGTTCAGCTTAGCCAGGCTTTGGTGGTGCGACGAGCCAAACCCATCGCCATGGATGCCGCCATCGGGCAAGTTAAAGAAAATGAGCGAAATGTTGGGATAGCCCTGGGGGCTGGCCACCGTTAGGTATTCTTTGTCGGCTAATCTGACATTTTGCTGCAACCAAATGGCTTTCGTACCGAGCATGGTATTGTAGGCAGCCTCCGCGCCCAGCTGGCGGCCTATCCAGTAGAACCGTCCTGAGCCGCTGTCGCCAGCTGTCAGATACACCGTGCGCACACAGCGGCCCATAGCAATGTCGTGCAGCAGGTCGGGGCTGAGAAACAGCACATCATCATCTTGGTGCGCCACCACGTTCATAATGGTCGGGCGAGGGCACGCGGTGCTCGGCAAGTCTTCGAGCGATGTTGCAAATGCTTTTGGCTCGGCATTTCGCTGCGAGACATAAGGAGTCGGGTGGCTACCTCGGTCGTAAAAAAGCAACATTCCCTGAGGTTTTGCGACCGTGCCGGCAATCAGCTGGGTGGCATTTGGTTGGCCATAGACAGTGATGATTTGCTCTAAAGAACAATGCGGGAAATTGGTAAGGCTGGAATCGAACGTGGCCAAGTAGGCAAAACTGTGTTTGGCTAAATCTGGCTGCCACTCGCTACTCGTAAGCGTTGTGGCGGGTTGCGTGCAGCCAGTCAGTGGTAGCACGTTTTGCCTGCCATGAGAAGCGAGCTTTATGGGCAATACGCGCCAATAATCGCCCACTAAGACATCAACTTTGTGGTGTCTGAGGGCCTCGGCCACGAGCTTATTGCGGCCGTGTATATTAGCCAAGGCAGCATTCTGGCCACGGTAGGTATGCACCGCCGCAACCGATGCCAGACCAATGGCAAACACTAACGTACTAGCAATCAGTAGTAAGTCTTCGGGCCACTCCCAGGTGTGCCGCCGCAGCTCCAGGCTCACCACTACGACGAGTGCGAACAAGCCAATCGTAAGATAGCGGGCGTCAACCGCGTAGTAATGTTCCGTACCGACAAACACCGCCACAGCGGCAGCAGTAGACCAAACCATACTTAGCCCAAATAAGTTGGCTTTTTTTAGCTTGGTCCGGCTTTTGGCGTCGCGCACTGTCGGCCAGACAAAGCGCCAGAGCATGAGTAGCGCATACAGCACCATGCAAAAGGTCACCAGGTAGACGGCGCCAGTTAAGCTCCACAGCCGGCTGACAGCTTCTCCGGGGTACTGGCTCAGCACCCGGTTATCGTACGCCGGGTTTGCTCCCAAGTTCGTCAGCAAGCCCAGTATTGAGTAGGCTATGCCGAGCACTAGGTTTTTGGCATCACCGGCAATCGCGTATGGGGTAGCCGCGGCACTGTTCGTAAGGTGTGTCAGGTGGAGCGCGCCGATGCCGTACAGCAGGGCTGCTGCCAGCGCGGTAGCCAGCACGCTGCCGACAAGCCATCGCACCGCAAAGGTGGTGAGCCGCCAGTTACCACGCAGGGCATAGACGAGCAGAGCCAAAAGGGAGCCAACAACACTTAAGCTTAGGAACAGTTTGTCACTGGCAATCAGTAGTGCCAGCAAGCCGACGCCACCATAAAAACTGACTTTTCGCAGGCTGCGGGCTCGCGCAAACAACAGCAAAGCTACCATATATAGCGCATATTCGAGATTACGCGTCGTGAGCATGGCCATATTAACCGGGAGTAAGCCGCCAGCATAGGCCTGGGTTGGCACCAGCAACAACACCAGAGCCAGGGCCAGACAGATGGTACCAAACACCAGGGGTCGTTTGTCTATTTTGTACAAAATGAATACAAAAATTGCGACCGTGAGCAAGCTAACAGTCACCGTGGCGACGAGCAAGCTTGAGCGCGTGATGCCGACGACGCTCAGTAGCCAAAAAATCGGCCATTTCAGCAAAAAGCTATGCGAGCCCGGGAACGAGGCCCCATGAAACGTCGCAGCCGACTCGAACATGTAGGGGTCGGAGAGTTGGTCGGCATTTTGCGCTTGCAAGTGGGCTCCGAGTGCCGACCAGAGAAGCGTTGTGCCCAGCAGTACAGCGACGGCAGCAAACGCATACAGGCGGCAAAACCGAGGGCTGTGGGCGGCACGGGCGATAAGCCGTAACCACCATTTCCAGGTTTTTTTGCCATACGCTACGAGGGGGGCGGGGGATTCGGGCATAGTAATAGCTTAACCGATTGGCTCGGACGTGTTCTTAAATATTCGAGTTTTGTACAAATAAAAGTTCCAGATGGTTGTGACGACCAGGGCCACGGTGCGGATAACTACCGCTGGCCAGACGTCTTGAAGTAGTTTGGCTAGCAGCACCGAAAAGCCTAAGTTCCAGGCGATTAGCAGAGCGGTAGCCAGTATTTGGGGCAAAAGCACCTTGTGGTGCATACGTTTGTCGCCAAAGGTAATAAGCTTTTGCAGGAAAAATGAAATCAACGTTCCCAGACAGAAACTGATGGCGACCGCCCACGGGGCACTGGCCCCCAGGCGCTGCGCAACCACTATCACAACCAGTTCGAACACGTAGATGCTACCGCCAATTATAAGGTAGCGCATTCCGGGGCGCTTCAGGAGTTGCTTTAAGCGTTCCATGCTAGCGCTCCTCCGACTTATCTGAGCTAGGTGGGTCTGCGAGAATGTACAGTGGCCTATTTTGAGTCTCGGCATGTATGTGTGACAGGTATAGCCCAATAATCCCCTGCGAAACCAGCAAGATACCGACCAGAAACAGCACCAATACTATTAGATAGGCGCCGCCGGTGGCACGCAGGCTCAAAGGATCGCCCAAAAGCCAGTTGCCGACCATGCCTAGACCGAGCAGTGTAGCCAGAGGCAACACCACCGCCCCAATGTAGGCCGTAATATAGAGCGGGGAAAGGCTGAGCGAGATAGTGCTATCAATAGAGAGTTTGATGAGCTTGCGCAGTGAATACGTGGCCGTACCATGCTCGCGGGGCTTTTCGGCATACGGCACATAGGCGCGCCTATAGCCCAACCAGTCTATGAGTCCTCTTGTTATACGATTGTGCTCTGTTAGCTTGTTAAACTCCGCCTGTACTACTTGGTCGATGAGCCGGAAGTCACTTGTATCGGGGTCCAGCGACAGGCCGGTGACTTTGCGGAACAGGGCGTAGTATAGCCGCGCACTGGCCAGCTTGGCCGCACTGGCTTGGCGCGAAGTGCGCTTGCCTATCACTACTTTTGCCCCAGCCTGCCAGCGAGCGATAAATTCGGGAATACGTTCGACTGGGTGTTGGCCGTCGGCGTCGAGCATTATAATGGCCCGGCCGCGAGCCTGGTGGATACCAGCCGTGGTGGCGATTTCTTTGCCAAAATTGCGGCTAAGCTGCAAACTGCGCACATTTTTATCTTCCTTCGACCACTCCCGAATGAGCTCAAGAGAACGGTCGGTACTACCATCATCGACGAACAGTATTTCGTACGGCAAGCCCAGGGTAATCAGCACCGACGTAAGCTCAGCATATAGCTTGGGTAAGCTAGCCGCCTCGTTATAAAGCGGCACGACCACCGATAAGTCAGGTGTATTAGGCGTTGTCATTTTCTGGGGATAGTATAACAGCTTGGGTGACCCGAGCGAAGGTAAATAATTCTAGCGGTTCAGGTTGCGGCGAAGGCGTACATAGTACAGCACCGTGCCACCGGCAACAGCTACAGCAACAGGCACAAGCACATCGCCAGCACCGGTGTTGGCGAGCTGGCCAGCAGTAGCACTAGAAGGAGCAGTAGTTGCGCTCGGGTAACTTGGTGCAGGTGCGCTTGGCAAAGGAGTGGCGGCGTTCGTAGAAGGGGCAGGGGTGGTAGAAGGAGCTGCCGCATTAGGCGTAGCAGTTGGCTTGGACCCGCTCGATTGGCCAGGAGTAGAGTTGCTGGTCGAGGGAGAAGTAGCAGCCTGGTTTTGGGAAGTATTTGTTTTTTTGGGCGTTGCAGTCTTTGCAGCGTCGTTCCCACGCAGGAAGAAAAACCACACGAAAAGCCAAATAAGGGCAGCTATGACTACCAACCAGAGCACTAGCCACAGTATACGGCGCACAATAGATACTTCGGACTGTTCGTACATCTTATATACACTCCTGCATTTATATAGTCCAGTATACTAGACTATTGGCTTATCGTCAAAATACAGGCCTAATATAAACCATAAGCAGCCCTGGTAGTTGGCGCAGCAAACGACTATGCTTAGGGTATGCACCTTATCTGTTTACTTGTAGTGTCTTGGGGACGTCACAGAAAAATGTATTCATATTCTTCCGTTCGGCAAGTAGCTTTTGTATGAGTCATGTGGTTATTTACATTCCAGGGCTCGGCGATGGCAGCGTCAAAGCCAGACGATTTTTGGTTGCAGGTTGGCGGCTGTATGGAGTGCAGCCAGTGGTGCACCGCATGAACTGGGCCGACAAAGAACCGTTTTCTATCAAGTTTCAGCGTCTACTACTACGTATCGATGGCTTGGTTAAAGACGGCCATACGGTCTCATTGGTAGGCGAGAGCGCCGGGGCGAGTGCCGCCCTAAATGCGTATGCCGCACGGCAAAATGAAATCCACCGGGTTGTATGTCTCTGCGGAAAATTACAGCACGCCGAAACCGTCCATCCCTACACGAACCGACGCAATCCTGCCTTTGCGCAATCTATGGCAATGCTGCCCGTAAGTGTAAAGAGCCTGAGCAAGCAGCGGCTAGGCCGTGTCCGCTCAATACGTCCCTGGGCCGACCACACGGTTTCGCCATCAGATACGTTCGTTGCTGGGGCAGAAAGCTATACCATCCCCACCATCGGGCACAGAGCCAGCATTATTCTCGGCAATACACTTTTTAGCAACGTAGTTGTCGGCTTTTTGAAGCGCGACTAGAAGTGAATGCGACGCAGCAGGCTATCGACCGCGTCGGCCTTGTGCACCTCTAGGGGCAAATTCATAGCCAGTATATCAGCCACTTGCGTTTCCATCTCTGGGGGCACGTATAAGGTCAGGGGTGGCATAAAACGCTTTAGTGGCATTAGCACCATACTGGTAACAGTGCCTTCTGCAACAATCGAAAACGACTTGAACTCATGTAGACTGTAGAATCTTGAACCGAGTTGTAGGCCACTGTGGCTAAGCGCATATTGCTGATCGCGCGGCTTACGGGTAGCAAAAACTCCAAAGCTAGCAGCTGCAAATAGGATGATACCGGCCGTAATTTTATCTTTGGAAATCAAATACGCCACAATGGTAATGGCTACGGCTGCAACGGCCAAAAATGCAAACCACTGAAGGCTCTTGTCGTGTGACATGAATTCGGAGGCTGTCCAGTTCAGGTCGTCTTCGGCAGTGTCGGGCGTAGCAAAGCTGGGTGCCGGCTCAACCCACTGCTGCTGAGCGCTCAGCTCTGGTGCGGCCGTGCCCGTGTAGAAATTTGGTTCCGGCTTTGGTACAGCGGGAGCGGCCGTCATCTGAGTTGCTGGTGGCGTACTGGGCTCGGGCAACGGCGACGGGGTAGGCGTAGGCTCGGTTACCTCGGCCGGTCGGACGGGCTGGGGCGAGCCATCACCAGAAGGTTGCGGGCCGTTCGGTAAAATTACTTGGCCGGGCTGTAGGTTTTCCATTTAGTTTCGGCCTGTTCTGACGATGATCTGGCGTCGCTCTTTCATAAGCGTTATTGTACTATACTTGGGCATTAGCTCATACATCCCACCAGGGCGCAGGCTACTTGGCAGGCCCACAGACAGCTGTTATAATCACCTCTGTTATTCGGCATTTTATGGAAGGGTGTCCGAGTGGTCGATGGAAACGGTCTTGAAAACCGTCGTGCCAGCAATGGTACCGTGGGTTCGAATCCCACCCCTTCCGCCAAATATCTAATTCTATCTAGTGACAATCTGTTAAATGGGGTAGAATTGAAGGAGCAAATTTTTGCAGCCCATCAAAATCTCAAACCGAAGCAGATTGCTTTTGTTGGGGATGTACAAGGAGAGGTACCCAAGTGGCTGAAGGGGACGGTTTGCTAAATCGTTAGAGGGGCGCAAGTCTCTGCGAGGGTTCGAATCCCTCCCTCTCCGCCAAATAAAATAGGTTTACTGCAAGGTAAGCCTTTTTTATTTGGTTGAGCATCGAGTCCAACTATAGAACTTATGGGGTGCAGACAGGCTAATGGCAGGTTCAAGTAGCCTTGTGTTGTAATTAATCCGTTGTAAATAAGTACACTCAACCTTGCACGCTGTTATTGTCGTAAGCTATACTGTCTTTAACACAAAAACGCAAATAGCAACGTAAGCCCTATACAAAGAGAAGGGCGGAGGGTAACAACTATGGCACGACGCAACCGCGACGATGATTTATTATTGGAAGAAGACGAATTAACCGCCGCTTTTTTGGGCGACGACAATTCTATGCCCGCAGCCGATGACGGCCAGGGCGAGCAGACAAGCGCAGAACCAAACAATGAGTGGGACGAAGAAGACGCAGTCCTACCGGGACAGCTGGCTGTCGACGTATACGAAACACGGGAAAAGCTGGTCGTAAAGGCCCGCACTGCCGGTGTAAACAAAGGCGACCTAGACGTTTCTATCGCCGATAACACACTAAGCATCCACGGCACGCTTTCGGCCGGCACTGAAGACGATGTTGAAAACTACTTCGTGCAGGAATGCTACTGGGGCGAATTTAGCCGCAGTATCGCGCTGCCTGTTCCGGTCAAGGAAGAGGACATCGAAGCCGTTCTGAAAGACGGCGTGCTTACTGTCAGCTTTACCAAGGTCAAGCAAGACACCGTTAAGAAAATCCAAGTCATATAAATAGGCTTTGCTTTTCGGAATACCACCCTTCTTGGGTGGTATTCTTATGTATCATTTCTTTCATACCAAATAAAAACCGCCGATTTATATCGGCGGTTTTGTGCTAACTGTACTGTTTTAGCTAGTAATCTTATTGAGAACAAACTGGACGATGAACTGAGCCAGAGCGACAATCACCAGGCCAATGATGGCGTAGATGATGGTGTTCTTAGCAGCCGACACGTTGTTGCTATCACCGTTGCTAGTAATGTAGCGGAAGCCACCGATGATAATCATAATCACGGCAACTACACCGACTACAATAGAGAAGACATTAATGACTGTTTTAATTATAGCGTTGATGTTGGTTGTGCCGGCGTCCGTGTTGTTGTTGGCACAAGCACCACCATTACCCGTAGCGTCAAGGTTTGTACCCTGACCTAGACAGCCCTGTATATCTGCCCCACTTGGAGAGACCGCGGCTGAGACAAGCGCTGGTACGGCCATTGGCACAGCCATGAGGGTGGCGGCGCTCAAAAGCGATACGATTGTGTTTCGAATGTTCTTGAACATGTTATGTTTATGATCCTTTCTTATTGATACTGACCTTATTTATACCATTCTAGAGCAGGCGTTGGCAATAATATACATGAGTACTTTACTTTAGGCGGTTCAGCACAAACTGCACGATAAACTGGGCCGTAGCAACTACAACCAAGCCTACAATGGCGTACAGGACCGTGTTGCGGCCGCTGCTGAGCTTATTGCTATCACCACCAGAAGTTATCATTTTAAACCCGCCAACTATAACCATAATGACCGCTACAAGGCCGACCACCAAGCTCAGTACGTTTACCACTGTCTTTATGACCTTATTTAAGCTCACACTACCGTTAGGGTCGGTGGTACAGCCGGCGTTACTACCCAGCGACTGGCAGACGGTAGATTTAGCTGTTTCGGCAGATACCAGGACCGGCACAAAGCCACCAACACCCACAAGCAGTGCAAATGAAGCAACAAATAGACGCAATTTTTTCATGGTTATCCTTACAATTTACTTACTATAAACACTATTAGGGTTTCGGAGGCGGCGATTATCAGTAGTCCCACTACCGCGCCAATAATGGCGCTGCGGGCGCTAGCAGCTTTTTGGGGGTCGCCGCTAGAGGTTATATACTGCAAGCCGGCAATTATAATAATAATGACAGCAGCAATTCCCGCAAGTGTAGCAATAATGAGTGAGACCCGCTTTAGGACGCCGTTAGGCCCGGTGAGCGGGTTCGAGCTGCCATTACTATCGCAGGCCGTAGAGTTCTGGGTAAGTGTGCCTGATTGGCAAGCAGTTTGCAAAGGATTGTAGGCAAAGGCCACCGCTGGAGTCGCCAGACACAATAAGGTGGTAAGCACTAGCAAGGCCCGTTTCATCAAGCAGCCCCTTTTACGACAAATGTCACGATGGCGTAGGCGCTCATGGTTACAAGCAGGCCGATAATAGCATACATAATGGTGTTGCGCGCCTGGGCTACATTATTGGGATCGCCGCGCGCTAGTATGTAGCGAAAGCCGCCAATCACAATCATCAGCAGGGCAATCGCCGCCACTGTTCCCATCACCACATTCAGTATATTCGATATGGCGTTGTCGGTTGTCACTCTGGGGAGTGGGCGCGTGTCGACAAGCACCGCAAGAGTACGTAGTATATCCATTAACTTCCTAATTTATTTCCTATAAATGCCACGATCGAGGCGGCAAATATTGCCAGCACCACGCCTATCAGGGCATTAATAATTGTTTGTTGGGCCTTTTTGGTCATATCGGGTGAGCCCTGGCTCGTCACGTATTGTATGCCGCCATAAATCACAAAGCCTACTGCCACTAAAGCAGCAACGCGTATCAGGTCATCTAGAATTGCCAACGCTATCAGTATAAATCCGCTGCTTGCCCCCAGAGCATCAAAACTGGTAATTCTGCACTGGTTATCAAATGCGGCGGAAGGCAAGTAGTAAAACCAGGTGCGTAGGCCAAGAAACGGCTTTGAGCAGCTATTGGCGTCCGCAAATAGCGAAAGATAGGGCATGAGCGAGCTAAGCATGGGTGGAGCCTTGGTTGGTGAGCCTATTCATGCGTTTCATTCTATACCAAGCCACCAGGGATAAGGAAGTTTAGCAGCGCATAGAGGAATATAAACGTTATCAGAGCCACCAGGGCATTGCGTATCCGCGCCTTGGCCGCTGCCACCCTTTGCGGGTCGCCAGCTGAACTGCCGTACTGGATGGCCCCTATGACGATGGCTATGACTACCGCCACACCCACCAGCGCTGCCAGTGTGTTAATAAATGGGTTCAGGTATTTCGATATCAAGTCGCAGTTACTGGCCGTGACTGGAACTTGCTTGCAGCTGTTGCTATCAGCAGCGGGATCATGCACTGATAAATCTGCCGCTGCAGAAGTTGTGGCTGGCGCTATGCTGAAACTTATCAGCAGGAGAGCAAAAGGGAACAGCAGTTTTATTTTTTTGAGCATTTGCTTCCACTATAACGCTAGAGCTCTCCGTACACAAGGTTTTTTGACACAAATCTGGACGTTCCGCAATAGTAAATTTAGGTTGTGTAATATATATCACGCATGACAAATTATGTTTTATGTGTTATTATGAACTTAATCTCGTACTAAGACACGAGCAAGGTAACATTTGAAACGGATACCACTATGTCAGTAGAAACAGACCATCCCTATGTCACGGAAGACGTCCCCTCAGCAGTAGATAGCATAGAAGGACAGGCTGTATTATTTGATATGCTTCCTGCGGGGTCACGTATTGACGAACCGGCTCAAACCGCCGAGGTGATACCGACCGAACATAACGCAGTTACGCCACCTGTTACTACAGTGGAAACATCTGTCGAAGCCGCAGCCCCTGCAGAAATCAAAGCAGGCGTTTCTGCTGAAGACCAGCCCGTAACTGGGCGAACGGAAACTGCAAGCGTCGGAGTAACCCCAGCCGTAACGCCTGACAAAGCCGCAGTCCCTGGAGCAAACGGAGCCGAGGCCCCTGTGGAAACCCAGCCGCCCAAGCAGACTGTCCGGTTCTCAGAGCTCACGCTACCCCCCCGACAGCTAGAGCCGCAAAAAGAGAGCAATCGCAAAAGACTTATTGCTGCTGGTACAGCAATCCTAGCAGTGGTTGGTGGAGCGGCATTTTTTGCCACCGCCCGCAGTAACGCAGATGCACCAGCTACCGCCAAGCCTGTTGTCACCAGCACCAGCACTCCGAAGGCCACCCCATCGGCTACACCGACCACCGCCGAAACCACTGCAACAACTACTAGAAATCCTAACGCTCTAAGCCCAGACGCCATAAATGCGCTGTGGAATTCTCCAACTCTGTTCGACCAACAGAAACCTGATGTAAAACGGGCCTTGGCATTTCGGATTCTAAAACAACTCAATGATGTAGGTTACCTGAGCAATGCCTGTGACTGGCCAGTCACTAACGGCTTAGGAGCGCTCTGCGACAGCAATCCGATTGCCCAGCCACCCAATATCGCCGATGACGGCCGGGCGCTTATATTCCAGAGCATCTTAGCCGAACAAATGGCTGATGCTATGAGTGATCCCAGCTCAGACACTGCTGGTGGACCACTAGACGTCGTCCACGCAAAAATGATGCTGGCGAATGTCGTATTAATCATGGGCGCAGGGGATAAAAGTGGCCAATGGCAAACCATGACTAAGGCATTCAATGTGCCGGGAGCTCAGGCCGGCAGCATAAAAAACGATATTTCGTACGCTCCCAATGCTAAACTCAGCCCCTACAGAACCACCAAAGAATCTACCGGTATACAGATCGATGATTGGTCAACCAAAGCCGTAAATCAAGTTATAGACGGGAAAGAATACCCGGTCAAACAAGTTGTCTGGCACTCTACCCATGTAGCACCTACCTTGAGCACCTTTGCCCTTACAACTTTCCCGGACGTGGATGGCAACATGGTATCAGAATGGCTTAAGGTCGACGACAAGCCCGCACCGAATAGCCTCGGTAGCAAACTTCCCGCCACCCCTTAATTTTCCCTCTCGTAACGCTTGTGCTCAACTGTAGCCTTACCGTGCGCGTAGTGTTAAACTAGTGGCATAATGCGCGCGCAAAATAAAAATTGGCTGGGTATAGCTTTTGCTGCTGCCTGCCTGCTGTTCGTTTCTGTGCTTGGGCCTATGTTTGTCACCCCCGGGCGGGCCAGTGCAATAACTCTCGACCCGAAATTTAAGCAAATGCAGCAGTGCTTCGACCGCTTTGACAGTACCTCGACGCCTGGCAGCCAAGGGATAGTAGCTGGCCTACTAAACCCCGCTGACCGTTCACTGTTTACGACGTGCGTATTCAACGTGGGCTTTTGCCAAAAAGCCGGACCCGGGTCTACACCTGATAGCCTAAACTACACTTGCCTAAACCCGGCGGTCATTACTAATGCGACGGCAGATTCGGCACGCCGCGCGCCCGTATTAAGTCTGCTCTGTGGCGACAATATTGGGGCCAATGCGTACGCCTATAGTATATGCTCACCGGGAGTCAATAGTGCCCTCGATGCCTGTTCAAGCAACGGCGGCGCTCCGGTCAACATCGTCGTGCCGCCAAGCGGCGTTGCCACCTGTATGCACGCTAAGTTTCCCAAAACCTCAGTTGCTCAGCTGACCGATGCCATAACCCAGGGGCTAAATGGTAGCGCAAAAATCTTGGCCGACACTGCGTTGGCCGTCGCGAAAAATCAGTGCGAAGCACAAAGTAACGATACGACCACATTTACCTATGATCCCACCAACACGGCCCAACCATGTTCTTCCGCTAAGGCCGGCAGCGGCGGTGAGCCAATAGATTGTGGGTCAGAGGGCTTTAACTGGTTAATTTGTCCACTAATAAAGATAGGGCTTGGTGCCGCCTCCAAGATTGATGCCTTTATCATGAACCAGCTTAATGTCGATGTTGGGCCTATATTCGACACGGGCACAGCTCAGGGCTACTACACAGCCTGGAGCTCCTTCCGCCTCATCGCGACGGTACTGATAGTCATCGCCGGGCTAGTCATGGTGGCGTCCCAAGCTTTCGGTTTTGAATTTCTCGACGCTTATACCATACGCAAAACATTGCCGCGGTTGCTGGTGGCTATCATCGGCATATCGTTATCGTGGCCGCTTATGAAGTTTATGGTGCAGCTGTTTGACGTCATTGGCTTCGACCTGCGCAACCTGATGTATGCGCCGTTCGGTAACTTCGGTGGTACGCTCAGCTCAAGCACGGGCGTACTCAGCTCCATATTCGTAGTCGGAATTTGGTGGGCCATGGGACCGGTCGCTCTTACCTATTTACTCACAGCACTGCTGGCCCTAGGAGTCGGTTTCTTAATCTTAGTCCTGAGGCAAGTGGCGCTCATTATGCTCATTATCTTAGCGCCGGTGGCCATCGCCTGCTACATCCTGCCGAACACCCAGCGGGTGTGGAAGTTGTGGCACGAAAACTTCTTTGGATTGCTGCTGATGTTTCCGATTATATCGGCAATTATTGCTGCCGGGCATATCTTTGCTGCCGTGACTATGCAAGTTCACCCAGGCAATTCAGCTTCCGACATTATTGCCCAGACGCTCGCTATTGTGGCTTACTTTATTCCCTACTTTGTACTGCCGCTCGCCGCCCGCTTGGCGACTGGTGTCATAGGTAACTTAGGAGGGGTTATGAACAATACCGGCAAGGGCGCCTTTGATCGCCTGAAGAAAGGCCGGGCCGGTGGGCTTTCCAAACGCAACCAAATGCGCATGAATGAGCAGATGAGTAAGGGTACTCTAGGATCGCTGTATAGGCGGGCCGGCTCGCTCACAACCCCAGGCAGTGGTGCCTTAAGCCCTACTCGACAGGGGAGGGCGAATTACGCAGCCTTTAGACAGAAAACGCGCGACCAATTTGTGGGCGAGGCACTTAAGAATGATAATGGCCGCGCGGCGGGAGATGACGACGCAACCGAATTGGCCGTACAACGTGGTATGACACGGAGAAACTTCGTAAAGGGGTATATGGCAAAGGGACACACCGAGCAAGAAGCAAAGATGGCACTGGCGCAGTCCGAACGTGGCTTCGCCTCACAGATGGGCACCGACGTCATGGCCGTTACAGCCTTTAAGGCCCGGGCGGGCTCAGGAACGGCCTACGACGGCAGTGCTGAAGGCCAGCTGCTACGTATCAATGAGGGTGCCGCCCTTATGAATGCCGGGCTCCTAACCAGAGCCGATGCTACCGCGGCCGGTAAGGGTAACCGGGCACGTACCGACATTAGCGGCGCGAGCTTTAGCACCCAGATGGCAGCGTTCAGCAACGCCGCCGCCGCGCTACGCGGTGAGGTGCCTACGGATGCCAGTGGCAAGGCAGTAAAGGGTTACGCTGCAGGCAAGGGTATGAGCACCAAGGGTGCAGAGTTATATCTTGACTCAACCGCAAAAGAAGCAGAACCTGGCGATATACTAGCTGGCAATTCTCGGACTATCGAAGCACTGGGGCCTGCCATGATGCGCAGGGTCGAGGAAGCCACGCTGTCACGCGACGCTGCCGTTACAGGCGGCGAAAGCGATCAAACCATAACCTACAGGCAACAAGAAGTTGACCGAGCATTAGGCGCCGTCGCCGGTATGCAGGACAATCTCAACCGTACCTCATCACATAAGGCCGGCATGTTTGCTGATGTGGTCAATGGAGCTCTTGTATCCGACGGAAATGGTGGCCAGCATACGGTTAGAGCGGCAGTCGAAGCGGCAGCTGGACGAGCCGCAGGACCCAATGGCATCCAAACATTCCTCGAGGTACGCAAAGAATATGGCACTGGACGGCAAGCACACATGTATGGGGCGGATGTTCCACCTGAAGAGCCTGAAGGACATTAGTAGTCTCTTTTCGAAATCCCTGTACCACTATCAGCTGCCGGAACATGATTCACGGACTCGGCTACTCTGCGTTCAGCTGCATAGCATAGCCTGCTGACAGTGCTCATTGGACTGGTTTCCGACTGCAATTAGCCTTAACTCCGATTTGGTGTCAGAACGACAGTCATATAGTGGTGAGTTGGGTACAAGATATTTGACTTATGTTATTAATCATACTACAATAATTTTGATTTGTGTGGCTTTATTTTACCCCAAATCGCTCATTGTGGAGTAGTACAACCTCGTCTCCGATACGACCAACCAAGGAGTCTGCTATGACTGGATCGATTCTCGCCGTACTCATGCTTGCCAGCGTGGTGGGAACCATGCTGTTCCTATACCTGGGAGCGCTAACCCCCCGCACCGGCATACCCCTCGAAAAGGGCGTGTTCCTGATTGCACTCGCGTTTTTTGTGTGGGCGGTAACCCTCTTCACACAAGCTTTCAGTGTCTTTGACGAGACGCTGATGTTCTGGCTCACCGTCTTCACGTCGCTCGTCCTAGGCGCGTGGTACTTCCTCATCCAAGAGGAAATAATCCTCCCCAGGCGGGCCCGCATGGGGTACGAGACGAAAAGAAAGCCGAAGCGGAAAAAGTAGACCGAGGTCGCAAGGGTAGTGGGGACAGTCCTCTCGGGCCGTCCCCACTAAAACCCTTTTTACACGTACTACTCCACATCCGCCCCTTTATAAAATGAAATCCGTTCTGAGCGCTCAATTTTGGTATACTAAGCATAAATGGCGACGTATAAAGTTATTCAGGATGTTGAGGCCGAAGACAAGCTTGTCGGCCCGCTAACGCTGCGGCAGTTTATATATGCTGGCATAGCGGCCATTAGTGGCTACCTTGGTTTTTTGCTGACCACCAAGGGCGCAGGCTTTATGCTGGTGGTATTTGTGCCCATTATGTTGGTGTGCGGTTTTTTTGCATTCCCATGGGGCAGGGATCAGCCCACCGAAATCTGGGCGCTGGCTAAGATTCGGTTTTTATTTAAGCCTCGCAAACGCATCTGGGACCAAAGTGGCGTGAAAGACCTGGTTACCGTCACCGCGCCAAAACACGTCGAACGCAACCTGACTAACGGGCTGAACCAAGAAGAGGTGCAAAGCCGTCTAAATGCGCTGGCCAGCACCATCGATAGTCGCGGCTGGGCCGTGAAGAACGTGAACGTCAGCATGGGGGCGGCGTCTGCTATGTTACCGCTGTATACTTCCGATCGCCTAGTGCAGGCCAGCAGCTTACCGCAAGAGGTTTCGAACGTAGACGTGCGGCCTTCGGATGACATCCTCGACGAGACTGCCAACCCGGTTGCACAGCATTTTGACTCCATGATTCAGGCCAGCAGTGCCGCCCACCGGGCTCAGCTGATAGACCAAATGCAACAGCCGCAAACCATGCCATCTCAGGCGCCAGCAGCTGTGAAGCCGCCTACTGACTATTGGTTTATGAATCAACCGGCACCTGCCCCGGCAGGGCAGTCGACGTTCGTGGACGTGCCGGTGGTAGTTCCTGGCGCTCAGGCCTTGCCAGCCGTTTTGCCCCAGGCCGCCACCCCAACCGAAGAAGAAGAGGCCTTGGTAGAAAAATTCAAAGCCGAAAATTCAAGTCTAACGGCTGCCTACGGCCGTATGAAAACCGTTAAGACACCTCAGCAGCTGGCCGACGAAGCGCGCCAGCAAGCGGCAGCGCAGGCCATCGCCAAACCGCCAGTGACACCAGATAGGCAGGCTGCTATAATTAATCTTGCAAACGACAACGACAAGAATGTGGCCACCATAGCCCGGCAAGCCCATCAAGAGGTAGACCAGGGGGAGGACGGCGAAGTAGTTATTTCTCTTCGCTAGCCAATAGCTTGATAGTCTAAAGAGCGAGTGGGCATAGAGTACCAATGGATCCAAACCAACAACCGCAAGTACAAAATACAGGGATGGGACAGCCACTCCCAGGTCTGCCGCAGCCAAATCCAAGTACCATGCCACCCCAGGTAGACCCAAGAACCTTACCTCAGCCCCCGCAGGCCGTCCCGCAACCGAACCAGGTTAATCCGTATGCCACGCCGAATCCTTTTCTGGCAGTCCCCGAGCAGCAACCAAATCCATACGCTGCCCCGGCCACGGCCACGCCCGTTCAGCCCGTTATGCCGGTGATGCCCGCCAGTGCCGCGCAGCCAATCAAAATAGCGCAAAAAACCAATCCTAACAGCACTCAGAACGCCCTGCAAATAGCTGAAATTCGTGACGGCATAGTTATCATGAACGACGGCAGCTTCCGCGGCGTAGTGATGGTAAAAAGCATTAACTTCGACCTTATGAGCCCCCGAGAGCAAGAGAGCGTGGAATACGCCTACCAGGGCTTTTTGAATTCGCTGTACTTCCCAATACAGATATTTGTCCGTTCGCAGCGCGTAGACCTGCAGCCCTACATCGAACGTCTCGATAAAATCCGCACCGAGCACGACGACATGCTGCTGGCGCTCCTGATGGATGATTACATCGGCTATATCGACTCGCTTTCCCAGCAGACCAACATTATGGATAAGAAGTTTTACATCGTTATACCGTATTTCCCGATTATCGATGCCCAAAAAGCGCTGGCCCAGAGCAAAAACTTCTTTACGGGTCTGACCCAGCTCTTTAATAGCCACGAAGACCATGTAGTTATAAACGAGGGCGAGCTCGAAAAGGCTAAGGCTGAGCTGCGTAACCGCGTACAGGCAGTGCTGGGCGGCCTCATGCAGTGCAACATTCAGGGCTTGCCGCTGGACACCCAGGAGCTGATTGAGCTGTATTACGATACCTATAACCCAGACACCGCCACCCGCCAGCAGCTCAAAAACTTTAACGACCTTTCGGCCGATGTCATCACTAAAGGCCAGGGTGTGGCCGTAAATCCGCACCTGCAGAGGGAACTCCAATGATCGGCATAGCACATTCATCGGACAGTCCGACTATCCGATTACTCAATTCCGGAGGAACTAAGTAATGGCACGCAAGAAACAACTAGACCCCGTAGCACTAGCCCAAGCTCAACAGGCCCGCGAGCAGGCCGAAGTTAGTGCGGCGTTCCAAAAGGGCATTACCGCGCTGCGCGACTTTATTGCGCCCAGTTCGATTGAGTTCCAGGGCACGTACTTCCAGCTGGGGACGCGCTATGCGCGCACCTACTACGTGTACGGTTACCCACGGCAGATATACACCGGTTGGCTGAGCGGCCTAGTAAACCTCGACGAAGTTATTGACCTGTCTATTTACGTCTACCCGGTGGAGAGCCAGGTGGTGCTCGAAAACTTGCGCAAGAAAGTAACGCAGCTGGAGGCCGGAATCCAAATCGACGCCGAAAAGGGCCGGGTCCGCGACCCAAGCAAGCAAGCGGCTATTCTGGACGCCGAAGAAATGCGTGACAAACTGCAGGTGGGTGAAGAGCGCTTCTTCCGCTTCGGTCTGTACTTTACGGTCTACGCCGGCAGCGTCGAGGAACTGGAGTTTGTCAGCCACAAGGTGGAAAGCATGCTCGGCCAGCAGCTTATTTACAGCAAACCGGCCACCAGCCAGCAAGAGCAGGGGCTTAACAGCGTCGTGCCGCAAATGACCGACCAGCTGCAAATCCGCCGCAATATGTCCACCGGGGCCATAAGCACCAGCTTTCCTTTTACCAGCGCCGACCTTTCCCAAGACAGTGGCATTTTGTACGGTATAAACATGCATAATTCCGGGCTAGTCATCTTTGACCGGTTTAGCCTAGAGAACGGCAACTCGGTGGTCTTTGCCAAGTCCGGCGCCGGCAAAAGCTTTGCCGTAAAACTAGAGGCGCTGCGCAGTATGATGTTTGGCACAGAAGTGTTTATCATCGACCCCGAAAACGAATATGAACGCATGTGCGACGCCGTGGCCGGGGCATACGTGCGGCTCAGCCTCAATAGCAACACGCGCATTAACCCCTTTGATTTGCCACAGGTAGTCGACACCGAAGAAGCTGACAATCCCCTGCGCAGCAACCTCATAACCCTGCACGGTTTGCTGCGCCTGATGATGGGCGGGGCACAGGCTCAAATGATTGGCGGCAATAGCGTGCTCGCCCCGGCGCTCAGCCCGGCCGAAGAAGCCGACCTAGACGCCGCCCTTATCGAAACGTACGAACGCGCCGGCATCACCAACGACCCACTGACACACACCTCCACGCCGCCCACCGTCGCCGATTTGTACGACACCCTGCTTCACATGGGCGGTTCGGGCCCGCAGCTGGCACAGCGACTGCGCAAATACACCAGTGGTACCTTTGCCGGCATCTTTAGCCAGCAGAGCAATATCGACATTAATAATCCGCTGGTGGTGTTTAATATCCGCGACCTGGAGGACGAGCTGCGTCCGGTAGCGATGTACATTGTACTCAACTACATTTGGAACAAAACCAAGAGCGACCAAAAAAAACGCATATTGATCGTGGACGAAGCCTGGCAGCTTATGAAGTACGAGGACAGCGCCAACTTTTTGTTCTCCTTAGCCAAACGCGCTCGCAAATACAACCTAGGAATTACGACCATAACCCAGGACGTCGAAGACTTTATGGGATCACGCATGGGCCGGGCCATTGTGGCCAACGCCAGCATGCAGTTTTTGCTCAAACAATCGCCTTCGGCAGTTGATGTCCTAAGCGACACGTTTAAGTTGACCAGTGAAGAAAAAAAGCGCCTCAGCCAGTTCCCAGTCGGGCAAGGCTTGTTCTTTGCCGGCCAAAATCACGTACACATCCAGGTAGTGGCCAGTCCAACCGAAACCGGGCTGATTACGACCAATCCAGCCCAGATAGCGGCCCTGCAGCAGGGTGGTGACTTGAAACAGCCACAGGGCACGATAGACCTGCAAAACCAACTAACCCCAGGAAGTTACAATAACTTTTAGGTAACACATGAATCCGCAGCGAGTTTATGACGAGGAGCCAAGCGAATCTACCCGACCCAAACTGGGAGTCGTACAGGGTGGTGGCGAGACCAGCGCTCCACAGGGCAGCTTGCAGTCCGTGCCCGCTACCGCGGATGAATCCGGTACACCTAACGGAGCGCGCTTAAGCGCGCTGGAAGGCGGCGGCGAAACGACGCCGCGAGATACCGGACACCTGAAGGCAGTCGATAGCGACGCCCTGCAAAATGGCGAACAACGAGCGGCCGATACCGACGCCGGTGGGTTATATAACCCTGGTGGCAAGACCGGTAAACGAGCTAGTTTACTATCCAAATTAAGCCCCAACTCCAAGGTTAAAAAACGCGTATTCATTGCTGGAGGCCTGGCTGGCGGCTCGGCGATAGTGGGAATTATAGCCTTTTTTGCGCTGTTGCCACTCAAGATTGAACATATCGTCAATAATTTTGAAGGCCGGTATTCGGCCTCGGCGCAAAAGGCGCTTGGGGAAGAAACCGGTAACTTACTAAGTGACTATGTAAAGTCGAGCATCCTGCCCAGCCTCCGGAACGGCGCTTGCCACTCGACGATTGAGCCTGGCTGCGTCGTGACATCTGGAGGCAGCGGACCGGTCGGAAGATTATTTAAAGCCTGGGACCAGAATAGAGTTCATTACAAACTCGCCACTAAGTTCGGTTTGGTTCTCGGTAAAGACCCCGGTGGCTATTATATGAACTTCAACAAGGAGAACATCGGTAACCGGCAGCAAATGCTGCGCCTTCTGAATGACCCAAACTTTAGCATGTGGGATTTGGATGGCACGGCGCGTGTTTCGCGCGGAGAGTTTAAAAAGCAGGTAAAATCTGCCTCAAAAGAAATGACGCTGTGGGATAAGTTGTACTTCCGGCACCTGGTCAACAAAACCCGTAAAATCACTTTCCATGAACGGCTCTGTAGCCTGGTATGCGAAAAGGGTAAGGATAGTCTGAAGGGCAGCGTGCTCGCCGGTAAACTACTTTTGGTCCAGCGGACCGGCGGGGTAATAGGTGAGTCCAACAGCCTCCTCATGCAGTGTATGCTTACGCCCGAGCAGTGCAGTACGAAATTAGAGGTGAGCACCAATCCCAACGGAGAAAGGCAATCGAAATTTAGCGCTAAGCTCAATGAATCCCTGAATGCCTATATCTCTGCCAACGGCCCGGCAGAGCTCGCGAAATTGCTCGAAAAAGGTACGGACATCAGTAAACTAGGTGTCAGCGGTTACATTTTTAAGCAGATAAGTGTCAAAATTACTGAAAAGCTTGGTGGCGATGTCGCCGGCGCGCTTGCTGGCAGGGCGCTCGATAAGTTCATACCCTTCGCCGGTTGGATTAGCCTGATCAATGGCTTGAAACAATTCGCCAGAGATATCGTGCCCACCATGAAGACACTTTTGTACGCTAAAAATGCTCAGTCGGCTGCTGTCACCGCCGGGGTGTTCGCCTCGGCAGCTGCCGAACTCAAATCGGGTAATGTCAACCTTGCAGAGCTGGGTTCGGTGAGCGACCAACTGGGTACAACTTCCAAATACTATCGGTACACTGTCAATGGCGACGCCTCAGCACTAGGCAGTAGCAACAAGGCCGATGTCTGCCCCGATACGGGGCAAATCATGGCCGCCAAAGACCTGGTCTGCCCAGAGCAAGTTTTTTCCAATGACGGGTCGGTAGTTAATTTTGCGGCTCAAGTCGAAGCTAATCCCGGCGTCAAGTTCGCCCTGTATGCCACCGATATCCCGGGGCTCGATTTTCTAACTAGTAAATTCGACGCTGCGTTGGGCTGGTTTGGTAGCACTCTGGCAGCGCCAATAACCAGCACCTGTCAGGCTCTACCGGTTTGTAGCAGCGCACTGACCAAACTACAAGCGCTTGGCGCTACGTTCTTTAAGTGGGTGCTCAGTGCATTCCCCAGCTGGACCAATCACATTACGCCCAACAGCACCACAGACGCCGTGGGCGGAGGCTTTGATGCCCTCGAGAATAAAGCCTGCCAGCAGAACTTGGGCTGCGCAAGAATCAGTGACCAGACGGCCATTGCGGCGCAGAACGAGCAGCTAAATCAGGCTAAGATTGCCTTCCAAAGACAATCCATGTTCGCCCGCGTTTTTGATGCCAACACCCAATACTCCCTGGTCTCACGCATGGCTATGGCTATGCCGGGCAGCCTAACAACCGCTGCCAATAGCGGGATGGCTTCGCTATTCTCAAACCCCTTCGCCAAAACCAGTGGCCTACTCAGTAATATATTCAGCACGAACCATGCCTTTGCCGTTAGTACTCTCGGTGCTGATCCGTTTGGCGTAATTCAGTACGGCTACCCCACAGCCGACATCCCCGAACACCCTCAAACCTACTGGGACGCCAACTGTGCCTCGCGCTATAACGAACAGACCGGTGTACTAGACAATAGTGCCTGGCTCAATAGTGCCGCCGAAAATCAGTCCGAGAACACCGGAGAAGGCGTGTCGAAAAACACTAACCCGTGCATGCTTATCCTTGGCACGGTGCAGTCAGCCGGCGGACTATTCGATAGCAAACTGATTACCGATACCTATTCGTCAATTCCTAGCGCCCTTACCACAGGCACCCCTACTACTCCCGCGCCCACAACAGGAACAAGCCTAGTGGGAGCGGACGGATTCCCAGGTGGCAGCTGTGTGGTGTATGTGCAGTACATATTGAAGCGCCACGTTACGGGCTATACGGGTGCGTCAGTACCTTTAGGAAAAGATATGGCCAACATAATTAGCCAGCAGTTCGGCTATGTTAAAAACAATACACCGGCTATACACGCCGTGGTTTCGTTCCCCGCTGGCAAACCGTTTACAAGCCAGTCTGCCGGCCACGTAGCGTTGGTAGCTGGCATAAATGCCGACGGATCAATACTTGTCGAGGAGGCGAATTGGTCTAACACTAACGCGTATGGAACTCACACCGTACCAGCTAATCTTGTTCCACAGTTAACGTACGCTCACGTTGAAGGGAGCTGGCACTAAGATGCAGCGCAAAAACCTGTATCTGTATATTCTTCTGACTGTTGCTCTTATCATCGGCAGTGTACTACTGCTAGGGTCGCGCCACAGTACAGTCCAACCTGCTAACCAGAATGCGGCGACTAAACCATCTGGCGTGCAAATTACAAACACAACGTCGATCAGCCCCTATTTAGACTCCGAAAGCATTAGCAATGTGCAAACTGCCCTGTATACGAGAATCAAGCTAAACACCCCGCAAGCCGCCACAGTATACACGGCTGTTGTGCGCGACTGGTCAGTGAGAGTGACGACTAACAATAACACGCCCATACTCAGTTTCATGGTGGATATAGCAAGCATAAAGCAGTCATACCGCGTTGAGATAGATGGCACGAAAGGTGGAGAACTGTACGCACTATATGTCTTTTGCCCGCAAATCAATCAGCTTATATACCCAGCCTTTAATTGCCAGGAGCAAAACTAATGATCCGGCGTGTGCACTATCTCATTCTGGCAGTTCTGTTCAGTTTGGTGTTCCTATCGCCAGTCGTACTAGCGGCATCACCTAGCCCATGTGCAACCGGCACATCGAACGAAGACTGCGCGTCAGTAATCGGCAACTGGACGCAGTGGGTTGCCGAAGCCGGTACCTGCAGTGCTTCGTCTACGCCGAGCGGCAGTTCCTCAACCTCCCTAACTGGTGCGGATAATATCCAGAAGGCCTACAACTTCTTTATGACTGCCGGTTTTTCACCACTGCAGGCCGCGGCCATAGTCGGAAATCTGCAGTTTGAGTCAGGAGGCTTACTTGACCCCAAAGTAAACCAGGGTAGCGGCGGTCCAGGACGGGGCATTGCTCAGTGGACATTCAGCGATCGCTGGCAAGAAGTAATTAAATACGCCCAACAACTCAGTCAGCAAACCGGCACTACCGTATCTGAATACGATTTAGGCGTACAACTTAGCTTTGTTATGCTCGAGATGAACAGCCAGCCACCGGCCACCGGAAACTACACTCAGGTACGCGATACACTAAAGCAGCAAACCGATATTACCCAGGCTACTGGATTTTTTATGGGTACAGCGGCCGCAAACTCTATAGACTCCGTGGCTGCGAGTTTCATTGCCGCCCATGGACGAGTAAGAGGCTACGAAAACCCCGGTACGACCCACTTAGATTTTCGCGTGAATGACGCCAATAAAATACTGAGTCAGTACGGTGGCTCGGCAGGGGCAGTCAGCGGCACCAATGCGGCCGTATGCAATACAAGTACTAGTACCGCCGTGGACTGTACTAGTAGCAATCCGTCAGATACGCAAGGTCTCAGCGCCACTAGACAAAAAATAGTCTGCTTGGCCCAGGCCGAGTATAAACTGTGGCAATCAGGTGCTATGGGGCCAGGGAAGCCGGGCACAAGTGGCTTTCTTAAATATACTCAGGGCAGAAATGAGGAATGGTGTGCCGACTTCGTAAGTTGGGTATATAACCAAGCTGGCGACCCCTTAGGTAGTGCTAAAGATGGTAATGTAGCGTCTGTGTCAAATGTAGAGGCGATCGGGCGGCAGAACGGTAAATTTACTTTTCACGCTGCTGGTAGCTATACACCCGTTCCAGGGGACCTCCTCATCCACGGCACCGACCATGTAAACATGGTCATATCCGTAAATACAGCCAATAAAACCATGGTGGAAATTGGAGGTAACCAGGGAGGTATTCGTGATAATAGCATGAGCCTGGTTTCACAAGGCACGTATAATAACTACACAGCAGACGGCATAACCGGGTATGTCAGCCCACAATAGGCAGAAAAGGGGACACTAGTATGCAACCAAACTATCCAACCAACCGATTTCCTGCAAAACTTCTGTTCATATCAGCAATGGTGCTAGTCATCGCCTTGATTGGTTTTACAGTATATCAGTCACGTGTATTCCATATCATCAAAACCGACCCGAGTTTGTCAAGCTTTCCAGCTACCTACCCCTATCTCAAAGTATATTTTAACGACGAGCTTTCGAAGGATAACTTACGAGTAGCGATACCTAGTGGTCTTGTGCGGGACTATAGCGCCGATGGCAAAGTACTTACCTTCACCCTGCAGAGTAACCTACCACTGGGTACCCCTTACGTTATTACGTTGAAACACATCGAAAATACCAAGGGAAAGACTATACAGAACCGGCAGTTAACATTCACGACCAAAGATATTCCCTATGACCAACTTTCGAAGCCACAAAAAGATGCACTGGTTGCTAACCAAGATAAACCAAAGTACAGCGTATATTCTATACAATTTGTAAACTTCCAGCAGTTGCTAGACAAGGGGTTATCGCAGACTCAACAGCTTATTGTGGAAAATGCGATTTTCACAACTTCTCAAATAGTGAAACAACAATTTAACACCGTTACTTTGCAGCCGAATTCCGTTATAGCAACCCCCTTCGACCCAAATAGTGATAATCCGGCCTATTCAGTTACGTTTGACTTTACAGCCAATAACAAAACGTATCACACCACCGTTAGCTCAACTAACATCTCGGATGCCCAAGCAGTAATCAAGGACTCAAGTGGTGTAGTCGTATATGACAGTACGACCGCGGTAAATACTTAGCTATTATCCCGCTCGAGCGGGATAATAGTGCTGTCGGTGAAGTGTTTGACTACCACATCGGCATCGGTGGTGGTGAGAAAGGTTTGGTAGCGCTGCAGAAAGCCGGTGAGGGCGCGGCGTCGGCTGCCGTCGAGCTCACTAAAGACATCGTCGAGAAGTAGCAGGGGCGTTTGACCACGCACCGCTTCGAGCAGCTGCAGCTCGATGATCTTAAGCGCCAGCAGGGCCGTGCGCGTTTCACCGCGCGAAGCGAATTCGTCGGCTGCACGACCATCGAACGTCACCGTAAAATCTTCGCGGTGTGGTCCATAGGCCGTAAAACCACGAGCCGCATCTTCGTAAATGTGGCTTTCCAACTTCGACAACAGGTGCGATTCGTACCCGGCCAGTTCGAACTTGGGGTTGTACATAATCGTAACTTTGGTGTCTGCCCGAGATATGTCGGCGTAGGTTTGGGGCAAGCTGTCAGCAAACTCGGCACACAAGTTTGCCCGACTGCGAGCAATGGTTGCCCCCAGTTCGCTCAGCCGCAAATTCCACGGAAATAATTCTTGGGCGCCGGGCTGTTTGGGGCGTTTGAGCAGGGCATTGCGCTGCGAGAGTATCCGCCGGTAATTCCGCCTATAGCTCGAAAAGCCAGGGGTGGTTTGTTCCAAAATGTCATCAAGATAGGAACGCCGTACATCGGGCGAACCGTGCAGCAACTGCAAGTGGTTGGGTTCAAACAACACCACCGGCACAATATGCTGCAGACTAAGCCGCTGGTAGCTTTTGCCGTCGATCTCGTACGTTTTTTGCTGGCGAGGCGTCGTTACCAACTTTACTGTCCGCAGACCGTCAGCGGGCTCCAAATGGGCGTCTAACCGCATCCAGTCAGCATCGAACTGCAGCAAATCGGCGTCACCTACCCGGTATGAGCTGCCGTGGGCGACTACCAGCAGGGCCTCAAGCAGGTTGGTTTTGCCGCTGCCGTTCGGACCAACGATAATATTGACGGCGTCGCCGAATTCGAACGACGCATCACGGTACGAACGAAATTGCTGCAACCGCAAATCGCTAATCATGGGGGTCAAATCGTCTTACTATGGCTTCGATTTTTTGTCTGCTCATACTCTTAATCCCACTTCCATACTATAAGCCTATCAGACAATCTGGCTATCAAGACCGTAAAAGCTGATCCTCACAGGTCAGCTCTTCAGGGGCATGATGATGTGGAGGTAATCGTCGTGTTCAGTGTCACTGAGCATGGCGGCTTCGAGCTTGCCGTTAAAGCCAAGTTGAATCGTTTTGGCATCTATCGCTTGCAGGGCGTCGAGCAAATAGCGCGAATTAAGGGTAATGGAACCGGAACCTTTGGCATCAACCTTAAGCGTGGCGTTGTTTTCGCCCAGCTGCGAGGCGACGGCATGAATCCAAATGCTCTCGGATGGTTCATCCACGCTCACTACAATACTGCCGGCGCTTTCGCGGGCAAACAGGCTCGAAACCTTCGTAATGTTAACCAGCTCCGCCCGATCGGTAATACTAGTAGTAGCAAAACTAGCGGGGATTAATTTGCGGTAGTCGGGATAATTGCCCTCTATCAGCCGGGCAACCAGTTCGACTTCGCCAGCCCGGAACTGAACCTGCTGGTCATCGTGCACCACTGTAATGTCGCCTTCGAAGTCATGAATGATGCGCAGCACGTCTTGCAGCGCCGTAGCGGGTATTAGTAGTTGCAAAGGCTCCTCAACGGTCGTCAGGCGCTTTTCGGCCAGGCGGTAGCTGTCGGTGGCGGCCATGTAGAGTACGCCGTCTAGGGTGTGGAAATACACGCCGGTGAGCACTGGACGGCTTTCGTCGTTGCTGGCGGCCATCAGTACCTGCTGCAGGCCTTTGCGTAGTAGTGGGGCAGCCACGTGCCAACTCGTACCACCGTCTATGGCCGGCATCACCGGAAATTCTTCGGCCGACACACCGTTAATAACCGATTTGTAACTATCAGTCGTAATGAGCAAACGCTGTTCGTCTTGTTCGAGCTCTATAACGCCGCTGGGCAAGCCATTTACGAGGTCTTGGAACAGGCGAGCCGGCACAGTCAGTGCACCCTCATCTTGCACCTGTGCCCCAAGCTGGCAGGAGATGGCGATGTCGAGGTTGGTAGCCGAAACACCCAGCCGGTTGCCTTCGATTTTTAGCAGGACGTTACTGAGCACCGGCAGAGTAGCGCGACTACTGGCAACCCGGGCAACGAGGTTTAGGGCTTTATTGAGGTTCTCTTGGGTGACTTTGAGTTTCATTGCGTTATGACTTACTTTCCGTTAATAATACTTGGCTGGTACTAATTCGTTTAGGTACTTCGCATATTTGATGGACTGTGCGACTGTAGTGTGTTGTTCTGGATTTCATGCGACTTTTCCTCCCCTAGCTACTAATAGATTTCTTTTGTTAACCCAATTGTCGCTTATTATTAGGGGTGTGGATAGTGTGTACAACCCCCTAGTTACATCTGTTGTTTTGGGTAGCAAGCGTGCGCACAACTGCATAAAAAAGGTGTGCACGTCGGAAGGTATAAGTCGGAGTTTATACATCGCCTGTAAATTGAGAGTTGGGCGAGCTGTGGCTAAGTTTGCCCGGAAGAACACAACTATAACCCGTACATACACAGCTTGTACACAAGATATAACGCTACGCATACAAGCGTTCCTTTATTTCCGCCAATGCGCTGCGCACCTCGGCATCAAGCCGTTGTTCGCGTTCGATTTTTTCGACTGAATGTATGGCGGTAGTATGGTCTTTACGGCCGAGTTCACGGGCGATTTTCGGAAAGCTCAGGTGCAGCTCGCTTCGAAGCATATACATGGCTACTTGGCGGGGAACGACGATATCTCTGTCGCGCTTCGGCCCAACGATATCCTCGAAGCTAATCTGGTAGTGCCGGGCGCAGCGTTCAATGATTTGCCGGGCACTTAAATGCTTCGGCCGGGCTTGACTTGAACCAAGTAGTCCGGTGGCTATGGCCAAGTTGGGTTCGAGGGCGCGCATCTCACAAAAGGCCAAAAGCTGGTTGAGGGCGCCTTCCAGCTCACGGATGTTGGTTTGGACATTGGTAGCCAGGTAATCAACTACGTCGTTTGGTAGGTGTACATGGCTTAGCTCTGCCTTAATCTGCAAAATGGCGCACCGGGTTTCAAAGTCGGGGTTTTGCATGTCGATGCTCATGCCCCACACAAACCGACTACGCAGGCGCTCTTCGAGGGTTGGGATTTCGCGCGGCGGCTTATCGCTACTGATTATAATCTGCTTGTTAGCCTGGTGCAGGGCATTGAAGGTGTGGAAGAATTCTTCCTGAATCTTTTCTTTGCCGGCCAAAAACTGCACATCGTCGACAATCAGTACATCTGCCCCGCGGTAGTAATCGGCAAACGCCGAGTTTTTTTTGTAGCGCAGGGCGTCGACAAACTCTTGCACGAACTGTTCGGTAGAGGCGTACACCACGCGCGAGCCAGGGTGTGTTGCCAGTACTTCGTTACCGACTGCCTGAATAAGGTGGGTTTTGCCGATGCCGACGCCGCCGTACAGGAACAGCGGGTTGTACTTGGTGCCAGGATTGGCGGCAATCGCTTGGCAGGCGGCGTAAGCCAGCTCGTTGCCCGAACCAACCACGAAGTTATCGAACGTGTAGCGTTCGTTGATACCGGGCCGGTAGGCGCGGGACAGGCTATTGGCAGATTTGAACGGGGCAGGGGTGGGTTCGCCGGCTGTGGCGAGCGCGTGCGGTAAGTTAATCACATCGTCGGTGGGGCTTTTGCGGACCACACTTTTGATTTTGTACTCGACGGTGGGGTTGCGGAGGCCATTCTTGACCAGTGTCTGCACCACAATATCGTTGTATTTGCGCTCTAGCTGCTGCTTTATAAAGACGTTCGGTACGCCGATGGTAACTTTGTCACCGTCCTGCTTGATAAGTTGGGAGCTTTTAAACCACGTCAGATAGTTCCCGCGAGACAGTGTTATCTCGATATCTCCCAGAACAGCCTGCCACAGTTTCGCTTGGTCCACGTATCCTCGTCCCTTATTACCCTAAAGTCTGTGTATAACTATACCGTATAAGAGGCAAAGTTTTCCACAATAATTTATACAACTATATTGCCGGCAAAAAAGAATCGGGCAGGGGTGATGTTATCCACATCTTGCCGCTACATCTGTTAAACTGTGGAAAAGGTTTGAATAACAGGGGAAAACTTGTTAGTATGTAGTCTGATACAACAGGGGAGGCCACTAGCCGCAACACCGGTCGGCGTGGTATACTTTGTACCGAATAACGCAATAACGAACGGAAGCAGAAATAACATGCCCAAGCGAACCTACCAACCAAAAAAACGCCACCGCGCTAAAGTGCACGGCTTTATGAAGCGTATGGCTACCCGAGCCGGCAAAGCCGTACTAAAGCGCCGCCGCCTCAAGGGCCGTGTTCGTCTGTCTCACTAGGGAGATGACGGGTTGCTATGTTTGCAAGTCAGCGAGTGCATTACTGTGACTTCGCTTGCTAGCTCGCTGCCCAGGGCGAAGTACCTATGATTGCTAGCCGTAATCGGTTTCATGGACGTGCCGGTATTCGTAAACTGTACGCCACGGGTAAATCCGTTCGCTCGGGCGCATTGTCGCTGCGCTACAGTGCCGAGCCAACGCGCTCGTACCGACTGGCGGTGGTGGTCAGCAAAAAGGTACATAAATCGGCAGTGGTACGCAACCGAATCCGCCGCCGACTCTATGAGCTTGTTCGTATTTTGTATAGTAGTGAGACTGCTCCGCGTGACCTGCTGATAACTGTTTTTGACGAGCGAATAGCCACTACGGCGCCGGAAGAGCTCAAAAAAGAACTGATGATTTTGTTTAAAAAAGCCAAATTAACTTCGGCCAAGCCCGCTCCGCGTGCTATAGTGGAAACTTAAGGAGTTAGTATGTTTACTCATCTGATAGTCCAACCCATCTTTAACCTGCTGGTGCTGATTTATGCGGTTCTGCCGGGCCATAACTTTGGGCTGAGCGTCATTATCTTTACGATTATTGTCCGGCTGCTCATGTGGCCACTTATTAGACGCCAGCTGCGCCAGACTAAGCTCATGCGTAAGCTGCAGCCGGAGCTCAAGCGCATTAAGCAAGATGCCAAGGGCGACCGCCAAAAAGAATCGCTAATGATGATGGAGCTCTACAAAGAGCGTGGCGTGAATCCGCTGGCAACCATCCCGATTCTGATTGTCCAGTTTATTATTCTGATCGGCCTCTACAGCGGCCTGCGCAAAGTTATCAGCGACCCGAAACACATCGTCGATTTTGCCTACCCGGCTCTGCAGCATCTAGGTTGGATACAGCACCTGGCTCACCACGCTAAAGATTTCGACAATACCCTGTTTGGCCTGGTCGATTTGAGCCGGAGCGCTCTTGGGCCAAAGGGTACCTATATTCCGGCCATGGTACTGGTGATTGGTAGTGCCGCTATTCAGTTCCTGACTAGCCGCCAGCTGATGCCGACCACCAAAGATTCGCGCAAGCTACGCGACATCTTAAAGGGCGCCGGCACGGGCGAAAAGGCTGACCAGTCCGAGGTTAATGCCGCCGTCGGCCGTAGTACCCAGTACATCATTCCCTTTATGGTGTTTATTTTTACCGTTAACCTGCCGGCCGCACTCAGTCTGTATTGGCTAACCGGAGGCATCGTAGCTTACCTGCAGCAAGCCATTGCCCTTCGTGAGGATGAGGAAGACATGGAGGCCCTAGCCGACCAACCGGGCCGAAAAGACATTTCAAATATTGCCGAGGCCGAAGTAGTTTCGCAGCCCGGTTCTAAAAAATCCAACAAATCTTCCAAAAAGAAAGCCAATAAACGGAGGAAAAGATAATGGAAGAATCACTACAATACGCCAAAAAATACCTGGAGGATTTGCTTTCCTTTTTTGGCCTAAACACTGATGTCTACGCCACCAGCGAAGACGGTGAGGTAATTGAGCTAAACATTCCCAGTACCCAATTAAATGGCTTTTTGATAGGCCAGCGCGGCGACACGGTGCGGGCCCTGCAATTTATCGTCAGTAGCGCGCTCAAGAACCAGAACTTCGAAGTAACGCGGGTCAATGTAGACGTCGCCGACTACAAAAAACAGCGAGCCGAGCGCCTGGCTGTAACGGCCGAAGACTGGGTAAAACAGGTTCAGCAAACCGGCGAACCGTACGACCTAGCCCCCATGAACGCCGCCGACCGCCGCACGGTGCACAAAGTAGCCGCCGAAGCTGGGCTGGCCAGCGAATCGGCCGGTGAAGGCCGCGACCGCCACATCGTCTTAAAACTCGCGGAATAATCCATTGCGCGAACCAAACATAGTTTTACTTGGTGGTGGTACGGGCAGTTTTACGCTGCTGCAGGGTCTTAAAAAGTTGACGCCACACCTGAGCGCCATTGTGAGTATGAGCGACGATGGTGGCTCGACCGGCGGGCTACGTGATGAACTTGGTGTCTTGCCTCCCGGAGACGTCAGGCAGTGCCTGGTGGCGCTGAGCGACAGTCTTGAGGTCCGCAACCTGTTTAGCTACCGGTTTTCGGACGGACAGTTTGAGGGGCATTCCCTAGGGAACATTATTCTATCCGGACTGGAATTGCAGCACGACAGTTTCGAGGAAGCGGTACGCGTGGCCGGCGAGATTCTGCATATTGCCGGCCGAGTCATTCCCGTAACACTCCAACAACACACGCTCTGTATGCAAGACGGACCGGAGGCCATCCGCGGTGAATGCCGGATTGGTAGCCGTGAGGTGCGCGACCCGTCGGCTACGGTGTGGCTCGAACCGAAAGCCGTTATTAACCCCCGAGCGGCTCAAGCCATCCTTGCGGCCGACATGGTGGTGCTGGCCCCCGGAAACTTTTACGGCTCCCTGCTGCCACTGCTTTCGGCCGAAGGTATGGCGGAAGCCTTGGCGGCCAGTCAAGCCGTGGTCGTATGTGTTGCGAACTTGGTTAATAAGCCTGGCGTGACGCAGGACTGGCACGTCGTGGACTACGTGCAGCGCCTGGAACAAAAAGTGGGCCAGGTAGTAGACATCGTACTCTATAACAATAAGCGTATTACTCCCCGACTGTTGCAAAAATATGCTGCCGACGGCGAACTGCCCGTCCACTTTGATGCCAAGCGCTTTAAGGAGCTAACAATACCAGCTATCGGGCGGCAACTTGTCGCCAAAGAGATTGCCGAACAAGACCCGGCCGACACGGCTATTCGCCGTACACTCATCCGGCACGACGCCGACCGAGTCTGCGCCGAGCTGACTCAGCTGCTACACCGGTGATACTGGGTGCGAGCATTTTACTGATTGGTTTGGCAACGGTAACCAGCACTACATGTACCGCACATGAGTCAACAAGTAGCCCGTAAAAGCCCTGTTCTGATTGCCCCCAAGGGCGAGGGCAAAGAATAACGTATTGTAATCTGTTAGAGTTTGTATTATCGTAGTACCTACCTTTAAAAGTATACGGAGTAGGTGGGGGTGGCAACATGAAATACCTCCACCGCAAACATAAGTAACAACAAGCATACACCTAACTAATCATCCATCTATCAAGCCTCATGAAACTACCGAATATAACTAAGAAGCAATCAACCATAGTAGAACTACTCTATAGCTATAGGTTCTTAAATCGTATTCAAATCCAATGCTTGCTAGGCCACAAAGACAAGAAGACCATTAACCTGTGGCTGCGTGACCTGAAAGCGAAACAGTATATCGACTGGATATACGAGCCTGATGACTTTGCCCTCAAAACTAAGCCAGCCATCTATTACCTTAGCTTAAATGGGGTACGCTACCTCAAAACAGTGGAGGCCACCGACGGTAGCCCGTGGTACGAACTTGAGGAGGTCCGTAAACGCTACCGCGAGTCCTCCAGGAGCCAAACCTTCATTGACCACAGTCTGCTAGTTGCAGATTGCTGTATTGATATCATCCGGGCTGATCGGATGGTCAACCCAGCTCAGGAGTCCTGGACATTGGCTACTGAAGCGGACTATCGCCACCCTAGCAGCGATTACTATCATCTGCACGACAGTGAGCTCATTAACCCCAGCCTCTGTATTACCAATCGTTCACTCCTAGGCACTGGTACCAACCAACAAACAGTGGTGACCAACTTCCTGCTAGAACTATTTGACGCTACTATGCCCCGCTACCGTATTAAAAAACGGCTCAGCAACTACGTCGAGTACTTAGATGACGAAGAGTGGCAGACCGCCACCGGCGATGAGCAACCACCGACACTCCACCTGGTCTGTCCGAGGACTAGTGACCTGATCTATGCCAAACGCCGCATGAGAGGCTTACTAGCTGAGATCTGGGATGACGATGAAGTGCGACCAAAGATACGCTTTGCCACCCTAGACAAACTGAAGGCCCAGGGTGTACGCGGTGATATTTGGGAGCAGGCCTAATACCGTACTGCTTGTTCCGCCCGGAACAAGCAGTCACACAGCGACGCTTGCGCCGATGTGTTTTTTTGGCGACTATCCCATGACAGCAAGTAAGCATCGTAAATTACAGCAATAAGCGGCAAGCAAAAAGACAAAGTGAAGTGGTGGGTAAAACTAACCATATGTCTAATAAGTCTAAGTATGTTGGCTGCGGTCGGATACGCGCTAGCATACAGTCAATTTCACCCCGCAGATTATAGGAATTGTCAGGATTCACCAGACCAGTGTTCTGCTTAGAAAATTAAAGCAGATAAATAATACAGTAAGAAATTATTTATCCGAGGACTTAAAGTAAAATCCAATAATGAAACCAAACGGGCTACCTATCGCTATTAAAAAGTTCTGAGTTACAGTGGTTGATATTTTACCCCATGCGGAAAGTCCAATGAGTATCAGTAGAACAATAAAATACCCAATAACAAATAGGTTAGCTATAAAACTTCTTGTATCCTCTTGTTTCTCCGCTCGTTTTATCTGAGATTGGTCTACGGCGTTCAGATAATTAATGGTTGAGATTTTTTTAGCCATATCAAAGTTTTTTAATGTCTATAAAATACGTCGCCCCACCTTTTTTAAATAACAATTTTCCATCATCAGATAAATCCAAAGCCCTCAAACCCTTCTGCACTACTTCATCAAGATTTGATTCTGATATGTCCAGTGCATTAGCGAGTTGCTTTAACTTTTGAAGTGCACCATTTTTAAACTTCACGGTGTATTCATCGTTTGGCGTTGTCTCGGTTGTAGCAGAATCATCCATCAAGCTTATTATATACTAGATAGTTGAGTAAAAAACTATTCAAACGACTAATTATGAAAGCTTCGCAGCCTGTTCCAAAAGACCAGGTCCACTAGGCACACTCGGCTGGTTGTAGCGAAAACGGAACTCGTTTAAGTACTGCCGCAACCACTGCGTGGTTACCGAGTGATAGGTGCCATCTATGGATCGTTTCAGCTGGCTCCAATAACCTTCTACGGTGTTCGTGTGAGCCGTCGTATTACTGTGCATAGGTGCCTTTGGGCCAACTTCCCTTACGATAGCTGGCGGTAACACACGGCTACCCGAGCGCTTGACGAGTAACGGCTTACTTACGCCACTGCGCTCAAGCAACTTGCTTCTTTAACGACCACCAATGATAAGTATCCAGTAAAGAATATGCTCCTATTAGTTTTCCCTGGTCGAGCAAATCAGGCTTGGTGACTAGCATAGTCGGCTCAGATTCAGCATCATACTAAACCCTAACAGCTAGCAGACGAATACCTACCGTACCTTCTTCCTAGAGAAATAGGGGCTACTTATTGGCGCAGGGTTTGTTCGTAGACGGCAAGTGTTTGGGCGGCCATAGCGTCCCACGAATATTTTGCGGCTTGAGCTTTGCCTCTTTCGGCCAGGTCTTCGCGGAGCAGTGGGTCGTCGACTACTTCGCCGATTTTCGCAGCCATGTCAGTAACGTCTAGTGGGTCAAAGTAGTAGGCGGCCTCGCCATAGACTTCAGGCAGGCAGGTGGCGTTGCTGCTGACAACCGGAGCGCCGTGCACCATCGCCTCGACCCCGGGCAGGCCAAAACCTTCGCTAAGGCTCGGGAACACATAGGCGCTGCAGTGTTCATACAGCCAGCGCAGCTGCGCGTCGCTGACAAAATCGGTAAAGATGATTCCCTCTATACCCCTTTCATTTGCATATGCTTCGTAGCGCTGGTAGTTGGCACTTTTGCGGCCGGCCAGCACCAGGTACAGCTCAGGGCGGGCTTTTTGCAGTAGCGCAAAGGCGTCGATCAGCCGGCCCAGGTTCTTGTGTGGCAACGGCCGGCCGACATACATTATAAATTGCTTGCCTACGACGGAGGGCACGGCCACCGGTTCGTCGGGGATACGGTCGGCCGCTTCGAGCGTCACGGTAATCTTAGAGGGTGCAATGTGCGTAAAGTCCAGCACGTCGTCCTTTACGAACGCCGAAGGCGTCAGCACGGCGGCCGATTTGTGGGCCGCCCGCTGAATTACGTAGCGGTAGACCTGCTGCTTTAGAAAATAGATAATCGGGTTCTTGGCGGGGTTACGAAAACGCATGGTGGTAAGGTCGTGCATGGTGGTAACCACCCGGCCGTGGTACATCACCGGCTGTTGCACCATACCAAAGTGCACCAGGTCGGCCTCCAGTCCGCGCAGCTGGCGCAAAAAGCCAATCTGTTCAGAAAAGGTATACTCTTTAAACGGCGTTTGTACCACTACGAAGTCTGGCGCAATGGTGGCAAAAAAGTCGGTGCGCTCGGCGTAGGTCAGCACGATCACAGAGTGTTCTATGGGGTGCTTGGCCAAATGCTCTATCAGCTTATCGATGTAGCGGCCGGTACTGGTGCCCGATTCGCGGGCGTCTATAACAATTTTGGTCATGCTTGTTTACCTCGTAGCTTCCACCACTGCGCCCGCAAGCGGCGGAGGGCTTGGGCGTTGGGGGGTAGGTCGTGAATTATCATGCTCCAGATATAATCATCCGAAACGCTGCGGCTGCGCTGTATGTGTTTTCGCTGCGCCGTCTTTTTACAAAGCAAGTACAAGCCTTGGTAGCTGCCTTTGAGGGCCGGCCAGCCGTGACCGCGCAAGATGGCCCGGCCAAAGAACAGCGTCTGCGCTAGTAGTAGCCGGATGCCAGTTTGCCAAAGGTAACGCCGTGGTACGTTTTTGAACCATAATAGGGGCAGATTCTTCATGGTCTGGTAGGTAGTAAAGCCTTTCACGCGGGCGCTGGTCATGCCTATAAGGTGGTACGCGACCGATTCCGGCACAAAGCTAACCTTCCAGCCGGCTAGCTGCAGCCGGAAGCTGAGATCGACATCTTCGTAATAGGCAAAAAAATCTTCGTCAAACAAGCCAACTTCTTTGAGGGCTTTCACGCGGTACAGGCATGCTGCACCGCTGGCGGCAAATATATCGGTGTGTTTGTCGTACTTATGCAGATCGTACTCGCGCCGACCGCGTGGATATGGCAAGCCCCAGCCAGTGTAGTAATCACCGGTGCTGTCGAGCCGTTGTTTATCGCTCGAAACGACCTTGCAGGCCGCCGCACCTACCTCGGGGTGTTCGTCTAGGTAGCCCACCAGTGTTTCGAGCCAGTGTTCATCGGCTATGGCGTCGTCGTTAAACGGGCCAGCGTATGTGGCCTTTAGCTCGATAGCGCGGCGCAATCCCGGGTTTACGCCGCCGGCATAGCCTTCGTTGACACTGTTGTGCAGCACTTCTATATCTGGGTGTGCCTGTAGCAAGCGGAATATAGAATCGTCGGTGGAAGCGTTATCAACGACGATGATGTAGGGCGCAAGGGTTTGCGCTAGCAGTGATTCTACGGCCGCCAACATCTCATTGCCACCGTTCAGGTTGGGAATAACTACAACAGGTTTACTCATTTCGCTCCTCTAGCAACTGCTCGCCCGCGGGCGTGGTGCGGTACTGCTGGTAGTGGCTCTTGGGCTTGTCTGGGATGGTCAGAACGAGCAAGCCATCGCGCACTAACGGCTGCATATAGCGTACGTAATTTACGTGGCCATTATAGAGGCCGATTTTATTCATAATTTCCTGGCGTTTTTTTGGTCGCAAACAATACTCTAGTATTACCACAGACCTATCATTGTTACTATCATTGTTACTATCATTGTTACTGTGACTGTTACTGTGACTATCACTATTTTCCAACCAACTGGCATGGACTGGGATGGTGACCTCGAAATAGCTTAGCTCGTCGTCTGTTTCAAAGCTTGCTTCGGGTGAGCCATTTAGCTCTAGGGCTCGCTTAATTTTGGGGATGCCCGTTCCGCGCCCTTCGGTAAGCCGCAGTTCTTTTAGAAAATCGCCAATTCGCCGGTTACGGTATTTGCGGGCGGTAAACTTGCCGCTTTGCAGCTTTGCCCTGCTAAGCGGTGGCAGCGGCCCAGGGTAGCTTAGCATCTCAATACGGCTGGGAAATATCCTGAGTTCAATAGGACTGTCGTCTTCGTAGCTGCGGTGGTATATGGTGTTTACTAAGGCTTCTTCGACTGCCTCATAAGGGTAGTTGTAGGTGCGGCGGGCTTCTGCCTGGCCAGCAATTTTCTCGACTCGCTCGGTAATGACGTAGTTCTTTATGTAAAGCAATACATCCTGCAATTGTTGCTGCACTGGGCCAGTAAACATCCGTTCAGTAAATTTGTCGCCGACCTCATCGGCGAATTGTACCAAGTCTATGCGGGCGCACGAAAAAAACACAGTCGGGTTATCGTTGAACAGCAGTAGGCCGATATTTTTGGGCCGCAAGAATTCATCGGGACCGGTAACTATATTCATCCTTCGGCATAAATCACCAAAAGGCATGTTGGTCGAATCGGCCAGCAAGGCACTGCCAATTGTCGCCAGGTGTGATTGTATGAGTGGTAGCTTAAGATCGGTCAGGGCTGCGTCTTGGCGGACGCGGTCGTCGTATGGTATGTGAGCCGACATTTGCAGTAGGTCGCGCTCTTCTGTCTCGCTAGCACGCTTAGTGGACGAATAGTGGCGAATGTAATAGTAGTAATTTCGGTTCTTGCCAAGGCCGTCTGGGGCTTTGTATGGCCTGGCCTCGCCCCCTGGAACCCAAATGATGAGCACCCACCTGCCATCAAGCTCAATTGGTTCAGCAAGCGGGAAGTAAGCCGGCCGCAACTGATGGCAAATATTTAGTAGCTCCTTTTGTATATTGTCAAGCTTTTTGGAGGGTAAACCCTTAGGGGGCAATATAGGACGGCCATCCCGTTCGGCGATGCCGATGATTACGTAACCGCCCCCCCAGTTGTTGAGGTCGTTTGCAAAGGCGCAGATAGATTGCACCACGTCTAGCGGGTTCCAGCCAGCCTTAAATTCTAACCGTTCCCATTCGACTGTTTTACCAGCTAGTAGTTCTTGGATGTTTACAGGCAAGCTCATAAGTTTGATAGTAGTCCGTCTAAAAGTGTTAATAACAGTTTAGCGCAGGTATAAACTATTCACTAGTGTGCTTAGTACGGTCGACGAATAGGGACGGGTACTCTATAATAGCGTACAACGTGATGAACAGAGTAAGGGCAATATTCTCTAAGCAGAATCGGGCACTCCTAAGTGAGCTGGTGCGTACCGATTTTAAACTTCGCTACCAGGGATCGTTCCTCGGCTATGCCTGGTCTCTGCTGCGCCCGCTGATGCTGTTTGGCATTCTATACGTTATATTTGCACTGGTTATAAAATCTGGCGGCGGCATACCGCACTTTCCAGTCTATTTACTACTTGGCATCGTACTTTGGACGTTTTTTACCGATATGACCACGCAAAGTCTCGGCTCGATAGTTGGCCGTGGCGACTTAATTCGTAAAATTCGCATTCCTCGCTGGATTATCGTTTTTAGTAGTAGCATTTCTGCTCTTATTAACCTCGGTCTGAATCTAATAGTTGTAGCAGTAGTTATGCTGTTAAATCACGTTGGCGTTATGGACACAATTGTCTTTCTGCCACTGTTTTTACTGGAAATATATCTATTTGCGCTGGGGATTTCTCTGTTTCTTTCGGCCGCATTTGTTAAGTTTCGTGATATTGGCTTTATTTGGGAAGTTGTACTGCAGCTCGGCTTTTATCTAACACCGATTTTGTATGCCATGAGCCTAATTCCGGTTCGGTTCCAAAAGCTGCAGCTGCTAAATCCTGTGGCGCAAGCTATGCAAGACAGTCGTTACTCACTGATTTCACACGATGCAAAAATCGTAACTATTTCTCGTGTATTTCATGGCGGCTGGTACCAATTCATCCCATTTATTGTCGTTCTTTTAGCGCTATCAGGCGGCCTGCTCTATTTTAAAAGCCAAGCAGACAGTTTTGCGGAGAACATCTAATGCCTGATGACATTGCCATAAAAGTAGAGCATGTAAGTAAAACATTTAAGCTCCCCCATGAAAAACAGAGCTCCATTAAGGGCGCACTAATAAGCAAGCTTAAGGGTGGCAAGCGCAGCTACGAGCGCCAAGAGGTGCTTAAAGACATTTCGTTCGAAATAAAAAAAGGCGAGTTTTTCGGCATTGTCGGCCGCAACGGCTCGGGCAAAAGCACCTTGCTGAAAATGCTGGCCGGCATATACGCACCGACCAGCGGCAGTATACAAGTCAACGGCAAGCTAACGCCATTTATCGAGCTGGGTGTCGGTTTTAACCCAGAACTCACCGGCCGTGAAAACGTGTTTCTAAACGGTGCCCTGTTGGGCTTTAACCGGAGCGAGATGCTAGCCATGTACGACGACATCGTCGAGTTCGCCGAGATAGAGCGTTTCATGGATCAAAAACTTAAGAACTACTCTAGTGGCATGCAGGTGCGATTAGCATTTTCTATAGCTATCAGAGCAAAAGGGGACATATTGCTGATTGATGAAGTTCTTGCGGTGGGAGACGCAGCCTTTCAGCAAAAATGTTTTGACGTATTCGACAGGTTGAAGCAAGAAAAACGAACGATAATTTTCGTATCTCATGATATGTCTGCTGTCCGCAGGTTCTGTACAAGAGCTTTATATCTAGACCTCGGTGTAGTAACGCACATCGGGGCAATATTAGACATATCAAATGAGTATGATACGGCTAACGAGGAAGAGTACCAAAGCTATCTCGAAAGTAAAGCTCAAGATAAAAGCGAAAAAACCTCTAAGTTGAAGATCAAGCTCCTAAACGAGAATGGACAGAATTGCGCTACATTTAAGCATAACGAATTTCTGAATGTCAGTATAGATTGGGAGCAAAGGCCTGGTGTTAAGAATGTTGGCGTAGCAATTTATAAGACGAACGGAGAGTATGTTTTCGGCGTCAATACATTTATTGATAATGTCGATTACTCGACCAATGACACGGCTAGCTTTAGGTGTAGGCTTAATCTAGGCGGGGGAAGCTATAGGATTATTGCAGCTGTTTTTGGAGATAAAGAACAGAAACCATTAGATTTTGAGGCGTATGGGCCAGAATTTTTAGTAAAGAAACAACAAATAACTCCAACCAGAAAGTATGTCTGGGAAGGGCTTACATTTTTAGAACACAGATGGCTTAAGTAACTACGAAAGGGTCAGAAGAGCATATGTCAAACTACTCACACGGTAACTTGCAGCAAGAAGAAAGAAATACGTCTTGGGCCAAAATTTTTGATTATACATTTGATAATTCAACTGTCTTGGATGTTGGGTGCAGTGATGGGCTACTAGGCAGGGAGCTAAAAGATAAAAAGGGTTGTAAGGTGTATGGCATTGAAATTGATGAAGGGGATTTTAAGAATGCAAAAAAGGTACTAGATGGTGTGTTTAACTTTAATATTGAACGGGAATCGATTCCGTCCACTCTCTCTGCTATCAAGTTCGACGAAATAATCCTTGCAGATGTTATAGAGCATTTTATTGAACCAGCAAAGGCACTTCAAAAGTTAAGAAGCCTATTAACCGAGAACGGAAGAATTATTTTCTCAATCCCCAATATGTCGCACATTTCGGTAAGGCTGCAGCTGTTGGGCGGCCATTTTACCTATAACGAAACTGGCCTTTTAGACAAAACCCACCTACATTTCTACGACTTCGACGAAGTTAAAAGGGTATTCAAGAACGCAGGTTTGCAAATTGAGCACACTGATTCTAATTCATTGCCCTATCCGCCAGCATTCTTAAAGAAAAAACTAACTAGCCTAGGCCTAAAAGACGCGGGCTTTATTGATAATATTCAAAACGATAAAGAAGCACAAATGTTCCAATTTGTAGGCTATGCAGTATCTAGTGGCGTTAGTAAAAACGTTAAAAATATAGCCCTAAGCACTACAACGCCGGAACGTGAACTGGTGAAGTATATTGAAAACCTAAAAGAAGATGAGTCAGTTTTACGTCAAACCAACATCAAGCTAGTTGATCAGCTGACCGCATTAGAAAAGCAAAGACAAATTCTCGAGAAACAACTAAACTTCATCAAGGGCTCGCTTATCTGGAGGGTGGGCAAAAGGGTGAGACAATTGCCAAAAACAATTGCCAAAGGGAAAAGATAGCGTATGCATAAGATAGTAAAAATCATACTACCAGACGGCAGTAAGCAACGCATTATGGCCGGAAGGCTCAAACAGTTTGTTCTCCATGGCCCCAAAAATAGTTTTACAGCATACAAAATATGGATTAAGCAGGTTGAGCGAACAACGCATAGCCCGCTGCTACAAAAACAGCCAGTTCTTATCTCAATTATAGTTCCCTGCTACAATACTCCCGAACGGTACATCACCGCCTTGGTTGAATCTGTTCGTCGACAAACATATGCAAACTGGGAGCTATGCTTGGCAGATGGCTCTACGAGTGCTAAAGAGAATAATGTCATAAAAGCTCAGAGCGCTCTCGACAAGAGAATAAAGTATGTAAAAGTTTCAGAGAATCAAGGGATATCCGGTAATACTAATGCCGGACTACGTGTAGCAACGGGAAGCTTTGTCGCATTCTTGGATCATGATGATATTTTGCCTGAATGGTCTATTAACGAGGTGGCAACGGCAATTATCAATAATCCTAAAGGCGACGTGTTCTATAGTGATGAAGATCGGTTAACGGAAAATGGGAAACGCCGCATGTCACCGCTATTTAAGCCAGACTGGTCACTCGATTTTTTCTTAAGTGCAAATTACGTAACACACCTTTTCATTATCAGGCACAAACTTCTTAAAACACTTGGCGGCCTAAGGGCAGAATACGACGGGTCCCAAGACTACGACCTTATGCTTCGGGCGCTTGACCATAATCCACAAGTTGTTCATATTCCAAAAATTCTCTATCACATGCGTATGGCAGAGAACTCGACTGCTAAATCGATATCAGTTAAAGAGTATGTTCATAGTACTGGTAATCACGCTCTAGCTGATTACTTTGCACGACAGGGAATATTGGCGGATGTTCTGCAAATACCGCATCGTCCGACCAACCATCGTATACACTATCGACTAGTTGGCAAGCCTTTGGTGTCTATTATTATTCCATTTAAAGATAAGCCAGAGTTACTAAAAACGGTAGTCAGTAGTATTTTGAAAATAACAAGGTATGATTCGTATGAGATTATTCTAGTCTCGAATAACAGCAAAGAAGATACGACGTATAGGTATCTGGATAGCCTGAAGGGCAACAAAAAGATAAAACAGTATCGTTATGATGAGCCCTTTAATTATTCTGCGGTAAATAACTTCGGACGAAAAAAGGCTAAGGGTGATATTCTGATTTTCTTGAATAATGATACTAAGGTTCTTAACGCAGAATGGCTTGAAGAGCTTGCATCGGTAGCACAACGGCCGAATACAGGAGCGGTGGGCGCGCTACTGCTCTATCCCGATAAGACTATTCAGCATGCTGGTGTAGTGATTGGGCTTACTGGTATGGCCGGACATGTCTTTCGTGACTTAAAGCCTGGCACACTGACGCCGCTTTGGTTGCCTGATTGGCCACGTAATTACTTGGCGGTAACAGGAGCTTGCCTGGCGGTAGAAGCTAGCAAATTTGACACTGTTGGTGGGTTTAACGAAGAGTTTATTATTTGTGGTAGCGATGTAACGATCTGCCTTGATTTGTACAAAAAAGGTTACTCCAACGTATATTGGCCTTACGCCCAACTTATACACTATGAATCAAAATCAGTCGGGTCATACAAAAATATACCTCCAACGGATTATGATAACTCGCTTATACACTACGAGCCCTTTTTAAGTAATGGCGACCCTTACTTCAACCCTAACCTTGATTTGCGCAGCGAGATACCGACACTTAAGAAAAGGAAGAACCATGTTAACTAAAAATCGGCTTAACAAAGCGCTCTGGTCAATCAAAAACGAAGGCCCTGCAGTATTCTCAAAAAAATTTGTCAGGTATGTGCCCTGGGCAATCGGAAGAACAAGGGTTAGATACGCGCGCTATTTGCCCTCTTTTCTGAGGCTTAAAGACGGAAAATACAGCAACGAATATCTGTATCTTGCCAACCCCATTTTCAACATTTCCTCGCGAGACTTCGAGCTCAGTAAAAGGGCGACTTCCGTGCCGAAACCAAAAACCATTCGTACCGCCACCTGGTTTATCCCATATTTTAACCACCTGAGCTTTGGGGGCATCTACACGATATTTCGCTTTATAAATCATTTTGCAGAGCAGGGCGTCCACAACACCTTGGTTATTTATGATAACCCACAAGTTAACGCTGAAAAGATGAAGGCTGAAGTCGTTAGGGCTTTCCCTGGTCTTGATAGCGCTGAGCTGGTTATCTTTAATCCCAAAACGGATAATGTTGCCGATTTACCCGCAACGGACATTGGTGTGTGTACCTTCTGGGTATCGGCATACTTCCTACTTCGATTTAACCAGACTATGCGAAAGTACTACTTCGTACAGGACTACGAACCACTATTTTATGAAGGTGGCTCTACTTATGCGCTGGCTGAGTCGACCTACCGTTTTGGGTTTGAGGGAATCGTTAACACTCCTGGGCTTTTACGCGCCGTAAACCAACGGCACGGCATGCAGGGCATAAGTTTTCTCCCTGCTGTCGACCCGAAGTCCTACTTTCCACCTAAGTCTCGAAAGAATGAACGTGTTAAGATCTTTTTCTACGCCCGCCCAAACAATCCACGTAACGCTTTTAACCTAGGGATACAAATTATTACACAACTGCTCAAGAGCTACGGAGACAAGATAGAAATAGTTACGGCCGGCGCCGAATGGGATGAAAAGCATTATAACCTAGATGGAAAGATTACTAACCTTGGCCTTTTAAAAAGTATCAAAGAGGTGGGGGAGCTGTACCGGTCATGTGACATTGGGTTTGTCTACATGCTTTCGAAACACCCATCGTACCAGCCGTTTGAGTTTATGGCATCCGGTGTAGCAACCGTAACTAACAACAATGAAGACAACTTGTGGTTCCTGAAAGACGGTAGCAACTGTTTGATTGCTGAGCCCTCACCGGCAGCAATGACCGAGAAGATCGGCTGGCTTATAGAAGACAAAAAACTCCGCGAAAAGATTCAACAGGGCGGATATGACACGGTAAGCACCGACTGGCAGCCACAGCTAGAAATCATTTGGAATGACGTTAAAAATAGCCAGTAATCTGCTTATCTCTCGGTGAATGAAAGCGGCCTTGAGTTTTGGAGCAAAGATTCGGAGCGAGAAAGTTTCTCTAAAACAAGAATATCTTGTCCGTTTGCACCCTTGAGGCCCGACCAGTAGCCCCGATGAGCATACTTTCCATGAACGCCCAGCCCCGCTTTCTTTAGCATAGAGCGTATTTTCTTGGGAGTGAACCCAACGGCCCCTTCAGGGAACTCTACGTTGTTTATGTAACAGTCTCGACCCAATTTGTGCTTAAAAGAGAGGGCATGACGATGTCCTTTGCTGTTGCCTTTCTTCAAAGAATCAAGTGACGCATAGTCGATGATGAAGAAGGAAGCTAGAACTAAACCATCTGGTTTGATAACTCTATGAAACTCCCGTAGATAATGTACTATGTCCTTTTCGAACATGTGCGTAAAAACGGAGTGCAGAAATATTCTATCGACAGACCCATCTTTTGCTGGGAGCTTGATGTCTGTGGTAGTTATTGAGCCGCCACTGTTATGGATCTGACTGTTAATGTCGTAGTAAAGGAACGTAAAGTTCTTGTGCCGTTTGGTTATGTTTTGCTGTGACCACTCGATGCTCGGCTTAATAATGTCAAAACCTATATACTTTCCTTTGTTTGAAAGCATTTTTGTAAGTTGTATAGCATCGCGTCCGACTCCCGAACCAACTTCAAGCACAAAGTCATCGGGGTTGAGGGGGGTGTACTTGCGGTACATCTCTGCATGGTACTCAGATATGGTGTCCCAATCATCTGTGCCACCACCCGTCAACATTACAAGCTCAACTGGTATTTTATAGCCATCAACGCTAAACAGCATGTCTTTTTTCAAAATGATTTCCCCTCTTAAACGGACTAGTTTATATAGACTATAGCCACAAAGCATGCAATGTTCAAGATTATGAGCAAGCGCTTAGATTGGCTGAGCAACGATAAAGCTTTGAATTGTGTTGGTATTCACCGTAGATCGTGACGTTCGCCCGCCCCCGTATGCCAAGAACGCTGCCATGGATGATACGTAGTGCAACGCACCCCCGGATGCATAGTAGACTCTACCATCGTCAGTATTGAGGAGGAATCGTGATAATGGTAATGGGTTTCGTTTAATCGCTTGGTGCGAAATGGGTGTGAACTTCGAATCGATAGCTCCAAAATCGCCCGCCTGAGGGCCAGTTAGTTGGTACAGACTCGATCCCGATACAACATAGTGTGTACCGTCAGGGGCAAGATTATTACCTAAGACTAAACCGTCTACTGGGTAGTCAGTGGTAATAGATGTAGGGTAGCTTCTAACTGCCCCCCAGATGTAGCCATAGGCGTCAAAAATGTTTGGCGAAGGTATGTGAGTTAGCTTGTTGTTGTTAACAACGTAGATTACCCCGGAACCATCCTGAATAATTATCAAACTTCCATCAACCAGGGCATCGTTACCCTGTGGAATTGAACTGATTCTTTCCGGCCTTATGCCAGTGACTCCACCGATTATCGCTTGAAGCCCCGAATATTCCTCGATAGTTTGCACATAATGTTTTTGGCCTGACTTCAGCAAGTATACCGCCGTGCCGGCTTTTACGAGTGGCGATAAGTTTTCCGTAGGTAAACCGTCGAATAGCATTTGCGGTGGTCCAGTGAATTGAGGGTTCGGCCAAAGGCTAGTAAGGCTGGCCGGAATTAAGAGTTTTCTGCCTTGGTCAACAATGTAATATTTACCCTCAGATATTACCCAAGAATTCAATGGGCTAGAAGAAGGTGACGTTTGGTTAAAGGAAGACACAGGGACCGACAAGTAGGTTGCTTGGCTAAGCCTCCAGTCGGCATATGCCTCCATGTCACCGACAGTTACATAATTTGTACCGTCAAAATAATAAATGTGTGGGTCAGGAGAGAACTGGATCACCCCGGGCGTTGTAAGCAACAAGCCCCCTAGAGGTTGCTTTGAGTTAGTGGCAGAACTAGAAAGTGCCAGGGTAGAGGCTAGCCCTAGATCGGTCAATGTTTTAGAGTTAGCAATGGGTTGTTTGAGACCGGCAGAGAGTTTGTATAACACCCCGTTTGCTTTCATGAGTGGCAACAAGACTCCTCCTTGTTGAAGGTACTGCGTTTGAAGCGTTGCCCCAAGTGGCTTAACTTTAGCACCGTCATAGCAGCTGAAGCCCCAGGCAGTACACATAGCTTGAGAAACAGGAAGACGTGCACGATTATTTACTAAGTACACTCCATTATTGTCATATATAAGGTTCGTCAACAAGCCACCATCAGCCAAACTCTGAATGGTTGCATCAGGGACGGTCTGAACTGGGTAATAATTTAAGCCATAATTAATCATCATGTCCCAGTCGGGTACCTGATAGCGGGTTAATCCATCAGCTAGATAAATTATTCCTGTAGAAGCTTGATATAACAGAGAGCCTCCTGCGGGTTGCGGGAATTGAGTTGAGCCAAACCAGTCATTATAAATTCGCCAGAAGTTTCGGTTGCCATACGCGCTACAGCCGTCACCTGTACTATACAGGTTATTCAGGGCAGCTTGGTTTGGCTGATAAGGAGTATAGGTATATAGAGCTGCAGTGGCCTTACTCTGTACGTAAACGGCGCCAGCCCCACAGCCAGTGCCGGAAACATTCCACAGAATACTATTAGTAGCAAAGGGTTTTGCGTACGGCCACCACGATTGAGTCATGTTATCTAAGTAGTAGCGTAATAAAGCGGCAGACTCAGATATTTGTATAGAGAATCCTGCATAGTTGGGATCGCAGTTGGCAGATCCGCCGGGCCCGCTATCTGGGCAATGAGCGCCCATCGCGTAGGTATATTGTGACCTGAACGGCCAGTCGTCAGTAGTTAGCGGCCCAACCGACTCTTTCTGTATCGTCACGAGTAGAACCTTGGGGCTAATAGAGTATCGCTGAGCAGCGTCCCATATTAGCTGCGCTGCGCTTTCTGCGCCTGCAGGGATTGCCGCGCCGCCATAATTGCTGGCGGGCATTCCCGCACCAGGGGTGGTCTTCGGAACTTCGTAATAATCTTTCAAGCAGGTGAATGGGGTAGGATTGCCATGTGCCGATCCGTACTGCTCCCTGGTGCCGCCTCCAAGCTCTGAAGTACCAACGCCGTTAGTATCACATTGGCCCGCCACCCTACCATTGCCCCCTGTACCAACTTTGCTATTCAAGAAAGCCTGAATCTGGGCGGCGCTCATGCTGTTTGGGTCTGTAAATAGAGCGTCGTCAATAATTCTTCCTGCTTGCCAATCAGCTGCAGTGACCGCATGAACCTCGCCAGAGCTTAGACTAACAAAGCCGAAGCAGAGTGCGATTACAAAAAAGGTGAGCTTTTTGAGCATTACTTCACCTCCAGCGTGGTCGTGTTGGACGCTGTAACTCCTTGCGAGTCAACGGTAATTGTAATATTCCATGTGCCTGTTTCTAGCTGGCTTATTGGCACACTAAAGCCGGCGCAAGTCGAGAATTGTGACTGAAAAATGACACTCGCCGTTTGCGTGAATGTTTTGCCCGTATTTGTGATTCGCAAAGTGCAGGTGCCATCGCTATATCCGTATAATTGCGTTTTTATTGTCACCCTAGTGCTTGCCTGTTCGGCGGAGAGCTTTATGTTATCTGAGCCGCGTGGCGGCGCGTAGGTGGTGGAACTAGCACCTGACTTGTCTGGTGACCCAGAGGGTTGGTTTTGAGTCAGCTGCTTCTTCGTTGCGGCGTCGGTTTTGGCTGTTTCTTTCTGGGCGGTTGTGAGTTGTTTTGAAGGCCCAAAAAAGTTAGTTACCCCCGTCGCCTCCAGGACAACCATGCACAGCAACAATACTAAAACACTCCCCATCAAAATAAGCAGTTTCTTGCTAGGGTGCAGATTATTGAATCTTACATTTTTTGTTTTACTTCTCATGCTTATTATTATAACACTAAAAACCCATAAGGTGCCAAGCATGGCAAAAAAGCGGAATTCTTAATGTTGCGCAAAACTTGCTACACTATTTCTTGAGAACATGCAGAAAATGTTAAAACACTTGGCGGAAGCCCACAATCTGTTTGCGCTAGGCGCTATTTTATCCGGACTGGCTTTTATTGTCATAACTCCACCTTTCTGGGGTGCCGACGAAGGTCAGCACTTCATTCGCGCATACCAAGTCAGCCAAGGTATACTTACACAACATAAGGTGACAATCGACGGCAAGACCTCGCAGGGGGGTTCGATTCCAGCTTCCTTTGTGCGCCTAGACAAACTTAGGGAGAAAGATATAACTGATGCCGTCCTAGGTGAAACAAAACAGGTGGACGCGCGTGGTGCATATGATCAGGTGGCTAATGTACCCACTAACCACGATCAGTTAAAGGCTAATCCATACGGGAAAAATATATACTTTCCTATCGTGTATGGCGCACCGGCGTTAGGCATTGTTGTCGGTAGTTTATTTAGCCACATGCCACTGGCTTTATTATATTCGGCACGAATTGCCACTTTGTCTCTCTACGTACTGCTTATTTTCATAGCTATATATATCCTTAGAAGAACGGTTATCAAATGGTTGGTTTTTGTTGTCGCTCTTTTGCCAATGTCGATGTTCCAGGCAGCAATGGTTGGCCCGGACCCCCTACTCCTAGGGCTTACCTTTGTGTTCTTCTCTGTCCTATACGTTTCTTTTCACTCAGATAACAGAATAAAGATGAAAGAAATAGCGATTCTGCTATTAACGGCGGGTTTGTTGACACTAGTAAAGATGCCGTATCTTATTTTAGTATCTTCTCTCGCTTTTATCCCGTTGCATAATAATGTCACGCGGCAACAAAAGCTTGTAATAAGGATTGGTATACCTTTGGTGTGTATATTTGCAGCCTTGATTTCGTTGGCAAATGCAAGGAGTATTGCGGGTGTACCGATTCCCGGCATTAGCTTAGGCGGTCAACTTCATTTTATTTTCGCCCATCCGTTTCAATACGTCTACACGCTCATAAACAGTACCGTTGTCTTGGACTGGGTGCCGCAAATGGTAGGGCTTCTTGGATCAAGTTTTATCTTTATTCCTGGCGTAGCGTTTCAGTCTCTACTAATCGGGCTAGTGCTGGTTGCATTCCTGGATACAAATAAGATAACAGGCGAAAACGACGGCGTGAACAAACGTTCAGCCACGGTTTACTTATGCGCAAGTTTTCTTACGGCAAGCGCAATTATAACTACGCTGTACTTAACATGGACTCCAGTCGGAGCTAAATTAGTGGAGGGGGTCCAGGGCAGATACTTCTTGCCAATAATCGTATTTGCGTTAGCGGGTTTGAGGATGCTTACAAGCGCGAGGCTAGTTGTGTCACGAAGAGGTATAGTAATTTTCTGTTCCGTACTGTCATCTACATCGCTTCTAGCATCGGTTCTATGGCTCTACAGAATTTTATACTAAACACTAAATGTCTCGTAGAACTCTATTTTTGAGACAGCACCTAAAACTGCCATTCTTGGTAGCATAAAACACTCGTCTTGCAAGATAAGGGCTATTCCTACGATTTTCATCGCAGTAAAAACTCTGTTGAAAATAGCAAAATGTAACAAAAGCAGAATCTATACAAATACCCTTGTTACTGTTCTGTTACAGCCAAGATCTGCATTGAAATAAATAAACGCGTAAATGAAAACTTACGTAACCCAGCTTTGTTGACTTGATGATGAATAATCCTATGCTCCTATCTTCTTTAATTTCATAGCCATATAAACGCTCATAATACCAATCTGAAGTAGTAAGGCCAGGATTAATATGTAGCTAGCACCGTTTATATAAAAGTGGCTGATAAATACACCGCTCCCGAAAAAGCAGGTTGCGGCTGCCACGAGGGAGGCGATTATAAGTCCTTTGAACTCTCTTATGACGGTGAGCATTAAACCGATAAACCAGGAAAGAGCAGTAAGGGAGGAGATAAAGAGTATCGGTAAAAATAAGTAGGTGTAATTACTTATTTTTTCACCAAACAAAAACACTAAGCCAAATTTTCCTAATACAGCTCCCCCCATAATCATGACGACAGAAAGCAACAGAATGTACGCCAGTGTCTTAAAGAGTAATTCATGAAACAATTTAAAATTCTTTTGGTTAACGTGATCTGCAAAGACCGTCAGCATAGGCGAAAAAATGTAACCGGATATAACTTGTATGATAACCGCAGGGATCGCAATTGATGCATAGATTCCCAGTATCTCAGTGCCTTTTGTTCTTTCAAGGCTAATTCTAGGTATGGACATAACTAAAATTGTTAAAAATGTATAGACGGCAAGCGGGAAGCACTCTATTAATAAACTGGTTATTTTTCGTACCGACGTAGTGTTGGTTTTTGCATAAAAGATTTTAGCTTTGTTGTGGTCATATATAAATATTAAAACAAAAGATGAGACTGCCAGTACACCAATTGACGCCAAAAGGTTTTTTGTTAAAATCATACAAACAATAAACAGGGAATTGCTAGTAACCCCTCTTAAAATGAACGATTTGCCAATGTAGTCCATTCGCTCGCCCTTCTGAATAATCCCGTGGTAGACATCCACATAGGCTTCAGACAGCTTAAAGGCGAGGTAAACGACTATGCACAATGTGGTGTACGGACTGTACCTAGATAGAGCGAGGTAAACAAGACAGCCACCTAGAGCCAATAGACTGGTGACAATTCGTGCAACAATATAGGTTTTGTCGCTGTATTTTTTCGTGGCATCCGAAACTTGGTAGCCACGCACGCCGTAGATTGCAAATGCAAAGGCTATGCTACAAATAGCTATAGCGAGCGAAAAAATTCCGGCATCTTTAAAGCCCAACAAAATGACTACAAGATAAGTGATTAACCACTGAAAAAACAAATAAACAAAACTACCAGACGAATTCCATGCAATGTTCTTTTTTAGGCTTAGTTTAGGAGGTTTCAATTAAGTGATGCTTTTTTGAACCGTTTGATTCATATTACTCAAATATCTTTTTTGCCCAATCTTGTGCAGAGGGATGTAGAGCGCCCTCGGTAGGGTTTGATATAACATTCTTTGGATTTTAAAAATCCTTTTCCTGTTTACCTTTACCTTTTCAAAATCACTCCATGGCGAGATTGAAAGGTAGTGGTCAAAAACCTCGTTTTGAGGGTGAATGCTATCTTGCTCCCATGGGCGTCCGGTCATAGCCCCCATACAGTGGTTTATGGCGGGCGCCTTTGCTACGCTGGCAACTTCTTGAGCTGTGCTGTAGTATTCCGGCTTCAGACCATACATCTTTAGTGATTCCTTGATGCCGTATATATAGAAGCCACTGTTAAAGTTATAGCTAAGGCTCAAATATTTAATTTTGTCTCTAAATAAGACGTTGATAATATCTTGATCGACCGTGTAGTAGCCCTTGCGAACCGTAGAGAGGTGCTCAACAATTTTGTTCTGGCATTCATTTGCTAACCATTCTTTTTGGTTAATAAGTAGTACCCCGCAGTTGTAGTACCTGTCTGTCGGTGGTATGCCAATCATTTCTTTATACGAATTCATGGTGCAGTCGTAAGTTGCAGCACAAACGTAACCCTCAAGATCAATATCGCACAACTCTTTCAGTGATCCGTTTATGACCGTATCGCCGTCTAGCTGTAAGACTCTTCCGTTTTCAAGCGGCAAATCGTTAAGGGCGAATAATTTGAAGTACGTCGTATAGGTGTTTTTAAACGGAGCGACTTTCAGCCTCTTTAGGGTCTTTAGGATTTCGTCAGTATTTACGAACGTAATCTTACGGCCATATTGCTCGCAAACAAATGCCATTTTTTGCTTATTTTGCTCGGCTATCTGGTCATCTAAAACAAAGAAATGGATTGAGTCGATATCTTTGTTGTTTTCCATGAGGGAGGTCATAGAGACGCCGGTTATAGCTGCGTAGTAATCGTTGCTCTGGTACAGAATATTTAGGGTATTATTCATCTTACTTCGTTATACCTGCCGGGCTACTCCTAAACAGAAGTAGTGCCCAATTATATTTGCTATAAACATTAATTAGAAATATTATGAAATTACTATTGTAGATTTTGCTCATTCCAAGCTCTGACTTAACTTTTCCATAGTCAACGTTGTTGTAACCTTTGACGCCAAGCTCGGAAATCACAGCAGCGATACATGCCTTCCTGATTTGGCGTGCTTCAGTGTATCCTAAGTTCCTGCACATAGATATTGTTTGGTTGTAGGCGCATTTAATAGAGTCGTCACATACTGATTGTTTTAACGATTCGGAGTCGCCCACGCCTTTATTTGTTAGTTTAATCGGTAGGAATGCTGTGCTGTAGTAATGAGCCATTTTGGCCGAAAAGGCGAAGTCGGACGATGGGAAATATGAGTCGTCTAAGCCTCCAACCTCGAAAGTTTTATACTTATTGATGAAGGTACTATTCATCACGTAAATGTGCTTAATATTATCCTTGAGTGTTAGCTGTATGATCTTTCCTTTTCTTAGCTTCAAGAATACTTTTACTATTTTATTGAAAGTTTTTCTTGTTGAGGACTCTTTTTTGTGCGAGGCATCAGCCCTGGTGTCATTAACGTCAATATAGACTCCGAATAGCCCCATATCTTTTAGCTCTGTATACTTGGAGAGTTCACTCAAATAATTAGTCTTTAGAATATCGTCATCGTGAAGAAGGCAGTACCACTCTGTAGAAGAAAGCTCACAGGCACGATTCCAGTTCGCGTATTGGCCTAGATTCTTATCGTTTCTGTAGTAAGTGATGTTTTTGTAATGCTCGCAGTATTCTTTCATCAGGTCGTCCGTCTCCTTGTCGAAGACAGAGTCGTCGACTACCGAGATTGCATAGCGTTCTTTATAGTCTTGGGTTAATGCGGAGTCAAGTGCAGCCTTTAGGCCGTGAGCTCGTTTGTAGGTCAGTATCATTATAGAAACAAGCGCGGGTTCCTTTGAAGGGGCTCCATATATTAGATGGGACTTGATGTGTGAATACTTTTTAAAGTTGTCTTCTTTTGCGTTCCATTTGGACCAGTCAGCATTGTTCATTTGTATTTCCCAAGTATTAATAGACTTAATTCTAGTGTAATTCGTGACTTATGCACGGTTAGGAGTGCTAAGGTCATTGTCGTGCTTACATTTTACCTAGATTGAAGATAAAATCATACAGCTTAGTTAAAATGATACTTCTTTCAAAATGCTCAAAGTGGTAGTCTCGGGCTAATTTTCCCATACTGGCTCTCTGTGAGTGTGTTAATTGATGCATCCTTGTAATATTTGCACAGAAAACGTCACTGTCGTCGGATGGACTGGCAAAGCCACATTGGATGGTTTCATTCACCAGTGTCTTCGCCTCACCATCCATGGCTAGGACTAGTGGCTTCCCAGATGCGATATACGACATAACTTTTGCCGGGATTGCAGTCTCTAGGAGGTCGCTTTTTACCAAGCATCCAATTAGTATGTCCGCAATATCGGTGTATTTTGGGATGTCGGCTATTGGTTTGTGGCCTTCAAAATAGAAAATGTCTTGCAACCCCGCCTTTGCTACTTCTGCTTCGAGCCATTTCTTGGACATGCCATCGCCAACAATAATCCAATTGATGTCATCTATGCCATCAGATTTTAACGACTGCGCAGCCGCTATAACAGTTTCAAATGACTGCGCAGGGCTTATATTGCCCGCATAAACAATGTTGAACCCGGTTGCGAACCGCTTTGCCAAGTTTTTGTCATGTACTTCCGTTTCATATATCTTTTCGCAGGTTTGGGGGAGGACGATTATCTTATCCTCACTTATTTTCGTGACGGTAATCAGCTGTGACTTCATTTTTTCAGAGAGCACAATCAGCTTGTCGACATGTTTGTAGTGCCAATGCGACACAGAAAAGGCTAGTTTTCTGAAAAGCTTGTTTTTAACGGGCAGTACGGAAAATAGATTTTCTGGCCACAGGTCTAGGACGTACATTGTCGTTTCGGTATTCTTGAGTTTGCCCACGATTATTCCAGCTATGGACATCATGACGGGTGAGAGCTGGTAAATGAATATTTTGTCGTACTTCTTTGTTAGCAATCTTGGTATATGGAAGAGGCTGGCTAGGGGAAAGGAAACGTAATTTAGGAATATACGAATGTTGGTATTGTTCCCACGGGGGATTTCAAAGGCCCGACGTATGTTTATGCCGTTGTGGAGCTGTTTGCGGTGCTTGAAGTAGCCGTAACCTGATGGAAAGCTTCCCTGGGGGTAATTGGGTAGCCCACACAACACCTCTACCTGGCATTCTTTTTCCACAAAAAAGTCGCAAATATCATTTATGCGGAAAGATTCAGGCCAGAAGTGTTGGCAAACCACCAATATTCGCTTTTTATCGCTCATTTTGTGCGCAGTTTAGCATTTTCGCCAAATAACGTCGTTTATGATCTTGGTGAAGCTTTGAATGATCTTAACTACCTTTACAGAGACATTAAGGTCGGTGTAATCCGGCGCAAGCACTGTTGGTTCGTTGTTCTTGGCCATTTGCCTAGAAAGTTCTATGGCTTGTTCAATATCCCTCGTTTTGATCCCGCCAACGATAACCGTGCCCTTATCTAAGACTTCCGGTCGTTCCGTTGAAGTGCGGATGAGCACCCCGTTAAAGCCCAGCATGGCACTTTCTTCGGAAAGCGTACCACTGTCGGATAATACGCAGAATGAATCTTGTTGTAGTTTGTTGTAGTCGAAGAAGCCAAACGGCTTTAGGGTTTGAATGAGCGGGTGCAGTTTAAAACCACGTTCTTCGATTTTCTTGAGGCTCCTCGGGTGTGTGGAATAGATAATGGGAAGCTTATACTTTTCGGCAATGTTATTGAGTGCGGTCATAAGTGAAGTAAAGTTTGCTTCGTTGTCGATGTTTTCTTCGCGGTGAGCAGATACCAAGATATACTTATCTTTTTCGAGCTCTAGCTTTTCTAGAATCTTGCTTTCTTCGATTTTTGCTTTGTGCTTCTGTAGTACTTCTGCCATCGGGGAACCAGTGACGTAGATGTGTTCTTTTCTGACGCCTTCGGAAAGGAGGTATCTGCGTGAATGTTCGGTGTAGGGGAGGTTAATGTCCGAAATGTGGTCAACAATCTTGCGATTAATTTCTTCCGGAACGTTTTGGTCAAAACAGCGGTTGCCGGCTTCCATGTGGAAGATGGGAATCTTTAGGCGCTTGGCAGATATGGCACTCAGGGCGCTGTTGGTGTCCCCCAGCAGGAGCACAGCGTCTGGTTTTTCCTTAGCTAGTACTTCATATGACTTGGCTATGATGTTGCCCATGGTTTCGCCCAGTGAACCGCCGACACTTTCTAGATAGTAGTTGGGCTCACGAAGTTCAAGGTCCTCAAAGAATACCTGGTTGAGCGTGTAGTCCCAGTTTTGCCCCGTATGGACGATGATGTGGTCAAAATATTTATCGCAGGCTTTCATCACCTCGCTTAGCCTGATGATTTCAGGTCGTGTGCCGATGATTGTCATAACTTTTAGCTTTTCCACGGGGGTCTCCTTTACTATACTTCTTCGTAATATGTGTCAGGTCGGCTGGTGTCTAAAATTTCATCGGCCCAAAAAATGGTGGTCAAGTCGGTGCTGCCGGTGTTTTTTATAGAATGCACGTATCCCACAGGGATGTCTAGGACGGTAAGCTTATCCCCCGAAACACTATAGGTAAGCACCTTGTCACTTGAGTCGCCCACTTTTCTGAAGCATACATCTGCTTGTCCGTCTACGACTAGGAACTTTTCAATTTTCGTGTGATGCCAGTGGTTGCCCCGAGAAATGCCAGGCTTAGTTTTGGAGACGAACACTTGGCCGAACTGCTTAGACTTGATGAACTCAGCAAGCCAACCCCTATCGTCGGTATTTGTCTTGAGTGGATAGCTGAAGCCATCGGTTGCAAAGTACGAAGTGAAGGTCGCATAGAGATATTTGCTGAAGTTGCTTTCTAGGTTCGGCATAACTAAGCTGATCCGGCTTTCGTTGAATGCTTCTAAAGATTCTTTAATTTCCTGCAAAGTGGCTTTGTATGTCTGCGGGATGTAACAGAAACTATCCTCGTGTGGCTGGACTTTGCCTTCCATGGCGCGCGTGAAGTCGGCGACAACCTCGTCTATGTACACTAGAGTCATCTCATGGTTTGGGTCATTTACGGCCACCGGAAGGCCATTTGCAATGTTGTAGCAAAAAGTGGCAACGACCGAATTGTAATTGGGCCTGCACCATTTTCCAAAAACATTGGGGAGGCGGTATACGTACGCATCCGCTTTTGTTTCTTTTGCCCAGTCAATTACGAGTGCTTCTGCAGCGTGTTTGCTCCGGCCGTAAGGGTTATCCAGTTCAGCCTGTATGGAGGAAGTGATAAGAAGGGGGGTAGTCTTTTTTGATTCCCTCAGCAGCCTCACTATGGTTTGTGTCAGGTTTGTATTGCCTTCTATGAACTCTACTTCAGTCTCAGGTCTGTTGACGCCCGCCAAGTGGAAGATAAAATCTGCTCGCTCTACGTATTCTCTCAATTCTTGCTCGGTATTCTCTATGTTGAATTTGAGAATGGATAGGTTCCCATCTCTTTCTAACGTAGCGCACAGATTCTGCCCAATGAAACCGGAGGCACCAGTTATGAGGACTGTTTTCACTTGATTTCCCCAACCTCACCTTTGAGTTCTTTAGCAACGTACTCGACAGCGAGCAGTCTTGCCTTTACGCCGGTAACATCCAGCCTTTCGGTATTGTGTGAGTTGTATTCCTCTACAGTGGTAACCTTTCTCTCTCCATCGGCAAAGAATTTATCGTAGTTCAGGTCCCTGGTGTCGGCAGGGACTCTAAAGTAGTTGCCCATGTCGGTGCATTTAGCCTTTTCTTCACGAGTAAGCAGGGTTTCGTGCGCTTTTTCTCCATGCCGCGTGCCGATTATCTTAATTTTAGCTTCGGATTTAAAGAGCTCTTTCAACGCCTGAGCTAGGTCTTGTACGGTGCTAGCGGGGGACTTCTGAACAAACAAGTCCCCCTGGTTCGCATGCTCAAAAGCAAATAAAACTAAGTCGACCGCCTCGTCGAGGTTCATCAGGAACCGAGTCATGTCTGGATCGGTTACGGTTATGGGCCCGCCGGCTTTCATCTGCTCGACGAAGAGGGGAATGACTGAGCCGCGTGAAGCCATGACATTGCCGTAACGAGTGCAGCTAATAGTCGTTTTGGAGGCATCTACGTTTCTAGACTTTGCAATGATTACTTTTTCCATCATAGCCTTTGAAGTACCCATGGCATTTATCGGGTATGCAGCTTTATCTGTCGAAAGACAAACAATCTTCTTTACCCCTTCGTCAATCGCTGCTGTAAGTACATTGTCTGTACCCAGAACATTAGTTCGGACCGCTTCCATGGGAAAGAATTCGCAAGAAGGTACTTGTTTGAGCGCTGCAGCGTGAAAGATGTAGTCCACGCCTTTTACTGCTTCACGTATGCTTTCAAGATTGCGAACATCTCCAATGTAGAATTTGATTTTGTCATTATTGAACGCCTTACGCATATCATCTTGCTTTTTTTCGTCCCTAGAGAATATACGGATTTCCTTGATGTCTGTGCTTAGAAATCTTTTTAGGACTGCATTCCCAAAAGAACCCGTGCCACCAGTAATAAGTAAAGTTTTTCCCTCAAACATACAGCTCCTGAGATTTAGTTATCTAGTATACAGATTAACAGATTTAGCATCGCTAAACTACGGTCGGCATTACTTACGGTACTGTTGCTGGAGTTCAATATATTCTTGAGCTGAATACGTGTCATGGGTTTGAGGGTTATCGGGGATAAAGAGGGTGTTTGCAATCACAAGCAGGCTAGCTTTATCACTCAATGCTTGGTAGGTATGCAAGATGTACGGCTGGACCCAAATTCCCTCTTTGCCCTCTTCGAGTATGAACTCATTCGTAGATCCATATACATCTTCGCAAACCCAACGCACAGAACCTTTTACTGCACATACAAGTTCGTGGCGAAGTTTGTGCCACTCATTCGCGCCAATTGTTCCTGCCGGTAAATCACTAACAACGTAGGATCTAAGCCCTCGAACATCGACAGGAATCTTTCGTAGTTCTTCTTCACGGTACTTAAAAAACACTTCTTGAATTTCATCGAAATCAATACCAAACAATACCCCAAGTTTACCTCCAGATTTTGTCGCCCATGGGCCTCTGCTATTTAACCGTTTGAGCTGGTCAACAGAGGGAATTTGATAGCTAGGTTTTTCGATCATATTTTTTTACACTCGAACCATCATCCTTTGACAGGCGGATAGATAATTCCTGATGGAGATCTTGAACTCTTCTTTCTAGACTTTCTAGTTTAATACGTGATCGGTTTGCCATAAACAGCACTAAGATAACTCCCGTGGCGAGTATTACGTCGAATAGACTTAAGGATTCGGTTTGAGTAAAACCGTTTGAAGAAACAAAGTTGTAGATTGGCTGGGCGGCAATTAGCGAGCCTAGAATGATTAACCAAATTGCTGTTTGCCTAAAGAAGCTCTTGCGAGAGATTTTTCCCATTTTAAAATCCACAAGTGCTCCCGCTAATGCGATAACTACAAGAGGCAGATTTAACAGAACAAGAATTAAATATCTACTCATTGAAGAACTCCACTAGGCGTCTGCGCAGCAACGACTTGATTATGTTGAATGCGTTCCAGTTATTTTGCCGGTAGGGTTTGCTGGTCGAATAATCGGTGTAGATGGCCTTTATGGGAAATTCGTCGATATGCAGTCCAATTTGTTTGGCACGCCAGAGCATTTCCGAGCAGAATTCATACCCACTTGTCCTCCATTTGAGATTCCCGAGTGCTTGGCTGGAAAATATTCTCAGTCCGGATTGTGAATCGGTGACGCTAATGCCAAACAATAGGTACGTAATGAAGCTCAGACCCCTATTGCCGAGTACCTTAACGCGTGACATGCCTTTTTTGTCGATAAGGCGGCTGCCTATTAGCAGGTCTGCTTTGTCTTTTGTGATTATGGCTACGCCTTTTAGTACGTCTGCAGGGTCGTGTTGGCCGTCGGCGTCGGATGTGGTGGCGATATCGAAGCCGTTCTGCTGAGCGTAGCTTAGGCCCGTGGCTGTTGCGCCACCGCTGCCTGTGTTTAGGATGTGACTAATAACGTGCGCGCCACCCAAACGGGCTTGGGCAGCGGTATCATCCTTGGAACCGTCATCTACAACCACGATTTGGAAATCGTATGCCGACTTACTGAAAACGGCATGTAGCTCGCTAACGACTTGTTTTATAACCTTGCCTTCGTTGTAGGCAGGGATGATTAAAGCTATCTTTGGTTTTACGGTCTCACGCATGGTCTACAGTAATTCTAGCAAATATTTTCCAAATCCGCTTTTGTGGAGGGACTCGGCAAGGGCACGGAGCTGGTCGGCGGTAATGAAGCCTTCTTGGTAGGCGACCGTGTAGCAAGTAGGCATTAGCTTAAGGCTACCAAACCTAGTTGGGGCAGGTTGACGAAATCTTTGTCTAGTGTGAGCAGCTGGCCACCAGACTGGACGCAGGTAGCGGCAATCCAGAGATCGTTATGGGACAGGCTGATACCGTTTTTACGGCACCAGGTTGCCAAATCGGCGTAAATACTCGCCGTATCTTGATTGGGTGTCACTATGCGCAAGTTGTAGAGTTTTTTTGCCGCTTCGTAATTATCCAGATTGAGTAGTTCGCGGTTACCAAGCTTGAAGCCAAATCGTAACTCGGCATCGCCAGCGAGGGGTAAGACGTAGTCGGTAAACTTACTGTTGCTGGAAGCTCGTATGATTTCGGCGTTTTTACCGAGGATTGCCGAAAATGACGAGGTGTCAAATACCAAGGTCATGTTCGTCTTGCTGCTGCTTTCGTAGCGAGGCTTTATTGCCCCATTCAATTGCTTCGTTTATGCGCTTCATTTCGTCATTCGGAATATGGTGCTTTTCTAGAAAGGCAGAGAAACGTTGGTACCGTTCGTCGCTCGTTTCGATACCGGCAGTTTGCCGAAGAGAAGCCAGGGCGTATTGGTTGAGGCTGACACCGTTCTGGTGAGCCTTTTTAACCAAGGCTGATTTGGTGTCGGCATCTAGCCCTCGGATGGTGATCTGTAGGTTACTGTTCATAATGCACGCAGTATAGCACACGCAGTGCACGCACGTCAATGCAGGCATAATGCACGTTACCGCAACTTGAGATTTAACGGATGGCTTACCTCGCAATTTGGCAGGAAGCAGATGACAGTGCGCAGAAATTTGGCAGATGTCAGGTAGCAGACCGTCTGTTCCCTGTAGCCTGTTCAGTTTCTGTCACTTGCTAAATCTAAGAAGGAGAGATTTACGTAAGGTTTAACAAGTAGCTGCCGTAGCCCGATTTCTTGAGGGGTTCGGCAAGGATGCGGAGCTGGTCGGCGGTGATGAAGCCTTCTTGGTAGGCGACTTCTTCTATGCAGCCAATCTTGAAGCCAGTGCGCTGCTCTATGACCTCTACAAACTGGCTGGCCTGGTTCATACTCTCGAACGTGCCGGTATCGAGCCAGGCACTGCCGCGGCCCATGCTTTGCACCTTAAGCTTGCCGCTGGCCAGGTAGACTTCATTTACGGCAGTAATTTCTAGCTCGCCGCGGTCGCTTGGCTGGACGCTTTTGGCAATATCTATCACGCTATTGTCATAAAAATATAGACCCGGAATAGCGTAGTTACTTTTCGGTTCCGCTGGCTTTTCTTCGATTGATATCGCCTTGCGGTTTGCGTCAAACTCTACCACGCCATAGCGTTCTGGGTCGGCAACCTGATAAGCGAATATAATACCCCCGTCGGGGTTGACGCACTTCTTGAGGCTGTTGCCAAAGCCGTGGCCGTAAAAGATGTTATCGCCCAGTACCAGCGCCACGCTATCTTCGCCGATAAACGCCTCGCCGATAATAAACGCCTGCGCTAGGCCGTCTGGTGTTGGCTGCACGGCGTAACTAAATTGACAGCCGAGCTGTGAACCATCGCCGAGCAAACGCTGAAAGCTCGTTGAGTCTTCGGGAGTGGTTATAATGAGGATGTCGCGGATGCCTGCCATCATCAGCGTGCTCAGCGGGTAGTACACCATGGGCTTGTCGTAAATGGGCATGAGCTGCTTGGAGATGCCTTTGGTAATGGGGTAGAGCCGCGTGCCGCTGCCCCCGGCTAATATAATACCTTTCACTTGAAACTCCTCTCGCGGTTATTTGACTGGTCGTGGAAAATCCAAATCATATAGTGCCTGCTAATTCTTTTTTGACGTAGTCGGCGAGGTCGTCGCGCCAGTCGCGGCTTACAAAACCGGTGGCTTGGATCTTGGTTAGGTCGAGCCCGCTATGTGCGGGGCGCGGGGAACTGACTTTGCCTGCAAAGTATGCCTCTGCAGTGGTGTCGCTAACAGTTAAATCGGTGCGTCCGACATCTTTGTAGATTTCACGGGCGATTTCGGCCCAGCTGACTATATCGCCGCTGTTGCTGACGTTGTACGTCCCGAAGGGCAATGCAGCAGTGAGCAGATGGTCGATAGCGCGCACCAATTCGGAAGTAAAGGTAAGCCTACCAAACTGGTCGGCCACTACACTAGGGCTAATATCTTTCTGGGCTAGGCCGAGTATGGAACGTACAAAGTTTTTGCCGTCGCCTATTACCCAGCCGGTCCGTAGCAAATAATATTTGGGAGTTAGGCTGACGGCAATGTCGCCAGCTGCCTTGCTTTGGGCGTAGACACCGAGCGGGCCAAACGCTTCGTCTTCACTATGTAACTCGTGCGAGCCGTCAAATACATAGTCGGACGATATATGAACTAGTGTGGCGTCGTGCTGGGCAGCTACGGCTACCAAATTGGCCACGGCATCGGCATTGACGGCCCAGGCAGCCAACCGGCCTTCGGCTGTTTCTGCGCCGTCGACGTTGGTGTAGGCGGCGGCGTTTAGAATGGTCGATACGCTAGACCAATCGAAGGCTTCGACGGCGGCACGGTCGGTTATGTCGAGCTCAGCCGAATCGACTGCGCGAGCTCGCGGGTACTGTGCTTGCAGCGCAAGGCCCAGTTGGCCGTTGGCGCCAATTATTACAAAGGTTGAATCATCCATTGGTGAGCTCCAGGGTTAGATTATCAGGCTGCAGGTAGCAGGTAACAGAAATTGGGCAGGTTGCAGGGAACAGACGGGATGGCAGGAAAAAGCCTGTCATCTGTTAAATTCCATTGGGGTTACGTCTGCCAACAAGGGGTGGGCGGCATCTTTGTCTGACACAATAGCTTGGTCTTTGCTGATGGGCCAGGTGATGCCCAGCGCCGGGTCAAATAGGTTTACGAACGTGTATTTGGCGTCCGGTGACCAGTGGGCGTTCACCAGGTAGGTGTAGGTTACATTAGGTTCTAGGGTTTGGTAGCCGTTGGCCACGCCACGGGGCACAAACACGGCTTTGCCCGGGTTGATTTCGAGCGTGAGGGTCTGGCCGAAGGTGGGGCCGGCCCGCAAGTCTACCCACGCGCCAAACACACTGCCATTGGCGACCGAAATATATTTATCCCACGGTTCGGCGTGCAAACCACGGGTGACGCCGCGCTCCTCGTTGTAGCTAAAGTTATTTTGCACCACTTCGAAAGCCGGCAGTCCAGCCGCTTCCATTTTGGCTTTCTGGTAGTTTTCTTTGAACCAACCGCGGCTATCGCCATGCACCGGCAGGTGGATTTCGTAAAAGCCCGGAATCACCGTTTGGTGTACGTCCAGTTGTGAGTAATCGTTGGGGTCAAAACTCATGGTGTCCCCCGTGAAGCTTAAACATGGTACTGCCCAATTACTGTATGGGATTGGGTATACATGCTATGTTCTTGAACCAGTTCCAGCCTTTCTGGGGTAAAGAGTATATTCGGTGTCAGCTTTGCGATTGCCGCTTCTACGTCTGCCATGTTCATCTGCTCTCGGAAGCGGGCAAGTGTAATATGTATAATCTTTGGTGGCAGACGAGAGCCATCGGGCAGCTGCACCTTTTCTAGGTATTTTTGACGGGCCATGGCCATAGTGCCATAGTCTTTGCCGGTAAGTATGATAGCTGCCGGGAAGGCCTGTATGGTGTCGAAAACGATTGTGTTACCTCGTAGCAGCGGTGCAACATCTGTTAGGGCGGATTCTACTGCGGGGCGAGCTGCTTCAAACAGGGTATCCCGATCTGACTCGTACGTTGCATCCGGACTCACGACATGGGCGAATGTCACATGCAATTGGTCTCCGTGCGGAAGCCACAAGCCAGAGGCCGGTAACTGCTCGGCAATTTCTTGCTGCAAAGAGTCTATTTTTGATGTAACAGCATCCGGCAAAGGCATAATAACTATATAGCCTTCGGTTTGACGCTCAAACTCACCTATTGCCGTTACGTCTACATTGCTTGCTTCGGTTCGTATCAGCGATTCCGGACTCATACTATTGCCCCTGCTTGGCGTAGTTAGCTTCTATCTCGGCTTTTTGGGCTTCCCACCAGGCGCGGTTGGCGGTGTACCATTCGATGGTGGCTTTTAGGCCACTCTGCATACCGGTGTTATCGGTGTAGTGCGGCTGCCAGCCGAGCTCCCGGCGCAGTTTGGAAGAATCCATGGCGTAGCGCATGTCGTGGCCGGGACGGTCGTTGACGTGCTCGTAGCCGTCGCGTGGCTTGCCCATAAGTTCCAAAATCATCTCGATAACTTGTTTGTTATTTACGTGGTCGTTATCAGCGCCAATGATGTAGGTTTCGCCTAGCGTGCCCTTGTCTAAAATTAAATGCACCGCTTCGTTGTGATCGTCCACATGTATCCAGTCGCGCACCTGTTCGCCCGTGCCATACAGCTTGGGCTTGCTGCCACTGAGAATGTTGGTGATTTGGCGCGGAATAAACTTTTCGATGTGTTGGTACGGGCCATAATTGTTCGAGCAGTTGGATATGGTCGCTTTAACGCCAAAGCTGCGCACCCAAGCGCGTACCAGGTGGTCGCTGCCGGCTTTAGTGCTGGAATAGGGGCTGGAGGGATTGTAGGGAGTGGTTTCGGTAAAGCGGTGGGGGTCGTCGAGCTCGAGGTCGCCAAAGACTTCGTCGGTGCTGATGTGGTGTAGACGCTTGCCGTGCTTGCGCACCGCTTCCAGAATGGTATAGGTGCCGACAATGTTCGTTTGCACGAACGGCCAGGGATTCTTGAGCGAATTATCGTTATGGCTTTCGGCCGCAAAGTGCACGACTATGTCGGTTTCGTCGACTAGCTTGTCTACCAGCTCGGCGTCGCAGATGTTGCCGTGTACAAACGTAATGTTGTCTTTGACGGGCTCTAAGTTGGCGGTATTGCCGGCGTAGGTAAGGGCATCGAGCACCGTCAGTTCATATTCGGGCCGGTTGGTTACGGTGTAGTGCACAAAATTGCTGCCGATAAAGCCGGCGCCACCGGTTACCAGTAACTTCACTGGGTGTTTCCGGTAATTGTAGCCGTGACCTTGCTAATCAGCTTGTCGAGTTCGGGCTGCGTCCTAGCTTCGGCGTTTAGGCGAATCACCGGTTCGGTGTTGCTGCCACGTACGTTAAACCAGGCGTCATGGCCCAGGTCTACCGTCAGGCCATCGAGCTCATTCTGTTCGTATGCGGCAAATGATTTCTTGAGCCGCTCGAGGACGGCGGCAGTGCTTTCGACAACGAAGTTCGTTTCGGGAATAGTGGCAAAGTGAGTGTACTGCAGACGTAGCTCAGACAGCTTTTTACCGCTCAGCGTAGCCACGTACAAGCCAATAACGGCGGCAATTAAGCCCGAGTCGGCGTACCAGTTATCACGGAAGTAAAAGTGGCCGGAGGCTTCACCACCAAACGGTGCGTCGGTCTCGCGCATGACCTGCTTAATGTAGGCGTGGCCGACTTTGGTTATGACTGGCTTGCCACCCTTTTCTTGGACCACTTTCGGGACGCTGCGGCTGTTACGGGCATCGTAGACGATGCTAGCACCCGGGTTAAGGCTCAGGAAGTAGTCTGCTAGCATGGCCGACATGACGCCGCCCGTGAGCACCGTGCCGGTTTCGTCGACCAGGAAGGCACGGTCGCCGTCGCCGTCGAAGGCCATACCGCCGTCGAGCTTGCCGGCTTTAATGTTGGCTATAAGATCTTTCAGCGTTTCAAACTTCAACGGGTTGGCTTCGTGGTTGGGGAAGCTGCCGTCCAGTTCAAAGTACATCTCGGTGACTTCCCACGGAACGTAGGGTTCAAGTTCGGGAAAGATTTTACCCGCCATGCCATTGCCGGCATCAACGGCAATCCGAAGTGGGGTCAATTTGGCGGTGTCTATAAATGAAAGGGTGTGGTTTACCCAGTCTTCGACGATGTCTTTATGAGTGATAGTGCCTGGTTGGCTGGCGGCGGGTTTGAACTGGGTGGCCAGGACGTTGTCGCGGATGACAGCAAGGCCGCTTTCCAGCCCAACCGGCCTGGCTTCTTTGTGGCAAAGTTTAATGCCGTTGTAGACGCCCGGGTTATGGCTGGCCGTAATCATCGCACCACCTGCCAAGCCGTCGTTGCCGACAGCAAAATAGATCATATCGCTGGTGACTTCACCAATGTCGATTACATCGCAGCCCTGCCGGACTAGCCCTGCAATGAGGGCGTCAGCCAGTTCGCCCGAATCGGGCCGCATATCTCGCCCGACGGCGATGGTACCTTTGTTTGGCAGCCAATCGGCGAAGGCTTGGCCGATTTTATTGGCGACGTCGGCGGTCAGCTCGGTACCGACTTTGCCTCGGACGTCGTAGGCCTTGAATATAGTAGAAATGTCGATGATTGCATCCACGGGGATTACTCCTTTGCTTACGTATATGCTCTCTGTAACTACGTGTTTTTCTGCACACGAGCTGCTTCCAGAGTAGTCGCGACACGGTGCGGTGTCAACCTCTCGAGAGACTGGAGCGCTGGTGCATGGTACACTGAGTGGCATATGAAAATCATCGTTACGGCAGGTGGACAGGGTACCAAAATGTGGCCCTATAGCCGGCAGGAAAAGCCCAAGCAATTTCAACCGATTATAGGAGATGTTTCCTCGTACGAGCAAACCATCAAGACACTGCTCAAAGAATTTACTCCCGAAGACATTTACATTTCTACTAAACGCAAATTTATCAGATACGTTTCCGAACAGTCTCCACAGATTCCACTTAAAAACTACATAGTCGAACCAGACGCTGCAAAAGACCGAGGTCCAGCCGAAGGCTTGGCTTTCGTGCGGCTTAGCATAAACCACCCCGACGAGCCATTCTTTATCGTACAGGCGGACTGTATCCGCGACCCCGAAGAGGGTTTTTTGCAGATGATCCGGGAAGCCGAAAAGTTGGTTACGACACACAAACAGCTGGTGACGGGTGGCATAAAGGCGACCGAACCAAACATGGGGGTTGATTACTTGAAGCTCGACGGTCAAGTAGGTGATTCGCGGGAGGCTTATAAAATCGAAGAGTTCCTGTTCCGTCGCTCGAGCCTTAAGGAAACGCGCCAGCTGGTTGAGAACTTCCATGTGGTCGCACACTGCAACCACACGTGCTGGTACCCCGATCAGATGCTTGATGCCTACAAAAAACACCGCCCCGATTGGTACAAGGCACTCATGAAGATCAAACAAGCTATGGATAAACCGGGCGAAAATGAAGCCATAGAGAAAATCTATGACGAAATGGAAAAAGGTCCGACTGAAGATGTGACGACACATGTCATGAACAGCGGCGAAGCTATGGTCATACTGCTGCCCTACAAATGGACAGACGTCGGTACCTGGGGTTCGGTGTATGAGTTTTTCGAAGATGGCGTCGGCAACTACGAAAACGGCAATATCATTACCGTAGACACAACCGGCTCGCTCATAAAAACAAGCCACAAGAGTAAACTGATTGCCGTCGCAGGGGTCGAAGACTTAGTCATTGTCGACACCGAAGATGCCCTCCTCGTGATACGCAAAGACAAAATCGAACAGATTAAAGCCGTCCAGAAAATACTCGAAGAACGCTCCGAAACCGAATACCTGTAGTGGTAGGTAGACGTTCGAATATCAAGGTTGCGGAGGAAACTTCAGGGTCAATTCCGGCCGCCGAAGTGCGTCACCACCGCTACAGCAATGACAGGCGATTTGCTGCCGGTCGGGGTCAGCCCGGTAGTTCAACGCGTAATAACCAAGCCACCGTCCACGAGCTTGAGTAGACGCTTGCCCTGCAGCCAGCTTTGCATGTAAACTGCACGAGCGTGCGAAATTCTGGAGAGCGGTAAGGTATACTACGATAATCAAAATCAAGTCATTCATTTCCCCAAAACGCCCGGCCAAGAAATTACTTAGGCCTGGTCAGCCTGCGCCGGCATTCGCGACCAAGGATACCTACGGCAAAGTAGTCAACCTGAGTTCATATAAAAACAAGTATGTGCTGGTGGCATTCATGCGCTACTCCGGTTGCCCGTACTGCAACCTAGCCATTCACCGGTTGAGCATAGAGTACCCGATGCTGCAGCAAAACGGCTGCGATGTAGTGGTGTTTGTGCAAAGTAAGCCCAGCGAAATTATAAAAAATATTTACCACCGTCATAAGCTAACTCCTCCGTACCCCATAATCCCCGATAAGGAAAAGAAGTTTTACAAACTCTACCATGTACAATCTTCGAAAAAGGTGTTCTTTACGGGGCAAGTTAAGACGCTGCCCTTCTGGCTAACAAGCGTCGGCAAACACGGCTTTAAACAAGGCAAGCTGAAAGGTGACCTGTTCCTGGTGCCGGCTATGTTTTTGGTCGATTCAAAAAACCAAAAGATAATTGCGGCGAAATATGGCTCGAGCTTTTACGACAACGAAACTTTTACCTCTATTTACGAATCGCTGACCTTTGACGTCGAGACGTAATTATTCGACGGTAACCGATTTGGCGAGATTGCGTGGCCGGTCGACATCCAGGCCCTTTTCGATCGCGACATAGTACGAAAACAGTTGCAACACTATGGCTACCAAAAGCGGGCTGGTTTGATCTAGCGTGTCGGGGATGTACATAACGTCGTCGGCCAGGCGCGCAATCTCCTTGTTGCCCTCGGTGGCAATGGCCAACACTTTGCCGCTGCGGGTGCGGATCTCCTCGATGTTGCTGTAGGTTTTTTCCAGCAGGGGCGAGTTTGGCGCAATCGCAAAGGTAGGGAAGTCGGGCTCAATCATCGCCAGCGGGCCGTGTTTCATTTCGCCAGCGGCATAGCCTTCGGCGTGGATGTAGCTGATTTCTTTGAGCTTCAGCGCGCCTTCGAGCGCACAGGGGTAGCTGTAGTTACGGCCGATATACATAAAATCGCTGTAGCCGGCATATTTTTTGGCTAGGCGTTGAATCTCTTCGGTGTTGGCTAGAATGTGCTCGGCTTTTTTAGGCAAAGCATCGAGCTCTTCCAGAATGGGCTTATACAGTTGGTTCGAGTTGTTGCTAAGGTGCAGGGCTATCAGCGTCAGCACCGTCACCTGGGCGATGAACGCCTTGGTGCTGGCAACCGCCTGCTCGGGCCCGGCGTGGCAGTAGACGCCGGCGTCGGTCATGCGGGCAATGGTGCTGCCGATGGCGTTGACCACGCCGAGCCGCAGCACGCCGTAGTTTTCGACTTTTTTAAGCGCCGCGATAGTATCGGCCGTTTCGCCGGACTGGCTAATGGCAATGAGCGCTGTCGAGCGCGAAAACGGCTCGTTGCGGTACTTGAACTCGCTGGCCAGCTGAACTTCTACCGGTATACCGGCGATTTCTTCTATGAGGTATTCGCCTACCAAGCCGGCGTAGTACGAGGTGCCACAGGCCACGATGACGATGCGGTCGATGTACTTTAGCTGGTCGGTAACACTTTCCAGGCCACCCAACTTCACGGTGTTGGTAGTTGGCCGCGCGCGTCCGAGGGAAGCGGAGCGGAGCGTTTGGGGAGCTTCGTGAATTTCTTTTAGCATAAAAGTGGCGTAGTCGCCTTTGCTAGCCACGGAGGCGTCGTAGTCGAGCGTTTCGGCCTCACGGCTAACTGGTACAGCATTTTTAAAATCGTGCAAACGGTACTTGCCGTCCTGGGTGGCGCGCACGTATTCATAATCGTTCAGGTACACCACTTGCTTGGTGTGCTCCATGACGGCACTGGGGTCGCTGGCCACAATGCACATAGCTTCGCCCACGCCCAGTACCAAGGGGCTGGAAAGTCGGGCCGCATAGAGTACACCGGGCTCTTCGCTGGTTATAACGCCTAGGGCGTACGCGCCGCGCAACTGGTTCAGCGCTTGCTCTAGGGCTTCTGTAAAATCTTTGCTGGCACGTCGGTAAAAATCAATCAGGTGCGGCACGACCTCGGTGTCGGTATCGGAGACGAACGTGTAGCCCTGTTTTTGCAGATGAGTTCGCAGTTCGGCGTAGTTTTCGATGATGCCATTGTGGACGACCATAATGGTCCGCTCGGCATTAAAGTGGGGGTGAGCATTAGTGGCGGTCGGTGTGCCGTGGGTAGCCCAACGCGTATGGCCAATGGCACACTGCGAGCGTTTGCCCGTACCAAGTGAGTCGCGCAGCGCCTGTACCCGGCCAACTTGTTTGTCGACCTCCAGGCCGTCACCGAAGCGATAGGCGATGCCCGCCGAATCGTAGCCGCGGTACTCGAGCGCCGTTAAGCCGTCTAGGACGACATCAATGGCTTTATTTTCTTTGCCTACGCAACCGACTATTCCGCACATACGTTTATTTTACCGCTGCGGCCAGTCTAGCGCCATCACTTTTGTTGGATTGCTGCAGGTTTACCCGCTACCGCGCGGCTAAAGGCAAAGAATATTACATCGATGCCAACGCTCCATAGCCGGGTAATAATGGTGACTGCCAGGGCCAGCTCCACCGGCATTATTAGGCTAAAAAGTACCAGCTGAATGCCTTCTCGCACACCAATGCCGCTGGGTGCAAAAATAGCGAGCATGCTGGCTGCCCCCGCTAGGCTCGCTGCACCCATGGCAAATAGCATGGTGTCGTAGCCCAGACCCGGGTCAACTGTCTTGGCTATAAAAAACAGACCCAGGCCGTTCAGAATCGCATCGCCCAGATACAGACTGGCGCCGATAGCAATCGTCCGCCGTGAGGCCTGGTGCTCGAGCGGCAGCGGGCCGCGCCGCAGCAGCCGAAAGGCGCGCGACATCAGGCGGTTAAACACGCTGGGCGTGAGCATGACAATGCCGGCTAGAGCTACTAAAATCATAACGAGCTTAAAGCCCCCGCCCACTACATCAAGTCGTCGGTCGAACACCAGCAGCGCCAGCCCGAACACCAGCATGGTGACAATCTGCAGGCCGCCTTCCAGCACCGAACTGACGGCTAGTTTTTGTTTGGAGATGCCATAGCGCGACGCAAAGTAAATCTTGCCCAAAATCCACGGCGCTGTGCCCGGTATGTAGCGTCCCATCCAGGCTTTGGCGTACACCGCGATGAGCTGTTTTGAGAAGCTGAGCTTATCGGCACCCAGACTGCGCAGTATCATCCACCAGGTAGAAGCAGCGCCGTAGCGCGCCAGGAGTGACAAGGCGCAGGCCAGCAACAAGTACCAGAAGTTGAACTGCAGATGGGCCAGCTTGCTAAAATCGACACTACGCAGGTACAGCGCCAAAAATACCACCAGCAACAGGTAAAACACGGTGGGCACGAGGCGGTTAAGCCATAAGCGAGCAGCGGGAGAAAGGCGCATATACCGTCCATTTTACACGTACCAATCGGTAACGACGGTATGTTTGCTACAATGGCTAAGACAATACCATGATAATTCTCTACGTCACTCGCAAATATCCCCCGAGCATCGGTGGGATGGAGCATGCTGCCTATGAGCTATACCATTCTTTGATTAAACAAGCTGACGTCCGGCTTATAAAATGGGGAGGCAGCAATAAGGCGCTACCAGTGGTGTACCCCTGGCTGTTTGTACGGGCACTAGGGAGCGGTCTGTTGCACCGGCCCGATGTGATTTATCTGCAGGACGGCATACTGTCTCCGCTGGGCTGGGCATTACGGCTGCTGCTGCGCCGCCCAAGTCTGATTACCATACACGGCCTAGAGGTGACGTACTCTAGCCCACTCTACAGATCGGCCATTCTGCCCTATATTGCTCGCCAAAACGTCGTTGTAGCCGTAAGTAGCGAAACCAAACAAAAAGTGGTGCGGGCGCTACCTAAAACCAATCCGTTAGTAATTTTGAACGGCCTCCGTGATGACTATAACCGACCGGGCAGCCAAACTAGCCAACTGAAAATTATTGCCAAGGAAACGGGCCTGTCACTAGCCAATCTACAGAAATCACACCTGTTGCACACGGCCGGGCGCCTCGTGCGGCGCAAGGGTGTATTGTGGTTCGTCGACGAGGTGATGCCACGGCTAGTCCGCGAAGACCCAGCGGTGCTGTATTTTGTTTCGGGTAGCGGTAAGCAGCACCAGAGCATTATGGCCGCGGTGGAGTCTCGTGGGCTTACCGACCACGTCAAACTGCTAGGCAGCGTGTCCGATGATCTGCTAAAGGCGCTGTATAACGCGGCTGATGTGTTTGTCATGCCCAACGTGCCAGTGCTGGGTGATATGGAAGGCTTTGGACTGGTGGCGCTCGAGGCGGCCTCGTGCGGCACCACGGTGGTCGCGAGCAATCTAGAAGGCATCAAGGATGCAATCATTGATGGGAAAAATGGTTGGCTGGCCGAGCCGAAAGACGCCGATAGCTTCACTGAAATCATTAGCCGGGAACTGCGCCAAAAAACCTTACAACCCGAAGCTATCAGGGACTATACGCTAACGAATTACAGTTGGGAGCAAACCGCCACAAACTACGAAGCGGCCATGCACGCCCTTACTACACGTAGTGGTTTATAAACGCCTTCATCTTTTTTTGGAAAGCTTCGCGCGAAAAGCGGCTGGCAAAAACGGCGATGCTCGACGAACTGTAACGCGTGGGCTGGAACTGCTGCAGTTGTGCGGCCAGCGATTTGGTGGTGGCTTGGTCAAAGAACTCGCCTGATTTGCCGGGCAGTACATAATCGAGCGCGCCGCCGGCTTGGTAGGCTATAACGGGCGTACCAGACGCCAGTGCCTCGACGGGCGTGATGCCAAAATCATCTAGGCCAGGGAAGATGAGTGCCTGGTGGCTGGCATATTCCTCTTCGAGCACGCTGTCCGAAACCTTGCCCAGGAATGTCACGGTTGGGCCGGCCAGTTTGCTCAGGCGTTTGTGGTCTGCTCCGTCACCTATAACGGTTAGGGGCAGGTTAAGCCGGGTGCAGGCAAGTACGGCGAGGTCAAAGCGCTTGTAGGGCGTTTGGCGGCCGGTAATGAGATAGCCTTTGCGCTTGCGTTTCAGGTTTTCGGGCTTTTGAAAGCGTTCTATATACACCGGCGGAAAAATGACCGTGCTCTCGCGGCCATAGTATTTGCGGATGTCGGCTTTGATGTGGCTAGAATTGGCAATGATAAAATCGGGGCGCTGAGCCGCTTTGTAATCCCACCGGCGCAGCGGCGCCACCAAAAGGCGTAGACCAAGCCTGGCCAGCCAATCGAAAGCGGGGCCGAACCCGGGTTGACCAAGGTACTGTTCGTACCGGCTCCAATAGTAGTGCGTCGGGGCGTGGCAGTAGTTTATGTGCACCGTGCCGTCTGGCACTTTGATGCCTTTGGCTTCCGCGCCGGAGCTGCTAATGACCAGGTCGTAGCCTTTAAACTTCAAGTGAGTGAACCACCAAATGCGCAATAAAGGGATAAATTTACGGACTTTGCCAAGCGGTTGCAGCCAACCAGTTTTTACTTTGCCGTCCAGCCGGTCGCGCCATTCTTTGGTGGCGTACGAGGTATATATTGGCGCATCTGGAAACATGATGTGTAGCTGCTCGACCACTAGCTCCGCGCCACCGCCTACCAGCCAGTCGTGTACAATGGCGACTTTTAATGGTTGCTTAATGGTGTGAGCAGATGTCATAGCCGGGCATCTACCAATTGAAGTTTAAGGTTTTTGGTTGCCAGTATTTTAGCATCGCCGGTCAGTAGGCGCATTTTGCGCGCGCTCGCCACACCTATGATTGCATTATCAAACGGGTCACGGTTATTCGGATTGAACAGTTTGTAGTGGGCGCAGTCATCTGAATTCAAATCAAGCACCGAGATGCCCAGACTTTTTATAAGGTCATCAGGGCTTCCTTCGAGCGTTAATTTGCCAGTGTGCTGTTTGATGTACATTTCTAGCAGAGAGACCGAAGAGATATACACCTGGGCAGAATTAACCAGCAGTTGCTTGGTTACTGAACCAAGCCGTGGGTCTTGGCTCGATGCCCAGAGAAGAACGTGAGTATCGAGAAGCAGGTTTTGAGACATATCCTATAGTGGTCCGTTCAACATCTGCTCTGTTGTCTCGTCGGGTGCGTCGAAATCATCGGCAATCCAAATTTTACCCTTGAACCCACCGAGCGTTCGGTAGACTTTTGTGCCAGGTTTTGGCTTGCGAACCACCAGCTCAACTTCCGGCTCGCCCCGGAGGCCAATGAAAATCTGCTCGCCGTTTTTGGCGGCGGCGATGTATTTGCTTAGATTGGTCTTGGCGTCGTGGATGCTGACGGTTTTCATGTCTTTATATTAGCTAACTTAGCTAAGTTTGTCAATGCCAGTTAGTACCGCGAACCTCCGCGGAGTAAGCGTTCCAGCAGCACGCGGATGGTCTTGATTAAAATGGTTACATCGAGCCAAAAGCTCCAGTTTTGCACATAGTACAAGTCTAGTTTGCGCCGCTCCTCAAAGCTGATACCTTTGCGTCCAGACACCACTGCTAGGCCAGTCAGGCCCGATTTAACGCTAAGAATTAGGTTCTTTTTGGCGTACTGCTCTAGTTCGTAGGCGTCGAGCGCGCGTGGTCCCACTAGGCTGATGTCACCGCGTACCACGTTCCATAGCTGAGGCAACTCATCGAGGCTGGTGGCACGCAGGAAGTTACCGACGCGGCCGATACGGGGGTCGTTATCCAGCTGGTCACCGTTTTTACGGTAGACCGCTGCCAGCTCTGACTTGCCCATTTTTTCAAATGCGGCTTCGGGGGTCATGCGGTTATAGGCCTCTCGCATAGTACGGAATTTGTATATGTATATGTTCGTACCAAACCGAGTCAGGCGCTTGGCTCTGTAGAACACTGGGCCGGCCGGGTCGCCCATTTTGACGGCCAGAGCGCACAGTAGCCACAGTGGCGAACTAAGCACAAGCAGTACCAAGCCAAAGCCGATGTCGGTCAGGCGTTTCACTATGCGCCCCCAGCCGAACAGGGCCGTGTGGTGCACGGTAATGACAGGCAGATTTGAGCGGAACAGTTCCACGTCTATGTTTCCCACAAACAGCTCGCTATTGCCCGGCACAAACCGGAAGCCGACGTGGTTTTCCTGAGCGTAGGTCAGGATTTCGGCATTACGTTCTTCGACGGCGTAAAGCTCAGTTTGGATTATGCCGTGCAAATTGCCCGGTGCGCTTGCTAAGAACTGTTGGAAGTTCGGGTAGGTTAGGATGGGCCGGTTGCCAACTTGTCGTTTGTCACCCACCAGCGCCACGACTTTGTAGCCCGAGTAGCGACTATCGGCCAGTGATTCTACTAGCTCGCGGGTAACGCTGTTGCTGCCAACCAGGGCGATGCGTGTCAGTCCCACGCCAAACCCGAACAACTCGGTCCGTACCAGCCGTGCAATATTGCGAATCAGCACTAAAAATACAAAGGCTAGCACAAAACCATATATCGGTACGAGCTTGGCCGGGAAAATCGGCTGCACACTGGCAAAGTTCCAGAATATGACGAACAACATGCCGATGAACGACCCCACCAGCAATCGGCCGAGTTCGCTAAATCGGCGCTCGTATATGTTGCTGTTGTACAACCCGAGCAGCGCGAAAATAAGAATCCAAAAGGGAAGCAGACCCAGGAAAACGTATAGGTAGGTATGGCCACTAATGGGGTGAGGCACCGGCGTGGCGCTTTGGGCACGAATCAGAAACGCGCCGACAAAGGCGGCAACCAGCGCCAAAAAGTCGCCGACGGCCAGAAGTAGGTTGTAAATTAGTGAGGCGTTGCTCTTCATAGGCTTTATAATGATTGTAACACTTATGAGGCATGACACGATTTTACGGAAATTAGCCAACTACCTGGTAGCTGCCGTCTTGGTGCTCGTGCCGTTCCACGCCTTCCTGACCATTTGGCTGTCGCAGCTGGTTGGCCACTACACGCTACTGCGGCTGTGGGACGAGGTGGCGTTGCTGGCCCTAATTATTATTTGCTTCGTTTGGCTTGCGCAGGACAAAGCCTTACGCGACCGGCTGAGTAAAAGCTTACTAGTTAAACTTATTGTGGCGTACGCTGCGCTGACGATTTTGCTGGGCGTCGTCTCGATTGCTAAGGGCGAAGTAACGGCCAAAGCCTTGGCCTATGGACTGCTCGTGAACTTGCGCTACCTGGCCTGGTTTGTCGCAGTAGGTGTAGTCGTGCAGCGTTCGCCGTGGCTGGCCCGCAAGTGGCCTAGGTTAGTGCTGGCCCCGGCCGTCGTCGTAGTGGTGTTTGCCGGGCTGCAGTACACTGTTTTGCCCAATAACTTCTTAGCGCACTTTGGGTACAACGCGGCGACCACCATTGCGCCCATCGAAACCATCAATCACAATCCGAATTACATACGAGTGATGTCGACCCTGCGCGGCGCGAATCCGCTCGGAGCATATCTGGTTATCGTTGGCAGTGCGCTAGCGGCATTTGTACTAGCTGGGCGGCGTCGCTTGTTTTGTGCTGCGCTGGGCTTACTGACGCTACTGGCGCTGTTTGCCAGCGGTTCGCGTAGCGCCTGGCTTGGACTGGTGCTGGCCGTGGCGATTATTTGCTATAGTGGCCTAAAAGGTCGCCGAGCCCGGTTTATGCTCGCGGGCGCAAGTGCTGCCATCGTGGTGTTTGCCCTAACCGGATTTTTGCTACTCCGCCACAATCAGTCAGTTCAAAATGCCGTTCTGCACACCCAAGACGCCTCGAGTGTGCGTGTTACTTCCAACGGCGCACACGCCAGTGCCCTCAGGACGGGGCTAAAGGATGTTGTAGCCCAACCGTTTGGCGATGGCCCGGGCACGGCGGGGCCGGCCAGTGTGTACAATACTGGCCACCCAACGCGCCTTGCCGAAAATTACTACGTGCAGGTGGCGCAGGAGACTGGTTGGTTCGGCTTAGCGCTGTTTGGCTGTATCCTCAGCGTGCTGGGTATTCGGCTATATCGTCTGGCCGGTGTCTCCCGCCTGGCGCTCAGTATGTTCGCTAGCCTCATTGGCCTGTGTATCGTAAACCTACTGTCGCACGCTTGGGTCGATGATACCTTAGCCTACCTGTGGTGGGGCTTGGCGGCTATAGCGGTGGCTCACAGCGAGGAAAAGACACATGAAGTATAAACTTACGCGCTCCGACAGCCAGCGGTTTTTTAAGTACTTAGTCGGTGGTTCAATCTATTTCTGGGTTGGATACGGGGTATTTGCCATTTGCTACAGCGGGGCGCACTGGAACTGGTTCTGGTCGAAAGTAGTCGGCGACGTCATCGGCTGGACCAGCGGCTACGTGGTGCAACGCTGGTGGACGTTTGCCGACCGAATATCTTTGAGCGAGATGCAACATGCCGGACGATATATTAGCATCGAATCACTCGGCTTCGTCATTGACTATTTGCTTATCGGCGGCCTAGTATACATTGGCATCAGCCCCTACATCGGCTTTGTTATATCGGGCATTTTCTTTACGTTTTGGAGCTTTCTCTGGTACAAATACTGGGTCTTTCCCGAAAGAAAAACACCTCATCAGTCTTGACAGTGTACACTTGAATTATGAAAAACATTACATTTTCGGCACAAGACAAGCTGATAGACGAACTACGTCAGGTTGCGCAACAAAAAAATGTTACCGTGAATGACCTGTTTCGCGACTGGGCCTGTACGTACGTGGCCAAACAAAAACAAGTCGAACGAGAAAAGCGGCTTAAAGCACTAGAAGCTAGTTTCGAGAAGTTTTCACTTAAAAGCACTCGCAAATACACTCGTGATGAAATGAATGAACACTAATGGCAGCCAAGGTTTTTTTCGACACGAACGTACTGGTGTACGCCTACGATAACCGTGATGCGGCGAAGCAGAAGGTTGCGCGCGTACTGCTCACCGAAAAGGCGGTCGACGCGGACAGCGCAATCAGCACTCAAGTTGTGCAAGAGTTTTGCAATGTCTGCATCGGTAAGCTGCGCAAGTCGGCTGCCGAACTCACTAGTGTAATGGATGACTTGCTCGGTCCGCTGGTGGCGCATACGCCAGATATGCCGTACTACAAGCGGGCACTTGCCTTGCAACAGCGGTACTCGCTGGCTTTTCATGACGCGCTTATCGTGCAGGCTGCCCTTGATCTTGGTTGTGCAACGCTATACAGCGAAGATTTGCAGGACGGGCAGAAGTTTGGCGGCCTGACGGTCAAAGACCCGTTCGCAGCCTAGCCTAACCCCAAAAATAGCCGTTGTAATTTTGTGAGGACGGACCTATAGGTTTACTATGAGGTTATGAACGAAAAGCAAACAACATTGAGTGTCGAACCGGCCAGTGTCCGGCCAACCAAAAAGCAAAAAGAACTGCTGGCGTACATCGAAGCGTTTATTACCGAGCACGGCTATAGCCCGAGCTACCGCGAGATTATGAATGGCCTGCAGTACACCTCCGTGGCTACTGTTGCTTTGCACGTCGGCAACCTAATAAAGCGTGGCCATTTGCGCAAGCGTGACCACAGTGCTCGCTCGCTCGAAGTCGTACACCCTAGTGATGCACCCCTCGAAATGCCGCTCAAAACTAATGAAGTAAAGCCTAGTGACGAAAAGTGGCTAGTCGAAAAGGTGGAGCAGTTTTTTGCCGAGGCTGAAGCCGAACCTAGGCTAACCCAGAGCCATCTCGATAATCTGTACGTACTGCTCGGCGCACTCCGCGTGCTTAGTCTGGACGGGGCAGCCCAAAGCTTTATGGAACGCCTCAGCGCCCTCAAGGCCAAGCTAAAATAACTATAAAACGTGTATAAATTACCATATGTAGCGTAGGCCAAGACTGGTACACTACTAGGCATATCCAGGGGATGTACTTATCAGCGCCTTGAGGATGGGAGCAGGCTCCCAGCTTCTTACGCGCTTCTAGTAGTAATAAAATGAGTTGGAAGCAGGTGAAATTCCTGCACTGTGCCGCAACTGTGAATTACTCGCAAGAGTAAAAGTCAGATACAACTTGCTAAAAGTCTTCCGAGCAGAAGCGCGTCTTTGTAAGACCCTCTGCCGCCGCAGACAGAGGGTTTTTATATGGCCGAAGCAGCCAGTAATTACAGTAATCCGGAACTTGCCAGGCTTCGTTTGCTGACCGAGCGGGATCACTTCTTGGAGCACATGGACGCGGATGGCAATGTGCCGGCTGAAGTCTTTGATGCCGTAGCGCAAAATCGTGAAACTGCCGCTTCGGAGATAGCGATGCCGTACGCCGTTACAATCACTGAGCATGAAGTGGTTGAGCGGGAGGATGAAACGGGCAAGCGCGAGAGAGCTATCATGTGGCTTGGCAGAACAGCGCTCGATGTCGCAGCAAGTGGGTACAAGTATCATTTTTCAAAGGCTGCACACAAGCGCGTGCCTATAGAAGAGTCGGAAGCCAGGCGCGCTCAAGATGCCTTACGCCCCGGTGTAGCTCAGGTATTTTTTTCACCAAAGATGACGCCCTATGATGCCAGTGAGGCGGTGGCTAAAGCGGAACATTTGCACGCAGATGATGCCATTCGCGTATCAACCGCAATAGTGAACGCTCAGGGTGAAGTGGTGGGCCGCAAACTCCAGTCCCTACTGGTACGCGACATTCCGTTTTCCGCATGGATGGCGATGTTGCAAGATTCGGGCAATATTTTTGACAAGGACTTCCCGCTTCGCGGTACGCAGTCGGCCACGTCAGTCATGGAACTGTTCGCCGACATGGATTTGCCCGAAGACAGACTGCCCGAAGGGCCAGTAACACTGGTTGAAGCGGTACTACCGTACATCGGCGACGAACTGGCGCGGCAAAAGGTCAAACACCAGCTGAAGCGCTTCCGTAGCGATCAAAAACAGTACGCCCTTGAAGCACGTGCGGCCGGCAAACAATGGGCAATGTTTGATCTCGAACTGGCTAGAAGTTCCCGACAGCGGTACGCCACCGACAGCCTCAGGTTCTTTATTATGCAAAACGCTGGGGCGTGGACTGACGAATCATTAACGACCATTGAGGCGTGCCAGCTGGGCAGTACGCAGTACAAGATGACCGAAGAGCTTGCGGCACTCCTGGCGCGAGCCAAGCAAAAACTCGTCGGCGATGAGCTAGCGGTTGCCACCGATAACGACAGGGCAACAAAAGGCATATCCAGGGAAGCGCTTCATCAGATCAAAGCTATCCATCAGGAAATCCTCTATGCCCGCGAAGTGGGTGTCGATTACGGCTATCTTCGTGTGCTTGAACAACGCCAGAATCGGTTACTACAACGCCAGACTATACATTCCGGCGGTGGTTGTATCGGGGATGTCCAGAGGGCCTTCGGCGGGGATCAAGACCAAGCGGGTGTGGGCGAAACGGATAGTCCGTTTAAAACCGGTGCGGAGAGTAAATCGGGCTGGCAGTGGAAAAAGGGTGTGTGCCAAGTACCAGCCTGCCCGAGCCCTAAGCCAACTGAGGTAGGGCCGTGTAGTGTGTGTCGACACTGCCAGCACGAGTTTGATAGTGGTCGCGACCCCACTAAAGAGGTGACGCGGCCTAGACGTACAGCAGAGCGCGTGGGCGCGATTGCCTTGTTCGGCAAACATAAAATGTCAATCAGGAAGGCACCTAAAAAAGAGGATTTGGCTAGAGTAGCCTAGACACGCGGGGTATAATAGTGAGATGAAAACAGACGCCACTGACACGTACACAGAACTGGTAGAAGAGCGCTCGCCGTATCTGTTTTGCGACGTCTGTATGCACTACCCGATACTGCCCATGCACGGGCATTTTATGTGCCCTAGCTGCTACACCGTAACCAAATGCTGTGAAGTAGGCCCCATGACCATGGAAACGGCCGATGCCTAGGCTCACCACCAAACGTCAGCCCGAACACCGCTACGATTTCACGCCTGGCACGCAGCCGATTATTATCGAACCGAAGCAATTACCTCGCATTGGCATATATAGCGGCAGTTTTGATCCGGTGCACGCTGGGCACATTGTATTTGCGCTTAAGGCTCAAAAAGCAGCCGGGCTAGAGAATATATATTTTGTTCCCGAACGCAAACCACAGCATAACGCCGAACCGGAGCACCATGTGCACCGTAGTGTTATGCTGAGCCGGGCCCTCCGGCCGTACAAACAGTTTCATGTGTTTGACCTGCCCGATGCGCGGCTGAACGCTCGTAGTTTTACCCGTATTGTTGATGAGTTGGGAGCCGCCGACTATAGCCTGCTTACAACTGCCAGTGAGCTACTGTGGTACGAAGGTGAGCTACCCGGGCTGTACTATAAGCTGCACCTGGTTGTGGCGGTCACCTCACACGCCCAGGTGGCCGAAGTACTTGCTCGGCTTACTGAAACCGACACGCCTCTGGGCAATCTGACCTTTGTAGAAATCGGCACAGACCATATTAGCTCGGCCGAAATCCGACGCAGTTTGCGCTCTGGTAAGCAAGTTCGCGGCGTATTGCCGAGTGTCTGGCGCTATGCTCGCAAGCAATGGCTGTATTTATCCCCCATTCACCGTTCGAGTGAATCAAATTAGTCAAAATCACAGTTGACCGGGCATAAGCAGTTTGGTAGAATAGAGGCAGTTCTAGGCGCAGGCGAGAGCGTCAAAGAGACAAAAACATTCAAAATAAAAACAGGGCATAGCTGCAGCTTTTGTGGTGTGTGCCAAGGGAGTTCCTCGTGTCGATATCAACCCAACTTGCCGCCGGCAGGCCAGCTGTCGTTCCGGTACGCATTCAGCGTCCGGCGTGGCAACAATTTATTGCCTACTAACTAGTAGCGCAAAAACCAGCGAACTATCGCTGGTTTTTGTTTTTGGTGATTGGCGTGCCAGCCGGTATACTTTGTATAGTTTTGCACAAAAACCGTAAGGAGACCCTGCGCCTATGCACGAAAAATCTAAGAATCATTGGTGGATATTGATACTGTTAGCACTGGCCCAGTTTATGGTGGTGCTAGATGTATCTATCGTCAATGTCGCCTTGCCGGCTATGCAAAAAGCCTTTCACTTGAAGCAAACTGATTTACAGTGGATTGTGACCGCTTACACCTTGGCCTTTGGCGGCTTTTTGCTGCTGGGGGGCCGCGCCGCCGACCTATATGGCCGCAAAAAATTATTCCTTATCGGCATATTGGTGTTTGGCTTGGCTTCGCTCTTAGATGGGCTGGCACCCACCGGCGGTCTACTGATTGGACTGCGAGCCGTCCAGGGGTTGGCGGCGGCTATGATGTCTCCTGCCGCGCTTTCGATAGTTCTTGTTACCTACCGCGAAGGCCACGAACGTAATACCGCACTATCAGTGTGGGGTGCGGTGGCGTCTGGTGGGGCAGCTGCCGGGGCATTACTGGGCGGTATTATTACCGAATACCTTGGCTGGCGCTGGAACTTCTTTATTAACGTTCCGGTGGCTATCTTTGTCTTCACAATGGTACTGCGTGTAGTGCCGGCCCACGAGTCAGAGGAAACCCATAATGAACTCGATTTGCCGGGCGCGGTAGCCATAACTTCGGCGCTAATGCTTCTAGTGTATGGCCTGGTAAAAGCGCCGCAGCACGGCTGGACGTCGCACAGCAGCCTACTGTTCTTCGGTAGTAGCATAGTTTTGTTGGGATTCTTTGTGTGGAACGAGTTGCGTGCCGCTCACCCGCTTGTACCCTTTAGAATCTTCCGCATCCGCAACGTTACGGCCGCCAATCTGGTGCAGATGCCGATTGTGGCCGGCATGTTCAGCACCTTCTTTTTCGTAACGCTCTACGCTCAAGAGGTACTGGGTTTTTCACCGGTTAAAACAGGTTTGTGCTTTTTGGCGCTGCCATTTTCAATTGGTCTGTCAGCTAGCATTGTGCCCAAGCTGGTGCGCCGGATTGGCTTTAAGCCCATCTTGGTCGTGGCGCCGCTCATAACTAGCAGCGCTTTGTTCTACCTATCGCACATCCGGGTTAACGGCACCTACTGGCATGACCTATTCCCCGGGTTTATTCTGATGGGTATAGGCATGGGGGCGACCTTTATCGCCATTACCATTGCCGCGACTAGTGGCGTAGACGGCAAAGAGTCGGGCCTGGCGAGTGGCCTGCTGAACACCTCGCAGCAAATCGGTGGAGCGATTGGTCTAGCGGTGCTGACCGGTATTGCCTCGTCTGCCGCTGCCGATTTCTACAAGCATCTGAGCGCCGCACCGACCAAACTTACGCCGCTGGCCGCCCAGGTGCACGGCTTTCAGGCCGCCTTCCACGTCTCAACCGTTTTCCTATTGGCAGCTTCGCTAATGGCCCTAGTGCTCCTCAAGCAGCAAAAAGTTTCGGGCAAAGACGTCCAAGCCGCCATGGCCCCCACTGCCTAGGAGGAAAGTGTTGCCAAACTTGCTACGTAGGTTTGAAACGTCCCGGCCATTTACCGAAAGTGAAGCCTGGATGCTGTTTCGGATGGCGGCATTTGGCGAAGCCATCGGCTGGACACTATTAATAATCGGCATTGGCATAGAAAAATACCTGACGCCCGGCGTCCATGCGGCCGTGCCCATTGCCGGCAGAATTCACGGTACAATCTTTTTCGCCTACCTGGCGGCCTGTCTGGTGCTGTACCCCAGCCTGGGCTGGTCGCGCCGGAAGGCGCTGGTTGCGCTCGCACTGAGCGTGCCGCCCTACGGCAGCTTAGTTTTCGAACAATACGCTGCCCATAAACGTCACGCCAACGGCTTCAAAACCTACCGCCACTACCTCACCTACACCTTTCTGCAAGTAGTACGGGCGCTGCCCCGGTAACGTTCTAGCAATCAAGTAAGCCAGGGAACGCATCTCTCCGGCCACCGATATATTAAATTATTTGGCTTTGGCGAGGGCGGCGTCGAGAACTTTGCTGAAGGCATCTACGCTAGGTGCACCGCTGTTGTCGACAAACTCGTTATTGGTATGATGTGTGCCGTTTACGAAGTACGATGGAGTCGAGAGGTCTTGGCCGGTCTTTTTGAATGCCGACAGGTCAGCGTTTATGCGGTCGTTGACGGTACTGCTGGCAAAGTCTGCTTTAAATTTGGTGACGTCCAGGCCGATGGTCTTGGCGTAGCTGTCGAAGAAGGGATTGGGGTTGCTGCTAGTGGACCATTGGCTCCAGTTGCCGTTCTGGTACAGTGCGTCATGCATCTGCCAGAATTTGCCCTGCAAATCGGCGGCTTCGGCAGCGCGGGCGCCGGCAAAGGCATTGGGGTGAATTTGCAGCAGCGGCAGGTGGCGGAACTGGAACTTTACCGTGGCTGCGTATTTGGCTTCTACTTGCTGTATGACAGGGTAGTAGTTTTCGCAGACCGGACATTCGTAGTCGCCATATTCTACCAAGGTAACTTTACTGGCGGGGTTGCCGGTAATGTGGTTGGTCGGCTGGCTGCTGCTGGTAGAAGAACTTTGCGAGGTCTTTTTGTGGGTGTTTACAAATATTATACCTACAAACACTACTGCGATAACCGCTAAAATTGTCAAAAATCGTTTGTCCATATGTCGCGTTACACTCCGTTAGTTTCAAGCCCATAGTATCACAAACCAGGCGTTTCGTCGTTCTCTTGGTGTCGCTGGCTTTGCTCCCAAGCCATAAGCGTCGTAAGATAGAAGGGTATGCTGTACTTCACTCTAGGTTTACTATCTGCCGTCGGAGCGTTCGTGTGCTTGGAGCTGATACGCACCTATCGCCATTTGCCGGCGCGTGAACTCAAACGCTTGGCACGCAGCGATGATGATGTCGCCCAGCTGTTATATAAGGCAGTCGCCTATGGCGCGAGCCTGCGGATAGTACTGGCGGCTGCGGTGTTGGGTTTTGGCGCCCTAAGTGTAAGCTTTTTGTGCAATGCCTTGGGTGTGTGGCTCGGTGTGCCGACGGCGGTCGTGCTGAGCCTGGTGGGCGTGTGGATTGTGATGCCGGCCGCCAAACAGCCGCGCGTCGGCATCTGGCTGGCTAAACTGGCTTCGCCAGGACTGGCTTGGCTGCTGGAGCGTATGCATCCGATTCTGGCTTGGGGCACGCACAAGGTTCGGCGGTTGCGGCCACGGCGCCAGCACACTGGACTGTTTGATAAGTCCGACATTGCCGAGCTGCTCGAGCAGCAAAAAGGCCAGCCCGATAGCCGGATTGACCGGTTCGAAATAAACCTACTGCTGCACGCTCTAGAGTTTGGCGATAAACTAGTTCGCGACACCCTAACCCCCAAGCGCGACGTACGGATGGTAGCTGCCACGGAATCGATTGGCCCGATTTTGATGCAAGACCTGCACGACAGCGGTCATACCCGCTTCCCGGTATTTGAGGGTAAGCGCGACAACATCGTCGGCCTGCTGTACCTGCACGATATAATTGCCGTGGCGCACACCGGTGTCGTTTCTGATGTCACCAGTCACCGGCTGAGCTATGTCCACGAAGATTTTACGCTCCGGCAGACGCTTAATGCTTTTCTAAAGACCAAGCAGCAGCTGTTTGTGGTCGTGAACAGCGATGAGCAGTGGGTCGGCATCATCACCATCGAAGATATACTGGAACAGATAGTCGGCCGACGCATCCCTGATTCGTTTGACCACTACGAAGACCGTACATCGGTAGCCCACGCCGCCGACCAGCCCGTGCCAGAGGCATCGCCAGAGCCGCCAGCCGAAGCCGAGACTACCACCGAAGCACCAGAGGTGGTAAAATAGCCGTTATGACAGGGCAGGTGTACAACATAAATCCATGGTCGGCTTAAGCTAGCCGGCGCTAGCTTTTGTGTATCCGACCGACCAGCCTCCTAATAACCACTAACCAGGAAAACACCATGAGAACATATGTTGCGAACACCATGCAGCAAGTCGGCCAAAGCGTAACGGTTAAAGGCTGGGTGCAATCCCGCCGTGACCACGGTGGTTTGATTTTTATAGACGTGCGCGATCACACCGGCATCGCCCAGCTGGCAATCCGTCCAGAACAAGCCCAGGCCTTTGCCCTCGCCGAACAGCTGCGCGACGAATTCGTCATTAGCGCCACCGGCACTGTGCGCGACCGTGCCGAAGGCTTAAAAAATCCGCACATCCCAACCGGAGGCATAGAAATAAAAGTTGATGATCTGACTATTTTGAACCGCTCCGAACCGCTGCCCATCCAGATTCAGGGCGAAGCCATGGCCAACGAAGAACTGCGGCTCAAATACCGCTACCTCGACCTGCGCCGCCCGAAAATGCAAGCCACACTCAAAAAGCGGGCTGCCTTTTACAAATACATTCGTGAGTACATGGAAGCGGGTGACTTTACCGAAGTTACTACCCCGATTTTAGCCAACTCAAGCCCTGAAGGTGCGCGTGACTTTTTGGTGCCGTCCCGGGTTCACCAGGGTAAATTCTACGCCCTGCCCCAAGCGCCCCAGCAGTTTAAGCAGCTACTGATGGTTGGCGGGGTAGCCCGCTACTACCAGATTGCCACCTGTTTTCGCGACGAAGACCCGCGAGCCGATCGTTTGTACGGCGATTTTTACCAGCTGGATCTCGAAATGTCGTTTGTTGAAGACGGCGAAGAAGTCCGCACTACCATGGAACCGCTGATTAAACGCCTCGTTACCGAATTTGGCGGCAAGACATTGCTGTCTGAAGATATTCCACGGATTCCGTTTGAAGAAGCAATGGATCGTTTTGGTTCCGACAAGCCCGACTTGCGCTTTGGCATGGAGCTCGTCGATCTCAAAACCGAGCTGCAATCCACAGAATTTGGCGTGTTTAAAAATGCGGCGTGCGTTAAGGCTATTTGCGTTAAAAGCGGCGCAAGTTTGAGCCGCTCGCAAATTGACAAGTTTACCGATACTGCCAAAAGCGAAGGTGCTGGTGGGCTAGCCTATCTGACATTTGAAGACGGCGACGTCAAATCACCCATCGCCAAATTCCTAAAAGCAGAAGAGGTAGAGGCCATTAAGTCAAAGACTGGAGCAACCGATGGCGATATTGTGTTGTTTGGCGCCGACAGCCGCGCCGTGGTCAACAAAGTCCTTGGTCGGTTGCGCAGCGAATTTGCCAACCATTTTGAGTTGAAGGACCCGAACGTGGTAGCCCTGGCCTGGATCGTCGATTTTCCGTTCTACGAATGGGATGAAAAGGCTAAAAAGCTAGACTTCGGCCACAACCCATTTTCCATGCCCAAAGGTGGTGAAGCAGCACTCGTCGGCAACGAATCTGACGACGATAAACTGAAAATCGTGGCCGACCAGTACGACATGGTCATGAACGGCTACGAAATCTGCTCTGGTGCCGTTCGCAACCATAACCCTGATGTGATGTACAAAATGTTTGGCGCACTCGGTTACGATACAGCCTACGTTGATGCCAAGTTTGGTGCCATGATAAACGCCTTCAAATTCGGCGCACCACCGCACGCCGGCTGCGCCTTTGGCCTGGACCGCATTTTTATGGTGCTCCAGAGCGAAGATAACATCCGTGAAGTCGTCGCTTTCCCGAAGAACGGTTCCGGCATCGACACCATGATGAACTCACCCACCCCCGTCGAGCCTGCTCAGCTCAAAGAACTCGGCATCCAAATTTAGAAGTAGCACTAGCTAGCTGATCCGGCTATGAGCCAGTAATTTTCAAATATTTGACGCATCATGGCGGTGTTGGCGTGGTTGGTGACTTCCGTACCAACTTTTTGTTCGTCGCGCCAGCAGTAGGTGGCTACGGTGTCGTTATAGACGACTACTTGGTGGTCCATTAGTAATGTATCCTCGGCTAATGACCGTTTGTTATACTGCTTTAAAAAATCAGGGTTTTTAGTAAAGTGTTCTTCTTTTGTGTCCGGGTTAAGCAGCTCGCGTACCGTGTAGCCGGCATCGACAGTCAGGGCGCGGTGTTTTTCTGCCCAGCGTTTACTGGGCACTAAAGCTTCTATGCTGCCGTTGCCAAATATAACGACTTCACCTCTAGCCTTCAATTCGTGCCACAGCATTTGCTTAAAGCCTTCGACGCCTTCGTAGGTCTGAACGGTAAAGGTAGCGGGGTTAGTGGTAGCAGTCTTCAGGTTTTGCAGGCTGGGGAGCAGCTGTGTAAATATGGCACGTTGGTTTTTGAGTGTTTCTTCGCGTGTTACCAGCTCCACCTCCAGCGTACTGGGGTCGGTTGCTACCAACAAGGTACCGCGATCATCTGTTTGGGTGCCAATAAGACTACGTTTTTCCAGTTGGTCTGCTAGGCGGTAGACTTTCGTCCGGTTTATACCGGTGGAACGGGCAAGCTCCAGGTGGCTACTAGGCGCCTTTAAAAGTTCCAAATACAGTTTAGCTTCTTCTCGGCTGAGGTTTAAGGCCTCCAGATAACTAACGGTGTCTTTGTTGTTCAACATGATGAACAGTTTAACATGATTAAACCTCCTATGCAATACTTAGGCTACTCCCGCGAATTCAGCGGGTACCGAAAGGATTACAAGATGGGCCTTCATACAACCAGGACAGAAACATTTATTGCAGAACATTTGCCCGCTATGATTACTGCCGGATCATCTGACGCCGAAGAAGCGTATACCTCTTTTCTCGGTCAGTTGCGGGTGGTTATGGGCGACACAAGCGTGCCTGAACAGAGTGACTTTGACTGGCGCGTCGCGTTTGACGCCGTCGATAGCTACCAGCGAGACAGCGGCGAAAAGCGGCGGGCAGTAGCGGCAACGGCAGCAAAGACGGCGTTGCTGACGCCAGATGGTGAAGTACGTCTACATGGTGATGGCGGCGTGTTTAGTGTGGTAGATGCGGGTACTGGCCAGTTGCTAGCGGCCGGACGCAAGCCGAGTCCCGAAGTCCCGGCTGCGTATGGCTGCGGCGATCCGTATATTTTCGACAAGATTGCTTCGGCTGCGCTTATCGAGAAGTTACTACGCCAGGGAACCGACTGGGGAGAAGGCTACGATGAACTGACCAATACCCGACGTCGGCTTGGCCTTTTAGCGGCTGGTGCAACGCTTCACATCGGCATGGCCACACTCCACGAAGTCCCCTACACCGCCGACACAGCTGGGACGGACCGTCATGCGCTGACGTTTGCCGCTTCTAGTGGGCGCATTTTGACGCCAGCCGCTCGGCTGCATATCGTGACGCAGCGTCCCGACGTTGCCGCCCGCCTGGTCGGCAGCGAGCCCCACCCAGATGACCTCGCCGGTTGGCTTGACACACAGTCGGCGGCCATCGCCAGTAAAGCGGCGCTCTATGGAGTAGCAGGGCAGACGCACCTCATAGAACTGCTTGATCCAAATGACCCTGACACCGTACGGGTTGACCTGAATTAATTGCAGCCCTGGTATACTTACAGGAATGAAACTGTTCCTAGCCTCCTACAGAATCCAAGCCCCAAAAGAGCTGGCTACGCTTGTGGGGAAAAAGCCGACTGCAACGCGCGTTGCCCTCATCCCCAATGCCCAAGACTACTATGCGACGCGGGCGCGCGGCATCAAAATTCAAGAGGTCCAGGCTTACTTGGAGGGATTTGGCTACAAAACAGAAGTGGTAGATTTGCGTGATTTCAAACAGGGGGCAGTGCTCCAAGAGCGTTTGCTGGGTTACGACATGTTGTGGATGGCAGGCGGTAATACCTTTTGCCTGCGCTACGAAATGCGCCGCAGTGGTTTTGAAACCATTGCCAAAGACTTACTAGAGGCTGGCGTTGTGTACGGTGGCGAAAGTGCTGGCGCGGTGGTTGCTGGCACATCACTTCACGGCATAGAAAATATGGACGAGCCTGCGTTTGCGGAGGCGGTTATTTGGAAGGGGCTTAACCTGGTGCCAAAATTCGTACTACCGCATAGTGATAATTTGGAGTACGCCGACGCTATTCCGGCTGTGCTCGAGCAGTATCAAAACAACTCCGATATGGTTCTGCTAAAAGACTCAGAAGCGCTGGTAGTCGATGGCGAGATACGGCGAGTCGTTGCGGCGGAGCTCTAAAAACTAGTTGAGTCATTGCCCGGGAAGTGGTGGTGGTATAGAGTAAAGACAATTTAAGTGGAGGGTTCCTCAGGTGCAACATATTCTTTCGGCAAGTCAGTTCGATGCAAAACAACTTAACAAGTTTTTAAAACACACCGATGTTATTCGGAAGGCCTTCGAGACGAATCGCCACAAACTAGCGGCCAGCCATGCTGACACGACTGTTGCCACGCTGTTTTATGAACCATCGACGCGCACTAGGCTGAGTTTTGAATCGGCCGCCAGCAAGTTGGGGGCAGGGGTGATTAGCACCGAAAACGCCGGCGAATATTCCTCGGCCGCCAAAGGCGAAACGCTGGAAGACACCATTCGCACCGTTTCCTGCTACGTCGATGCCATCATTATCCGCCACAAAGAAACTGGCGCTGCCGACCGTGCTGCCGCTGTTAGCTCGGTGCCAATCATCAACGCTGGTGACGGTAAAGGCGAACACCCCACCCAAGGGTTGCTCGATATGTACACCATCTGGAAAGAAAAAGGCCGGCTCGAAAACCTGCACGTGATTATCGGTGGCGACTTGAAGCACGGCCGGACAGTGCGCACCCTAGCGCGGATGCTCAGCCTGTACAAGGGCAATACGTTAACGTTTGTCTCGACGCCGGCATTGGCCATGGGCAGTGATATCACCGACCATCTGACCCAAGCGGGTACGGCTTACACTGAAACCGACGATTTGTACGCCGCGCTGCCAAAGGCCGACGTTGTGTACTGGACGAGGCTGCAAAAAGAACGCTTAACCGACGCCAGCCTGGAGTCGGAGTTTGTCATCGACCAAGCGGCGCTGCAGCTCATGAAGCCAGACGCCACCATTATGCACCCGTTGCCACGGGTCGGAGAGATCGCAGAAAGCGTCGACGACGACCCGCGGGCGGCCTATTTCCGCCAGGTTAAGAACGGGCTATTCGTGCGGATGGCGCTGCTGGACACGCTGCTTACCTAAAATCAATTACCCGTTCTTAAACACTGCAGCGATAGTAGGGACAAGGCGTTCGTCGAAGACGGATGGGATTATTTGTTCAGCGCTGGGGTTGGCCACCAGCCCGGCAATGGCTTCGGCGACGGCTATTTTATGATCGTCAGTTATGGTTGTCACGTGGTTGTCGAGGGCGCCGCGGAAGATGCCGGGGAAAGCGATGGCGTTGTTAACTTGATTCGGGAAATCGCTGCGGCCGGTGGCCACTATGGCTGCCCCGGCGGCTGTGGCAACGTCCGGCATAATTTCTGGTGTTGGGTTAGCTAGAGCGAATATGATTGGATTCTTGGCCATCGATTTCACCAGGGCTGGCGTCAGAGTACCGGCTGCCGAGACACCTATTACCACATCTGCGTTCCGCAAGATTTCTGCCTTCGTGGCTCGACTGTTAGATAAGTTGGTGTATGCAAGTAGACGGCGTTTTGATTCGTTAAGGTCTGTCCGGTCACGGTGCAGTAAGCCCTTGGTATCTACGGCAAACATGCGCGGGCCTGTACCATTGCCATCGACTGACAAGCGGTTGACATAGAGGTGCAGCAATTTAGCGATAGCGACGCCGGCAGCTCCGGCGCCCAAAATGACGATAGTACAATCGCGCAGCTCACGCCCGGTTACTTTGCAGGCGTTTAGTAGGCCAGCCAAGGTTACTACCGCCGTGCCATGCTGATCGTCGTGCATCACCGGAATTGGGAGCAGTGCCTTTAAACGTTCTTCGACTTCGAAACAGATGGGAGCGGCAATATCCTCTAGATTTATGGCTCCAAAGCTCGGAGCGATTGCGGCTACGGTTGCGACAATTTCATCGGCGGTGTGCACGTTTAGGACAATCGGCACGCTGTCGATGCCGGCAAAGTGCTTAAAAAGCAGGGCCTTACCTTCCATGACCGGCATGGCAGCTTCCGGGCCAAGCTTGCCTAAGCCCAAAACGGCCGAGCCATCTGATATAACGGCCACCAAGTTGTTGGTCCAGGTGTAGACGGGCAAAAGCGACGGGTCGGCCGCGATAGCCGTGCTCACCGCACCGACGCCGGGACTGTAATAGGCGCTGAGCTTAGTGTGGTCCAGCGTGCCGCTGTCGCGGAGGGCGGTTGTAAGCTTGCCTTTAAATTTCTTATGTAGTTCGAGGGCCAGTTCGTTGCTATTCATCACATTAGTATAACGCCGCCCGGCAACTTCCGCGCCGGATGTACCCGGCCAAGCTGGAACGAAGCTAGGCGCTGGGTTTTTTAGATGAAAAGGCGGCTTTGACCTTCTCGACCGATTTCATCAAAACTTTGAGCTCTTGCTCGCTTATGTTACTGAGTTCATGCAGACGTGCCTGCAGACGCCGCTTGCGTGTTGAGGGTGTATCTTTGAGGGCGGGGTTGGTTAGCTGGTTGCGCTTCATGTGTAATGTTCCCTTGAAAATAGATTGTTTCGGCTAGCATTTGTTTTGGGAGCAGGACATTGGCAGAAATTCAGATTACAAATAAGTACCTTTTTTTGAGCCTACGCCACCATTATAACAGTAAGTATTCTTACAAAAAAGTATTTCTATCATGAAAAATTCTGATGTACAACAGCGCAAGCAAGCATATTGTCATTGTGGCGGCGTATACTGGAACTATGAGCAATATCAATCCCCTCGGGCCACCGGAAGTACCCCATACAAGGCCTCAGCCACGGCCAGAAGCCGCCTCTCAATACGAACCATCTGCCGAACCTGATAGTCTGAATGAACACGTCGAAGAACCGGGTGACCCCGATGGTCTAGTGGCGGCCGAAGAGCACCAGCGGTGGTTAGACAATAGTCCTGCCCCAAGCGCGGCGCTAGAACCACAAAAAAAGCGGCGCTGGCCGGTGGTGCTACTGGTGGCTGGGTTGCTCTTGGCAAGTGCCGCCGGAGCATACTGGTTCGGCAGTCGTAAAGCGGCTGCACCCGCCGCACGTCAAACCTCGAACACTTCTAAAGCCCCCGCAGCTAGCGCCAAAACCAACCCACCAGTGGCCACGAAGCACTACGATTCGGTTACCTACACACTAGGGCTTGATTATCCGGCAGAGTGGTTGGTTTCGGACACCACTGCCAAACTGGCGCTTAGCTCTCCAGGGGTAGACCTAGTAGACAGCGGCGGTGCAAAAGTGCGGGGCAGGGCGGTGCTGAGTGTCCAGAACAAGCTGGCGTCTATCCCAAACTACCCAAAAGCTCCAGCTTTGGCAACGCTGGTCTCCGATAAGCTCACCTACAAGCAGCCAACGGCGGTGCAGCGAGCGCAAACCTACCTCAGCTTCCTAACCTTTACCGGTACGAGCGGGCTTGATAGATTGTACGTTACGGGCGATACCGGCTACCAGCAGGGGCAGCAAATACCCGAGACCGACATTGCTCGGGGTAATCCCTTGGTGGGCATAAGTTTTGAGCTGTGTGGCTCGAATGATTGCACGGCCAGTTCGCAACCGGCCATAAGCGTGCAGGCGGCCAGCTGGAAGGCCAGTCCACTCAGTAAACAGCTAGTCGAAATTATACAGTCGATAACTCTGAACTAGACGGCCGGTGTGTTTTCGAGCGACTGCCACACGTACCAGCTGGCAATGCTTTCGTACGGCTGCCAGTTGTTCACGGCGGCAAGCTGAGTAATGTCTGCGGGAGTTGGCGCATCTGCCAAAGCATACAGTTTGCGGATGCCGTTGCGAATTCCTAAATCACCAACCGGCAAAATGTCGGGGCGGCCCATGCAGAACATCAAAAACATTTGGGCGGTCCAGACGCCGATCCCTTTGACCGCTGTTAGTTCGGCGACTACTGCCTCGTTACTAAGGCTGTCGAAGTGGTCAAACTGCACGGTGCCGTCGGCAATGTGCTGCGCCAGGTCCAGCACATAAGCTGCTTTGGCACGCGAAAAACCTAGCCCGCGGAGCGTCTCGACATCGGTAGTTAGAATTTGCTCGGCCGTCGGAAAGGCGCCGCCGAACAACGCGCGGAAGCGGCTTTCGATGCTGCGCGCCGCGTGCACGCTTAGTTGCTGGCTGATGATGGCGTCGACCAGCGACGGGTAATAATCGCGGTTGGGCCGGATGGTACAGAGCCCGGCACGTGTTATAACAGGCCGCAGAACGGGGTCGGCGCTAGCCAAATAGTCGGCCGCGGTTTTTGCCATAGTATCATCAATTAGGCGCATGCCTACCAGTATATATTCACCGACATATTTGCTATAGTAAGTCGTAAGGATAAGCGTGAAATGCCAGATACAAACGACCCTTCCGCAAACAATTCAGGCGAGCCCAAACGGGGGTTGCCGACTAGCCCTGTTATCTCGCCGGCCGAGGCGTCTATGACCGATACTACTGACGATGCTCAGAGCGACGCTGCAGTCGATGACATCATGAAAAAGGATGGCGATGAAGTGCTGAAAGCCCAAGATGAGGCGGCCCAAAAAGCGGTAGTAATGAAGCGGACTGCGTGGGAACGGTTTACAGATTGGAATGCCAGCTGGTGGGGTAATCCGCGCAAGCGATATGCCACGATCAGCACGATTGTAGTGCTTCTAGGTACACTTTTTGCCGTGCCAGTTACGCGCTATAACATTCTGGGCCTCGTTCTACAGTCGCCAATTACCGTGATGGCGCTCGATAGCAAAACCCATGCGCCGGTAAGTGGCGCATGGGTGGAGATAGCTGGCCGTACCATCCACACTGAAGCCGATGGCAAGGCCAAACTGCGCGTCCACGCCGGTACGAAAACTCTGCGCGTCAGCAAACCATACTACACCGGCTATACGAGCAGCCTGCTAGTGACGCTCTCTGCCGGTAAAAACAGCTACACAGCTCCGCTAGTTGCCCAAGGCCGGCAGGTAAAAGTTAAAGTGGTCAATAAGGTGTCTGGTGCAGCTGTAGCCAACGCAGAAGTTGTGGTTGGCAATGCTAACGCCAAAACTGATAAAAACGGCCTGGCTACCATCGTGACGCCCTCAGGCGCTGATTCGCAGGACGGCAACGTGACGCTAAGCGGCTTTAACTCGTCCAAAGTGAGTATCACGGCGGCGGGTGATGTGGCAAAAAACACCTTTGCGCTGGTGCCAGCCGGAAAACTGTACTTCCTGTCTAACATGAGTGGGCGGATAGATGTCGCCAAAACCGACCTGGACGGTTCGAACCGCCAGACGGTGCTGGCCGGTACGGGCAACGAAGACCGTAATGCAACCTCGCTGCTCGCTTCGCGTGATTGGAAATACCTGGCGCTGCTGTCGAAACGGGCCGGCCAGTACGCCAGCGTCTACCTGATTGACACTACCAAAGGCGACAAGCTAGTTACGATAGACGAAGGCAACGCCGATTTTAGCCTAGTGGGCTGGTCGGACAACAATTTCGTCTACCAGGTCACACGTAACACCGTTGAGCTCTGGCAGCCAAACAGGCAAGCCCTTAAAAGCTATAGCGCTGCGAACGGCCAGACCCTGCTGCTCGACCAAACCCAGGCCAGCGGCACGGGACAGGCCGACTATACGCGGCAGTCTTTTGGCTCGCCCTATCTCATCGGCAGCCAGGTAGTCTACGCCAAAAACTGGGACGCGAGCTTTAACAACTGGAGCCAGCTAGCCACCAAATCAGCCGTACTCGACAGTATTGGCGTCGCTGGCTCGGGCCATAAGACCATTAAGAGCTTTACCAGAGGCACTACGGACTCCTCGGGCATCTTTATAAACCAACAGCTTTACGCGCCAGCTGGCCTGTACGTATACTTCTCGAACGGCACTACCGAAAGCTTTTATGATTACGAAAACGGCAAGATAACCGAAGATACCAGCCTGACTGCCGACAAGTTTTACAACACGCCGTATTCGACCTACCTGTTTTCACCTGCGGGCAGTGCTACGTTCTGGGCCGAATCACGAGATGGCAAAAATACGCTCTTTACCGGCGACGAGAGCGCCAAAAACCAAAAGCAAATTGCCAGCCTAAGCAGCTATAACACCTACGGTTGGTTCACCGACGACTACCTACTGGTATCCAAAGACAGTAGTGAGCTGTACATTATGTCGAGCGCCGGTGGTACGCCCCTAAAGATTACTGATTACTATAAACCGGCCGTTACCTACAATGGCTACGGTGGCGGCTACGGCGGGCGCTAAGCAGCACTGCTACTAATGAACCTATCTCGCCAGCAAGGCTTGGAATTTTTGGAAACAGTGTGGGATTTTTACGCCCGCGCCGGCCGGGATAGTTTGCCGTGGCGGAGCCCGGAACCGGATGGTAGCTTTAACCCGTATAAAATCATGGTGAGTGAGCTCATGTTGCAGCAAACCCAAGTGGCCCGGGTTATCCCGAAGTACCCTGACTTTTTAGGGCAGTTTCCGAGCTCGCAGGCGCTGGCGCAGGCCGAACTAGGCGCAGTGCTACGGTCCTGGCAGGGCCTAGGCTACAACCGCCGCGCCAAGTTCCTCTGGCAAGCCGCGCAGGCGGTCGAAGCACGGGGTACATTTCCTCGTGAACTCGCTGGGCTGGTAACGCTGCCGGGCATTGGCCCGAATACGGCCGGGGCAATCTTGGCCTACGCCTATAATGAGCCAGTGGTGTTTATAGAAACCAACGTCCGCACGGTGTATATCCACCACTTTTTCGCCGATAGTTCAGGTGTCGATGACGCAGCTATCCGGCTGCTCGTAGAACAAACGCTCGACCGTGAGCACTCGCGCGAGTTTTACTGGGCGCTGATGGATTATGGCAGCTACCTGAAAGCCACCGCGGGCAATGTGAGCAGTGCCAGCAAGCACTATGCCAAACAGTCGACGTTCCAGGGGTCGCGTCGGCAAATTCGCGGGCAAGTACTTCGCAGTCTGCACGAGGGGGACCTAAACCTGGCCGATATACAGGCAGCTATTCCCGACACCCGGCTAGAAAGCGTCCTAAACGACTTACTGGCCGAAGGTCTGATACGTCTAGAGGCTAGTGAGTACCGCTTATGATTAGTGGTACAATACATCGCATATGAAGCCCGATTCTCACCACGAAGAGCCAAAAAAACACCCGGGACTAGCCCCTCCGCCCGCCGATGCCCAACCCGATACGCTCCCCCAAGGAGCGGTCTTTACTGAGGTCACGCCCGACCACATCCCGGTACCCAGACCGATTGTCCTGCAGACCCACCCCGTGGTGTCCGAGCAAAAAGTTGCCGTTCCGGCCGATGAATCAGAGCCAAAGCACGCTACGCCTGCCGCCAAACAGACCTCCCAACATGGCAAGCCCAAAGCGGTGGTAGCCATGCAGCCGCCCCCACCAAAAACTCCCCAGCCGCATGGTTCAAACGCGGTGGCGGTTATTATTACGCTCGCACTATTCCTGTTCTTGGGGCTCGCTAGCGTGGCGTACCTTGCCTACAGTAAGTCAAACTAGCTACACTATAGCTATGCAAATATTTTCGTCGCTTGCCGATCCCGTGCTCGTCTCCCGACTTAGGGCCGGAGCTATTGGCGTACTACCTACCGATACGGTGTACGGCCTGGTTTGCTCGGTTTCACACCCCGAAGCCGTTGCTCGTTTATATACCCTAAAAGCCCGCGAAAAAAAGCCCGGCACGATTGTAGCCGGCACATTGCAGCAGCTGATAGACCTCGGCCTGCGCGTCCGCTATCTTAAGGCCGTCGAAGCCTACTGGCCAAACCCGCTCAGCGTGGTCATACCGTGTGACGACACGCTGACTTATTTGCATCAGGGTCAGTTTTCGCTAGCTGTCCGCCTTCCGGCCGACCCGGCTTTTCGGGCTTTTCTGAGCCAAACCGGCCCGCTTATGACATCCAGCGCCAATCTGCCTGGCCAGCCGCCCGCTACCACCAGGGCCGAAGCCCAGACGTATTTTGGCGACAAAGTCGATTTCTATGTTGAGGGCGGCACCATAACCGACCATGTGCCGTCCACCGTTATTCGGGTGGTTGACGATGCCATAGAAGTGCTACGGCCGGGGGCAATACACATAAACGAAAATGGAAGGCTTACCTAATGACATTTGACGAATACCAGCAGCAATCAAAAGCTACGGCCCAGTATTCGGACTTTGTGCCACCATGGGTGTATTTGGCGTTTGGTTTAGCCGGTGAAACCGGTGAAGTGGTCGACAAACTCAAGAAAGTTGTCCGCAACAATAATGGCGTGTTTAGCAGTGACGACAAGCTAGGTATCAAGAAAGAGCTCGGTGACGTGCTGTGGTACATGAGCCAACTGTGCGAAGAGCTAGGGTTGTCACTAGACGATGTCGCCCAAACTAACCGTGCCAAGCTCGAAGACCGCAAAGCCCGTGGAGTCATAAAATCCCGTGGCGACAACCGGTAGTCATATGGGCAAAAGTGTTGTAAAAACAGATTAAAAATGGTAAAAATGTAGCTACCTATGGAAGAATTCAAACCGGGCATTCCATCAGAACCCGAACCTAGCACGGACGAAGAAAAGAAAAAGAAGCGTAAGCGACGTGGTCAGTACCGGTTTGGCACGGCCGTCGAAATCGACACCGAGCTAGCTAGCGAAAAGAAGCCGCTTTCCGCGCTCGATATTGCGCTAGCTAATCTGGCTATAAAACGGCGTAAAGAAGCCGAAGCGCAGCCTGAAGTAGCCAAGAAAAAGGCAGAAGATAAGGCTGAGCCCAAAACCGAAGAAACCAATCGAGAATCCGCGGATGAGTCCTCGGACACTCAAACAGAGCCGGATGAATTCAAGCGTACCGCAGCGCCCTTAGAAGCCTCACGGCGGCCAGGCGAGGTAGAAACGAAAGCATCTGAAACAAGCCAATCAGAGGATGAACCAGCGTACAAAAACGAGGCGACACAAAACCTTGAGCCACACCAGTTTAGTGGCGGTGAGGTCATTTACAGCCGTTCCGACAATGAACCCGTAACCGAGCATGTGTTGCCCCTACGTACAGAAGCCACTCAGGAGGCACAAGAGCCGTCCGCAGCAGAACCAGATCCTACCCATGAGCCAGTGGAGGGTCCGCAGCCGGTCTCTCGTGCGCCGGCCGAACTACGGCCAGCATTTGAGGCTGCTGAATCCACTGAACCCGATGAGCCTGTCGAGCCCGATCCTACCCAGGCGCCTGCCTGGCAGACGACCAGCCCGTCAAAGGCCAACGTTGCGCCATCGTCGGTACACTCCTCGGGCGCCAACCCCAACCAAGGCCAAAACCCCAACATAGTGCCACCCGTACCGCCAGCTGCCTATTACAACCAGCAGCAGATGCCCAACAATGCCAACGTTCTGCCCACCAACCCCCATAATCCAAACCAACCGGTGTTTAGCAAGCAGGACGTCGAAGACGCCATGTACGGCGCAGCCAAGTCGGCTCAGAGCCGGGGCGTGCTAACGGGCTTGCTGGTGGGCGGAGCCTACGAGCATTTTAAACACAAACGCCGCGAAAAGCGTCAAAACAAGCGCTTTAAACAGCAAGCCCAGAAGCTCGAACAGACCAATAGCAATCTGCAGTTTAATCAACAGGAGCAGGCCAAGCAGCAAGCGGTGCAATCTTCGCGGCTGGCAACTGCCGAATCTCGCTACTTGGCCTCCGAAAAGCGCTTCCACACCCAAAGTACCCAGCCCGAACCAAGCGCCGGTACAATCACCGGTAGTGGTTGGGGTTCGCCAGAGCGTGCGCCGCAAAGTTCGGCCGAACGTCTGCGTCAATCTGTCGCCGAAGCGCCCGACTTATCCAAGTCAAATGTGGCAGCGGTTCAGGCCAGCGAACAGCCACTCGAAATACCCAAAGACCACCGCATTGAAACTAGTGCTTGGCACGCCATAGAAATAGATAGCAAAACCGGCAAACCGGCCGAACACCCGTCGCTAACGTATGGTCAGGAATACTTCCGTGAACGGGCTCATGAAAACACTCCGGTAGATTCTTTAGCTGCCCAGTCCAACAACCCCACGGCGCTAGCTAAAGTAGGGGCGGCCGTCGCCCGTTTCGCCGGCAGCTCCGCACCAAAAGATAGCACTGGCGTGCCACCAAACGCCAGCCAGCAAGGCCCTCCCAAGACCCGCTCCGAGCAGGCCAAGTCTGCCTTAAGCGACGCAGGCAAGCGCATGGCAACTTCGTCAGGTCCCGTCTGGCCCTGGGTCGTCGCCCTAGCGGTTATCGTCATCGTCTTGTTCGTATTGATGTAAATATACCCAGCGAAATCTAGAGCTAAGCTTGGGCCTAATGTTCAGAAGCTACGCAAGGGGCTATGCGTCTTAAACTCTTGCCGGAGCCATTCGTCTAACGAACCACCGCCGCCGGCCGTCAGGCACAGCACGGTAGAGCCGTTTTGTAAGTGGTCGAGCAGGGCGCTATGCAAACTAGCATCCAGCGCGGCTGCCTCGGTCACAGTTTGTATGTCGTTGTTTAGGAGTAGTTTTAGATCGTCGGGCGTCAGCAGTTTTAGTGATTCGTCTTCGCGTGCCAAATAGCTTGGCACAATGTATAGCTTCGAGACGCCCTCAAACAAATCGTGGAGTTCTGCACGTATAAAATGCTGCCGTGTGTTGTGTAGGCCCTCGTACACCACTACCACTTCGCTGCCGGCCGCGACCTCCTGGGCTAGTTGGAGTGCGCCGCGGATCTTGGCAGGGGTGTGGGCGTAGTCGCTATATAGGCCCGGTACTATTTGCTCAAAGCGGCGCGAAACCCCCGGAAAGGCATCGAGTATTTTTGCCAATTCCGCTACCGAATCTTTGCCAAGAAGCGCCTTAAATCCTTCGGCTACTAAGGCGCCGTCCCAGCGGTTCACTGCCCCTGGCAGGTGTAGCAAATCGGCGTAATCATCGTAACGCAGCACGTGGTAGCTTTCGGACTCAGCCACTCCCAACTGTTCGGCATCAGCTTCCCAAAGGTAGGTTTGCTGGCTCTGTTCTAAAAACTCGCGGAAGGCGGCATTATAATCTTCTCGCGTCGGATAAATGTCTGGGTGATCCCAGTCGATGCCCGATATTAGACTAAGGGCGGGCTCAAAATTGAGGAAATTACGGTCAAATTCGTCGCACTCATACACAAAATACTGTGCGCCCGGCCGGTACGCTCCCATGTCAGCAAAGCTGCTCTTGGCCGGCAGTATGTAGCCAATAGGCACACCCAGCTGCTTGAGCAGCCATACGGCCATGGCGGTCGTGGTGGTTTTCCCATGTGTGCCGGCTACAGCCACCAGCTGCATCTCTTTGTCGGCCAGTATCCGGTTTAGGAGTTCGTCGCGCTTGCTCATGTGGATGTTCTGCTCACGGCAAAAGACAAACTCCGGCGCGTTTGGTTGTTCGATGGATACAGCAGAGGAATACACGTACCAGTCTATGGGCGTTCGCTCGTGCACCGCAGCAATTGCTTCGGCAGTCTGTCCGATATGGACGTTGCTAACTCCGTGCTGCTTCAAATAATCGGTATACAGCGAATCCTGCTTATCGGAACCAGATACGGTGTAGCCGGCCTGCTGGGCAACCATTGCCAGTGGTCCGATGCCCGTGCCGCCTATGCCAGAGAAGAATATATGCATGTATCTAGTATACCGGTATGTATTTCACATTTCACAATTTACAATTCACGTTAAGGCTATTTTATAGCATATCTCACGCTGATTGCCGGCTATCGGCGCTTTGCAAATGCCAAAAGAATAATTATTGTGAAAAGTGCAACGTAAAGGGTAAAATAATGCTTATGAATAAGCGGCACATTCACCACGTCTGGCACATCTACCGTCGCATTAAGCCCTGGTACTTCGTGGTGGTCATTCTGATTTTTGGCGTTTTGAGCCTGCTGAGCCTCCGCGGCAATAACGTCCACATGCTGCGCCTGCGTGATGCCGTGTACTCCGCCGACCAAAAGGGCGGTGATGTAGAGACTGCGCTGCGCAACCTGCGCCAGTATGTGTACGGACACATGAATACCAGCCTTTCGTCCGGCCCCAACGCCGTCCACCCGCCCATTCAGCTCAAATACACTTACGAACGCCTCCAGCAAGCCCAGCAAAGCACGCTGGGCCAAGGAAACAGCGCGTTGTATGTCGCCGCCCAGAGGTACTGCGAAGGCCAAACGCAGATTGGCAGCGAAGTCATCGCCTGTATCCAGCAGTACGCCAACAGCCACGGCGCGCAGCTAGCGGTCGTGCCCGACAGCCTCTACAAGTTCGATTTTACTTCGGCCAAGTTTTCATTTGATGCCGCTGGCTTCAGCATTATTTTTGCTGGCTTGTCGCTAGTGTGCTTTGCCATCAGCGCCACCTACCACTGGTGGATTAAAAAGTACATCCTCTAGCTTGTTCGCACTAGGAGAAGACATGCAATCGGTTCTAGTGCTTCGCGGGCCTTATCAACCACGTACTCCTCACATCCAATCGCAATCCATCCTATGGACACGCCGAGGCCGTTTTACACGTACCCGTAACTTGTCCCCGGATTTGCTCCCAAAAACTAACACAGCTTACACCCCCGTCATGGTCTTCGCGCCGGAAGGGGGATATGTTAGGGGTAAAGTAAAACACTCTCCAGATGGAGAGTGTTTTACTGCTGGAGGGCAGCTACTTGTTGCTAGTGCCGGTGCCAGTTGTAGGAGTGGGGGTGGTACCTTGGGCGGCGGTACCTGTTGCCTGAGTCTGGTTAGTCACTTTGGAACAGTCCGGTCCGTTCGGGTTCTGCTTCTTAAAGTCGTTGATGCTTTTTACGACTTTGCCATCATTCTGCAGATTTTCCCAAAAAGTAACTTGATCGCGGTTAATCAGCATTTGGTCCAGTGGGTCATGTATCTGCTGACAACCCAACTTCACCAGGGAGTAGTTGCTACTGGCTGCTTCGCCGGTCTGGGTCAGGTAGTATACGTTAGAGAGCCGTACGTACCGGGTATTGAGCGAACTTATATTGCCGAAGTACACCTGGCCATTGTTTAGGAAAACAGCTTGGTATTTGCTGCTCTGCACAAATTTGCTTTCATTATTGTTCGTTGTTTGCATAAGCCCGATGGCAATCCCGGCAACGAGCGCCGCAATACTTACCAGCAGCAGGGTGTTAATAACCCGCATCCACCGGTCGGTTACACGTAAGGCCGCGTGACTGACAGCTTGATATTTATTATCTTCTTTTGGGCTCAAGGCAGGCGTAGGAGTAACGACGTTTGGTCGTCCGCTGCCAGTTTGTGTTGATTGACGGAAGTCCATTTTACCACCTTCTATAGTCTTAGTAACAAGCACAAGTGTAATACATTTCTACACCTTAAGGCAAGCCTATAAGCTGGCCAAAAACTCACGATATCCGTTGAAAGGTGTTGACAAACAAAAAGCTAACGGCGTATGTTAGGGGTACTAACATTAGTTATAAGAGGAGTCCACCACATGGCATACAAGCACACGAACTCAAAAGGCGTTACTTACTACTTGAACTCAAAAGAAGTCACCCTCCGCGGCGGCAAAAAGCAGACAATTTACTACTTCTCTAAGGATGAGCGCCCCGAAGCATCTGACTTGCCTAGCGGTTTTAGCGTCAATGAGAACCCACGCAATGGCTTCCTGACTATCAAGCGCAGCTAAACATTCCGTCGTAGCTACGTAGGAGGCGCACTGCGGACGCCCAGCTCCGCTCCTGACTGCAATGTACCCATCAGTCCAGTTCGGTTCCGGTGCTCCCGTGGCACCCTCAGTGTATCCTCCTACGAAACTATCTCTGTCGTTCAACCACCACCCCGTAATGGGGTGTTTTTATTTTGGGCTGGATGTGTGGTAGGGTGAAAGGAATGGCGAAATCGAGTGACGTTATTCTAAGGGTCAAGGACCTGCGCAAGGTCTATGATGGCGAGCCGGCCGTCGACGGCATCAGCTTTGAGGTCAAACGAGGCGAAGTCTTCGGCATCTTAGGCCCAAATGGTGCCGGCAAAACGACAACCCTAGAAATGATAGAAACCTTGCGCGACATAGATGGCGGCAGTGCCACCATAGACGGCATAGATGTGGCAACCAACCCCTACAAAATCCGCAGCCTCATCGGCGTACAACCTCAATCTCCCGGCTTTCAGGACAAAACCAAACTCTCTGAACTGATTCAGATGTTTGCGGCAGCGTACGGCGAAAAGGTCGATCCCAAAAAGTTTCTGGCCGAAGTAGACCTTGGCGAAAAGGCCGACGACTATGTCGAAAATTTGTCGGGCGGTCAAAAGCAGCGCTTTAGTATTGTCGCGGCCCTGGTGCATAATCCAAAGGTATTCTTCCTGGACGAACCGACGACCGGTCTTGACCCACAGGCGCGTCGCAACTTGTGGCGCCTAATCGAGGAGGTGCGCGATCGTGGTATCAGCGTTATTTTAACGACCCATTATATGGACGAGGCAGAAGTGTTGTGTGACCGGATTGCCATTATGGACCGCGGCAAAATTATCAAACTCGACACCCCGCAAAAACTCATCCAAGACCTCTTACAGCGGGGCTTCAAAAAGAGCCAAAAGGTCGAACAGGCCAACCTCGAGGATGTCTTTATAGACCTCACCGGAAAGGATCTGCACCGATGACCTTCCATATGTTGCACATTTCGCGCGAACCGCTCCAGTCCGCTCTCACCGTACCTAAAGTACGCCTCGTTTGCGGGCTTCGTGTTTCATCACGAACTGCACTAACATCTGAAAGGTCATCCCGATGACCTTCCGGCAAAAGCTGTACACTGTATGGGCGTTTTTTATCATCAACCTCAAGCGCCTGTTTCGCGATCGGTTAGCGCTGTTCTTCACATTTTTATTCCCACTTATTTTCCTATTTGTATTTGGGGCACTCAACCGTAACAGCTCGGTGTCATTTACGGTTGCCGTTATTAACGAATCCAAAGTTCCTTTTGCCCAGACCTTTGCCGATGAGCTGGCCAAAAACAAAGCCTTTAAGATTGATAAAACCGTAACCACCTTTACCAAAGCCAACGAAAAAATGGGCCACGGCGAGCTAGATGCGACTATCGAATTGCCCCCTTCGTTCGGGGCCCCCATAGCCGGGCAAATCCACCCCTCGGGCCGGGCTGTGGTGCAATATACCCAAAATAACGAGCAAGCTGCCCGCACCCTGACTTCGGTGCTAGAGGCCCAGCTCCAGGCCATCAATGTACACTTGGTGCACACCGACACCCCTCTGTCTGTCGAAACCAAGAAAATTAATGAACGCAGCCTCAGCGCCTTCGATTACACCTTTACTGGCCTATTGGGCTTCGCCATCTTGGGCTCCGGCATCTTTGGGCCCATAAATGTCTTTCCGGAGCTGAAAAAGCAGGGCATTTTGCGCCGCTTGCACACCACTCCCTTACGTGTCTGGCAGTATTTCTTAAGTGTCATGTTCGGCAATGCCGTTTCTGGCCTCATGTCGATTGCAGTCATGTTTATCGTAGCTATTTTGGTATTTAATCTTAAAGTTGTTGGGAATTACTTTAATCTGGCAGCGTTTTTGGGGCTGAGCATAATTATGATTTTGGGCATTGGCCTGGCCATCGGCGGATGGGCCAAAAATGAGCGTCAGGCCGCGCCGCTCGCCAACATCATCGTGTTTCCGATGATGTTCCTAAGCGGCACGTTTTTCCCGCGCTTTCTGATGCCTCACACGCTGCAAAGCATTACGACGTACTTGCCGCTGACGCCCGTTATTGATGGCGCGCGCCTCATAGCTACCGAGGGAAAAAGCTTGCTCGACCTCGGTCCACAGCTGGGCGTCATAGCCATTTGGCTGGTCGTAATTTACGTCATAGCTTTCCGCGTTTTCCGTTGGGAATAAGCGACCATACTGCTGCGTTCGGCCTAGTCTAAGCGACATGAGTATAATAAGCACATGCATAATGCCTTGGTCACGCGCGCGAGGCGGTTCTTGAGCCGTTATCGCTACGCGGCGATAATAACTATAGCCTTACTAATTGGGCTGTGCTCAGCAGGCGTCTGGCAGGTGGCCGCCAAACATACTCGGATAGTACCGCACCCCGGTTCCACTTCTCATACCAAAGCGTCCGGCAGTGCCACTACCGTCACTACCACTGTAAGCAAACCGGCTAGTAAGCCCAGTCCTAAACCGGCAGCTACGAACGCCGCAGGCAGTTTGGCGCCGGCTGCTCAACCCACCTCCACGGTGGCAGTCAATCTGGCCAATGCCAATCTGCAGGTGAACTTCGCTGCCACTACCTATGCTTTGTCATCCTTTTCGGTCGGCGGCACAATCTCGACATATCGTGGCGGTGGCAATGCCAACATCACCGCGTCGGCCACCTGGAAAGCGAATCTTCAGGCCCTGGGGCCGCTGGCCTGGCGGATTCCACTTCGCTACAACGCTGGCAACCCCGGGTCATCGGCTGGCGGCGGCCAATCCTCCGGTGATGCAGCCACCTACGTCCAGGCAATCCGTGCCATTGGCGGCGAACCGGTGGTGGTGGTCGGCGGCGATACTTCAGATAACAATTTTACAGCGGCCGATGCTTCGGGATTGGTACATTATTTTAACGACAATGGCGGCCAGCACGGCGGCCCGGTGCATGCCTGGGTCATAGGCAACGAATACTCTAACCCCGGCAACGATCCCATCGACTACCAGCAGCACCTGAGCGGCTGGGCCTCGGCTATGAAGGCGGTCGATCCGTCCATTACGCTGTCTGCCCCAGCTGCGCCCGATATGAAGTACGCCGATAACATCATTGCCACCTCCATCTCCAATGCCGGTTCGTTCATCGACTATCTGAGCTACCACGCCTATCAGGGTCAAAGCGCTGGCCTCGGCTCGACGGGCGATTACCAAACCATTCCGAACCACATTCGCAGTGCATTCATTACGCCCCAGAACTTCGGTGCGCGCTCCGGGCAAGTCGCGCCCGCCCTCGAGGAATTCAACTGGGCCCCGTTCTACAGCGGCCAAGCCGAATTCTACGATTGGCACAACACAGTTTTTATAGCCAGTGTTATCGGCCATTCGCTGTCGGCCGGAGCACATGCCTACGAATATAGTGATTCCAACGGCCCGCTCGGACTCATGAACGACGGTTCAGGCCAAAATAACCAGCCTGGCGGCCTATACACCAAATTTCCAGCGTACTGGGGCATGGCGATGTGGACCGGCCTAAACGGCCAGTTCAAGCGTTACGGCGGCCACCTGGTGCAAACAAGCTCCAGTGTGCCTCAGGTTGAGCTGTTTGCTACCGATAACGGCAAGCTAGTGCTTATTAACAAAGACTCATCGAGCCACGACGTGGTCGTCGCCCTGCAGGGCAAGCCAGCTAGGGGTAGCTACAACCTCTGGCAAACCAACCCTAGTGCGCCTCTTGCGCCCCCCGTTCAAGTCCAGGCTAACGCCCCCTACGCCGGTGGTGGTGCAGCCGTGACGCTCCCAGCCGGCACTGTCTCGAGCCTGGACATAAACTAAAACGTCAAAATCAAGAGGCAAAAGCGCGCAACAACTCCGCTTATGCTTCGTTGCACTATAAGCATAAGTGTGCTATAGTATAACAATGTCTAAATCAAGCGAACAATTAGCTGCCGAATTACGAGCTGTACAGTTTGACAACTGGCGCAATTTTAAGGCACCAGATGATGAAATGCGAGAAGAGATTGGGGACGCCACACCAGAAACCGCGATAGGTCGCATTGCAGATGCGGTAGCCGTTCGTGGCGCTTTAGGTGCCGTGCCATGTACCATATCTGAGCGCGCCCGGTCTGCTCCTGGTGGTCAACAACACGCAGCAATTACTGAGGAGATTGGATCCCCAGACGCGCAACCAGATATGGATGGCATCCCACACATTCGGTAGTATTTATTCCTTGCTCCGAGCTCTCCAGCCTGGGCGAATAGTATAAAAGCTTATACAATATATGTATGACTCATAATGCGCCTCGGTTAAATCCTCCACCCGGCTTTTTTAGTACAGATGCCCTGAATACCCCAGAGCGTCTGGCGGTACTCCACGACGACCCACATGCCGGCTTCTTGCCTCCAACGTACCTAGAAATAAACCAAGCTCTGACTATTCTTGATTACGCCGATGAAGTTCCTCTGAAGCGCGGCCTACACCAAGGCTTGATGGAAATCTATGACCATCAGAAAAAGCTATATCAACGCAAAGAGAATGAAGAAACTGGAAAGCCGCTTCACAGTAGCCATCAGGCCGGCATACTGGCCCATCTGGCCGTCGCTAGTGTGCTGCATACGTTTGGTGACCACTTGGCCGATGCCCGCACGGTGTATCCGCGCCTATCGGTAATGCGCAAAGTTGTAGGGGAACGTATTAACCCAAACCTGTCAGTGGCGGCGGCTTTTAATGACGCCGGCATAGAACGTGGCATCGAGAAATTCGCACCGCTGCAGCGGTACGTGGATATTGTGCGGTACATGATAGGGCAGAAAATGCCGGGCTTTGACCCGCTGCGCACCAAGACTGAGCGCCTAGCCAGAGTCGGTTCAGGCGCCTATAGCCATACGCAGTCCGGGGGCGAGCGGTTCAACGTATCTAATGTGCTAGCCAATAAGCATGTTGGCAGCTACTATACCGCCCCAAAGCTCGACAAACAGCTGGCAGACTACCTTTCATTTATGTTCGAGACCGTTGCAATAGGTGACCTAGTGGATGATTGCGATAAAGTTCTGGTGGACGTACGGAACCGTGGAAAATTCTGGAGGCGGGTGCTAGATAATGTCGGCTACACCTACAATGATTTAGCCAGTACTATTGTTGCGACGAGGATAGGTGAGGGAAAGCCCTAGATGCCAGGCTTTCAGATGACCAAACGGCCGTTTTTTGTGCTGGCGCCGATGGACGATGTGACCGACATGGTGTTCCGGCAGATTGTACAGGGAACGGCAGCGCCAGATTTATTCTTTACCGAGTTTGTGAATGTCGACGGGCTGATGAGCCCGGGTCGTGCCAAGTTACTCAAAAAGCTGCATTTCGTTGCGGCCGAAACTAGCCTGGTGGCCCAGCTGTGGGGGCTTAAGCCAGAGAATTTCCGGACAGCAGCCGAGCAGATTGCTAGTGGTGAGCTGGCGCGCGAACTCGGCTTGCCAGCGGGATGCAATTTCGTGGGGGTAGACCTCAACATGGGTTGTCCGGCCAAAAGTGAGGTGCAAAACGGCGCCTGTAGCGCCCTGATAAAGCTAGAAAACAGGGAACTGGCGCAGCAAATTATCGATGCCACCAAGCAAGGTCTGGCTGGCCGTTTGCCGCTCAGCGTTAAGACGCGTCTGGGCTATAGTGAGGTCGACATGACGTGGTTCGAGTTTTTGCTAGGCCAGAACCTAGACATGCTGAGTGTGCACGGCCGCACCCGCAAAGAAATGAGCAAAGTCCCGGCCCATTGGGATCTCATCGGCCAAGTAGCAGCCTTGAAAACAAAGCTTGCACCGCAGACGCTCATCGTCGGCAATGGCGACGTAATGACCCGCAAACAGGGCGAGCAGCTGGCCGCCGAACATGGGCTGGACGGGATTATGATTGGCCGTGGCATCTTCCAAAACCCCTTTGTGTTTGTTGAGGACGGACCTATAGCATGGGATTCGTACTCAAAACAACAACGGCTAAATCTGTATCAGCGACACGTCCAGCTTTTTGCCGACAGCTGGCAGCCCAGCGAGCGTAACATCAAAACGCTCAACCGCTTTTGCAAGGTGTATATCAACGGCTTTGACGGCGCCAAAGAACTCCGCGAGCAACTTATGAACGCCACCGATACGCAGCAACTGTTGCATATTTTAAGCGCAGCATAGCTTATAACAATTCTTACAGCATGTTTTGCGCGCCTGCGCTAAGCTAGGGCCGTAACATAAGGAGTCAGCCATGGCAGTGTATAAAGAAGTAGATACTGGTGCGGGTGCGGAACCCGTGGCAGAAACAGAACGGCCGGTTATAACAGAACGGCCGGTTACGACCGAACGGGCAGAATATGGCATGAACGTGGCGGCGCGCATAATTTCATTTATTGGCGGCGTGGTATTGGCACTATTGGCAGTACGCTTTTTGCTGGTTTTGCTGGGCGCAAATTCGGCCAACGGCTTCGCTAACTTTATCTACAGCGCTAGCAATCCACTAGTACAGCCGTTTTTCGGTCTGTTCGGATACGAGCCCACCTTCGGCCGCAGCCGCTTCGAAGTCGGCACGCTTGTGGCTATCGCGGTCTACGCGCTGGTAATGTACCTGCTGATCCGCCTAGCAACCATCGGTAGCCGCCGCGAGGCTTAGGCTACGAAAGAGGGGGTCTACACGCCTAATTGGTGCCGCAGAATATGCTACGGTGCGCTCCTTAGTGCGCTATACTAAGGCCATATGATTACCGTAGAGCACATCAGCAAGGCGTACAAAAAGAAGCATGCCGTCGACAACCTAAGTTTTAGGGTCGAGACAGGCAAAGTAACGGGATTTCTAGGCCCCAACGGCGCAGGCAAATCCACTACCATGCGCCTGATGTTGGGGATTGATAACGGATCGGGAACTACGCTGTTTGATGGCAAGCGGCTGCATGACTATGCCCGGCCGTCGCAGATTGTCGGCATACTGCTAGAGGCCAAGGCGTTTCACCCGACGCGTACGGCGCGCCAGCACTTGCGCATTTTGGCTGACGCCGGTGGCGTGCCTGTTTCTCGGGTGGCGGAGGTCCTGGCCGAAGTTGGTCTGAGCGAGGTTGCCAAGAGTAAACCGGGCAAGTTCTCTTTGGGCATGAGCCAGCGGCTGGGGATTGCAGCGGCTATTTTGGGCAAACCAAAGTACCTTATGCTTGATGAGCCGGCCAACGGCCTTGACCCAGAGGGTATCGCCTGGCTGCGTGAATTTTTGAAAACGTATGCTGACCAAGGCAATGCCGTGTTTGTGTCGTCGCACCTGCTCAGCGAAATGGCACAGATGGCCGACAATGTCGTGGTCATAGGTAAGGGCAAGCTGATAGCCGATACTTCCATGGCAGCACTCATTGCCGGCAATGGGAACTCTGGTGTGCTGGTGCGTTCACCCAAACTTTCGGTGCTGGAGCGCGTCCTAAAGGGGCACAAAGCAGCCTTTATTCAGGCCAGTGGCGGCCTAAAAGTTTCTGGTTTGTCGTCTGACGCTATTGGCAAAATAGCCTTCGAAAGTGGCGTGCCGCTGTACGAACTGGCCCCGCAAGCCGCCTCACTTGAAGAAGCTTTTTTGCAGCTCACGTCTGGCAGCGAAGAGTTTGCCACCAAAAAGGAGAATGCATAATGTTACCCAGCCTCAAATCGGAATTCCGCAAACTGCTTACCGTGCGTTCGACGTATTTTATTGTGCTGACCAGCTTGCTTATCACCGTCCTCGTTGCCGGCTTTATACAGGGATTTCGTGGCGAACCTGCCTCCCTGCGCTCTCCGACCCTGCTGGCTGGAGAATCGAGCGGCGCAATTGTATTCGTGGGCTTCATACTGGCGTTCGCCGGTTTGCTGCTGGCGGGGCATGAGTATCGCTACAACACCATTACCTACACGCTCACTTCGGCCAATCGTCGCTACAAAGTTTTGCTTTCGAAGTTCTTGGTTATAACTGTCTTTGCAGCACTCACGAGCTTGCTGATTATGTTCTTTTCGCCGCTTTGTACCATCATTGGCGTGCACCTAGCAGGTAAGCATATTGGCCCGCAAAGCTTCGATATTTGGCCGCTGCTGTGGCGCTGCGTCTTCGTTGGCTGGGGCTACGCCATGTACGCCTTTATACTGCTTATGATTTTACGTAACCAAGTTGGGGCAATTGTAACCTTTTTGCTCCTGCCACTCATCGGCGAGAATATTTTGACGCTACTGCTAAAGCACAACTCAACCTACCTGCCATTTAGCGCCCTGCAGTCAGTAATAGGGCAGGTAAATCCAAGCAATCCCACTACCAGCGGCCACCAAGCCTTAGTAGTGGCCGTGTACGTAGCGGTCGGACTGCTGGTAAGCGCCGTCCTCTTCATCCGCCGCGACGCCAACTAGCGCACATCCGTGCCGGTTTTGCCGAGAATCGGGATTTGATAAGATCCGAATAAAATTCTGGAGATGGCTACCCAAGGGTACTCTAGCCAGCTTAGCGATACCAAGTACATCTAGATAAAAGGTGGTGGCGGTCTCTGGGAGCTATTTGAAACACGTCCACTAGCGGACATACTGCAGGAAATGGCTGACGGCTGGAATACTATAAAACGTAGCCCAAGGGAGGCTAGACCTCTGGTAGGGGCGTATAATAGCGATTATGAACTATAAATTCAAAAAAGCTGATGATTTGTTTGAGAAGACTGGCAAGGGATTATTTGAGCTTGTGGAGGTATTACAGGACATCAATGAAAATGACCCGTCAACACTGCTAAACGAGACAACTATCACTGGTGAGAAT
>JBBRAC010000004.1:0-125558 GCA_038207115.1 Saccharimonadales bacterium (SeqCode)
CGAGGAAAGTACTTGGCTACGAAACAGCTCAGGAAGTGTACGATAGCTATCGGCAACAAGCACTAGATGAAAGGACAAGATATGAACAATACGTCTAATAATTTACAGTTGGCTGTTGCACTTGAGGGTTGCGGACAGCGATGAATCCATTATAGATATTATATATCATAGTACTAAAAATGTCAACATCGTGTCATCAATTGCCATCCATGACCATCTGTTCCAATTTAATTGGTACAAATACATATATGTTTCTTTGATTGACGATATGACCCATACGTCATATGGTTATGCATATTAGCCAGACGGAGTAGTAATGAGTGAAACAGTACGTACTGAATTACTAGAACTAGTCGGAGATGTTTATGGAACGGAACGGGGAGTGGGGTTCCTTGAGGAGTCAACGCATATACACTGGAGAGTGGCCAATGGAGACTTATACAGTGAATTGGGAATTTCGAAATTGCGAATTCAGCAACCAGCTTCAGGCAAGCTCGTAGTGATAGAGGCCGACTTGTTTCTTGGTTGGGCAGGGGACGTCCTTTCGTATCGGAAAGGTACAGAATTGCACGAAAGCCCGCACGCCCACAATTTTCTTGCCAGATTTAGAGATACCTAAGAAGGGCATAATCATGATGCTTGTGTATTACAAACAGAAATTGGGCAGGGCGTAATAGCGCTTTATGCGCTGCGTGCCCCATTACTCAGCGGAGAAGTTACGCAGATATTACCGGGTTCCGAATATATTCCACACCCTTGTTTCAGTTAGGCTGTATACAATTAGCCGTGCAATGCTATACTATGTATATCATTGGAATAATATACATATGAGCACCCTCAGAACAAATAGACACGGCCATTCTTTCTGCTCGGTGCTCTCGAAAAAATAATGTTTGATATTTCTGATGAACACTTTCAAGAACTGATAGATGTAGCCTTCGATAGCTTGCCGCAGGTACACCGAGACAAGGTGCAAAACGTAGCGCTGCTTTTTGCTGATGTCCCCACCCCCGAGCAACGCCACGAGTTGCAGCTTCGTCACGACCAAACTCTGCTGGGGCTGTACCAGGGTGTGCCGCTTAGTCAGCGCCAGGGCAGGGAAAGCCTGATGCCCGACCGTATAACGCTGTTTAAGTACCCGCTCATGCAGCAGGCGCAAAACGAGGCCGAGCTGCAAGAAGGAATCCGGCATACCCTTTGGCACGAGATTGCGCATTACTACGGTTTAAACCATACTGATATTCATAAATTAGAGGCATAGGAGGCGCGTGATGGCAGAGGTAATTACAGTCGCGGTTTTGGCAGGAACAACCCGTGCGCAGCGCGAATCCATTAAGGCGGCGAGGTATATAGCGGAGTTTATCAGCAAACTGCCAGATGTCGAGGTAATTTTTGTAGACCCCCTAGATTTCAATTTTCCGGGTGACGGCAACGACCCAGAGGGCAAAGATTCGCGCTATAGCGCCATTGTCGAAAAGGCCGATGCCTTTTTTATCGTTACGCCAGAGTACAATCATAGCTTTCCCGGCAGTTTAAAGCGCATGCTCGATAGCGAGCTGCAGCTATATAATCATAAGCCTGTCGCTTTTGCAGGCGCCAGTAGCGGCAACTGGGGCGGCGTGCGGGCCGTAGAAAGCCTGCTAACGGCGGTGCGCGAAACAGGCCTGGTGGCGCTTAGCTGGGATGTGTACTTTCCGCACGTCCAGAATATGTTCGACAAGACCGGTGCAATTACAGAAGAGTACCGCGAGCGCTACGAAAAATCGCTGGGCAAGCTGTGCGACGAGCTGCTGCTATTTGCGCGACTACTTAAGACTATTCGGTAAGCACCCGATTTTCGATTCTCGAAGTATCGAATTAACGGCTGGGGTAACGGAAATATGAAATATGACTAGGGTCTAGGGGCTAGGGTATAGGGTTAAGTGCACAAACTATTGCTACGACTGACAATACCTAATCTCAGAGACTGGATTCCAAAATTTGCGATTAGCGATGAGCGATGACCAATGGATTATCGATTAACAATGAGCAATTAAGCTACCCCTTATCCCCTGCGTTGTCATTCCAGCGCAAGCTGGAATCCATTCCCGTGTTCCCGTTCTCGCCATTCCGGACAGCTCGGTGCATAATCGGCGCATGATTCAGGGCTGGAATGACAGCTCAGGACGGAGGGGGATGTGTTTCAAGGAGACTCCCCACAAAAACTCGTGGGAGTTTATGTTGAACCCGAATCGGCATGGGAATGACAGCTCAGGGTCTATACTATAAGCACAACAGGAGGTAACTATGAAAGCAATTTGGAACGACCACGTAATCGCAAGTGCCGATAAAGATGATATGATATTCATCGAACAAAACTGGTACTTCCCGCCCGATAGCGTCAACCAAGATTATTTGTTTAAAAGTGACACTCCCTACACCTGCCCCTGGAAGGGCGTGTGCCAATATTACGATGTTGGCAAAGCAGACAGCCACAGCAAAGACAATGCCTGGAGCTACCAGCAACCGTTGCCGACCGCCATCGAGCGGGTGGGCAAAGACTTCACCGGCTACGTAGCCTTCTGGCGCGATGTCACCATCAGCGAGTAAACATTGATAAATATGTTATAATATGTATAATACATACGTATGACTCATGAAGGAACTATTCAACCCGCTGAGGCCGTTACTATTGGCTTATTCGAAGGCAGCGACTTGCCCGATAAAGTTATGTGATTCTCAGACGGCTCTGAACAAGCATTATGGAATACGCCCGGTGCAACAGTTCTCATGAACTGGAGGAATCTACTACTCGACCCATCACATAATGATGTAGTTAGTGGTGTAGTAGTAAGGTCTGAATGCGATGTTAACCGACCTGACGTTGACCTTCGTGAAGACATTTTTAGCCCAGAAGTTATTATAAGAAGTAAAATCCGATCCGATCCTAATCAACCGGGCCAGATGCGCATTACGGGCACAGAGGCAGCATCAATCTATGAAAATGCTCAGCTACTTCCAGGGGATTTAAGTATCGGTGCTCGGTACTCACTACATAAAGGCTGGCGCGTAAAGACAGTACATCTCGTTACTCCTCCAATTGTAGGGCCGACACCGGGCACGTACTCAAGTGGTGTCGAAGGTGTCTTAGTAGGCATGCGTGGTACATTCGGCGAAATGGGACTTGCACTAGATCCACTCCGTTGTACGCAGCCTGAACCCTCGACGGCTACTGAGCGGATTCGAACCGCCGAATCTACCTTCGCTCTTCGCACGAGCGCGCAGCAAATACTTGGTCAAGCTGGAACTAAATCACGAGTGTATCTAGGCCATTACGATCCCGTTAGCCACAAGTATCGGACGAGTTAAAAGATACTCTTGAAGTAATTATTCTCAAGGCTGAGATGTGGTGGGCAGAAGCACTAGTTCTGTCCCGCCGAGGTTTTTGGCTAGGTAGCTATCGTGCGAGATGTACAGTAGGGCACCGTGGTAATCGGTTAGGGCGTTTTCCAGCTCTTCGATAGACGGCAGATCAAGGTGGTTTGTTGGTTCGTCTAACACCAGCAGGTTCGGGTCGGGCGCAAGCATACGGATGATCTGCAAGCGTGCCTTTTGGCCGCCAGATAGGTCTGCCACCCGGGTTTGAGCATCGGCATACGGGTCAAACAGGTAGTTCCCCATGGTACGCATCACGACTTCCATACTGCTAGGCAGCTCCAGCTCTTCGTAAATACGCGCAATGGCTTGGCTAAGGGGCAGGGCAAGCAGCTCGCGGCCGGCCTCTTGTTCGTACACGCTCATCCGTAAGCCTTTATCTACAAATATACTGCCAGCAATCCAGGTTGCTGTGCGTTTGTCGCGGGCGGCTTCTATCAGAGCTCGCACCAGCGTAGTTTTACCAGCGCCATTGCGGCCAATCAGGTGCAGGCGGTCGCCATGCTGCAGGGTAAAGTCCACGGGCGCAAACAGCGCTATCCCACTGTAGCCGAGCTGCAAAGCTTCAACCCGCAGCAGCTCACGGGCCTGGCCGCTGCTACTCGTTTTATGCAAACGGATATTTTTGGCCCTAAACTTGTCGTAGTTGTCGCCGACCTTTTTATTGAGCCCGGCAGCGCTTTCGCGGTCAATCCAGAAGTTTGGCTCGCTCATGTTGGCTTCTATCTCAGCGTACTGTTTTAGCAGGCGCTTTTCTAGTGGGATGAACGGGTTAGGGGTTTTGCTGGTGCTGGCTTTTTTGGCGCGCACGCTTTGGATTTGCTTGTGCAGATTTTCGAGTGTGGCCTGGGCGGTGGCGTAGTCGTGCATTTGGGTGGTGGCCGATTGTACGTTTTGCGCCAAGTATGACTGGTAATTGCCCTTGTAGGCGACGGCGGTACTATTTTTTATTTCTATAATACGGCTCACTTGTTCCAGCACGTCGCGGTCGTGACTAATGACTACCACGGAGCGCTGCACTCCCATAAACCAATCCAGAAAAGCCGCCTTCGCGACGTAGTCCATGTGGTTTGTCGGCTCGTCTATAAGCGCCAGGTCGGCGTCGGCATGTTCGACGGCAATCAGTTCTATGAAGCGCTTCTGGCCGCCCGAAAGGCTACTCATGGGCACACCGGCTTTGCCGGGCAGCTGGTAATCTTCCAGCGACTGTTCTATCCGGTCTACCACATTGTAATAATCCAGCACGCCGAACCGTTCGAGTGCTTCGCTGTAGGTGTTAATTTTGCCCATGTGGTCGCCCATGTGATTGGGGTAAGTATCTACAATGTGCTTAAGCTCGCTGTATTCTGGCAAGCGGCTGAGTATGTAATCCATTACCGTCATTTCACCGACATCGGTGTGTTCCTGCGCGGTCGCAATCACGCGTACACCCTGGCTGATGCTGACCGTCCCGGCGTAGTCGCGGTCGGTCCCGGTTAGCATGTGAAACAGGGTGGTCTTACCGACGCCGTTGCGACCAATGATTGCAATCTTTTCACCCTTGTCGACGTGCAGCTTTAGGCTTGAAAACAAGTGTTTCGTGCCGATGGATTTTTCCTGGATGTCTGCGGTGAGTAACATAACAGAGGTAAGTATAACAAATCATACAGTTAAAGCTGCGTTAAAACGATATAATTGTCACGTTATTCACTGAAAGGACACCGTATGGAACAGGCAATCTTCGCAACAGGCTGTTTTTGGGGGGTGCAATATTACTTCGATCAAGTGCCGGGCGTAACAGGTACAACGGTAGGCTATACCGGCGGAACAACCGAAAATCCTACCTGGGAAGAGGTCTGCTCGCATACCACCGGCCACGCCGAGGCTGTGCACATGGAGTTTGATGAATCGGTCGTCAGCTACGAAACGCTGGTGCGCCAGTTTTTTCGCATGCACGATCCAACCCAGTTAAACCGCCAAGGCCCGGATGTGGGCGACAGCTATCGCAGCGCCATCTTTTACATCACCGACCAGCAAAAGCGGATTGCCGCAAAGGTACGCGACGACCTGCAGCCAAAGTATGACGGCAAAATCGTAACCGAAATTACTCAGGCAGGGCCGTTTTACCGCGCAGAGGAGTACCACCAGAAATTCACCGAACGTACCGGCCGCGGCGCTTGCCACGTCGACTACTCGTCGGCATAGCTTTGCATATTAGACAATAATGTGCTAATGTTTATGTATGTCAGCTGAAGCCAGACTGTACTACGATAGCAATACGCCGGTGACTGCTCACAAGGGGCTCGCCGCAGATATGTTTGGTGAGTCATTACGGCTAATGCCAACACTACTTAATGTTGCAGCCGGGGGAACAGATTTGGGCACGGACTTGCGACGCAAGGGTATTCTAACCGCTGTTACGTCACTTGACCCGACTTACCCGGAGGCCGGTGCACAAGATGCGCGGCCAAGTTTCATACATGGCTATGCCCAAAAATTACCATTTGAAGACAAACAATTTAGTTCAACCTTATGCCAGTTCGGCATGCAGCATTTGCCCCAAGAGACGGTAGGTAATGCAATCCGTGAAATGGTGCGGGTTACCCAAACCGCTTACAACCGTAATGACGCTACAAAAGGTGCAATATTGATAAACCCGGTTTTTAGGCCTAGAAAATTAGCTAAAGCTCTTGAAGAATTACGAATAGGCAACATAGCTGGTATCAATTGGCACGATGAAGTGCCCGTAGGGCCAGGAACAAGTAGAATCGTTAAGCCGACTTTATGGATTCAAAAAACGGAAAGCCTTACGCCGGAAAAACTGGAAGAGATTATTTCGGCAGCTTCAACAACCAAGGCACTACGGTCGACGCACTGGTCTTTGGGCGAAGTAGTTGCGCGGTCCATGGGCGGGCACAGTAACATTTAAATATGCTATAGTTTAAGGTATGGTACTGAGGAAAAAGGGTGAGGATAGTCATGGCCGCCGTGGGGCGGTTATTTTTGATTTTGACGGCACTATTGCCGATAGTTTTCCGTACGTTTTCGACTTTTTAAAACAAGTTGCCCGCAACACCAAACACTACACCCCCGAGGAAATAGAAGCGTCACGCAAAATGTCTATGAAGCGGCTGGCGCTGCACCTGGGTGTACCGGTGTGGCAGCTGTTGCCGACCTATTTCCGGGGTCGCCACTATCTGCGCCAATACATGCGCGATGTAAAAGCCTTTGCGGGCATGCCGGAGCTTATCCGGCAGCTCCACGTCGAAGGATGGCAATTGTTCATCGCCAGCGCCAACAGCGGTCGCAACATTCGGGCGCTGCTGAGGCACTTGCAACTGGGCCAATATTTTACGACGGTGCGAGGTGGTTCTGGGTTTATGGGTAAGCCACGCTTGCTGAACTATATAGTTCAGCGGTACCGCCTGGATAAATCGCAAACGTGGTACGTCGGGGACGAAACGGGCGATATTGTTTCGGCCACTGCCAGCGGTTTGCATAGTATAGCGGTAGGGTGGGGTTTTGCTGACCCGGCTAAGCTCAAACTAGTAGAACCGCATGCCACGGCAGATGTTCCGGGCGACATTGCTGTTATAGTGGAGGCTGAATGGAAAAAATGGAAGACTTAGAACAAGTAACTATAACCAAGCTGGTGCACGGCGGCCAAGGGCTCGGCACGTTGGCCGACGGCCGTAAGGTGTTCGTATGGAACGCGCTACCGGGCGAAGTGGTGCGAGTGGAAGTTATAAAGAAAAAGCGCAGCTACTGCGAAGCGATTGCGCGCGAAGTGGTACAGGCTTCGCCGGAGCGTACTACGCCACGAGAGGAAAACTACCTGGCTACCAGCCCCTGGCAAATGATGACGTTTGAGGCAGAAAACAACTACAAAGCCGAGATCGTCCGCGAACTGTTTACGCAATCTCACATAGATATCACTAGGTTTGATTTAGTCACTGTTTCAGGCAAGGCAGCCCAAGACGACGGATTTATTTCGTCGCCCGGCGCAATAGAAAACCCGCATGGGTTTTTCCATTACCGAAACAAAATGGAGTACAGCTTTTGGGGCGACGAAGATGGCTTGCACTTGGCACTACACCAGCGCGGTAGCCACGGCAAGCAAATAGTGCGGGGCAGCGCTCTGGCTATGCCAGCACTTGACACTGGTGCGAACGCGGTGCTGGCCGAACTCCAAAAATACAGCCCGCGGGCCGGTGACTTGAAGACAATTATTGTTCGCTGTGGTCAAAAAGGTGAGGTAGTAGCCGCCTTGTACACAAAACTTGACGACTTTACAAAAATGGTACTACCTACAGGGGTACAGGGGTTGCAGGTGTACCACAGCAACCCTCAAAGCCCGGCCTCGGTGCCAACTCGCCTTATATACGAACTTGGCAACAGTACCTTGCAAGACACGATCAATGGGTTACCCATGCAATATGATGTGAACAGCTTTTTTCAGGTGAATTTGCCGGTGTATGAAAAAGCGCTGGCCCGCATCCATGAGTACTGTCAGAGCGACCCGGTAGATATGTACAGTGGCGTCGGCAGCATCGGCCTAAGCGTTGCAAAAAAGCAGGTGACGCTCGTGGAGCTAGACCCGGATACGGCAGCAATGGCGCGCGTGAACGCCGAGCATTTTACGGACTCCAAAAATACCATAGGGAGCCAGTTGGTAAATGTGGAGGTGGTGGAGGCAGCAACCGAAAAGGCGCTGGAATACATCGTAGGCGACAAGCCGGTGATATTTGACCCGCCGCGGGCCGGCTTGCATGCCAAGGTTGTGGACCGCTGCCTGGAAGTGCTGCCTCCGCAAATAATCTATCTTAGTTGCAACCCGGCCACCCAGGCGCGCGACCTCGCACTTTTGCAAGAAACGTACGACATCAAGTTCTTTGAGGTCTACAACTTTTTCCCGCGCACCCCTCACATCGAAACGCTAGCCGTACTAAGCAAGAAGAAAAGCTAAAAGAAACGTTTGGGCTCACTCGGGTCTTCTGCCAGCACGTGAGCTGTTATACTTGTACGTAATGGCAAACAGTTATTTTCGTGAGCGGTCGCAGCCGTACCAGCCAGGTCAGACGGCTGTGTTTAAGGTTTCACGCTCGAAAATCGAGCTCTACAAGCAGTGCCCGCGTTGCTTTTGGCTGGACGTGCGGCTCAAGATTACGCGGCCCAATAGTCCGCCGTTTAACATCAATAAAACCATCGACGAACTGTATAAGAAAGAGTTTGATGTGCACCGGGCGGCTGGCACGCCGCATCCGATTATGACTACCAACAAGCTGGTCGGCGTGCTGCCGTACCAGCACAAAAATATGGACACCTGGCGGCACAACTTTACTGGTGTAGTGGCGCAGCACCAAGCCACCAATCTGCACGTGTTTGGCGCGGTGGACGACGTGTGGGTCAACGAAGCCGGCGAGCTGATAGTGGTAGATTATAAAGCGACCAGTAAAGACCGGGATGTCAGCATCGACAGCGATTGGCAGATTAGCTACAAGCGACAGATGGAAGTCTACCAGTGGCTGCTGCGCGCCAATGGTTTTGCAGTGAGCAACACCGGTTATTTTGTGTACACCAACGCCCGTATGGACGTCGGTGGCTTTGGCGACAAGCTGGAGTTCCGAACCAAACTTATACCCTACACTGGCAACGACGAATGGGTCGAACCGACGCTAGAGGAAATGAAGGTTTGCATGGATGGCGACATGCCACCGGTGGGTGATAGCATTATGGGTGGACCATGTGAATTCTGTAGCTACGCCCGAAAACGTACCGAACTAACGTTGCAGGCTCTTAAGGCAACTAAAAAGTAGCCGGCACCAGTTTCTCTATAATCTCGAAGACCGAAGCTGCGCGGTTTACTCTGGTTGCTAGCATCTCGTCTTGTAGCTCGGCAAAGCAATAAACCGGTTTATGCAGTGCACTGGCATAGCCAAGTTCATACGCACAACTTGTTCCGACATAACCTTCTGGGGCGTGGAGCATTATAAAGTCGGCTTCTCGGAGGGCCCGCAAGTGAAACCTCTCGATTTCATTAGCCGAAAGGTCTTGTTCGCTCGACGTGGTTACGACACCAGTGTGAAGCGAAGCAAAGTTGGTAGAGATTGGCGACAATACGCGGCAACCAGTTGCTTCCAGCTCGCGAAACAGTCGTCTGAGAGTGGCGGGATCTCGGTGGTAGCTACCGCATAAGACGACGCGGGGCTTCATTTAAAAATCCTCATTACTATATTCGGTCGATTGTTCGAACAGCCACTCAGATGTGGTTAACATATCGACTTCAGCCTTCAGGGTGGCGTACTTCTTTTTATGGCCCAGTGCCGCAGTGACGCTGAGCCATTCGTTGTGGCCACCTTCGAAATCCGCGACGAGCCTGCCTGACACATTCTCACCGAGCACTATAAAAAAGAGTTTGTCTTCCATAATCAAGCCCGTTTCTTTTTCGCGGACGTGTTCATGATAAACGCTTCGGACGCTAAAGTTTGCCTGCAACCCGGTTTCTTCAAGGCTCTCGCGGGCGGCTGCTTCAGTAATCGTTTCGCCCCAGCGTATTTTGCCACTTGGTAGACCCCAAAATCCGTAGTAGGGGTTCTTGAGCCGCTGTTGGAACAGGTACTGTTTCTCGCCGTTTATTTCGCGGAGCAGGCCAATGATCACGGCAGATTTGGGTTGGCGTTCTAGGGTGTTATTGTCGGTGTCCAGGCGGTTGGCATACTCCTTGCCGTGAGAGCTTAAACGATAGATACCTCGGGCTGTTTTTTCGACCAAACCAAGTTCTACCAGGCGGGCTATATGAAAACTAAAATGGTCGCTACTGAGCCCAGTTGGTTTTTGTAAATCTGTGTAACTAGCCTTGGGCAAAAAGAGCAAGCTACGTAAAATTGTGGTTTGGGCGGCGTGAATGTTAACGTCTAAGCTCATGGTGGTTCAAATAATAACGGGTCAGCCGAGCTTAGTCTAGTAAAGTCTAGTTCACTTAGTGTCCTAACTGTGGTCGATGCTGCCAGTCATTGTGTAATCGGGGCCGATTCATAAGCGTTGCTGGTGATGTTGCTTATGAAAATAATTAACTATTCTCGACTGACCCGGATTGATATTACGCCGGTAAAAGCTCGGTATGTGGGAGCTGTTTGGCCATCTTTTTGTCGAAAGTTAGTAGCGGGTCGGCCTGACTTTGTTCGGCCACCGCTGCCGAGTAGCAATCTTCAAACGACAGGGCCGGCTGTTGCTCGTAATGCCGCAACGCTGTTTTTAGAGCTAAGGTATTACAGACGAAGGTGGGGTCATCCAAAACGGCATTAAAAAAACGTACAATTGCCGCTCGCTCCAAATGGTAATAGCGGGATAGTACAAACACGCTTTCGCTAATCGCCAAATCGGCTATGTGAACTTGTTGTGCCGCTTCGACGACTCGCCGGATAGCTTCGCTTTAGGCGGGGTTTTCGCGCGTTACCAGCATGCTAATGACCAGATTGGTGTCAAGCGAAACAACCTTGAACATAGTAAGTTACCGACCGTTCTGATATGCCTGCAGTTTGGCATTATTCAGATATTCTCTGACATTACCGAGGGGTGGGACGTCGGCGGGAATTAGCGCGGCGACCTCGGCCTGTAATGCCTGGAGATCCAGCGGGGCTTTGAGCTCGGCGGTCCTGCTGCCTGGGACGTAGTGCAACAGTAGGCGGTCACCTTTGGTCTGTAGGCCGAAGTCTTTTCGGACTTTGGCAGGCAGGGTAAACGTGCCCTTGGAGGTCATGGTTATAGGTATGTCAACTGCTTTCATGTAAGAATATTATCAAATGTAAGACATTTAGTTAATGTAAGACATTTTAATTGACGATGAGTTTGGTTTCGTCGGCGTTTCCAGTGATGCTGCTAAGCAGCCATGTGCCATTTTCTTGGCTAACGCCGACGCGCACAAAAAAGGGAACTTTCAAGGTGTCATAGCGGTAAATGAAGAACACAATTTTGCCTTGCTTATCTTTGTAATATGTCTGGCGGTCGACGCTAGGCTGCTTAAGGGTGGCACGTTCAATCTTTTTAAATAATGCCGTCAAGTCGGCGCTGCTGTTTTTAGACTGGAAATCTTTGTCGCCCAGGGTGCGGGCGGCTGCGCCATCGCGCTTTTGCAGGTCGCTGATGGTTTTACTGGCTACAACTTTGGCCGAGGCTACATCGTGCCGCAGGGACAGTTTGCTAATGAGTGTAAATGCCAGCACTGCTATGACCGCTAAGACTACCGTGAAAATAATAATGTCCATCACACGAAGCTTAGCTCGGGGTTTTTGTACCTCTTGTTGGAGAACTCCTGGTTCAATTGTTTCTGCCATAGTTAGACTTTATACCACAAATGGCAACAAATGTATGTCGGCTGGTTTATACTACTAGGCATGTTAGACATACAGTATATTCGTGACAACCCCGAGTTGGTGCAGCAAAAGTCGCTAGAAAAAGGATATAAAAACGTAAGTGTGGCTGAGCTGCTGGAACTCGACGCTGAACGGCGGACTAGGCTGACGCAAATAGAAGAACTGCGTGCTCGCCGCAACGTCCTGACGGCAGAGTTGAAGGGCCAGAAGCCCTCGGAAGAACAACTGACTACCGGCAAGCAGTTAAAAGAGGAGCTGAGCCAGCGCGAGGCCGAGATTGAACACATCGAGACTAAGTATCAGGAGCAGTTAAAGGCCGTTCCCAACATGCCTCTCGAAGGCGTGCCGGTAGGGGCAAGCGAAGAAGAAAACGTCGTGGCTAAAACGGTCCTGGATGCAACCAAGTTCGATTTTGAGCCCAAGAACCACTGGGAAATACTAGAGCCGCGCGATATGTTGGATAAAGAGCGGGCCAGCAAGATTTCGGGCAGCCGATTTGCATACCTTAAGGGCGATTTGGTGCGGATGCAGTTTGCCATCATCCAGTACGTGCTAACGACACTGGGCGACGAAGACATCATCCGAAAACTAGTCGAAGATAATCAGCTACACATAAGCACCAAGCCCTTTACGCCCGTATTGCCGCCGGCCATGCTGCGTACCGAACCCTATAGAGCGTCGGCCCGCCTGAACGCCGAGGAAGTTACCTACAAGATAGAACAGGACGATTTGTGGCTCAATGCCAGCGCCGAACACACCCTGTGTACGATGTACTGGGACGAAATACTGCCGGCCGAGATGCTGCCCATCCGCTACATTGGTTACAGCACGAGCTTCCGGCGCGAAGCCGGTACGTACGGCAAAGATACTGAAGGCATCATTCGTATGCATCAGTTCGACAAACTGGAAATGGAAGTGTTTTCGAGCGCCGCTACCGGGCCCGACGAGCACAAACTACTGGTGGCCGTACAGGAATATCTGGTGCTGCAGCTGGGTTTGCCGTACCGTTTGCTTCAAAAATGCACGTTTGATATCGGCAAGCCCAACGCCAGTGGTGTGGACGTGGAAGTTTGGTTCCCGGGGCAGGGCAAATACCGCGAAACGCACACCGCCGACTATATGACGGACTACCAGGCGCGAGACCTCAAAATCCGCACCCGAAACAGGGCTGGCGGCACCGAACTGGTGCACACTAACGACGCGACGGCGTTTGCATTGGGGCGCATTATGGCGGCCATTGTCGAAAACTATCAGTTGGCTGATGGTAGCGTGCGTGTACCAGAGGTACTCCGAGCGTACCTCGGCGACCGCAAGGTGCTGTAGGGTTTGCTATGAAACTGAGTGTTACGGCCGTAACGTACCAGGTCAGTCCAGAGCTCGAAAAATATGCTCGGGCCAAAGTAAAGCGTTTGGGCAAAGTGATTCCGCGCCGTCTGCGTGCAGCAGCTAGTTGCCACATAGCCTTTACTGAAAAGCCCGGTCGTGGCCACAAAATGTATACCTGTATGATTGAGCTACAAGTAGAGACGAGCAGTCTGCAGGCCCGCGAAAGCACCCAGCACATGTATGCCGCGCTGGATATCGCGTGTGTGCACATCGAACACCAGCTGGCCGATTACGCTGCCCGGGCAAAAAAGCGTCGGTTACGGCGTTTACTTTCTGGCTCGATGCATGGCGACTGGCCAACCTGAACGCTCATGAACTCATTTTGAAACCCATCGGAAGTTCTGCACGCCTGCGCCACCGAGCTTGCTCGTAACGGGGAAAAGATATGCAATGGGTTCAGCGGGTTTTACAAGAAACCACTCGCGTACCAGGCCAAAAAAGGGTACAATTATGTAATCTGAAATGAACTAACGCGGAGGAGTGCCGACAAGCCCTATGAACGGAGTATTAAAACGACTGCTTGGTGACCCACAAGCCAAAACTATCAAGCGTTTGCAGCGGCGCGTACGGGCCATAAACGCCCTGAGCGACAAGTACACCAAAATGACCGACGAACAGCTGCAGGCCCAGACCGGAGCCTTGCGTAAACGGCTCAAAAAAGAATCGCTCGATGCCATTCTGCCGGACGCCTTTGCGGTGGTGCGCGAAGCCGCATATCGTACCCTTAAACAGCGGCATTTTGACGTGCAGCTAATGGGTGGCATTGTGCTGCACGAAGGTGACGTTGCCGAAATGAAAACTGGTGAAGGCAAAACCCTGGTTGCCACACTGCCGCTGTACCTCAACGCGCTAAGCGAAAAGGGCGCCCACTTTGTGACAGTCAACGATTATCTAGCGCGGATTGGCGCAGGCTGGATGGGCCCGGTCTATCACTTTCTCGGTATGAGCGTTGGCGTTATTGTGCCCGACCAATCGTACGTGTACGATCCATCATTTAGCGATGAAAGCCACGATGACTCGCGCTTTAAACACCTCAAGCCTTGCAGCCGCCAGGATGCCTATGCTGCCGATGTTACGTACAGCACCAACAATGAACTTGGCTTTGACTACCTGCGTGACAACATGGTGCGCGAGGTAGAGCAGCTACGCCAGCGTGATCTTAACTTTGCTATCGTCGACGAAGCCGACTCTATCCTTATCGACGAAGCTCGTACGCCGCTTATTATTAGCGCGCCCAGCGTAACGCCGGGCAATGCCTATGAGCAGTTTGCGCGCACCGTCCGCCAGCTCAAGGCCGAAGATTACGAAGTTGACGAAAAGCGCAAATCGGTCATCTTGACCGACATAGGCATCGATAAAATCGAAAAAATCCTGGGCATAGAGAACATTTACGCCAGCGAGAACATCCGTACTATTTACCACCTGGAGCAGTCGCTTCGAGCACAAACATTGTTCAAACGCGATAAAGATTATGTAGTAACCAACGACGGCGAAATTGTCATTGTCGATGAATTTACCGGCCGTTTGCTGGCCGGTAGGCGCTATAACGAAGGCCTGCACCAGGCAATCGAAGCCAAAGAGGGCGTGGAAGTGCAACAAGAAAGCATGACCCTGGCCAGCATCAGTTTCCAGAATTATTTCCGCCTGTACGACAAACTGGCCGGCATGACCGGTACGGCTATGACCGAAAGCGAAGAGTTTCACCAGATTTACAAACTGAACGTGGTCGAAATTCCATCGAACCGCAAGATTGTCCGCGACGACAAGACTGACCGAATTTACCGTAACGAAAAAGCCAAGTTTAAGGCCATTGTGGCTGAAGTGAAGGCGCTACACGAAAAGGGCCAGCCAGTGCTGATTGGTACCGTGAGCATAGAGAAAAACGAAAAACTGGGTGCGATGCTTAATAAAGCTGGCGTGCCACACCAAGTCCTGAACGCCAAAAACAACGAACGCGAAGCCAAGATTGTCACTATGGCAGGCGAAAAGGGCGCGGTAACCCTGGCGACGAACATTGCCGGTCGCGGTACGGACATTGTGCTGGGCGAAGGTGTTACCGAACTAGGTGGGCTGTTTGTGCTGGGTAGTGAGCGCCACGAATCCCGCCGTATCGATAACCAGCTGCGTGGCCGTGCCGGTCGCCAGGGTGACCCCGGCGTAACGCTGTTTTACGTTAGTACCGAAGACGACCTGATGCGCATTTTTGGTGGCGACCGCATAAGTAACATTATGGGTCGGCTAAAAGTCGAAGAAGATGTACCCATTGAAAACCGCATCATTAGCCGGAGCCTAGAAAACGCCCAGAAAAAGGTAGAGGGCTTCCACTTTGACCAGCGTAAAAATGTGGTGCAGTACGATGACGTTATGAACCGCCACCGCAAAGCTACTTATTCTATGCGCAAAGAAATTTTGAAAGCCGAAAACATTAGCAAACGCATAAAAGTCTATGTAGAAGACGAAGTAAAGCTGTTGGCCGATAGCCCACTGCGCCTTACCGAAGAGTTTGAGCCGGCCGTGCGAGAACTACTGCCTTTAGATGAACCAGCTCTCGACCGCATTTTTGATACCAGTGTCGACAAGGTTAAGGCGGTGCTGCTCGAAGAAGCCAAACAACTGTATAATGGCCGCGAAGAAGCCTTTGGCCGTGACATTTTGCGAAAAGTTGAGCGTGATATTTACCTGCAGATTCTTGACAACCTTTGGATGCAGCACCTCGAAAACATGGATCACCTGCGCGAAGGCATCCACTGGATGAGTGTTGGGCAGCGCGACCCACTAGTGGAATACCGCCGACGCGGCCAGATTATTTTCGAAGAAATGCAATCTACTTTGCGTCACGAAATTGTGCGCGCGTTGTTCCACGCTGAACCAATAGCGCAAGAAGATCTGGATCGGCCAATAGAAACCGAGCTGACCCGAGCTGCCCGCAATTCCATCAGCAACGCCGGCGAGATTGTGGATGGCGAAGTGGAATTTCACGAAGAGGACTTCGGTGAAAAGAAAGCCGCCAAAGCTAAAACTACGACCGTACTGCGCAAAAAAGCCAACAAGGCCGAGCGCAAACGCAAATCCCAAGCCAGAAAGCGCAAGTAAGCGGTATCCGAATGTCGAAGTATCGAATTTCAGGGCTTATAACATGCAAGGTTGCTGATGTACGTGTAGCACTACAATCCGATACTTCTATACTTCGGGATTCGGGAATCGGTTATGAAGCATAACGTCGAAGAAATAATCTTGAAAAACGGCGCGCGCGGTCTGCTAGTGCATGTGCCCGATGCCACTGTGCTCGACGTTTATTTAAATTTCAGAGCCGGCGAATACCTGGTGGAGCGCGACAAATGGGAAGCTCCGCACCTGATGGAGCATGTGCTTCTGGGCGCAAACGATACGTTTCCGAGAGCCCGTGATTTTCAAGCCGAGGTCGAAAAAAACGGGGCCTATAGCAATGCCAGCACCGACGTGTACGACATCATTTATGAGACGGAGTGCGCTGATTTTGAGTGGGAGCGCGTATTTAAACTGCTGCTGCTGGCCATAGAACATCCGCTGTTCTTGCAAGAAGAGTTTGACGCCGAGTTCGGCAATGTCCGCGAAGAGTTGAGCGCCCGCGCTAACAATCATTATCGGCAGCTCGGAGCAAACACACGCAAAGCCTACGGCTTGGTTGCCGAAACTGATCGTGAGCGGTTAGCGCTGATGGACAATGTGGTGCTAGAAGACGTCCGGGAGCACTACAGGCGCACCCATACCACTGACAATATGCGTTTTGTTATTGCCGGCAACATCGGTAAGCGGGGAAGCACGATGGTGCAAATGCTTGAAAACATTGCGCTGCCGCGCGGTGAGCGCTTTGCGATGCCCGACGAAATCGTCCAGCCGCTTGCAAGGCCCGTTTGCATTTCCAATGACACGGTGGACACATTGTATTTCTATATTGATAGCTTTATGAACCGTCGGCTCGATGAGCACGAAGTCGATGCGCTGGGGCTTGTTAACGCCATCCTAACTGAGACGCTTTATAGCAAAATCCTCGGCACGGCCCGCGAACGCGGTCTGGTGTACGGCATGAACAGCGGCTACCAACAGATTAAACTCAGCAGCAACCTATGGTTCGGCAGCCAGGTGTCGGGCGTGAATGCACCGGCGCTTTTTGATATTGTTACTGAGCAACTGGGCAATCTGTTTCGTGGGGAGCTGGCCGAAGCGGACATTGCGGCCGCTCAGGCCTATTCCATCGGCCGTTACCAACGCAGCGCCCAAACAGTCGCCAGTACCGCCAATGGCTACACCGGCCGCTATTTTTTTGACGATTACATCGATGATTATTACAAGGTGCCGGAGCGCATCAAAGCCGTAACTAAACAATCGATTGTGGACGTAACCCGTGCCATGTTTGCCGACGGCATCGGGGGGTTGGGTGTGTATGGCAAGTTCTCGCCTGAGCTGGCACAGCAGCTCAACGATCAGGTGAGTGTACTCTGGAAACAGGGGGGTTAGCGTGGAGCAGTTACGCGGCGGTGTGGCCGAGCTCAAACTCCAGCTAGATGATGCGCTGGAGCGGATTGGCTACGCCAAGCTTGAGCAGCGCAAAAGTGAGCTCGATGCCCGTGCTGCGCAGCCCGATTTGTGGCAGGATGCCGAAAAAGCTCAGGTACTTATGCGGGAACAGGCGGCGCTGGAAAAGCGACTTGTGCCGTGGCGCGTCATAAGACAATCCGTAGCCGATATTTTGGAGCTTTCAGAGCTGAACGATGCCAGCTTGGCTGATGATTTGACCAGTCAGTTACAAGCTGTCGCTTCCCAGTTTAATGGCCTCAAAGAAGAGCTAAAATTTAGCGGTCCCTACGACGCCCACGCTGCCATACTGAGCTTACACGCCGGGGCAGGTGGCACTGACGCCCAAGATTGGGCGCAAATGCTGCTACGGATGTACGTACGCTACGCCGAAAAAGCCGGCTGGGCCGTGACCATGGTAGACGAATCACCCGGCGAAGAAGCTGGTCTCAAAAGCGCTACTTTGGAAATAACGGGCGACTTCGCCTACGGCAAACTCAAGGGCGAGCATGGCGTGCATCGCTTGGTGCGCCTGAGTCCATTTAATGCTGAAAGTCGAGAAACCAGTTTTGCTAAGGTAGAAGTCACGCCCAAACTCGATAAGCCTGAAGACCTCGAAATTGATGAAAAAGACCTAAAGGTTGATGTCTATCGCAGTGGTGGCCACGGTGGCCAAAGTGTCAATACTACCGACAGCGCGGTACGTATAACGCACTTGCCAACCGGCATAGTGGTGGCTATACAGAACGAACGCAGCCAATTGCAAAACCGCGAGCTAGCCATGACCATACTGCGTTCGCGCTTGGCGCAGCTGCAGCTGGAACAGCACGCCGAACGGCTCAGCGAGCTAAAGGGTCCCAACGAACAGGCCGCGTGGGGCAATCAAATTCGCAGCTACGTTCTGCACCCGTACAAGCAGGTTAAAGACCTGCGCACCGAACATGTTTCGTCCGACCCCGAAAAGGTGCTCGACGGTGGCCTCGACCCCTTTATAGCTGCCTACCTGGAACATACCCTCGGCGACTAGCCCCGGATAAGTGGGTGTTCTATTGTGGGCATAGATTGTTGGCCAATCCCGGCGTGGCAAAGCTGCAGGGCAGTGCTGGCAAAAATTTGGGACGGCGAACAGCAGTTTGCTTTTTCGCTGTTTTCAGCTCGTCGGCATGAGACATGCACTCATGGAAAGCGGGAATGACAAGTAGATATAGGGGGTTTGGAAAAAACACGGAAACCGCGCTACCCATCTATAGCTTCTTGCCATGCCCGCGTAGAAACGGTAGTGGGGTTGGTGATGGGCGCCAGACGAAAACATTTACGTCTGGGGTGAGTCAGCGGAGAGGCGGTGCCAAGAGCTCCTGTCGGAGAACTGGTTACTCTGGCGCTCGTGTTACTTCTATGCGTTCCTCAGGAATCTCCTCAGGGTAGGATAATCCGTGTAGTAAACCGTGAGGTACGCGCAGACGCGGGCGGCGCTGTCTCCGTCCTTGAAGAATTCCTTGCAGAACCTCTTGAGCGAGCTCATGAGGTCTTCAACTTCGATTTCCTCCTGGTCGGCGATCATGTAGAGCAACTCGTCGAGCTGCTTCCGGCTGGCCTCGTCATCGTTGATGAACGGAGAGAAGTCGTCTTTCAGTCCCTTCTTCGGCTTCGTGCTGACGACGGTCTTCTGCCGGAGGCCTAACTTGGGCTTGAACATGGTGATTCTTTCTCCGCATCTTTTTTTGGCTCGATTGGCCAGCTAGCTTTGGGGCTAGTTATATGTGCCTTTCCTATACACACAAGATGAGGGGTAGGGGCGAACAGATTTCGCCGCTGCTTCTCATCTTGTGTTATCTGCTTGTCAAAGTGCGTCGGAGCCATATGCAACAAAGCTTAGGCTCGACGAAGCACATCAATTTTAATACATTTGGCTAAAAAAGTCAACTGACATTGGTCACATTTCTACGGTATCACTTGCGCCATATTTAGGCAGCACAAGGCACTCAGCAAGTGTTCAGATAGGCATGCTATAATAGTGCTAATGATTCTTCTGGACAGGGTAACAAAGACCTACAATAAAAACTTGGGGCCAGCGCTGGACCGCATAAGTATACACGTCGAGCCAAAAGAGTTTGTGATAGTGGTAGGCCAAAGTGGCGCAGGCAAGTCGACGCTGCTAAAGTTACTTACCCGCGAAGAGCGTCCAACCAGCGGCAAGATTATCGTTGGCGGGGTAGATTACGACAAGCTACACGACCGAGATATTCCGCTGCTGCGTCGCAAAATCGGCGTGGTGTTCCAGGATTTCAAACTACTGCCCAACCGCACGGTGTTCGAAAACGTGGCCTTTGCGCTGGAAATTGTTGGGGTCAGCACGCGCGAAATCAACAACACTGTACCCAAAGTACTCGACATTGTAAACCTCAAAGACAAAGCCAAGCGCATGCCTATGGAACTCAGTGGTGGCGAGCGACAACGCGTGGCTATTGCCCGGGCCATTGTGCGTCAGCCCAAAATCCTTATTGCTGACGAACCTACCGGCAACCTTGACCCAAAGCACGCCTGGGACGTCATAAAGGTGCTAGAAAAAATCAACCGTTATGGCACAACTGTGCTGCTGACTACGCACAATCAAGATATTGTGAACAGGCTAAAGCGGCGCGTCATTACCATCAAACACGGTGCGGTCGAAAGCGACCGCGCTCACGCCAATTATAACGCCAATTAAGAAAGAGTAGTATGCAGCAAGTAGCAAGTCGTAAAGTAGGATTCACAGGGGCTCACTCTCGGACGCACCGATACTTTGCCGCCCACTTCTCGTCTCTCGCTTCTCACTACCTCCCACTCCCGGAGTTTGCCCATGAAGCGTAAGCTAACCACATTTGGGCGCATATGGCGCGCCGGGATGGTGAATTTTGTGCGCAACGCCTGGCTGAGTATTGCCGCCATGGCCATTATGATAGTAACGCTCAGCATCATCTTATTTTCGGTGATAGTAAATGCTACGTTCGCGAACACCGTCTCACAGATAACCGATAAAATAGATGTTTCGGTGTACTTAAAAGATACTGTAAACCCCGTGCAGACCAAAAAACTGCTGGGCCAGATCAATGCGCTACCGAGTGTGCAGAAGGTGACATACCTTTCCAAAGAAGACGCCCTAAAATCGTACGTAAAGCAAAACGCCAACAACCAGCAGCTGCTCTTGGCCATAAACGAAACCGACAACCCGTTGCCGGCCACAATACGGATAAAGCCCAAAACCCTCAATCAAATTCCGCAAATCCGTACCTTTATAAACAAAAAAGACATCGTCGCCCTGCAGTCCGACCCAGCTTCGGATAGCGGCGATCGGCGCGCGGCCATAGATAAAATTACCCACGCCACCAACATACTAGAGCGAGCGGGGGTGATAGCGGTGATTGTCTTTACCACCATTTCGGTGCTGATTATTTTTAACACTATTCAAATGGCCATTTTTAACAGGCGCGACGAGCTACAAATTATGCGCCTGCTCGGTGCGAGCACCAGCTATATTCGCGGTCCGTTTGTGGTGGAAAGCATCATTTACGGCGTGCTTTCGGCCATTATTTCCATACTTATTATTAACGCCATTTTCATTACTGCTTCAAGTTCCCTGCAGGCGACCAGCTTTGGCCTGCTAGACATTAGTTACAGCCAGCAATTCTTCCAGAGCCACTACTGGCAGCTCTTGGGCATACAGCTTGCGCTTGGTATACTGATAGGTGCTGTCTCTTCTATTATTGCCACGCGGCGTTATCTGAAATTCAAAACACCAAAGAAATAAATCAAAGCGATTATCGAGGTTCGATTTTAGAGTATCGGACTGTACTGTCTTCGTCGGACATCGATAATCGTAACTGAATGGGGAAGAGGGTACATTGAAATATTTGCATAAGCGTGGTACATTTATCTCAGTAGTTCACAAAATAAAAACTATGAAAAAAACAAAAGTCTCTCAATATATCAGTGCTAAATTTAGTGTCGGCCTACTGGCCGTTTCTAGCGCCGTACTCATTGGCGGTAGTTTTATACCTCCTTTCAGCAATATCGCCTTGGCCGACACGTATACAGATCAAATCAATAGTCTTAGCGCCCAAAACGCCGATGCCCGCAATGCGGTGGGCAGCCTTCAGACGCAAGCCGCCACCTACCAGGAATCTATCAACCAGTTGCAGACCCAAATAAATGCACTGCAAGCGGCAATAGATGCCAACACGGCCCAGCAGGCTGCCTTGCAGCAGCAGATTGCCGATGCCCAGGCGCAAATAGACCAGCAGCGCGCTTTCCTAGCGACTGACATAAAAGCCATGTATGTCGACGGTACGCCGAGCACGCTTGAGGTTCTGGCTACCAGTAAGAATCTAAGCGAATTTGTGGATAAGCAAGAATACCGCACTTCCGTACAGAACAAGCTACAGGACACATTAAAAAAGATTGCCGAGTTACAGCACAGCCTGAGCATCAAGAAAGCTGCCGTCGAACAATTGCTAAATGAGCAGCATGCTCAGCAGACGCAGGTTGCAGCCGATGAAAGCAAGGTACAGCAATTGCTTAGTTACAACGAAGGTCAGCAAGCCGCATATAACAGCCAACTAGTCGCAAATAACGCTAAGATTGCACAACTGCAAGCAATTGAGCGCGCCATGTACGCCAAAGCAACAGGTAGCAATGGTACGAGCCCTGTAGGTTATCCTGTTAAGTATAAGAATTTTACAACTAGCTACTCAAAGTGCGGTGGCGGCTATAGCTACTGTTGGGCGGGCTTTGATCAATCAGTCAGCGACCCTTGGGGGCTAGGCTACGCCCACGAATGCGTACACTATGTTGCCGACAAATTAACACGCATGGGTAAACACATTCCCGATATGTCGAGTGGAGGCAACGCAAACCAATGGGCAAACTATGGTACGGTCGTTGGCGATCCCCAACCCGGTGATGTCGCATATATGCCAATGCCTGGCGTTGGACATGTCGGTGTGGTTGAGGGCATTAACGGAGACGGCACGGTACACGTTAGCCAAATGAACTGGCCATATGGTGGGTACTACAGCGAACTTGACCTTTATGTTACTCCCGGCGTGCAATTCATCCGCTTCTACTAGAATCACTTCTTGATACTTATCTTAGCTCGATAATTACTATTGCTTTGCAGGGTTGTATACTTTAGGGCATGAAGCTCATTATTGTGAATGGCGATACGGCTACGGGGAAAACGTGGCTCGTCAGTAAGCTGAACGCCAATTTGGGCTACGACACCTTTGAAAAAGATGCGTGGAAAGAGCATCAATACGATAAGCTCCGCAAAAAGCCCGGACTATTTTTGTGGTTGCGGATAGAGCAGGCGGCTTGGCGCGAGCTGTATGCAACAACGTACCAGCATGTTTTGGAAAATGCGCCATTACTTATCGAGGGCAACTTTGGGTCGTCACGGCGGCGGAAGCTAAAGGGCATTGTGGGCGGTGCAGATGTGCGCGAGATTTTCTGCTATGCCGATTCAAAAGTGATTGCTCAACGTTATCGGGATCGCAATGGTAGGGGCGAACGACACGCTGGCCACCGCGACGAATGGTGGGGGGCAGTAGTATGGTTGGATCAAATGTGCGCCAGACTCGGCTGGCACTGGGTTAGGCCACTCAGTATAGGAGAAGCATTCTACGGTGTTGAAACAACCGATATTTCCAAGATTGACTACAAGGCAATAGTGGTCTTCGTCACTCGAACGCCAGAGTCCGATAGAAGTAATACTTGACAATAATATCCTAGTATGATATAAATATTATTATAACATGAGAGTATATATAACTCTCTCTTCTCTTTTTATCATCAATAATTAACAAAAAGGACTACAAATATGTGGTTTTTCTATGCGCTTGCGAGTGCAGTTTTTGCTTCGGTTCGAAGAACGAACGAGAAGCGTATTTCGCAAAAACTTAACCATTTTAGCGTAGGTTGGACAGTGCAGGGATTCTCTTTGCCTGGGGTTAGCCTTGCCATGGTCGTGTCACATTCCTGGGTTAACCCATTTACGTTGAGTGTTAGCTTTTGGGTTGCAACTGGGATCATCTGGTTTGCTTTTTATCCGCTTAATACATTTTGCTATGTAAATGCCTATCGGCATGGCGAGTTTAGCAAAATCTTGCCTCTGCAAAGTTTAGGGCCTGTGTTCGCGCTGATAACAGGCTTTTTGGCATTCGGGCAACGTCCGTCAATTATGGCGTTTTTTGCAATTTTGGTTACTGTTGTCGGTGTATACGTCCTTAACCTAAAAGGGAGGCGGCTGCACAATCCATTGCACATGTTTACTATGGATAGACCAAACTTGTATATGTTATGCACTATCGTACTGGCTACTTTGGCAGCGATGCTCGACACTATTGCAATCCGAGCATCGAATCCTCTGTTTTATTGCTTCGTGAGTACGCTTGGGGCAGCCCCAGTATTGTATGTGGCTGCCCATGTGAGCAAAGTAAAGGAAAGGGCTAGCATTATGAACCATCTGCTTGGGCTAATGACTGCCGGTACACTCTTCGGTCTCTCGTACTCTACCTATCTACTGGCGATTGCGAATGGTCCACTTGCATATGTGTCAGCAGTCCGTAGCAGTAGTATTTTCATAGGGGCGGCAATTGGCATTTTTTGGCTGCAAGAAAAATTGACTCGTCAAAAAATCGCAGCATTTGTATGTATTGCTGCGGGCTTACTGCTATTTGCGGTAGCTTAATGCCTGATGCGTTTGTAGAGGCTAAAGAGGGTGTATTTAGAGCGGTTGTAGACGAGGTCGATGGGGTTGCCGTGGGTTTGCTCGTAGCCACCGAAGCGCTTTTTGAAGCTGGTGACGCCAGTAAGGTGTGTGCCTTTGACGTCGTCGGAAATGCCACCGAGGTTTAGCGTATGTAGGCCACGCTTTTTGGCTTCGAGTATGGCGTTCCAGAGTATGAAATAGGGCGGCGCAATCTTGCGGAATTCGTCGGAAGAGCCCGCGAAGACGTAGTGCAACACGCCTTCGTAGTATACAAAGAGTGATACAGCAGCTGGCTTACCATCGATAGTGCAAAGGGCGACAAAGCCCGAATCTGCCGGGACGCTGGCTAGCACCGCCTCGTAGTAGCTGCGACTCTGAATGCTAAATTTGTCGCGCCCAGCTGTAGCGCCCATTAGCTCCATATAAGTGTCAAGCGGTGTGTCAGCGGGTGCAAAAATTTCCAGTTTGGCGTCGGCGCGCTCCGCGAGCCGCACATTGTAGCGGGCGTGGCGTGTCAGGCCCATCCAGAGCGGTTCCTGGTCGCTCGCAATGTCGAGCAGCCACTCGGCCCGGGGTTGCAGGCTGGCCGTAACGGCCAGGTGGTTGGGCACAGGTTTTACTTCTGGCAGTGCACGCAGGCCATCGGCATCAAGCCGTACAAAACTAACGCCTGTTTGTTTGGCGACGCCGGCAAAGAAACTGCGCAGGGCTGCCAGTAGTTCCGGCGTCCAGGTAGTGGCCACTGGGCCGTAGGGGCAGTACAAAAAACTGATGCCGCCCGGTGCATCATACTGTACAGCCAAACCAGCAGCTATCAGCTCTTCGCCGTCGTGAGCTGCAAAATAGACCACCGTCTTGCCATCTCGCTCTTGCCAAGCACCGTAAAACGGCGCCTGTAAAAATGATGGGGAATTACCGTTCGTGCTGAGTCGTTTCAGGTAATCGGTGTAGTCTGATTTGTCGCACCGCGATACTATTGAACCCACTACAAAACTCCTCTCTGCTGCAACCCATCCTGGCGGCCCGCTGCACCAGTTTTACTCGTCTGTGTAACTACGGGTACACTTCCTCGCAACAACTGATAACTAGCACTCACCGGCAGGGCTGTGGCACTTGAAAGGGAGTTTTGCAAAGGGTTCATTGGGTTGTTCTTCATATTGCTTATATTGTAGCGTACATGGCCGATTGGTAGGGTATACTGTAAACCATATGGGGTTTAAGCAGCAAGCGATAAGGGCACGCGAAAAGTGCTCGGTACGAAACATTGGCCTAGTGTTAGGCATCGCCGCGGTTTTTAGCCTGGGGGTTCTGGTAGGCAACGGCACGCTGCGCGTGTTGCCTAGTAGCAATTACTCCGACCAAACCGGCCTGTCTAAAACACTCGACTATGCCAGCGTAAACAAGGTGTACGACACGCTGCGTCAAAATTACAACGGAACGCTGACCGAAAGTCAGCTACTAGACGGACTTAAACACGGCTTGGCAAGTGCCACGGGCGATCCGTACACCGAATACTTTACGGCCAAGGAAGCCAAAGATTTCAAGACCCAGCTAGAGGGCCAGAGCCTGACGGGCATCGGCGCACAACTAGACAAAAATGATAAGGGTGAGATTGTAGTCATGTCGCCACTCGAAGGTTCGCCGGCGGCTGCCGCTGGCGTGCAGGCAAAGGATGTCATACTGGGTATCGATAGCAAATCTACGGCGGGCTTGACGGTAAACGCTGCCGTTATGAAAATTCGGGGGCCAAAAGACAGTAAGGTCACACTGCAGATTTTGCGTGACGGCACGGAGCAGCTAGAATTTACCATCACTCGCGACACCATCAACGTGCCGACTGCCACTTCAAAAGTGCTAGCTGACGGCACAGGCTACCTGCAGGTCAGCCAGTTTTCGCCCGATACGTTTGGCCTTGTGCAGAAGGCAGTTACGAAGTTTCAGCAAGCCGGCGTTAAAAAGCTGGTGTTGGATCTGCGCGATAACCCCGGCGGTGAAGTCGATTCGGCACGCGACATTTCTAGCCTGTGGCTCGACAAGGGTGCGCTGATTATGCAGGAACGTCGTGGCAGTACGGTAGTGGACGATACACGCGCCACTGGCCTAAATGCACTGAAAGGCATGCCGACAGTTGTGCTAGTGAATGCCGGATCGGCCTCGGCAGCTGAGATTACCGCGCTGGCGCTCCACGACAACCACGCGGCGACCATTATGGGTGAAAAGAGCTACGGCAAAGGAGTGGTGCAGCAGGTGATTCCGTTTAGCGATGGTGCGGAACTCAAAGTAACGATTGCCAAATGGTATAGCCCCAGTGGCACGAACATCCATAAAACCGGCATTACGCCCGACCAAATCGCGACGCTTTCAGACGCTGATGCCAAAGCAGGTAACGACACCCAGCTCCAGGCAGCCCAAGCGTACCTGAACAAATAATATTCAATGAGTTAATGCCCAAGTGTCAATGAATGCTTCAATGTTATTAATGCATTGAACATTTCTTCCGCATCCCGTACTATGTAGACAGATTAAAGAGGTGTTAAAAAACGTGGCCAAACCCACTAAGTTCATTTTTGTTACGGGCGGCGTGCTTTCCGGTTTAGGAAAGGGTATAACGGCCGCTTCTATCGGCAATCTCTTAAAAGCCCGTGGGCTCTCGGTAAACATCCAAAAATGTGACCCCTACCTGAACGTAGATGCCGGTACACTGAACCCGCGTGAGCATGGCGAATGTTATGTCACGAAAGATGGCGCAGAAACCGACCTAGACCTCGGTCACTATGAACGCTTTCTAGACCAAGAACTTACCCAAAGCAGCAGCCTGATGGCGGGCCGGGTCTTGCGTAAAGTTATTTCCGACGAACGAGCAGGCAAATACGCTGGCCAAACTGTGCAGTATATTCCCCACGTTACCGAAGCTTTCCAGGACGCCATTCAGGAGGCTTCAAAAGGCTTCGATGTGCATATAGTTGAAATCGGCGGCACCGTGGGTGACTACGAGAGCCTAGCCTTTATAGAATCCATCCGCGAGCTTGGCCAAAAAGTCGGTCACGAAAATAGCTTGTTCGTGCACGTGGTATACATGCCGTTTCTAGGTGCCAGCCAGGAGTACAAAACCAAGCCAGCCCAGAATGCCGTGCGCCAGCTGCGTGGCTTTGGCATCAGCCCAGACATACTTGTTGCCCGCAGCGAAGCCCCAGCGCCTGTTGGCAATTTGCACAAATTAAGTATGCAAGCTGGCGTGCCCGAAGAAGCCATAGCTTTCCTGCCGAATGCGGCATCAATTTACGAGGTACCAATTACCCTGGAAGACACAGGCATTGCTGAAGTAATCTGTAAGCGTCTAAATCTGAAGCACGCCAAGCCGCAGCTAACGGATTGGCGACGCATTGTTCGCCAGGCAACCAACAAAGATGTTCGCTGTGTAAGAGTTGGCGTTGTGGCCAAATATCTCGACAATACTGACACGTACATGTCGGTCTTCGAAGCGCTGCGTGCAGCCGGTTGGAAGCATGGCGTGTCGGTGCAAATAGACTGGATAGATGCCGAATCGCTCGAAGGCATGACGCCTGCACAGCTCAAAAAGACGTTGGATAAAGTCGACGGCATTGTCGTACCCGGAGGCTTTGGTAGCCGTGGTGTCGAGGGCAAGATCGTCGCAGCCCAGTACGCGCTGAAGCACAAAAAATCGTATCTTGGCCTGTGCTATGGGTTGCACATGATGGTCATTGCCGCTGCCCGTCTGAGTGGCCTCAAAGACGCCAATACCACCGAGGTTAACCCCTCTACAACCCACCCAGTCATAGCAACAATGGAGGGCCAGGAGGGCAAAGAAAACACCGGTGGCACAATGCGCCTCGGCAATTACGCCTGCCACTTTGCAAAGGGAAGTATGGCTGCCAAACTGTACGGCACACAGGACGTTACGGAGCGCCATCGCCACCGCTACGAAGCCACCAACAGCTATGTCCCGCAGTACGAAGCGTGGGGTATACGTGCTAGCGGCATCAACCCAGACAACGGCCTTGTAGAAGTGATAGAAGGCGTTGACCATCCATTCCTTATTGCCAGCCAGTATCACCCCGAGTTCAAATCGCGCCCCAACGTACCACACCCCATGTTTAGCGGTTTCATCGAAAGTTTGTTGTAATAATGGCACTAACGCGGTAGCATAAACAGTATGGAAGAACACAAAGGCAAAAAAATCCTGCTCGTCGAAGACGATGACGCCCTCGCCAATGTGTATGTAATGCGGCTAAAGGCCGAAGGCTTTGACATAAAGCGTGTTGCCAACGGTGAAGATGCCCTGGCTGCCGCCAAAGACCACAAGCCTGACCTAGTACTACTCGACGTCATGATGCCAAAAGTGAGCGGTTTTGACGTGCTCGATATTTTGCGAAATACTCCCGAAACAGCCAACATAAAGATTATTATGCTGACGGCACTCAGCCAGGAAAGCGATAAGCAACGCGCCCAAGGTTTAGGGGTAGATGATTATCTAGTCAAGTCCCAAGTGGTGATTAGCGACGTGGTAGAGCGCGTCAAATTCCACCTCGGCGTCGAATAACGTATATTAATTAAAACTACGGTATAGCTCTCTATGAAAAGCCTCGAACTCCCTCCGCCTACGGACCAAGTACAGCAGCCATTGGATAAGCCTTCGGCAGAAAGACTTGTGCGCCCACTTGGCGAGGGTTTAGACAAAGGTTATCTGCATACTACTCCCGACCTGCCAGCTGTTGATGTAATGAGGATGGAAGCGGTAGAGCATACTACTTAGCTTCCCGGCCACAGGAAGATAAAGAACTCCCTTATGGGAGTTCTTGTTTACTCAGCGCCGACTACTTCGGTAACCGAGTGTAGATTTATTCGACAGTAACTTCGGTGCGGCGGACTGAGCGACCGCTAAACGTGCGGATTTTGCGGCTGGTCATGTTCACGATGCCATCACGGGTAGCGTGGATGGTAAAGTTTCGGCTGAGCATGGTTCCAACACCAGGGCGCTTGGTCATGCCCACTTGGCGGACAATAACCTGACCAGTCTTTACCGCTTGGCCACCAAATAGCTTAACACCTAGCCGCTGGCCGGGTGAGTCTCGGGTATTTTTGGCTGTACCACCGGCTTTCACATGTGACATATTTGCTCCTTGTTATGCGGCCATTTGTAGGCAGCGCATTGCTTCGTTCTCGAACTGAAGTGCTCGTTCCCCAGTGAGAGGGCTGAACGATTATTGACTTGTTAATACTAAGAGCTGGCGGGCGACTATCTGATCTGCTCGATAGTACATCAAATCTTCATCCCGGACGTGCTCAAAACTTACTCGATTATAGCCCATTTCTCTCAGGGAGTCAACGAGGGGCAGGTGTTTAAAATAGCCTGGACTCAGTTGCCAAGCAGGTATAGCCAGACAGAGGCGAGTTCCGGGGGCGAGCTGCCCGCGAATGTTCTTCAAAAACTTTTTGAGAATTAGATTTACTTCAGTAGATGTTTGGGCGACCATTTCGGGGGAGGGTTTTTCAGTAAAGGGGCGGCCAAGGTACGTTTCGCTGGCGACTGCTTCGATTGCTGCGGAGTTGTGAGATTCGAAATCCGTCGCATCCTGTGTTTCGAGGAGAATGCTACGACTGCCGTGCTCATCGATGTTTTTCCTCAGCCATTCTTCGTGTGATTTGAGCCACTCTAGGTTCTCCGTTGAATAATCAATCATGCGCTGCTCAAGGTCTGTACCGTACACGCCGTAGCCCATAAGCAACGCCTCCTGCAGCAAAACGCCTGTGCCGCAAAAGGGGTCAAGTATGTAGCAACCGGGCGTAGGATTGGCCAGGTTGATGATGATTTGGGCGAGTTTGGGCGGCAGCATGCCAACGCGGGCATCGCGCTTGGGTCGCCCGCGGTCACGAAGAGTGTAGCTTTCGATGTCTTGCACGGCGGTTGTGCGGGCAATGAGTGTTTGGCCGTCATCGGTTGCAACCAGCAAAAATTCGATGCCCATAGTACCCGTAAGATGGTTGTGTACCACCTGGGCGGTGTTGAGCTCTAGCTCTGGGTTGGGGGTCACGCGCACGCTCCGGCCGGTACGGCTGCGCAGGATCTTCTTTAGCTGCAAGCCGGTGGCGTTGAGTTTGGCGGCGGTAATCGGAATGCCGAAGCAGCTAAAACCGAGCTGCACTTTGCCCTCAGGCAGGGTAGCGGCAAGCTCTACTACCGACTTGGCCAGCTGCTTTTCGACATCTTTCCAAAGTTTGCTGGGAACGGTGGCAACTACTTCCGCCAGACGGGTACTGCCACCAAGGCGCAAAAAATCGATCTGGTCAGTTACCAGAGTCAAACCCGTGACCTGTGGCGCAAGTAGTGATACTGCAGCAGCGCCGTATAGGCTTTCTAACTCAGCCAGGCCAAGCGCCGGCTGCCGTCCCAAAATGGTAATTGTTTGTAGCATTCCTTTTAGTATAGCAAGATACAGGGTAACGCATAAATTGACATAGTAAGTAATGAGTTTATAATGTAATTAAACATGGAGTAGTATCTCAATGACGATTATATCTAGAGTTGGCTACGTAGGAGAAATGGTGAGCAGTATCTGTGCTGAGAATAGACACAAGCAGCAAAGAATAGATACTGCGAAGAGATTTCCGGGTAAGCCTGGTAGTGAAATGCCTACCTTTGGGTTTAGCTCCTATGACGCGTACAAAGAAGCTACACCACTATCTAAACAAAGAAGGGATGCACTCCGAGCTACAGCCATTGGAGTTTGTGGAGTAGCAGCAGCTGCCCTTTTCTATAGTATAGCCACTGAGTCTCCGGGCACTCATGCCGCTCCTCATTCTGAGCATTCCATAGTAGTTGAGGATAATTCTGACTTCGCATTGCAAGCAATGATGAGCACGCCGCAAGCCGTGAACGTGCGTCCTTTTTAGTAGAAATCAGCTACTACTTTCAAATTAGTTACATGTGAAGCTTGTAAATGCGTGCCTGAATTGCGATACGAGTGACCTGATATTCTATTGTCTAGCCACGTGCCTGTATAATGGCAGGTAATGTCGCGTGCATCATCATTTTTTGTCCACCACTGGAAGGTTTTGCTTAATGTAGTGACCATTGTGGCGCTGGTGATTTTGGTGGTAGCCATCCGCGGGCAACTGCGCGAAACGCTCCATAACTTGTTCCATGTGAATGCCTGGGCGTTACTGCTCATCATTCCGGCGCAGTTGCTGAACTACGATGCCCAAGCGCGCTTGTACCAGGGGCTGTTCCGGGTAGTAGGTAATAATTTGCGCTACACAACCTTACTGCGCACCAGTGTGGAATTAAACTTCGTAAACCACGTGTTCCCGAGCGGGGGGGTAACGGGCATATCGTACTTTGGGCTACGGGTGCGTGACAGCACTATTACTGGCGCTAAGGCCACTGTAGTCCAGCTACTAAAGGTCGTTATGCTAGTGCTGAGCTTTGAAATTTTGATTGTTTTCGGCGTGTTCTGCCTGGCGGTGCAGGGGCACATGAACGGTATTATTTTGATGATGGCCGGTAGCCTCACTACGTTACTGGTGGTTGGCACGGCCGGATTTGTCTACATTATTGGCAGCAAGCGGCGGATTGCTGGCTTCTTTACCGCCCTGACGCGTGGTGTGAACAAACTAATCCAAGCGGTGCGTCCAGACAGCCGGGCCGAAACCATCAGCACCGCGCGGGCTCGAGTGTTGTTCGAAGATCTGCATGATAACTACGTAGTATTTCAAAAAGATTGGCGCAAGCTGCGCTGGCCGTTGTTTTGGGCGCTCATGGCAAATTTTTGGGAAGTGATGACGGTGTATGTGGTATATGTTGCGTTCGGACACTTTGTAAATGTTGGCTCAGTTATTTTGGCTTATGCGGTGGCGAACTTTGCCGGGCTGGTCAGCGTGCTGCCGGGCGGCGTGGGTGTTTACGAAGGGCTGATGACGCTAGTTCTGACGGCCACGGGCGTGCCGAGCAAACTGTCCTTGCCGGTAACGGTAATGTATCGAGTGCTGAGCACGCTGGTGCAGCTGCCGCCGGGGTACTATTTTTACCACAAAACCCTTACGGTTTCTAAAGAAACGTCCGATTTAGCAGAGAGAAAATAGCGGATGGCAGAAATATCGCACGTAGCAGACAGCAGGTTGCATACAAGGCTTCCTGTCTTCATTTTGACATCTGTTCAATTTCTGTTCCCTGATACCTGCTCTCTGATAAATCTTGGAGCCCAATTCTATGGGTAATGAACTGGTGTATTCCGTTTCGGACTTTGTAGCTTACCTAAACCAAACACTGGAAACGGCCTATCCGTTTGTGACCATAGAAGGCGAGCTGAGTAATTATCGGGTTTCTAAAAACCGGTGGGTGTACTTTGATCTGAAAGACGAGGAATCGAGTGTGCGTTTTTTTGGCACGGTGTACAGCCTGCCTGGGCCGCTCGAAGATGGCATGGTGGTACGGGTGGGTGGTAGCCCACGCCTGCATCCGCAGTATAATTTTAGCGTCAATTTTCAGACCATAACTCCAGTGGGTGAGGGAACTATTCGCCGCGCAGCCGACCTTTTGCAAGGTAAGCTGGCGGCAGAGGGATTGTTCGACGCCGAGCGCAAACGCTCGCTGTCGTACCCGCCGAAACACATTGCACTCATTACTGCTGCCGGTTCGGCTGCGTACGCCGACTTTATCAAGATTCTGCATGCCCGCTGGCGAGGAATAGTAATAGACCACTACGACGTGCTGGTACAGGGTGAACGTTCGCCAGCGCAGATAGTTGCCGCGCTGACGGCGGTGAACGCCCAGCCGGAACTCGCAGATGTAGTGGTGCTAACGCGTGGTGGGGGCAGCACTGAAGACCTAAGTGCCTTTAGTAATGAACAGGTGGTGCGGGCGGTAGCGGCTAGTCGCGTGCCGACACTGGTGGCTATAGGCCATGAGATTGATCTGTCGCTTAGTGAACTTGCAGCCGATAGGCAGGCCAGCACGCCCAGCAATGCCGCCGAACTGCTGACACCCGACCGTGGCGTAGTGCTTGGGCAGCTTAGGGCCATGAAGAAAGAGCTGGGCGAAGACCTACTGCGCATTGTTAGCGAACGGCAAGCCAACCTGCGCCGGACCAAACAGGAACTGAACGCACGTTTGCAAACGGTGTACGAACTGGCCCGCGAACGACTACAGGCCGCCCGGCGGTTACTTGAAGCCTACGATCCGACCGCGGCGCTTAAGCGGGGCTATGCGTTGGTGCAAGCTGAAGGTGGCATCGTCAAACATGTCAGCAAGCTTACGGCGGGCGAAAAAGTAGAACTGATTATGCAGGATGGCAAGGCAGAGGCTACTATAATTAAGGTAACAGGTAACAGGTAACAGGTAACAGGTAACAGGTAACAGGTAACAGGTAACAGGTAACAGGTAACAGGGGGACATATGGCGAAGAAAACTGGAACGTTTGATTACCGGGCCAAATCGGCCGAGCTGGAAGCGGTACTGGAGCAACTGCAAGATTCCGACATACAAATAGATTCCGCTGCCAAGTTGCACGCCCGGGGCATGGAACTGGTAGCCGAGCTAGAAGCGTACCTAAACCAAGCCGAAAACGAAGTCCGCAGTCACGTGGCCGCTAGCTAGACATGGTACTATTGTTCGTAATTGTTTTGGCGGTGGCGTTGGCCTTTGGCGGTGTTCTGCTCCGCGGTGCGCCGTATGTACCAACCCTGGATAAGCAAGCGCAGACGGCGGTGGGATTGCTGCAGTTGCAAAAAGGTCAGATACTGCTGGAGCTCGGCAGCGGAGACGGCAAAGTGCTGGTGGTGGCGGCTCGGGCCGGCCTGAATGTGGTCGGTATAGAGCTCAATCCATTTTTAGTGGTTGTTTCGTGGCTGCGGACACGGCGCTATCGGTCGCAGGTACGGATAATGTGGGGTGATTTTTGGATGGTAGTGTGGCCGCCGTGCGACGGAGTGTTCGCTTTTTTGTTGCCACGCTTTATGTCGAAACTCGATACAAAAATGCAAACAGTAGGTAAGCCTTTGGCCAGTTTTGCCTTTGCTATACCTGGTCGCACGCCCACTGCCGAAAAAGACGGCGTCTATTTATACGACTATGCCGCCCGGCATACGGATATTAACGATTGAAAATTAACCCGCGCTACGTTACCATAACAAGTATGAAGAATGTGTGGGGAGAACGGGGAAGCAGCATGTTGCTCGTGCCAGTCATTATACTGGCGCTATTGTTTGTTGGCGCTACCGTGTTTGGCGCGTGGGCATTTACTAGCCGAAGCGATTATAAAAATAACAGCGATACCAAAGCAGCCATTGCGGTGGCTACTGCCAAGCAGGCTACGCAGGCAAGTGATGCTAAACTGTTCGCCGAAGAAGCCAAAAAGCCACTCACTACCTATGTCGGTCCGGACGCCTATGGCAGCGTAAAGGTGCAATATCCGAAAATATGGAGCGCCTATGTCGATACGACCAACGTTTCTCGACCGCTTGATGCCTATTTTCACACCGACTACGTGCCGTCGATTAATTCTAAATCGACCTACAATTTGCGTGTGGAGGTAGTTGCTCGTAGCTATAGCGCCCAGATGAGCCAGTATGGCGCCCTGGTAAAGTCGGGCAAGGCTACGGCCGCCCCCTACGCCTTTCCCAAAGTCCCATCGGTAACTGGTACGATTTTGACGGGCACTGTCTTCCCAGACAACATTACGGGCTCGGGTACAACTATCCTTGTACCGCTCCGCGACAAAACGCTCCGGGTTTCTATGGAATCGCCTAGCTATGCGCCCGATTTCAACACCTATATTTTGCCAAATCTAAGCTTTTCGCCGTAGCTTCTGCGCGGCCTGGCAGTGTATACTGGTAGCATCAACCGGTGGGGTAACAACGGGCGGATACATGGAGCACAAGGGGCAGACAGAACTTAGTGGGGAAGAGAAGTTATTCTTGGTTCTGGCCGAACAAATCGCCCGTCCATTTTTGCAGATGAGCCATTTGGCTGAACTCGCTGAACGCTCTGGCGGCTCACAATCTAGTGCTGCGACAGCGCAGTGGCAAACCGTGCAAACCCTTTCCCAGTCTTCGCTGCAGCTCGTCGACGGCTATGCGCTGAGTTTGCGGTTGCACGCCAAACTGACGCCGCTAAACCTGGAACCGGTTACTATTTCGTCGCTGCTGTACGATGCTGCCCAGCAGCTAGAACCTTTCGCTCGACAGTATGGTGTTCGTCTAGAGCTAGAACCCGGCCCGAGGGCCACGCCGGTACTGGCCGATCGTAGCGTGTTGCAATCGGCCATGGCCAGCCTGGGCCAGGTCTTTGTGTTGGCTCAGTCCGAGGCCGAAGAGCATTCGCCGGTATGGTTAGCGGCTCACCGTAGCCGCTACGGCGTAGTGGCAGGCCTGTATGGCCATTCGCCCCAGCTTGGCGTCGATAGCCTGCGCCGTGCCCACCAGCTGCAAGGTAGGGCCCGTGAACCGCTACAGCGTTTAGTGAGCGGCCCGGCCGCAGGTGTGTTTGTGGCTGATGCTTTATTGGGCGCACTTTCGTCGCGCTTGCACATCGCTCGCTTTCATAAACTAAACGGCCTAGCCACCACGTTGCAGCCCAGCCAGCAACTGCAGATAGTATAAAAACCATGCATATTTTATTAGTAGAGCCAAATGTAGTGCAGTCCAGACTGTATAGCCAGGCTTTGAAGCAGGCCGGGCACACCGTAGACCACGCCCGTTCTGCACAGTCTGCGGTACACCTGGCCGACGACAACCAGCCGGATGTCGTGGTGCTGGAGCTGCAACTGCCGCGCCATAATGGCGTCGAGTTCCTGTACGAATTTCGCAGCTACCCAGAGTGGCTGCACATACCCATAATCATCAACAGCTACATACCGGCATCTGAACTGGCACATGCTGCTACACTTGAGCGTGAACTGGGCGTTACGGGCATTTTGTATAAGCCTGACACATCACTTCGAGATTTGTGTCAGGCTGTCGAGCAAGCACCGAGATGAATCAGCAGCTCGTAACCACTGGTATCGTGCTGAGCCGCGTTGAGTACGGCGAAGCCAATCGGATTATCACGTTTTTAACGCCCGACGCCGGCAAGCTGAGGCTGATGGCCAAGGGAGTCCGCCGCATTAAAAGCAAGCTGGCAGGCGGCGTGGAGCTTTTTAGTATATCGAACATTACGTACGTGCGGGGGCGCGGCGAAATCGGCACGTTGGTGTCGAGCCGGCTTATAACCCACTACGGCCACATTGTGCGCGATATCGACCGTACTATGTTGGGCTACGAAGTTATTAAACAGCTCAACAAAGCCACCGAGGATCAGACCGAGCCTGAATATTTTCACTTGCTTGGCCAAGCCTTTGCGGCGCTCGATGACGATTCGCTGCCGCTTGACCTTGTGAGTGCCTGGTTTGCCGCCCAGCTGTTGCGGCTTTCTGGCCATACGCCAAACTTGCAAACAGAGGCCGATGGTGCGAAACTGCAGGCCGACAAAGCTTACGAATTTACCTACGCCGACCAAGCCTTTTTAGCTCGTAATGACGCCGGTTTTACTGCCGACCATATTAAATTTTTGCGCCTGCTTTTCGCCGGGAACCAACCCAGAGCCTTGGCCCAGGTAAGAGGCTACGCTACGCTTCTGCCGGGCTGCTTGCCGCTGGTACAATCAATGCTCCGCGAACACGTCCGCGTTACTTAATGTACCAGAGGTAGTGTGGTATAATCCGGCAATATGAGTGAGCAGCCATCCGACGATGTAGAGATTGTCGAACAACATGAAACCGCCGAAGGTGTTCAGACAACCATTAGGGTAGGTGATAGCCTTGCAACGCTACCAACTATTCCTGCGGGATTACTCACACAAATTGGCAAAATGTTGCAGGAACAACCAGGGAAGGACGAAAAAGATGAGTGAAGTTAGTCTAGAAGATATTGTAAGTCTATGTAAGCGCCGCGGGTTTATTTACCCCGGCAGTGATGTGTATGGCGGCCTTAGTGGGACGTGGGATTACGGCCCCCTCGGTGTGGCACTCAAGCGCAATATTATGCAGCTGTGGTGGAAGATGTTTGTAGAAGATCGCGAAGATATGTTCGGTGTTGATGCCGCCATCCTTATGAACCAAAAGGTCTGGCAGGCCAGCGGCCATGTTGATACGTTTAGTGATCCGTTAGTAGTTTGCTCCAATTGCCAAAGTCGTTTTCGCGCCGACAAAATAGACGTCAGCAAGTGCCCGGCTTGTAGCAAGGAAGGCACGTTTGGCGAACCAATACAATTCAATATGATGTTCGAAACCAAGGTCGGCCCAATGGCTCAGGAAGAACACTTCGGTATACCAAAAGAAACAGTCGAAAAGCTACTGAATACGACCAAGGATGGTGACCTTGTACAGATAGATATGACCCGCGATAAGGATTACAAAGCCTCGCCTGATACCGTCTATCTTCGCCCTGAAACTGCCCAAGGTATCTTTACGAATTATAAAAATGTTGTTGATAGTTTGTACCCGGACATGCCGTTTGGCATCGCCCAGCAGGGAAAGGCATTCCGTAACGAGATTAGCCCGCGTGACTTCATATTCCGCGACCGTGAGCTAGAAGCCATGGAAATCGAATATTTTGTTGACCCCACAAAGTGGGAAGAGGCCTTTGAGATGTGGCGCCTGCTTACGTGGGGATGGACACGCGCGCTTGGCTTGCCCGATGAAATGGTGCATGAACTCGAAGTGCCGCAGGAGGACCGCGCGCATTACAGCAAACGTACTATCGACTTCGAATTTGATTTCCCGATTGGCCGTGAAGAACTACTTGGTCTGGCTTATCGCACCGATTTCGACCTCGGCAACATACAGCGCGTCAGCGGCAAGGGTATGGACTACCGACCCAAAGATGGTGCAAAGCCATTTGTGCCACATGTTATTGAGCCGGCATACGGGGTTGAGCGTGCCATCATGGCGGTTCTGACTGCTGCCTACACCGTAGACGAAGTGAATGGCGAAAAGCGTATTGTGCTCAAACTCCCAACTCATCTGGCACCGGTCAAGGTTGCCGTTAGCCCGCTACTTAAAAACAAACCGGAACTCGTTTCCAAAGCCCGAGAAGTCTACACTATGCTCAAAAAAGAATTTGGTGCGGTTATGTGGGACGATAACGGCAACATCGGCAAGCGCTACCGCCGTCAAGACGAAATCGGCACGCCGTACTGCGTAGTAGTCGATTTCGAGACCCTAGAAGGCGACACCGCCGGCACGGTAACCGTCCGCCACCGCGACACTACCAAGCAAGAACGCGTCTCCATATTAGAACTTGCCGACAAACTAAAAGTGTAACTATGCTTCATGAACAAATATTTTGGGCTATTCCGATCATTTGATCGATAGAGGTTTCACAAATATGAAAAAGGCTGTAATTTTGCATGGAACACACGGAAACCCTGATAACAATTGGTTCCCATGGCTAAAGGCCAAACTTGAGCAGAACGGCTACGAAGTTTGGATTCCGCAGCTACCCGATTGCGACAAACCTAACCGCAATACATACGGAGATTTTCTATTTTCGTGCGGGTGGGATTTTACGGATAACATAGTGGTTGGGCATAGCAGCGGGGCGGTAGAGGTACTTAATTTGCTGATGGATGACCGCTGCCCGCATGTACGGCAAGCAGTGATGCTCGGTGTGTGGTCGGGTGGTCTGCCTCAAGGCTTTTCGGATCCGAGTACGTTCGCGAATTTGTTCCCACCAGACGGCTTTGATTTTCAGCGTATCCGCGACCGCGCCAGTAGCCTTGCATTTTTGCATGGTAGCGATGACCCATATTGTCCACTTGAACAGGCCGAATATGTAAGCCAGCAACTCGGCGCACCGCTAGGTGTAGTGAGGGGTGGTGGCCACTTGGGTGCACAATTTACCGAACTTCCCGAACTCTGGAAAATCCTCGAAAAAAGTTTATGAGGTCGCACCACTAACCTGTGAGAAACTCTGACTGTTCGGAAAGCGTCACTTTTGATGGAAATGCCCACAATCCAGAAAAACTGTGAGGCACATTGTTAATTAGCGGATAATGTTATAATAGCACTCTATGTACGAAGATGAGGAATTGAGAGTCCTATTAGATTTTGCCGCTTCAGCCGCGGATACGTTAGATGCTGGTCTTGCCGAACTAACCCCAGCCATTGATTTGCTTGCTGCAGCGGCTGTCGATGGGGCGCTTCAGCCGTCAGATACAGAAGACACAGAGGAGGCTATCCAAATACTTTCCGGGAGACTACGTGAGGCAGCACGAGCGCTCGGACGTATCGTGGACACAGCAGCTATCGTCACAGATATGTTGCCTGAATCTTTTCCGGAGCAAGCAATTGAATTTGACGGTAATGAAACGTACGATATTGTGCGGAGATTTGTAGCCCTGCGTAGCGGCATACCATTCTCTCTGGGTGAGCTTCAGAAACATCTCGAAATGAACTCAGTTGTGGGCGTGCCTCAAGGTCCGAAACTAAGATCTTGGCTTATAGCAAATCAACCTGATTTGCGGGATGACGTATTGGATCAAAATGGCATAGATGGTAGGTGGGCTGACTTAACGATTGGCAGAGCCACTGGATTTGTCTTTGCCCCAATTCGGAAACGAAGTACGGCTCAAACCACCGAATCCCCAACGCCCGGGTCTTACAGTGCTGCAAGCGATATTTCTCAAGAAGAACCAAAACAAGAAGCCAAGGTTGATCCGCTGTCTGATGGAATAATTGCAGCTGTCATGGCGGGTAGTGTGCGGCGCAATGCACTCATCAATACTCTTGAACAAGGAGGTACGCCCCGCGGCCAGGCTGTCGCTGCCATAACTTGGTTAACTGAAAAGGGCGAACTGTTCCCCTTCAGAGAGCAGGGCGAGCTAATGGTAACAGCCAATCAGGCAGAGGCAGAGTCATCTGAATTGGCTAGCCGTAGAACGTCAGGCCGCACCAACAAAGAAATTGTGAGAACTGAGCAGAATCTAGACGTAGAGCTTGCCGAGGCAATATTGGAGGCATTCATTCAGCCAGGCTCACATACTAGCTGGTTTAAGTCTCCTCGTGAGCTACTGCGTTTGATAAGCGCAGACGATAGCCTCGCCAATGACAATAATGCTACGCTTGCCGTAACGAAGACTGCCCGTACGCTGGAAAAAATCGGCATCCTAGCAAAAGAGAGCAGGGCTATGAATAATGGAGGTGGTAGGCCGGCTTCACGGACCCCATTGAAATTTGGCCTCGCCTCTAAGGATCTAAGAAATATAATTCTTGCAGCTAAAGGTAAGGGTACGATAGGATCTCTTATACGTGAGGCATTGGAAAATACGCCTTAGCTATCGGTTTTTTGATGACGTTGGCGGTATCGGTGGCGCGGCGGACAGCCAGCCATGAGTTTAGGGGTCAAACCTCTCATAGGGGAGAAAGGGCGGCAGTTTAGAGTACACCCAGCAGTCTATTTGTCGGGCGTAAAGTTACGCAGGTGGCGGAGAAGCGTTTCGAATGTGTGGTCGTTTACGGCAGGGAAATTGGCGATACGCACATGAGCTTCTTTGTACACTTTATAACCTTGACCAGGCACCAAACCTGCTTGTACGAGCGAATCGTACAGTGCCTTATTGCCGCCGGTGATCTCGGCAACGACCACAGTTGGCGAACGCCACTGCGGATCCGAAACGAACGGCGTGGCGTAGTCACTGGCTTCCAGAGTTTTATAGAGCGCATTGGCACGTTCTAGTGTTTTCCGGCGGAGAGGTTTGATGTTTTTGGCCATGTCGGCAGCCACGCGGCCCAGCAAATAAATGCTAAGGACATTTGGTGTCGCGGGTGTTTGAAATTTTTGGGCAGATGCGGAAAGTTGCGGCAAGCTGTGGTAACTGCCAAGGCTCAGGCCGTTGGCTTCGTGCTTGTGGGCGGCTGCCAATGCCCGCGGGCTCACGATGAGCACGCCCAAACCGGCTGGCAGCCCAAAGGCTTTTTGCACCGAAAAAAAGACTGCATCGAGTCCCGTCCAAGGCAGTTCAATCATCGGGGCCGAAGAAACGACATCCAGTGCAACCAATGGTCGGTGCGGCAAACTCGTTAGCACAGCTAGCTCTTTGGCCGGGAATAGTGCTCCGGTACTGGTTTCGTTATGGGTGATGCACACTAGTTCGGTATCTTCAGGAGCGGTGAGATCTGCAAAAGCGTGGCCGTCAGGTGTAATCGTGCTGGTAGGGTTTTTGCCCAGCTGCTTGGCAATCTGCAGCCATTTGCTCGAAAACGCGCCGCTTACAAAATGATGGCTCCGGCTGGCAACGAGGCTTTGCATAATTCGCTCCATGGCTTCAGTGGCCGAACCAACGAATAATATTTGGTAATCTGCCGGGATGTCCATAAGCTGTCGAAGCGCAGTTTCGGTCTGTTGGTAGATGTCACTAAAGGCCTTACCACGATGCGAAATAGACGGTATGTCTTGCTCCCAGGCATCATCTAAGTACTCGCGCAGTGTTGGGTGCACTTGCGAAGGGCCGGGTGTTAAATAAGTGGTCATTAGTAAAGGATCCTGAGACGTATTGTTTCGGGCATGTTTCTTAGCTGCTCCACGATATGTTCGGAGTGGTCAATATTTATGTCAGTTATAACGCAGCCCAGTTCGTTGTTTGTCCCAAGGTACTGGCTGTCGATATTTACACTGTTTTCTGCGAGGAGGGTGTTGATGTGTGCCAAGACTCCGGGGACGTTTTTGTGGATATGAATGAGACGGTGCGAGCCATCGTTCTGAGGCAGTGTCATACCGGGCAGGTTAACGCTCATGGCGGTTCGTCCGGTGTTGATGAAGTCAATGAGTTTGCCGGCCACAAATTTGCCAATGCTCACTTGTGATTCTTCGGTGCCACTAGCAACGTGTGGTGTCAAAATAACGTTCGTTTGACCTTGCAAGTCTGAAACGAATTTCTCATCCTTGGTTTTTGGCTCGGTTGCAAATACATCTAGGGCGGCACCGGCGATGTGCCCGGATTCAAGGTGACGTTTCAGGGGCACCGTGTCGACAACCATGCCTCGGCTAAGGTTGAGAAACAGTGAACCGGGTTTCATGGCGGCAAATTCTGTTTCGCCGATTAAATTTTCGTTTTCTTTGCGGCCATCGACATGCACCGAAACTACATCCGAACATTGAAGCAACTCCTGCATAGTTGCACAGTGCCGGGCATTGCCAAACGCCAATTTGTCGGCAATATCGTAGTAACAAACTTGCATGCCGAGTGCCTCTGCTACAACAGAAAGCTGAGAACCAATGTTGCCATACCCAATGATGCCAAGATGTTTGCCGCGAATTTCATGACAGCCCGAGGCAGACTTGTTCCAGATGCCGGCGTGCATTTCGCTGTTTCGGACCGTCAATTTGCGGTTCAAAGCGATGATGTTGGCCAGCGCCAATTCCACGACGCTGCGGGTATTGCTGAACGGAGCGTTAAATACTGCCACGCCGTGGCTGGCGGCCGAAACAAGATCAATTTTATTTGTGCCAATGCAAAATGCACCCATAACAAGCAGATGTTTAGCGTGTTCAAGTACTGCGGGAGTAATGATAGTGTTCGAGCGAATTCCCAAGATATAGACATCTTCGATTTTTTTTATCAATTCATCTTCGCTCAGTGCCCCTGCAAATTGCTCGACTTGAAAGCCTTCACTTTCAAACAGTCTAGCCGCAATCGGGTTGATGTTCTCCAGAAGGAGCACCTTAATCTTCTCTTTTGGAAACGATACTTTAGCCTTGTTTTGCATTGTACCTGACACGTCCGAACCTCCTCTATTTCATTGAGCATTGGCCCTAGAGACCCCTGTATAGGCCAGCCCTTAATAGAGGGGCATTATACACGCGGAGATTTGTGTCACCTATGATATGGATCGCTACAAGAACTCGCGTACCATCTAGGGAACAGTTTGATCAATGGAGTGAGCCATGTGTGAAAGGTTGTTTTAAGAGGTCGAACCTCTAACAGGGGAGAAAGTGAGGCAGCTCGGGATGAGTTTTTAATACAACGCTGTTACTTATCGACTTCGACTACATCGGCGTCGTTGGCTGCGCGGCGGACAGCCAGGCAGCCATCTTTGGCGTGCTCTTTGGTGCTGTATTCTTCACCGGCCGCAACCACCTCGCCGTTACCGGCTTTAAGGCGCCAGCGGTAGCCCGATTTGCTTGGGTATACTTCAAATTTTGCCATGTCAGTCCCTCCGTTTGCTTACTACCTAGCATTGTAGGCCGATTTTTGCGCAAAGTTGTAGGATTTCGTACTCTGTAAATGCTAGACTATAACGATGAAAAAAGATTTGCATCTTCCGTTTGAGGCAGAAGTGGCCGAAAGAGTCATAGCCGAGTTCGGTACGCCGTTGTATCTGTACGATGAAGCTGGCATGCGGCGAACGGCCCAGGAACTCAAAACGGCTTTTGGTTGGGCAAAAGAGTATAAAAATTATTTCGCCGTCAAAGCCACGCCGACGCCGGCAATTCTTAAGGTGCTACTAGAAGAGGGCATGGGGCTCGATTGCTCCTCGCGCCCCGAACTACTGATGGCGCAGCGTCTGGGTGTGCCCGGCAGCGACATTTTTTACACCAGCAACAACACCCCACAGGAAGATTATGAGCTGGCAATTTCGCTCGATGCCACCGTAAATCTGGATGACATTACTCAGTTGCCGGTGTTTGCCGCCGCGCTAAATGGCGGGAAGCTGACGCGTGTGGCGGCGCGTTTTAATCCTGGCGAGCTCAAAAGCGGGAATCACATCATCGGTGTACCGGTAGATGCCAAGTATGGCATGACGCTCAATCAGTTGGTGCAGGCGTTTGCGCAGCTAAAAGACCAAAATATACAAGAATTCGGTTTGCACACCATGGTTGCCAGTAACGAGCTGGGCGCGGGCTATTTCGTGGAGACGGCGCAGATATTGCTGGAGGCCGTAAATACCATCGAACGTGAAGCAGGGGTGCACATAAGCCTTATTAATTTAGGCGGCGGTTTTGGTGTCAATTATCATCCAGGCGAAGCCCCGCTGGATATTTTGGCCCTAGCCAGTGGTGTTCAAGAAGTGCTACGGACAAGCGGCCGGGATCTACAACTAGTGACCGAAAATGGCCGGTTTGTGACAGGGCCACACGGCTACTTAGTGTCGCGGGTGCGCTATGTGATGCAAAAGTACAAGACGTACGTCGGACTTGATGCCTCCATGCACAATCTTATGCGTCCTGGTATGTACGGCGCGTATCACCATATAACCATTTTGGGCAAAGACGGCCATGAAGCAGGCAAGGTATATGACGTGGTGGGTTCGCTGTGCGAAAACAACGACAAGTTTGCGGTAGATCGGGCGCTGCCGAATGTAGAGCCGGGCGATATTGTGGTCATTCACGATGCGGGGGCACACGGGCACGCCATGGGTTTTAACTACAACGGTATGCTCCGTTCGGCCGAGGTGCTGCTGCGCCCGGATGGCAGCTTGGAATGCATTCGTCGAGCCGAAACGGCTGATGACTATTTTCGCACTGTCGTTTGGCCCTAAGCTGGTGCTACAATGAATGTTACGTAATATTCGGGGGGCTTGGTATGGTTCAGCACGAAACGGTACGTGAAACGGTATGGGTAGGGGCGAAACGTCTCGGTGCGGTGACGCTGGCAGCCTGGGCGTTGAATGCGGCCTATCATGCTGCTGGTGGTTTGGAAAACTGGTCCAGCCTAGTATCGCCTGCCGGAAACGCGGCCAAGAATATTGCTGGGCTCAACCCTGCCTTGGATGCACGTACTGGGCGAACACTCGCACGCCTCACAGATCTAGCCGACTGTGTCCAGGCGGCCGGCGTCGGTATTGTCAGCGCCGCAGAGGATGACACACACTCTTTGGTACTATACGTACGAGCAAACGGCGAACAACCGGTTAATGAAAAAGCGCTCAAGAAATGTATTGATTCAGATACCGCGGGGCCAGTAAGGCATCAGTTTGTTCCCGGGCCTATACCCAGCAGCAAGTGATATACTGGAAGTATGGATAGGCAGCTATACCGCGCACGAGACATCCGCATCATCGCTGGGGTGTGTGGTGGCATGGCCAAATACTTCAATATCGACCCTGTCATCGTCCGGGTGCTAGCCATTGCGTTGCTTTTGATGGGGCCAGGCGTAATCTTATACATCATCTTGTGGCTAGTTGTGCCGGAAGAACCGGTCACGTAGGAGGGAACTATGGGATTTTTTGGCTCACTTGGCAGGATAATCGCGGGCAAACCAGTCTTTACGCCCGAAGATGAGGTTGCAAAACAAGGCATGTCGCCCATGCAGCAAGCGGCTCAGCCGATAGCGCCGCCTGATTTGCAGCAAGAACCCACATCAAAAGAAATTCCCGAGCTGCACTGCGGCCGCATTGAGTGCCAAATCAATTCCGGACGTTGTGATCTGTATGTCGATATTCTAAACCATTCGCACCAGCAGGTGTTCGTTAACGACGTGCAGCTCATGGGCACTCATCGCCAGCTGCAGCGCATGCTGGCACCAGGGCAAGCCCATCAGGAATTGTTGTATTCCGGCCCAATTCTCATGCAGCATCCAGATGGCTATGTTACCCTGCGCTACCGCGTGCAGGAAACTAACGATTATTTCCGTTCGCAGTATAAAATCAGGGCCAACCAAGAATCAGACGGGCACTTCCGTATTACCGAGCTTTTGCCTGGCGCTCCCATTAAAGACCTGGTGTAGGAAATAGGTTGGGGGAACACCCTGTTCCATTATTTTGGGCTCGATTAAAAGGTGGGTCAAACATTACGCAAAAGGGGTGTCGAAGATGACTAAGCGCATTCATGTCAAAGATAGCTTGCAAGATTATACTTACGCACTTAGTGAGCCAGTGGGGAAACACTTTGCGCCCGATTTTGCACCCCAGCTGACGCCTCGTGAGATGCTGGAAATGGGCGTGTTTGGCGGCCATTACTTCGAAGGTGAACATGGTGAATATCCTGCAAGCTGGTTTGTGTGCGCCGAGCTGGGTGATTCGCATAATCCATCACTCAATTATTTCCAGGTGGATGCAAGCCAGAGCCGCGGAGAGTGGCAGAGCAAAGGTTGGATATACCCAGAAGACCCGCGCGGTTGGTTCCAGTGGTACTGTCGCTACTACCTGGGCCGCCGGATACCAGACGAAGACGCCCGCCAAATTCGCCGCTGGCGGAACATGACGCGCCACATCGGCCAAATTCGCGCGGCGTGCCAGCCAGGCGACGAGCTTTGCCGCCCGTGCCAGCGCCAGGCGCTGTTGCACTGGGCCTACGACAGCCGTAAAATCTAGACTTGTCAGGATTAATGTATTTCAGAACTGATACGTTACTACGAATTCAAATGGTACACTAGGCATATGAAAACGCCGGAGATCCGTATTTATTTTTCGTGGTTGCTGTACGACACGGTATCGGCCGAGCTCGATAAACTCCACCCTGACGACAATTCAACACTTGCCTCAAAAGCAGACTGCGAGGAATTTGCCGCAAACTACCGGGCTAAGTGGGCTAAACACGAATCAAAAATCCTTCCCGCTTTGTGTGATGCGCTGGGCGTGGAATTTTACCAAGCGGTCATAAATGTCCCTTGTGCGCCATATTTGCCGCCCATTAGCACACCCCTCATTATGTCGTACCACTATTCCCCGGACCAGTTCGTAGACGCGCTCACGCACGAACTTTGTCACGTGCTCCTAACTGACAATACTGTCTACTCCATGGAAAGCAACGAAAAGCCAATTAAGCTTGATGAACATTGGCGGCAGTTATTCGGAAGCGAGCTGGAGCTAAAAGCGCTGTTTCACGTGCCCGTCCATGCTTTATCCAAATACATTTACGTAGATGTGCTGCAAGAACCCAGCCGTCTTAAAAGGGATATGGAACATGTCGCCCACAATGCACCTTACAAATCTGCATGGGAGTATGTAAACAAACACGGCTACAAAGAAATTATTGAGCAGCTTAAACAGGATTTTGTTTATATACAGAAGGAGCTAACCCGATGACTACCTACTACACCGATGGCAGCGCCAGCCCAAACCCGGGCCCGGGCGGCTTCGCCGTGATTCTGGACGGCAAGCCGGTGGCGCTTGGTGGTGACATTGTGCCGGGCGACACTACGAACATCCGTATGGAAGGTTACGCCATCATCGCAGCGCTTAAACACTCGGGGGGCGAACCATGTCAGATTACGACCGACAGCGAATTCTGGATCAATGTCATTACCAAATGGAGCTTGGCGTGGGAAGCGGCTGGTTGGAAAAAGAAGGGCGGGGCAATCAAGAACCTAGATATCGTGCAGGAAGTTTGCCCGCTCTTCCGTCGTAGCCAGGCCCAGCTGGTTTGGATAAAAGCCCACGTGGGGCACGACGGCAACGAGCTGGCCGATCACTGGGCCAACGAAGCTCGCCGCGGCGCCCGTTTGTAATAGTGCCTCGGCGCGTTATAATTTTTCTATGACTGCAAGGGGCAATGAACAGACGTCCGAACACATCGTTATAGCGCCTGGCGAACTATCGCATTTAGCCGCTCTTTGCATTACGGCCGCCCGTGCCACCGGAGCCGGAGAAAGGCTCACCACAGGCTACAAATTGGGACCTTTAGCGGAGCTGGTTGATACACCAGAAAATGGCGTAGGTGGTCGTCCCCTGTGTGTGGACGTGATGATGGCAGATCTCGATAAGCTGAACGAAAAGACCTGGAATCTCATTTTGTCCGACGCTACGTACGTGGCCAATGCCGACCCCCAGCTGGGAGTGCGGTCCACTTACTACTTTGAATGGGATAACCAAATGGTTTATTGTGCTATGCGGGATCTCGAATATTTTCTCGGAGGTGAAACTGCCGTCGAAGGCACGGACGTCGATAGTACCCAAGAGCTTGAAGCTAGCCTGGGCATGGGGAGTGTGGCTCCGCTCGATCTTGAGGCTTTACAGGCTACAATAGTGGATTGTATCTTCGCTACGGCAAATTTTACAGCAGATTAGGCGAGCGAAACGCGGTAAAATGCATAAGAATGTATAAAACTAAACTTGGAAATTGAACAAATTATGGATACAAATACTGATGCAGATATAGTCCGTGCCGACGGCTACAGCCCCGACAATTATCAAGAAACCGATGTCTTCGCGTGGGCCAATAACCTCGTGCAGTACAAAGATGAACTAAAGGTCGAGCTATTCTTCATTAGCAAAAATTACGTATTGTATAAGACTAATTTGTCAGAAGGCCTCAAAAAACAGCTCGAACCATTATTTGTGGACGAAATGTTGGAGTACGTTCTGGAGGGGATAGATAAAGGCCTAATAGTACGTGGTTTCGAAGAAGCCGAAGCCGAAGAGCACGTGCTGCAGCATACCCAGGTACACCGGGTCGAAAAGCTTCGCGAAACACTTGGCTGGCTCAAAACTCAGGAGCACGAAATCGTCCAGTTCAAAGAAAGCGAACACGACATAAACCACATGAAAGGCGTGTTGGCACGGGTGAGCCACAGTGAAATGTCAAAGCCATTCTACGTCGCCAAAGTACTGCCTAAAAACCAGGTGATGAAAGGCCAGACCGGCTGGATGCTGCGTGGCGATAAGTTCATACCATTTGACGCCGACGCTGCACTTAGGCTCCCCAGCGACCCGCAGCTGTTGGTGTTAGACCAAGACCTATACGTTTTTAGCCAGCCGAAGCTCAAAAGTCTGTTTGGCTACGATGCCAAAGAGCAGGCTATTGCCGAAAGCAAAATCCGCGAGATAGAAGAGCACTACCGCCTGAGTTTTGGCGAAGGCATGAACATTCAGAACCTAGTCAAAGACAAAAAAGCGCTGGTAAAAAAACTGCAAAAACTTGAGGTCGGCAAGGTAACTCAGGAGCAAATCCTGACGCAAAGCGAAGACCTGGATCTAGGCGTTATGCCAGATGACAGCGGCGCAATCATCATTATGGACGAGAAGGATATAACTAAGTTCATAAACCTTATGAACGACGACTACATGGAAAGCCCGGTCACGGGGGAGCGCTACGAAATAATTAAAAAGCGCCTGCTCAGACCCGACTCCGACGAAGACATGATGCTGCCGCCCGTGGGAGTTTAACCCTCATATATTTTGCACGAAGCTAAGATATTCCAAGCTTTTCTTTTAGAGCTGTTAGCAGTTCTGGGAACTCAAGTTTTTCCCGTGGTCCGGTGCCTCCGAAATGGCCCTGACCCTCGAGCTCATGGTATTCCGCACTTAGTTCATCTCGAATTAGTTGTGGTTCAGAAATATTGATATAGGGGTCATTAGGAGATGCGAATATGATAATCCATGGCTGGTTAGCCTTTATGGCTTTCCAGCCCCACGGTTTGTCGAAGTATCCGGCTGCCTTTTCATCTTCGTAGCCCAGGTCAGTACAGTAGGCCCCGATAAGCACCGAGCCGCCAATTTTATGTGTTTCTGCGTAACGCATAGTAGCAATCGCTCCTGAAGAATGACCAACCAAAATCGTGTTTTCATTCGCATGCAGCTCATTTTTTATGTAGGGTAACCAAATGTTGGCTTTTGCTTCAACTGGGTCTGGCATATCAGGTGTTTCGCACATAATACCTGCTTTCTCGAGCTCAACTCTAAGCCAGGGAAACCAATTATCTTTTCCACTTCCACCGCCATTACCGTGAATAAGAACGACTCTTTTCATATGGGCTAGTATAAACCTTTGGTAAAATCACAACAGACAGGATTTGAAGGGCGGGTTTATTATGAGTGTACTACATGCCTGTAGGAGTATAACGTTGAAAACGCATAGTCGTAAGGAGGACAGATGAGACAGGCACAAGCTCTAAAAATTATGCTCGAAGGAAACAGTGTGTTCCTAACGGGCGCGCCCGGCGCGGGTAAAACCTACGTGCTAAATGAATTCATCCGCCGCGCCACGCGGGCAGGGAAGAATGTGGCTGTTACGGCTAGCACCGGCATCGCCGCCACACACATCGGCGGCACGACTATCCACAGCTGGAGTGGCCTGGGCATCAAAGATCTTCTGACCGAGTGGGACTACGAACGGCTTAAGACTACCGACAAGCTCATCAAACGTTACAATGCGGCCGATGTGCTCGTTGTAGACGAAGTTTCGATGCTGCACGGCCAGCGGCTCAATATGGTAAACGACGTTGCCAAGCTGCTTCGCAAAAGTGACAAACCTTTTGGCGGTCTGCAAGTCGTACTTGTCGGCGACCTGTTCCAACTGCCACCGATTACGCGGGGCAGTATGGAGGTAGATTTTGCCCATCTGAGCCAATCTTGGGCCGAGCTCGATCCGAAAATATGCTACCTTACCGAACAGCACCGCCAAGTCGGCGACGAACTGCTAGACCTGTTGGAAGCGATGCGCAGTGGCGACGTAAACGAACTACATGAAGCCGCCCTGCAGGAGCGCCTGCGCGAACAGCGTCCGGATAACCTGGTGGTTACGCGCCTGTATAGCCATAATGTCGATGTCGACACCATTAACCAGCGCCACCTAAAAGAAATTGATCGCGATGCCAAACGCTACACTATGCAAACAAACGGCCAGGCTGTCAAGATCGAAACGTTGGTAAAAAGCGTGCTTGCACCAGAGCAGCTGGAACTCAAAATAGGCGCCGAAGTAATGTTTGTAGCCAACAATTTCGCAGCTGGCTTTGTAAACGGCACGCGTGGCAAAGTGGTCGATTTCGCTGACGATGTGCCGTTAGTACTGCTGCCTAGCGGCCGCGAAATCAAGGTCGAGCGCCACAGTTGGAAGCTTGAAGAAGACGGTCGCACCCGTGCCGAAGTTGCCCAGCTACCGCTGCGCCTGGCTTGGGCCATTACTATCCATAAGAGCCAGGGCATGAGCCTGGACGCAGCCGAAATAGACCTCAGTCGCAGCTTCACTCCCGGTATGGGCTACGTCGCTCTAAGTCGCGTGCGTAGTATGGACGGTGTTTATCTAGCAGGCATAAACCAAATGGCACTCTCTATGCATCCGCTCATTTTTGCCTTCGACGTTGACTTGCGCAGTGCTTCCGAAGCCTTAGCAAACATTACCGAAGATGCTGAACCCGAAGCAAAAAAGGCGCAGGGCACGGTAGACGTACCGGCCCCCTATGATTTAGAAACATTTGAACAGCTAAAGCGCTGGCGGGCCGGACGAGCCCGCGCCGACAAAGTCTCGGCCTTTATAATCGCCCACAACACGCTGCTCGAGGAATTAGCGCGCCGCAAACCTCAAACGGCTCAAGCGCTCTTGGGGGTTAAAGGCTTCGGCCAGAACAAACTCGACAAATACGGCGACGAAATCCTGAAAATTTTGGTAGCAAGCAGAAAGTAACAAGTAGCAAGGGTGGGCCGCAAAACTCGTACCGCTTACTGTCTATGACATGCTACTATTAAAGTATGGATAGGCCAAATCGCCCCCAAAAACAGAGACAGCCCAAGCAAGAAGTGTCGCGTAGGCCTAACAACTATGCCTTTATAGATAGCCAGAATCTGAACCTAGGCGTGCAGAAGATTGGCTGGAAAATGGACTGGCGCAAGTTCCGCAAGTGGCTCGAGGAAGAGTACGGCGTCACCCACGCCTATATGTTTATTGGCTACATGCTCGAAAATGAAAGCTTGTACGAGCTCATGCACGATCACGGCTATCTGGTGGTGCTTAAGCCGACCACCGAAATCAAGGCCGTGGAGGTCGAGGGCCAAACCGATGCCGAGCGCGACGCCCAAAAGCCGACGGTAAAGGGCAATATAGACGCCGACCTGGTGCTCCACGCCATGAAAGAACTGCACAACTACGAGAAAGCAGTCATTGTCAGCGGCGATGGCGACTTTTTTGGCCTGATAGAATACCTGGCAGAGCAGCACAAATTGCTCAAAATCCTTACCCCCAACCGGCGTTACTCTACACTCCTCAAGGACTTCGGCGAGTACATAGAGGGCATAGACGCCCACCGCCGTGAGTTGGCCTACCACGACTTCAAGCGCAAACCCAAAGCCTAGCGTAAACAACCGTAATTGGTCGGTATTTTCACTGTTCTGCTCGGCACAGACCAGTATAGTTCTACTGTAAAAGGGGAACAGTATGAAGATTACCAAACTTGGCCATTCGTGTTTGCTGGTGGAGATGCCGGCGCCCGTCAATCGCACCGCGCTGTTTGACCCCGGCGTTATGAGCGAAGTCAATGTCGAAGGTCTGCAATTTTTGGACGATATTATCATCACTCACAACCATGCAGACCACCTTGACCTAGAAGTTATAAGGAAGCTTGTTGCCAAATTTCCCAATGTTCGCATCACCACACCAGCCGAAGTGGTCGAGCAGCTTTCTAACGAAAGCATCGTCGCCACCAGCGAGGCCAGTGAAGGCATAGTCTTTTTCGATAGCCCGCACGAAGCTATACGCCCGTTCTATCCGTACGACCCGCCACAAGAAATAGGCGTCCATTATCTGGGCGCTCTGAGCCACCCCGGTGACAGCCACAGTTTTTCAGAATCAAAGACGATCTTGGCACTCCCCGTCCAAGCGCCATGGGGCTCGCCAAACACCGCTGTTAAGCTGGGCCTAGAGCTCAAACCCAAATACATCATCCCGATTCACGACTGGCATTGGAGTAACGAGGCTCGCGCTCGTATGTACGATGACATGGAAAGCACTTTCGCAGAGAAGGGGATATCATTTGTTAAAGCCGTAGACGGCGAACCGTTCGTCTTGGAGGCATGAAGCCCACCGACATCCGAACCCCGCAGTGCCGCACCCCGACACCCGAAGTATCGAATTCCCGGCCAAGCAGAAACCAGCAATCAGAAATTAGGAAATAGTAATGGGTTCTAGGTTTTAACAGCCAAAGTAACAGCAAGAAGGACAGACAATGAGACAAGAGGTGAAACTGGGTGGAGAACATCCCAGGTCCTGAAGCTAGTTCGGGATGAGGAAACGTGGGGATGGGTTCCCGCGTACGCGGGAATGACAAGGCAGCATAGGGAAGCATAAGGCCTGACTATTATATCTGTTGATTTGTGTAACTTAAGGTACACGAAGGTATATTTGAGCTCTTGAACGGCAAATATTACGATACACAAAAGAGAATTGTAAATAAGTAGCGACATGATATTGACAAAACGCTAATGTTTTGCTACTATGTACTTACTATTTTAAAACAAATAGTGCAAATATCTTCGACGGTCTAAAACCCAACGAAGAAACACCAAAACAAAAATCCTCCTGCGTTTCACACTTAGCCCCAATCTGGTAACGGACTGCCGCAAAGGTGAAACGCAGGGGACAAACCAAACAACATGAAATCAAAAACATTACACCGGAATTTGCATCCAGTCCACTGGCACGTCAGTATGTTTGTGGCAATTGCAGCCATTTTGCTAACAAGCTTTAAATCTAGCGGGGAAATGATACGTGCCCTGCAGGGCACTGTCCCACTCCATATAGCAGTGATGGATTCGGTACACCTCCGCGACGCCGAAACAGGGCACAGCCCCATTATTCTTAATGTAGGCATTCGCCAAGCCAGCCTTAGCGGCAAATAGAATTGACAACAATCGTACTATAGTGTATTGTAAACCATTATGTTTACAGATTTATCAAGATTATCTCGTGGTAGGGCAGTAATTGGTGCTTCACTAATTTTCGCTGGGGGAGCAAGTGCATGCAGCGGTCTTTCCTCGCCAACCGAACGCATTGGCTGTGCTCAAGAGATTACTAGCAAAATTGACACTACCGGCGTGTTGGGCAAGGCCTTAGGTCGAGTTTCGTTGGCAGCTGAAAATGCGCATGTTGCAGCAAAAAAAACGAATATTCCTGCAGTGGCGCAAACGTATCTTAAAGACATCACGGCAGCAAATGTGAATCACCCTGGTATAGGCAGTAACTTTCCAGAACATGTAAGCGCAGAAGCGGATGTAGATTTTCCCAAACTTTGCGTTATCGTCTCAGAAACGGGTCAAATCGTAAGAAGCCCCGGCCAATAGAGAAGATTCCAGTTTACCGCACGCGCGTAGTGTATGCACACTTTTAAAAGGCGCTAGCAGTAGCGCTTTTTGTTTGCGAAAGGGGATCTGTGGATAAGTGGTGTGAGAAACACCGCCATTTGGTGATAAAAGTACTTGTGTGTGGGTAGGTGTGGGTAGTATGCTGATGGCAGTGGGTAATTGTGGGTAGCAGCAAAGAGCTACTAACCACTCACAAAACAAAAACAAAAACTCACTTTAAGTAACTTAACCAACCAAGGATAGTAGCATTCGGTGGACTACTTCAAACGCAAACTAGACGACAAGCGGCGGTTAACCATACCGACTGAACTTCGAAGCGAATTTGCGAGCGGGGTAATCGTAACCCAGGGCTTTAAAACCTATCTGCATGTGTACCCCAAGCACGTTTGGGATGACGACGTTGAGCCTCAGCTCAAAGGTAGCATCTTGGACGAAGCGGTCGCCGACATCAACGTCCAGTTTCGGACGGGCAAAATTGAAAGCGAAATGGACACCAAGCAGGGGCGAATAACCCTAGAACAACACCTACTAGACTACGCACGCATCGACAAAAGCGTTACCTGTGTACGGGTTGGAAAGTATTGGCGGCTTATGGCAGATTAACTTCCATTGTCCGTTCAGTGTACCTTAACAATTAGGCAAGAATACGAATAAGCACTCAACCGGTGTCAGGCCGGAAAGAGCAACCCGACAAAATGTGAACCATTTTGCCGGCGCGATGAGAAAACCATAAAATGGTTGTCTCATAAGCCCGAGGTTAGCTATTCGGCAGTCAACATGCGGACTAGAGAAGGCACCGCAATAAAAACCTTCGTACTTTACCTAAAACACCTCCCAAAACTCCACCTCACACATAAGTCTCTCACTTTTCCGGGAGAGGTCGAAAGTATCACAGACTCGTTCGTTCGAGTCTCGTTTACTCAAACTAAACACCTTTACTTTCACTACGACGCTTCCGGGAACAAACACTCTGACTTCGGTCAGGGTAAACAAAAACAAAAACAACCAAAAAACAAACAGTTGACTGCTGAATAGGTGACCTTGTCAAACATGGTCGGATAAGTACCAGTCGGAAAGTCTGATAGCAAATCTATAAGACAATAAGACTATAAATCTATGCGACTACACCAAAACAAACACCAAAACAAACATAAAAAGAGGACATAGTTCCTCAAAGTGCCTTATAGTAGTGCGATATGCACCAAAAAAGTCAAAACGTACACCTACCAGTTCTGCTAGAAGCAGTGCTGCAGTACCTGAGACCACGGCCCGGGGAATCATACCTGGACTTAACGGCAGGCTACGGCGGCCACGCGAGTGCAGTGCTGGAACTCACCAATGCACCGCAGCATGCGACGCTTGTCGACCGTGACGCAAATGCCATTACGGCCTTAGCGCCGCTAGCTGCTAGAGGAGCGCAGCTGGTACACGGTGATTTCCTAAGCGCCAGCCAAACTTTGCTGGCAGCAGGGAAGCAGTACGATATTATTTTGGCAGACTTGGGGCTTTCATCGCCTCACCTGGACACTGCAAGCCGTGGTTTTGCGTTTAGCCAGTCCGGTCCGCTCGATATGCGAATGGACCAAACGGCAACGTTAGACGCGAGCACCGTGGTAAACACCTACGCTGTAGATGAGCTTACACGCATCATCAAGCAATATGGTGAAGAACCCCGGGCCCGCAGAATTGCCGAAGCCATTGTGGCTCATCGGCCGCTCGAGACCACCGATCAACTTGCAGAAGTCATCAAATCAGTCATGCCGAAAGGCAGTAAGACGCACCCGGCAACTCGGACGTTCCAGGCCATACGGATAGCCGTCAATGACGAACTGGGACTCCTGAAGGCAAGTTTGCCGTTATGGGCCGAACTGCTTGCGCCAGGGGGACGGCTGGGAATCATCAGCTTCCACAGCTTAGAAGACCGTTTGGTTAAACAAGCTCTGCGGGAAGTGGCGGGAGACCGCTATGATGCCGACCTGCGTCTACTTACCAAAAGTCCTGTAAGGGCCGATACCAATGAAGTAGTTTTTAATCCGCGTGCCCGGAGCGCCAAGTTCCGAGCGGCAGTGAAAAATAAATAAAATGAAAGGGAAAAGCACATGCCAATCCGCATCAAAAGCAATTCCCGCGCCTACAAAGTACACGTCACAGTGCGCTAGGTAGGAAAGCAGCTTTGGTCCCCGGGCAACCGGGGACCAATCCAAAACATAAAAACAAAAAAGACTAACTATATGACATATTCCTCAGCGGTGGCCATGTGCCGCCAGCAGAATTTATCGCGCGGACATAATTCCGTCAGTTTCAAGGTGGCCGATACGCGCCTGGGGCCTATTAGCAACACCATCGTTTTGATTGTGTTGGCTTGTTTGCTCGGGCTGCTGTATTTGACGCAAGTCACCAAGACCAATGCGTACGGTTATTCCATTAATGCACTTAGTACCGAGCAATCCAAGTTGCGTCAGCAGCACGAGGACCTGAGTGTTGCTTCGGCGCGCTTGCAGTCACTCGACCGCGTAGCTAGCAGTCAACAGGCCGCTAGTATGGCACCGGCGACGCCAAGTGGCAGCGTAGCGAATTAAAACAAAAGTATAAGATTATTTCAACTACTCCCTTTCTGGGAGTCTTCAGTCTGAAGCGCTTACGGTATAATGAATGTAATGAATCAGCAAACAAACGTCTTAGTAGCGGATACTACGCAGCGGGTACGCATATGGTATGCACTACTGTTGGTAGTGTTCGGGCTGTTCGCTGTGCGGCTGTTTTACTTGCAGGTGGTGCGCTACGATTATTACAAAAAGGCGGCTCAAAGCGACCAGCTAAAGCAGTATGTTGTGCCGGCGGAGCGGGGAGTAATAAGCGCTCACCTGGGTGATGGCTCTGTACCGCTAGTGTTGAACCAGAAACTGTACATAGTGTATGCCGACCCGACCGTCGTTAAGGACGCCGAGAAGGCGGCCGCAAAGCTGCAGCCGATAGTTGGTGGCCAGGTTAGTGACATCCAGAAAAAGCTGATGGTGAAAGATACGCGTTATGTGGTGCTAAAAAAGAAGTTGAATGCCGACCAAAACAGCAAGCTGCTAGCCCTCAAGCTGCCAGGGGTGGGGACGCTGGAGCAAGATTACCGGACCTACCCGCAAGGGACACTGGCCGCCCAAGTGCTCGGTTTTGTAAATGATGAAGGCAAAGGTGAATATGGGTTAGAAGAAAGCCTTAATAAATCTCTCAGTGGTACACCGGGGCAGCTAAAGGCCGTAACGGATATCAATGGCGTGCCGCTGGCCGCAAACAGCAAAAACCTTTCGACCCAGCCGGTGGGCGGCACGGACGTTGGGCTCACGGTAGACCTTGGCATGCAAGCGGGGTTAGAAAAATTACTCAAGGCTGCCCAAGAAAAGAATCAATCTAAAACTGTTAGTGCCGTGGTGCTGGACGTGCACACCGGCGCGGTAAAGGCGATGGCTAATTATCCCAGCTACGACCCGGCAAATTACCAAGGAGTGAATGACGCCGGCCTGTTTTTGAACGGCACGGTGACGAACCCCATTGAACCGGGTTCGATTACCAAAATATTTACCACGGCCGCGGCGCTGCAAAAGGGCTCCATAACACCTACCAGTAGTTTTTATGATCCTGGTAGCTGGTCGATAGACGGCCAAAGGGTTGCTGATGTCGAGGAGGACCACAGTACCGGTACGCAGACTATAGTATCGACGCTCGATAAGTCGCTGAACACTGGTGCAACCTGGATGCTAATGCAAATGGGCGGTGGACAGGTAAATAGTGTGGCCCGCGCAAGCCTGTACGATTATTTCCGCAATCACTATATGTTCGGCCAGGCCACCGGAGTAGAGCAGGGGTATGAAGCTGGCGGCTACTTACCCAAACCGAGCGATAACGGGGCAGGGATTAACCTGACCTACGCCAACATGTCGTTTGGCCAAGCCTACTCGGCTACAGCCTTGCAAATTGGGGCTGGACTGTCGGCCATCGTAAATGGCGGTACCTATTACCAGCCATATCTGGTGGAGCAGACCACGGATGGCAGTGGTAAGGTTACAACCACTGCTCCAAAAGCGGTTAAAACCGATGTAGTTTCGAAGCGGGTCAGCGCAGATATGGTGTCGCTGCTGGAACAAAACAATACCAACCACATCCGTGAAGGTTACGGCTACCTCAACTTCGGAGATAACTACAGCGTGGGCGGTAAGACCGGCACGGCCGAAATTGCCAGCCCGCTGGGCAGCTACCGGACTGATGCGTTCAATGGAACGTACATGGGGTTTGTTGGCGGTGATAGCCCGCAGTATGCCATTGTTGTGTACAACATTGAGCCCCATAAATTCAATGGCTTTGCTGGGGCGGGCACGGGCCAGCCACTGTTTGCCGATATCGCCCATATGCTCGTAAATAATTTTGGAGTGACGCCAAGGAGTCGCTAAGGTATACTGTACGTAGACGTAAATAATCAAAATATGAACAATTTTTTAACCATAACTCTTAGCTCGCACTCGCTTCTCCGTATGCTTTTAATGGCGGTGGCCGGTTTTGTGCTTTCAATGGCACTAACACCGTTGTACACCACGGTGGCATACCGTTTACAGCTCTGGAAACGACCGCGCGAGCTTTCGCTAAACGGCCAGCCGGCGACCGTTTTTAATGCCTTGCACGCCGAAAAACACAAACGTCACATTCCGACGATGGCTGGCGTTATTTTTATTGTTGCAGTCAGCATCATAACGCTTACGAGCAACCTAAGCCGATCGCAAACCTGGTTGCCGTTAGCGGCGTTTGTAGGAGCAGCTATAGTCGGTCTGATAGACGATATTATTAACATTCACAGCAATGGCAAGGGAGTAGCCGGACTGCCATCGCGGCTTAAGCTGCTACTGATAATTCTGGTGGCACTGGTAGGCGGATGGTTCTTCTATAGCAAACTGGGGGTTAGCTCTATTCACTGGCCAGGTATACACGGCAGTTTGTACATTGGGTGGCTGATTGTGCCACTCTTTGTGCTGGTTGTAGTATCCACCGCCAACGCGGTTAATATTAGCGATGGACTTGATGGCCTGGCTGGTGGCCTAACAGCGACGGCCTTTGCTGTTTATGCGATAATTGCGGCGCTGGAGCACCGTTATGGGGTGGCTGTCTTTTGTCTGACACTGGTTGGGGCGCTACTAAGCTATACGTGGTTCAATGTCTTTCCGGCGCGTTTTTTCATGGGTGATGTCGGTTCTTTTGCGCTCGGTACAGCGCTGGGTGTAGTGGCTATGCAGACCGACACGGTGCTACTACTGCCGATTATTGGCATCGTTTTTGTGGCCGAGGCCGGTTCGGTCATTTTGCAAATTACGTCCAAGAAGTTACGTAATGGCAAACGACTGTTCCGCGTCTCGCCGGTGCACCATCACTTTGAGGCCATTGGCTGGCCCGAAACCAAAGTCACCATGCGATTCTGGGTCGTCGGGCAAGTAGCCGGGCTGTTAGGCCTCGTCTTGTTTGTGTACGGGTGGTATGCATGAACCTGCCGGTGAATAGGGCAGCGCAAAACACAGATTTACAATCGGTACGCCGCCACCGGCCCGATTACTGGCTGGTCGTTATCGCCCTATTTTTGATAGTAGTTGGTCTGACCGTGGTCTATGCGATTAGCCCGGCACTGAGCGCTACCAAAGGCAGCTCTGGTTCACACTATGTCAGCCGTCAGTTGCTAGCGATAGCCCTGAGCGCGGTTGCGTTTTTTGTGACGGCGCGCGTACCACTGCGTACCTGGCAGCGCTGGCAGACGCCGCTGTTGGTTGTAGCTGCTTTGGGGACGCTGGTAGCCCTGGTAACGCCGGTTGTAGCGCAGTATCCGGCTCACCGCTGGATACGCTTGGGGGGCCTTTCGTTGCAGTCGGTCGAAATACTAAAGTTTTCACTGCTCATATGGCTTAGTAGTTTCTTGGCCGCGCGCCACAAAGCCGGGACGCTAGCGGATAGTAAGCTGACGTTGCAGCCACTACTAATAGTGCTGGGGATCACTGGTGTCGTGGTAGCTGGCGTGCAGAGTGACCTTGGTTCTACAGGGGTAATCGTAGCCGTGATGGGCGCCATGGCGTTTATAGCCGGCCTGCCGGTGCGTAAGGTACTGACCATTGTTGCTATCGTCGGCATTGGCACGGTGCTAGCGGTGTCGGCCATACCGTATCGCCGGGAACGCTTATTAACCTACTTGCATCCGGCCAATAACTGCCTGACTACCGGCTATCAGGCGTGTCAGGCGTTGATTGCCGTCGGTTCGGGGGGTATAAGCGGGTTGGGGCTGGGGCGCAGTGTGCAGGCTTACGGCTATCTGCCAGAGGCGCAAAATGACTCTATTTTTGCTATTTATGCCGAGAAGTTCGGATTTATTGGGGTGATGGCGCTGCTGGGGCTGTTTGTAGCCCTTTTTGCCCGCCTGCGGGTAATAGTGGAAAGTACAATGGATATGTTTAGCAAGTTAATCGCCACCGGCGTGCTGGCCTGGCTGAGTACCCAGACCATTATTAACATTGGGGCCATGATAGGCCTGCTGCCCCTGAAGGGGATTACCTTGCCGCTGGTAAGCTATGGTGGCACCAGTGTGTTGTTTGTGGGTGCGGCGTTGGGTCTGGTATTTCAGATATCGCACTACACCAGCTTTGGTATTCGTAACGTCGTGCGGGGCAAAGGGCAGCGCGCAACCAGCACGCTGCGTGATCCGGCGAGCGTACCTGTTAGACGGGCTACTGACTACAAAGGAGGTACGCTGTGAAGATTGTCGTTACCGGCGGTGGTTCGGGCGGCCATATTACGCCCATTCTGGCGGTGGCGCATGAGCTGAAGCGGATCGAGCCAACGTGCGAAATAGTGTACATCGGCCAGCGCGGCGACAGGTTGTCGGACATTCCGGCGCACGACCCCAACATCGACCAGGTGTTTACGGTGTGGGCTGGCAAACTCCGGCGCTACTCCGACGAAGGCTGGTCACAGCTATTTCATGTACGGACGCAACTGCTCAACATCCGTGACCTCTTTCGAGTGCTGGCTGGTTTATGGCAGAGCTTTTGGCTGCTACGCCGTGTGCGGCCAGATGTAATCTTTACGCGGGGCGGCTTTGTAAGTGTACCGGTGGCGCTCGGTGGCAAGCTAAATGGTATTCCATACCTGACGCACGATTCAGACAGCACGCCTAGCCTAGCGAACCGGCTGATAGCTCGCTGGGCTCGTCTGCATGCCGTGGCACTTCCCAAGGAGCTGTATCCGTACCCAGCCAGCAAAACAGTTGTGGTGGGCGTGCCCGTGGGCGCCGAGTATGTGCCCGTAACCGATGAGCGGCGGCGGCACTACCGTAAGCAGCTGGGCCTTACCTATACCTATATCATTTTTGTGACCGGTGGCGGTAATGGGGCGCGGGTGCTAAACCAAGCTATGGCTGCCAATGCGCGTTATTTGTTGGCAACCTTTCCTAGTTTGGCGATTGTGCATGTAGCTGGGCGTGCGCTCGAAACAGAAACAGTAACCGCCTACGACGCTTTGCAACTGGGAGCGGCCCGAGAGCGCGTACAGGTACATGGTTTTGTAAGTGATTTGTACCGCTACAGCGGAGCGGCTGATGTCGTTATTGCCAGAGGTGGCGCTACTAATTTAGCCGAATTTGCTGTGCAAGGCTTGGCCTGCCTTATTGTGCCTTCGAAACAGCTCGGCTGGAATGTTAAAAACGCTCAGGCGCTGGCCGAACGCGGTGCTATTGCACAGCTTACTGAAGACCAAGTGGAGCAACCCGAGCGGCTCGGCCGCACGGTAGGGAAGCTTCTGGAAGATACTGCCGCCCGTACTAAACTTGCACGGGCTATTACGGAGTACGCTCAGCCCAATGCGGCCAAAAAGCTGGCCCGAACCATTACAGATATTGCAGGTGGGACTTTGGATGTGGCTACAAAAAAATAAAAATCTGCCGGAGCAGGGGAGAGTGGGTAGACAGGCCAGGGGAGCCGCTAAAAGCCCAACTTTTTCGTACTACACTGCTCGCCAGTCCGATGCTCCGACTACCCGGCTAATGGACCGGGGAGGCGACACGCCAAGTGTACAAAAACAGGGGTCCATACGGTGGAAATCGCAGCTGCCACTGTGGATTTTGCTGGCTGTTGCTGTCGCCAGTATTGTAAAGGTTATGACGCTAACTACTTTGCCCAAAGTGGTAGTGTACGGTCAAAATGCTACCACCAGCCACTATCTGCAGGCTCCGTCCGTATATGCTACGGCGGCCCACAAATTGCTGGGGAGTAGCCTCACAAACCGCAACAAGCTGACGGCAAACCTGCATAGCAACGCATCTGCGCTCAAAGCGCAGTTTCCGGAATTGCGAACTGTAAGCTTTGGCACGGCACTGGTGAGCAGCCGGCCGATTTTGTACATTGAAGCCGCCCAGCCAAGCGTAGTACTTCAGACAACAAATGGCAATTATGCGCTCAACTCCTCCGGTGTTGTTTTGGCGAAACTGCAATCTTTGCCCAGCGGAGTGCCCCAGGTGTTAGATCAATCCGGCACAAGGCCACATCCCGGTAGGCAGTTCCTGCCCGGCAGTACGGTTGCCTTTATGCAAACGACCGCCTACCAGCTAAGTGCGGCCCATCTAACGCTTAGTACGTTTGTGTTGCCGGCAAATAGCCCCTACGAGCTTGATGCCCGCTTAGAAGGGCAGCAGTACCTATTGCGCTATAACTTAGCTGCCGATGCCCTGACCCAAAGCGGGGCAGCAGTGGCGAGTTTGCAGCAACTGGCAAGTAGTGCGCCCAGCAGTTACCTTGACGTACGTGTGCCAGGACGTGTGTATTATAAGTAACGCCTCCCTACGTCCCTCCTGCTGTTCGCAAAACGTTCGCGTCTGGTAGATATACACTGTTTCGTAAATATACATAAAAAACTATATTGCGTAGTGATTGTCAAATTATAGGGCAGTGGGGCGGAAAAAGGGGAAGTATATATAAAATATGAAAAGCGTGAAAAAGCAAATGTTTTCACGACATTGCTGTGGATAAGTCAAATACCTGAATAGCGTTTGCTTTGAAAGTCAAACGCTACGGCTTGGGGACGCAAGCGCCATTGTGCTAGCAATATCGCAGGGCCGGTATAGCGTGAGCATACATGCGAATTATATTTATGTAAAACAAGGAAAGTAATGCATTATATGAGCTAAAGCGCTAAAACTCCCCTGCAAGAGGGGTATCAGTATTCAACTACTAACCCAATATTAGAGTCGCAAAATATACATTGTGCGACGTATGGTCACAATGCAAATAGGCATGCTCTACTGGCATCAGCTCATCGGATTTTGTCGCCCTGCCGTACTGCACGTTTCAAAAATTCTTATGCCCTGCACTACTTGTGTGATTTTAGGCACTGTTGATCATTTGGACATGCCAGCCTACATAGGTGCTTGTTTCACTAGTGTTCGTATTTTGTTTTGCTTATTTATGAACAGTTTCTATGTTCGTAAAACGTTCACATATCTTCTAGGCAATGGTTTGGCACGACAAAGTTTGCCCCGCCTCGTGTGCTTGCGAGAGTTATTTCAGCTTCGCCCGAATTTTCAACAGCAAAATTCCCTATGCCTATTTTCGTCTATTAAATCCAAAAGGTTAAGCCCAATACGTGCGTGAGTACCAAGTGACCGATGGTATATTGTGGCGGCTTTCAGACTTCTGCCCTTCAGGGTACGAGTCAACTTTACGGTATGTTTGTAGTCTTCGGACGCCATAGTGGGTTTTGAGGGGTGTTATTTGGCGAGTTCGTAGGTGGCTTTGGCGACGCGCTTAAACTGGGGCTTGCTCTGTAGGTTTAGCAAGATGGTAGTTTCTTTCACAAAGCGGCTCTTAAGCACACGCTGGACGATTTCGTCGCGGTGCAGTGGCTCGCCTGCCTCTTTTAGGACTTCGCTGATAATGTCGGAGACAGTTCCCTTTTTATAGCCCCATTCACGCAGAGCGTAAATGCCACGGCCAATGAGTACAAAGCGCTTGTCTTTGATGAGTTCGTTGTGGATGGCCTGAGTGGTAACGTCTTTGCGCTTAAAATCGCTTTCTTTAATAGCTTCGGCGATTTCGTTGAAGTGCATGTGTTTGCCGTTTTCACTCAAGATAACGTAGATTTTATCGCGGATGTTCTTGGGGTTGACGGTAGGCCATTTTACAAGCCCCCAGCGGCCGTTTAGGGTGGCTAGCTGCTTGGAAACGCTCGCCAGAGCGGTTACATACGCTTCATTCTGCATGTTTGACTGTTTCGTAAGCTCGCGGATTTCTATTGGCTTGTCGGCTTTGGCGACGGCAGCTACCAGCTGGCCGATTTCGGTTTTGATAGCATCGGTGTCGTGCACCTTGCTGTTGCCTGCGGCCTGGAAGAAGTTGTCGTCTTCGCCTACGGCACTAACAGACGGGGCGAGTTCGCTCAAGAATGCCAAGCGCGACTGGTCGGTGCGAGTGTTTTCAGCCGTTAGTACAGCGCCCAGATTGGTAATGCGAGCAGTCTGCCCTGCTGCCTCCAGAGCGGTCACTATAGCGGCTTCAACTTCGTTCATGTGGGGCAAGTCAGGTGCGGAGGCTCGCAACTTGGTCATAACTGATTTTTCGAGCTGACGAACCCGTTCACGGGTAATGCCAAGCAGTTCACCTATCTGTTCTAGGGTTTCTTTGCGGTCAAACAGACCAAAGCGGCGTGAAATAATTTCGCGCTCGCGCTCGCGCTCAATGCTCAACAGGATGTCTTGCACGATGGTTTCAGAATTTATAACAGGTTTTGCTGCGTTCATATTGCCTCTTACTATAAAACTAAAGTTGTTATAAGTCAACACTCTTTTTTCGAAGTTCGTGTAAATATAGTAGCATAAAGTAAGCGCTTATGTCTACTACGTGGTCTAAAAAGCCATCAAAGCATAACTTTGAGTTCAGCAAAATTGTGGATAAGTAGCCTATCACCCCTGTAAGAACCCATTGCATGTTTTTCCCTGTTACGAACGAGCCTTGGACCTACCAAGTCCACTCTTACTACATAGAAAAGACACGGTAGTGGGTTCTAAGTTGCTATTTCTGAACGGTGCGGCGTCGAAAGGTACGTTTTTTGGCAGCTGGGGCTTCGGCTAGCATTTTTTTAGCCTGTTCGTGATTTATGGCCTTGGGGTCGGTGCCTTTGGGGATTTTGGCGTTCTTTTTGCCGTCGGTTATGTATGGGCCGTAGCGGCCATTGAGGACTTTTACGCCATCACCAAAGTCAGCAATGTTTTTTTCGGCCTCGGTTTTTACCTTTTCGTTGTACAGTTCGAGGGATTGTTTCAGGGTAATTTCATGTGGGTCATGGGGCGTAATGCTTACAAATAGCTTGTCGACTACAATGTAGGGGCCAAACCGGCCAATGTTGGCTTTGATATCTTTACCGTCGCTGGTTTGTCCCACCAGGCGTGGCAGCTTAAACATTTCTAGGGCTTGCTCCAGAGTAACTGTTTCAATTTTTTGGCCGCTGGGCATGGGAGCAAATTGTGGCTTGGGGTCGTCGCTTTGTTCTCCGAGTTGCAGCATGGCTCCAAAACGGCCAAACCGGGCGTAAATAGGTTGCTGCGATTTGGGGTCGTGGCCCAGTAGACGCGCTTGTGTGGCTTGGGCGCGGGAAATGTCGACACTTCCCTCTACCAGCTTATGGAACGGTGTATAAAATTCCTGCAGGACGCTTACGCGGTCTTTGTGGTTGAGGGCAATCTGGTCGAGTTCTTCCTCGATATTTTTAGTAAACCCGTAGTCCATAACGTCGCCAAAGTATTTGACTAAAAAGTCGGTGACTACCTTGCCCGTATCGGTTGGAAACAGTTTGTTGGTATCTTTGCCATACAGATATGGTTCGGTGGTTTGGGTTACTACCCCCCGTTCTACCACTAGTTTTTGCAATGGGCGCTCTACGCCTTCCAGGTCGCCCCGCTCGACGTAGCCGCGCGTTTGGATGGTGTTGATGGTGCTGGCGTAGGTACTCGGCCGCCCGATGCCCATTTCTTCGAGCTTTTTGACCAGAGTAGCTTCCGCGAAGCGGGCTGGACCGCGCGAAAGGTTCTCGATGGCTTGGGCCGAAGCTAGCGTTAGCTTGTCGCCGTTTTGCATATTTGGCAGCAGGGTGTCATCGCCACTCCGGCCGTAGACCTTCAAAAATCCGTCAAAAACCACTATTTGCCCCTTGGCTTCCAGCGTTTCGGAGCTCGCCGAGGCGGTAATGCTAACGGTGGTGTTTTCAAGAGTGGCTGGCGACATTTGGCTAGCAAGGGTGCGCCGCCAAATGAGGTTATACAGACGCGTTTGTTGGTCATCGGCACCGGCAAATTCGCGCGTAACATCGGTGGGGCGGATGGCCTCGTGGGCTTCCTGGGCGTTGGCGCTTTTGCTCTTGTAGGTGCGGTATTGGTGGTATTTTTCGCCGTACTGCTTGGTTATAAAGGTCGTCATATCACCCAACGCCTGGCTGCTCAGGTTTACCGAATCGGTTCGCATGTAGGTGATGTGCCCGGCTTCGTACAGGCGCTGGGCCAGACTCATGGTGGAGCGTGGGCTATAGCCCAGCTTACTGCTGGCTTCTTGCTGCAGGGTGCTGGTGGTAAACGGTGCGCCGGGGCTGCGCGTACCCGGTTTTTTGCTGACTGCCTTCACGGTAAATTCGCTCTTACCGAAGGCTTCCAACACCTGACGGACGGCTTCGATGCTAGTAAATTTAGTGGCCGAGGTGGCAGTCAGCATTGTGCCATCTGCTAGCGTACATTCAGTGGTGATTTTATAAGTAGATTCTGGTGTATGGGCATCTATCTCGGCTTCGCGTTCCACTATCAGCCGCACAGCGACACTCTGGACGCGTCCAGCGCTTAGGCCGGCCCTTACTTTGCGCCACAGCACCGGCGATAGCTCAAAGCCTACCAGATAGTCCAGCGACTGCCGGGCCTGCTGGGCCTCGACCAGGTTCATATCTATAGTGCGCGGGTTTTTGACGGCTTCGTCCAGGGCATTTTTGGTAATTTCGTGGAATACAATGCGCTTGGTAGTTTTGGGGTCCAGTTTGAGTACCTCGGCGACGTGCCAGGCTATGGCTTCACCCTCGCGGTCTTCATCGCTGGCCAGCCAGACGGTGTCAGCAGCGGCAGCAGCTTTTTTGAGATCGGCTATTACCTTACGCTTGCCAGCGTCGATTTCGTATTTGGGCGCAAAGTTTTTGGCGACGTCAATACTACCGCTCTTGCTTGGCAAACCGCGTATGTGGCCGATGGAGCTTTTGACGGTAAAATCTTTGCCCAGATATTTTTCAATGGTTTTCGCCTTGGCGGGGCTTTCGACAATTACAAGGTTTTTTGACATTCGCTTCCTAGTATACGTTAGTGCTTAGTGCTTTCCCAGCAGGTACAATCGCCTATGCTACTCTACCTGCGGCCGTTTTACAAAATTTTTACTATGAACCTATTTCATTTTTATTCTCAAACGGTGAGGCTAATACTAGTCCACGCTAGGCGCTTGGACCAAGGGGAAGCCCTGAATCACGCGCTGATTGCGCACCAGGCTGTTCAGCCAAAACTCTATCCGGAACCCACCCTCCCTTCCTCTTGTGGTGTCATTCTCGCGAAGGTGGGAATCTAGTTTTTACTCTTCTTCTCCCTACCCACTTCTCGTCTCTCAATTCTCAAATCCGGGAATCCGATATTTCGATACTTCGAACCTCGACCCTTTTCGACACTTCGGGTTGCGGGGCGATGGCTGTGATTTAAAGCACAGCAGACCTGTTGACATTGCTTTTGGCTAGGCGTAATACTGTAATATGAATGCAAGGCAAGACGCCCGCATACAGCCACTACCGCATACCGAAGGTATGCGGTTTTTTATGTAAGGACTATTAACAAGGGAGGAATTTGAAAATGAAGGGTTTTATACCTTTTGGTGTTCGAGGTGATGAGGTAGACGCTGTTGGTTTCAGGAGGTTCGGGCCGCCTGTGCGTACTCAAGGAGAAATCGCCGCACTTTTGGGTCGTAACTTAGTGACGCCTCAAATTGAAGTACCGTCCGACGTAGCTGACTTACGAGTTATTTCAGCTACACCTCCTGATATTGAACAAGCCGGTTAGTTTTAGACTATCTGTTATAAGTACATTTGGGCGAGTTTAAAGGCCGCCCAAATGCCCACCAAGCTGCCAACGCCACCGAGTAGTATCCCCCACGCGCCAAACATATTGCCGTGATCAAACAGGCTGCCAAGCCAGCTGCCCACAATACTGCCAAGAGTTAGGCCGATCCAGATGGACTTCTTCATGCGTCCACTATAGCATAAGCCTGTTCACCCCCGCCCTAGCGCGACGACCAGTCATTATTACCGAGCGGCTGAATTTTGCCGCTCAGCTCCAACATGGTTAGTGTCTGGGTAAGGGTGTCGAGCGGCAGCTCGCTGGCCCTAGCCATCAGCTACTGGTGGGCGTCGGAAGTGCCCCCGTACAGTATGTCGAACAGGGCCTGTTCTCCGGTTGTGTCGCCGCGGTGGACCTTTTTTGCCTGGGCTAGGGTATCGAGTTCGAGGGCATGGAGCACATCTTTTAGACTAGCACTGTCAGGCCGTGCCTCCGGCCTGACAGACACGCCTCGTGGGCTATGCCATCGACTCCGAGTGGCCAAACCCCTGACTATCACTATTTCACGCTCGGCAAGCTTCGCAGCCAGCTGCGTGGTAATCCGTTGCCCATATGGTGTCGCTGCCTTGCTGCCGACAATTGCAACCTTGGGCCGCTCCAACCAGTCAGCGGGTTCGGCTCCTAAGTACTATAATTGCTTTGGCGGCGTGGGGGTGTTCCGTAACACCGAAGGATAATCAGTATTGTGCATTGTAAGATTTTTTACATGCATGCTATTTTATGTAAGGGTATTGACATATAGACATGATTTTGCTAAAATAGCAATCTGTAAGATGTTTTATACCTCTTACGCACCTTATATCCCCCATTCTAACATTTGTTAGATTGTTTTAGAGCCAAGATAAGTTGTTACCCTCCACTTCTCTTGAGACTTGCATACGGCGGCACAATGCGAGCGAACTGCTCCACCGTATGCAAGTCTCACCACCAGAATTTCTGGGGCTCTAAAGCAAACTAACCCCTTTAACGAGAGTTCTATCGGTTGCTTTTAAGCGGCTGTGGACGTCCCGGTATCCAGTGAGCCTAAACGGTATCCTGCACTATTTCTTTCTTTCGAGCAATCTGATTACAAACTGTTGCGAAATCAGGAAATAGTGCAGGATGACACACATCATATGTTTATAGATGCTGATGTTTCACTTCCGTGGTGGGTTGAAGGGTGGAGGGAGACGAGCCTCGGTTCGTCTCCAGTAAGAGGTTCACAGCGGTGCCCACCCCCTCTGTGGACCTCTTTTTGGAACCTTTGAGGATTAGCACACCGCGACCACGAATTGAATAAGGCGTTACTGGAAGGCTACCTGCTGGATTTTCAACCTGTTCCCCGCGAAAAATAAGATGGCCATACATTATTCGAGCAGCTATCTCAACCGAAAGCAAACGCCTCTATACGTTAAAGTAGTTTGACACTAAGGGAGTACACTAGGAAGCACCATGGAATATGACAACGGTTTTGGCAAGTTAACTCGAGAAGAGGCAGAGCTACTCATGCGCACGCCTGAATCACCCTTAGAGATGCCAATCGATGAAATAGCAGATTTAGCTCACCGAGCCCTGGCTGATACCCTAAGGAGTAACTTTAACCGGCCAATCCCCGAGGGTGCACGTGGCTATGGGCGATACCGAGCGCTACAGACTCTGCGCGAAGAAGCGGTTGTTGCTCAGATGGGACATCAGTTAGGCGAATAACCTATTTTGTCGGCGCGTTTATAAAAAGCTGCGGGTTTCGGGCGTTACGAGGCTGCCGTAGGCGTACTCGCTTAAAATAGCACAGACTTCACGGGCCATGGCCGACAGATTGGCCTGCTGGTCCTTGCTAAAGTTTTGCAAGACAAAATCGGCTGTGTCCATCTGCTCTGGCTGTTTGGGGCCAATACCCACGCGCACTCGGCCATAATCTTCGCCGATGTGTTGACTGACGCTTTTTACGCCGTTGTTGCCTGCGGCACTGCCGCCCACCCGCATGCGTACCTGTCCGAAGGTAATATCTAGTTCGTCGTGCACGACCACGGTTATTTGGTTGTGTAGTTTATAAAAATGCTGCACCGCTTGTACGGCTTCGCCGCTAAGGTTCATAAAAGTCTGCGGTTTGCACAAAATAACTTTAGTTTCGCCTAAGTTTGCTTGGGCTAATTCGCACTTAAGGTCTTTTTTAGAAATCCAGGGGTCAAAGTGGTTTTTGCGGGCGAATTCGTCTATGCACATAAAGCCGGCGTTGTGCCGGGTGTGAGCGTACTCTTCGCCGGGGTTACCCAGGCCAACAAACAGTATACTTTTGTTCATGCCAAAGGTGGTGTAGCTGATGGGGTCGCTTACTTGTGGTCGATTTTGGAATAATGCCATGAGTCTATTCTACCCTATCGTCAACCCGAAATTGCTTCAAGGGGAAGATGCGTCCGGGGAAGGGAGTTATTTTGCTGATTTGCGGGGAGATTTTTTGGTGATGATGCTGCGCTGGACTTCGGAGCGGTCGGCCTTGGTCGGGCTATTGCCGTGCTTGTGCGTAACGTGCTTTTCGATAAACCACAGCTGTAGTGCCGTACCGTCAAACTTAAACGCGCTGCGCAGCTCGCGCTCCAGATAGCGGCGGTAGCTCCAGTGTAGGAATTTGGTGTGGGCGCCAAATATTTTGAAGGCCGGCGTTGGGTTGTCATCTTCCTGAACCATGTAGTTCAGTTTGGGTGCGCGGTTTTTGAGCCCGGCTGGCGGGTGTTTGGCCGTGACTTCGCCTAGCCAATCGTTAAGCGCTCGGGTAGTCACGCGCGTTTGGCGGCTCTGCATTATTTGCAGTACTAGGTCAAAAATTTTAGTAACGTTTTGCCCTGTTACGGAGCTGGTAAATATCAGCGGTGCCCATGGCACAAAGGCGTACTCGGCAGTGATACGGCTAGCCAGTGTGTCGCGCGTAAAGGCATCTCGCTCCATGTCACCCTTATCGCTATAGTTTATAGCGCGGCTACGGCGAATTTTTTCGGATTTGCTCAGCTTTTTTTCGGCTTCAATTTCTTCGACTTTGGCGGCAATTTTGGCTTCGCTGCGGGCCTGTCGGGCCTGGGTAGTCGAGATGGCTTCGTCGTCCCATTTGCTTACGACCAGCACTAGCCCCTTGCCTGCTTCTTTTATCATACCAGCAATTTTTTGGTCCAGGGCGACGCTGAGCTCGTTTACATCCATCATCAGCAGACAAACATCGGCCTGCTCGATGGCGGATAGCGTCCGCACGACGCTAAAATGTTCTATACCGGTGCCGATTTTACCGGGGCGGCGGATGCCGGCGGTGTCGAGAATTTCGATTTCCTGACCTTCGTAACGTACAAAGGTGCGGTTGATGTCGCGCGTCGTGCCGGCGCGGTCGGCGACAATGGCCTGCTGTTTTTTGGCCAGCGCGTTAAATAGTGCGCTTTTGCCAACGTTTGGCCGGCCCAAAATTGCCATGGTTATGCGGTCTTCGTTATCGGCCAGGGTGGCTTTAGGGACCAGGTCGACAAGCGTGTCGAGCAGCTCGGGGATGCCGCGGTGCTGGGTGGTAGAGGTGTGGACGATGGTTTTGATGCCGAGCCGCATAAAGACGCTTAGGTCTTGGCCGGTGGCCTTATCTACCTTGTTTACCACCAGAACCACGGGCTTTTGGCTTTTGAGCGCCAGCTTGGCGACCCGGCGGTCTTCTTCTACGATTGGCACATCGGCCTCTACTACAACCCAAATAACGTCGGCGCTGTCGGCCGCCTGGATAATCTGCTCTTGGATGGTAAATTCAAAATCGTCGGTTGCGTCCTTCATGCCGGCGGTATCTACCAGCCAGAAATCCATGTGGTCGGGTTCGCTACTCGTGGGGCTTCCCTGTTCTTCCCCACTCTCGTCTTTTGGCTCGTGTTTCTTAACATTCTCTGGAGCAAGCCAGATGGTAGCCTTGGCGGTAATGCTATCACGCGTCGTGCCGGCTTCGTGCGCCACAATGGCCTCGCGCCGGTCCAGGATAGCATTAAATAGGCTGGATTTGCCCACATTGGCCCGGCCGACTATTGCTACAATTGGTAATTTTTTACTCATTCCCAACTATTATAACAGAGGTAGCCCAATTGACAAAATGCTTTAGTGGTGGCAGAATCTACGCATGATTCTCTCACCCGAGATGAGTCAGCACCCTGACAGCGCTAGGAGGTAAACTGAGCTAGCACCCGCACGGTCCAAGCTACCCCGGACAGAAAGGAGCACGAACATGCCAAAAGTACGAAAGCGGGATCGAAAGATTCCCTGTCCGGGTGCCACAACAAGAAGAAGTGCCCCAACACTGCGCAGACCTGTTCATGCAAGTACTTGCATGGCAACTGTTGCAACTGCGGCGGCTTCGGAACAGTTCGTTCATGACCAAGTTCTCCGGCCAATCAACACCTTCTGAGAGGAGGTAAAATGCCCGGAACATGCGCCGCCTGTAAAGGTTCTGGCAAGTGCCCCAATTGCAAGGGCAGAGGCTGTGTTGCTTGCTTTCGCAGGCGTGATGGCAGCTGTGCCCACTGCAAGGGCAAGGGCAAGACGCAGTAGCACCCCAAGCAGGTTCACTACGAGTTCGAGAGGAACACATGCCTAACCAACAGAAGTGCGACAAGTGCGGAGGAACGGGAGAGTGCCCCAAGTGCGGTGGCCGCGACAAGAGCAACTGTCCGCGGTGTAAGCACATGGGTGGCAAGTGTGCGTGGTGCCGCGGAACCGGCCTCAAGCGCTGAGACTGGTGCGGTAGGCACACATCGGGCTGCCGGGGCGGTGGTGATGGATGGAATGGCCACCTGGCTGTCCCCCCACCTACCGCCCCTGCAGCCCACACTTACTTTTTACGACTGTGTGGTCGTACTGATGAGCTTAAAAAAGCGAAAAAGTAAGTCTGCTCAAACCCGAATAACATAAGTAAAACGCCTTAGTATGAATCAAAAGGTAGGGATTTACCCAGGGTTCTATACTTGAGTGGGTTCCAACGCTCGCCTGAATGGCAACAACAGGTATATAATTAGGGTACATTAAGCTTGCATAAACCTACAAACTAGTGTATAATAGTATAGATTAAATCAGGAGACACATGTATGTCACTTTCCCCTTCATCTTTAGAGAACCCTACTATGCAGGCTGCCGTCGAACAACAGCGGCCCGATGTAGACATTAACTTCGGCCGCGAGGTGCGTGATGCAGCTAGTGCCTTAGTTGAGGCCAGTTTGAACACCGCAGCAAGCCTTGCTCGCATCTTTTTCTCACGCGAAGTCAAACTGTCCGAGAGATTCGATGACAACGGTAGCTACTTCTCTGATCCGTATGCTGTTGACGGTAGTTACTTCGAGCCTACTTCTTTGATTGAGTAGTAATTGCCCAGTGTTGGCCGCTGGCTAGGCTGCCGAGGCTGTACGGGCCGAAGGTAGTGCGGTGCAGATGCGTGACCCTGTAGCCGAGGGCTTCGAATGTGCGGCGAATCTGGCGGTTGCGGCCTTCGTGCATGGTTACTAGCCATGCTTGGTCGTCACCTTCCCTACGGCGCTCCAGCTGAAGCTTGCTAAGCCCGTCTTCGAGCTGTAGACCGTGGTCGGTTATCATTTGGTGGTGCAGCGGTTGCAAGGGTTTATCAAGCAACATTTCATATATCTTTATTTTTTGATGGCTGGGGTGTGTTAGCCCCTGAGCGAGCTGGCCGTCGCTGGTTAGTAGCAGTAGCCCGCTGGAATATTTATCGAGCCGGCCAATGGGGTTGAGCGCCCAGTATTCGGAAGGCAGTAGGCTGTAAATGGTTTCGGCCCCCTGCCCATCGCGGCTGACGACGTAGCCGGGTGGCTTATTTAGCATAATGGTGGTGCTCTTGACGGCGGGTGTAATAGCGCGGCCGTCAAGAGCCACGGCGTCGCTCAGCTGTACATCATAGCCCTGGGTGGCAGGCTGGCCGTTAACAGTTACATGGCCGGCGGCTATGGCTTCGTCGGCTTTGCGGCGAGAGAGGCTGCTGCCGGCTGCCAGATATTTATTAAGTCGCATAGCTATAGTATACCGCGCCCATCCTCCGTCCCCGTCATTCCGGACAGCTGGTGCACATATCGGCCCGTGATCCGGATTCCCGTAAGCCCTCCACCAAGCGCCACCTCTCACCGGTTGTCATTCCAGCGAAAACTGAAACCTAGTCTTTACTCTTCTTTCTCTCCCGCACTTTTGACCGCAAAAGTAGGTAAAACTCTCCGGCCAAGCTCCGTATTCCTCGGCCAGCTGTTGTATGAACAGACTGAGCCAGGGCTACCCCGAATGTAGACCGTTTTCAACACTTCGGGTGCTGGGATTCAGCCGAGCGAAGAGCAGTCGGAGACGGCGGATTTATTCCGTCGCCCCGCGCGATGAGAAACCCGGTTAAGGGTGTCTCGGTACAGTTTATAAAGCGATGTTCGGGTCGAAAGACTGGCCGGGAGTGGCGGCGGGTTGATTTGCAGGGGGGGCGATGGGTACGCCGTTAATGACTGGGGGTGTGGTCGCAGACGGAGTTTTGGCTTCTTCTTTGGCCAGCAGCTCACTAAGACTGGGCCTGTTTGAGAGGTCATTAATAGGCTGGATAGTTCTTTTGCCAGCTAAGCTTTGGGGCGCATTGCCTTCGTAGGAATCTTGGTCGACTGGCTGTTCGACAACCGGTTCTGAGTTGGTGGTGGCAGGCGGCGGGGTTGGTTGTACGGGGCTTGTTTGGGGCATATACGTGTGGCTCGCGGCTTCGGTGGCGGCTCTTTCGGCATTGACTACGCTGGGAGGTTGGGCTGATTCTTCGACACTGGCCTCATTGAGTTCCTCGACAGCTTCGGCCAGCGCCTCATCGTTGGCTTCGTCATCGGCTGCATCATCGCTGATAGCGCCAGAGGTTTCGGGTGGTGATACGGGTGTGGGCGCGGCTGATTCATTTGCATAACTGGCAATCTGAGTCTGAAGAGCTTCTTCCTCTGCCTGCAGCGATTGTGCTGAGGCATCGGTGACAGCTTTTTCGGCTGGCTGAATGGACGGTTCGGCAGCAGTTGTGGCTGGCTGGGCTTCGGGAATGAGTGGTGTGATTGGTTCGGGGGGTGCTGGTGGCGTTAATTCAGGTACAGAGGGAGCTACAACAGGTTCGACGGCTGGTTCGTTGACATCTGGTGCTGGGGGGGCCGGGGTTGGAAATACTGGCGCAACGGGATACTTGGTTGTTTCAGAGCTAGGTGTGCTAGGAACGGATATGGGCTCAGGAGTGGGTGCCACCACGGCTGGCGCTATTGGGGCGGTCGGAGTAACTGCCGCTGGCTCGGGGGCTGGCGCTGGTGTAAAAGCGGGCGGCTGAGGGGTTACTCCTGGTCCGCTGGGGGTGAAAGCTACCGGCGTTGGTGCGGCTGGCGTTACTGGGTCGCTAGCAACCGGTGCTGTAGGTGCGGGGGGCTGTTCGTCTGGTGCAGGTGCAGGCGCGGGTGCTGACATGGCTGTAGGCACTGGTGGAGGTGTAGTAGCGCCGCCGTCTTCATCTAGCAGAGCCTTGGCGGCATTCACAATATCTTCGAGCGTTACCTGCGATTTAACCAGGTAACGGTCTGCACCGAGATTGTTGGCGCGGGTTTGGTCCTCAGCTTGCCCCAGGGCGGTTAGCATTATAATCTTGGTGTGCTTGAGTTCGTTGGTGTTACGCAAAATGTCGAGCATTTCAAACCCAGAAATGCGCGGCATCATAACATCCGAGATGATAAGGTCGGGTTTAGTTTGCTTGGCAACTACCAGGGCTTCTTCCCCGTTTTGGGCAGCCACAATGTCGTAGCCTTCGGCGGTCAGCCGTGCTTGGTAGATTTCGCGTAGGTTGTTGTCGTCTTCGACCAGTAGTACTTTGAACACGTGGTTGTCTTTCTTAAAGGTTATGCTTATAAACGGTAGTATATCACGCTGCGCTTACGGTTGGTACGCTGTTTGTGGCCGGTTGTAGCGAGGCTGCGCCGGTGGCTGGGGCAGTAATGGTTTGCGTAGCGGCTCCTTTGGCTGGTGGTGCGGTAGTAACAGAGCTAGAAAGCGGTGTGAGCGGTGTTAATGAAACGATGCCATGCTGGGCTTTGGCAACTTGGTCGGCCTTCATTCTTTCGGCTTCGGCCGAGGTAATTCGTGGGAGGTTTATATAAAACGTGCTGCCTTCGCCAAGCTCGCTTTCTACCCATATCCGGCCCCGGTACAGTTCGACTATTTTGCGGCAGATGAAGAGCCCTAGACCCGTGCCACCGATGGTTCGGGTGGCGCTGTTATCGACCCGGTAGAATTTTTGGAACAAATGGGCGATGTCTTCGGGGGGAATGCCATTGCCGGTATCGCGGACGTAGACTTGGACCACGTTGTCGTTACCGGTGAGCCCCAGGCTGATTGTACCGGAATCGGTGTATTTGCAGGCGTTGTCGAATAAGTTGGTAATAACTTCGCGCAAGCGGTCGGGGTCGACCTGCACATAGTACAACGGCCGGACTACTCGGTCGCCACCCGAAGGGCCCTGGGCCGGTGCCCGGGCATCTATAACAGTGGTGCTGGTGACGCTGTTGCCGCCCACTAGAAACTCAATCCCTAGGTGTTTTTTTTGCGCCGAAAATTGCAGGTCGCTGGTGAGTTGTTCCATAAACGCGCCCATTTCGACTACTTCTGGATGGTTGGTTAGGCGGCCGTCTTCGGCCTTGGCGCTGGTAAGTAAATCTTGGAACAACTCCCCTAAGTGCTTGGTGCTGGAATGGGCTTTTTGCAGAAAATCTCGGGCGCGGCTATCTACGGTGGCGACTTTTTCGTTGAGCGCCAGGCTTAGGTAGCCTTCGATGGCTGCCACAGGAGTACGCATTTCGTGGCTGGCGGTGCTAATAAACTCGGCGCGCTGACTTTCTTCCTGCCGCTCGGCACTAACGTCTCGAAACGTACTGACCAGACCGGTCACATGGGCGTTGTCGATAATGGGTGAAACACTAAAGTTGGTGGCTATAGTGTCGCCTGATTTGCTGGTGATGTTGGTCGTGTTGTCGTGCACCGACTGCCCGGTGCGAAAGGCTTTGGCAAACGGAGTGTTTTCGGGGTCGGTGGCCTCGCCCTTACTGTTTTTAAAGGTAAACACCGACTTCCAGTCCAGCCCTTCGGCGTCGGCTGTCGTCCAGCCGGTGATGCCTTCTGCGCCAGGGTTAAAAATCTGTATTATTCCCTCTTCGTCTAAACACACTACTCCGTCTTCGATGGAATTGACGATAATATCGCTGCGAACATTGGCATCGCGCAGGCTTCGAGCCAACTTGCTCGTGCCAGACGCTGTTCCCTTTTTGCCCCACCCGTGGAATGGCATTAGATGGTTGCCTCTGGCGGTTGTGCTGTTTTGTTTGTGTTGGCGTTTTTCATTGTATTTATGCTTAATACCTATTATCCCTGTTCGGCACGAATTATGCAACCGGTTATCTCTGTTCAAAACTCCTCGAGTGTGGTACTATAGGCCGGTCAAATTCGGTTATTTGGCCTCATCTTCTAACGGTTAGGAAATCGGGTTCTCATCCCGGAAATCCGGGTTCGATTCCCGGTGGGGTCACCAACTGAAACTTAACGGAGTGAAATAGCTTTTGCTAGCTTCACCCTTTTGTTTCGAAAAAATACTACCTCTTTTATCGGGTGTGAACTTCCCTATAGTCTTAATTCTTGCGGAACCCCTGTTAGGTGAATTGACATGTTCAAGTATTTATGCTAAAATGTATAATACTTCGTCGAGTAATTTACTCCGAGGTACATTAACAAGTTCTCTGTTTCTAACTCCTTTGGAGGGGTTATGGTGAGCAACCAGTGCATGATTAAATTCGTGCCCTCATTGTTCATCATGACCACCCATGTCCACCCCGGACTACCCTAGAGGAGCAAGCCATGAACAGCACCATCACCAAGCGCTACCGCGTTCTCGCCACGACCACCATCGGCTTCGTTGGCCCCAAGGTCGACACATCCGTGAAGTGGGAAGGCACCGACACCGACGAGCTGAGCCGGGAATACCCGCCTAGCGACATCATGTTCGCCGACCCATTCGACCAGAAGGAGATCGAGGGTGGTTTCATCATCACTCGTTTCACCTTCGAGCAGCAGCTCGCGGACGGCTCCTGGGAGAAGATCGACGACCCCCGTCGCCGCATCACCCCCATGACCGCTTTCGAGCGTGTCATCGACGCCGAGAACCGCCGTGACTATCCCGGTGACTACATCACCGAGTGCGACCAGTGCGGCTACGACGACTGTCGTTGTGACGACTACAGTGTCAACTGCACGTCGTGCGATGATTACGGGTGCGCCAAGTGCGACACCAACTGGTGCACGAACTGCGACAACCAAGGTTGCGCAACCTGCGACCCCGCTGGCATCTGCTCGTCGTGCAAGAACTACTGCGACCAGCAGTACGACTCCCTCGACAAGGACTCCGGCCTGTGCCAGAGTTGCGAGTACAACGTCAGCCTGTGTGCACAGTGCCAGGACAAGCAGTTCGACGGGGACGACCACATCTGCAGCAAATGCCGCTCGGAAAACGAGTGGGAGGCCTCACCGAAGTGAAACAACTGCTACAACGCCGTCGTTGCCAAAGAGGGTGACAACTGCAAGTTGTGCCAGGTCTTCCTGGACTCGCAGTGCATCTTCTGCCAGCACGACGTCGCCGACGGTGACGACAAGCTGTGCGGCGACTGCCGGAAATACGTCTCCGATCAGGAGAAGTACTACGTCTGGTGGCGTCGGACGCTTCGAGCGTGCATGTTCTGGCGCTAGGCGACAGAGAACTGCATCCAGGGTTGGAGAGAAGTGGCGAATGCTGAAGCTTGAGTGCATTTTTGCTCTCGCATCAACATTTCGTTAACCTCTCCACCCTGCAGTTCCCCAAGTACACAAACGTATGTTTGTGTGTTTAGTGAACTGTAAACGTCAGATATTAATACGGAATGGGAATAAATCTACAAAAACCAGAATTTATAACGGCAAAGTAACCACTAGACGAAGAGTCTCTGAAAATACTCTGCGAGTACTTTCAGTTTCTAACAGAGGTGGGAAAAGCCCTCGAATAACCAGCCTAGAGCGAAATTATGGTTTTGCTTCGTAGCATGTCTAAGTATTGTTCCTCGGGGTACATGGACGCACCCGCATTTACGATTTTGACCGGTTTGCCATTTTCGAACGTGAATCGGATTAGCTCGCTTGCCGATGAAAAGCTACTCGTTTTCTTAATCTTCAAAGTTGTGGCGTTAACGTATTCGAGTTCCTCGGGGTCTTTAAAGGGTGTCCAGGTATCAGGATTTACCGCAAGAATTCTATCTCCGGCGGCTACTATCTCCTCAACCGACCAAAGTGTCATAAATCTACCCTCAAACTTTTTAAGATCATGTACAGATTTTTTTTCGTTGGCTTTAACGAACCAGTCGATTATACGGTAGATAGCTTTATTAATTGCACCAGCGCTGCCATCAATGCAGTTAGTTAGCACGCTGACAACTATCTTTTCTTTGGGGTCAAAGAGGGTTTTGGTGATTTGGCCAGGAAAGCCGCCCCCATGGCCAACTGTGTGACGTTCATCTATTTCTTCGAGTCCAAAGCCTAAGCCATATTCTTCACGTTCGCCCGCAAATTTACCAGACCACTGGACTCTTTGCATTTCCTTTTTCGACTCTTCGCTCAAAAGTTTATCGCTATCCCAAAAATGGGCAGCTCCGTATGCGCATAAGTCCTCGGCAGTTGAGAAAAATCCAGTGGCGGAAGCCATAGCGCGCGTATCCACGTTATCGATCGGAAGCCGCTGCTTGTTCAAATCACGCCTTGTGTAACCAGTGACGAACTTGTCTGAAATGGGCTGTTCGTACTCTGGGCCTGTATTTTTCAGGCCTAACGTATCGATGATGTGATGCTTAACGTAGTCGTTATACTTTTCGTCACTGGCTGCCTCGACGACTAGCCCCAATAATGTGTAGCCATAATTGGAATACTTCAGTTTTGTATTGTTATCAATAACAAGCTCGGCGCGTAGTAACTCACGTTTGAACTCTTCAAAATCTGGGAACGGACGCTCAACCGCCCAGTAATCACAGTCTAGCCCGTCACGAATCACTCCGGCACTGTGGCTTAGTAACTGGCGAAGCGTTACATTTTGCCAGCGTTTGTCTTGATGTTTTGCGAGCCAAGGAATATGACGAATCACTGGGTCATCAAGTTTAAGCTTGCCGTTGTCTTGGAGCTGCAAGATTGACGTAGCCGTAAATGTCTTTGAATGTGACGCTATGCGAAAAATATGGCCGGTTGTCATTTCGGTTTTGGCTTCGAGGTTAGCGAATCCGAAAGCTTTACTGTAAACCAGCCTGTCTTTATGCTGAATCGAAACGGTGAAGCCGGGTATTTCTAGCCGAGAATACCTGAATGCTAGCCAACTATCGATGTATTTGATTGCCTCGTCTAAAATTTCTTGTTTCATGGCTTAGCCAGCATTCCTCTCTGTAGGTTGGTTGGGGTAAAAATCACTCGTAAGTTTACTCTGATTTTACACGGCCGCCCGTCTTTAAACCAGTTTGCAAGAATTGTGTGTATTTTGAACTTTAACTTGCGGAAAGAGGGGCTAATTTTCAGATGGGCTTAGGCTTCGGATTGTCTTGGCGGTAGAAATAGCGTACGGGTTGGTTTATTATCACTCTATAACTGACGTAAGCGAGGCAGCAAGTGAGTTTTAGCATTGGCCAGCAAATTACCATCCCAAGCCCTATAGATGTGCATACTCATTTGCGTGAGCCAGGCGGTGAGGACCGGGAAACGATAGAATCTGGTACGCTTGCGGCGATTACTGGTGGCTACCAGGCAGTCTTTGATATGCCGAATAACCCCAGCCACAACGAAACATGGTCAGAAAAACGTATTGACCAAAAGATCGGCATCGCCAAAGCAACTGCCCACACGAATATTGGCTTCTATGCCGGTGTTAATTTTGCCGAGCCCGCTTTTGAAGAAATGCCTGGCATGGTACGTAAGGCTGCTGGCCTAAAACTATATATGGATCACACTACGGGTAATGTCGAGCGGCGCGGCCTTGAAGAGGTTCGTCCCGTGCTAGATAATTGGATGGCACAGGCACGTCTTAGTGGCTCAAAGCCGCCTATCCTTCTGCATGCTCGCGAAGCTATTGGGGCCGAAACCGCCGCTTACGTCGCCGCCCACGACTACCCTGTGCATTGGTGCCACATTTCTACGCAAACCGAAGTAAAAATGGCAGCAGCGCTGACGAGAAAGTATCCTGAATGGTACACCGGTGGAGTGACGCCCCACCACCTTACAATGACTGCTCGAAACGCAGATTTTCAGCAAGGTTGGAACGGCGCACGCATGCAGCCACCGCTTGGTAGCGAAGTAGACGCGGATGCTCTTCTGGCTGCCTACAATAAAGGTGATTTACAGATACTCGAGACCGATCATTCCCCGCATACGGCAGCCGATAAGCTCAGGGCAGAATCGGAAAATTCCGAAGGTCATTCGGATGTTGGTTGCACGACTTGCTTTGGTGTAAGCGGTATCGAGTTTGTGTTGCCCGTTATGATGAGCCTAGTGCAGCGCAAAAAGATTACAATCGAGCGTCTTGTCGATTCACTCTACAATCAGCCGATAAAGATGCTAGGCCTGAAGCTTGGCGGTGCGGCAGGCTTAAATACTACGACGCTTAAGATTGAGCCGTACATTCTACAGCCCCGCGACATCGTTGGTAATTCCACCAATACTCCCTACGTGGGCTGGACTGCTTGGGCGAAGATTGTGGGCATGCAAAAGAACGGCCGAAGCGTAGAAGATTTTATTGAAACGAATGCAACGAACCATGGCCCAGTACAGATATTGCGAACGGGATCGGTAATCTAATAATTGCGGGAGAGCATAGGCGAATACGAAATGAAGCCATCGCTCATGCATGCTCAGCTTTCACCTCTGTAACTCTTCCCTGAGTGGGTTGCTAAATTTGTATCGGATGGATCGCTAACGGATATTGAGAGGTGGAGTTGCTTGTGGTAGCTTCACTTTTCAACGTCAGTAAGCATAAATCACATCGTCAACTCGTAGTATTAGCTTACTCGTATGTAAAAACAGAGCCGGGGTTCGGCTCTGTTTTTTGTCGCAGTGTTTTTAGTTTATGAGCGTGCCAGTTACGCCTGTACCGTTTCCGTTGGTGGCATCACCGGAGCCAGCGCTCCAGGTGGCGGTATTGCCGCTGGCGTTGGCAGTGCCACTACTAGCGGTTTGGGTGCTGGTGTTGCACACCGCTACGGTATTGGTGTTATTTACCTGGCTGTTATCGGTAACAGCGCTGGCGATGATGTTTCGCGAATTTGTGCCAGTAGTGCTGATTGTGCCATTCGTACCGGTGCTGCCGCCGTTACCGCCGCCCGAGCCACCGGCTGGGGGCATTACCGGAGTGGAGGATGGTGCTGCTGCGGGGCGGAAAACCGGGGCTGTGCCCGCAGGGGCGTTTGGACCTTGGTTGCGAGGTGCGTGGAAGCCACCGAACGACGCGCTGCTGGGGTTAAATGCGCCCGAGCCTGAACCGCCGCTTGCGCCTAAGACTTTGCCGGCGCCACTACCGCCAGATCCGCCGGTCGATGCGCCGAGAACTGCTCCGCCGCCACCGGCTGGAGGTGTAAATGTGCCGCCACCCTGGCCGCCAGTTGCGGGAGGAGCCGTGAAGTTGCTGTGGCCACACGAGTCTGTGCCGGCTACTGCGCGGGCAGCGTTATTGATGTTGATGGTAAAATTGGCGTTGTTATTGTTGGTGGCGTTGCCACTAGTTGCGCCGCCGAAGTTGCCTTCACCCGTGGCGTCGGCCGGCCAGCCCATTAGCCACACGGGGCTGTTGGCGTTTAGATACGATTGAAGGCCGTTGTACCAGTTGCCGAAACTTTGGCCATTGCCCTGCCAGACCATGGGGTCATAACTGGACCAGTCGGAACTGCCGGGTGTCCAGGCGAGATTGTTTTCGCTGCTGTTCCAGCCATTGCCGCTAGCGTGCTGGGCAACCCAGTCGGTAACACCGGCGCGCCATGAAGCGTAGCTTGTGCCGGCGGTTTGAGAGGCTACGGGGTTATAGACCGACCAGCCACCCCAAGACATGCCGGCTGAGGTGTTGCCGCTCACGTTGGCCGAACCGGTGTTGGCCGTTTGGTGGTTGGTGTTATGGGCGGAGACGTTATTGGTGTTATGTACCTGGCAATTGTCGGTAATGTCGCTGGTGATTTTATTGGTAGAGTTTGACCCGGTATTTGTTATGGTTGATGCCGATGCAATACCCGTTATTCCAAACGTAGCCATGGTTATAGCTACTGTGGATGTCGACATTCGGCGAAATAAAGTCGTTCTGTACATATCCCCTCCTTAAAACCCCTTTAGTACGCCTAACTATATGATTGCCCACAAGTCAAATCTGTATACAATCTTACTAAACCTGCGTTTCGTATATATTTTCGCGCGCAGGTCCTATTTGTGATACGGCAAGCCGGCGTTAATGGTGCTGGCGCGGTACAGGGCTTCGAGCGTAACTACCATGGCTAGGTCGTGTGGCAACGTCAGGTGCCCGAGGCTCAGCTGGGCATCGGCCCCGGTAATTATCTCTAGTGGCAGGCCTTCTGGTCCGCCAATGACGAAACTGACTTCGCGGGCACCTAGCTCGCGGGACTGCAAGAATTCGGCTAAATCTTCGCTGCTCATTGCCTGCCCCGTTATTTCTAGGACTGCCACATATGTTTTGGCAGTTGCTTCCAGGAATTTGGCTGCATTGTAGGCATATTTGTCGCTCAGTTGGGTTAGGCGGACGCTATGCAAGCGCTGCAGCCGCCCCAGGTATTCATCCCACCCCAGTTTGGCGTAAGCCAGCTTCGGTTTACCGACAGTTACGATATGGATTTTCATAGCCTTACCACCTTCATTGTGTTGCTGAACCTAACTGCCATTCTGCCGTGCTTCGAGGAGTGCAAACATGGACGGACTGTTTCGGAGTATAGCTCGCCCGCGGTGGATACGAGAACGAACTGTGCCTATTTGGCAGCCCATTATTTTGGCAATCTCGTCGTAACTGTATCCTTCGACGTCACAGAGCATGACCGCAGTAAGAAAAATTTCAGGACATCCAGATTTATCAATTGCCTGTCTTAAACCATCTAGCGCCAAGTTAACAACTGTTTCATCGGGGCCGGCTTCGGTGCAGTTATACGTAGTCATATCGTCGCTTGATTCGATGCGAACAATGTTGGAGCGGCGGTAATCATCGGTTACATTATTTTTTAGTATTCTGTATATATAGTTACTTAAATTTTTGGGCCCTTGCTCTGCCAGAATTCTGCGGCAGGTAGCTTCTTTTATTAGCAGTTTCTCGAGAGTATGACCAGCGAAGTCCTCATGCCCTTTATAGCCAGAATGGGCGTATGCTTCTTTTTGCGCTATTCTTTTGACTAGCATCGTAACATCTTCCCAAAATGTTTCTGGTTTGATACTAAGAGATGCCGTTGGCGGTTCAGTATCCTTTTCATATTCTGCAACCAGCACAACGTTTGTTAATTCATAAAGGGATTTGTTTCCGATTCCGGTTTCGATAGCGTCCTCTGTGTCGCCAGGTGTGGTGGCTCCCTCCTCAGCGCATAAAGAAGATCCAAGATTATCAGGTTCTGGCTTTTCCAAAGCAGGAATACCATCAATATAACTCTCCGTCTCGGCGGTTTCTATAAAAGGATTATGGTCCGGGACTGTTTTCTCAAGTACTTCAATGCTCATTAACCTTATTATGACATTATAGGCTTACTAACACAAGTCTATAAGGTAAATATACCAAGGTTGTGATTTATGCGGACATGGGCATGTGGCCTTAGTTCATTGACGGCTTTGGCGGCGCCAGGGAGGGCTTCGCGAGCGTAATCGTCTACGACGATGATACTGCCGGGCTGCATGCGTGGCAAAACTAGTTGCAGCGAATCGCGAATGCTTTCGTAAAAGTCACCGTCTAGGAAGGCAAAGGCTATTTTTTCGGGCACGTCTTGGTTGGCCAGCTGCGAAAACCAAGACTTGTGGATAATGGGCGGGCGAAGGCCGGCTTTTTGGAACTCCAGGCGGAACTGCTTTTTGCTGACGGCCAGCTCGCCGGCAATGAACTGCTCGCCTGCCCTGCTCTGGTCGGCAGCGGTTTTGGGTGGCAAGCCTTGGAACGAATCGTACACATGGAACTCGCGGGTGTCGCTCTGGGTATCTAACAGGCGTCGAATAAAGAGGCTAGTAGTGCCGACGTAGCAGCCAAATTCTACCACTGCCCCGTTTGGGCCGTGCTGTAGCACTGTTTTGAGCTCGTGTAGTATGACCCCTAGCTGAGCCTTGGTAACTTGCTCGGACACGAGCGGGTACTTGGCTAGCATCTGTTGGGGAGTCATAGTTGGCTCGCCAGCGTTACCAGTTTGCGGACGGTAGTAATGTTGCGCATGGTGATGTCTTGGTATAGCGGTGTGCCGGCGACGCGGCTTAGGCGGCCTTTAGCGGCGTCTTTTTTAGCTACGGTGTGTACGACTGCACCAGGCACATACTGGAGTGTTTCGAGCTCGGGGTTGGAAGGTAGGTTTTGCAGCACGCTTGGGCTATCGGCGGTGGGCCACAAGAACAAAACGTAACACCGGATGGCTGGGTCGTCGGCTATTTTGGGCACGGACGAGGCTATGACCTGCAATTGGTCCAGCGTCTTTACGAGTACCTTTACGTGCAGTTTCGTGCCGCGTTCGATGGCTTTTTCGAGCTGTTCGGCTAGTTTCTCGGTGGCTGTTTTGGGCGCGCTAAACATAATGTTGCCGGAGTTTATATAGGTTTTGACGCTGGTGAAGCCGTGGGCCTCAAAGCAATCTTTTAGCGTAGCCATGCTAACAATGCCTTTGCCGCCAACATTTACTCCGCGCAGTAACGCTATGTAAATCATGTGGCTAGTATAACGTACGGGCCTGTACCACGGGCAAATCGGACCAGGTAGAGGTGTAGCGGGGGCTGGCCATACGATGGCGGGGTTGCCACGAGGAGCTTAATGTTTCGGCAGCAAATTTGAGCGTGCCCCGGCCGTGTACTAGGTTGATGTGGTCGATAGCCTGCATTTTGCGGGTCGAACGCTCGTTTTGCCGCAGGTTGACCGCACCAAACAGATCGGTTTGCAAACCGGCCGCGGGTACGAAATCGTATAACAGTACAGCGGCCTTGTGGTAGTCCAGACTGCCGGTGAAACGGGAGCTTAGCAGCCGGACTAGCTGCGAGGTTATAACACCGGTGTCGGCGGTGGGCGTGTAGAAGCGGACGGCAACACTTAGGCGCTGGTAGCCGGGCTTGAGCCGGTTGGTTTGCAGGATCACCATTGCCCGCTGGGCCAGCAGATGCTCGCGCCGGAGGGCCGCTGCCGCCCGCGCGCTTAGAGCCGCAATGGCCGATTCTATAACGTAAAATTGGCGCGTATCTTCGCCGAACTGCCGGCCACGCATAATCATTTGCTGCGGTTTGTGTCCCTGCATGAGGGGCAGGCAGCTTGTACCGCGCAGTTCGTACACCATGTGACGGCCGTGGATGCCCATAAGCTGCTGGGCACGGAGGTAGCTCATGTGGCGCAGGTCAAGCGCGGTGTGAATGCCCTCGGCTCGCAGGCGGGGACCGAGCTTGCGGCCGACACCCCAAATGTCGCCCACCGGCACTTGGGCCAGATAGCTATCGGTCGTGTTGCCCTGCTCGGTCAGGTCCAGCACGCCTTGCAGGCTCGTGATTTTTTTGCCGCGGTCGGCGGCCAGTTTGGCCAGGGTTTTGCTGGGGGCGACACCAATGCTAACCGGCATGCCGATGTTTTTGAACACCGCCCCGCGTACCATGTGTCCCCAGGCAGCGTAATTGGGTATGTCGAGCTCACTGAGGTCCAGGAATGCTTCATCGACGCTGTATACTTCGAGACGCGGCGTAATGCTAGCCAGCAAATTGGTGATACGTTCGCTAATGTCGCCGTACAGTTCGAAGTTGGCGCTAAAAGCCACTACCCCGTGCTTTTCAAAGAGGTCGCGGAACTTGAGCAGCGGCGCGCCCATGGGTATGCCGAGGTCTTTGGCCTCTTGGCTGCGCGAAACGGCGCAGCCGTCGTTGCTACTAAGCACCACCACCGGACGGTGCTCTAGCTCGGGGCGGAAGAGGCGTTCGCAGGATACGAAGAAGTTGTTGCAGTCTATCAACGCAAAAACAGTGTTCATATTGTTCCTTTCCCTTACCGCTCTGTTGTCATTCTCGCGCTGAACCACGCGCCGCTTATACACCGGGCCATTCAGCCTAAACTCCAGCTGGAATCCATACCCCTTCCTTCTGCGTGTCATCCCGGTGAAGGCTGGAACCCATTGCCTGAGATTAGGTATTGCCAGTCGTACAAACAGACTGAGCCGGGGCTAATCCGAATGGCCGGGCCTATGAGGCAAGTCGGTGAGGGTAAACTGCTACTTTTGAGCCTTGCTGCGGCTCATCACTGCTTCCTACTTCCTATTTCCTGGTTGCTAGTTTCTTCTTACCCGGGAATTCGATACTTCGAGAATCAGAAACCGGGGTTCGCTCCTATTACATTCGGGTTTCGGAATGTTCGCCGAAAGGGTGGACGATGGCCGTTATGGTCCCCCAGATGTTGGTTTGGGCAGCGCGCTGGAACGGGCTTAGTACAAACTCGCCGCTTTCCTGCCACCACACCACTAGCTCGCGCTCACGCGGGCTGAGTGCTCTGTCTATAATGGCCAGGTCGCCGTCGAATACGCCGTATCTGTGCCAGCTGTGCCCGCGGATGCGGAAAAAGTAGGTGCTGCTGGGATGGCGAATGAGCAGCTTGTCGAGGCTCAGGGGCACTCCTTGTCGCTCGGCCGCCGGGTTCGGAAAGCCGGAGTGCACGCTAATGCTCGTGCCGGTCTGGCTACTGGCACTGTATGGCCCAACCATGTCGTCGTGGTCTAGCTGGTCCATAGCGCGGCCCCGTTCCAATCTAGGGCCGATTCATTGAGCTCCCGGAAGGTACTCGGGCGTGCCGGGCCACCTGCCCTGGTCAAGTCAAAGGGGGTACGCAGGTTTACGGTGCGCGCACCCGGAAAGTATTTTTGAATGAGTTCTATATCTTCTTCGAGGTAGGTGCGCTTCATTACAGTGCTCCCTTTGTACCTAGTAGTGTCCAGTTGTCGCCACTCTGTTTCAAGCGGTAGGTCAGACCGTCAGCCCCGCTCATGTCGAACAGTTTTACGGCGTCTGCCCCGCGCCGGACTAGATAACGCAAGCCGTTCATGAGGGTAATAGCCTGGCCGCCGTACTCGATTTCGCGCGGAAAGGTTTTCATTTCGCGGCCGGCAAAGTAGTAAGCACTAACGTTAATGGGGGTGTTGATTTGTGTCATAGAGTGTTCCTCCTACGGAATTTGAGTGATAAAAATAGACCGTTTACTCGCAATTGAGACCGGGAACGGAGATGAAGAGAGGTTTTTATAGCTGCTATTGGCCGTTCACCGCAAGTAACTTGTCTAAAAAACCGTAATTTGTAGGAGGCGCACAGGGACCGAGGTGTGATTGCCGATGTATAAGTCTGTGAGGTAAAGATGGTAAAACCGCCAGTCCTCACATGGCTACGTACTACTTTACGCCCATCACGCCGGCCATGCTAGTGCTTTTTCGCACAAAATAGTTGTGCTTTTTGCTCTGCTTTTCGCTGTGTACAGGCCGTATCCTTGAGGGTATGGCCTCCTCCTCGAACCGTATCATGAGCTTGCTCAATAATACGTTTCTTCCTCGGAGCTCATCGGTACAAACGCACATTCGTGGAAGTAGTGTTCGAGAGAAGAGAAAGGATTGTAAAGTCAGAACACCCAACCCCACCTATCACTACTTGCCAAGGTAGATCCGAAAGGATAGCTGGTGTGCGGTGGTTGCTTATAAAACGGGAATTCATACGGTAGATTGTGAGTGATAATGCTTACATTTGCTTGTAAATTGCTTCACTCCGGCGTATACAAAAAGCAATAGTTCGCTAACAGAGAAAGAGACGAATACTATGGCAGAAGTATATCCGGCAGGAGCACAAATAATCCTGTCGGCTCTTGAGTTAGAACAATTAGACACTTACAACGACGACCAAGCCGCGCGAGACGATGACTGGCAAGAGATCTCACCCGTTAAATTGGCCCAGTGGGCTATCGCTGGCCAGGTTAAAGCATGCCTAGGTGGTGAGTATAAACCGCGCCTGAGCCCTGTTATGGATGAAAGGTTTGGTGACATACCGGAGGGCGTGCGTGCCATATGCAACACGCGGTGTGATAAGGCGATGCAAGATGGCTGCCCGCTTAGAGCGCTGGCCGGGCTTATAAGTAAAGAAGTAGCAACCTTAGTAGCTTAGCGTTGCTGTATGTCATTTGTATGAATCAGAAGTATCTTGAATCAATCTGTTCGCTGTCACTTACGGCAAGAGGACTGTCGCGGTAGTTGTCTTAGTAAAAGTGGCACAGCTTTAGACTTACACAACTGGCTTGCGTCGAGCCATACGGGTACTGAGGTAGGCGGCCGGGAAACTGGCGATGAGCACTATCGGGACGAAGGCCGGGTTTACATACTTGCCGAGGGTAAGGGCCAGCACCACCGTGGGTATAAGCCAGACAAAGAACGCCTTGCGGCTAATGTGGTGGCGCAGGAATTCCCCGCCCAAGTAGTAGTATGGGAACACTAAAATAACGAGTAGCGTGCTGCTAAGTAAGCCAAAGATGAGTACCACTGCCAGGCCTTGCCAGAATGGACTGGTAACAGCCAGTGGTATCAGCGACACAACGGCGGTCAGGCTGGTAGCGACTAGCGGCCTGAAACGTTCGCCCAGCGCGGCCACGGCTGAATCGACCACCCCTAGCCCGGCTCGGCGCGATTGGTTGGCGTAATCGGTCAGCAATATGGTGTTTTTAAGACTCAGACCAATCAGCGCAAAGAATCCGAGCATAGCAAAGAAACTAAAGGCATTGTGTGTCAGGTACAGCCCTAGTGTGACACCGAATAGGCTGAACGGTATGGCCATAAAGATGAGCAGCGGCTGTAGCAGCGAGCGGAATTCAAGGAGTAGCAACAGGTATATAAACACCAGCATTACCGGGAACGCCAAGGTGAGTGATTTGAACGAATTCTGATTGTCACCTTCCTGCCCAATGTTGAAGCCGATAGCGTTCGCAGGCAAACCGAAGCTCTTGAGCTTTTCGGCGCTAAACTCTTTCTTGACCGCTGTCTGACCCAGGGTTACTAGTGTGGTGGTATCGGAATCGGCAAAGCCGGCTGTAACATCGACGCTGAGCTTGCCGTCGTTACGTATAAACTGGCTGGGACTGGCAACGGTGACGTATTTGAACTGGGCTATACTGCCGTCGGTGCGATGTAGCTGGGCCGATTTGAGGAACTGTTCCAGCTGGTTGGCCAGAGCGTAGGCTTTGGCTCGGTCTTCGGAGCGGATTTCGACCGTAAAGGCCGAGGCGGGCGGGCCAACATCTACCTGCCCAATTGTGGCGGTGGCCCCAGAGAACGAATGGTCGAAGGCGGTCTGCAGTTGTTTGACCAGCTCGGGCGAAGCGACGCTGCGTTTTTCGTACGAAGTGATGTTGACCACCGACAGGCCGGTGGTGTCACTGCCGTTGCCGTAGTAGGTGGCATTTACGAAGTTCGAGCCGAGGGTCTTGATGGTAAGGGCATCGGCCTTACGAGCCACCTGCTCGGCCTCGGCGACGCTCGTGCCGGGTCGGAAGGTCAGGTTGACCGAGAGTGTGTTGGTATCTTTGGTGGGCGGGAAAATATTGAAGCTAACTTTACTAAATATATAGCCGGCTGCACCGACGAATAGCAGGCTGACGATGACAGCCGTAAGCCCGACCGAAAACAGGCGTTTGTTAGAGCCTTTGGCCCACAACATCGGACGAGCGATGGTCACCGCCATGCGGTGCTCGATGCTGCTGGCGACTTCGGTTACTCCCCCGTTACCCAGCTGCTTGGGCCGCAGCAGTAAACCACGAGCAAAGAATGGAATAAAAATGAGTGCCACCAGCAAACTTATGAGCAATGAGGCGATGATGGTAACCGGAATGGCCCGGATAAAGCTGCCCAAAATGCCGCTGGCGAATAGTAGCGGTGCAAAGCTGAGGGTGGCTGTAAGGGTGGCGGCTACCATGGCGCGGCTGATTTTGCGCACGGCCACGCGGATGACTTCCCGCCGGTTGGTGCTGGTGCGCCGCACGGCGTCGATGGCCTCCGTCATAATGATGGTATCGTCCACGATAAGGCTGAGGCCCAAGATGAGCCCAAATAGCGTAATGACATTGAGCGAGTAGCCAATGAAGTACAACAAGCCCAGCGTAGAAAGTAATACCGTGACCATGGCTAGCACCGTTATGAGCGAGGCGCGCAGGGCGATTACAATCGAGCCTATTACCAGCACTGCCACTAGGCCTTCCAGTAGCACCCGCTGCAGCTCGTTGATTTCACTCTGAATATTCGGGCCGTTGCTGGCACTGATGGCGGTGGCGAAGCCACGCTGGCTGGGTTGCTTGGCGAGCCCCGCGAGCGCGGTTTTAAGTTGGCGGTCGAGTTTTATGACATCGACGTTATCGACCCCTACTACACCGATGGTAATAGATGAGGCCGAAACGGTTCGGTCGCTCTCCCGCACGCTGAAACGGTCGAATTTTTGCTGGACAGTAGTCGCCTGGCCGGTCACCGGGTTGGTGGCTGTTTGGTATGGGCTGCGCAAGAAAAATTCTTTGACCAGCGGGGGTTTATGGCTGTTCAGGTAGCTCACGGCCGCTTGGGTGGGTGCGAGCAACCGCCCGGAAGTGGCGTTGACGTCGGTAGAGTACACGGATACAAGGGCGTTAATCTTCTTGCTGTCACCGCCCGTAACGCCAAAGTAAGGGACGTTGAATTGGGTGCTCGCCGTAGTTGGTAGTTTGAGCTGGCTTTTAACGGCCTGCTGTAAATCGGCAGTAGCTTTGTGGGCGTCCACCGAAGCTTTGTATTGGATAACAATGGAGTAAAAATTGCCGGAGCTTTGGGTCTGGATACTGCTGGTTGTGCCCTGTCGGAGCGCTAGGTCGGTGATGGGCTTGGCAATTTGGCTATCGACTTTGGCCGGGTCGTTCACGAAATACGTGCCGTTTACGATGGCCAGCGGGATGGTGATGTTCGGAAAACCTTCGCGTTTTAAGAGCACCGTGTAGCTGAGTGCACCGAAGACAACCAGTGCCAGCCACAGTACCAGGGTTAGCTTGGGCCAGTCAAAAAAACGGAGGCTGAGTTTGGCGAGGAAGCGGTCGTTGGGGAGGGAGGTGTCAGGGTTGGTGGGTACAGTGGTTTTAGGCATGGCTGGGTTACTTCCGTTTAGGGTTGGTGCGCACTAGATATCGAGGCTACTTAGGAATTCTACCAGCTCGCGTGGTGTTATTTCGGCTTTTACTAAAAAGCCGTCGGCCTGGCGTTCGATGTCGGCGCGGACATCTTCTCGCTGTTCGAGGTTGGTCGTGATGATAATTTTGGCATGCATTTTGGGTGTTTTGGCCGGGTCACGCAGGGTTCGCAGTACTTCTATGCCAGTGATGCTGGGAATCATGAGGTCTAATAAAATGATGTCGTAGACATCGCTTTGTGCCTGCGCCAGGCCTTTGCGGCCGTCTAGCTCGACATCTACTTGGTAGCCGGCTTTGGTCAGCGCCCTGGCGTAGAGTTCGCTTATAAAATACTCATCTTCGATACAGAGGACGCGTTTGGGGGCGGTGGAAGTGTCTGTTTGCATGCGTTTATTCTAGCATGAAATTAGCACAATCTTTCGGCCGCTGCCTGGAGGGGTTTTTGCCAGCTTAGTCGCGGTACAAAGCGTGGTTTTTAATCCAGCCGTGAGCACTGCGGGTTACGGCGCTTTTGGTACCCGCCTTGCCGGCTCCCTCTAGTTGCGCATAGGGTAACAAGGTAAACGTAAATGTACTACCTTCGTTAACCTTACTATTCACCATTATGGTGCCACCGTGGGCGTCGACTATCGATTTACAGAGGTACAATCCCAGCCCGGTGCCACCTATTTGCGAACGGTTACGGTGGTTTCGGTAAAACTTACCGAAAATGTGCGGCAAAATACTCGTTTCTATGCCCAGGCCAAAATCTTTGACGCTGGTTTCAACCAAACCATCGCCGTCCAGTTTCGATGAAATATAAATTTCACTTGTGCCCTTACTGTATTTAATGGCGTTATCGAGCAGATTGGCAATGACTTCATATATGCTGTAGCGGTCGACGCCAACGGTCGGTAAGCCGGGCGCAATATCGGTCTTGATGGTAATTCCGCGTACGCCTGCCCGTAGTGCCATGTCTTGTACTACGCTGGCCACCACGGGCTCCCACTGTTCTTCGTGCAATTGAAGGGTCAGCTGGTTGTCCTCTATTTTGGCGACGTTGAGGATGTTGTCGACAAATGCCGCCAGCTGTTGGGCCGAAGCATCCATTTTTTTCATAAAGGTTTTAAGCTCGACACTTAGGCCCGGGCCAAGCTCTTCGTCAAATACTTCTATATAACCGCGCAGCAGTGTTAGCGGGGTGCGCAGTTCGTGCACGCTGAGCGCCACAAAGCTCATAGACTGGTCGTCCTGGGCGTAAACCTCGGTGTGGTCAAATAGTACCAGCATAATCTCGTAGCCAAAACTGTTGGCTTGGTTGTAGTAGCCGGCCATGTCGAACAACAGGCTATCACCTTGGCCCGGCAAACCTATTCGTACTCGCTCCCATTTATTATCGGCAACTGCAGCATTGCCTTTGATGCGCTTGAGCCAGCTCGAAAGCGTGTCGCTACTCATAAATGACATGTCGAGTGCGGTGTAGACATTTTGATTTTCCAGGTCAGTGGCCGGCTTGCCTAGATAGACACAGGCCAGATCGTTTACGTAAACGATCTGTTCTTCGTTGTTTAGGACGATGAGTGGTAACGGTAGGCTATTTGCCACGAAGTTACGGTGCAGGTCGCCAGCAGACTTCGCGGTCGTCTGCTCTACGCCCTTGACCACGCTGGCCAGCTGGTAGACGTGGTTCGCTAGGGTGGCGACGAGTTCGTGGCCCAGTTGCCGCTGGTTGAGATTGGGTGCGGGTTGTTCATCGCCGTCAGGGGCAACGTGCTGGATAGCCTGCCAGATGGTGGCAATGGGTTTAGTGATGTAGCTGGCGGTCAGCAAGGTTACCGCCACAGTAACTATAAGTGCCAGTAACCCCAAGGCTGCCCCAATGTAAAGCTTGGAAATTGTTGGTAAGTATTCGTCGGCTGCTACCCACAGTCCCAGTAATATGGCGTTATTAAGTAGCAGGAGTACAAATAAATTACCCCTAACCTGTCGTCGAAATGTGGTTAGAAAATCCATGGTGTGCGTACTAAGTCACAATTTTCGCTTGTGCTTATTTATAGCTTACCTTACTAGCGTCCGAAACTGCACTAATCCAGGTTTGGCCGCGATTGAGTGGCAATGGTGCGCCGTTAGCATCGGTAAACGAAAGTGCGCCGCCGTTACTAGCCTTGCTCCATTGCCCTGTTGTTACCACGCCATCCTGAAAAATGTAGGCCTGGCCGCTGCCGATGACGTTGTAATCGGAGTAATAAGCGCCTGATGAATCTAGCACGCCACGGGCTAGCGGTACAACCATGGCAATGACTATTTTGGGTGAAATGCGCCTACCGCCGTTGGCGTCCATGTGTGGCTCGCCGGCCTCTGAGCGGTCGTAGCTATTGGTGGCAGCGCTGTAGTCAAAGTGTGGGTCGTAGGTATAGCCCGAGAGGCCAAAATCCAGACTACTAACGGGCGTGCGGGCATCGGCCGGAGTGGCCGGAGCGGGTGCTTTGCTGGTAGGGGCTTTACTCCCTGGGGTGGGGGTAGCGGTGGTAACAGCCGGAGCCGGAGCTGGAGCTTTGTACGGCTGTTCGCTTTTGCGCGTAAAGCCGGTAAAGCTACTGGTGTAGCCTTTGGTGGCCTCCAGCTGGTTTAGTGTGCTAATGGCGGTGTAGACATTATGCGGTGCGGCGCGGTCGGAGGTACGGTGGTAGGAACCGCCGTTGCTGAACTGATTCATATCGTGCGTGCCCCAGGTAGCTATATCGGCCAAGGCGTCGGGGCTGCCGCCAACATGAGCGTAGGCTGCATCAAAGCCCATGGCCCAGCTAACGTAGTATGGCCGGGCTGAGCGGATTGGCCCGACATTGTCGGGTGCGGTGTCTTGGAAGAGTGTCAGAAAACGAGTAACGCCACCTTCGGCGACAGCCTCAAACACCACGCCGGCCTCCGAAAGCCCACTCTGTGGCCGGGCATCCAGGCTGTTTTCTATCATCACAGCGGTAACGGTACGCTGGTTTACGCTGGCATCGGGCACTTGCAGACCGCTTAAGGTGCTATAAATGGGTGGCGGTATAACCTTTTTTGCAATCGATTTTTTGGGTGGTGCGGCAATGACGGCGCGCTTGTGATGGGTTAGGGTCCAGCCGGCCCCGATTCCAAACGCTAGCACGACAACCAGTGCACCTGCCAGTAGTCGCTGCTTACGAGTACGTGGCCAATGTAGGTTCGGCCGAGTAAAATGCAGGCGAAACCTCGAAGACTGCTTGGGTAACTCGTGCTGGACGACGGTAGGTTCAATGATGCCGGCAATCTCACCCTGGAGTTCTTCGGGCGTCTTGAAAGCCGGGTCTACTGCCCTGGCCTGCACGTGCAGTGGCGGCACGTCTGGCTTTTTGATGGGCTCGATTAGTTTTGGTTTAGGGCGCTGCCAACCGGGCGGCGTCACATCGTTTAGCATAAGCACTATTGTACCATGGACGACGGCCGGTTGTCCGGTGGCCTTAGAGCGCGCTCAGGGTTCGTTCTACCCGGCGTAAGCTGACATCTTTACCAAGGACATTCAGAGTTTCGGCCAGGCCTGGGCTGAATGGAGCCTGGGTGGTCGCTATGCGAATAAGGCTAAAGAGTACGCCCGGTTTTTGGCCAGTGGTTTCGAGCAGTGCGTTCAGTCGGTCGGTCAGATCGGCCGCGCTAAAATCACTCTCTTCCAGGCTAGATTTAGACTGTTCGAGCATCGACTTGAGCTGGCCGTGCTCAAATTTCTTCAGCTGTTTATTGCCGTCGATTAAGTTCATATTTACTGGCAAATCCTCGAAAAACAATTGGGTGAGCTCTGGCAGCTCGCCGAAATACTTGAGGCGTTCCTGAACCAGCCCGAGCACCTGTTTTTTATACTCTTCGCTTTGTTCGGCTGCGCTGGCCGGCCAGAACCCCTGGCTGCGGGCATACAGTTCTTCGAGGGTAAGGCTGCGAATCCAGTGGCCATTCAGCCACAGTAGACGCTGATCGTCAAAGCGGGCTCCGGAGCGTTGCACGCGCTCAAGGCTGAACTTTTCTACCAGCTCTTCGCGCGTAAAAATCTCTTGCTCCGTGCCGTCGTTCCAACCGAGCGATGCGATGAAGTTTACGACGGCCTCCACTAGGTAGCCCTCGGCAAAGTAGTCTAGTACGTCTTTGGCGCCATCGCGTTTGCTCAGCTTTTTCTTGCCGTCGGGACCGAGGATGTGCGGCATGGTGGCCAGAACCGGCACTTCGAACTCCAGTGCCTCATACAGGTTCAAGTAGTTCGGCATACTGGCGATGAACTCCTGGCCTCGGATGACATGGCTGACCTGCATTTCGTAGTCGTCGATGATGTGGGCAAAGTTGTAGGTAGGAAAGCCGTCTGACTTAATGAGGATAAAATCGTCAATGGCTTCGGCACCAGCGTGTAAGTCGCCCATAACAGCGTCGTGCCAACGGTAATCCTGCGGCTCTGAGCGAAAGCGCAGCGGCGTGGAGCCGTCCCAGGCTGGCGGGTTCTCGGGCCGGTGGTTGCGATATAAGAACGGCTTTTTAGCTGCCTGGGCTTCTTCTCGGAAGGCTTGTACCTCGGCCGGACTGTATGGGTCAGCGTAGGCCCGGCCGGCCTTGACGAGAACTTGTGCCCACGTTTGGTATGTTGCCAGCCGCTGCGACTGAAAGTATGGCCCAAACTGCCCCGGTGTGTCCGGCCCTTCGGTGTAATCGAGCCCGAGCGCCCGCAGGCTTTTGATGATATGGTCGGCCGAGCCCTCGACCTCCCTTGCCTGGTCGGTATCTTCGATGCGCACAATGAACTCGCCGCCAGCTTGCTTGGCAACCAACCAGGCAAACAGCGCGGTGCGAATGCCCCCCACATGCAAAAATCCGGTGGGGCTTGGCGCAAATCGTGTTCGTACGGGCTTCATGCACCCTAGTATATAAGATATAGCCCAAAGATACTAAGACGTACATCCTGATAACAAATGACGTATAGATTTCAAGGAGACCCCTTGAAAGGTATGCCTGGTGTTAGATGTTCTGGGCGAGTTTGGCGACTTGCTGGTCAGTAAGACTGCCTGTGCCACTGAGGCTGTACCACGTGCCGTTTTGGACCCACGTGGCTTCGGTATTGCTAAAACGGTAAATAGTTGTGGCCTTTGCCTGCACCGTTTTGTAGACTGGGCGACCGGAAGCATCGGTTGCACCGATGGTGTGAATAACATCTGAGCTCGACATGTTGGTGCTCTGCTGTGTCATGTGGAAGCTACCGCTGGCGTTGCTGAAGCCCACAATTAGTTTGCCGTCCGTGGCTTTAACACCTTGGTACGCAAAGCCGGCCGCCTTAAAGTTGGGCAGGTCCGTGGCTACGCCGGCTTGTACGCTGGCGATCTTAAATTGCAGACCCGGAGTATTCTGGTAGGCGGCAAAGCCGGCAATTATTACTAATGCCAGCGTACCGGCGGCCATGCTCAGGACGTGACGGCGGACCGTTTTTTTAAAATGAAGCTTGTCGGCCTGAATGTCTACAAAATGATTGGCATTGGCTAGGGCGTGTTCAAAAATATCAGCCGGCTTGTTATCTTGCTTCGGTGCAGGCGGCGTGGTGGGGGTTTGGGCTTCGGGCTTATCGGGCACAGGCTGTACGGCCAGGGGTACGAGCGTAATCTCGATGGCTTTAGGCACATCACCGTTGTGCCGGACCTGTGGGCTGTGGGTGGCATGCTGCGCGCGCATAAGGCGCGCCTCGTCTACCGAAAGCGCTGATTGTTTAGGCACGATAAGGCTGGGTACGGTGTGTCGCAGCGCGCCTTTGGTGTGGGCTAGTTTATGAAAGCTAGGGCTGGGCCGCTTAACGCTTTTGCGCATCAGGGTGGTGGCATCTTGCGTGGCGTGGTGCTTTAGGTGATTGGCAGTAACAGGGGTATGATGCCGGGCAACTTTGGGTGGGGTTGCTGTGGTAGCAGTCTGTGGCGTGTGTAGAGTAGCGTGGTTTACGTCGCGGCCAGGTTGCTTGCGTGGCATGGGTTGCGGCGCTGCCGGCGCAATTACGGTTGTGGCGTTGGGTTTTACGAGCCGCACTGTGGTGCTTCTGCGGGTACGAAAAAAGCCGTCGATATTTTTAGCCGCCGAACTGCCGCTGGTTGGTATCGCTGTAGATAATTTTTGCGGTTCTAGAGTTTTGCTGTTCATTGTTCCTGCTCAAAAGATGTCACTTCTATGTAATTGTACTGCTTATGGCTCGCAAAACGCAAGCACGATGAAGCCTACACGCTAGCAGTAGTCTAGGTATCTATTAGTGATTTTGATCCACGCCGATGCCCCATGCTACTTTCTATTTATTCCTTTCTAGTTTCTTCTTCGCTGCTATACTTAGAGCAGAGCTATGGATTTTCTCGACCCTAAAAAAGAACGCCGTAATCACCTGACCTTACTAGTTGGTTATTGTCTGGTGGCGCTGGCAATCAGCATCGCCACACTGGTGCTGCTGTATCAGTCGTATGGGTACACCATTGACCGACAGGGCGCATTGCAGCAAAATGGCTTGGTTTTTGTATCGAGCCAGCCCACCAATGCAGCCATATATTTAAACAGCACACGGTATAAAAACAATACCGACAGCCGTGTAACCGTGCCTAGCGGAAGCTATAACTTGCGGATTTCGGCGGCCGGTTACCGCGACTGGCAACGGCAGGTCCGAGTCGGTGGCGGCGATGTGCAGCACTACGATTATCCTTTGCTGTTTCCCTCTACACTCCAAACCACCTCGCTAGCTGATACCACGTCGTTACCCAGCTTTAGTACCCAAAGCCCCGACCGTCGGTGGCTACTAACTGCCCAGTCGGAAACCTCTGGCGTATTTAGTTTGTACGACCTCAAAACTGCGGCTAAACCGGTCGTCACGACGATTACGCTGCCAGGAGCGAGCTTTACCGCTGGTACGGGTGTGCAAACCTGGAGCTTAGGTGAATGGGCCAGCGATAATACCCACGTGCTGCTGCTGCATACCTATGAGGCAAACGGCACGACTAACCGAGAATATGTGCTGGTAAGCCGTGATACGGTGACCGATACGGCCAATTTGACGACCGAACTCAAGCTGAATCAGGCTGAAACCCTGACACTGTTCAATAATCGTATACAGCAATATTTTGTCTATAACCCGGCAGATCAGACGCTGGCGCGTATAAACCGCAGTGATGGCGCGGTAGTCAGTACCCTCAGTCACGTACTGTCCTACAAGACGTATGCCGACAACAAAGTGCTGTATGTGGCAGATCAGCCACCCACCGGAAAAGCAACAGCGGGGCTGGTAAGCGTGGTGCTACTGGACGGCCAAAAATCCCTCACCTTGCTGACACTACCCGCTGGTGCGCCGAGTTATACGCTTAACCTGGCCCAGTACAGTGGCGACTGGTATGTGGCGGTGGGTGCAAGCAGCGACAAGGTGGTGTACGTCTATAAAAACCCCCAAACTGCTCTCGCTGACGTCGTTGATAGCTTTCCAGCCCCGTGGCGTCGGCTACAGATTGCCGGTGCCAATTATCTAGAATTTTCGAACAATACCCAGTACCTGTTGGCCGAAAGTGGCCAGGAATTCTTTGTGTACGACTTTGAAAACATCGCCCAGTACCATTACAAAACTGCTCAAGTACTAGATGCACCCCAGATTCACGCCACTTGGATGGACGGCAACCGGTTAATGTATGTCAGTGGTGGCAAATTAGTTGTATTTGATTACGACCACATGAGCTCACAGACGCTTATGACGGCCAGCCCCACTGCACCAGCTTATTTTGCTCCTAACTACTCCTATGTGTACGCGCTTCGCTCAGAGGCGGCCGGGGCTAAGCCCGGGCTCTCCAGCACCACGCTGGTGGTTAAACCGTAGTCCGTCCCTCTGAACGGCATTTCTCTAGGGAATGTTCTGGGAATGCTTGGGCAATCCATCCCCACGTTTCCTCATCCCGAACTAGTTTCGGGATGAGGAATGTTCTCCATCCAGCTCCACCTCTTGTCTCATTGTCTGTCCTTCTTGCTGTTACTTTGGCTGTTAGAACCTAGAACCCATTACTATTTCTTAGTTTCTGATTGCTGGTTTCTGCTTGGCCGGGAATTCGATACTTCGGGTGTCGGGGTTCGGCCCGCAGTTACTTCCAGAACTCCAGCCAATTGACCATGCGGCTAAACAGCGTGGGCCCGTTGCCGCTGATGGTGGCCGGAATCGCCGTTGGAGGTGCGCTGGCGGGAGCAGTGTTGCTAGCCGGGTTCGGGCTGATTTGCTCGCCCCAAAGCACTAAGCGGTTAGTGCTGACACCAGGCGGGTCGCAGGTAATAAGTGTGGCAGTTGCCTGCTTGCCTTTGGTATCTTGTATAACACCAACCTGCGTCGGTGGCACAATTTCGCGCGCAAAAACCCGGTAAGCATAGGTTTGCCCACCGTAGGTTATATAGAATAAATCGCCGGTCGACATATCGTGCAGCAGCGTAAAGGCAAATTTGTATTTACCGTTGTTAAAAATATTGCCGCTGGAATGCCCAAAATAGGCAGCGTTGCCGTTCTGTCCCGGCATAGCGGTGTTGGGATAGTGTATAACACCGCTTTTAAGCCCATCTTGCACCGCGACTTCTTCTAGGCTAGATACGTTGAAGTTAAGGGGAATTTGGATGTTGATTTTTGGCACGGTTACCGAGGGCGGCGCATCGGCTGAGACTTTGGTATCAGCCAGGATAATCGGCGTGCTGCTCACCGTCCGGCTGGGCTGGATAAACGGTGCGATGACGTATTCGTTGAAAAAGGTAAAAAGTAACACTATGAGCACTACCATGCCACTGGCCAGCCCAAAAGCTAGCGACTGTAAATGCTGCCGGGCGGAAAGCTTGGCATTGGTGCTCACACGGCCGGCGACTTTGTCCTTGAGTTTTCTAGCAGCCGTTTTATCTCTATAAGCCTTTGCTGGCTTGGGGGTGCGTTTTGGCCGCGACTCGGGAGCGGGAGTATGGTCTGCTACGACGATACCCGACCTCCTAGTAACGGGTACTTGTGCCGACACGGCGGAAATGGCCGGTTGTAGTGTGGGGGTTGCAGGTTCTGCCCGCATTCGACTTTCGACCGCCTGCTGTTTTTGGAACAACTTTTGGTAGGGCGTGTGCTGGTTGGCATCGTAAAATTCCTGCCAGACCTCGTACTTTTCGTCGTTACTGAGGGTGGTGTAGTAGTGATGCCAGTCGGTCTGAACTTCGGCCAAGCTTTTGCCCGAGCTACTCAGCTCCACCATATAGCGCTGGTGTTTACTGAGTACCCGCTGGCTTTGGACTTCTGCCAGTTCCATAGTGGCATCGGGCTCATCACCGTAGGCCCGCGCCACTTTGGAGCGAATAAGTTCAACAGCCGGGTTCAAATCGGCATTGCTATCGAACAACGGGTTGATTGACTTTGGCATAGGAGTTATGGCTTAACGAACGAATGAGGTTTGCCCACTCGCCTTTCAAGTACTAGTATACCAAGATATGGTCGCGACAGTGTGATGCTCTGTCGGGCAGGTTCATGCGCTTGGCTGCGCGACGCAATTATAGTACAATACACCCCTGTTCACTTAGTGCCGCTCCGGATGGAATCGGCAAGCACATTTCGAGGATGTAAAAATTTTATCTGATGGGCGAGTGGCGGAATTGGTAGACGCGCTAGACTCAAAATCTTGTTCACTTATGTGAGTGTGGGTTCAAGTCCCTCCTCGCCCACCAGATAAAATTTTTACACCGGAACGGCCTGCTGGCCGGACATGGCAACTTTCGGCATCACATCCCTTTAACGCGACGCTAGCGCACACTGTCGGAAACAGGGTAAAATAGGGCATGGCTAGAGCTGTCCCCGATTATATTGGCTACATGTATGAAGCGTGCGTAGACAACGCAGATTTGCATGCCGCTGAAGAGTTTGGGACGATTGCAGTGCCCTTAGGTGGTGTCATTATGTACAATGTCACCTATCGGCCGCCCGGATCACCAGAGGGTGAGTTTTTAGGAGTGGGCATGGGTGGCCCAGAAAGCCCTGCTCCTCGGGATTTTTATAACGTCAAACGCGAAAAAATAGTACTCTACCCTGCAAAGTTTGCCCGAAAAATCGGTGGCCTTACCATTTGCCCGCCCGAAGCGCAGCAAGACGTTACCAGTGTCAGCCAGGCAGCGTATTTGCTACGGCTCGTGCACGGGTCTCATCTTTACGGTGATTTCCTGCGTAAAAATCCTCGGTTTCGTCGCTAGACGCTGTATACCGAAGTGGTGAGGGCTTCAAAGGGCTTGGTGGGGTGCTGCAGCCACCAGACGCTGGCCGCGGCGGCGGTTGGCAAGCGCCAAACCGGGTTGTCGGCGTGAAGTTTCGTGGTGCTCACCTGGCCGGCGACGGCGACCACCATATGCCCTTGGTGTTTGGTTATAATGTACAAGCTAAAGCGCTTGGTAAATTCGTGCAGCGTCTCGGCCAGCTGTACCAGACCCATCTCGGTGGTAAATGGTCGGGCAAAGTGTGCCTCGCTGCCCAGCCGGCGCAGCTGCCCCATGGCGAGCACTAGCAAGGAGTTCGGCCGGTGCAGTAGCGCAAAAGGTTGTTCGCAGGCTATGTCGGCGACATCTTTGGTAAGCGTAGCTTGGCCACTGTACTTTTCGAGGAAGTTCTCTAGCAGCACGGTGCTTTCGCTGTTACGCGTGAGGTCGCCCGGGAAAAGCACGGCGTCGGCCCACAGGCTCGCATCGCACCACTCCGCCAAGGCCGGCGTGCCAAAGCTACCGCTGGGTGTGCTTGGTGCGTAGTCGGCTGCCGGAAACAATTTGCCGACAGACTTTCGTAGGCTTTCAGGCAAAAGTACGCGCACCGTGCCCACCCCTGTCTTCTCAGCCAGTCCGTAGGTCTCGGCCGGAGCGGCAAAACCATGGCTATTGCCACCAATAATCAATAGCTTGCCGGCTTGCGCCTTGGTTTCGGGACGGCTCCATTCCAGCTCCGGAAATAGCGGCTTGTCTGCTTGTTTTAGCCAGTAGTCTGGGTTCATGGTTTGTCGCCGTTGTGCAGTCGCATCAGCACATCATATCCGCTGGTTACTTGGTCTGCCTTGTGCAAACCCACACTCTCAAACAATTTCCATAGCTCCGTGGCAACCTCTTCGGGATTCGCGTCATATGCGGAAAGTTTCTCGGCTTCCATAAATGTCCCAAGGCCCGGTACTTCGTCGAAGCGGATTTCGATATTGCTGCTGTGTGCTGTTCGCCGAATTTTAGTGAGGTCAGAGGACAATTCGTAGCCCAAGTGTTTAATAATAGCCGTAATTTCGTGGGCGCTATCTACTGTTACTTCATGCTCTGTACTGTCCAGCTCACCGGTTATGGATTTTTTAAGGGTAAAGAATACTTTAGAATCATCTTCGGTCCGTACGCGTAGCCAATTGCCACCATGCTTAAAGCCCTGTTTGTCGGGCTGGCCGTATACGACGTCATGCTGCTTTTTCGGCAGGCCGAGCTTTATCCCAAGTTTGTTTAGGGCTTCCAGCGTCTGCTTCGGGTCTTTCAGGCGCACTTTAATCTCAATTTCTCTCATCCTAGAACCTCTCGACTTGGCTAATTGTGTAGTCTTGGACCGTGTTGTCTGCGCTAAGTGTAAACGTCGTCCGAAGCAGTTTGCCCGCTAGTACGTCCGGTAGCCAATACGGGTCATCTGACCACATTTTATCGTACGGAATGTCGCTGAGCTTGAACCACCGGGGTGACATTTCTTCGCTTTCGGCCGGTTCACCTGCCCATTCGGTACAGAGGTAAACATAAACGAACATGTGCGCTGGCTGGCCGTCGTGAAACTCTTGAAAATCGTGCTCGGCTACTTTGTGGTACTTGGTGGGCGTGACGCTGATTTCTTCTTGGCACTCCCGCACCAGAGCTTGCTCGATAGTCTCGCCTGGTTCAAGTTTGCCGCCCACACCGTTCCACCGGCCGGCCCCAAAGCCACGTTTTTTCATGGCTAGCAATACCTCATCGCCCTGCCGAAGTAGTAGTAGCGTGGTAGTTTTGTGGTTCATGCAGCTAGCTTTCTTGCCGTTTCCAAGCTAACCATAGCTATACTTTGAGCCTCTGAAACGGGCGGTATAAGCCCTCTTGTTACGGCCTGAATAAGCTGATGCGCCGAATGTTTGGTGTCGTCGGAGCGGTTAATGACCCAATAATGATTGGTCGTTTGTGCCAGCGACCAACTAAAGCTTTCGATGGCTTCGTCGCGCCTAGCTGGACGGTCGGGATGCCCCACGGGAAAGCGTGCGCTAAAACGGCCAAGCCAAATATGCGCCGGAGTAATAATGCTTACCGCCGGAGCGTTCCGGAAGCCCAGAGTCCGAAACGGAGCAACGGCACTCGAGAAATAATCGCCGATGTTGTAGGTGCCCGGATAATCAGCTATCTTACTGGCATAGAGCATGTGCGAGTAGGGATTTATAGCGTACTGTACGACTCCGCCCGCGTCGATGTCGTCTAATATTGGCTGGAGTCCTTCGTCGCTATGTTCGTAGTAGGTATAGGGCAATCCTGCATCGCTTGAACGCGGTGGCCGGCTGGTAACAGTACCGATGGTGCAGAAACGCTCATCTTGCTGCACGACAGCGTCAATAAGGGTGTTTTTGCCCTCACAGCTTGCGCCAACCACCAGCACAGCCACTTTTCCGGCCAACTCTTGGCGAATTTCTGGTAGTGGCTGGAAAGCCGTTTGGGTTTCGTGTAGTCTATCAAGTCGAGCAATAGTATGGGCGGATAACACAGGCAACTCCTTTATTGTGGTAGCGTTATATTTCGAGCGTTACGCTTATTGGGCAATGGTCCGAACCTAAAACAGTGGGGTGAATGGCTGCGTCTGTTACCTTGTTTTTAAAGCTTTCAGACACCAGGAAGTAGTCGATACGCCAGCCGACATTGCGATTACGGGCGTGAGCAAAGTGGCTCCACCAGGTGTAGTAGCCATTGCCCTGTTTAAACATACGCAGTGTGTCGACAAACCCAGCGTCTATAAAACACTGGAAGCCCGCGCGCTCTTCAGTGGTAAAGCCCTTTTTGCCTACGTTTGGTTTGGGATTGGCCAGGTCGTCGGGCGTGTGTGCCACGTTTAGGTCGCCGCAAAACACTACCGGCTTTTGTCTTTCGAGACGACTGCAGTACGCCAAAAAGGCTGGGTCCCACTGCTGGTGGCGCAGCTGCAAGCGGCCTAGGTCGTCTCTGGCGTTGGGGGTGTAGACGGTAACCAGCCAAAAAGCTTCGAACTCGGCGGCCAGTACCCTGCCCTCTTTGTTTGGGTCGCCAAACGTGTCGCCAGTTACATTGTATTTTTTGATAATGTCTTCCGGAAAGCCATTTATAACTTGCAGTGGCGCATGCTTGCTAAAAATGGCCGTACCGCTGTAACCCGGCTTGTCGGCGCTGTACCAAAACTGTGTGTAGCCCGGCAGTTCCAGCTCGACTTGCTCTTGCTTGGCTTTGGTTTCTTGTAGGCACAGTACGTCCGGTTGCTCGGTGGCTATAAAAGGCAGTAGCGCATCTTTTTTAATCACCGCCCGAATCCCATTGACGTTCCAGCTATATATCTTCATTACCGTAAGTATAAATGACTCCCCCTAAGCTGCCTAGCCGGCTTTCAGGGACTTCCTAGAATGGCGTCTCCAGGGCTACGTCGTGAATGTGCCCCGGACATGGTCTCTATTAATAGAAAATTTGCAAAGTTATTAACGATTAAATATACCCTAGCGATGACTTGAAAATGAAATAGGACTCTTTTGTACGGCGCGGTTGTGTCGGGTGTGGCAAGGCCACAAATACAAAAGAGTCCCCCCTACCCGGAGGGGTTGAGTCGATTGACCCACTACCCCTCCGGGCACTTGCAGAGAGAACCTACGCCCTAAAACCAACCCTTACAGGGGTGGAGTGTGCCCCGGGCAGAGCACTGCGAATGTACCGAGCCCCCAGCACCAGTGCGGCAAAGACGCCGAAGTGCACCAGCGCAAGGCTGCCGAAGTACAGCACCAGGCTGAGGGCGAACGCGATGAGCGCCAGGCGGTTATACACGCGATGCACCAAGGCGGCCGCCAGGACGGCGCTCCGACGGAACTTCGTCTGACGGTAGACGCGCAGGTAGACGAACATGAACAAAGCCCCACCGAGCGCCAAGGGCAAGATGGTTGCTAAGGGGTAGATGAGGTTCGTCAGGTGGATGGCGCCGAAAGCCAGACAGCTCATGAGCCGTTGGCCGGTGTTCCAGTGTTCGCTGCCCTCTCGGAAGGCTTGCTCCTCGTACACGGCGGCTTTGTTGAAGAAGCCATAGGTGTGCGGAGAGTAGCTGCTGGGTTGCTTGTTCCTTTCCTCCTCGTGCTTGTCGGTGTAGATGCTTCGAATGATGCCGTACACGAAGTACAGCATCACGAGAGCAATCCAGAGGGCCCAGCCTTTCAGGGGTAACATGCCCGCTGCGGCCATTAGGCCGGAGACGACACTGTACTTCATGAACGGGAAGGCCTCGATCTGGGTGTTGATGAGGTACAGGATGGCTAGGATGGCGGGAGCGCCGAGGAGGTAGTGATACCAACGGAAACGCTCCTTGAGCTCGCCGAAGCTGTACACGATGTGCCGCTCGGGTGCGGGAGGCATAAGCCTCATGAGCAGTCGGGTGTAGACGCCGGAGGTGGGCCGCTTGAAACTGGTGGGTCTGTCCTCTGACATCCACATGGCTTCGTCGATGGCAGTCACCAGCTCATCTCCATCGAAGATGCCGTCGTGGTCGTAGTCCCAGTGCGATAGCACTTCCATGAACTTGGCCAGCAATGGGCTGTTGACGGCGGTGGCAGCACTGCAACTCAGGTAGATGTCGTCCGGTCCCAGTGTGTGCTGGGCTAGGTCGTTGAGGTCGCCCTGGTAGGCGCGGTCGAGTCGGATGGTGATCTCCGACGAGAGCGTTGTTGTACTATCGGTGATGGTGACGGTGGCGAGGTCGGGAATGGCAAATTCGCGCGTGGCAGACACTGTGGGGTGTCCTCTCTAAATTGAAAAACCGAGACTCGTTGCATATTATACAACTATATGCATGTATGAACAATATTGTTTTCTATAATACATAATCGCTAGGTGTGTTCTTAAACCAGCTGAAAAATTGCCGTACAATATTTGTGCAGATTACGATAGGCGGTATATATGTTCTACTGATGAGTCGTAAACCACGGATTACGGAAAGATTTAAAAAATGCTACACTGGATGTGATGTACAAACGGGTGCTTTTGAAACTTTCGGGAGAACAACTGGCTGGTAAGTTCGACGGTGGCATTGATGCCGAACTGGCTATTTGGCTGGCGCACGAAATTGCCGAAGTGGTGGCCACCGGCACGCAGGTCGTGATAATGGTGGGTGGTGGCAACTATGCTCGCGGCGCGCAGCTGGCCGGGCACGGCATTGGCCGAGTTACGGCCGACAACATTGGCATGTTGGCTACCATGATGAACGCCTTGGCGCTAGCCGATGTTTTTAACAGCGTGGGCGTAACGGCCCGGGCGCTTACCAATATTAAGGCCGACCAAGTTGCCGACCAATTTTCCCACCGCCGGGCCATCAGCGACCTCAATAAAAGCCGGGTGGTGATAGTTGCCGGAGGCATAGGCCGACCATACCTTACGACCGACACAGCAGCGGTGTCTCTGGCGCTCGAGCTGGATTGCCAAGTGGTTCTCAAAGCCACCAAAGTCGACGGTGTATACAACAAGGACCCTGCTAAGCACAAAGATGCCGTCCATTTATCGACGCTTAGTTTTGATGAAGCGGTGTCGAACAGCGCAATTGCAGTTATGGATAAAGCAGCGCTGGGGCTGGCCATGGAGCACAAACTACCCATCGTAGTGTTTAACGCGCTTACGGATGAAAATATTCAAAAAGTTGTGGCCGGTGAGGCCGTTGGTACTAAAATCAGCTAGTATTGCGCCGCTAGTTTTACAGAGGTCGATACGTTTATCCTAATCTATTTACGCCCTAGACCAAGTTCAGCCTACACTCCACCTGAAATCGTTTTCTGGGCGTGCTGCTCATGGACAAACAAGTCCTGTCGTCTCGCTTTAACGGCGAGGTATTGCCAGTCGTACGAACAGGCTGAGCCAGGCTTATTCCGAATGGCCGGAACTCCGAGGCAAGTTGGTGCAAGTAAACTGCAGCCTTTGATCATTTCACTTTTCATAACTCTACCCCTCGAATTCGATACTTCGGATGTCGGCTCCCTGTTCTACAGAGTCAAATCGGGTTCATCGAGCAAGAGGTGTGAGCCGGGTTGAGCTTGGCCTTTCAAAATCTTGTTGGCAACGGTGTTTTCAACGGCGCGCTGCAGGGCGCGGCGCATCGGGCGGGCGCCGAGGCGTGGGTCATTGCCGACCGAGACGATTTTCATTACAGCCTGGTCGGTTAGCTCTACCGATATATTTTGGGTGGCTAGCGTTTGGTTTATGCTATTGATCATCAGGCGCACAACTTGTGCCAGCTCTTCGGGTTTAAGCGGGCGGAACAGCACGATTTCGTCAAAACGGTTTAGCAGTTCGGGGCGGAACTGGCCGCTGGAAATGAGTTCGTCGGTAAGTTGTTGTTCAAACGCTTCCAGCTCTTCTCCGGCCTGAATGTGCTGTCGGATGCTATCGGCGCCAGCGTTGCTGGTAGCGATGATAACGCAGTCTTTAAACGATACGCTGCGGCCTTGGCTATCGGTGAGCTTGCCTTCGTCAAGTAGCTGTAGTAGCAGGTTCAAAATGTTCGGATGGGCTTTTTCGACTTCGTCGAGTAACACCACGCTAAACGGCTGCTGGCGGACGCGTAGTATTAGGCTGCTGCTTTCGCCCTTGCCATCACTGAGTAAACGCGTCACATCTGTGGGCTGTTGGTACTCGCTCATGTCCAGCCGAATCATTTGGGCTTCGTCGCCAAAGTAGGTGCTGGCAACGGCCTTGGCCAGTTCCGTCTTACCGACACCTGTCGGGCCGAGGAATAAAAAGCTGCCTATCGGCCGGTTCGGGTTGGCCACGCCCGCCCTAGCACGCCGAAGCGCATCGGCGACGACTTTTACGGCGCGAGTTTGGTTAATCATACGTTCGTGGATGCGCTCTTCGAGGTGTAGCAGTTGGTCGGCCTCAACCGGAGCGGCCGAGCCGGCTTTGACCCCACGGGTTTGTTCTATGGCCTCTTCCACCGACCGGTTTGTTACGGTCTGGTGGTCGGCGTGAGAAAGCGCCTGTTCGAGCAAGTTTATGGCTTTACCCGGGTAGGCCATATCGGTTTCGTAACGGCCGCTGAAATAATAGGCCGCCTTCAGGGCTTCGAAAGTAATGAGCAAGTGGTGCTGGAGCTCGTAACGGCTGGCGGTGTCGGTGAGGATGGTGAGCGCTTGGGCTTGATCGGGTTCACGCAGTACTACAGGGGTAAGCAAACCCGCAAACGCCATATTACTAGCTCGGAGCTGCTCGTAATCATGCGGCGACATGGCGAACACGCATTGCACTGCTCGGTTTTGCACCAGGGGCAGCAGTATTTGAGTAGCGTTAAAGCTGCCCGGTCCGGTTTGGAAAAATAGCTGGGCATCGTCGAAAAATAACATAATGTTGCCGGCGTGGTAAGCCTCGTTTAGGAGGCTGGTCAGGATAAATTCGAGCTCGCCGGGGCGCTGGGCGGCCGACAGAATCGCGCTGGCCTCGAGCGCGATGATTTGCTTGTGTTTGAGGTTGCGGTCGGTAGAATCGGCTAAGATGTTTTGGGCCAGCGCGTAAGCATGGCTGGTTTTGCCGATGCCGTCCGGGCCGATGAGGGCGAGCGCGCCTGTTCCTTGGCTGAAGGCGGTCTTCATACTCTGTACGCCTGATCCCACCACCAAACTACCAAAGTCTGCGCCGTGCCGTTCAATGGCGCCCGAGAGGTTATGGCCGAACTGATTGAGGCGGGGGGTGAAGCCACTAGCCCAGTCGCGGCCGATGCCGCCGAAATTGACTGGCTTTTGCCGCGAGTCTTGCAATATGCGTTCTAACCACGCGCTTACTCCCAGGAGGTCGCTGCGCCCTAATTTGCGTTGGGTCAGCATGTTTTCTATCACCGGTGAGCTGGCCAGTAGCGCCGCGGCCAAGTGGCCAACTTCGACGCTGGGGCTGTGATAGCTATCAGCTAGCTGCACTGCTTGATCCAGAATTGCTTGCAGTGATTCGTTATCTTGCTTGAAGCAACCATCCATCTGGTCAGTCGGCAGCAGCAAATGGTTAGTAATAAACAGCGATTGCCAGTTGCGGTGCAGCTCTTCCCACAAGCTGCTCGGGGTGTATTCGGTGTGCGGATTTAGTAGTCTTAGCGCGTCGCTGCTGAGGCGTCCCATAAGTGTTCCAGGGCGTAGTGCTACCTCACGCAGACCATACTTCCACCAGATGGCGGGCATGGCGGCCAGCAAGCCAAAACCGGCTAGACTCAGGCCGGAATGGGTGCCGGCAATGTACAACCCAAGGCCGCCTAGCACTGATGCAATCGACACCACTGCACAGGCAACGTAACCGGGCCTGCCAATACGTTTGCCCAGACGTGCCTGTTTGGCTCGGGGAGCCGAAAGGTCAAGCGTGGCCATTTATAACACTCCCCACACTAGTAAGCCGATGCCTAGCAGCGGCACAAGCGGCCATCCCACTAGCTCCAACAGACCAATGATGGCCAAAAAAGCCACCGCTACCCCTGCCGCAAACAGTACGAAAATACGAACCGTAAAGCCCACTACCCGGCTGACCAAATTATCGAAGAAGGCCCGTACGTGGGCATCCAGGCTGGCTCCGGGCTGCGTTATAATGCGCCGCCACGGCGCAAACAGTGTCTGCAGCAGAATTCTGATAGAAAACATCTGCGTTAGGCCGTCGAGCCGCCGGCCTGTACTGGTAAGCACGCCTTTCCAGCCAGAACCGTACCACCAAACGAAAAGATCAAGGATAAACATGTTACCAATAGTGTAGCATTTGCCGAGCGTATCGGGTGCATGCACAGCGTAGCATAGGCAATCTAGGGGCCATTCTATAGGTTGAACCTCTATAGGTGTTATTGTGTGGCGGTTCGGAAAATAAGCCCGAAGCCTCTTCGGGTTCAAACCACTCGCTTTTGGCGGAGAGGGGGATTTAACTTTGCTTCGCAAGCCCTTCGGGGCATAGGCGGCCTAGCCCATTGGACCGACCGTTCAAATCCTCTCGCCTATTACAAAATAAATAAGACCTACTTTTCGGCAGGTCGTATTTATTTGGCGGAGAGGGGGGGATTTGAACCCCCGAAACCCTTGCGGATTTACCGCCTTTCCAAGGCGGCGCACTAGGCCACTATGCGACCTCTCCGCGTCCGAGCTTACGCTCCTGCCTCGTTTTGGCTATCGCCAAAAGCTTCGGCCTAGAGCTACGCTTCTCCTCTCAAACTTTAGACAGCAGCAAGCTGGTTCGGTTTAAAATTTGGTAAGGGCGTCGGGCTGGAGGGCATTATATCTTAAATTGCGGTTAAAAACACCTTGCAGGCAGCACTTGCCTACAGGTACACTAGATGGTACAGATGGTACTCATAGAACTGAAAGAAGTAAGTAAGCTGTACGGCTTCGGCGATGCGACTAATATTGCGCTCGACGAGGTCAGTTTAAATATCGAAGAAGGCGAATGTGTGGCGGTGATGGGACCGAGTGGTTCCGGCAAAAGCACCCTTATGAATGTGATAGGCCTTCTCGACCGACCGACGCATGGTTACTATAGCTTGGGTGGCAAAAAAGTCAGCCGGCTCGGTGCGACCCAACGTGCGAAATTCCGACGCGATAAAATCGGCTTTATTTTCCAGTCGTTCAACCTGCTGCCTAGGCTCACGGCGATCGATAATGTAGCGCTGCCGCTGGTATATAAGGGCATGTCGGCTACTAAACGGCATAATAAAGCTTGGGATATGTTGGATCGCGTTGGCCTGAGTGACCGCGCGTACTATTTCCCTCGTCAGCTTTCTGGTGGCCAAACCCAGAGCGTGGCTATAGCCCGGGCACTGGTAAATGAACCTAAACTCATTATTGCCGACGAACCGACCGGAAACCTAGACTCGGCTAGCTCACGTCTAGTTATGGAACTGCTGGGTGAGATTCATAAAAGTGGCAACACTATTATATTTGTGACCCACAACCCCGAATTAACCCGTTACGCTACGCGTGTTGTCTATATGCAAGACGGGGCCATAAAGTACGATGAGCGTACAAGCTTGGGCGAAGTCGGCCGGTATGCCCGCCTAGCAATGTACTCCGTGCCCGCAACCACCGAAGAAGACGATCTGGCCGGTGTTTCGGTGCTAATGAATGCTCTTGATAAAGACAAACCACGTAAGACAACCAAGCCTGCCAAGCGCAAAAAAGGGGCTGTTCGAGCCAAAAGGAAGGCGAAGTAAATGAGTCGTCGCAATAACTTCAATCTTGCCTATCAAAGTTTACGGGCCGCGAAGGCACGAAGCTTTTTAACCATGCTTGGCATAATTATTGGTGTAATGGCGGTGGTGCTAATAGTGAGTATTGGCCAGGGAGTCAAACAGCAAATTGCCGGTCAGCTTGGTGGCTACGGCAAACGCACAGTGGTGATTACGCCGGGTGCGCCCCACTCTTCGGCTAGTTTGCTTGGTGGTTTGGGCGCAAGTGGTTCACTACTAACCGAAAACGATCTGCGTAGTGTGCAAAAAACTGCTGGGGTTACCACGGCTATGCCCCTTTCTACCACTAGTGGTAGCGTGCGCGGCGACCACGAGGTTACTGCACCCTTTATTATCGCAACCACTGCCGACTTCCCTAAGCTTACTGCGGTCAAATTGCAGTACGGCGGCTTTTTTGACACCGATGTTGATACGCACACCGTTGTGCTGGGGGAAACCATAGCGCATAAACTGTTCGATGATAATTCGCCATTAGGACAAACACTGAAATGGCGCGGCCAAGCTTTTATAGTTGGCGGTGTATTTAACAACTTTAACGCCTCACCATTTTCGGCGCAGGCAAACTTTAACGATGCCGTTTTTGTCCCCTTTGCAACCGCCCAGCGCCTTAGTGGCAGCGTGCTTGGGCTGTACCAAATTTTGGCACAAGTTGCACCCGGTTCCGATGTGAACCAGACAGTAACTCAGATAAATCAGGGGCTGCTCAGGAACCATGGTGACGCCCAAGATTTTACCGTGGACCGGGCGGACTCCAGCAGCTCCGTTTCGAATCGCACCATTCACCTGCTAACGCTACTGGTAAGTGGCGCGGCCTTCATTTGTTTGATAGTGGGTGGTGTGGGGATAATGGACGTTATGCTGGTAAGTGTTACCGAACGGATGCACGAAATCGGTCTGCGCAAGGCTATTGGCGCAACCAATAGCCAAATACTGCGGCAGTTTATGGCCGAGGCGTTTGTACTAAGTGCCGCCGGAGCGCTTATCGGTGTGCTGCTGGCGCTAGGGGCGATAGGTCTGCTACGGCTGTTTTCGAGCTTGCAGCCGGTAATTGTCTGGCCTATTTTAGTTATTGCACCTCTAACTGCTATTGCCACGGGCTTGTTTTTTGGCACAATGCCCGCCCTCAAGGCCGCCCGTAAAGACCCCATTGAAGCTCTGCGCCACCAGTAATAGCCACCTAGCTTTTTTACCACGATATTCCGCCTTCTTCCCCGTCTCGTTATCCCGAACTAGTTTCGGGATCCCGTAAGCCTACCACCCAGCGCCACCTTTAGTGCCATTATATGTCTCTTTTCCTGTTACTTTTGCTGTCAAAAGTAACCAAAACCATCCGGCCAGGCTCCGTAGCCTTGGTCAGCTGTTGTACGAACAGACAACCGGCATGACAACTCGCCTCGAGGAACGGCTCGAACAAGTCCTGCCGTCTCGCCCCTATGGGACGAGGTATTGTCAGTTGTACAAACAGACTGAGCCAGGGCTACTTCGAAGGACCGGACCTCCGAGGCAAATCGGTATTCGTGAACTGAAGTCTTTAACTATACCCCATACCCTTACCTCTATTTCCTGATTGCTAGTTTCTTCCCAAACGGGAATTCGATACTTCGATACTTCGGATGTCGGGATTGTTAAAATAGCGAAATAAGTGCGGCGAGCCCAGCGGCGGACATCAAGATGGTTGTAGCCCAGCCAAAAAAGGTGGTTATTGGCCGGTTACGCCAGTGGCCCATAACCTTTTTATTGCTAGAAAGGCGCACTATAAAATACAGAATAAATGGCGCAACCATCCCGTTGGCGACAGCCGAATAGATGAGCGCGCGGATGGGGTCCAGTCCGACAAAGTTAAGCCCCAGACCCACCAAGGTCGAAATGATAATGATGCCGTAAAAGGCATGTGCCTGACGCAGGCGACGGTACAGGCCTTCTTTCCACCCCAATGCTTCGGCAACAGCGTACGAACTGGAGCCGGCCAGTACCGGTATGGCTAGCATTCCCGTACCGATGATGCCGATAGTAAACAAGAAGTACGTGGCGTTGCCGGCAAACGGCCTTAGCGCCTGTGCGGCCTGTGCGGCCGAAGTTATTTGGGTTATACCGTGCGGGAACAAAATCCCACCGCAGGCGGCGATAATAAAGAACATCACCAGGTTGCTTAGAAACATGCCGCTCCATACATCTATCCGCATGCTTTTAACATCGGCGGGTGAGGTTGCACTTTGCCGTTCGCGTAGTGTAGTTTTGCCCTGCAGAATTTGCTCTTCTACCTCCTGGCTGGTCTGCCAAAAAAACAGATAGGGTGAGATGGTCGTGCCTAAAATGGCGCAGATAAGTAGTAACGAATCTTTCGTAAAGCTCATATGCGGTATTAGTGTCTGATGTATCACCGTCCCCCAGTTTAGGTGCGCCAAAATAGATGACACCACGTAGCTAAGCAAAACCAGTGCTAACCACTTCAGGTAGCGGGCGTAACGTACGTACGGCGTAAACACTTGTAGTAAAATGCTAAAAACCGCAAAGCCGACTACCAAGTATCCAAATTGCAGGCGTGGATTTAGCAGCTGCACACCCTTTGCCATTGCCCCCAGATCTGCGCCAATGTTAAAAGCGTTGGCGGCAAAAAGCAGCACCATACAAAAGCGCAGTGCCCGCTGGGAATAGTAGGCGCGGATATTGCCGGCCAGCCCACGGCCAGTCACTAACCCGATGCGCGCACACATTTCCTGCACTATGCTCATAAGCGGAAAAGTCCACAGTGCCAGCCACAGCATGCTAAAGCCGTATTGTGCGCCGGTTTGGCTGTAGGTGGCGATGCCGGAGGGGTCGTCGTCGCTGGCGCCGGTGGTTAGACCGGGTCCAAGCATGTGCCAGTAATCTTTTGCCTTTTTAACGCTTGCTCCAGCTGGGACGGCATGCAGAATCAGGCTGCTGACCTCCACGGTGCGGTCCAGCGCTGCTGCTGGTATCTCCACACTTTTCGTAAGCAGCACGTCGCCCGAGTATCGCCGGTGCAGGAGATCTTCGGTAGGTTGTTCGGGTGGTGTTTGTTTTGGCATATTATTTCTAGCGTAAGCTTTAACCATATTGTACCAAATCAAGCCCTAGACGGCCATGTCTCTCTGTTTTCTCCCTGGCTTATAATCTTTTGTTGTCATCCCCACCCCAAACCAAGTTCACCATATGCTTTACTCTGAATCCATTCCCACATTTCCCTCTGCGTTGTCATTCCAGCGAAAGCTGGAACCCATCCCCTGAGATTAGATAGTGTCAGCTACACAAACAGACTGAGCCAGGGCTACTCCGAATGGAGGCATATCTGCGGTAGTAAACTGCAGCCTATTAGCTAAACCCTACACCCTTAACCCTAGACCCTAGTTATTCTTCATATTTCCACCACTCCAGCCTGGAATTCGAAAATCGAAAATCGAAAATCGGGTTTCGGGATTTGCCCCACTTCGACACTTCGGGTTTCGACCTAAATCTGCTGGCCGAAGTAGTACCAGAAATGTTGGAGTATAAGAGCTATTACGAGCACAAACCATAGCACTAGCAGGTCGGCGTGGTGGCGTTTTACAAAAGCACCTAGTCGTCGCCAGCGGGCCGGCAGCTGCACGTAGCCATGGTAAAAATTGTAGAGCGTAACGTACCAGAAGGCCGTTGTAATGGCCACATCCACGCTCAGGCAGTACGGGCAGAGCGCGCGGATGCTGTACAAACTTTCGTACAGCATCCAGTAAGCAAAGGCCACTCCCAGCCCCAACCCTAGTTGCATACCGAGCCAGAACCAGCGTTTGAAGCGTGCGCCCGCTAGCAGGGCCACGCCAACCGTAAGCAGCACCGGAAAGCCAAGGAGGCCAACGTAGGTGTTCATAAAGCCAAAGGCGTTAGCTTGGTCGCTGCCCATCACTGAACCACAACTTATGACGGGGTTGAGGTCGCAAATAAACTGGCGATGCGGGTGTTGCAACAGGTCAAACTTTTCGGCCGTTATTGCTACCGAAGCTACAATGCCGATCACGGCACATATTATTAAAATCCACGGTAAAAAGCGGGAGAGATGAGCCAGCGGGGTTGGTTTGATTGTTGATTTTATTGCCTGAGCCATAGTATTTAGCCTAACGTTATTGTAATTATTCGCTACACGATCCGGTGCCGACGCGTTTCGTGGCAGTAGCCGCTTGGCTTAGTTCGGACGCAACCTGGTGGCCTGTTAGCGCGTAGCCAACGGTATCGTAGGTGGTGCTGGTGGCGAAGATAATTCCGAGCACCCGGCCGTCTGCACCCACCACTGGTCCACCAGAATTACCCGGAATTACCTTGGCTCGAAGCGAATAGACGTCGCGCGTGGTAGTTCCCTGCCCGTAAATATCACGGCCATAGGCAGTAAAATGGTCGATGACGGCTGCCGGCTGGGCATTGAAGTCGCCCCCGCCCGGATAGCCAAGTACGACGCCGGGCGTACCGGCGGCTTGGTCGCTAGCCACCAGGCTCAGCGGCTTGCCGGCCAGCTGGCTGACCTGCAAGATAGCTAGATCGACTCCGGGGTCAAACCACACCACCCGTGTATCGTGGATGCCGTTTTGGTCGATAACTTTTGGTGCGGCCACGCCGGCGACTACGTGGGCATTGGTGGCAATGTGATCCGCTGCAAACACAAAGCCACTGCCTTCAACAATGCCCCCACACCCCGTACCCTCCACCTTTACCACCGAAGCTCTGGCGGCGGCTACAACCGGGTCCAGCGAGCCAATGGACGGTACTGGCGTGTTGCCAGGGTTCGGCTCGAGGCCACGGAATACCTGCGGAAAACCATTGGGGTCAACTAGTTTGTTAAGCGAACTAAGCAGCTTGGTCGCCGGAGGCAGGTTGGTGTTAAGCGTACTTAAAATATGGGAGTGTTTCAGCGACTGCTGAAAGCCACTGACCGGTCCGAGTACCAAAATGGATGCCCCGAGCCAAATCGCAAACAGCATAGTGGCTATCGCCATCAGCGAGCCAAAGCCGCGGTCTAGTCGGTCTACCGAAGGGCGAGCAATCAGGTGTTGTTTCAGCCGGAGTCCGGCCACCTCGCCAAGCGTCATAAAAATAAAACCGCCCAGCAGCACAAATGCCAGGCTGGCGAGCGACTTGTTGATGCTGCCCTGTATGTGTCCAACCACCAGGTTGCTTACCCAAGAGCCCACAAACAGGCCGGCCACAAAACCTGCGCTGGAACCCGCCTGCCGTACTAGTCCAATCCGTAGGCCGCGCCCGACCGAGGCCAGTAGAAACAAAATAATAGCAAAATCGACGACGTTTAGGCCCATGCGTTACGAAGCCCCGCGTAGAATACTAACGAGCAGCATAAACAATCCAAAGCCAACACAGTACCAGCCAAACGGTCGCAGCGATTTACCCTGGAAATACTTATCAAGAAATCGTACCGAAAGATAGGCAGCTACACCGGCGATTAGGCTTCCCACTAGCATAGGCCCAAAGGCGGTACTATGGCTAGTAAGCACGCTTGGCAGCTTATATACCCCGGCCGCCAATATAATGGGCGTGGCTAGCAAAAACGAAAACCGGGCGGCGTCTTGGTGGCTCAGGCCGCTGCGCAGCCCCGCCAGCATGGTTATACCCGAGCGGGAAATGCCGGCAAATAACGCGCCAATTTGTGCCACGCCAATCAGTGCTGCTCGGCCAAACGTTAGCCGGTCGCTGAGCACCCGGCCGGTTTTGGCAACAGACAGTTCGGCATCTGGTAGATGTTTGCGTTCGCGAGGACGAGCAAGCTCCGTTTTTTGGACTAGTTTGTCTCCTTTTATCAGCATGATGCCATTCAGAATAATGAGAATGATGGCAAAAAAGGCCGTGGCAAATGCGGCGCGCAGTTTGTGCTCAAAGAGTAGCCCAGTAAGTCCGGCCGGAACAGTCGCGGCTATTAGCAGCCAGGCTAGCTTGGCATCGCTATCGACCACCAGATTTTTGGCTCGGAAACTGCGCACAAACCCACGGGCTATCCGCAGCCACTCCTGTCGGTAGAAAATAATCAGTGCAATTGCAGTCGCTACATGCATCATCACTAGCAGGTTAATGAACGCGCTACTATCTGTTAGGGATGCCTTACCGCGGTCCCAGCCGAATAAATTGGCAATCAGTACCGAATGCCCCAGGCTCGAAACTGGAAACAGTTCCGTTACACCTTGCACTAGTCCCAATACAATCGCCTGCAAATACGTCAGCATACCACTCCAGTGTAGCATGCGGGCGAGCGTTATTTACGCCAGCAATCTTCATATAACCCGCAGTTTAGTTGCTATACTGAGCGGTAATGCGTAATACACTTTCGGCTGTAGCCCGACGGATACCCTTCTGGCTCGCCAGCTCCGTATTTTGGAGGCTAATAGTGGGGTTCTTTGTGCTGGAAAGCTTATGGCTCGTCGCGAGTGCCCGCTACCCGATGGCCTTTGACGAACAGTACCACTTTGGGCTCATTCAGCTCCACGCCCACCAGTGGCTGCCCTTTTTTACGCACCAGCCTCCCCACGCTGCCAGCTTTGGGCCAATTGTACGCGATCCTTCGTACCTGTACCATTGGCTGCTCAGCTTTCCGTACCGGGGCGTGGCGCTAATAACCCATAACCAAACTGCCCACATAGTAGTGTTGCGACTGCTTAACCTTGTGTTGTTTACCTATGGCTTGATTTTGGCTCGTCGCGTCCTGCGGGCAACACATGTTTCTCAGGCGCTTACCAATAGCATCTTCGCGGTGTTTGTACTGGTGCCAGTTGTGCCCTATATGGCCGCTCAAATAAACTACGACAATCTGTTGTTCGTGGTGTTGGGGTTGGTTAGCCTGTTGACGCTCAAAAACATCGGCTACATTGCAGACAAACGTTTGCACGCGCCAAGCTTACTGCTGCTAGCGGCCTTGCTTGCTTTGGGCTGCCTTGTAAAATACCCATTTTTGCCCGTGGCGCTTGTAACAGGAGCATTTCTACTAGTACTGATGCTGCGCGCTCGTTTACTCGGCGGCGCCGGGTTACGTGCCTTCATCCAGAGTTTTGCGGCGCAAACCTGGCTGCGACGCACCCTGTTAGTCCTTTCCGCGGTGGTGGCGGTGGGCTTGTTTGCTGAGCGTTATGGCCAAAACCTGGTAACCTACCACAACCCCGTGCCATCGTGCGACATAGTTATTACGGTGAACGAATGCAAGCAGTATGGACCATACAGCCGGGATGCCCAGCTGAAAGCCGAAAAGGCCGAAAAGGCCGAAGAATTTCACCCAGGTTTATTGACGTACAGCTTTGAATGGCTGTACGGCATGTGGTACAGGCTATTCTTTAGCGTTAGTTACGATTACACTACGGCCGCGCCGCTTATTGGAATTGGAGTTGTGGGTGCGCTAGGGGCGGTAGTTTTGGTAATGGGGGTGGCGCTCCGCTTCCGCTCGATCTTTAGCGGCTATTCTGGGCGGCAGTATCTGTTCTGGATGGTTATGGGGTACAGCGTGGTACTTTTTGCCAACGGGTATAAAGCGTATGCCGAAACAGGCCAGCCGGTAGCCATAAACGGCCGGTATCTTCTGCCGTTTCTGCCTTTCATATTGGCCTTAGGCGGGTTGGCTTGGGCACAGCTATGGCGACACCATGCTACTGCTAAAGCGGTCGTGGCCAGCTTGGTTATTGTTTTTTTGCTGCTGCAAGGGGGCGGCGCAGCGACGTATATAATCCGGAGTTGGGATAGCTGGCAATGGGATGATGCGACGGTCCGGTCTGCGAACCACTTTGTTCGGAGCACACTGTGGTCTACCATCCCCGGCAAGGGCGTCCAAGCTATTAGCCCCTAGCTTGGTCCATATTAACTGAATACTAAAAACCGCCAGGATATTCTCCTGGCGGTTTTTTAAGCGATGCGCTAGCTTTAGCGGCGGTCGAAATCGCGTCGTGGTGGACGTGGTTCGAGCGGGCGTGCTTCGCTAACAACGATGCTGCGGCCCTGCATGTCAGTGCCGTTTAGCTTGTTGATAGCTGCTTTTGCAGCTTCGTCATCATCAAATTCAACAAAGCCGAAGCCTTTGCTGCGACCGGTTTCGCGGTCCATGATTACTTTTGCTGATGTAACTTTGCCGAATTCCGTAAAGAGGTCTTCGAGCCCTTGGTCGTTGATTGCCCATGGTAGGGAACCTACGAATAGTTTGATGGCCATATGTTGGCTATTTCCTTTATCTGGTCATTGTCTAAGAGGTAAGATTCTTCTCTTCTCAGGAAGGCTTAGCTGCGTCTCACGATAACCGTTACTAATGTTCTTTCTAGATCCCTATATGCGGTTAAACGCACTTTCGCAGCTATCTAGTGGCTTCATCATACCATGTTTTGCAGCGGTATACAAACAAATAACCGCGCATGCGCGTAAGGGCATCAAAAACATAAGTTTTATTCTTTACTACAGTTTTAACCAAAGGTATCTGATAGCGTCGGACCGCACAGAATACTGTTAGATTTCTTGCAGCTAAGCACAAGCAGTGCCGCGTACGCTTGTGAAGTACGGCCATGGCCCTCACCCATATCCGGACTTAAGCTAATAAACATAGGAGACTCGCATACTATGAAACGACTCAGTATTGTTTCGAAAACTATTGCTACCAGTGATCTGGCCGATATCGACACCGATAGCTTCACCAACCGGTGGCAGCTCAAGGCTGAACGCATACGTGTCCAGCAACAGCGCAAATTCAAAAACCAGATGGTCTAAACGCCTAGGTAGCGCATCGCATGCACCCGCGGGCTACAAAACTGCAAGAGCTGCTTTGCTTTCTGGTGTGAAATCTAGTTCACCTATTTCCGCTAACGAAAACCAGCCAACGGCCGCAACTTCTACGGGATCTGGCCTGAGGTTGTGGGTAACGGCGCGTCCCAGAACAAACACTGTTTTTAAGGTGATGGGTAGGTCGGTAAGCGGCCTACTGTGTTCATAAGCCGTTCTATTAGATACTATGGTCCGTATGCCTGCTTCCTCGTGAATCTCTCGAACGGCAGTTACGGCAGGAGGCTCAAGCACCCATCGGGATGTGTGCGCATCTTCTATCAGCTGGTTCTGGCCGCCAGGAAACTCCCATAAGCCGGCGTTATGTTTGGCATCTGCTGCCCGTTGGACGCACAGGATCTCGCTTGAGTCATCTAGGATGATACCGCGTGAGCAGTATTTTATCTTACGCAAATCTGAATTCATATCTATATTATAGCATATTATATCAATAGTTCAAAATCTTCGTAGCCTTAGCCTCTGTTTTACCCAGAGCCCAGCGCTAGATCTGTTTTAGACGCCGTTCAAGTGTTTGATGAATTCCAACAACTTAAGGGTTCTACGTATGGTTATTCGGTAACTTCGTACAGGGCGGCAACGTACATGCTTTCGGACCAGCCGAGGGGTGTGTTTTCGTTGGGCTTAGCCGAATGGCTAAAGTAGAGTTCGGGGATTTTACCGTCTTTGGTTATCGTCTCTTTGGCTTTTTGTAGGTATTCCTGTGCCTTTTCGCTTTCGCCCAGCCGCTGGTAGCAAATTGCCAACCAGCTTAGGCCGAAGCACCACTCGGCCTCTTCACTGTAACCGTCGGGGTTGGCATTGTAGTATTGGTCGAACTTGTAGCGCAGTACCCCCTTGTCTTTGGCCAGGTGATACACTAGGTTTTCGACAATCTGTTGGGCCATGTCGGGGCTAACGACATTGTAGGGATAGATAAGCGATAGCAGGGCCAGGTCGGTAAATTTAGATTCGCTTTCTCGCGGCAGTAGGGCCCCCAGTGCGGCCTGTCCGCGGTCTATAGCGTCTTGGTCTATGTCGAACCCGCCGACTTCCTGCCATTTTTTGAGCCCGGCCAGCACTGCGCCAATAGAGCTGGCATGGACTTCTTCGGCCTCTTCCCACATGCCATTGTCGCTGTCGTGCCAGTATTCGACATTACAGATATAATAAATCAGCGTTTGCACGGTGCGGTGGTCTTTTTGGTTCCGCAGCATGCTGTGTCCCTTCGCTTCAAAATCGGCCAGCTTGTACAGCACGGCGCCGATGGCATCATGCTGTTTGTTGCCCCAACTTTCCCAAAATTCTTCGAGCGTTTCGGGATTATAGCGGGCGTGGATAAATTGCCAGCTTTCGAACGGTTTGCTTTCGACGGCCCAGTTTATTTTATCGATGTGCTTGTCGAATATATCAAGCAGCGTGTGGTAGTCCTTTTCGACCACCTGCCACTCCTCTGCGTACTCGAAAGCCAGCGCTTCGTATACATTGTCACGTATCCAGGCTTTGTCGTAGCCAGTGGTTACTGCCTGGTCGCTAGCCAGGAACAGCCCTCGCGGTGTTAAAAGTTTGCGCAGGTTGTCGAGGTGCTGCGGCACGCCGGTCAAATTGCTCATTCAATTCCTCCGTGGTGGCTGTGGTTGTACTCGTCGCCAATCCGTCGTTCGTACTGGAAGCTTAGGATGGTGTTCAGAATGTTCTCTGTGCTGTGGCCGTTGTGCAGTTCGGCCCGCAGCGTGGCGGCTTCGGCTTCAACACGAAACAGCTGCGCGGCTAGCTCCAGGTGCTCTTTTACTAGTGGGTCGTTAGCCCTTTCGATTGCCGTGCGGATGGCCTGTTCGGCTGCCTGAGCCTCGGCAATAGATGTGGTGCAGCGTTCGCACACGCCATATTCGCCCACTTTTAGCAGGTGGCCGCCGTAGTCAAAGGTATCAGACCTAGGCAGCATGCTCAGTGCGTTCACTATGATCTGTTGCGCCTGCTCGGCAGCTTGGGTTACATCGGGATCATCGGAATGTGTTTGTATCATGGTTGGCTTTTGGTTTTAGTTGGTATACCTACAGTATAGCAAATAAACTAGAATGCGAATCTCGAACCAAAGACATAAATCTCTCAGCTTACTATTTAGCCTTCCCTACCCCCATATGCGCTGTAGATCATTGGTGATTTCGTTCGCGGTGTGTACAACCGGCCCAGCAACAGGGGCGGCGCATGCCAGATGACAGTTTAGGTATTCCAACGACTATACGGCGCCTCCGGGTTTCGTCCTTTTTGGCTTCTTCGACCCAGCATATCCACTCGTTGCGCGCGAGCGGCGTAATCTCTTCCCATAACTCAAAGACTTTTGGCAAGGCAGTAATGGCCTTTCCAAAATCAGCAGGTAATGAATGCATTACTCCCTGGGAAATTTTTTTTGTAACCATGTAGCTATAGTATAACTCAACCACAATGCGCGAATTTTACGTGTAACGTTTTTGGCGGTGAGACGTTTGCTTATGAGTCAGTAAATAAATATGTGGAGAAATATATGAATAAATACCAACTCGGCGTGCTGTCGAAGAATGTACATGTTAACGTAAAAACTCTGGCCCTAAGCGCCTTTGCAACACTTGCGATTGCCGGTGCAGCCGCCACTGTGACAGCTTTTACACACGCCAGTGGTACTAGTAGTTCGCAGCCCCAGTCCATTCAGCCGGTCGCTTCAGCGCCAGCACCTGTGGTTACAACAACTCCTACCAATCCTGCCGTTGATACGATTCAGGTAAGTAAGTGCTTCACCGTTGCCACAGCCACTACCCCCGGCTCAATGCTCATTAAGGCCGTAAGCTCCGATAACAAAGCCATCTTGTCTGCTTATAGCCCTGACGGCACTTTTCTTGGTCAAGTGCAAAACGGCGGAGGCAGTAAATATGGCGGCACTGTTATGCAAGTCCAGATTACTGATCCCGGCACCGTTACCATTACCAGCAGCGAAGGTGGCAGTGTAACCGTCCCAACCACTCCTTTCCAGATCTAGTCCCTGTCCCCTCACTTTCATCATGCAGCCGGCAAGCCGGCTGCATGATTATTGTCGATTTATCGTGCCTACGTATAGAACTCAAGACCTTTGCAACATCTCAGCAGGCGTCAGCAACTGTATCCCTAAGTGTACCCTCCTTGTATTGTAGTGTTCAAGATATGCAGTGAGCGTAGTTTGCTGGCGAGAGAGCGGAACGCTCTTTTGCCAGTAGTACCCAATGCATTCAGTTTGTATGGTTCGGT
>JBBRAC010000005.1:0-75188 GCA_038207115.1 Saccharimonadales bacterium (SeqCode)
AGCCTGTAGCTAGGCGACTAGAAGTTCACCACTGAGCTGGAACTCTTCAACTAAGTCTTTAAACTGGTAGTCCTCCTGTAGTTCAATCGCCCTGCTTGTAATGGTATCAGCCAGTTGAGTTATGTACGTTGAATGGCACCAGTACAACCCGAAAGTTATTTTTTGTAGAGCACTCAAACACCTGAGACCACCTAAGCATCTTTTTGCTTGAGAACGTATATGAAAGAAATTGACAGGACGTATTACAAGCACTAAAATGTAATACATGACATACAATACGACAGTCACTAGTAAGGGCACAGTTACCATCGCTGCACCACTCCGAAAAGCTTTGGGGTTAAAAACAGGTCAGAAATTGACAGTGGCACTCAACAAAGATAATCAAATTGTTCTTGATGCCGGTACTGATATGAAAGCTTTCGAAGCAACACGAGCAAGGATAACAAGGAATATGCCTAATCACCTCAAAGGGCTCTCCGGAGATTCGTTACGCCAAGCTGCAGCCAAAGCATGGGTAGCGGGACACAATGACTAGCCTAGACACTAACGTAGTTTTACGTTTTCTACTTAACGATTTACCTGAACAAACTGAAAAAGCAGCAAAAGTAATTGTTAAGGATAAGGTTTATGTAACCGACGTCGTTACGGTCGAAACGGTCTATGTTTTAGAAAAGGTTATTGAGCTTTCTCGTAAAGACGTAGTCAAGCTAGTGACCGACTTCCTAGGTTTTGCGAATGTCGTGCATAACCCCTTTTTCTTACTTGACGCTATAGAACTTTACGAACAACATCCTGCACTTTCAATAGTTGACTGTTACGCAATTGCCGAAGCAAAGGCGTATAACAATAAGTTGGTGACATTTGATAAACGTTTGGTTAGTCAAGGTGGAAATCATGTCAGTGGCTTATAGTGCCTCAATTTAGCAAATTGCCAGATAATTAAAATACCTTAACCAGACGCCTTAGCTTATAACCTAACCCTGCTGTAATCGCAGATGTTTGTACTGCGTTAACCTGTAGAGGACAGTCCTCGTAAACCCTCTAACCAGGCGTTCTTTTTTGTTAGGCTCCACCAAACATTTTTTGGATGCTATAATCAGCTGAATGGATTATTGCTCGAAATGTGGAAATAAGTTAATAATAAAGCAAGAGGGTATTTCATGGTAATCATGTAATAGGCATATATATGCTAACCCTATACCTACTGTAGATGCTATGCTGATTGACCAAGATGGTCGCATCTTACTTGGAGCACGCCGTGTCATGCCGAATGTAGGTAAACTTAATCTGCCAGGTGGTTTTGTAGGCCCTGATGAAACATTTGAGGAAGCTATTGAACGAGAATTGTATGAAGAGCTTGGCTTAAAGGCTAAAGACTATGGAAGCCTTATGTATGCAGGTGGGCGTCGAGATGCTCACACCCAAGAAGGAACTACTCGTAATCTGTTATCGATTATTATGACAACCAAATTGCAGCATCGTGATTTTGTACCGAATGATGAAGTGACTAAGTATGTATGGAAGCTACCAGCTGAGCTTAATGCATCGAATTAACGAATGAGTCGGAATATAACCATATTCTCAAGGCATATAAAAGCTTCAACGATGCAAATCTCTAAGCAGTAAGGTTTTAACTTCGTAGCTTATGGGGCACCAGTTTAGACCTTTAGCCCCGTCATGGGGCTTTTTGTTTGTTGAGATGATACTTGTGTAGTTTGATTCGCAGTAGTATAAAGCACCTCTTTAGTTGTAGTTAATAGAAAAACTATTGACTAATATTAGTTAGAGTAATATGATTAAAATATGAAAACAGTAAGCTACTCTTTAGATGATGAAACTGCAGAAGGCATAAAAACACTAGCTAAAAAATCAAAGATGTCTAGCAGCGATGTTGTACGCTTCATGTATACAAGAATGCATCTAGACAATACTCTTGAGGAAATGCAGCTTCGGGCAGCACAACTATTAGAAAAATTCGAGCTTAATTCTGAAGATGATATAGCAGAATATGCAAAGTCCAAAGATTAGAATCGTACCTGATTCGGGCTTTTACATCGCAGCCGCACTAAAGGATGGTTACGCCAGAACATATTTGGTAGGGAAAGGGTCGAAGTACCTTAGGTACCAGCTGTACAGTTCAGAAGCTATTTTGCTCGAAGTTCAATCTAAATTAGAGAAAAAGTTTGGTTTCGATAGGCCAACGGTCGTCATGGCACTTAATGATATTCGCAAGATAGTGACAATAGTTCATCCTATCGAAAAAGTTAGTGTAGTGAGAGATCCCGACGGTGACAAGATAATTGAATGTGCTTTAGAAGCAAAAGCAGAAGTAATAGTATTATTTGATAAAGATTTGCTCGATATGAAAGAGTATAGTGATATAAAAATCGTACATCCCTCGGCACTAAAGTACTGGTTTATAGAGAAATAGTAATTTTTAAGTTAACCAATTTTGGGACTTCGATACTTTAACTAGTCTATCGATCCATGATAAAAGGTGTACGAAAGAAAGCGCATCAAGGGCACCATTTCTATGTAACATGAGAATACCTCTAACAGGGGTATTTTTTATTTGGTATGATTAAGTAATGGATGAGGAAAATTTAGAAAACAACGAACACAGACCTATTGTGCGTATCGGCGATACCGTTCACCGACCGACAGGCTGGTGGACTCCGGCTGTGCATGAATTGTTGAAATATCTAGAATCTATCAGCTTTAAGTATTCACCGAGGGTCTTGGGGTTCGATGAACAGGGCCGCGAGATATTAACTTTCATGGAAGGTGAGTCGGGCAAAGAGGGCTGGTGTAAAATTCATAGCGAAAAAGGTTTGCAGAATTACGCACGATTGTTGCGTGAGTATCACGAAGCCATTGCGGGTTACAAACCGTCACCCGATTCAATATGGGCGTATGCCGAGGGCGGCCCGAAGCCGGGTGATATTATCTGTCACGGTGATTTCGGACCATGGAATCTTACATGGAAAGATGATGAGCCAACTGGCATTATTGATTGGGATTTGGTCTTTCCGGCTAAACCGAATTATGACGTATTGTATGCCCTAGAATGGTCCGTGCCATTTCATGATGACAAAATGGCGCTTGAATGGCATCACTTCGCAGAAGTGCCAGACAGAAAACGTAGGATAGATATTTTCTTAGCAGCCTATGGTATGAGTCGAGAAGAGCTTGTTGATATCGTAAGTAGTGTAGCTGCACTACAGCGTACCGTAGGTAATCATGAGAAAATTCTGGCAGAACGCGGCTTGCAGCCGCAAGTTGACTGGGTCGCCAACGGCGATTTAGAAGTTATCGAGAAGCGAGCGCAATGGACGGAAGCCAACCGGTATCTTTTTGAATAGAGCCTAAAGTTAACAGCACTATCTGTTCTAAAAATGCTGCGCCGAAGCACTGAGCCACAGCATAAAGTGTTCGAATGAAAGTGCATCAAGCGGGCCAACTGCGACACTTCCATTATTGATGCCCGAAAAACGCCGGCAATTATATATTTATGTCGAAAAGAGGCCTAGAATACCTCCATGCCGCCCTACAAAATAAAACCCCTTAAACTAAGACTTCCACTTATAGAAACAATTAGAACATATGAAAAGCCATGGTTGCGGAGAGATGTTTTGGCCGGCGTCGCTGTCGCTGCAATTGCAGTACCGCAAGCCATGGCCTATGCCCAGCTGGCGGGAGCACCATTAATTGCCGGATTGTATGCAGCCCTGTTTGCAATGCTTGCATTTGCTCTTTTTACGACCTCACGGCATGTAATTGTTGGCCCCGACGCTGCAATGGCGGCGTTAACGGGGGCAATTGTAATCCCCCTGGCGGCAGGAAACGCTACGGTAGCTGCCACGCTGGCGGCAATTTTGTCGATACTAATTGGTCTGGCTTGTTTCGCCGGGGTTATTATGCGCATTGGTTTTGTTGCAGAGTTCCTTTCACGACCAATCCTGCTTGGCTATATGGGCGGATTGGCGCTGACTGTTATAGCCTCGCAGGCATCAAAACTGTTTGGACTAGCTGCACCCATTGGCATCAATTTTTTGCGGATAGTAGTGTTTTTATTTGGAAATATTTTGCACGCTAGCGTACCCATAATGCTGGTGAGTGCTACGCTTATTTTGCTGAGTATTATTGTTCAGAAATACCTAAAGCGCATACCTGGAAGCTTGGCTATATTGGTTATGGCAACTGTCGCTTCAGCAATTTTCGGCTTTAGTAGTAAAGGCATCCCCATCCTTGGCAATATCCCTACCGGTATACCTCTACCTCACCTGCCCGGCATACATCTTAGTAGCGTAGAAAGTCTTTTTATTCCGGCCATCGCTATTATGCTTGTGAGTTATTCGAACACCGTCGCGACAGCGCGTTCTTTTGCGGCAAAACAATTTGAGCACGTCGAAAATTCCCAAGAACTCGCTGGGCTCGGCTTTGCAAATGTCGCTTCTGGCATGTTTGGAGGCATACCCGTTGCAGCCAGTGGCGCCCGGACTGCCATAAACCACACCGCCAAGGCTCAGACACAAGTCTCGCAACTGTTCGGAGCGTTAACCATTGCCCTGACTCTTCTGTTTCTTGCTCCCTTGCTACGCTACCTACCCGTTTGTGCACTTGCCGTTATTATTATCATGGCAGTTTTGCACCTGTTTGACTTTAATGAGCTCAAATCTATTTGGCACGCCTGGCGTAGCGAAGCAGTTTTGGCAATCGTGACTATTATTGGGGTAGTTATTTTGGGCATTATGCAAGGTTTGCTGCTGGCAGTATTTTTAGCAATCGCGAACCTTATCCGTAAAAGCTCCGTCCCAACAGACGCAGTCCTTGGTGTAGCCGCAGACAATTCCATACGTGATATGAGCCGCCCGCCCAAGACTCACACTATTCCGGGGATAATTATGTACCGGTTTGACGCCCCACTATATTTTGGCAATTCAAACTACTTTAGAGAACGTGTGCTCCAGCTGATAGCTGAAGCCAAAGAGCCGGTTTACTGGCTGCTATGGGATGCAGAAACCATTACCAGTATAGATTCTTCTGCGGGGCAGATGCTTTTTGGCCTGACCCACGAGCTACACGCTCGCAATATTACCTTTGCCATCGCCCGCATGAAGGGGCCGGTTCGACATACCATAAACCACACAATCCGACTGTCTCGGGTATTGCGACAGTCACCGCAGTATCCCAGTATTGGCTTAGCACTCAAAGACTTTTACCAACAGCATGAAGTCGCCGCGTCGCCGGTAATAGTGACGAAGACCCCGCAAACCACAGATCAAGACAGTGACACAATATACGCCTCGAGCGGCGGGCCAAAGCCGCCAAAATAGCGCTGGCAGGCGCTCATCGGTTCGTTACACGTGGCGTACTATTCCGAGAACGAGGTTAGACGTACCTTTTGCCGAACAGTATAAGCGGCCTCTCCCAGCTCAAGTGGTACCCGAAAGAAAGTGCATCAACTGCACCAAATAGATGGCTATGAGCCCACTGGGCTCTTTTCTTTACCTAGACGATGGTGCTAAAGTGGTCGTTCAGTTCCTGCTGTTTCTTTTTTAGCTCAGTTGCAATTTTATTGTGGGATGTCTGGGTAACACGCCTGCATCCGATTGGGTTATTTCGTAATCTTTTGCTATTATTAACAACATGAAGAATATTAAAGCCGTGGTGTTTGATCTTGATGGAACGCTTACTGATGGAGTTTCATGGCTCTCTTTAACTCGTGGCTTGGGTGCTTCCGTGCAACAGCATTCAACCATCTTTAAAGATCTTAAAGAAGGAAAAACCACCTATACCTACGCTAAAAAAGCTCTTGTTGAATTATGGCAAGCAACAGGCAAAGCTACAAAATCAAACTTAGAAGAATTATTCCAAGGCTGGCCCATAAAAGACGAGGCCCGGGATATAATTACATGGCTCAACCAGAACGGATACGTAATTTGCCTAATATCGGGTTCAGTCGATACCTATACAAAGATACTTGCAGATAGGCTCAACATACATAATTACTTTGCAAATACTAAACTTATCTTTAATGAAGATGGCGAGCTAATCGACTTTAACTATGAGTTGCGCCAAGCTCAAAAAAAGCTTGAGCAATTCAACATATTCTGCCAGCAACAAAAATTAACGCCAGAAGAATGTCTTATTGTAGGCGATGGCGATAACGAGATTGATTTGTTTAAAGCCACAGGCAACGGAGTTCTTCTGGGTAATAAAGATGATGTTGAGTTAAAGGCAGCTACTTGGAAGAAAATTGACTCCCTTAACGAGATTAAAGACATACTGGTGTAACTCATGGCTCTCACTTACCCAACAGGTGCTCTTATGTGGGGCTTCCAGTCGGTGTCCCCAACGAGCTGTCTCGCCCCGATAAGGTGTATGTATTTTACCCCCTCACTGGCACCAAATGTGGGTAGGTTAAAAAACTGACCGAGAAGTCAGTTATTAAAACGTGGCCAAATAAGGGATTGCCTGGCCTGGTAGGGCTACAGCCAGAACGTCCCGTGCGTTATACCCAAGCTTCTGACTGGCGGTTCGAACAATTTTGCGCGCTTCTTCCGGCGAGGCGTTACCAACGTATTCAATCTCAATTGCAGCCGAATAACCGAGCGTCGTCTCCTGCAGTGCGGGTATTACATCTAAGTCGATAAAGATGTCTTGCATGTCACGGTTGCGGAAGGTGGTCCGTTTTTTATTGAGGGTAATGTATTCTTTGCGCCCGGCTTGTTCAAGGAAATTTTTAACTTCCAGAAACGTCAGGATGTCCTCGTCTTTACGTTGGCGTAGATTGTTCACGAGCTCAGTGAACTCGCTTCCGATAGACGACAAGACTTGGCGTACTCCGGCGACACTTAACCGATTTTCGTGGTTGGTCATAGTGCTGTGGTCACCCGCATGTATCAATTGCTTGGCGGTGATAATAGCTTGCTCGCCGTGGGCGGTGACCTGCTCGCGAATACGCACGGCATAGCCTTTTTCGTAGTCAAACCAATGGCTTTGCTCGTCGGGCGACATGATATTGTTAGGAATAAACCAATGATCGGTTTGAGAAGATGCACTTGTTAGTACAAACCTGGCCGCCAAGAGCAACCCCCACGTTTTTTCGAGGTCTGTCACTTTATAGCGTTCTTCGTATTCAAATGGAGTAGTCGACATGCATTAAGTATATTCTAGGATGTAATTCGTTAAAAGCCGGTCTTTGATGCGCCAACATACAATCTGGCAGCGCAGCTAAGGCTACGAAAGTTTTCGAGTTTCTTCAGCAGTACCACACCAACAGCGTTCTTTTGTTATAATTACACCTATGTCTTACCTCGCTATTTCTTATCCCGAACTCTCACCGTCTGATTACCAATGGATTCAGAATTACAGAGAAAAACACGACTCACGCTATTTTTCTGTCGTGCAGCCACACATCACTCTTGTATTTACGATGAACAACATCGAGCAAGATGATTTTGTCGATGAAGTCAAAAAACAAGCTTATGGATTTCAAGCCTTTGAATTTGCAATTAAAGTTGCAACAATCAACCAAGATGACTCAGGTGAATATTTTCACGAATTCCTAGTACCAGATGACGGCTATTCGAACATCGTAAAGTTACATGACAAATTGTATGCCGACGAATTCGCTAGTGCCTTGCGATATGACATAGACTTTATCCCGCATATAGGTATTGGCAACAGTAGGGACGTAAAGGATTCAAAACTAAGAGTCGATGAACTAAATGCTCAAAATATTTCTGTGCGTGGCAAGGTTAAAGGAATTGATATAGTCACATTTGAACATGGGGTCATCACAACAGTAGACAAAATATTGTTTTAATCTCGTAGCTTTCTTTGGGCGCTCCGATTGCGTTATACCCATAAACCAAGACTGCTTTTGTTAAAGTCTTTTAACACCTAAATACAAATGTCTGAGCCAATGGTATTATGCGTGCATGCCACTTCCTGAACATATTTCGCACGTGTTGGCCGCGGGCGCCGATAGTGCGCATGGCGATATATTCACGAGCCGCAACCCACTCCAAGAGGCAGATTTTGCTGGCTGGAATGCAGCAGTAACAATTGAAGATTATATGGGATGGTGTACTGAGGGATATGCTTTACGATTAAACGTTTACGGCAAGCCATATCGAAGTGAATCAGATGATGATGCTACGTTGGTAGATGTAATATCCGACTTGTACGTTCAGGCGGTAGCCATCAGTGGACTTCGCACCATTCGAATGTTGCGACCGAGCGTCGAGGGTATCATGGACCGTAATCCCTATCTTGAGAACCCAAAACAAGAAGCGGCTTTTACCGGCAAATTTTATGGCACGCTCAAAGACATGCATCATGGAAAGCGGATGAATCCAAAAATAGTGAGTGCTATGCTCGATCAAATCCCGCCCTATATTGATACACTCTCGTATGTCGCGCCAACAAACACAAAAACTTCAATAACTGCACAGGCATTCATCGTCGAAGACCGAGCAGTAGCTCCAGACTTATCGAGACCATTCGGCCAAAGAGGCGGTGGTCGCCTAAAACGTCCCCGCAATCCAACTAACGGTTGGGAGCCCGACAGTAGGGTACCACGCGTGGCTAAACAAATAATCCACATCGCTACTAACCAGGGGTTATTTCAGTTCAACGAGAGCCAACGGGTAGGTTATATGGCCGCGCGAATATTCGACAATGTATCTACCGAGGAACAGCTGGCTGAAATTTCTTGGCAGGGATGGGAAGATCAGCCATGGATGTAATGCAAACTAGGCAGCAGATACATTTACTAGAACGGTTACAGTTTCGTCTATAACGCTGCACCATACTAACCCCAACGGTTTTCGAACGGTATAGTTTCTAACTCAGGTTACCATGAAGGTCTCTTTTTTGTTATAGTTTCAGTATGTCAGGGAAATCTTCCGGTATTAGAGCAGTTATTTACGATGTTGATGGTACGATGGTTAACTCGGAGCCGCTGCACGTTGCCGCGTGGGATAGTGCATTGCAGCTTTCAGGACGTAATCTTACAGATTTGTCCGAAAGTTTTCGAGCGACTATGGCCGGCAGAAAGCCAATAGCCATTGCCGAAGGAATGGTTAGCGAGCTTAAGCTTGCTGTTGCCCCGAAGGTGTTTCTTGATGCGAAGAGTGCCATTTTTCTAGAGAAAGCTAAAACTAATCTTGAAGGTATGCCCGGAGTAGTAGAATCGGTACACCGTCTGCAAAAAGATGGATACGATCTTGCCATCGGTACGTCACTAGATCGGGATTATGTGAATCTAATACTTTCCAAGCTTGGCATCGTCGGTTCGTTTAAGGTAATTGTTACTGGTGACCAAATTAAAAACGGAAAGCCACATCCCGAAACATACCTAAAAGTTGCAGAACGGTTGAGCAGACTTCCCGAAGAATGTATTGTTCTGGAAGACGCTGCATCAGGGATTGAATCCGCTAAAGCAGCTGGTGGATGGTGCATAGCGGTAGAAAATCAAAACGCAGTACTGCAGGATACTAGTAAGGCAGATATCGTCGTTGATTCGCTTGATAAGGTAACGAATAATTTAATTAGCAGTATCGCACAGTAATTCTCCCTGACTTGGTAGAAGGCCCCTCACTCGCACCCATTTGTGTAACGTATTAATCTTCTCTGAGGAGCCTTCTTGTTTGTTACAATACAACCATGTCTTTATATCTTATTAGTGGTACGTCTGGAACAGGTAAGTCCCAAGCCTGTCACGAGCTAGAAGAAAGAGGCCACGAAGCCTATGATACTGATGATGATGGGCTGGCTCGTTGGCAACACAAGCAAACCGGATATATTCACCCCAAATCTTCTGTTAAACCAGAAATGCGCACGGCTGAATTTATTGCCGAGCACTCCTGGAACGTTCCTCGGGAGTTATTGGAGGGTTTGGCTAGTAAGGCAAAGGACCACCCTATTTTTGTGTGTGGATCGGTGGGGAATGAAGATGAGCTGCGCGATATTTTTGGGGCTGTTTTCGCTCTGTATGTTGATGATGAGACTCTTAAAAGTCGTTTAGCAACCCGCTCGACCAATGACTGGGGCAAACAGCCGCATGAACTGGAGCAAACGCTTCAAGACCACCACGAGGCGTACGATAGGTACAGAAAGCTCGGCGACTTTGTAATAGATGCCAGCCAACCACCCAAGCGAGTCGTTGATGAGATCCTGACTTATATTGAGACGCCGTCCTAGTAACCTTCAGATTGCTTAATCACTACGTAAAATAGCCTTGTTGTTCAGTACCAGTGCCGAGCCATTTCTAGTTGGTAAATGAGACACGTCACAAGATGTGCCTTTATCTTACCCAAATACGCAGTAACTATTTCTATATTGGGCTAGAATCCTATTTGGTCATTTCTCTGGCAAGATGAGTAGATGAAAATAGTTATTCCGGATCTTATATGGGGCGTTCCAGAAAAATATTGGGAGCAACTCCGTGCTAAGGGAGCTGATGTTTATACGGATTCGATTTCTAGCCAAGCCGTTGCCGCCGCACGCATCAAAGATGCAGAGATAATCACGATTAATTATTTTGACGGTAATAAAGAGCTCATTGATGCCGCACCGAACCTAAAGTTCATCATTGCACCCGCGGTTGGATATGACTGGATTGATGTGGGCTATGCCAAGAGTAAGGGCATTACTGTAACGAATTGTCCTACTTTTGTACCGCTCCCCGTAGCCGAGCATGCGATGGCACTGCTTCTTAGCCTCGCGAAGCGGTTACCCGAAGCACATTCCGATATGCAATCTGGATTGTGGATGCCAAATAATTACGTTTGCTTTGAACCAGCAGGTAAGAGGCTAGGCCTTGTGGGCTACGGCAACATTGGTAAACATATTGAGCAAATGGCTTTGGGGTTTGGAATGACAGTAAGTTACACGAACTCAAAATCTACGCCAGAAGCAATAGACCAGCTCTTCCAAGACTCTGACGTCGTATGTTTATGCTTGCCGCTGACCGACAAGACCCGGCATATGGTAGATGAGCGACGACTAAAAATGCTACAGAAGCATGCCTATTTGATTAATGTATCTCGAGGAGCGATCATTTATCAGCCTGCTCTGGTGGAAGCACTCATCAACAAAGATTTCGCTGGAGCGGGTCTGGATGTCTTTGAGGGTGAGCCAGGTGCTAGCGGTGTGATGTCAGATCAAACCCGAGAGCTTATAGCTTTACCGAATGTAGTTGCTACTCCCCACAGTGCCTTTAATACTCTCGAGTCACTTGATCGCAAAGGGGCTGAAATTCTTGCAAATATACAGGCATGCTTAGACGGCAGACCTATGAATGTAGTCAATGAGTAAATGTTTGTATAACTCCCGCCTTTTTCTCTACTGACAAGTACTCTGTATAAGAGCAGCCGGCATGCTTCTCTATACACCCGTCTCATCCCTGATAGGAGGAACCCTATCCGGTCATGGGCTAAGCGTTCTCCTAATCTGCACCAGATAGAACCTAAACGGTTTTCAGGCAGCATAGTTTTTAGCTTTTGATGCCACTAGCGCAGCTTTCTGTTAGTATGGTTGTATGTTTTTCGATTATAAAACCGCTTTAGGTGTTATCGCGGTCTTAGTGTCCATCATCGGGTATGTTCCGTACTTTAGGGATATTCTTGCCGGAAAAACAAAACCTCATGCTTTCTCGTGGCTGGTGTGGGGCATACTGAACGCCATAGCATTTGCAGGCCAGATTCGCGGGAATGGCGGGCCTGGCGTGTGGGCGGTGGGTCTTACGGCAGTGGCGTTATTCGCAATCTTTGCCCTATCTCTATCGAGGGGAGAAAAGCATATCAAACGCTTCGACTGGCTATGCTTAATTGGTGCAGCAGCGGCCCTACTACTATGGATTATTACGAGCCAACCGCTGCTTTCCATTATTCTCATTACCGTCATAGATCTGTTGGGCTTTTTGCCCACGGTAAGAAAGGCGTATGTTCGGCCCAACCAAGAGACGCTCATTACTTACGAAATAAACACGGCAAAATACGGTTTAGTGGTACTTGCCCTTAGAAATTACTCACTTCTCACAGTGTTATTCCCGCTGGCGGTTGCCATAATGAACGGACTATTCGTGGCCATGCTTATTATCCGCCGGCAACAAACACGACCATAGTAGTTACTAACAATTAAAAAAGCAGTAACAGATGTAATGGTAAGACCTTTTGTGCTTTACTTGTTACTCGGCACTTCGGCAATTAAACATCCAGCTCATGCCAAATTTATCGACTAGCGAGCCGAAATGGTCGCCCCAAAACATCTTTTGCAGGGGCATTTCTATCTTGCCACCTTCGGCAAGTGCCGCAAACAGCTTTTCGGTTTCTGCTAGCGTATCGGGTTCTAGATTGATGTACATGTCGTTGCCATGTACCAAATGAAAGCCCATCGATTCCGACGCATCGGTTCCCCGCAAGATGTGACCGCCCAAAATCGGCAAGGCCACATGCATCACTAAGTTTTTGTCTGCCTCGGCTAGTGGCGGCTGATCCTCACTGGGTGGCACATCGCCCATGCGACTGATTTCGCCCTCAAATTCAGTGCCGAATACTGATTTATAATAAGTAAATGCTTCTTCGGTATTTCGCGGAAAGTTTAAGTACGTGCTTACTTTTGACATAGCAACCTCCTTTTACTGACCCCTATAGTATTATCCAGCGCTGGGTAAAGTAGTGTGGGATTACATACAGATGTGCTCAATTGCCGCTATACGTAAGGTCTTAAAGATCTCATTTTAAAGTGTCAGAGAATAGAATACACAAATTAACAGATGAAAAGGTGCGACCCTATGTATCTATTTACTATTTATAGTCTGCAATAGATTTTTCGTAGCAAAGCATCAGTTCTTTTAACTTCGGCGAAGGTACTTCCTGCCAGATTGTCTCGTCGATTGAACGAATTGGCATGATTTTGGTGGAGGTGCTGGTTAGAAAGACGGCATCGAACTGCGCGACGTTGGCCAACGCAATCTGTTCCTCGACCACTGCAAAGCCGTTTTGGCGTGCTATGTTTAATACGTTGCTGCGGGTAACGCCTGGCAAAATGTCTGCCTTGGGTGCCGATACGATTGTCTCGCCACGCAAACCATAAAAGTTGGTGCGTGTGCCTTCGGTGATGTTGCCGCCTCGGTCGATCAGCAAGGCGTCGTAAGCACCGCTTGCTTTGGCTTGGCGGTAGGCCAAGTAACTGGGCAACATGTTGAGCGTTTTGGCATTGGGGTATGTCCGTTCGTATGCCACCGTAATGCAATGGGCGCCGTGTTTGTATAGCTTGCGGTCGGGAAAGAGCGGGTTAAGCGCCATAATGTCGAGATTGGCAGCCTCGGTGGTAGGCGCACCGATGAGTAAAATTTTGAGGTTGCAGGTGTCAATTGCCATTTTTTGCACCAGCTCGGCAATGCATGCCTGCACAAACTCAGCCGAAAATGGATGCTTCAGCCCTATGCAATCAGCCGATGCCATCAGGCGTCGGCAATGGTCGCTGGCGAAGTTTGGTGTACCGCCAGAAACGCGAATAGTTTCGTATACGCCGTAGCCGTAGGAGTATTCGACGCTGCCTAGCGGTACAACTGCCTGTTCGATGGGCAATAGCTCGCCGTTATGCGAGAAGTAGTCGTAGGTCATGCGTTTAGGAGTGCTTGATTACTCGTCTCCGATATTTCTGGCGGACGAGCGGGGCAGTTTACGGTAAGCATGCCCAAGTGTCTAAAAACACAGAGCGTGCAGTCAGGCAGGTCCTTGGACGGGAGTGTGAAATATGCTTCGCCATGGTCATATTTTGCGGCAAGCGGAGGATCCAAAGGAGGGAGTCCGGCTTTCTCCCGGAGTATATTGGGTCCGTTAGTAAGAATGGCGCTCATAGCGTAGTTTTCAGACAAAACCCCAGCAACCAAACGAATGTCATAGCCTTGTGCCGTCATGGCAATTGCTTGCGCCATGGCTGTCCCTAAGCCATGGCCCTTTCTGGCAGCTCGCTTTTCTGGGTCTAGCTCACGGTGCCCGGCGTAGTCCGGGTCAACGGCAAGGTGTTGTTCACCAACGACTTCACCTCTCTCGAGGCATAGAAAAAAACCGCCGTGCGCGATAATTTTGCTAATAGTTGTTCCATCTTCATCCACCGTATCGACTGAGGCAACTATGTCGACGCGTCCTTCTGGCCCGTATTTCGATAGCTGTTGCTCCATGATAACGCGTGCTTGTTCGGGGGCAACGCAGCGGAAAAATCGGGTGTAGCGGCCGGCATCGGTTAGGCGGGGATAAAGGTCGAGTATTGCTTTGCGTTCAACTGGGTCCTCGGTGGCTCGGCGGATGGTGGCAGCTTCGCCGTTTGGCAGTTCTACGGTGTAGCGTCGTTTATTATACAAAGTTTCTGCCGGCGTGTACTTCACACAATCATCACACCAAGGCGCTTGCAGTGCGTAGCCAAATGAGATTTCGTCGGGGGCAAGGGCGAGGGCAGGTGCGGCGGCGAGGTCAGGTGCGTTGGCCTCGGGGGGTATAGTTTCGAATTTTTTCCCCATTGGGGTAACTTCTTTCATGGTGCCCGGTTGCTATACGGGGGTTTACGGAGTATATCGTGTGTATAGCAAGTTGGCTATGACGCGCATTACAAACTGAATCTTATAAGCACACTATAACACTAAATGACTATTAGCACAACAGTAATCCTAGATTTTGTCGAACAGCGCATCTTTCATGATACTATTGCAACAAGCTATGTCGAGGCCAGATACACAACCTTTTTATGATCCTGCCCGAACCTACGAAGACAACTTTGTAAATGGGCCGTTTGGTGATCTTGCCAATCCTAAAATGTACCAAAACACCGGCCAACCGGCCTTTACTTTTCTCGGCTACCCCGTGCATTCGCCGTTCGGCATTCCGGCCGGGCCACTGCTAAACGCTCGTTACGTCATTGCTGCTATGAAAGCAGGCTTTGATGTGGTTACCTACAAAACGCAGCGGAGCGGAGAGTTTGAGGTAAATGTGTTCCCGAACGTGGTATATGCGGATGTACGTGGTGACTTAACGTTAGAGCGCGCCGCGCAGCCAGTTGTGGCCCGCGAAACGACTAGCGCTCACCCAACACAGCTAACCATCACCAATTCGTTTGCCATGCCTTCGGCCGGCCCGGAATTTTGGGTGCCGGACTTGCGCAAAGCCATGAGTGCTACCGACGCCGGCCAGCTCGTTATTATAAGCGTCGCCGGCACAATTAAAAAAGGTTTTACGCAGGAAGACTACTTCGAAGATTATGCAGCCACCGCCAAGCTGGCCGCCGATGCCGGTGCACAGGCCATTGAAGTAAATTTGTCTTGTCCCAACGTGGCTAGTGAAGGCGTGCTTTGCTACACGCCAACCGCGGTCGCCGAAATCTGCCGCCGCTCCAAATCTGCCGCCGGCGACATCCCACTGTTGGCCAAAATCGGCTACTTTGCCCCAGAGCAGCAGGCGTTGCTAGAAACAGTTGTGCTAGAAATGGCGCCCTACGTTGCGGCCATTGCCGCCATCAATACCATCCCTGCGTCGGTGGTAGACGAGCAAGGCAACCAGGCACTGCCAGGGCCGAACCGGCTCAAAAGCGGCCTGTGTGGGGCTTCTATAAAGTGGGCAGGCCTAGAGATGACGCGTCGGCTTGCCGCTTTGCGCGCCAAACATGGGTTAGATTATGAAATTGTCGGTGTTGGCGGTGTAATGACGCCAGCCGATTACCACGAGTACCGCGCAGCTGGCGCCGACCTTGTGCAGTCGGCCACCGGTGCAATGTGGAACGTGCAGCTTGCATCCCAAATCAAGCGAAGCTTAGGCATGTAGCTAGGGTTTGCTGCGCTATTTATGTACCATATAAATCAAGGCTCTTCCGAGGTCATATATTTTGCTCATGCTTGCTTTGCGGTAGGTATTCGTTTTAGATAGAGCAATGTATATCCCTGAGTACAAAGATCGCGAGGAAGTCGCCCGGTATAGTCTCGACGCAGAACGTGCATTTCCCGGGTTAGATCTGGGGCAAATCATACGAGCGGCAGGTAACGCCGCGTTGTATGATGACCTTGCATTAACACCTGAAGCTAGTGCTAACAAACAAGATGGACCGCGAAGTGCTGTATATTCAGTTGCTGATTTTAGAGATGGCATACTATTTACCGCTGGACGCCTATCTCCTAACACTGAAGATAAAGACCTAATAGCAACCGATAAGGTAACTATCGAGGAGGCTGTAAGGGACTACGTTGCCGGCAAAGAGGTTCTTGATATGTCAACGTTTGCTCTTGCTCACAACATAACAACTTTTGTTGTGTTCCCGGGACGGAGAGACCCATTGCTACATGCAGGAGTAGAGCTTCGTACGGCATCGGATGGAAGCACGTATGTTGCCCTGCTGGTTCCATTCTATTTTCGACTCGCGCCTAAGGCTGTAACTCGGTACATTACGAATATGAGTCGAGAGGGACGGACTGATATAAATCCTAAACTCAAAGATTTGGCTTATACGAATGACACGAGGAGGGTTGCGAGGCTTTTGTCTGTAAGTGCAGTCAGCCACATCCTTGATAATTATGCTGAAGCGGAACGGTTAGAAACTCTGTTTAAAGATGATTAAGATGAATAGTAAGGCTCTTGTATGTGTCATGCCAGCCGGCTTTTACCGCTCGCAGAAATGGCGTTAGAATCGCGTAAAGTTTATGTTTAGCATGGAAAGATCTCGCCGTAGGCCGCTATCCCCTGTTGAGGCACTACTAAATCAAGCGAAGCTTAGGTCAGTAGCTAGAGAAGCGAGAACGGGTAGCTCCACCAGTACAACTGGAACGGTTTTTCAGCGAAATACGCCTAAATGCTTCAGCGAATGCCGTACCCATATCTTGAAACCAATGGTTTAAGATTAGGCTCGCCAAATTCTCGGACTAGTGTTTCAAATTGTTTGGCCCTTTCCTCGCCAAGCTTCGAGCGTAGATGCTCACCATACCAAGCGGCAGAATTAAACGTCGGTGGCGTTGTTTTAGAGTGAAAGTTATCGGCGTACATGAGGATTTTCTCCTCGTCAGTTTCGGCGATATAATCCCGTGCTGGCAAGGGTAGGTTCAGCTTTTCTACATCATCTTTCGTAATGCCGACACCTGTATGCAGAAGCGCAAAGCGGCATACCTCTTCATCAAACCCTTCGCTTTTAAGTAGTTCGTAGCCGAGCAGGCCATGGGTGATATATTTTGATTCGTCTAGTACGCCATTATGGTAGAGCTTGTATACACCGATGTCATGCAGCAATGCGCCAGCTTCTAGCAGGGCATGATTCGTCGAATGGTAATTGTTAGCAATCTGGAGAGATATACATCTGACGATATCGCAGTGGTTCCAAACACTATCCAACGCGTCTTGGTTGGGCGCGTATTTTTTATGAAGCGTATGTATGTCGTCGGGCGTGGGTAGCTTCATGGGCTCATTTTATCACGCCCAAAAATGTTATTATTAGCTAATGGCTGACGATTATTGGGCTAAGCTGCACGAAATGTACCGTGAAAAGGATTGGATAACCAAGCCTTCGCTTTTTGCCGAAACAGTCAAAGACTATCTTCCGAAAAAAGGTACGTTGCTGGACCTGGGGGCAGGCCTCGGCCAAGATAGTGTGTACTTTAAAGAACTCGGATACGAAGTGACTGCTACCGATCTTAACACCGACCATCTATAGGAACTTGTTAAAACTAAACTTGCGGTGGAGGTTGCCGATTTGCGTCGGCCTTTGCCATTTGATGATGCCAGCTTTGACATCGTATATGCTCACCTGTCACTACACTACTTTGACCGGCAAACCACCGAGCAAATCTTTGCCGAGATGTACCGTATTCTGAAGCCAAAGGGCCTATTGGCTTTCTTTACTAATTCAACAAATGATCCAGAATATAATACGGGCACGCAAATCGAAGCTGACTTCTTTGAAATCGAAGGCACGACAAAGCGTTATTTTAGTGTTGAATCAGCCAAGCAGTTCGCTTATGCTTTCAGGTCAGTACTTGTCGATAATAAAGGTGAAACCTACAAGGACAGGGCTAAGGGCATCCACAACCTTATCCGTTTTATCGGTACCAAGAGCTAAATATACTAGCAATTCGTACGTTTTTGTTTGGGAACTGCTATATTTAGACCATCGTAAGCTTTATAAAAAACCATTCTCTGTTTACCTTCTTTGTCTTAGCAAATCTCTTTTCTTGGCTCATTTGGCTACCACTATTGATTGATGTTCGCAGTACTGGTAATACAAATAGTTCGCTTTGGTGGCTCCATTACCTAGGTGGCTTCGGACCACTGCTGGCTGCATTTACTACGACTGCTCTAAGTAGTGGCTCGTCCGGTGTGCGTCAATTACTGAAAAGAATGACGGGCTTTGGCGTACCTAAAAAATGGGTACTCATAAGTATAGGTTTACCATTTCTGCTATGTATGGTTGCAGTTTTGCTTGAGGGCATACTGAAGGGCAATTGGATAGATCTGAGTTTGCTTGGCCATTCGTCAAAACTACCAACCTATGGGTTTTTCAGTGTTCTCTTGATTGAAATTGTGGCGTTCGGCTATGGAGAAGAAACGGGCTGGCGCGGCTTTGCATTGCCCCGAATACAATCAAAGTACAGTGTACTTGTTTCTGCTTTGCTCTTAACGGTGCCATGGGCCTTTTGGCACTTACCAGCGTTCTTCTACAACGAGAACATGATGCATATGGGTGTTGGTGGCGCCGTAGGCTGGTTCGTATCCTTACTAACAGGCTCGATACTACTCGCTTGGCTGTTCAATAGCTCCAGAGGCAGCATTTTGCCCGTTGCACTTTTTCACGGTTTAATCGATGTGGTGTTCGTCTCTGAAGCTGTGGCTGGAAAATTAGACAATTATGTCGGAGCTCTCATAACTATTTTTGCAATCGCTCTGATTTTCACTCTACGAAAACAATATAAGGTTACAACAAAACAAATAGCCAAGAACTTCGCCTAATACCTCAAACAAGCAACACAACTGGTATGCAGATTTTAAGTCCCAAACAGAACACCATATTATTTATTCTGAAAAGTTTTTCATGTTTCTGATTGCACCGATACAACGCAATATGATGAGGCTAGAGCATACGGAATTGCTATGGGGATTCCAGAATATCAACTGGACTTTTCGCCGCATTTGACGCAATAGGAGCGATAGACAAAGCAGGCATTTAGCGGAATCACAACCAGCCAAAATGCGTTTTAGACAAGCAATTTTACAAGTTTTGGACTCATGTCACTGTATCAGATCTGGGGGTATGGTTACATAAACACATGAATATATTACCTACCATCACCAGACTGCTCACAGAAAACCCAATATTAGTACTATTTGTTATCCTCCTGGTTGGCCATGTGGTCGGCAAAATCCGTGTAGCGGGTTTTTCGCTGGGCGTCGTTGCAATTTTATTTGCAGGGTTAGGCATCTCCGCCTACAATCCCAAACTTGCCTTGCCACCTCTGTTGTTTACGTTAGGGCTGGTATTTTTCGTGTACACCGTAGGCATTGCATCGGGCCCGAGTTTTTTTGCCGCCTTTCGCAAGAAGGGTCTGCGCAATAACCTCTTTGTCGTAGGTATGCTGGTATCGGGTGCGTTGGCGACCCTACTCGCAACCAATTTGTTTCACATCAAAAAAGAAATGGCCGTCGGTATGTATACAGGCGCATTTACCAACACGCCGGCTTTGGCTGCCGCGCTTGATACGCTAAAACACGCTACACTGGTTCCGGTGGTGGGCTATTCGCTGGCCTATCCGCTGGGTGTGTTGTGCGTGCTGGCCGTGATAGCGTTTTTCCAAAAGCTATGGAAAATTGATAGCAACAACGAAGAACCGACGGCCGCGAACGACCACGAAATTTATGCGCGAACCATTCGCATTACCCGCAAAAAATCCTGCCGGGTTGATGAAATTGCAGCTGCTTGCGGCGCCGATATAACAGTTAGCCGGATTAGCATTAATGACGCAGTGCGGCTGGTGCAGCCAGACGATATTCTTTCGGCTGGCAGCCTTATAACCATCGTCGGCAAAACTACCGAACTTGATAAAGCTACGACTTGCATGGGCAAAACAGTGAAGAGCGGCCTGGAGCTGGACGGTGAAGCGTTGCGCAACCGGCGCGTCTTCATTTCTAACCGCAAGCTCGCTGGACGTACGCTAAGTACGCTAAACCTTCAGCAAAAGCTTGGTATTATGGTTACTCGAATTCGCCGTGGCGACGTTGATTTCGTAGCGCACCCCGACATGATGCTTGAACTTGGAGACCGCGTAAAGATAGTTGGCCCGTACGATAAGGTGCAAAAAGCCGCTGGCTTCTTTGGCGATTCATACCGCTTGGCTTCCGAGATTGATATTCTGACCTTTGCCATTGGCATTACTTTCGGTATTTTGGTCGGGCTGGTGCCCATTCCGATGCCTGGCGGTAGCGTGTTTCACCTCGGCGCAGCTGGGGGCACGCTTTTGGTTGCTCTGTATCTCGGACACAAGGGGCGAACGGGTAAGCTAGTGTGGCAACTGCCATTTAGTACCAATATGGCACTGCGCCAAATTGGTTTGGTGCTGTTTTTGGCGGGCATTGGCAGCCAGGCTGGTGGCACGCTTAGCAAGGCGCTGTCCAACCCAGCTAGCCTAACCGTAGTCGGTGTCGGCGCCGCGCTAACAACTTTCGTTGCGACCATTACGCTGATTGTCGGCTACAAATTTCTGCACATACCATTTACGCATCTCACCGGTGTTCTGGCTAGCGTGCAAACTCAGCCGGCAGTGTTGGCCTTTGCAAATGAGCGGGCTAAGGATGATTCGGCAAATAGCGGCTACGCAAACGTCTTCCCGGTAGCAATGATTACCAAGATTATACTTGCTCAGCTGATTTTGATTGCGCTCTCGTAGCCAAATTTATGCAGGCTGCCGTACCTCCCGGGTATCCTGGCTGCTACTCCCGAAAATGCTTTAAACTGGTCGGATGTTAACTCGTGGTGGAGGCTTCGCCGGCTAGGTCTTTTCGTGGTTGCAAGATAGCGTAGCGGAGTGATTATTATCATTGCCAGATGTGCTACGTGGGAATACGGAAAGAGAGTATAGTTGTGAATAGTACTTGTGCAAATAACAGAGGGGATACCTACCATGGCAACAAATAAAGATACTTTTCCGGCTAGTCTCGATATTGACTACCCAGAGACTCGCGACCGGCTTACAACGTTTTTCCGACTTCTATGGAGCGTCCCCATACTAATTTTGCTGTCTATGCTAACTTCGTCTGGTGGCGGTGGAAATTCTACGGACCAAGCCAGCCAGAACGTTTCATCGGGCGGTGGGGGGATTTTGTTGGGGTTGTCTGTGGCTACGGCCCTGATGATAGTTTTCCGTCAACGCTATCCGCGCTGGTGGTTTGATTTTGCTCTCGAGCTGAATCGTTTTTCTACCCGGGTTGGCGCCTACCTGCTTTTATTAACAGATAAGTATCCTTCGACGGTCGACAAGCAGTCCGTGCATCTGGAAGTGGAGTATCCAGACGTACCTAAGGAGCTTAACCGTTGGCTGCCGCTCGTAAAGTGGCTGCTCGCTATTCCACATTATTTCGTACTGGCGTTTCTGGTGCTCGCTTCTGCCGGCGTTACCGTAGTTGCCTGGTTCGCAATTTTGTTTACCGGTCGCTACCCTAGGAGCTTGTTTGACTTTGTAGTCGGAGTGGGCAGGTGGTGTTTACGAGTGAATGCCTATGCCTTTTTGCTCACAACCGACAAATATCCTCCCTATAGCCTGAAGTAGTACGTGGCCCTGTAGCTTAATCTGGATTGTTTGTAACGAACCACGCCCAGTCGTAGCTCCTTTGCACGGGGGCGCGACAAGCGCCCTGGGGTAGAGGTGTAACTAATCCGTAATACGAGCTAGCGCGTAGGCAGCAGTAATGGGCAGTCGTATCGTAAAGGTGGAGCCCTTGTGTAATTTTGATTCTACTTCTATGTCCCCGTCGTGCAGTTTCAATATTTTTTTAGCCCAGTACAAACCCAGGCCCGTACCGCCAACCGATATCGAAAGGGGGTTATTAATTCTAGAAAACTTTTTAAATAATTTCTGACGGTTACTCTTTCCGATGCCGACACCAGTATCTTGTATTGAAATCGATGTAGACATATCGTTTTGATTTACGGTGATTATTATTTGGCTGCCAGGCTTAGAATATTTACCGGCATTGTCCAGCAAATTATCGACTACCATGCGCATCAGCTTCTCGTCCATCATGGCAATCATTTTTTTGTGAGGCTTGTGCAGCAAGATAGTTTGCTCACGTGTTTTAAATAATATGGCCTGTTTTTCTATCACTCCCTCCAACAGTTGCATGACGTCGCAGGCTGATTTTTCTAGATAGACCTTGCCATCGTCCACCCGCGCAACTCGCAACAAATCCTCAATAATCTCAAGTTGTCGCTCGTTGCTTTTATACACGGCATCGACCATACCTATTTGGTCTTCCGATAGCTCGCCCGCATACCCTTGACTCAACATGGCTGCATACTGTTTTATAACAGTGGCTGGCGTGCGAAGTTGGTGGGAGGCTAGGGAAATAAACTCATCTTTGGAGCTGTTTAGCTTTTTTAGATTATCCCGTTGGTGAATAAGGTTAGTCGTTAGCTCATCTGTGTTACTTTTAAGTTTTTGCTGCGAAGTGATGTCTTCCATTGCCAAAAGTATCAGCTGCTTGCTATCAACCTGGCGGGCATTGAGCAGCATGGTTCTTGGCCCTAGAACGGGGAAATTATGAGTGACTTTATAATTATTAAATACCCTATTCTTTGGCAAGATGCGCTCTAACAATTCTCGAAGTTCCGGTGCGTCCCACTGTTTATTACCAAGGTCATAAATACGCTTATCTTGAGTATCTTTCCTTAGGACTTTAAACGTACGATAAAACGCTTGGTTGGCTGTTACAACACATAATTCTTTGTCTAAAATGATGAATGGTTCGCGTACCGTTTCGGTAATATCTTTGTAGTAAGAGAGCAATTGCGTAAGGGCCGTGATACGGCTTTCTTGATGTACGATTTTGTTGTGGGCGGTTTTTCGCTGTCTTGTGTCGGTCATTGGAAGTATCCCCCCTTGGGATTCGCATTGCTTCCTAGCTATGTGTTAAACATGGCATGCTAGTAATTGCATTTTAGCATTTTACAGCTCAGTTACTACCGGGTCTGTAAGATAACAGCTAATAAATCCATTACCAGACCCCCCATTTACTACAACCTATCATGGTACCTCACGGTGCAGTGTTACGTAACTACCGTAAGTACCGCGCGAGTTTACTCATAACTTGTTTCGGGACTTTCTCCTAGAACTGACACATCGCTCGCAGCTGCTTCGGCTTTCGTACCTGAAACGGGGTTCTGCTTCGGGTCCTTTTCATTGCTAGGTATGTAGAGCGGGCGGCAGGGTTCATTTCCTGGCAGTACTGGGTCGCGCCGAGGTTGCAGCGGATGCTATGGGGAGCACTAGTGATATAATCGCCGCATGGCCGACAAACATTCAAACAGCACTAACCTAAAAGCACTTAGTAGCTACCTAGGTCTGTTATGTATATTCGCTGGGATTGTATGGGCCGGTACGGCGTACCTATACCACTGGGACACTGTGTACATCTGGCTTGGTGGGGGAGTGGTGGTGTTGGGCTTGATACTTATCGCTTCGCTGGAAGTGTGGCTGGAGGCGCTTGTGCCGTTCATAAAAGGCACTAGCTAATTTTTTTGTATATACATATTGCTTCAAGTTCTAAGCATATAGCGCCCCGCGAAAGTTGAGGGTAGCATTACACTTATGGCTTCGGGGTATACTAGGTTTTGAAGAAGTGAGGAGTACTAACCGATGAGCCCATTTGCGAGAAAGTTGCAAAAAGCGCACCCAGGAGCTGGCCAGACCGGCAACTTGGCCGCACCATCGCCCGTCACTGCTACCGCTGGTGATGCGAGTGCTACCCTGTGGTGGACCTATGTTACGAATGCCACCGGCTACGACATGCAGTTCCGGACGAGTCCGGCTGGCAGCTGGCAAGCGTGGGTCTATGGCGGCACTATTACCCACATTTCCATTACCAGCCTCACAAATGGCACGGCGTACGATTTTCAGGTGAGAGCCAAAAATAGTAGTGGCGTGTCGCCGTGGAGCGCTGTAGTAAGCGGCATGACGCCGGTCGCCACACCCTCTACGGGTGGTGGATTGCCTGCAACCTTTACGACTACGCTTGTCAATAACTCCACGACCAACACAGTGTACGCCTACGTGGTGGGTATGGATCCGAACAATGGCTTGCGGTGGTCATTGGTGCAGTCGAGCGGCAATGGCTTATACGCTCCTCCGAACCCCAGCGCTGACCACACGCCCATTCCGGTAGACTGCGCTATTCCGCTCAACGGCATTGGTGCGGCCGGCAAAGACATTACACTGCCACGGCTGATTTCGGGACGGATTATGATAAGCTACGATGCCAAACTTCAGTTATTTACCAACAGTAATGGCGGTTTCGTAATGCCTTCGCCAGTAAACCCCAGTGACCCCAATAACAACACGCAGTGGACCTTTTGCGAATTTACCTTTGATAACACGCAGTTGTACGGCAATATTTCGTTCGTCGATATTCTGTCGATCCCGCTAGCGTTTAACTTAACTGTCAGTGACGGCACAGGTACTCAAAACGTGCCGGGGTTACCCGACTATGGTATGCAAACGGTGGCCACGAAACTTTTGGCCCAAAAGGCAGCCGATGGCGGTGACTGGGATAAATGCTTGGTGTACAACAACAGCAGTCTCATCCGGATTCTTTCGCCAAACTCCACGGTGCAGGTTTTCCCGACAGCATTTACGGGCTATTTGTCGAGCTACGTCGATGCCGTGTGGGCCACATACAGCACTCAGCCGCTAACTATAGACACGCAATTTACGTGGGGGCAGGTAAGCGGGCAGGTCAGTGCTGGGGTGCTAGATTTTGGCGGCGGACTAACCTATGCCAAGCCCACTAGTGCCGACGTGTTTTCGTGCTCTACGGGTCCCTTTACTACTGGCAATGATGAATCGGGCAACATTAGTGCGCGGCTGGCAGCAGCCTTTAACCGCACGACGTTGCTCGTAAATAACGTGCAGCCGACCAATGAAAACCCCAGCAATTTTTACTATACCGAACAGCGTACCAACCACTATGCCCGTATCGTCCACGAAGTAGTGTACGGCGACCTGGGCTACGCCTTTCCGTACGACGATGTGCATCCGGCCGGCGTCGATTTCGAGGGGCGAATACAGTCCGGTTCGCCTAACCACTGGACTATCACGGTCGGCAAAGCCTAAAGTTAGTCGATTTCATAACATGCTGTATATTCGCCACCGCGAAGTATACCCTAGACTATGCAGCGCAGAAGGCGAGGCTGAATAGCTACCGTGGCAGTGGTGTGTGTATCGAGTGTAAAGATTTCGCCATCAATTTGCACCAGCGTACGGCGCAGTGTGCGGAAGTGGTAGCGCGTGGTTTGGAGTGGTTCGGGGGAGTTGCCGGTAGTGGATTTGATAAGTGACAAAATGAGTCGCAGCTTGCCACGGCCACGGACGACGGTTACTTCGAACTTGCCATCATTAATCGCCGCAGTCTTCGAGAGCACCAAGAACTTCGACATTTTACCGACGTTGCTACACACCAGGCTTTCGTAGTGCCGGCGACGGCCGCGGACCACTATGTGGACGGGTCGCGAACGGAATAACCCCTTTACAACCACCCACTTTTCTTTGAACCAGTTTAGGTCAACTTTGTTAAGCTCCACTCCCACTCCAGGGGTTAAGCCAAGCCCGATGTAAGAATGGGCGTAGCGCTTGAACGGCTTGCCACCTGCGTGAGCGGTAAGTGTTAGCAAATCAATATGTTGCGCGTGTTGGCGTTGTATGCTTTGGGCCAGATTGCCACTATGTAGGAAATTGTAGTGGTCATTTGCATTGCCGGCGGGAAGTAAGCCAGCCGTAGGATGTGCGCCCTCGGCTTGGGCGCGTACCAGGCCATTTACCACGTCACTATAACCGCCGTCGCCACTGGCGGAAAGTATTAGAGGGTGGGTAGTAGCTTTTGCTAACTTATATGCCAGTTCTTCGCCGTGCCCAGCATGTTTCGTGGCCTGCAGTTTTGCGGGCGTGTTTGGCGAAAGGCGGCGGAGTTCGGCCAGGAGTTCCTTGGCTAGGGCCTTGCCAGGACCGGTGCTGTTGGGGTTATAAATGATGCTTATACTGGTGTAGTCTGCCATATGCTGCTTTCGATACGTTCGTTATTTTTGCTGTCTGTGATTTGACCATACGGTTAAATCCTGGAATCAGTTGGGTGCTCCCGGGCTATGGGCCCAGCACGGTAGTGTGCCGCAAGCCGATACAGGCAAAAGACCACCAGTGATACAACCGCCAGACTGGCCAGCCAGCCGGCCACTACATCGCTGGGGTAGTGCACGCCAAAATACAGCCGCGACAGACCTACCAGTAGCATAAAGAGGCCGCCGACCAGTAGTGTAGCTACGCGCCATTGTGTCCGCCAGGTAACGTACACTAGCACGAATACCAAGGCGCTGCTGGCCATAGCATGACCACTGGGGAACGAAAAACTCTGGGCGTGGATAATTGACTGCCACAGCGATGGTCGCTGCCGCCGAAATACATCTTTTATAACTAAATTTGCGACGGTAGCCAGTATTACACTGAGCACCACAAGCATCAGGGCGTAATATTTCCGTTTATAGCCTAGCAGGGCCGCTAAAACAGTGACGATGCCAATAATCCCGGCCGGGTTTCCCAGCTCGGTAGCCGTTAAAAACAGTCGTAAAAGTGCAGTCGGGACTTCACGGTGTATAAACTGCAAAATCGCCACATCGCCGGGCAAGGGTCGACGCTGCGAAACCAGCACTGCTACCACGGCAAATAGTATGCTCGCCACAAGCCCTACTACGAGCGTTATGCGCTGCTGCCGTAACGAAAGTTGGCTACTATTCATATGTAATACACAGCTTACCACGGGTCGGGCTGCGCATGATTTTTCAGCCGAGAACGCCCCAAAGGCCACTTAATTACGCTATATGCAGGTCACAGGCTACACAAATCAATCTGGTGCGCTATACTTTATAGCTATGACAACACAAGAAATTCGCCGGGCTTATTTGCAATTCTTTGCCGAGCGCGGCCACACCGTGATTCCACGTGACAAGGTTGTGCCGCAGAACGACCCTTCCACACTATTTACTGGCAGTGGTATGCAGCCGATGATTCCATACTTGCTTGGTCAGCCCCACCCAGACGGGGTGCGTCTGGCCGATAGTCAGACCTGCCTGCGCGCCCAAGACATCAACGAAATCGGCGACAACCGCCACACAACCTTTTTCGAAATGCTGGGCAACTGGAGTTTGGGCGACTACTTCAAAGCCGAACAAATTCCCTGGATGTTTAGCTTTTTAACAGAGTTGGTTAAGCTCGACCCCAGCAAAATTTATGTGACGTGCTTTATTGGTGCGCCAGAGTACAACATACCCAAAGACACCGAAGCCGCCGAACTGTGGCAGAAATTGTTTGCGGCTGCCGGGCTGGAAGCCACTGTGGCCGATATCGGCTCGGAGGCCGAAGGTTATGTGCGCGGAATTAAGCCTGGCGAGCGGATCTTTTACTACGATGGTTCTAAAAATTGGTGGAGCCGCAATGGTGGCCCCGACAGCACACCGGTCGGCGACCCCTGCGGGCCAGACAGCGAAATGTTTTTCGATTTTGGTACGCCGCACAACCCCGAGTACGGCGAAAACTGCCACCCCAACTGTGACTGCGGCCGATTCATGGAACTCGGTAACAATGTGTTTATGGCTTACCGCAAAGTAGCCGAGGGCGTGTTTGAGCCGCTCGAAAAGCCCAATATTGACCACGGCTCGGGACTGGAACGGATTGCGGCCGCCTCACTTGGCGACCCGGATATGTTTAAAATCAGCCTGATGCAGCCCATCATTCAGGAGCTCGAGACACTGAGCGGCAAAAGCTACGACGCGAACCAAGCCAGCATGCGAGTAATTGCCGACCATTTGCGAGCTGCCACCTTTATGGCCGTCGATGGAATAGTGCCAAGCAACAAACAGCAGGGCTATGTGATGCGCCGTCTGGTGCGCCGCGCCATGATTAAGGCCTTTGATCTTGGCATAGAGCAGAACTTTTTGGAACGCGTCGTGCCGGTAATAGCCGACCTCTACCACGCTGACTTTCCGGAGGTGGCAGAGCACCGCGACGGCATCATCGCGGTGCTCATTAAAGAAGAAAAAGTCTTTCGCCAAACGTTGCGCAAAGGCCTCCGTGAATTCGAAGTCCAAACAAAGAGCGTTGGACTGACTGGCGCGGTTATTTTTACACTCTATGATACCTATGGTTTTCCAGCCGAACTTTCCAAAGAAGAAGCGTTTAAGGGAGACATCGAAATAGACGATACTGCCGATGAAGATTTCCAGAAATTAATGCAAGAGCAGCGCCAGCGCTCACAAACGGCCGCCAAGGGCGTGTTTAAGGGCGGCCTAGGTGGCCAAACCGAGCAGCACAAAAAATACCATACGGCGACGCACCTGATGTACCAGGCGCTCCGAACGGTGTTAGGAGACCACGTAGTGCAGCACGGCAGTAACATTACCGAGGAGCGGCTGCGGTTCGACTTTTCCCAACCCGAAAAAATGACGCCCGAGGAGATTAAACAGGTTGAAAACATCGTAAATGAGCAGATTGGCAACGACCTAAAGGTAAGTTTTCATGAGTACCCGACCAACGTTGCGCGCGAGGAGAAGGGAGCACTGGGTGCCTTTGGTGACCGCTACGGCGACACGGTAAAGGTGTACCAGATGATAGCCGATGGCGCAGACAAGCCCTTTAGCTTCGAAATCTGTGGTGGCCCGCACGTCGACCACACCGCCCAGCTGGCCGAAGGCGGTAAAATGTTTAAGATAGTCAAAGAAGAAAGCTCGTCGGCTGGCATCCGCCGGATTAAAGCTGTATTAGCATAGGATTAAATCTAGGCTAATCTGGTACAATTGTGTGGTACATGGCGCGTTGGCGGAGCAGTTACGCGGCGGTCTGCAAAACCGCATAGATGGGTGCAACTCCCATACGTGCCTCCAGCTCATTTTGCAAACACTATTTCGTTTTTTTATATCTTTGATATAAAAAGCTTCACCTGTGTTCACGAAGCATCACTTCCCAAAGCGAGAATCCTCTCTCGCTTTGGGAGGGGAACGAGTAGCCTTGCGGGCGAGTGGCGGAATTGGTATACGCGGCGGACTTAAAATCCGCTGGTCTCAAAAACCTTGTGGGTTCAAGTCCCACCTCGCCCACCAAAAAGGCTGACATAAATATATGTCGGTCTTTTTTATTACATTTCTGTTTCAAATTGTTATCCCCAATGGAACTATGAATAATCGGCTCTAATTGCTTTTGAACTTATGTGGTGGAACACTACCGTATAGCTCATGAGCTACATTATGTCTGGGACGGTAATGCCTGGGTCCGAGCCACGTAACGCTAGCCAGCATATTTCTCTTAGAGTGCATCTGATATACAATTACTATAACTATGACTAAAACCTACACTGATATACCCGGGACGCGCTTCGCATTAGACCACGAGGGTTCGATACTAAAGTGGCAGGAACGCTCCCGAGGGTGGTGCATAAGTTGTCTCGCCACGTAAGAGGTATTTTTATACACCATGGCAATAACTATCTCCGGCTCAGCGCAAACCTTCACCACTCTCAGCACGGGTACCATAGTCGTCCCAGGTACGGTAAGCGCTGGCGATTTGTTGATTCTTCAGGCTGTCGGGGGTTGGGCCCCCTCAGTCCCTGGCGGATGGACGAGCGAGTACGTCTTCGCCGGAGCGAATATTGGTAGCTTTGTTGCCTACAAAACGGCTATTGCAGGGGATATTGGTGCAACCATTAGTGTTGTCTGGAGCGGCGGCTTTAATAGTGTTCTCAATCTGATTGCCGTCGCCGGTGGATCAGGGTTACGTACACCTGCGAGACATATGTGGTCAAGTAGTGGCGGTACCGGGACACCGGGGTCGCAGCCAGTTGCCACTAACGACATGGTGTTGTACATGGGCGGCAACCGCAGTGATGGTGGCGCGCCGACACTTAGTCGGGGCAGTGTTGATCGTATTGCTGCGGACGGCTCAATAGTTGCTGCCGGAGTAATAGGCCACGAACTTATGACGAGCTTCACCGGTATATCATGTACGTTTACGGCGCCGTCTAGCGGCAGCGGCTTCGAATACTCAGTACTGGTGGTGTCCGGAGGCGGAAGCATACCGATTCCAGCCTATTATGCTAGCGTTTTACTAGATTCACCGCTGGCTTACTGGAAGCTAGATGAAACAGCGGGGGCTACGCAATTTGCCGACAGCTCTGGTAATATTCGTCCGGCTACCATAAGTGGCACCCCGATTTACGATAACCTCTCATACGTTGAGACCAGCTCGGTCAAGCTCGACGGAACGCAGTACGGATACATATTCGCCCCCGCCTGGTTCTCCTCAATGTCGTCCTTTACTGCCGAGGGTTGGTTCAAAGTAAGTTCATCGGTAAATCGCGGTATCATCGTAGGGATAGATAATGCGGCTAATGCGCTGACCGCTGCCGACAGGTTATTTAGGCTGTATGTGAGAGGTAGTGGTGAAGTTATGTTCTTTATCAATAACAGCTCCGGAACATATGTAGAGTTCGGGTCAGTAGTAACCTATCTCGACAACTTCTGGCACCATGCGGCCGCAACCTTCGATGGCACGACGGTCAGCATCTACGTTGATGGCGTTTTTAAAGCCTCGCAGCTACTCAGCGGAGCCACAGCAACTGGGGCAGGATCGTGGCTGCTGATAGGTAGCGGCCAGATAGGTTCTACCGGTAATGCTCAGCAGTTTACCGGTAACCTGGACGAAGTGGCACTCTACGGCAGCGTCCTGAGCGACCAACATATCTATGATCATTATGTTGCAGGTAGCTGGTCCCATCCCTCGGTCTGGCTGCTACAGGGTTAATGCGTCGTATAAGGTGCTGAACGCTCACAACCTGGCATACAGCTGATATACTAGGTGCATGCTTGCTACTAACTGTCCGTTTTGTAATGCCAACGACCGCGTGCTGCGTGAAAACGAGCACGCCATACTCATACTGAGCAACCCACGCAAAGTGCCTGGCCATGTGCTAGTGCTGCCCAAGCGGCATATCGAAGAACCATGGAAACTGACTGCCGATGAACTAACTGACATCTTTAAGTTAATTTTCTTTGCCGAACAACGTATGTACGGCCCGCTCGGTACGGGTATCGACATCCGCCAAAACTATCGGCCATTTAAGCGCGAGGACGACCTCAAGAAAAACCATGTGATGTTCCATGTAATCCCACGTAGCAAAGACGACTACCTTTACACCGTATCTGAAAAGTTCGAGCATGATCTGTTTGCCGACCTTGATACGCTCGAGCGCAAAGAGGTCGAAAAACTACTGAAGGATGAATAGCATGTATCAGTTATTATTCTCTCAGCCTAGACATGTTGTGATGATGCCCCCGCGGGCATAGCAGCTTCTCTCAATTTTCATTTATCACCCCTAAACAGGTACAATACTACAGATGAACTACTACGTAACCACTTCTATTCCCTATGTAAACGGCGAACCGCACCTCGGCCACGCTATGGAGTTTGTCATGGCCGATGTCTTGGCCCGGGCCGCTCGCGGTCGTGGTGACACCACGATCTTTAGCACTGGTACCGACGAACACGGTGGCAAAATAGCCGAAAAAGCAGCCGAGCTCAAGCTAACGCCGCAAGCTTTAAGCGACAAAATGAGCCAGAAATTCCGCACCCTACTCAAGGAGCTCAATGTTGAGCCCGACCGTTTTATTCGCACAACCGACCACGGCCACGAACAGCGCTCCCAGTTGGTCTGGAAGGCGCTAGCCAAGGACATCTACAAAAACAAGTACGTCGGCTGGTACTGTACCGGCGACGAAGAGTTCTTTACCGAGACGCTAGTAAAGGAAAATCACGGCGTCTGCCCGGACCACAATCGGCCCTACGAAAAGGTCGAGGAAGAAAACTACTTTTTCCGCCTGAGCGCCTACAACGAACGGATATTACAGGCCATCGAATCGGACGAGCTCCACGTAGTCCCGGAGACCAAAAAGAACGAAATTACCAGCTTGCTGCGCGAGGGTCTGGATGACATTAGCATTTCGCGACCGAGAAATAAGATAGATTGGGGCATCGCTGTACCGGGCGATAAGAACCAGGTGATGTACGTGTGGTTCGAAGCGCTCCTGAACTACATTACGGTGCTGGGCTACCCCGAACACGAAGACTTTAAGCAGTTCTGGCCAGCCAATGTCCAGGTGATAGGCAAGGGAATTATTCGCTTTCATGCCGCTATCTGGCCAGGAATTTTACTGGGCCTGGGCTTGCCACTGCAAAAAACGTTGTATGTGCACGGCTACGTAACAGTGGATAGTAAAAAGATGAGCAAATCGCTCGGCAATACCGTGTCGCCAAGCGAAATCATTAAAAAGTACGGCGCCGATGCCTTCCGCTACTACTTCCTGCGCCACGTGCCAAGCTATGGCGACGGTGATTTTAGCTGGGAAACATTTGAGGCGGCTTATAACAACGAACTTGCCAACGAGTTAGGTAATGCCGTGCAGCGTACCGCCGCCATGGTTCAGAAGTACCTGGGTGGCATTATCGGTGACATACCACTGGCAGAACACGACACCGGGGAGTACGAAGAAGCTTTGGCCGCTTGCCGGTTCGACCGGGCGCTAGATAGCGTCTGGGACAGGGTTCGAGGGCTAAACCAGTACATAGACCTGGAAAAGCCGTGGGAACTGGCCAAAAAGAACGAAGACGACCATGTGCGCGAGGTACTGGCCAACCAAGTCAGTGACTTGCTGCAAATAGCCATGCTACTTGAACCGTTTTTGCCCAGTACGGCCGCCAAAATCAATTCGCTGTTTAAAGACGGCATCATACGGCCGCTCGAAACCACGCTGTTTCCCAAATTTGACACTGAACCCGATGCCTAAGCTTGAGCTGTTTGACACGCACTGTCATACCCATGAGATGGTTCGGCCAACGACGCCGGTGTATGAAAAGTGGTACAGCGACGGAGAAGACCGAACGCCCGAGAGCGTACTTACGGCTGCTCATGAAGCGGGCGTCAATCGCATGCTGTGTATTGGCACGACGCAGGCGGATAGCCAGCTGGCTATCGAATTCGTAGCCGGCAGGGAAAACCTGTGGGCCTCCATCGGCATTCACCCACACGAGACTGTCTCTCACCGTTCCACCGAAGTAAAAGCTGAGTTCGCCCGGCTACTAGAGGACGGCCCTAGAGGTGCTAAAATAAAGGCGATTGGCGAGTGTGGGCTCGATTATTTTTACAGTCATTCGCCGCGCGAGGCGCAGCTTGACCTGCTAAAGTTCCAGATAGAGCTGGCGCTCGAGCATAATTTGCCGCTGAGCTTTCATGTCCGCGAGGCATTTGACGATTTTTGGCCGCTGTTCGACAGCTACCGTGGAGCTAAAATCCGAGGTGTTTTGCACAGTTTTACTGATACGCCTGCCAATATGGAACAGGCCGTAAAGCGGGAGCTATTTTTGGGCGTAAATGGCATAGCCACATTTACCAAAAATGACGCTCAACTTGTGACATATCGCACAATTCCACAACACTTACTCCTGTTAGAAACCGACGCTCCGTTCTTGACCCCTAAGCCCTTTCGTGGTAAAGTGTGTGAGTCAAAACACGTGCGAACGACAGCCGAATTTGTGGCTGGCCTCCGTGAGCAATCCCTCGAAGACGTGGCTGCCAGTACGACAGCCAACGCCCGCACGCTTTTTGCGGTATAACACTATGAATTTATTCAACCCCAACCAAGCCCCCGAGCCTCAGTTGAATGCGCATGAGAAGCCGCTGGTAGATACTCGTCTGCTGGTTATCGATAAATCCTGCGAGCTCATAGGGTTATATGTTGGCGAGTTACGGGCAAAAGCGGTTAACCAACGCATGCCGCAAGCCATTGCCGCACAGGCAATTGAGCAGTATGGCGGACCACAGTTCCAAGCTTACTCAACAGAAGCTCTCCAGCCGGAAAATCTTACGGCCGCCAATGAGGTGGGTCCCGATGACACCAAAACTAACTTTGACCTAGCGAGCTAAACATGTCACTGCTTAAAAAGATCTTTGCCATAAGCGACCCGAATGGTTCAAATAGCCGTGACGCTCAAATTTATCGAAATATTATCCGTGATGAGGCTAAAATTGGGGGCAATTTATTTGGCCCGATACCGTCTGGTAACCGCCGCGAATTTTTCTGCCTAGACGAACACACGTGGGTCTGGCACGAAGAATGGACCGATGCAAATAGCGTCCGCCAAAGCCGGACAACTCGCTACGATATTCGTCCGCATGGCATTTTTAAAGCCCAAGATGGTATGCCGTACCAGCCGCTGACCGCCGAAGAAACCGAGCGTCTGTATGCTGCTGCCACCGAATATCGCCAGCGACTTCACGAAAAATTCGACCCGCTTCTCGCCGCCGTTTGAACCCCGTTTCAAACTTCTGAAAAGGGGTTCAATCGGTTCGGCAGGTTCAATAAGTTACACTACAGCTATGATATATCTTGACCATGCGGCTGCGACGCCGCTCGACCCAACCGTGCTAGTGGCTATGCAGCCGTTTTTTACCGACCAGTTTTATAACCCTTCGGCTTCCTATTTGGCCGCGCAGCAGGTCCGCGCCGCCCTAGAAGCCGCCCGGGCTGAGGTGGCACAGGTGCTAGGAGCCAAAGCGAGAGAGATTACCTTTACTGCCGGGGGAACCGAGAGTGACAACTTGGCAATTGCCGGGGTTATGCGACTATACCCACAGGCCAATGTGGTGGTAAGCGCCATTGAGCACGATGCCGTGCTTGAGCCGGCTGGCCAGTTTAATTGCTCGCTTGCGCTTGTGAACGGACAGGGCATGCTGGACCTGACCGATTTGGAACAAAAAATTAACGACCAAACAGTGCTCGTAAGCGTCATGTACGCCAACAACGAGGTCGGGACTGTCCAACCACTGCGCTGCATTGGCCAGCTGCTGCAAGTAATCCGCGAAAATCGCCGTAAGTCTGGCAACACGTTGCCACTGTATTTTCACACCGATGCCTGCCAGGCGGCCAATTACCTAGACCTGCACGTTTCGCGCCTTGGTGTCGATATGATGACGCTCAATGGCAGCAAAATCTATGGTCCGAAGCAAAGTGGCATTTTGTATGCGGCCAGCCATGTACGGCTCGAACCGCTGATTCGCGGCGGTGGCCAGGAACGGGGACTAAGGAGTGGCACGGAAAACGTCGCCGCGGCTGTCGGCTTTGCCCGCGCGCTGACGCTTGCCCAAGAGCGGCGCACTGCCGAGGGGCAGCGCCTTACACAGCTCCACGTGTTTGCCCTAAAGCAGTTTGGCACAGAGCTACCCAAAGTAGTCATAAACGGATCTCGCAAACACCGTTTGCCAAACAACATTCACCTGACTATCCCCGGCGCGGATAACGAACGGTTGCTCATGGAGCTCGACCAGCACCGCATACTGGCCGCCGCCGGTTCGGCCTGTAGCGCCAGCAGTGATACGCCCAGTCACGTGCTGCGTGCCATGGGAATTTCTGATGCCGATGCCCAGGCTAGTTTGCGCCTAACGATGGGACGCACGACTACCGAAGCCGACATGAAAAAGGTAATTAACACCTTAGCCACGCTCGCAAAACCAACTACAGAAGCTTTCTAGAGGTCCATCCTTTAGGTTTCATCAAGGCCTGTTCACAAGCTCACTGTGCCTTCGGCAAGAAGATCGTGAACGGGCTCTAGAACAACACGCCGTGGAGACCGTAATTCAAGATGACACCGCAAAGTGTTTGCGGTATAATTACGTTTAGTTTAAGCAATAGCTTTTTAGGCAAGCGAAAAGAGAAACCCAAAAAATGAAGCTCAGCCGAATCTCGCAGCATATGGCCCTTGGCCTACTAATTTTGACGGGCTTTGCCGGTTCGGTGGTGGTGGCCGAGCCAACCCAGCCAAGCAAAAACATCGCTACGGCAGCTCAAAAAACGGCAGCTGGGGGAAACGTTCAGGGATACGCCGCAGACTCGGTGCTGCAAACCGGTACAATCGTTCAGCTGAGCGGCGGGGGTGCGAACAAAGTTACCCCAGCAACTTCCAAGAACCTAAATCAGATGTACGGTGTCACAGTAGACCCCCACGAATTATCGGTCACCGTATCGGACGCTAGTCTGCTAAATGAGGCGTTTGTAGCCACGAGCGGCACGTTTAATGTGCTAGTGAGCAGCCAAGGCGGGGTGATTAAGGCAGGCGACTATATAACCCTTTCGGCCATCGACGGCGTAGGGATGAAGGCAAGCACAGATGAATTGACGCTGTTCGGACGCGCCAGCTACGGTTTTGATGGTAAATCGAACGTAATTGGTAATAGCACGCTAAAAGACACTACCGGCCACACTAATCAAACCATAGCACTGGGTGTTATACCGGTAGCCATAAATATTCAGCGCAACCAGAACCAAAAGAGCACCAAAGCCAACCTGCCTGGTGCTCTCCAGCGCACCGGCGAGGCAGTAGCCGAAAAGCCGATTGGCCCGCTCCGTATCTACCTGAGCCTGTTCATAGTGGGTCTGAGCATTATTGTGGCCACCGTGACGCTCTATGCCGGTATTCGCAACAGTATTATCGCCATCGGCCGCAACCCGCTTACTAAGCGAACCATCATGCGCGGGCTTATTGAAGTTATTTTGGCGAGCTTCATAATTTTAATAATTGGGCTGTTTGCGGTATATTTACTATTAAAGCTATAGCAGTATAAAGAGGATGGGCAACAACATATGACGGTACTATGGCTAGCATTTATCTTGGGTAGCCTGGCCGCTGTCTTTGCGGGCTTTGTTTGGGTTGTTATAACGCTCAACAAAATTCAGGGAGGGACTACGGCCAAAAAGTCGGCTGCTGACCTGGGTAAGGCCTATAGCGATATTGCCGAAGAAGACGCCACGCATCTGTTTAATAAAGAATTCCGCGAAGAGCTACGTAACCGCGGTCGCCTGCGATTCGAGAAGATTATCGACGAAAACGCCATGTTTCTAAAGCAAGACCTGGACATGACCATTTCGCAGCTGAACGAATACATGAAAAAGGAAATTTCGAGCAAGCTCGAGGTAGAGTTCGAGGCCTATGCCAAGGCAATGAGGGAGGCGCAGGAACTGGCGCTACACTCGCTGCAAAAGACTGCCCAAGAGGTCGACGACCAGCATGCCCAACTGGCTGCGAAACTGGAAGAAGATGTGGCAGGACGCGAAACCAAAATCATGAAAGAGTACGAAGACAACATGGCAAAAGTCGTGGAGCACTATCTGCAGCAGAGTCTGGGCGAGCAGCTTGACCTCAAAAGCCAGCTACCGTACATCATCGCTCAAATGGAAGCGAATAAAAAAGTCATTATGGAGGATATGCGCTTGTGAGCGAGGCTAGGGCGGCGCACTACATTTTGCCGGCAGTGCTCATTGGGCGGGCCGATTTGGCGCGTTTGGCGCGTGAGGTGGAAGCCGTGGAGAACGATTTGGAGTCGCAAAAAGTCCGCGCCAGCGCTGGGGCTACCGGCTACCATATGTCCACCGTAAGCCGTTTGCTCATCGATTTTGTGACCCTCAACAAGATAGAAGTGGCCAGCGACAAGGCCCTCGTCGGTCTAAAAGAAGACCTGCGGCTTATGAAGGACAAAGCACCAATTTTGCACATGACATTTGCAACCGATGCTGACGAGGAGTTTTTACAGCAGCTGGTGCAATGGGTACGGGCAGAAATCCATCCGCATGCGCTGATAGATGTCGGCTTGCAGCCGCGGATTATTGGCGGTGTACATGTGCGTACGCCCAATCAAGTGCATGATTTTAGTGTTCGGGCATTGCTAAAGGGCAAGCGGAGCATCATCGTGCGTGAGCTGGAAGTCCTACATGCCGGATAAACTCTACGAACAATTAGTGGCCAAGGGCAAGCCGGTAGGCGAGATAATCGGCATCGACAGCTTTTTGGTTAAGGTTCGCGGCTTGCAACCCACCAACATGCACGCCCTTATCCGGTTTGAAGACGGTAGCAAGGGGTATGTACACCATGTGTTCGAGGACTACGTGGTGGTAATGAGGCTAGGCACGACCATCCTCAAAATCGGTATGATTTGTGTTGTGCAGAACGAAGAGCTACTAACAAAAGTCGGCAAGAACTTTGTCGGCCGGGTGGTGAACATCTTTGGCGAGCCAATTGATGGCAAGGGGCCGATTGAGCCAGACGCCGTCTGGGATGTGTTTCACGATGCACCAAGGTTGTATGAGCGCAAGCTGCTCGATACCCAGCTGGAAACGGGCATAACCGTGCTTGACGTTGGCTTTAGCCTGGTGCGCGGCCAGCGCATGGCGGTGCTCGGTGACGGTAAAGTGGGCAAAACGGCCATGACCACGCAGATTGCTATCAACCAAAAGAATACCGACATTACGGTCATATACGTGCTGATCGCCAAACGGCAGCGCGACGTAGCCCAGCTGGTAAACCGCCTGGAAGAGAACGGCGCATTACATAAGGCCATTATCATCGTGACCAACATGTTCGAATCGCTTGTTACCACCTACCTTGCGCCGTACATCGGGGCGGCGCACGGTGAGTACTTTTGGCAGCATCTGGCCATGGACACGCTAGTTATTTATGACGACCTGACGTCGCACGCCCAAGCCTATCGCGAAATTTCACTACTAGCCGGTGTGAGTCCGGGCCGCGATAGTTACCCTGGTGACATGTTCTACACGCACTCACGTTTGATCGAGCGGGCAGGGCGGCTGGACCGAAACGGTGCTTCCCAGACCGTATTGCCTATTGTGTATGCCCCAGCCGGTGATATTACTGCTTATCTGCCGACCAACGTCATGAGTATGACGGATGGCCAGTGGATTATGGATATGAACATCTTTAAAGACACTATGCGGCCCGCCATCAGCACCGGGCTAAGTGTGACCCGCGTGGGCGGTGTGGGCCAGAACAAGCGCCAAAAAGCCTTATCTGCCGCACTTCACAAGACGCTGGCTGGATATCGGGTAGCCGAAGAGTACGCTCACTTTGGTACGGAACTGAGCCTGGAGGCGCAGATTGATTACAATAAAGGCAAGGCCCTATTCCAGCTTATGGGCCAGGATATCGGCGAAAGCTATTCGGTGATGGATCAGCAGCTTATGCTCGATATCGTGCTGAATGCCAAGCCGGAGGAAAAGAATGATATAAAGAAAATGAAGAGCCTGGTAAAAGACTACTCCGCCAAAGTGGTGGAAGATGCCGATACTAGCAACTTTGATGAACTGGGTGCAGATCTTATGAGTAAGGTGTTGATTATAGACGAAAAGATTGCCGCTAAACGAAGGACCGAGGAAGCCGCCGAGGTCGCCAAACAGGCTGAAGCAGATGAGCTCAAAGCCTTTGAAAAAGCAGCTGCCGATGCTGCCGGCAACGATAATAAAGGCGACCACAGTGAAAAAAAGCCGGCTGATAAAAAACATGATGACAAAGCCGAAATAAAGCCCGAAAAATCCGATAAGTCAGAAGACGCAGCCAAAGAACACGACGAGGCCCAGAAATGACAGGTGTAGGGTATAGGGTTCAGGGTCTAGAGTTTAGTGAGCCAGGCGTTCACAGCAAGTTCCGCAAACTATACCCCACACCCCACACCCCATCCCCTACCATACCGGAGGTGCGACCATGAAGCGGCCGATAGAAATCAAGGCCGAAGAAGGCAGCATGCGTACAGTTGTATCTTTAACGAGCGCGTTTGAAAGCTTGTCGAGCATGAAGATTACGCAGACCAAAAGCAGGGTACTTATAAGCAACGACTTCTTTAATGAGGTCTGGAATATCTATAAGCAAATCCGCATGGACGTAATGTTTAACTTTGGTCGGGGGTCAGAGGAAGCGCCAATCGACAAGGAATTGCTGATTCTTATCACCGCTCAGGGCGGCCTAAGCGGCGACATAGACCAGCGACTTATTCGCAAATTTCGCGAACATTACGACGAAACTAAGAATGACATTATTGTCATCGGCCACCACGGCGCGCTCCAGCTCGATCAGCTCAAAATCCCGTATAAACAATACTATGAAATGCCCCAGAAAGACTTGATAAACGTTGACCCGCTCTTGAAAGAGATTAAGAAGTACCGCGGCAGCCGCGTGTTTTACCAGAACTATAGTTCGCTGTCGCAACAGGATATCCGTGACCTTGACCTGGGCGAAGTGGTTTCGCGAATGGGCAAAATTGCCGACCTGGACACGCTTGACTCCGAAAAGATTAGCGAGCGCAATTACATTTTTGAGCCGAATGCCTATACGGTGGCCGCCCACCTGGAAACGTCCATTTTGCGCTTGACGCTCACGCAGTTCATTTACGACTCCAGGCTGGCGCAGCTGGCCAGCCGTTTTCGCGCTATGACGGCCGCCAAAGAACGTTCTATAGAAACGGCCAACGACCTACATGTGCAGTACAGTCGGGCCAAGCGTGCGCTAGTGGACGTGCGGCTTAAAGAGTCGCTGGCTGGGCTAAAGAATATTCGTGTAGGGGGTAGCTAACGATGAACCAAGGAATCATACGAGTACTGAAAGACATAGTTATTAAAGTACAGTTCGACGATGGCATGCCCGAACTAAACGAAATGCTGTATGTCGATAACACCAACAAGACGCCATTGCTGGTGAGCAGTCTGGAGTACGGCGATATGGCGGTGTGCCTGAACATCGCCGGTGACCGCACTATCCAAAAGGGCATGGCCGTAAATCGTAGTGGGCACAGCTTGGAAATACCGGTCGGTGACGCTATGGTTGGACGGGTCTGGGATGCTATGGGCCGTCCCATAGACGGCAAGCCGCAGCTTGACCAAGCGGTGCTGGACGCTATGCCGAAACGGTCCATTTTTCGTCCGGCATTCCAGGAAACTTCACTAAACAACCGGCCGGATGAAATCCTGGAAACGGGTATTAAAGTTCTCGATTTCTTCACGCCGTTCGTCAAAGGCCGCAAAATCGGCATTATTGGCGGTGCTGGTGTGGGCAAAACGGTGCTGACCATGGAAATGATAAACAATGTTGCCGTGGGCTCCGGAGCGCTTAGTATCTTCGCTGGTATTGGTGAGCGTATCCGTGAAGGCCACGAACTCTACCGAACGCTTGTGGATAACGACCTACTAAAGACCACGGCTATGTTCTTTGGGCAGATGAATGAGAACCCTGTGCAACGTAGCTTAATCGCGCTCAGTGCCATTACGCTGGCCGAACATTTCCGCGACGACCAGAAGAAAGACATTTTGCTATTTGCCGACAACATGTACCGCTACATTCAGGCTCGCAACGAAGTTTCGACCATCATTGACCAGACGCCGGCCGAAGGTGGTTATCAGCCGACTATCTTTAGTGATGTCAAAGCCATGGAAGACCGCCTGACCACCAACGACAATGGTTCGATTACGGCTCTGCAGACCATTTACGTGCCGGCCGACGACCTCAGTGACCCGGCTGTGCAGATGCTTCAACACGAACTCGACAGCATCATCGTGCTTTCCCGTGCTGTGGCCGCCCAGGGGATTCGCCCGGCGGTTGACATCAACGCTTCATCGTCTAGCCTGATGACTCCCGAGATTGTCGGCGACCGCCACTATATGCTGAATAGCCGCGTGCAGGCCATACTACAGAAATACAACTCGTTGAAGGGCATTATCGCCATTATTGGTGAGAGTGAACTGAGCACCGAAGACCGTGATGACTTTAACAAGGCCAAGAAGCTCATACAGTACTTCTCCCAGCGGTTTAATGTCATGGAAAAGATAACCGGCCTACCGGGCGAGCGCCATACCCGCGAGGACACCCTGAACGGCGTAGAGGAAATACTTGTCTAATGGGCAAGCTATTGAATTATTACGGCAATGCGTTTTCATTGAATAGTGAACATTGCCACTTGAGCGTTGCCTCTAAAAGGGGCTGCTGATGGCGGACGAACCAATTATTCGGCAAGACGCTAGTACCGGTGAGGTAACGGCGGCAGAGGTTGATCCCAAAAACCCGAGCATGGATATTAAAGTGTATGCGCCGTTTAAGGTCTATTTTGAGGGCAAGGGCTACAGTATATCGGCAGTGAATGAAATTGGCCCTTTCGATGTGCTGCCGCGCCATCATAACTTTTTGTGTATGCTCTTGCCATGTGATTTAGTTGTTAAGACGCTTATTGATACCAAGACAATCAAGATTTCTCGGGCGCTTATGCATGTGAATGCCGAAAGAGTCACCGTTTTTATCGACGTATAGCCTACACCCATCTTTCTCCGCTATTTCAGCCCTGAAGCACACGCCGATTATGCACCGGGCTGTTCAGACTAAGCCAGGGCTACTCCGAATGGCCGGACCTCTGAGGCAAATTGGTGCTCGTGAGCTGGAGCCCGTTCATATTTCATGGCGCTTGACTCGTGTCTCTACCCCCGACCTTCGATGCTTCGGGTTTCGGGTGTCCACTTCTAAGAAGCAGCAGTTACAAAGTAGTCGTAGGCAAAGGCCTGGCCGGTGGGAGCCGCGTTATTGGTGCAAATACTAAAGCCGTTTTTATCGCGGTTGACGTACCACTGCGTTTGGCCAGCGGCCGAGCCGATAGGCGTTACAACTACGCGCGGAGCAGTGGCGTAAGGTTGGTTAAAGCTAAGTGTTACGAAGCAGCCGGCCGTCGTGCCACTGCCGGTGTTGACGCTAATAGTACCGGCCGAGTCACTGCCGACTACCGAACTGCTACCCCCCGTGCCAAGCACCCCGGCATTGATTGAGCGAGAGGGCGAAGCGCCGACAAACGCTAGGTGGTTTGATATTTGAAAGCTGGAATTACCGCTGAGTATCAGCTTACTGACTGTGAGTTGCGCGGCGGTGACTGGCCCATTAAAGGCCGTCGTACCGCCAACGTTTAAGTCGTGCTGGATAGTGACCGTACCTTGGAAGGTGCTGCCGGTGGCAACCTGCAGGGTGTTGACCTGTGTGGCGTTTAAGCTAGTTGGCCCGGAGACGCTTAGTTTTGGTAGGGACAGTTCGGTGCCGACCTTAATACCTCCGGCCACGCTCAGATCGCTTCGTACCAAAACTTGGCCCGAAAATATAGCATTGCCTTCCACGCTCAAAGTTTGGCCGCTGCCGCCAACGGTTGCGTCGGATGCCGCTAGCTGCTTAAGGGTATCCTGCGTCAGTGATTGCGTGGCAATTGTCGGGGTAGATGGCAGTTTTTTGCTATTCAAATAACTAACGATGGCCACGGCTAGGCCAATTACTAGCACCAATCCGAACAGCAGTAGGTAGACGTTAAACTTTTTCAGGATGGCTTTGAGGGCGTTCGGCTTCTGGGGCGGCTTGCCATCGGCTGTTAGTGCTACAGCAGTCATTTGAGTTTCGGCTGTCAGGTTGTCGTTAGAGCGCTCCAGAGCATCCGCAGGTGTCGCCTGTGCGCCATCTGCCGGACTGCTGCCTGCCTTTTCGTCTAAAGTATTATTTGGTTCCATAATGGTGTTTATTAACTATTTTACGCTTATAGTTATTGTACTACATTTTGAGGCTCAAGGCAGTAGTGGGGGAGAGTAGTATTCTGATAGCCGACACCCGAAGTATCGAAATCCCGGCTGGGAAAAGATAAGGAACTAGGAATTAGGATCTAGGAAATGGTAATGGGTTCTAGGTTTTGACAGCATACGTAACAGAGAGACAGACAGAGAAAGCCACAAGGGGTGGCGCTAGGGGGCTTACGGGATTCCGGCTGACGCGCCGATTATGCACCGGGCTGTCCGAAATGACGAGAAGGGGAATGTGGGAATGGATTCTCGCTCTGGGCTGAATGACAACGCTGAAGGAATGGGGATGAAGCCCAGCTGGAGTTCATGCCGAACTTAATCCAGTCCTCAAATGACAATACAGGGGTGGATTGCAGGCGGGAACAACGCGGGGTTTGATTCAGTTGGAGGTAACAGGGGGAGCATGTGGATAAAAAGGGGTACGAAGCATGACCGGATTGTGTTTCGTAAGGCTATCGGCGATAATGAGTGTACTACTTATGCAAAAATACAGAGTGAGGCAATACAGGATTGTGATGGCTCTAGCGCTCGTACTAACGCTGGGGCTTTCAGGTACGGCTGCCGCCGTCACTTCTTCCTCGACGAACTATATGGTTAATGAAACCCAGTTCGGTATTGGCGGTAGCCAGCACGATTGCTCTGCCACCTACTGTGCCAAGACTTCGGCCGGAGATTTGGTAGTCGGCAGTGGCAAAAGTACCACTTACTCGGCCCAATTCGGCTTTAACACTACTTCTGACCCCATGCTCGAGGTACTCGTGGTGGGCGGCAGCCAGAACATGGGCGTACTCAATGCCACTACTACCGGCTCGCTGAGTGCGGTTATAAAAGTGCGAAACTACTTGAGCCAAGGCTACGTGCTGCAGATGACCGGCTCTGGCCTGAGTCAAGGCCTACATACGCTAACCAACTTAGCATCACCAACAACTTCGCAGCAGGGAGCCGAGCAGATGGGCATAAACTTTGCCGCCAACACTACGCCGAGTGTAGGGGCCGCCCCGGTGCAAGTGCCTTCTAGTGCGTTTAGCTTCGGCACGGTCGACGCGGGCTACAGCGGCGCAAACCTATTCAAGTACGTCAACGGTGACATAGTTGGCCGCAGCACCAAAAGCAGCGGCGAAACAGATTACACCATGTCGATGATAGTCAACGTTTCGAACGTAACACCGGGGGGCCAGTACACCGGCTCATTTTCGGCAGTTGTAACGCCCATTTTTTAGCCACCAAGCCAGTCTTATAAAAAGATTATGGAAAAACAGCTTGTCGCAAAAATTCTAAATGCTATAATTATGTTTGTACCAATAAAAAAACAAAAATATTTAAACAGAGATACATTTGAATGCATAGGCTTAGAAACTTAGCTAGGCGCATAGCATCACTATTCGCAGCTCTCGGCTTGCTGGGCGGAATAGGTTTTTCGGCACTACCGATGTTTGCATCGGCGGACGCTTTGAATCCGCTACTTGAACGTAGCTTGACGCTCTCCAGCTCTTCGCCGGGCTGGTCGTACCTTGACGGCTTTGGCAGCACGCTGAACGCACCGCCAAACAGTGGTGCGAACGGTAAGCAAACCGGTAATACCTTTGCCTTCAAGACCTTTACTGCCTCCGCGCTCATTAAAGGCTTTAGCTTCCAATACTGTACTTCAGCAGCCGGGACATGTCTTGCCCCCGGCAATAACGGCTGGGCTGGTTTAAGCCCCTCTGCTACTCGTAACGCCGATAGTGTTTCAACCACTGACCTAAACGTAGTAACCTCTAGCCCAACCGAGATATCCAACACGAACTGGACTAACACTATAGGCCCGGTCGGTAGCCGAGCAAGCCATATTCCACTTGCCGATGGTACAGAAGGTAATTTTGTCGTGCTCGTGAACGGCACTGTCTCCGCCGGATGGACTATGACGGCCGTAAATAATGAAACGGGGACTCCTGGAACCGCTGATGCGACTGGCAAAAATAACTACATCAAGCTAGTAAACGGTTCGGGCCAGACCATTACTGCCGGCCAACCGGTACAGATTATTTTCTTTGGTACGACTGCCAACTACCTTACCAACCCGGGTGCAGGTGCCTTCTTTGCTCGTATTAACGACTACAACGATGCAGCTACTCTGGATAATACTACTGTCGTTGACGGCGGCGTTACGGTTGCAAATGTCATAAACCAGTCCATTTCTATCCAAACCAAGGTGCTGGAAACCATGAGCTTTTCTGTTGGCGTCCACGACCCGAACGCCGATGCTATTACGCCCGATTTTACGACCAACACGGGGATTGCCACTCACGGCCAATGTGATGCAATCCTTACCAGAGACAACCCAGGGGCTACGCCGGCTATTTATTCCGCTACCCCTCAGAACGTCCTGAAACTTGGTAACCCGAGCGCTGATTACACCCTAGAACCTGGTACAACTTGGGGTGTGAATTCCTACTGGCGTCTTTCATCCAACTCTAGTGGGGGTGCGACGGTGTACTACACGGGCAGTACCTTGACCGATGCCGGAAATGATCAAATTTCACCACTGACTGATGGCAACGGTTCAGGGACTGGTACGGCCTCACAGACAGGCACAGAGCAATTTGGCCTGGGTATTGACCACGGTGCCGCACCTGGCACGGTGGGGGGTATAGTGGTAGGGGATGTCTTCCCTGTGGGCGATACGTACGATAGTGCGTTTAACACGCTTGTCGGGACTGGCCCAGATGAAAAATACCACGCCCCTCGATTGTATCCTTTAGTCGCCACCAGCCCTTATGGCAGTGCTAACGGTACGATTACGAGTGGTGGTACTGCCAAGTTCTCTTTCAACGCCAATGCCGGCACTATCGCTGTTCCGGTAGCTTCAGAATCTGCCAGTGTTGTAAACTGCGTGACTGCTAAAATGCGCTACATCGCTAACATCGCCGCAACCACCCCCGCAGGTGTGTACACGACGAAAATTAACTACGTAGCTGCCCCTCAGTACTAGCCCTAGGCCCAGACAATCACACGCCACCGAGCTTACAAAAGGATTTTTGAGGTAGGTTCTTGTACAATAGAGCTATGAATAAGCTTAAGCGGCTGCAAACCGGCCTGCTGCCGCACCGTTTGGCCATCTTGCAGACGGTGTTGCTTCTGCTGGGCAGTTTTCTAATCTTTACCAGCCAGGCTTCTGCCGTCATCCGCTTTTCTAACCGATCACTATTTATAAGCGATCCTTCGCCGGGGGCCACCACAACCTACAAAGTTGCCCTGACCTACACTACGCAAACGACAGTAGGCTCCCTAGATATGCTTTTTTGCAATGACCCCATCCCCACCGACCCCTGTGACCCGCCAGCGGGGCTAGATGTATCAGGCGCGGTGCTGGCAAGCCAAACGGGTGTAACGGGCTACACTATACTGACACAAACGGCCAATCACATCGTAATTACCCGAACCCCCGGAGTCGTAGCAAATATTCCCGCTACTTACTCTTTCAGCAATATAGTGAATCCATCTGATACCTCGCAGTCTTTTTCGATACGATTGAGCGATTATGCCAGTACCGATGCCAGTGGGCCGATTATAGATTTGGGCTCAATTGTATCGCAGTCGAGCAAGGGCGTTTCTCTGGAAGCCCAAGTCCCGCCCATACTCGTCTTTTGCGTCGGGCAAATCGTGAACCAAGACTGTAACAGTACTAACGGCATAAACTATACCAACTTAGGGACGCTCAGCAGCAGCAATACGCTGACGGCCACCTCCCAAATGGCAGCCGGCACGAACGCCTCCGGAGGCTACGTTATAACGGCCAACGGACCGACCATGGAAGCGGGCAACCATGTCATAAACGCCCTGGCGTCGCCCACGCTGAGCGCACCCGGCAACAGCCAGTTCGGCATGAATTTGGTAGGCAATAGCTCGCCAGCGGTAGGCAGCGATCCCGACGGACCATTTGCAAATGCCCTCCCCGCCGCTGATTATGGCGTGCCCAACCAGTTTACCTACCGTGATGGCGACGTTGTAGCTAGTGCGCCCAATGTCAGCCTTGTCCGCCGCTTTACCGTCAGCTATATCGTAAACGTCCCGCCCAACCTCCGTGCCGGTGTCTATACCACGACCATCACTTACCTATGCACCGGCCGGTTTTAATGAACCCATTCGCAAATCCTAGACACCTGATCCGTGACCACCGCTCACTCGCTAGTGATATGCTACAATACGGCTTATACTTACAATGGGTTCAATACAACAGGGTGAATATAGATATATGAAACGGTTTTTTAGCTTGAGTAGTGCCGTACTAACGGCGGTCTTTGTTTTGGCCAGTGCGGTCCCATCGGCATCCGCCGTCGGCTCATCTGGTCTGAGTATCACGCCCAAGAAAAATTACATCATAAAGCCGGGTGAAACGGCAAGTGACAAGTTAACCGTGGGTAACCTTGATGGCAAGGCCGATCTTATCCTGAGCCTGCGCATGATAGACTTTACCTTTACCGACCAATCGGGCACACCTAAATTATCTCTAGCCGACAATGCACCGCTCACAACCTGGTCGCTCAAACCCTTTACTACGTTACCGAAAACATTGATCGTGCCAGCAGGCCAGTCAAAAACCGTAAGCTACTCTATAACCATTCCGAAAAGCCAAGGTGCCGGCAGCTATTACAGCGCTATTCTATACCAAGCATCCGGCGGCCAGGGTAGCAATGTTGGCCTAAATGCGTCGGGCGTAACCCTGGTTTTTGCGTCGGTACCTGGTACGGTCAACGAAACTATGACGTTGCAAAAGCTGGGGGCGTACAACTCCGGGAACAACGGTGAGACCGGTAGCTATGTCTATATTGCCATGAACGGCGCGCCCAATATGATGGCTTACGCCCTAAAGAACCAAGGTAACGTTACCGAAAACCCAGCTGGTAATTTCGTGCTTAAGGATACGTTCGGCCACCAGGTAGCCAACATTGCGGCCAACAAAACCTCGTCGCTGGCGCTAATAGGCCAAACCCGACTGTTTAACGCCTGCATTAAGACGAAGCAGCAGGACATCCAGGCGCAAGGTGGTACGACCAAGGATGTGACCTGTGTTGACCCGCACCTGGCACCCGGGCGATACAGCATTAACCTTGATGTTTTTTACGGTCAAAATGGCAATCAAACCCACGAAATTACCGGAGTGGCCCACTTCTGGTATTTGCCGTTCTGGTTCCTCGCGCTGGTGGCGCTACTGATTGCTCTACTGGCATACGGCTTTTTCTGGCTTAAGCGCAAGATTAACGCTGTCGTAAAAGGTACTTCGTACCGCGTGGGTGGCAGGCGTCACTAGGAAGGGTAGTAGCAAATAGCAAGCTTGGGGTGCAGCTTGTCATACATTGTTTTAACCCTTTCTACTTGCTACTTTCTACTTACTGCTTTGCCCCCCGCACCCTTCGAGGTAGAATAAGCATAAGTTATGTGGGCCTTACAATATACAAAAAGTTTAAAACGTGCCCTACGTACCGCAGGCTTAGTTGCGGTTATCGGATTGTTTATGCCGGCTCATTCGCAGGCTCTTACGCCACTGCCCACTCCAGCGCCCCAGGGAGGCTCGTACGGCCTGGAGGCTAGCAAGACACAGCCCGCACCAACCCAAGCCGCGACTATTTCGACGCCGACTAATGGCGCCAACTTTAGTACTTCGCCCATTACGGTGAGTGGACTCTGTTACGGCGACCTGCTGGTGCAGGTGTATGATAACGGCGTCATGGTGGGCGCTATTAATTGCGTCAGTGGTAGCTTTAGCCTGCAAATAAGCCTCTTTACGGGCCAGAACGATATCACGGCGATTATGTTCGACGACCTGTACCAGGCAGGTCCGGAAAGTAACAAAGTAAGTGTTGGCTATAACAACGCCAGCTTTACCGCCTTTGGATCTCTTGTAACGCTCACCAGCAACTTTGGCCGCCGGGCTGCTAACCCAGGCAGCACCCTGAGCTGGCCCCTGCTGCTCAGTGGTGGCAGTGGCCCATATGCCTTTAGCAGCGATTGGGGCGATGGCAAACCGGCCGAACTTAAAAGTGTCGCGCTTTCGGGTGAGGTAGAGGTAGCCCACGTGTACGACAAAGCCGGCATTTACAATGTAACGGTCAAGGTTACTGACGTAAACGGCGTCAGCGCCTTTTTGCAGCTAGTGGCCATTGCCAACGGCACGCCTAGCAACACTAGCGCCGCGACAGACAAGAATAAGATAATTGTGTACATAACGCGCGTAATCTGGATACCGGCAGTTGTGTGTCTGCTGCTGCTACCACTGGCGTTCTGGCTGGGCCGACGCAGCGAGTTGGTTAGCTTGCACAGGAAGCTGGAACGAGACATGGCTAACTACAAAGAGCTGTAGACTCAATAGTGGTAAGTAGTACCCAGGCGTTGTCATTCCAGCGAAGGCTGGAACCCATTCTCTATTCCTGCATTCATTTCCTTGACGTATGACCCCACCCCGGGAATTCGATACTTCGAGCGTCGGGATTCGGATTTCGGAAAGATTATTCAGGTATTTCTTCTATTAAAAATGTCCGGCCTGTGGATAAGTAGCGCTATAAACGCACGATAACACTTGCAGTGCTTAGCACAAGCGTGATATAAAGGTAGTATTACTAACAAAATAAATAATTAAAAAATATAAGGACGAAGGAAAAGAACATGAAATCTTTACGAATACTGGATAGACGGGCTGGGTTCAGCTTCGCCTCTATCGTGGTCTTACTGGCTATGGTGCTGCCTGCGGCATTTCCAGCCTTTGCCTCAGCTTATACGGTGCTTACTGCCCGCAGTATTGCCATGAGCAACTCGGCGGCACTAGCCACACCTGTTAACTACAAAGTTTCTTTTACTCCTAGCATTGCTATTGCGAGCGGCGGTGGTTTTATTGTGGACTTTTGCCAGGAAAGTCCGGTGCTTGGTCAAACATGCACAACACCTGCAGGTTTCACTGCAGCCGCTGCCGTGAATGGAACGGTAAGCACGGCGGGCACACTTACTGCCTCAGTCGGCAGGCTTAAGTTCGTAGGCTCCGCAATCATCCCACTGTCGGCCGTAAGCTACGAATTCACAGGCGTTACCAACCCCAACGCTGTTGGCACCTTTTATGCACGTATCTACACCTACACTAGCGCGAACATTGCAGGTAACACGGGGCCAACGGTGCTAGGCACGGCGCAAGATGCCGGTGGTATAGCATTGTCAGCCACAAACGTTATCGCTATTACCGCAACCGTCCAGGAAACCATGACCTTTTGTACCACAGTTGCTATCCCGACAGCTAACTGTGCAAACTCTGCTGCCGTTTCACTCGTCCTTGGTTCCGGTGTCCCCGTTGTATTAGGCACTACCGTCCAGACAGGTACAGGTTATATGTCAATCTCAACAAACGCTAACAGCGGTGCGTTGGTAAATATGACGAACAGTAATAACTGTGGCGGTCTACGGCGCGTTGCTGCTGGGGCTGCAGCTTGTGATATAGCACCAACCAACACCTCGACTGCACTAACGGGAGGCGAGGGGAAGTTTGGTCTAACAATCGGTGCCTCAACTATTATTGGTGGTAGTGGTGGCTCGGGTACTCTTACGGCATTAGCTCCTTACAATACGGCAGCCCAGTACGGCATGACCTACGCGGGAGTTAGTACGGGTGTCTCAAGCACCTACGGTGACACCATTGCAAACACTGCCAGTGGCCCGGTTAGTAACGCCTACGCCCAGCTCACGTTTGCCGCTGACGCCAGCAATGTAACGCCGGCAGGTGTGTACTCTGCAAACATGAATCTCATTGCTACCGGTACATTCTAGACAGCTTTTACATCCAAGTTATACTATAAAACTCGCTGCTAAAGGCGAGTTTTATAGTATAAACACAACTGTTATTTGAAAACCACGTGTCATCTGATACCATAAGGGTAAGCAAAATATATATGGAGAGGAATACCAAGTGATATTTAAGAAACGTCGCAGCTTTATCGCCACTTTAGGCATGGGGCTAATTATTTTAATGCAAGCATCGTTCGGGTTTGCTGCTACAACTCCAAAAAATTCGCAAACACCCGTTACCAACACCAGCGTCTTAAAAATATCGCCACTGCGCACAAACGTGAACATACCAGCGGGCACGTCCCAAAAAGTACCGGTATTCATCTACAATATCACTTCTAGCCCAATGGTTGTTCAGGCTATAGAAAATGATTTTATAGCCGGTGATGAAAGTGGAAAGCCCGCCCTGTTGCTCGACCCGAATAGCTATGCTCCAACGCACAGTTTAAAGCGCTTCATGATTCCACTCTCTAACGTAACTGTTCCCGCTAATAGCAGCACCGAGGTGGATGTAACAATTACGGTACCGCAAACTGCCCAGGCTGGCGGTTATTTTGGAGCTCTACGTTTTGCGCCCGCCTCTATAGACGGCAGTAAGTCAGTCAATGTAGGCGCAAGCGTCTCATCGCTAATCCTGCTGACAGTACCTGGTGACACTGTCGAAAAACTAACGCTAACGAACTTCGATGTTCAGCAAAATGGTGGAACTGCCACTAACTTCCGTACCCCGAACGACCTTGCGCTGTTGCTGCGTTTTGAAAACAAGGGCAACTTGCAAGAAGCACCATTTGGGCAAATATATGTCCTTAAGGGCAACAAGAATGTATATAGCTACAACTTTAATGATAATGATCCAAAGTCAGAGATATTGCCCGACAGCGCCCGGAAATGGAATGTGCCGCTAAAAGGGTTTAGTAAATTTGGCAAATACACGGTAGGGGCAACAATTGGTTATGGCACAAAAAGCCAAAACATTGAAATCAGGAAAACGGTGTGGATTATCCCTACGGTCTATATCTTAGCAGTCGTCGGAGCAATTTTACTGATTGTGTTACTGGCAGTAGGGCTATACCTGTTCCTGAAATCCTACAAGCGTAAAATTCTGCGCTCCTCTCGCCGCCGCTACTAGCCCCGCGCGCTCAAATTTGCTAAAATAACAGATTGATATTAAGAACGCGCAGACAAAAAGATGAGCTTGCTCATGTTTTTGGCGAGCATTCGTTTATATACCCCGGAGTGATATGGCTAAAAAAGTATACGTAGGGCTCTCTGGTGGAGTCGATAGCTCGGTGACGGCAGCTCTGCTGGTAGAACAGGGGTACGATGTAACCGGCGTGTACATGAAAAACTGGAGCAAAGATTTGCCCGGCTTTGACTGCCCCTGGAAGCAGGATTACCAAGATGCCAAGCGCGTAGCGGTGCAGCTCGGAATTCCCTTCAAACTGTACGATTTCGAAACCGAGTACCGCGCTAAGGTGGTAGATTACATGGTGGCCGAGTACCAGGCCGGGCGCACACCGAACCCCGATGTAATGTGCAACCAAGAGGTTAAGTTTAAGCTGTTCTTGGACACCGCGTTAGCTGACGGCGCCGATTTTATAGCAACCGGGCACTATGCCCGGGTGGGTAGGGATCTGGGGCGGGAAGTGGGTAGCCCGGATGGGGCCATTGCCCGCGACCCTCACTACTCGTCACGCGCTACGCTTATGACGGCGGCGAACGCCGAAAAAGATCAGACCTACTTCCTGTACCGGGTTACCGAGGAGGCGCTCAGCCGCAGCCTGATGCCCATAGGCGAGTTTGCCAGCAAAGCAGAGGTGCGGGCCAAGGCAGCCGAGCTAGGGCTCAGCACAGCCGCTAAAAAGGACAGCCAGGGCATTTGTTTTGTGGGTAAGGTGGGGATTAAGGATTTTCTGCTGCACGAACTGGGCCAACAGCCGCACGGCCGGATAGTGGACCAAAACAGAGCAACAGTGGGCGAACACGACGGCGCAATCTTTTATACCATCGGCCAGCGCCACGGGTTAAGCGTCGGTGGCGGCCTGCCATATTATGTGGTGGGCAAAGACATGGCCAAAAACGAAGTGTCTGTTACCACTGACCTGCAAGACACCCGGCTGTGGCGAAACCAGCTAACAATAACCGATTTGCACTGGATAAACCAAGCCCCCGAACTTGGCAAAACCTACCAAGCCCGTACCCGTTATCGCGCCCCCCTAGTCGAGTGTCAGATTTATCTAGAGGACGGACCTATAGATACCAATTTGGCCAGGGCAACGCTGGATTTAACAGACGAAATCCGCGCCATTACCCCCGGCCAATCGGCCGTTTTGTACGATGGCAACCGCGTTGTGGGCGGCGGCATAGTTGTTTAGCTGCCCCAGAATGCTGCGTGCGTCAACAAGTAAGCTATTCTTGATTTTCCTGTACTGCCAGTTTCGGATGATGGCCGTAGAAATCCTTATCGGCTGCCGCTTTCAGATCCCTAATCGTCGGAAAGCCTTCTGCCGCCAAGAAAAAGGATATAAGGCGAAGGTATTCTTCTGGCTCCGAGTTTAGGGCAGCATGGTGTGCATCGACGGTAAAGTACTCGAAGCTACCACCATTAGCAACCTGCTCTGCTTCAAACAACCCGCCCGAAAGCGCGCAGTTTACAATATCGTCGTACTTAGAGGCTATATAGACGATGCGCGTATGTTTAAGTAGTGGTGAAATGCGCGGGCCATTGCGCTGGGCGATGTAAGCGCCGTGAGATATGACATTACGATTCGACAAATCGGGTCGGCCTGGTGCTGGGTAGGCACTATCATTGGCTAGGCGGATCGCTTCGGAAATGGGTTCGCCGTTTCGGAGATTCACGTACACTTCTAGCCCCCAGCGTCCCATTCGCCCCTGGTGTACTCCATGATCATTTAGGAATTCTAAGGCGTATAGCGTTCTTTCGTCTTGGAGCGTAGTTCTGGCATCATAGGGCGTAGAAAGCAAGAAAATTAGTGGTACCTCAACCCCTTGCTGAATCAGCTCAACTGCTTCTGGAAGTGCCAACAGTCCGCCCGCGCTATGACCAATCAGCACCTGGCGATTGCCTGCGCCTAGGTCGAGCTCGTTCCTCCGGTTAAGCAAAGGGTCTTTCCGCGAAAGGGGTGCGTATGAGGCGAGCGTGACATGAGTGAGCCCGGGAATGTCGACGCCTTTATTGCCCATCCATTGCCGCCGCAGCTGCCCGTATTGGCCCAGCTCCTCCTGGAGGTTTTTCATTATTGCTTCGTAGGTTTTGTTATTGAAGCCCGGAATAACATCGATATATGTTCGTGGAAGCCACAGCTTAGATTCGGGGTTTACCCAAGATTCATCTATGCGGGGGTCGGGGTCAGGAAACAGTTCGCCATCGATATTGTCTTTCAAAAGAGCGGCTGCGACTGCTCCCGCACCCAGCCCTAATGCCGTGCGCCGACTGACGTGCTCCTTTAAAAGGTCACCTAAAAACGGAGGTTGTAGCTGCCCGTAGGCCTGCTCGACCATCTGCTGCAGCATCAAGAAATCCGGGTCAAGCCCGGGAGTGTATTCAGAAGCTGGGGTGCGGCGAGACATATGTTAGCCTTAGGGGTTATACGCTGAGCGCATAATAGTATTTTTTCTAATTATTACAAGGAGACTTTGTAGACTGCAAAACTTCGGAGTGAATAACTGGTCTACAAATGAGGATGGTACAGATAAAAAAAGGAAATGTAACGAAAAGCTCTACGACGGGGTGGTACGGCCAAGCCGGGAGACGGAAATTCCGTCGGGCTTGGCCGTACCACAGATGCACCGTCAGATGCCGAACAGCGGTGCGATGAGGTGCTGCGTGGCAGGCACAGCGATGAAGTCGGCGTAGGCATTGGCAATGCTGACACCGCCTGGGGTGACAACCCAGATGAGAATCAGGATGCCGGTAAGCCACAGCAGCCAGGGCTGTTTGAAGACCTTGTTGCCATTGGTGTACAGCACGATGCCCAGAATGATGACCAGCAACAGCAGCAACCCGTAGGTAGACTGTCCCGTCCAGTCGGCGTGGCCGTTGTTCTGTAGCCCGCTCTGGGTGCTGCTGTTGAGTGCGTTGCCTAGTGCTTGGATGGGAGCGGAGGTGAGGAAGACCACCGCCAACGTGAGGAAGAAGGCGATCAGCCTCAGAAGCTTGACGAGGCTGTGCTTCATGAGGCTGGAGAGCGCCATCAGGATCACCCATAGGGCGATGGCTGACCCAGTCCGAGACCAGGTCGAGGTGAAGATGGTGGCGCCTGTGGGAAGGACCGCCGGGGGGAGCGCGGCTACTACGGTTGCTGTCCACATGTGTGGCTCCTTGGGTGTGTGCAGCCTGGCTGCAGGTGGGAAGGTGCGGTGAAGTTGCCGAAGGATGGAGCGGGGTGCGCCTCCTCTTGGTTGTCGGAACTTTTCGTTACCATTTCATATTAACAATAAGTCGTCAAATAATCGCCGTATAATACAAAAGTACAACAGTATATGCATGAAATAACCATTGCTGCTCGTGCCTTGAGCCAAATCTAGAGCAAGTCGTAGGCGGGATAAGTTTATGAACCCACCCGAGCGTGCTAAAATAAAGTGCATATGCTTGATAAGTTTAAGGGCCTGAAAGATGCTGCGCTCAGCAAAATACAGACTACCAAAGCTCCCGTTGACGAAACTCGTTATTTGGTGGGGCTAGATATTGGTACGGAGTATGTTAAAGCACTTGTGGGTCGGGTAGTAGACGGCAAGATAGAAATCATCGGCGTTGGCCGGGCGCACCAGGGGTTGAGCGACATGCAGGCGGGGGCCGTGGCGGACATTGGCGCAGTAGTAGAAAATTGCGATAAAGCGCTCAACGAAGCCGAAGCGCAAGCCGGCGTAAGCGTTCGCGGGGCTATCATCGGCATTGCTGGTGAACTGGTAAAAGGCACGACCACCACGGTGCGCGTCGCTCGCAAACAACCGAACAAAGCGTTGGACCTCGTAGAAATCGAGCGGGTTATAAAACTGGTGCAGACGCGCGCCGAGGCCAAAGCCAAGCAACAAATGGCTTTGGAGCTGGGTGGCAAAGAAATCGAAGTCCGGCTTGTTAACAGCGCGCTGGTCGGCATAGAAATAGACGGCTACACTGTTACCAATCCCTTAGGCTTTCAGGGCCGCGATGTGGTGGTTCAGCTATACACGGCCTTTGCGCCACTGGTGCACATTGGTGCGCTGGAGCGCGTGGCCGAGCAACTCGACCTAGAACTGTTGGCCGTGGCGGCCGAGCCATTTGCGGTCAGCCGCAGTATGATTGGTGACGACCAAAGCAATACCATGAGCGCCGTGCTGATGGACGTTGGCGGCGGCACAACCGATATTGCCGTGGTAAACGACGGTGGCGTGCAGGGCACCAAGATGTTCGGCATCGGCGGCCGGGCCTACACCCGCGGTATCGAGCGCGATTTGGGTGTTGATTTCGACCTGGCCGAAAAACTCAAGGTGGCACTGGCGGACGACAAAGTGCCAGCCAAGCAGAAAGCGGCCGTCGAAAAGGCGCTTACCAAAACGCTCGATGTCTGGGTAAACGGGGTAGAACTAGCACTTAGCGAATTTACCAAGCTGGATAACTTGCCCCATAAATTACTCCTGTGTGGTGGCGGGTCTTCCCTAGATATGCTTATGGACCGTCTGCATGACAGTGACTGGTACACGCACCTGCCCTTTACGCGCAAACCGGTTGTACAGCACATCCACCCCGACCAAGTCGTCGGCATCACCGACCTTACGGGCAAAGTCACCGATCACACCTTTATAACCGCCATGGGCCTGCTGCGTGTGGGGCTCGATACGGTACAATATAATGGTACGGGCGGAAACACCGTAAAAGAAAAAATCGATAGAATTTTACATGTATAAATCTTTTCACAATTATTTTTCATTGAACATTTTCCAGGGCTATTTCTGTAAATGGCAAATGACCCCTATGAAGCTACTGGTACATGTGAACGGTGAGAAGAGAAATACGACGCAGGAGTTAACTCGTGGCTAAATTACAATCAGTCGGCAGCGTGGCGGGCAAAGAGACCATTTACGTCGATATCGACGAAGAAATTACTGGCATTATCGACAAAGTTAGTTCGGCCAAAGGCAAAGTGGTCGCCCTGGTGCTGCCCAAACGCGCTACGGTCTTACAAAGCATTGTAAATATGAAGCTGCTAAAGCGTAGCGCCGAGAATGCCGGCAAAAACCTGGTGTTAGTAACCAGCGAGGCTGGTCTAATGCCCCTGGCTGGCACTGTCGGCCTACACGTGGCCAGTACGCCTACCAGCAAACCGGAAATTCCGCCCGCCCCAACTGCCATCAGCGACGAGCCAGAAGACGTCGATGAACCCCTCGACATTGTGGACGGTTCTAGCGAGCCGGATAACTTTGACCCCAAAGCCGCCGGTGCAACTGCCGTTGGCGCGCTGGCTATAGCCGATGCCAACAAAGCCGACGCCGACAGCATAGATGAAGCCATAGACATGGCCGACGATGCCGAGCTGGCCGCTGGCGCTACAGCTGGCGCGGTAGCAACCAAAGCCCCCACGCTTAAAAAAGATAAAAAGCTCAAAGTCCCTAACTTTGATAGCCTCCGCAAGCGCCTAGTGCTCGGCGGTTTAATACTGGTGCTACTCATCGGCGGCCTTATCTACGCATTGACTGCTCTGCCGCACGCTAAAATCACTATCCGCACCAATACGTCCGCTGTTACCAGCAATGTAAATGTGGTGCTCGACGCTAACGCTAAAAAGCTCGACGTAGCAAATAGCATCGTTCCGGCGACCCCCCAGAGCCAGCAAAAGACATCTACCCAGCAAGTTCCGGCCACCGGCCAGCAAAACAATGGCGCTTCGGCATCGGGTACGGTAACCGTCACCAACTGTAGCGGATCAAACTATTCCGTCCAGGCTGGCTCCAGCATGAGTGGCAGTGGCCATACATTTATAGTCCAAAGCCCCGTAACTGTGCCCGATAGCAACTACACCTCACCTATCAGCGGCTCAAAGTGTAAGAATGACGGCAAAGCCACAGTAAACGTTACCGCTCTGCACAGTGGCGCAGAGTACAACATTGCGCCATCCGCCTTTACTCTTTCGGGCAGCCCAAGTAATGTGACCGGCCAGGGTTCACAGATGAATGGCGGAACAGATAGTATCGTCAAAATTGTTACCCAAAGCGACATAGATGGTGCGACCAGTAAAATTAAGGCCGAAGACAACACTGCGCTTTCTAGCCAGCTCGCCGCCGCCCTGCAAAGTAAAGGCCTGCAACCCATTACCGCTACGTTTGTGCCGGGCACGCCCATAGTTACCAGTAGTGCCAAAGCCGGCGATGCGGCCGACACGGTAACGGTAACCGCCGCTACCACCTACACCATGCTGGGGGTGCAAAAATCTGACCTGCGCGCGCTTGTTGTCGACAACGTCAATAAGCAAATAGATAAAAGCAAGCAGGTCATCTTGGACGATGGTATAGCCAACGCCAAGTTTACCGCACCTAACCCGGCCACAGCCACTGGCGCCAGCGTAGCTATGGAAGCGAAATCAGTAGCCGGCCCGCAAATTGATTCCAAAAAGCTCCAAACCAGCCTGGCTGGCAAAAAAAGCGGCGATATTAAGACGCTGCTAAAACAAACGCCCGGAGTCACCGATGTAAAAGTCCAGTTTGGACCGTTTTGGGTCGATAGCGTCCCAGCTAAGCCAGACAAAGTCCAGGTAGTTGTAGTAAAATCAAATAGCTAACAGTAGATAGTTAATGGAGTCAGGACAACTTATGTCAGCTGAATACATACTGGCCCTTGATTATGGCGAAAAGCGCATTGGCGTGGCCATTGCCCACCAGATTGCCCGTTTGCCCCGTCCGCTAACGACATTGGCTACCACTGACACCGTGCTAAACGGCATCCGCGATATTATTGCCCAGGAAAACATCGGCCTTGTCGTGGTGGGGCTGCCGCGCGGCATGGACGGTGGTTATACCCAGCAGACGCGGGCCGCCGAGACCTTTGCCGAACAGCTTGGGGCGGTCGTTGATGTGCCCGTAGAACTGGCCGACGAAACGCTTACCAGTATAGATGCCGAAGCAACTCTAGCCGGAACAGCTTATTCCAAGGGAGATATCGACGCCCAGGCCGCCACCCTCATTCTGGAGCGCTATTTGGCCGAACACCCAGCCGAAAGGTCGGCCGCCTAATGTACCGTGCGCGCTTACGCACGGGGCAATCCTGGCTACACCGGGTTTTTCTGGCTGTCGGCATGCTATTCCTGGTGCTAGTGCTGGCAACGGTAGGTGTGTGGCGCTACTACAATCAAAACCTACGGCCTCTTGATTCTAAGAGCACCCTGGCTACAGAAATTACGATTCCCTCCGGTTCCACACCCACCATTATTGCCAACCAGCTTCACAGCGGAAAAATTATTCGTAACGCCTGGACGTTCGAACGCTATGTTCAAAGCAAGGGCGTTAGCGAAGACTTGCAGGCTGGTACGTACAGTCTTAGCCCCAGCCAGTCGGTACAAGACATAGTCGTCCAGCTAACGCACGGCAAAGTTACAACTCTGTTAGTTACCGTCCTTCCCGGCCAGCGGCTTGCTCAAATAGAAACGGCGCTTATAAATGACGGCTTTGCTAAGGCTGATGTCGAAGCGGCCCTACAGCCCACGGCCTATGAAAATAATGCCGCCCTAGTCGACAAACCGGTTGGGGCCAGCCTGGAAGGCTACCTGTACCCGGATTCGTTCCAGCGTACCAGTAGCACAACGGCCTCACAGATTGTCCAGGAATCTATCGCCGAAATGCAAAAGCACTTAACACCGAGCATCCGCGCAGCTTTTGCGGCCAAAGGCCTTAGTACCTACCAGGGCATCATTCTAGCCTCCATTATCGAACAAGAGGTCTCTAACCAATCCGACCGCGCCCAGGCTGCTCAAGTATTCCTAAAGCGCCAGAGCACCGGTATGATGCTCGGCAGCGACGTTACCGCTATGTACGGTTCGCGTCTGGCGGGCCAAGGAACGTCGCTTAGCTACGATTCGCCGTACAACACGCTTATTCACACCGGTCTGCCACCGACGCCCATCAGTAACGTAAGCGATAGCTCGCTGCAAGCCGTGGCTAACCCGGCTACTACCGATTGGCTGTACTTTGTAGCCGGCGACGACGGCACGACGCATTTCTCTAAGACGTTCGAAGAGCACCAGGCAGCAACGGCGCAGTATTGCCATAAACTTTGTCAATAGCAAATTGCTGCGGAAATTACAGGGGTACTAAATAATTTTGGTCTTGCCTAAAACGCTTGTACTTGGTATGATAGCAGGGTATTATTGTGGTTTTCCCTGCGACAAACCATAGTAATATACTTTCACCGCAGTTTCGCAATATGTCATTATCCCAAGGCTTCGGCCCGGCGGACTAACTAATAACGTAATAAACGGTGTAAAGGTGGCAGGTCTGCTGCAGGCAGGCCCGCCCGGAGCATTTACCATTAGCACTATTTCCACCGGGGCAGTTTCGTCCCGTCTGATAAATGAAAAAAGGCTGCTTTTAGTTAGCCGTATGCAAAAGACGTTGCGACGCAAATCGTCGCGCCGGCGGCTTGTTCGCTATGGCCTCATTGCTGCCAACGTGGCCGTTCTGGGCACGGTGGTTGCGGTAGTGGTTACGGCCTCGCATAGCAATCATTCCGCTGCCGTGAGTGCTTTCGCCAGCGGCACGGCCACTAACAGTCCGGTCGACGGCCTGACCTCGTACGATATTGCTGCCAATGTTGCGCGTATGACGAGCCTGCCAGAAAGTACGGCCATAAATAACCAGGCTCAGAGCGCCAAAGTAGCTGTAGCTGTTAGTACCAGTGAAACGAACGTCATTGCCAAGCCGCAGATTGTAGCCACGACACTCAAAAGCCGAAACGACATTAAAAGCTACACCGTAGCTGCCGGCGATACGGTGACTACCATCGCCCAAAAGTTTGGAGTAACCTCCGACAGTATCAAATGGTCGAACAAGCTCAATTCTGACGCCGTCGCACTGGGGTCACAGCTTAAAATTCCACCGGTTAATGGCATTGTATACACCGTAGCCGCCGGCGACACGGTGCAGAGTCTGGCCACCAAGTACAAAGCCAATGGCGACCAAATTACCGCTTATAACGACGCCGAAATTAGCGGCCTTAAGCCAGGTGAGCAGATTCTGATTCCTAATGGACAAGTGCAAGCCGTAGCCACCCGCAGTACTGGTGCGGTCGTACTGAGTTCGGGCTCGTTTACCGCCCAGTACGGTAGTAATGGCTACGACTTTGGCTACTGCACCTACTATGCCGCTGCCCGTTCCGGTGCACCGAGCAACTGGGGCAATGCCAACACCTGGGCTTTCTACGCTTCTCTCAGTGGTTGGACGGTCAGCTCCGCGCCACGCGTCGGGGCTATTGCCCAGACTTCACGCGGTTACCTTGGCCACGTCGCCATTGTAGAGCAGGTTTCGGGTGATGGTGGCGAGATTATTTATAGTGATATGAACGGCCTTTCTGGCTGGGGACGGGTTGGCACGAGTGGGTGGGTGTCGACCTCCTACTTTGAACACTACATCTCCCGCTAGTGGCTGCCGACAAAGACACATTCTGGGCGTAAAACTCCAGTCCGCGTTCACCGTACCAGTAGTACGGGTCATTTGCGGGCTTCGTTTTTTCATCCCAGACCGCATCCTTTGTCAGCAGCCACAAACCCCAAGTTTACAAATTAGAGAATCTGTTTTATAATTACAATAATATGAAGTTTATTGATCATGTAACGGTTACGGTGGCAGCAGGTGATGGCGGAAGCGGTCGCACCAGCTTCAGGCACGAAAAATATATCGACAAGGGCGGTCCTGATGGCGGTGATGGCGGCAATGGTGGCGATGTTATTTTTGTGGCCAGCCGCAATCAAAACACACTGGTCTCTTTCCGCTACCACCGTGAGCTTAACGCCGACCCGGGAGGGGCAGGCGACAAAGTCCGCCGCCACGGCCGAAACGGCAAAGACCTGTACGTCAATGTGCCGGTCGGTACAATAGTAACCAACGACGAAGGCCTCACCCTGGCCGATTTTATCCAGGACGGACAAGAGGCGGTTGTGGCCCAGGGCGGTCGCGGTGGTTTTGGCAACGCCCATTTTGTGAGTTCGGTGCGCCAAGCGCCAAACTTTTCCGAAAAGGGGGAGGCGGGCGAAACGTCCCTGCTTTCGCTAGAACTAAAGCTTATCGCCGATGTCGGCTTGGTTGGCCTACCGAACGCTGGCAAATCAACTCTGCTGAGCGTAGTTAGCAATGCCCGTCCCGAAATAGCCGATTATCCCTTCACCACCCTTACGCCGAACCTGGGCGTAGTCGACATCGACAAAGAAAACAGCATGCTGTTCGCCGACATTCCTGGGCTTATCGAGGGCGCGGCCGAAGGCAAAGGCCTAGGCGACGAATTCCTGCGCCACGTTGAGCGTACCGCCGTTTTGCTGCACTTAATAGATGTCAGTAGCACCGATGTTGTGGCCGATTACCGTACTATCCAAAACGAACTGCAGACCTACCGCTCCAATTTGGCTAAAAAGCTGCAAATAGTAGTACTGAGTAAAATCGACCTTATTAACCCTGAACAGCTCGTAGATATCCGGAAAAAATTAGAAAAAGTGCTGCCCAAAAACACTCAACTATTCGCCATTTCCAGCCAGGCCCACGAAAACCTAAAACCGCTGCTGTACGCCGTAAAGGCCAGCGTCGATGCCGAACGCAAACGCCAGGCCCTGATTGCCCCGGTGGAAAAAACTATCCCGACCTTGCGGCTTAAAGACCAATCGAGCTGGCGCGTTACCCGCGAAGGCGATGTATTTACGGTCAGTGGCAGCAAAATTGAGCGCTTTGCCGTCCGCACCGACTACGAAAACGAAGAAGCCGTCCGACGCTTGCGTGTGATTATGCGCAAGCAGGGGATTATGCACGAACTTAAACGCCAGGGCGTGGTGGCGGGCAGCCTTATTCGTATCGCCGGCGGCAGCTTCGAGTACTAAACACTCCAAGTTCCGTCTGCTCAAAGCAGCACGCGAAGGTCTTAATACCTCAGCCGAACCAAGCAAAACGATATTATTGACAAGTACACATACTTTTCGTAAACTACTTTTACCCTTCGGTGATGTGGCATTGCTACTCCTGAACGGCACATTAAAAAGTTGGACAATTGGTTCTCGTGAGGCTATGAGTTGTTAGGCAGTTTAGGAAATGTACTAGCTAGTATCTGACATTTCGTAGTCTTACGAGAAAATAGAAAGATTTCTCCTCTGGAGAACAAGGTCGCGCTGAATTTCAGCTGCAAATACTATTGCGAATTCGCAATGCGCCTGGGCCTTATTTGCGCCCTAAAGCATGGATAGTCTTTTGTGCATAGATTTCGGAACGCTGGCTCGTCTAGCGAATGGATTCTGTGCCCTGCGGTACGGTAGACAGTGTAGCGGCGCTGTCCCGTACGGGCGAGACTGGAGGCTGTTGCCACCACCACCGAGCTGGGAGTTGACTCCTACAGCTCGTGGTTAGCTTTCAGTCTCGCCCCCAAGCTTGTTGCCACACCCCGCGACCCCCGCCCGGGAGGCGACAAGGAGTAGGGCCGGTGGGCACATGAGCGTGTGAGGCATTCGCCCCCACAATGCCCACATGACTCGCCCACCGGCCCAATCTCTCCACCCAACCCCAATTGTCCAACTTACTTACTACTTATCATATGAATGCTAGAAGCATCTCCATCCGGAGGTGTTTTTTGTTGTCAGGCATACCGTTGTAATTTTGTGAGGACGGACCTCACAAAACAAGAACGACGTGTAAAAGCTGGCACTGGTGGTACACTGTAGGCCATATGGCGCAGAGCTTTTTTTGGTACGACCTAGAAACAACAGGCATTAGCCCGCGTACCGGGCGAATTATGCAGTTTGCCGGGCAGCGGACCGACATGGCATTAAACCCCGTCGGCCAGCCAGTGAATATCCTGGTGCAGCTTAGTGAAGACATCTTGCCCGACCCGGGCGCGATTATGGTCACTGGCATTACGCCGCAGCAAACGCTGCAGGATGGTGTTACCGAAGCAGAATTTATGCAGATTTTTTATGAGCAGGTTGCGACGCCCAATACGATATTTATTGGCTTTAATAGCGTGCGGTTCGACGACGAATTCCTCCGATTTCTAAATTATCACAATTTTTACGACGCCTACGAATGGGCGTACAAAGACGGTAAAAGCCGCTGGGATATGCTAGACCTGGTGCGTATGACGAGGGCGCTCCGACCCGAAGGCATTAATTGGCCGGTGGTGGACGGTAAACCCACCTGCCGCCTCGAGCTACTAACCAAAGAAAACGGCCTGGACCACGAACACGCTCACGATGCGCTCAATGATGTCATGGCTAGTATCGCGTTTGCTAAACTCATTAGACAAAAACAGCCCAAGTTGTTTGGCTGGCTGCTGGCCCTGCGTGACAAAAAGGCGGTGAAGCAGTTTATAGAATCCAACCAAACGTTTGTGTATACCAGTGGTAAATACGCCGCTGATACCGAAAAGACAGCGGTCGTACGGCTGCTGCATACTGATGACAGCAAGGGCGGGATTGTATACGACCTGCGTCATGACCCGACCGACTTTCTAAGCCTTTCCGCCGAAGAACTAGCTGATCGTTGGCGCTATACTAGCGAAGTGGATGCACCGCCTAGGCTGCCCATAAAGACTATCAAATACAACCGCTGCCCCGCGCTGTCGCCGACCGGAGTTCTAGCTGACACGGGAGTGCAAGAGCGGTTACAGGTAACTCCCGAGCTGGTAAATAAACACCTGGCAGTGCTGAGTGCAAACCCGGACTTCATTGCCAATGTAGTGAGGGCCCGCGATTTACTGGACGACGAACGGGCCGAACAGTGCAGCAAACAAACTCCCGACGCCGACGAAGCCTTGTATGATGGCGGTTTTTTCGATGATAATGACAAGCGCCTAATGTCGGTGGTGCGCGCCAGCGAGCCGGTAGAAATAAGCCAGCACGCGGGAAGCTTCCATGACCCCCGGCTGAACGAGCTGCTGATTCGCTACAAAGCTCGTAACTTCCGTTCGAGTCTTACGGACGACGAGCGCGCGGCGTGGGAAGTCTATCGCCGCGAGAAACTGCTAGGCGGCGGCGCAGACAGTGTGTTGGCCAAATACCTTCAAGAGCTGGCTAAGTTATCGGGGACAGAAGCCGGTGCGGAAAAACGCTTTGTACTCGAAGAACTCCAGCTATATGCTGAAAGCATTATGCCGGTATTTGATGAAGACGAGACCGAAGAGTCGTAACGTCAAACAAGCGAAGCCTCAGCGCAATAGCCAGTACCAAACCATATTCGTACAAACTGTAAGCTAGTACCAGCAGCCGGAAGGCGTTTAGCCACACGCAAACAGACAGTGCGAGGACTAACCAGGAATCAAGATTTAGCTGAAAATTTGTACCCGGAACAATCCCCAGGACGATGAAATTTTGCATTGCTGCCACCTCGTTATGTTAATAAAGAGTATAGCGAAGTATTTGACATAGTACAATATATATTATTTAAGAGCTTATGCTTAGCGCTTGGCTTTTTAGCGCAGGTTACCTGTCGCTCGCGTTTCTAAGCGCACTACTCATGTGAAGAGTTGTCAATAATGTAACATAAATCACAGCCAATTTGCTTGGTAACGCTCGGCGCCTGCGCTACTCTAAGGAAGTAAGAATTATTACAAAAAGTGAGGTAATACTTCTGTGACGGGAGTGACTATAGAGAGGTGACTGTATGAGGTTATATACGTCAACAGACCGGCATGCACGCAGCGACACACGCAAACAGCCGGTTCATTACGATTTCCGAGTATGCCGCGGCGTCCAGCCAGGCCAACCGGAACTAGAAAAGCCGTTGAGTCAGCTGCACGAACATACGGCCAATTTTGTACAGTACAAATCTCTTGGCAAACTAGGTCTTACGCTTTTAATGCTCGAGCCGGTGCTCCGCGAAATACTGCCGCGAAACCGTAACGGAATGATTCCACCTGATGGCGTGCGGACTTTCGAAGATGAGCTCCGGCAAAGTCTACATACCGCGCAGTACGAAAACTATGGTGGTATTCGGCTCGATCCGGTAGCGCCACTAGCGTTGTATGGCCGTCATAAAAACCGCTTGGGGCTACGATTGCAAAAAGATTATCGCTTAGTGGGTGATCGGGCGGTGGTAGAGGAATACATACTCGACAACTACACAACCACCGAAGGGCATGATGTTAGTAAACGCTTCCTGGCTAACACGCTAACGCCGATTGCGCCTCACATAACTATTGGTACGGTTTTATACGAACATCTTACTCCGGAGCAGGGTCAGGCTTTGCAAGATGACCCAACCTGGTTTGTACATTCCGAAGCATATGCGTCGATGGAAGCGCAGCGTCTTGAATATGATTTTGTAAGTGATAAGCTGGCTAACCCTGGCCCTCCGCCCCTGGTAGAACACATATGTCTCCCGGAGAGCCTTTCGCTGAGCGCCCTCAGCGTAGTGTGTAGACCGCGCTAAGGCAGTAGCCTAGGCCCTAGAAAAAAACGCCAATCCGGGGTATACTTTACGGGCTTATGAATTCTGAAAACATAGTCGTTAAGGGGGCGCGGGAGCACAACCTGCAGAATATTGATGTCACGATACCGCGTGGCAAATTAGTGGTAATTACCGGCCTTTCGGGCTCGGGCAAATCCAGCCTGGCGTTCGACACTATTTACGCCGAAGGGCAGCGTCGCTATGTGGAGAGCTTGAGTGCCTACGCTCGGCAGTTTTTGGGCCTGATGGAAAAGCCCGACGTTGATCAAATAGACGGCTTGTCACCCGCGATTTCCATCGACCAGAAATCTACCAGCCGTAACCCGCGCAGCACCGTTGCCACGGTGACCGAAATTTATGATTATTTGCGCTTGCTGTTTGCGCGCATCGGTGTACCGCACTGCCCAATAGATGGCAACCCGGTAGTGCGCCAAACTACGCCGAACATTGTCGACCAGATTGCTGGCCTGCCCAAAGGTGCTCGGCTGATGATTCTAGCACCTATCGTCATAGACAAAAAAGGTGCGTTCGAGCACATCCCTGAGCAGTACCAGCGGGCCGGCTTTGCGCGCGTGCGCGTCGACGGCGTAGTGTATGCGCTCGATGAATTCCCGGAGCTCGATAAAAACTACCGTCACCGCATAGAGGTGGTCGTCGACCGGCTGATAAATGACGACGAATCGCGTACGCGCCTGGCGCAAAGTGTCGAACAAGCCCTGGAAGTTGCCGAAGGCAAAGTGGTGGTACTGGATGCCGATAGCAACGAAACCACCACCTACAGCCTAATGTACGCCTGCCCCGATCACCCCGAAGTTGCCATCCCAGAGCTGGAACCGCGTACCTTTAGCTTTAACTCGCCACACGGCGCCTGTCCGGTCTGTACGGGCCTGGGCAACCGGCTAGAGGTTGATCCGGAGCTAGTGATACCCAATGGCCGGCTGACCATTGCCGAAGGCGCCATCCGCCCCTACAACCGGATAAACGTTGATAACTGGTACATGAAAAAGCTGGCTGCCGTGGCCGAACGCTACCACTTTAACCTGCATACGCCCACTGGCGAACTCAGTGCCGAAAATATGCAGCGTATTTTGTTTGGCACGGGCAATGAATCGTACCGTGTGTCGCTCGGTGGTGGTCGCAGTTTTGCGACCACCAACGAAGGCGTCATCCCCAACCTGCAGCGTCGGCACAAAGAAACCGATAGCGATTTCATTCGCCGCGATATTGAGCGTTTTATGCAAGAAAAGCCATGTTACGCCTGCCATGGTCGGCGGCTCAAACCAGAAGTATTGGCCATAACCATCGGCGATAAATCCATTATGGATATCTGTGAACTTTCTATAGACGATGCTCTGAACCATATGAACTCACTGCTGCTTAGCGACAGAGACATGCAAATCGCCCGGCTAGTGCTGAAGGAAATCTGTGCCCGGCTGACATTCCTGCAGGACGTCGGGCTCAATTACCTGACGCTGCTGCGTTCCGCCACGACGCTTTCGGGCGGCGAAGCTCAGCGTATCCGCCTGGCAACGCAGATTGGTTCAGGACTAATGGGCGTGCTGTACGTGCTGGATGAACCAAGCATCGGCCTGCACCAGCGGGATAACGCCCGGCTGATCCGCACCCTCAAGCATCTGCGCGACTTGGGCAATAGTGTGATTGTGGTGGAGCACGACGAAGAAACCATCCGTACCGCCGACTATCTGCTTGATATCGGCCCGGGCGCTGGTATTCATGGCGGCCACGTGGTGGCCAGCGGTACGCCGGCCGAAGTCGAAAAAACACCAGATAGTATTACCGGGCAGTATCTTAGCGGCCGAAAGGTCATTGCAGTGCCCCAAAAACGGCGCAAGGGCAATGGCAAATCTATCCGTATCGTCGGGGCACGCGAAAACAACCTGCAGAATATTACCGTCGAAATTCCGCTGGGCAAACTGGTGGTGGTAAGCGGCGTTTCGGGCTCGGGTAAATCAAGCCTCATTAACGACATTCTGGCCAAAGAACTGCTGGCGCGACTGCACCGGGCCAGTACTGTGCCAGGTCGCCATGACGACATAGAGGGAATTTCCGAACTGGACAAGGCGATTATTATCGACCAGTCGCCTATTGGCCGTACGCCGCGCAGCAACCCGGCTACCTACACTGGACTTTTTACGCCCATTCGTGAGCTGTTTGCCGGCATGCCCGAAGCCAAGCTACGTGGCTATAGTGCCGGCCGTTTCAGCTTTAATGTCAAAGGCGGACGCTGCGAAAACTGCGCCGGCGATGGCATTATCAAAATCGAGATGCACTTCCTGCCCGACGTCTACGTGTCGTGCGAAGTCTGCCATGGCAAACGCTACAACCGCGAAGCGCTCGAAATCCACTACAAAGGCAAAGATATATCAGATGTGCTGGGTATGACCTGCGAGCAAGCGCTCGAATTTTTCCAAAACATTCCGGCCATCGCCCGCAAGCTGCAAACAATGGTAGATGTGGGGCTAGGTTACATTAGCCTCGGCCAGCCAGCCACCCAGCTGAGTGGTGGCGAGGCGCAGCGTATAAAACTGGCCAGCGAACTCAGCCGCCGTCCCACCGGCCGGACGCTCTACATTTTGGACGAGCCAACCACCGGCCTGCACATGGCGGATATCGAAAAACTACTGGGTGTCATGCACGCGCTGGTAGAAACCGGCAACAGCATGGTCGTTATCGAACACAACCTAGATGTGATTAAAAGTGCCGATTGGCTCATAGACATGGGTCCCGAAGGCGGTAACGGTGGCGGTAAAATATTGGCCGAAGGCACGCCGGAGCAAATCGTCAAAGTAAAAGCCAGCTACACCGGCCAATATCTAAAACACATGCTGTAGCTACAATACACTATGCTAATAACTCTTGGCGTAGAAAACAAAGAACGTATATAATAGTTCTCTTGACTAACAATAAATCGGAGAATTGCAAAGCATGGTTGAGTTTGAAGTAGGCGCTTATTTCTACCCTTTGACGGTTCGCTGCCCTGAGCGGCAATATGCTGCGAAGCGCATGAGCCACCTATTAGGGTTGTCAGAAGAATTCGAAATTATTGACGAAACTCTTTTAACGCAACAGGCAAAGCCTTTATTTAATGGTCATGTTCAGCCAGTAACATATTGTCTTGATGAGAGTACGACGCAATGGGATGATAGTGACCCTCTATCAATGGAAGCCCAAATATGCCTTGCCCAAGATGCTGGCTTGGATTTTTATGTCTTTGATTCCTATGAAGGCACTAAAAACGGAAGACAAACCGTTGAGTCAGCCGAACCGGTAAATCTTTTTCGTCAGATTGCGCTAGGTGGGGCTATGAAATATGCAAAGATGCAAACATTTGCAAGTCCACGAGTGGTATTACCAGTAACAAAACTAGCTGGCTTACCTGAACCGGGCCGTTGCTACGATATGGGTGACGACTCAATCCATTTTATGGTAGATAATTGTGCTACCCAAGATTGGGTGCATCCTAATTACCTACAAATTGATGGCCGGCCTTATCTGTCACTATTCATACCTGACCTTACTCCTGGATGGGTTGCTTCAAAAGATACGTTAGTGCGATTAGTCGACGAGATACGTACTTATTCAGAAAAGAAATACGGGCTTAGCCCGTATTTAGCTATGTCAGTTCGTAGCCATAATCAAGCTATGGACGCGACCGAAGCGGGCGTTGATGGGTTGACCGGGTACGCCTTCTTACCTGACTTTGAAGCAGGGGCTCCATCTATACAGCATTATTCGGAACTGTTAGCACGTAGAAAAATTGATTGGGTCGAAATATCGAGATTAGCCCCCTTTATCCCGCCGGCGGTAGTAGGTTGGGATGCAACGCCGAGGGGTAAAAGTATTCTTCATGATGGTGAGGCGAAACATAATCATGCTCCTATTGTTGTAGGCAGCAGCCCTGAAAATTTTGAGTTAATGATGCGAGATTGTTTAGCATTTGCTTCAAACGCTCCTGAAAAAGAACGGTATGGGATTATATGTGCATGGAATGAAGTTACCGAAGGAGCTGCGCTGTTACCGAAATTTGATAAAACAAGTGGAATGGATAGGTCATATCTAGATGTCGTGAAAAAAGTGCTTGCTAGGGCAGCGCTATGAACCATAAAGAGGTCATCCATATAAGACGCTCTGCAGCAGAATACACAACTGAAGTTTCTGAATTGTGTGCTGAAAGTATTCCGTTAGATGGCTTTGAGTTTGATATTTTAAACGGTGGAGTTATGTCTGCCTGTATACGAGCTAAAACAAAAGACACACCCGTAATCTTGAAGTTTCGTACCCAAGCAAATCCCTCTGAGGGAGAAATACTATCGGTTTGGAACGCCAATGGCCTGCGAACGCCTGAAGTTTATGCATTTGGCACAGTACCTTCTACAAAGGATACCGACATACCGGTCGGCTACACGATTATGAAAGCGATTATAGATTTAGATTGCGGCGATGAAGATTTAGCGCCAACTGCTGATGCGGTTGTTGGAACCAAACCCTGGCTAGCCCGAAGTCTTGGAGGTTTAGTCGGAGAAGAACTAGGGAGAATGCACGCCTGTCCGGTTAGCCATTCTTCAGTAGGGTCTATAGATGTTATCGACGAATTTAATAATAATGCAGCCACATGGTCTGGATACATCGGAAAGGAGCTAGAACGTCTAGGACCACTTCTGAATATATTTGGCTTTTCAGATGAACAAATTGCCGTAATTATTAGTAATGCAATGCAAGTGTCACAGAGTGATGTTTTAGCATATGTACACAATGATATTTCGGCCCGTAATGTGCTAGTACGTAGCAGCGAATCCTTGGATTTTACTGTCGTTGACCCTAACCCTATAATCGGAGATAAACACTGGGATTTGGCTTTCATTAGAAACAAGGCGATCAGTACTTCTCAGAAAGCAACTAGTGTAAATTCTGCTATGCAAGCGCAACACGAGTTCTACGCAAGCATAATTGAGATCTATGAAGAGCAAACGGGTCCACTCAATAAAGAATCTCTTCTGGTCTGCCAATTAATTCGCTCATTGAAAAAGCTAAACTGGATGTATTTTACAAACGTGGAAGGTGAAGACTTTATAAACGCGTACAACACGCCTCTCTTACAAGCGAACTTGGTTTTGAACTTAAAATGAGTATGGCTCTTGTAAAAATAGAGTTTTAATGTTAAATGATTATATAATTATGAATAATCTAACTCAAGTCACTATGAATAGAATTCAACTATGAAACCTATGTCCAATGCTTTGACCTTACCAGAACTGCGGGAATTCTATGACCCGGCGGAGCTTCATACCAAAGACCAAGAACAAGATATGGTATTTTTTGATAGGGTGGCAAGCACGCGATACTCGGCAATTGTTCACGGCCTAGGACGATTGACGGGCCATGAAGTAATCTGGGACGAGGCGATTCAGATGCTGTATGACCCGGAAGATGATAGCGTGGAATTACCGATTGATGCCGAACGTAAAAAGGAGATTTATTGGCATGCGAGCGGCTATGCCGAAAAGGTGGCAGCCTCTATATTGGAAGAAGCCGACGGGCTTGTTATGGACCGCGACAGAGTCCCGCAACTTAATACCCAAGTGCGGCTCAATACATTGCCAAACAAGGTGGTACTTACGGGGAAAGTTATGGCAGCAGTGGCGCATGACGGCGTTTTTCGCCGCAACGGTCGTGATTACATAAGCCATCCTAGCGATGTTGCTTCGATATTAAGTGCCGCCTGGCGTAGGTCTGTTCCTGATGGGCATGAACAGGAGCTCGATTTACTAAGTTTTCTGGCCTATACCCATGACGGTCCCGAGGATAGCATCGATGCTTACGGTAGATACATAGGACGTACGGTTGTCATTACGCCATTGGTAACGAAAAAACTACTACTGATGCAAGGTATTCCCGAAGCGGATGAGATAGCAAAAACGCAATTTTTGCTGATGCGCACTCGCGATACAGAAGGATACAGAATGGAGTACCTAGATTACGTTAAGCGTGGGCTCAATGCAGCTGATCCCCTCTGGAAACACTTTCTATATACCAAGACTGCTGACATCACTCATAATGCGAATATTGAACCTGACCCTTTGGTGTTGGATGATGAAAAAATACAGCATAAATTAGATAAAAAACTTACCTATGAATTAGCTCAACGAGAACTATTAGAGGCTGCCGAAAGACTTGACGCACCGTTCACTCTTTTGCCACATAGAATATTAGCTGTTACTAAAGAGGTACTTCAACGAGAAAGAACGAAGGAGTCTAGCTTTGACGCCAAGGTTGTTGCTAAAAGTGTCCGCGAGCGGGTTATGGGCAAATTAGCTGCCTAGAAATCGGCGGCTAGTTGGATGAGGGCGGCGGAGTTCTGCGGAACTTGGCTAGTGCTGCGGCACGCAGCTTTGGGCCGCGGACGATGTGGAACAGGGTAGGCAGCAGGAATAACAGGATTATTACAATCAGCACCGGTTCGATGTATTTTTCGATACCTGGTATGCGGCTACCTACAAAGTAACCAAGCAGCGTAATGCTCAGTGCCCAGGCGATGTCACCGATGGCATCGAAGAACACGAACTGTTTGTAGGGCATATGGGCCGCGCCGGCCGTCACCGGCACAAAGGCGCGCACAATCGGTATGAAGTGGGCTACCAACATCGTTTTGCTGCCATGCTTTTCGTAAAACCGTTCGGCCCGGTCGATGTGCTCTTTGCGAAACACCAGACTGTCGGGTCTATGAAACAGGCGTCGGCCCAAGCGACTGCCAATGTGGTAGCCGACGTTATCACCCAAAATGGCAGCTGCGGCTATAACCAGCAGGGTTGCGATAATCGGCAATTTGCCACCAGCCGCGAGTATTCCGGCGCTAAACAGCAGCGTGTCGCCGGGCAGAAAAAACCCAACCATCATGCCGGATTCCGAAAATATTATCAGTGCTATTAACAGCAAACCGCCGCTTTGGATAAGGTGAGTAACGTCAAACATCTCGCCCCATTGTAGCGCATTTTCGTGTAACTACCGAAAAGTGCTATACTATACTTTGAATTTAAGGAGTTATTTTTCTATGTCCGACCAGATTACACTCGCAGTCGAAAGCCGTGACACAATAGGCAAAGGCGTTAAGCGTCTGCGCGCGCAGGGAGTCGTGCCGGGCGTTATCCACGACCATGGCAAGGCCTCGGTGCACATCCAAGCGGAATACCAGTTGCTGTACAAAGCCTACATTGCCGCCGGTAAGCACCACCCGGTAGAAGTTAGTACCGGAGGCAAAAAGTACACCACCATCATCAAATCAGTCACCTTCGACCCGCGCTATAACGCTATGACACACATCGTTTTTGGCGCTATTAAGGCCAACGAAAAGGTGGAGACCGAGGTTCCCGTGCGCCCCGTTTACAGCGAAGGCAACGATGCCTCGCCAGCTGAACGTGCCGGCCTCATAGTGCTTACCCAGGCTACTTCCATTGCCATTAAAGCCCTCCCCAAAAACCTACCCGACCATCTTACCTACGACGCTGAACGGTTGGTTAATGTAGGTGACCAAATTACTGTGGCCGACCTGACTGTGCCTGAGGGAGTAGAGCTAGAAGTAGGCCTAGAGCATGTCCTCGCGACCGTGTTTGAACCAAGTGCTTTAGCTGCAGCTAACGACGAAGCCGGTGGTGATTCTCCAGTAGGTGCCGAGTCCAGTGTAGAATCTGACAACGCCAGCACTGCCGAAGAAGGCACACAGGCCGACGAAATCCGCCCGGGTGGCAAAGAGCAAAAAGAGTCGAAAGATCAAGCTCAAAACCCCCAAAAACAATAGCATTGCTTATTAATTTAAAGTATGACATAATATATATATTGTGTCCTCGCTGTCCGCAACCCTCAAGTGCAACAGCCAACTGTAAATTATTAGACGTATTGTTCATATCTTGTCCTTTCATCTAGTGCTTGTTGCCGATAGCTATCGTACACTTCCTGAGCTGTTTCGTAGCCAAGTACTTTCCTCG
>JBBRAC010000006.1:0-74118 GCA_038207115.1 Saccharimonadales bacterium (SeqCode)
ATCGCTCTCGCTTTTGGTAGGTTAGGGTTGGTAGAATAAGCCATGGTAGGCTCCTTTCTGTTAGATGTAATGGTCTCAACAGTGTAGGACGCCTACCTTTTTTATTTCAAGGGATGTTGCAAAGGTGGTAGATGAGTACGATATAGTTGACAAGTATACGTATTATGATACAATTAGTATATGTTTGATGCGTTTAAACGTTCTCGAGAACCCGAGCGCTATTTCGTCTATGTCTCACCAGTCGACGAACAGTCTCGAGCACTGCTCGGGTTAGAAAATAGAGGCGTAGCCAAGTTAGAATCTACCCGCCAAGATGTTATTGAGCGTTCTAGCGATGTCGAAGAGTCCAGACATTTCGGCGAACCTGGCTACGAAGGACTTACGGCCAGGCTAGCAGGTTATGAGATTGACCCCGACTCTGCAGCCCAGGAAAGTTTGGATGGGGCAAAGTCCATACTTCGTTGGTTAGAGGGTACTCAGGCACGTTTGAAGATAAGGTCAAATGAATCGTTCTCTTTACATGCCGGGGAGTTGTTTGACCTGGCTGTAGCCCAGGCCTTACGGGAAGGCGTTAGCATTGTCTTGCGAGAATCTATGCCGCCACAGGACGATCCGTATAGCAATGTAGGCTACCGTGATTCTCAGACAGGCCTTCCGCAAGATACTCCAAATGATAGCGCCTAATCTTTAGCTCGTAAAAACTAATTGGTAAAATGCGGCAGGCCGCTGTAGGCACAAGTGCAGCAACTAGCACTCGGGTGTGAAAATTTAGATAAACATAAGCGGGCTACAAGCCTACAATTCGGCGCGTTTATCTAATCTGTTTGGTTACGGCGCTTAGTGGCGGCTACGAACCAGCCGAACGCCACAAATAGTAACCCTACAAGCGTAAATATTTCGGTAGGTGGCTGCTGCCAACCGTCCACTCTCGACAACAAACACCTTAGATTACCTCTTCACCGATAAATCTGGCAGATTATTGGTGTAAAGCGCTGTGCCGAACCATGCCCAGTTCTGTGTGTAGTAATTGTCGGGAACTTCCCAGTATGCATGACTGTCTGTTTGGTAGAATTTGTTTAAAATTTTTGTTTCATAAATTTGTTTAGCGGCGGTTTTATCTTCGACCATAAAATAACCCAAGTTTCCCGCATATGGAGCTACCGACTCGTAGCTCTGGGACACAGTGCCGTCGTGCAAATAGGTTGTGTGCAGAAGCTGATTTGTCTTCCATTCGGTATCTAAGAAACTAAGAGTTGAAAGGTACTGTTTTGCACGGGCGTCTTTGTTCCAAATATAATCAAGTGAAACTCGGAAAGGTGCCCTGAACGCATTGAAGCCGTATTCGGTATCTGTAGGCTGTGGGGCTGTGCTTGCCACGGCGGTTTCTGTTGTCTTATCTAATGCGCACCATTCCGGCGGTAAAACACCAGCATCTTTATCGAGTGGCGAAGATGTGCATTGATTAAGCACACCATAAGAGCTTGCGACCAAACCATTCCAATCGTGCTGCTTATCAATTTTTGCAAATATTTTGTACCATGCAGGGGAAAGATAGGAAGGGTTAATTGTAAGAGAATCTTCATGATTTGCCCATTGGCCAGCAATTAGGTAAGGCTTGTCGTTTACCAAGGCAACGTCATTTGCCCATACACCGTTAAGTATTTTTCGAGCTTGCTTAAGATAGGCGGGGTCATTCCATCGGTTATAGGCAAATACATACGCAAGTGCTATATCCTCGTCTGCATCGCTTGCAGAACTAGTACCTCTTTCCGCCGCCTTAATAGTTGGCTGCCACTTCCATACATACACACCATCACTTCTCTGCAAATTCTTAGATGTCCAGCCGCCTACTCTGTCGAAAGTCTGCTTGTCGTTGCTCCATACCGCTCGGAGAAGGGCATATGATTCTCCTTCAGAAGTTGTGGTACCACTCGAAAGGTCCAAAACCTGGCCATTCTTTATGAAGTGGCCCTTATATGAGTTCCAAGACGACGCAAGTATTTGATGCGGTGCTTTCACGGCGCTAATTTCAACTCCCCAACCATTGCTCTTAAAACTCTTAATATTTTGTGAATTATTGTAAGCAGCTAGTGCTAAACTCGTACCTTGCACAAATACATCTCGTTTAAATTGCGGCGTGACGGCAAGCATATCAATGTTTCGCCAATCGTCCTTAAGCAGGTTCTTCTTAATTGCAGGATCGGCTAGAATTTTCCAGTAATATTCTGCGGCTTTAAAATTATCGTTATTTTTAGCATGAAGGTCGACATACGCATAATCATCAATGGAATATATCTGGTCGGTATTTGGCTGCTTCAGTATCCAGTCCACAGCCTCTATTTGCCCTCTAGTTTGGTCGGTTGTATATATTGAATATCCCCTGGAATGGCTAGAGAAATATGAAACCATCACAAACAACGTTCCCACACCTATTAGGGAAGGTAGTGCTGTGGCACTGTAGCTAATAAGTTTGGGAAGTCTGAGATTTTTCAACTGCGCACTTAGCCAAACTAATGTGTATGCATTCGTGAGGGCAATAAAGGGGATAAGCGGTATGATGTAAAACTCAATGACGATGCCGCCCCTCATTAGAAACACCCAGAAAAGTAGTGACAATAAACCTAAAACTCTTGCAGCATATTGTTTTATTCCTATGGCAAGACAAGCCAAGGTGCTAATTGCACCTGAGAAAATTATGGTTGGATCATCATGAAGCCATATTCTCAAGCTACCCTTAAAGCCACCGCCACCCGATCGGCTGAGTTGTTCTTTGAGAGTCCCCAGAAGACTAACATGCGGCGTGTGCCCGCCCAGTATTGATCCTGAAGGGAAAAATTCGCCTTTTAAGAGAGCGTAGATGAAATAAATTGCAGCAATGCTGAGGGTTATCACTATCCAGACACCTACGGCGTGTTTTTTGAGTTTGTTATGCGACTGCGTGTAGATGATATATACGAAGACTGGGATAAAGAATATTGCGTTTTCTTTGGATAAGATTGCAACCCCAAAGGTAATTGCACTGAGCACAATGTACCTAAGCTTATTCGCGCCATATAGCAGTACCGTGAGTGATAAGAGGGTCCAAAAGACCATAATGTTATCGAGCAGGACGCGGCGCTGGAAATATATAGCTAGTGGCGAAAGAGAAAAGAAGAGTACAGCGACAATTCCCACGCTTTTTTTACCCGTGAGCCTTTTGGCAATTAAATACATGAATAACGCTGATAGTATGTGCAAAAATAGCATCAAGACTCTGCCGGAATTGACTGAAAAACCAAATGTAAATAGGCCTCCGGTTATTTTTAGCCAAAGGGCAAGAAACATCCACCCAACAGGTGAGTGATCGTACCAGTAGGTATAGTAAGCAAGCCGGTGCTCATGGACCAGCGCCCAGGCTTGAGCCATATACGTGCCCTCGTCACTTTCGTAGTAGGGGTAATGGAACATGTTCCAGCCGTGAGCTATGCCGGCGATTGCTAGCAAACCCAATACAAGTAGGACTTCCCGTTTGTTTGCGAGTATTCGGCTACAAATCTTTTTGGGTATATTTTTCATGTTACTTGCTCCAGGGTGGGTGCCCGTTCGGCGGGGCGGTGTTGGCCCTCGTGGTCGGTTTTTTCCCAGTTGGCCTGTCCGCGCAAGTCACGGTATGCCGCTCGAACTGCACCTATGCTCAGTAAAATCTGGTAGGGGATAAAAGTTATTATCATCAGCAGATATATCCGTAGCTTGCGCTTCAAATGTTGTTCGGAAATGAACTCATGCATACCCACTAAGTTTATAGTCAGCTGTAGAAATACAATCAGAATAGGCACAAACCCGAATAGGCTCAGAAGCACCGAAAATTTAGTGGTCAGGCCGAGTATAAGGGCAAAGGGAGCTAGTGCAAAAAATAGTGATTGGGCAAACGGGAAAGCAAATGTGTACACGCAAAACGTTTTGCGCCAGAAGCCTTTATATTTTTTCCATTCTCCTTTGCGCAGGACTTGAATGAAACCTTGATTCCAGCGAGTACGTTGTTTTATAAACTGAGCGACCGTTGCAGGTGTTTCCTCTTTGGTTACGTGCTCGGCATCGTAAGTAGCAACAACTATTGCGCCCCTGGCCGAAAGACGTACGCCTATTTCGGCATCTTCAGTTAGGCAATTTTCGTCCCAGCCACCAACTTGTCGCAGTTGATTGGTAAGAAAAAATACGGTGTTGCCGCCGAGCGGTACCATTTTGACACGGGCATGGAAGTGCATGCGCGAGCGGAACCAAAAATAGTACTCGAGCACGTTATGTGAGCTGAACCAACGTGAATCATAATTCATAAGCTGTACTCCAGCCTGTATAACATCTGCCTCCGTGTTTAAAAATAGTGTATTCGCAATATTAAAGATGTCTGGGTGGACGCTATCTTCGGCGTCAAAAATGACGGTAGAGTCTTTTGTGGCATAGCCTAACGCCACGTTGAGTCCATGTGGCTTGTTAATGGGACCGTCTGAAAAACTTATGACTTTTGCGTTCTTAATTTGGTGGCGTACTATGGATGATTCGGCTGCTGCAATGGTTTCGAGGTCTGACTGCTCGCAAACTACCATAATCTGGAGGAGCACCGATGGATAGTTCGCGGCCGCAATACTACGGATAGTTTCTCCTATAACCGCCTGCTCCTCGCGGGCTGGCAGCAGAATTGAAAATGACAGTCTAGGCTTTTCAAATTTTTTTGGGGATTCGGCTTGCTCTATGCGTTCCGGGACCTCCCAGGCGTATATGGTGAGATATACGCTAAAAACGGCCTGACCGAGCATTACTAATACAAAGAAGAAGTAGATGAGCTCAAGCGCCAGCATCCACACTCCTCCACACATACTTGGTACTCACCCAGAAGTTCCACCCAGTAGAGACAAGTATGCCGCAGAGGTCGGCAATAATATAATGCGCGCCACCGTATCTGTAGATAAGACTGAATATAAGGAATGACAACAGTGCGCCGCCAAGTGCACCAGCATTGAATTTCAACAATTTAGATCGCCATTGAATGCCGGAGTCTTTGTGGTGCGAGAATCGGAAGGTGTAATTGTGGTTCAGAATAAAATTGCTTATGATGCTAACCTCGATTGCCACGGGGTCTGCAATAAACGGAGATATTTTGAAGAGATTGATAAGAAGAGCAATAACCGCCAGGTTTACCACTGTTCCTGTGGCCCCTACGCTGCAGAAACGCACCAGGCGACGAGGCGTTGAATCTGGGTTTAGTTTGTATGCTCGGTAGAGAAACTCAGTTATATCCTTAAATCGCAGTTTTGAGACACCAAATCGCCTATCTACGAAGGTAATAGGGACTTCTGCCACGCTATAGCCTTTTTCTAGAAATGCGTGCAGAAGATTGACTTGAAAAAAATAGCCGGCCGACTGGATGTCTCGCAAATCTATATTTGCCAGCGCCGACAAACGCAGTGCTTTGTAGCCACCAGTTACATCGGTAACGCGCTTATCGATGCCGACAAGTGCATGGGCCATAAAGTTAGCCACCCGGCTGTTTAGAATACGGAGCAGGGGCCAGTTGCCCGGAATCGTGCCGCCAGTAACATACCTTGAACCAATGACATAGTCTTCACTGTCTGTAAGCTTGGCGAGCATAGAGGGTATGGCCACGGGGTTGTGTGAAAAGTCTGCGTCCATCATCACGAGCGCATCGTACGTGTCGCCTTGCTTTAGGGCATACTTGAAACCGCGTATATAAGCCTTGCCCAGGCCTTGCTTTTTGCCGGTGATGAGGCGGACGTTGGTGTGCCTCTGCATAAGCGTGCGTACGATAGTGGGAGTACCGTCGGGCGAATTGTCATCTATTACGAGGATGTCTAAGTTGTAGTCTGGAAGTTCAGTAGCTACCCCTAAGAGTGCCAAAATAATAGCTTCGATATTCTCGGCTTCATTGTATGTAGGAATAAGAATTAGTACTTGTGTAGCAGTCATAAAAGTAAAATTGAAAAAATAAAAGAGCAGTTCCCTGACTGCCTTAACTTTGAAACGGTTCTAGGAGAGAGTACCTGAGAAACGAAGATGTGTAAGTAATACTGCATACTAATCTGCCTCAAATTGCTTAGCCGCCACACTCTCAGAAGTTTCAGCCACATATCTCGTGGTGGTATTTGTTACAATAATCGTATGCAAGATCACAAAGAAGTCGAAGAATACATTTTAGGGATGCCTAACGCGGTGCGTGAATATCCGTTTGGGGAAGACGTGGCGGTGTATAAGGTGCAGGGCAAAATGTTTGCGCTGATAAGCGAAACCAAAACGCCGATAAACCTGAGCCTTAAGTGCGACCCGCTGCTGGCGGAAACATTGCGCGAGAAGTACGAAACGGTTTTGCCCGGCTACCATCTGAACAAAAAACACTGGAACACGCTTATTTTAACCGGCCAACTGCCGGATGATGAAGTGCATGCGCTAATTCAGCACAGCTATCAGCTGGTTACCGGCACGATCGTCTAATTATTCGCGGGGAGGGATTTAGCCTGGGTTACCAGGGCGTGAGCTGAAGTAAAGCATTGCTGGAGGGTTTGTTTGGTGGCAGCGTGGCTGGTATTTTTGTAAGTGCTTTGTACGAGCGTTTCGTAGATGCTGAGCTGGTTGTTTAGGGTCTGGGCTACGGCAGTATCGTAGGTGTTGGCGGTTTCGGCATTGGCTAGCAACGTGTCAGTTTTGGGGTCGTGGTCGAGCGCCAGTTCTTTCGGCTTGAACTTTTTATGATTTCTGGCTAGCTCGGCCAATATTTTTTGTTGGCTGCTGGTGACGCTAAGGTTTACATTGGTGGCAAAGTTTTGGGTGTCTTGGCTGGTGGCTTTGGTGCTCGCCTCGCCAGAGATGCGGATAATTTCCTGCTGACGGTTGGCTATATCGATAAGCCCCTGCACATTGCCCTTGGGCAGCACAAACGAAAGGATGATGCCAGCAACAACCATCAGTAACACCGCACCCCCGACAAGCAGTCCTATTTTGAGCAAAAAGTTTTTACTTTGGCCGTGGGGAGTGCCACTTGGTGTGTTTGGGTTGACGATAAACTCATAAGGATTATGACCCGTCGGGCGGCCGGTTACGCTGGGAGGCGGCAAACTTTCGTAGGTTTGCTGGGGCGTGCCGGCATTTGCACCGTACATGGGCTGCGGCGGAATAGGCACCGGCTGCTGCCTCGGAGGCTGAGTAGGGTTGTTCTGGTCAGGAAACATCTTGCTTAAATTGTACTTGATTCGCCGACAAATCGCTATTGGTTAACTTCTTACGTACTTGGCTTGCTAGTTGGTACTTACTACTAGATACTATTACCCATGGATGCCAAGGATGAGGTTAAGGCACGGCTTAGCATCGAGGATGTGATAGGCGAGTACGTGCAGCTAAGGCGGGCCGGGCGCAACTGGAAGGGCCTGAGCCCATTTAGCGCCGAAAAGACGCCGAGCTTTGTGGTGAGCCCCGACAAGCAGATTTGGCACGATTTTAGCAGCGGGCGAGGCGGCGACATGTTTAGCTTTGTGATGGAAGTAGAAGGATTAGATTTTCGCGAGGCACTCGAGCTATTGGCTCGCCGCGCCGGTGTAGACATGGAGCAGTACGACAAAGGCAGCCGTGGGCCGAGCGGCAAAAGCAAAGAGCGGCTATATGAGGCGTTGGAACTAGCCACCAAGTTTTATCAGACACAATTTACCAAGAGCAAGACGGCGCTGGAGTACGTGCTGGGCAAGCGGCAGTTTAGCAAAGCGACAGCGCTCGAATGGCGGTTGGGCTATAGCCCGAACAATGGTTCGGCACTGACGGATTTTTTGAAAACCAAGGGCTTCACGGCGGCCGAAATTAAGCTGGCGGGGTTGAACAACCAGCGGGGCAGCGATATGTTCCGTGGCCGCCTGCAGATACCACTCTGTGACCCCAGTGGGCGGGTAATAGGCTTTACCGCACGGCTGCTGGAAGACAATCCGGAAGCGCCAAAGTACATCAACACGCCGGCCACGCCGCTGTACGACAAAAGCCGCCATGTGTATGGCATGCACTTGGCCAAAGAGGCCATTCGCAAAATCAAATTTGTGGTGCTGGCCGAAGGTAATCTGGATGTAATAGCCAGCCACCAGGCTGGCGTGCGACAAGTGGTAGCGACGGCCGGCACAGCGCTTACCGAACCGCATTTGAAGGCGCTTAGCCGCCTAACGGGCGATATTCGCCTGTGTTTCGATGCCGATAAAGCCGGCGTAGCGGCAACCGAGCGGGCTATCCCGGTGGCGGCCAAAGTGGGCGTTTCGCTGCAAATTATAACTATACCGAGTGGCAAAGACCCCGACGAACTCATAAAGCAGGCTGTCGGTGTGTGGGAAAAGGTGATTACCCAGCCGCAGTACGCCGTAGACTGGCTGATTGAGCGCTACACCACCTCGCTGGACCTCAGCACGGCGCAAGGTAAAAAAGAGCTCAGCGACGTGGTGCTGCGCGTGGTGCGGCAGCTGCCGGACAGCGTCGAGCAGGACCACTACCTGGGCAAGCTGGCCGAGCTACTCAGCGTCAATAAACAGGCGCTTAGTACCAAACTTGCCGGGGTGGAGGACGAAACGAGGCCGGTGCGCCGGCGAGTCGTGCAGAGTCAGACACAAGTCGACAGAGCCGTATTCGAAAAAGAGCGTATAGAGGAGCACCTGCTGGCTCTCGCCTTGATGCAGCCGAAATTACGGAGTTATTTGTACCAATTGCAACCAGAAATGATTAGCGGTAAGCAGGCACAAAAAGTGTTCGCCTTTTTGCAGAAGTATCCGGATTTCTCGGGTGTGTCCAAGCGGGGTAGTGTCATCTCGACCGAAGCGGAGAGATCTTCTCAAAAGGGCAAGCAAGAGTCCTCGGCTTCGCTCGGAATGACAGCAAGTGGGAGTGACACGTCATCTGTTGAGTGGAAAACAGTTGCAGACTATGCTAAAATATTATCATTAGTCTACGAGACACTCTATCAAGATTTAGAACCCATCGAACTTGGATATGAAGCCAAACGACTTGCGGTAAATTTGATAGCACAATATGTTCGAACCGAGAAGCACCAACTGAGCCAAGAACTTCAAATTGCCGACCCTAACCGCGCCGAAGCGTTGCTGCAGCGCGTTAGCGAACTCGACAAACTTTTACGCACCAATTTAACCAAGGAGGACACCCACTAGTGGCAGTCAAGAAAAACGACGAAGAAGTAAAACCAGACCTAGAGCAGGCCAAAGCCGAGCTGTTAGCTCAGGCCAAAAAGCAGGGCAGCATAGCTGCTAAAGACATTAGCGCCAAAATTCCCGACGCACCAGAAAACGTCGAGATTTTGGATGCTTTGTATGCCGACCTGCTCGAAGCCGGGCTGGACATAACCATACCCGAAGAACCTGCGTCGACCGACCTCAGCGACGAATGGCTGATAGAGGAAGAGGAAGAAGTGATGGTCGAAGACCAGACCTACCTCGACGACATCGCCGATGACAGCGTGCGCCTATACCTGCGCGAAATCGGTAAAATTCCACTGCTGAACGCTCAAGAAGAACTGGCCCTAGCTCAGCGCGTGGTGGCTGGCGAAAAGGAAGCCAAAGACCAAATGGCCGAGGCCAACCTGCGTCTTGTGGTGTCTATTGCCAAGCGTTATGTGGGCCGTGGGCTTGACCTGCTGGACCTGATAGAAGAAGGCAACACTGGCCTATTGCGCGCCGTCGAAAAGTTTGACCCCGACAAAGGCTTCAAATTTAGTACCTACGCTACCTGGTGGATTCGCCAGGCCATTACCCGCGCCATCGCCGACCAGGCTCGCACCATTCGCATACCAGTGCACATGGTGGAGACCATCAACAAGCTACTGCGCACGCAGCGCCGCCTGACCCAAGAGATGAACCGCGAGCCGACCAACGAAGAAATCGCCAAAGAAATGGAGATTGAGGTCGCCAAGGTTGAGCACATTATGAAAATCAAGCAGGATATTTCCTCGCTAGACGCTTCGATTCGCGATGACGAAGAAGAAAGTGTGCTTTCGGACTTTATAGAAGACGAAGACACCATTACGCCCGAGGAAAGCGCCACCGGCCAGCTGCTAAAAGAGCAGGTAAAGGACATGCTGGGCGCCCTAACCGATCGCGAGCAGAAGATTTTGAAGCTACGCTTTGGTCTAGAAGACGGCAAGCAGCACACGCTTGAGGAAGTCGGCCAGGAATTTAGCGTCACTCGAGAACGCATCCGCCAGATTGAAGCCAAAGCGTTGGCCAAACTGCGCAAGCACAAAGACGCCCGCAAACTCCACGACTACATTAGATAGTGGTAAGAGAACTGAAATAGGTTCTCTTGCTGCGCGGGCAAAATGATACATTTTGCCAGGCGGCTCTTTCCTTAAAAAGGTTAGAATAATAACCGCGGATTGAATCCGCGGTTATCTTTGATTGTCGTTCCCGCCCTTAATCACGCGTCGATTGTGCACCGGCTGTTCAGATTAAACCCCCGGCGCGAATCTATCCCACATCTGGTACAATAGCCGGGTATGAAACTAATTGGATTATCAGGAACGAATGGGGCGGGCAAAGATGCAGCTGGTGAGCTACTGGCCGAAAGTCACAACTATTTGTTTATTTCAGTCACCGAGATGTTGCGCGAGGAGTGCAGAGCGCGGGGCCTCGCTGTGGAGCGCGAGAACCTGCGAGCGATCAGTAGCGAATGGCGGCTCCAGGGCGGCCTAGGCATCTTAATAGACAAAGCAGTAGAAGTGTACGAAAAGCAGGCCGGTACCTACCAGGGGTTAGTCGTTGCTAGCTTGCGAAATCCGGGTGAGGCTGATCGCATACATGAACTTGGTGGCAGCGTGGTGTGGATTGATGCAGAGATTGAAGTGCGGTATGCCCGCGTTGTTTCGGCGAACCGAGGTCGTGGCGCTGAAGACCTGAAAAGTTTTGATCAGTTTGTCGCCGAGCAAGAAGCCGAAATGCATGGCGTGCCAGGCGATCCGACTAGTCTTAAAATGAGCGCCGTCAAAGATAAGAGCGACATATTTATCAGTAATGACGGGAATGACCTGGCCGAATTCGAAAAACAGATCATTTTTACCTTAACCGAAGCAAGTTTGCTTTAGCCCAAGGTATCTAGGCGGCTTCCAATAGCGGTCGAACAGCTTCAGCCTGCTCAGACCTGACGGCTAGCTTTCTGAGGAAGGGAAGGGTAGCTTGGGTTGGCGCGTATATTTTTATCGAGCAAATGCCACAACTCTTTAAATGAATCGGCTATGGCTTTATCGCGGATGCGTATTGCCGCTCCGTCTTGAGTGAAGCTAAGAACCGCTAACTCATCGCCGCACACCATCCACTCCACGGGGCTGGTATAGTCTCCAGAAGCAATCCATGTTCGCGTAAGGTTAGTACGATTATCCAAATTTGGGTCAAGCGGCGAGCTGTGACTATCCGGAGTAAGCGCAAACCGGCGTTTAGCATTGATGGCCATATGTTGTTTGCGAACTTTATGCATAGTCTCAAAACCAAAAAACGGAACGTCAGCCAATGAGCGTATAAGGTGAACTTCTTCAGGTTTTTGGGCAAATGCAGAATAGGTTTGTAGCAGGGCTACTCCCCCAAAAGCAGTAGTCATTTCGGCGTGTCTAACGTTCTTCTGGTATCGGCCTTGGAGCTGAGTTAATGATTCCTTAACATGCTTTTCAAGCTCAATGGCTCGGTTACGGGCCTTAGAAACAAATGAAGTCAGAGCAATAGGATCTTCAGCGTAGTAAGTATATGTTCTGCTACTTTCGTCTCGTTTGACAAGATCAATTTCAGCTAACTGGTCGAGGATTTTATATGCATTAGTGCGTGTAATACTAAGCTTCTCTGCTAGTTGAGTTGGCTTACGACCGTTCGGGGAATTAAGTAGATACATGTAGGCTTTAGCTTGTAAATCACTCAGTCCTACTGCTTGAAGTTGTTGTTCCACAAAGACATATTACTATATTTGTATTATTTTGTGAATTAATGATTCACAAATAACACTTCAGAAACTGGCTAGTAGTACCTGAATTGACAATAGTATAACTAACAAATATAATCAATCAAAACACAAATATTCAATACGATATGAACGAAAGGATTAACTAATGAGTTCACTTGACACATTGTCGCCTTCTAACGAAGGTTCGTCTAAGATAGTTCCACTAATCACCTTTGCAATAGAAGGGTACCCCTCTAGACCAGACAATACTGGATCAGTGGTAACAGTACGTGCTGGCCAGACTATATATTCAGAAGATATGGCTCCGGGAGATATTCCAGGTATGCCTAGTTGGACTGGTGACCGATTCGAAAGGACTGGGCAGGCCGAGGAAGTTACACTTTTACCGGCACTGCTACCATTACTGGTCGGAGGGGCAGCAATAGATGGCTATAATCGTTACGTATACGGACACTCTACCATCCCAAACGGATCGGTTATAAGTGGCACCACACTCACATGGGGTGGTGATTCGACGGGTGAATTTGGATACGCCCTAGAAACAACTCCTATATTAATGGTAGAGCCCGCTGCTTTACAAAAGGGGCAGGTAAAGGGAGAGGTTGGTATGTACGACGCATATGACATCAAACTGGCCGCTGACTACCTGTATGGCCGGAGTTCTACAAAAGACGCAGAATGGGGCGCTTACCGCCTGCGGTGCGCTCACGCTTCATTAATCGCTGGTGCTGCTGTGCCACTGGATGAAATTAAGACTAAAATAGCCGTTGATAAGGAAGAAAGAGAGCGAAAATATCGTGAGCATATGTTTGCTACTATGAAATCTTCTGGGCCTTTCGACTATTGACATATGGATAGAAACATGTATAATATACTCAAGATTAAGCACTACCTTTACAAAGAAAGATGCCACTAAAATAGTATGTCCGAAATAATTCCACGCGATAACAAAAACCTAGGCTTAGAAGCAGCTAACGACCAACTAGAGGCGTTTGCACATAATCCTGGCCTTGCCGAAATGGCCTCATTGTTTGAGGCAAACGCAGACGAGCTGCCAGTGGCAACACCTGAACGCCTTTTAGCTCTTCAGAAAATTGCTGCTGAGCATTGGGATTTTCGCAAGGGCGCAGAACGCCAGGCTGTTGATTGGGATGATGAGCTTCTTGATGTAGAAGGCTCGGAGCAGTGGAACACAATTTTTGATGCGGCAACTCAATTAGGGATGGTTGAATCTAGTAAGCCGCAAAATCAAAACCCTGATTACTTAGTCGTACTTGGTGGCGCTAATAAAGCTCCATTCGACAGGCTGCGATACGCACTCGGGCTCATTCAAGATGAAGATGGCAAGTGGGTTGCTGCCGATGGTGCTCCCGTACGGAGCGTCGGAGAAGCAGTAGTGTATTTGGGCTCATCTCGGCCGGTGGATGATAAGGAACGAAATAATGCCAAAGCTTACGCACCAGAGGCACAGACTGAATTTGATCTCGGATGTGGAGCCATCGAAAAACTGTTAGGCGCGAAGATGATTGATGAAGTTTATGAAGTACGTGAGGGGGGTGTCTGGGGCATGCGCCTTTATGAATATGAGAAAGACGGCGAGGCTAAAACTGCTTTTGTACTGAGTACTCCCCAGCTGATAGGCGAGCTTCGTGCTACGACTTATGACAACTATGCCTTTTTTGCTGACCGTGCCGAGCTTAAGGATAAGCCTGACGCATCAGTTGTCGCGGTCACCACAGGCTTTTATGTACCCGGCCAACATCTGCCTGCTGTGCAAATGCTAACCTCTCCGTATGGTACTCGAGTTGAGACTATTGGTCATGATGCAGCGTTTAGTGGTGCCATACGTAAGCCTTCTCGGCTTTTGCAAGAAGCCAAAGCAGCCATCGATGCTGGTGTGCGCTTGCAAGAAGCTCTCGCAGACTAGGCTCCTACTGCTTTAAGATGTTGTTTGATTTTGGCGGGGTCGTGTTTGCGGATGATCGTAGGGTTAATAAAATGGAGCAATGATGGGTGGCTATAAGCACAGCCGTCTTTCGAGCACGAGGGTATATGTTGCTTTTGACGTCATGTCGGCTGCTATGCTCGTACTTTTCTATGTGATGTTGTCCGGTAAGTAGCTACACGGCTCTGGGAATTAGATTTTGATATACTGATGGTATGAGTAAATGGCTTTGTAGTGAGCGGTTATGGGCTGATGAACTTCAGTAAAACGTCGAAAAAATACCTATTGTACGGAGGCGTCGGGCTCCTCTTGATCGGTCTAACTTTTGGAGTTGCTAACTATGCCAATAGAAACCAATCTGAAGATAAATCGACTGGCACTCATAAGATACCCGCAAACCCGTTATCAGGGAGATCGTTCTATATCGATAACTCGCGAAGTGTGACCAAAACGGCCGAAGAATACCGCGCCCAGGGCGAAAAGGGAAATGCTGCCCTACTAGGTAAGATCGCATCGCAGCCGGGCACGGTCTGGTTAACTGGGCCGTCGGCTGACGATCCGACTGCAGCTGGGGATATTACCACAGTCACGCGGACATCGGCGGAAGCACTGGCGAAGTCGCAGGTGCCAATCTATCAATTGTATGCACTGCCGAACCGTGATGCTTGTGCCAGTTATTCAAAGGGCGGTTTCCCGACTTCGGATGCATATCTTGTGTGGCTGGATACGATATTGGCTAGCTTGAAAACAACTGCCGTATTCAGTGTGGAAGCTGATGGTATCGCGCAGACAATTCATGGAAACTGTCTTTCCAGGCAACAAATTGATGAGCGCTATGCCTTATTGACGGCTACTATGACTCGGTTACGTCAGTCGCCACGTGTACTGGCTTCATATCTGGACGCCGGTCATTCAGAGTGGTTCCCGAGTCCGGATGTACTGGTGGAGCCACTGCGCCGGGCGGGCATCGAGCAAGCAAGGGGTATTGCCGTGAATGTATCGTTTTTCGTGGCAACTCCAGAAAGTACTGCTTGGTCACAACGTCTCATCAAACTGCTGGGCGGTGCAAAGGGTGTTATCATCGATACCAGTCGGAATGGCCGGGGAGTCCCTCCCAAAAGCGAAACCGGTGATTCTCGCTGGTGTAATCCAAGTGGTCGGGGACTCGGTCATGTCCCGACAACGCAAACTGGCGCAGATTCAATCGATGCTTATTTCTGGGGAAAAATAATCGGTGAAAGCGACGGAGCCTGTCGTGGTTATCCAGCCGCTGGTACATTTCTTCCGTCCCTGGCGCTCGAACTGGCTCGCAACGCCGAACGATAGCACAAGCCGCATCCAGCACGCATAGTTGAGACTCAGACGGATGCTGCGGTATACCCTATCGGACGATGTGAATCATCTTGGCTATAGACGGCGTACCTTTGGCGTTGGTAACAAACAACATGTACCAACCATTGGGGAGCAGATTCTCATCGCTTGGCAACTGGATAGAGACTTTGCCTTCGGTGCTTGTAGTTACGACAGCTGCTACCGAACGTTGCTCAGTGTTGGTAACGTGCGTCGTACTACTCGGTGGTATGAGCCGGGCAGTCGTGATAGTGGCGGCATTGTCGGAGGAGTATGACAATACTTGGTCACGGGCAACCTCTTGCATATCGGTGCCCTGCAGAGTCGGGCGGGCACCTTGATACAGCTGAGGCGGCGTGTAGATTTCCAGCCGTTGTTCGAACGTACCGGAAGTCGTATTGGCTTTGTCGCTAAAGAGTGGGTCGTTGCCAAACACCAAAATGCGCCCGTCTTTCAGGAGTATGGACCCGGAGTGATAGGAACGGCCAACCATTTCGTCTGCCAGGGGAGTAATCTTGTTATTAGTTGGGTTGATTGAGAAGCTTTTGTAGGAATAGCTGTTTTCTTTGGCGCGGTAATCAACCGATCCGCCACTGGCAAATACTTCATCCCAGGGAGTCACTGTCAGATTGAGGTATCGCAGCGCAGCCGGTAGGGTCGGGCCGGGAGCATAGGCCGGATTCGGTGAAGCCAAGTCGATAATGTCAGTTCGACTGGTTGAGAGGTTCGACTCACCTACGCCACCACCACCGGCCAGCATGATACGTTGGCTTTGACTGCCATCGTTCGAGCCCTTGGCAGGTGGCAAGGCAACTGAACCGCTGGTTTCAAGGATATCTTGGTTGCGCAGACCGCTCACCGACTTGAAGTCGTTGGTTTTGACATTCCAAAATCCTGGCGTCCGGCCTTGGTCGGCTGGGCCATAGCCAGCATTGGAACCAGAATAGAACAGGACATCCGGATTCATGGTCCGAAACAGCGCCGGATAGGTCGGAAATGCTCGATTCTGGCCCCAGCTCCACTGGCGGGTCTCAGGGTTAAACGATTCTGTGCTGGTCGCAATCTTGCCGGTGTTATCAAGACCTGATACGGCTAGAACGTCGCCGCTCGTCAGCACTGGTAACGATGCATACCAGCGGCTTTCATTCAGGTCGCCAGTTCGTACATATTCTTCTTTGAAAGGGTCGAATTCATATGATTTATCATCCCCGCGGTAGTCTTGTTTATCGAGTGTCATCGGGCCACCCTGGCCGTAAATATCATGGCTATCCGAGCCGGTCATGCCTTCAATACTATATTTGCTCGATTGCGTATTGATGTAACTTTTGTCGGCTTGGATAGCTTCCACAAAGACTTTTGCTGTACTGTGGGTAATCATTACATGGCCTTGCCCCATATCCATTTTGGTGGCCGGTTCGATGGTCACGTCCTTAGTTGAGGCATAGACTTTGCCACTAGGCCCGGTAAACTGCGTACCTTTTTTGAGAATGCGTATTGACTCGCTTGGATTTTCATTGTGAATAGTCATAGCTCCAGCCGGCTTCTTCACATCTGAGGCTAACAGCTCGTAGCCGCTCGTGCCACCGGCGATCAGCAAGCTGCCTGATTGCAGCAGGGCATGACCGCTACAAAATAGATCGCTCGGCGTCGAAATCTGCTTAATAGAGCCCTTGTCGGGATCGTAAACGACTGTTTTTAGGACCGAAATTTGTCCCTGGTCATTGTAGGCGTCGAAATTTTTGCGGGTGTTACCTGATCCAGCGACGAGGAGTACCTTACCTGACGGCAGCATCGAAGCATGCACGGTGTTCAGTCGGAATTCTTCCGGTAAATTGACAATATCCCAGTGACCATTCTGCTGACGGTAGCTCATGGCATCGACGACATAGTTATGCTGTAGCTCGGCAACCGCCGGCGCTGTCACCGGTAGTGAAGCCAGTAGTAAGGCGACAATAGTGGTGACTAATAATACGAGCGGGCGTCCCCGTCGCTGCGTAGGCTGTATTCTCTTATATGAATTCGACATTGGTCAGCTCCCTCATGAGTAATATCCGATACTTATGTAATTTACCGATCAGGCCTCTTGATTTAACAGCTTGGGTCATTCCGAGCCCGAACGGAGTTAAACAGATGAGAAGTTGTGAGCCTATCCATATCAGCATCGCCGGGTGATGATGTCCATTGAGCAGGCCGAAGATAAGCGCGGCTGTCAAAATAGCAGCCCATTGCAGGTGTGTACGAAAGGCGGCAAACCAGTCGGGATTATCACTAACACCTTTGGTTGTTACAACAAACTGCGGCTTCTTTCTGGAGACTATACCTAGCAGGGCTGACAAATAAACGGGGGCTGTCAGGGCCGATAATGCCATACCCGAAACACCCCACGATCCGCTTGGTTCATGAGGTGAAACATTATATCGACGATTCCAGAAATAGAGACTAAGCTGCATAACAATCGTCATGATATACAACGAAATGAATTCGCCCCAAGGAGCCAAGATCGCGGTTGCACCGGTGGCGAGATAGACTAGGCTGCTTATCATACCAAGTAACCATGTCAAGGCAACCATCGGATAATAGGTCAACATCAGGAAATAATGTAGCATTGCTCTTGGAGATAGCTTGAAGAAGACACGCCAGACAGTCCGATGCCAGGTATCATACGTACCGGCAGCCCAACGCCACTGCTGCGTAAAATAGGGAGCCCAAAAGTCAGGGCCTTCTCCAACTGCCAACACATCGGGGGTGTAGATAGATTTCCATCGGGCTCCGGTAGCCGGATTGCGGTTGGCGTGGATGGCCAAACCAGTTGCCATATCTTCGGTTATACACGGCTGAAAACCATTGATCTGGTGTAAGGCGCTGGTACGAACGGCGTAATTCGTGCCAACGAACATTGCCGAGGTACTTGAGTTGCCAGCCCGCTGGATTGTGCTCTGAAAGAATGAAGCCTGCGACTCTGCCCAGCGTGAAACGAGGCTACGCAGCCCCGGTTTATAGTTCCCATACACCTGAGGTCCAACGACGAAGCCGACGTCGGGATCGCGGAAATAGCCAAGCAATCGCTCCAAATAATTCGGTTCTGGAACCTGGTCAGTATCGACGCCGGCTAGGATATCATATGAAATTTGCTGCTCCGAAATATATTGGCTCCAAGCGTTAAGATTGCCGTGTTTCGATTTAGCAGCAAAGAACGGATTTGTATCGACTGTATTTGCAGGGTCAGGCGACTTTGATCTAGAGTGTTTTGGTAGCCTCTTTAGACGACTAGTCAACCGCTCGATGACACTATACGTTTGTTTCTTCGTGTTCCATCTCGAGATACCGGCGCGACTGAAGTAACGAACTCCTAACTCTGCGCACAGAGCTTTGAGCGCATAATCGTCCGTTTCGTCTAATAACCATATGTCGACTGAACCCTGGTTGTACCGTATACGGGTAGCAGCTTCGAGCGTTATCCTTACCATGCTGATTGGTTCGCCCGGCGCCCGGGTAGTTACGAAAGCCACACGCAACTTCCGCGGCGGGCGAACAGGTACGGGGTCTTGGGCTCGAAGTGTCGATCTGGAGGCAGATACTGTTCCTATGAGTAGAAATAACTGCAGGATTGCCAAACACAGTAACATTATCCAGTTTTCATAGTAACTTCGTGCTTCCGGTTGTAAGATAACAATCCAGTGAGACGGAGTGAACAATATGATATCGAACGCCAACACTAAGGCAACTGCACCGTACGCTATGAATCGCGTCCAGATACGGTATACCAGTTTGTCGTAACTTACAATATTTTTAAAGACAACGTGGTAGTCACTAGATTTTGTGCCTAAATTTTTCAACGGTCCAGCTAGCGTACTAAAATGACGCATTAATGTAGGTTGGCGAACAGTTGCGTAAGTTTTATTCACCATTCCGTATCCTCACCTAACGTTATTACTTTATTACCATCCTTGGAGGCAGAGAGCCTTTCCTAGACCACCCATTAGCTGGTGAAAAAATTCCCACATGTCTCATAATGGTAAGCAGTTTTATAAAGCATAAACAGCGCAGAGTCAACTTAAATGTGTTGGATATCCTTACGAAATGCCACACAACTACTTGTAGCGGAGCGGCGTCAGCCGCTTTATATTGTTTGAAGAGCGTCATTTCTTCGTCGGAAATGTCGGTAAAGCGTATCTTTTAAGGGTGATGCGGCCAATGCACCGACTGGCCCTACCGAGCGAAAGCCACGCAATGCTATAATGGTAACGTTTATGATAAATATGCCTAATTCTGTGTTTCATGTCTCATTCCGCGAATCATTGTTGTTAGGACTGAGCGCATTCTCGGTAGTAACGGTCTTTGGATTTATTGCAGTGTCTCATCACGGCGTAGCAAATGCCAAAGATCCTAGACAAGCTACGACGCAGACTACTGTCAAGACTGCCAAAACCGCGTCAAAACAGTCAACTCCATCGGGCACTAACAGCCCAGCTCAGGCAGCAGCCCCGCAGCCGAGCAGTTTAGCGGCGTCCGCAAACTCGGCTAACTCTAGTGCTGCCACAGTCAATGCAACCGCTTCTGCCACATCCACCACTGCCGTTCCGGCTGCTACTCCCCCTGCGGCGCCTCGCTCTAGTAGCCTCTACGTTTATCCGGATACTAGTGCGGCCGTCGACACAAGAGCTTGGATGGCACAGCGCGGCTATGACCCGGGGTTGCAGCGAGTTATCGATACCCCGATGGCTGCCTGGTATGGAGGCTGGACTGCAAATATTCGAGCCGTTGTTAATGGATATGTGACAGCAGCGACACAGGTTGGCAAACTACCTGTTTTGGTGGCTTACAACATTCCCAACCGTGACTGTGGCGGCCAATCAGCTGGCGGCGCCGCCACGGCCGCAGACTATGCTCAGTGGATCGCGGAATTTAGTACTGGAATCGGCAAGCGTGCCGCTATCGTTATCATCGAGCCAGATGCCTTGGCAGCGAGTTGTTACAGTGATACCCGGGCGGCAATGATAGCGTCAGCAGTCGATACACTTGCTAGTACAACCGCAGCCAGCCTCTACTTGGACGCCGGTAACGCCAGCTGGCAACCTGGCGCCGTCATGGCTCCGCGACTTCAAAAGGCCGGGCTTGCGCGGGCTACCGGATTTAGCCTCAATGTATCAAACTTCGAATCTACGGTCGACAGTCAATCGTACGGCGATGCATTGTCGCGCCTAGTTGGTGGAAAACATTACGTCGTAGATACGAGTAGAAACGGCAATGGTCCTGCTGGACCGGGCCAGTGGTGTAATCCGGCTGGCCGAGCCGTCGGTCAAACACCAAGTTTGCAGACGGGCCGGGCGCTTGTCGATGCGTATCTTTGGATCAAAACTGTCGGTGAATCAGACGGCGCGTGCGGTTCCTCTCAGGGTGGGACTTCTGCGCCTCCAGCCGGAGTTTGGTGGCCAGAATATGCGCTGATGCTCGTGCGTAACGCTGGCTGGTAGATGAATGGTGATGTCTATGACAGACACTACAAAAAAGGAAATAGACGTTGCTGGGTGGATTTCGTTTCAGCCGTTATGGGTATCATCGACAAATGCGCTATCGACGCGGCAGTAGAGCCGCTTAAATATTAGATAGTCTTTAAATGCCGGCGAATTAGGGCGGGATCGTGCTTGCGGAGGAGTTCGCGGCGCGAGTGTTTTTTGGTATGCAGGTGGAACATGCGCACTAGCGTGTAGAGCGTGGCGGCCGCGACGGCGGTGAGCCAATCCCAAGCCGTGAGTGGGCCGCTGCCGAAGTAGGGCTGGACCAGCGGGTTATACACGATGTTGGCAATGCAGATGAACGATATCGCGAAGGCCGCCAGCAGCTTGTGGTTGCTCCACAGGTACCGGCTGAGCAGCGGCTGGCCCTGGCTGCGAACCAGTAGCAGGTTCATGAACTGACACAGCACAATGGTGACGTAGGTGAGGATGGTGGCCTGCAGGTACGGGCCTGTCGCTGTACCGATGTGGATGGCGCTTATATGGTGGCGGGCAAAGAAGTACAAGTAGTTGGCGTAGGCTAGTACGGCCGCTAAAACGCCGAAAGCGATGAACTCCTGCACGGTTTTGCGGTTGATAATGTGTTCACTAGCGTCGCGCGGTTTTTCATGCATCAGTTTCGTGGCAGCCGAATCCCAACCGAGCGCTGTAATGGGGAACATCTGGGCGATAACGTCGATGGCCAAAATTTGGATAGCAGTGATGGCGGCTGGGATGCCCCAGATGGCCGTAGCCGCCAGGGAAATGAGGATGGTAATGAGTTCGCCAGCGTTGTCGGTGAGGGCGCAGCGGGCCGCTTTTTTGATGTTTTGAAACGTCAGGCGGCCTTGCTCAATGGCCATCACGAGCGTGGCGAAGCTATCGTCCAGCAATATAATTTCAGCCGCTTCTTTGGCGACATCGGTGCCAGTGCGGCCCATGGCGACGCCTATATCGGCTCGTTTGAGCGCCGGGGCGTCGTTAATGCCATCGCCCGTAACGGCTATCACCCGGTTGCTAGCTTTGGCAATTTCGACGATGCGCAGTTTATCTTCGGGGCTAACGCGGCTAAAGACCGTGCCGCCAGCCAGCAGCAGTTCTAGTACTTGGGCGTCTGCCAGGCCGGCGAGCTCCTCGCCCTTTATTACCGTAATGTTGCCGCCGGCATGGCCATTGGCTTTGGCGGAGCGCAGGCCGGCCTGGCGAGCAATGGCTTCGGCGGTGGTGGGGAAATCGCCGGTGATAATACTAACCCGTACGTGGGCGGCTTGGGCGACCTGCATGGCAGCCGGAACTTCTTCGCGCAGCGGGTCAACCATGCTGACAACGCCCAAGAAGGTCAAATCTTGCTCGGCGTCTTCCAGCTGGTGCTTGGTCGGGTCAAAACTTTTGGGCAGGACACGGTAGGCAAACGCCAGGTTGCGCTCGGCGTTGGCGGCGTGCAGTTCATTGTAGTCGCGGAAGAACTTTTGGTCAGCTTTGGTAAGACGGCGGGTGTGGCCGTGATCCCAGAGCTCGGTCGAGCAATCCAAGACACTTTCTGGTGCGCCCTTTACGAAGGCGTACAGCTGGCCATCGACCTCGCGCACACTTGTCATGCGCTTGCGGGCCGAGTCAAAGGCGTACTCTTTGTGCTCGGGAAAGCGGAGTGTAAGGTCGGTTGGTTCTAGCCCGGCTTTGCGGGCCAGCGTAATGAGTGCGCCTTCGGTGGGGTCGCCGACGACATACCACACGGCGTGTTCATCGTCGGGCGGGTTTACTTCGGCGTTGCTGGCCAGAGCGCCTGCTTGGAAAAACAAGTGCAAGTCTTTGAGACGGCCGCCGCTAATAGGTTTGCCAGCGGCGTTGCAAACTGCACCGTTCAGTTCATAACCAGTGCCGCTTACAGCGTATTCGGTGCGGCCCACCAAAGCGCGCGTAACGGTCATTTGGTTCTTGGTGAGCGTGCCGGTTTTATCGGTGGCAATGATGTTGGTGGCGCCCAGGGTTTCGACGGCCGAGAGCTTTTTAACCAGCGCCCGGGCGCGGGCCATGCGGCCGGCGGTTTGCGCCAGCGTGATGTTTACCTCGGCCACGAGGCCGTTAGGAATCATGGCGGCGGCGATGGATATGGCGAACAGCAGCGAGGTTTTAAGACCCAGGCTGGCCTGGAGTTCGATAATAGTGAGCAGCGCGGCGAGCAGCAATGTACCTTGGGTGAGGCGCACTGCCAGGTTGTTCATTTCGCGCTGGAGCGGGGAAGAATCGGTGCGGGTAGTTTGACTCAGGCCGGCAATGCGCCCGAGCTCGGTGTGCATACCTGTGCCGACGACCACAGCGTGGCCATTGCCTAGTGCAATAGTCGTGCCCATGTAAATCATATTGTGGCGACTACCAAGGGGTATATCGGCGGAAATGGCATGTTTGAATTTGCGGGTCGGCTGGCTTTCGCCGGTGAGAGCAAAGTCGTTGGTGGCTAGTTCGTCTTCCTGCAGCACACGGGCGTCGGCCGGTACGCTGTCGCCGGCCTCTATGTAAATAACATCGCCGGGCACGAGCTCGCTACTGGCTATTTCCTGGGTTTTGCCCTTGCGCAACACTTTGGCGCTGGGTACGACCAGCTGCTGTAGGCTGTTCATGAGGGTTTCGGCTTTGTGCTCCTGGAAAAACCCGACCACGGCGTTCATCAGGGCAATCAGAACCATAATGGTGGCGGTTTTGGTGTCGTGCAGATAGAGCGACAGGCCAGCGCTGGCGAGCAGAATGAGTATCAGCAAGTTTTTGAATTGCCGGGCAAAGACAACCCAGGTTGGAACGCGGTGCACCCGTTCGAGCGCGTTCGGCCCGACGTGCCTTAAGCGCTCGGCTGCTTCCGAACTTTTGAGCCCACTAGCATCTGTCCGCAGCTGTTCGAGGGTGTCTGTTGTAGACATGCGGTAATACGGTAATCGACCCGATGACGAATTGTGCCCATCCATTTATATGTAGTATACCTTGATGATGTGCTTTTTCGCACGCTTACGCATAGACCAGCACGCGACTGACGGTTTGCTGAGCCGAGAAGCGTATAGCACTGCTATACTATAAGCATGATAGGTCGGCTGTACGACAAGCTGTTCCGAGCTGCGGCGGTGCTGGCGGTAGTATTCGGTTTGCTGTCTTTTGCGCCCAGTGCAGCTGCTTCGCCGTTTGGCGAGGGCTTGTTTGGTGCTGATGTGCCGTTTGGGTCACTCACCAGTTTGTCGATTAACTTGGGTAGCAGCGTAAACCTGACGCTTGCTCCCAGCGGCCCAAACTTTATCGGCAACGGCTCACACACCATAAATGTGACATCTACCGATGTGGTCGGCTACAGCCTGTATTTATACTCGGCCGGCAGCACCAATATGACCAACGGCACAGATACCATCCCAGCCAGCAGCAATGGTGCGGCCGCGGCGCTTGCCACCAACACTTGGGGCTACAATGCTACCGGTTCCACCACGAATTATCTGGGCATAACCACCACGCCCGTGTTACTTAAAACCGCTATTGGCCCATACAAGAATGGCGATAGTACCACTGTTACCTACGGGGTCTTGACCGACATTACTAAAAGCTCTGGTGACTACACCAGTACCGTCACTTATACGGCCGTAGCGCTCAACGATTAACCCTTGTCTGAGGCGCTAGCTGCGGGCTGCTTTGTGCTGCGACGTTTGCGGCGAACGATGCCACCGCCAACCAGCAGCGCCGCAAGGGTAAAGGCAATAAACCACGGCGGTAGGTACACAATCCAATGCGTTTCCTGGACAATCCAATTGCCCTCGGTTTTGTAGCCGTACACCGCCCGGTAAATACCTGGCAGGACAGGGCTGTCGATGCTGCTGGAAAGCGTGCGCACGTGCCCAGGGATGAGAATGTGGCCGGTAGATGTCTGGGCCGGTTTTACTAGCAGACCGTGTAACTGGCCACTGACGTACACATACGAATAGATATTGCCGGTGTTAATGGCGTGGAGCGTAAATGGGACGTCTTTACTAACTACTAGCCAGGGGATAGAACTGTCTTCTAGGTGGCTCACTTTGGTAAGCTTACCGTTAACCGTCAGATATAGCAGGTCGGCCGCCTGGATGGTGTTGGACACGCCGCCGGTAGTTACTTTGGCACTGGCAAATAGCGTGTAATAATGCCCGCCTGGTGCGGTGCGGGCCGGCACGGTAATGGTGTAGGGAATGGTTTTGCTTTGGCCGGAGTCAAGGTGCTGGGAGGTAATTCCCAATCGCAGCCAGTCGTTCTCGGGGGGCTGGAAGGTGTAGTCGTAGGTGTAATTGGCGACCGAAAACTGTTTTACCGACAGGCTAATATCTTGGGGGCTCTGGGTTAAGTTGGCTACGACCAGCGAATTAGCTACCGCTGTGCCAGCGTCTACGCTGATCTGTTGCTTTACGGGAGTTATAAGCAGGCCACGCTGGACTGCTGACTCGGCGTGCGCCATTGGGGCGGGTGCCGCAAGTGGCAGGGCTAGGAACACGGCCAGGCTCGCCAAAAAGGTACTGAGTGTACGGTGCATGCTTTAACCTTACGTTTTTGAGCGGTAATTATCAATTTCTATACCCTTCTGCCGCAAGAGTAGCAAAACTCTCGCTGCCTTAGGTTCAAAAACATGACTGGCTTTTTGGCACTGGTCAGCCTCGGCGTGTGCGAAACTCACATTCGTTCAAACTTCCTCCGTGCGCCGTCCGTCCAGTACCAAATAGACCAATCAGTTTTCGAGGGCAGCGACCTACGGCTGCATATCTGGAGAGGGTGAACTGCAGCTTTTGGGCACGTTGTAGCCCATTACTATTTCCTGATTACTAGTTTCTACCCAGCCGGGGATTCGACACTTCGGGTATCGATTCTTTAACCCCGTTTGGTCAGCATCACCTGGATGTCACTGATGGCGTTGATGTAGTTGCGCATGGCAAAAGCTTGGGTTTCTTGGCTGCGGGTCTGCCATTCGGGGGCAATGACGTAGCCGTAGCTGAAATCGAAGTCGCAAGAAACATCGTAATGGCCGAGCTTGTTGGTTACTCGCCATTCTTTGTTCAGGTACAGAAAGCTGGCTTCGCTAATGGCGCGCTGGTGGGTAGGGTCTTGCCAGGCACGCATGCTGGAGTAATAGGGGCAAACGATATTCATAAAGCCCTTAGTAGGGATGTTGGGATTGGCCGGGTCAAACTCGGCCGGCTTGAGTATTCGGTAAATTTCATCAAAAAATTGGAGGAACGGGTCATGGTAGCCATCGCCGTGCGGGATGTGTTCTACAAAGTGGCTGCACTCTATCTCGTCGACGGAATTATCGGCAAATTGGCTCCACGGGAACTTTAGGAGGTCCTGTACATAGTCGGCCGAGGCAGTTTTGGCGATGTCGACGCCCTTGAAGCCCTCTGGTTTGTTATCGCCGCAAGCTAGCGACAGTTTGAGCGGTACGTCGGGTTTGGTCTGCTTAGATCTGGTTGGTTTCTGCTGCGCCATGGGGGTCTCCTTGTTCGTTTATCGTTTATGGTTTATGGTTTTTCATAGGGCGCTAACGGTAAACGCTGCACGAAAAACTATAAACAAATTTCACCACATTAGCTGGTTAGCGACGTCGTAGTGGCCTACCTTTACACGGCTGTCGCAGGCAAATTTGTAGCCAAACTCGCGGGCGTGCTGAAAGAACCACAGGTCCTGCGTGTACACCTGTGCGCCGCCCCCTGGCACAACCTCTTGCTTGGTTTTGAACCAGTTGCCGTAGTCGAAGCGCTTGTCTTTGAGCATCTCCATTCGAAACAATGTAAATCCCATGCCCAAGCCGTTGCAAGGCGTAATGGTATCGGGCTGTGGAATTTGCGGTATGAAATTGAGCGGCATGACATTCGGGTTGCCGTAGCACATTGGTTGGCCGCCTTCGCCCTTGGTCCAGTAGAGGCCACCGACGGCGTCGTACTCGTCGATGCTTTCGTACAGCTTTACCAGGCCGTCGGCCGGCGGCGCGTTGTCTTCCTCGAGCGTGAGAATGAACTTAAAGCTCGCTAGGTCGGGGTTTTCCAGAATCATTTTTATAACTTGGTTGTAGGCCTCGCCGACTTCCATGCCTTCCATAAACAGCGGGCCGAGCACTTTCTGGTTCATGGGACGGATGAGCCCCTGCCAACTCTGCACGATACGCGCGGGAATCATACCGCGAGTAGGGCAGACGATGATGGTACTGAGGTCGCGGTAGGTCTTTTCCTTTTCGAGGCGTGTCGCATAATCGCTGGCGTTATGAATCCCAGCGTTATCCGGCACAAGTATTTGTGGTGCTCCCATTGTCTACCGATTATATCACGCCATGAGCCAGACGATGTTGACGCCCGTAAACGCCTGACCCTTTACTTCCAGTGCTACCATGCTGTATTTTTGGCCGGCGGGGGCGGTAAGCCCGACGGTTTTCGGCCCAGCCGAGCCGACGTTGTTGTAGTACGCTCCGTAATTCTCGTACAAGCCCGCAAACCCGGCGTAGTCACGTTCCAGCCCGTTGCCGTTTGTAGGCGTAATGCTATTTACCGTTTCCCACGTGCGGGACGTGCCATCTAAGCCGTTCCAGTCATTCGCAAATACTACGACTGCGCTGTTATCTTGGGTGGTCGTGAGTGCCATGGTCGGTGCAAACCCATCTTGGTTATCTTTGTTTGAAGCTCCCACGCCACCACTGTTACGAAACACCAGACAGCTAAATCCCCAGTTAATGCCTCCTGTGTTGATGGTGTCGGTAAGTGTCCAGTTGGTACCACCGGTATTGTCTACGCCCGCCCAAATGTAAGCCAGGCACCAGGTGGAGTCTACTAAAACCGATTGATAGAGCGTAAACGTTATACCATTGCCGGACGGGGTAGCTATGCTCGGGGTACCACCAGAATCTGCGCCGGCGTAGACCACCACCAAATCACCAGGCTGGGTAGTAACTGATAAGGTCTTTGGGGTAGTGAAGGTGTTGTAGACTGATCTATATGACGCTACAAATGTTGGAGCGTTCATGCTACCACTTACTGCCTTTACGGCCAGCACTGAATACGCAGCCTCATCGCCCACATCTGGATAGACCCAGTTCATACTGATGTTCCCGGCCGGAGCTGCTGCGGAATACTGCGAACCGGTAGAGGTGCTGCTCGCGGCATCAGTATATATCTGAGTGCCAGTGTGGCTCGACGGACTATTAGTGGAGAGGTGACTGATGCAATCCACGAGGTATTCGCTAGCCACTGTCGTTGTCACCCCTGCCAGATACGTACCGCTGGTGCCAAACGTTTTGCTACTAACATCTATCGCCGTAACGGTACTGCCGCCGCTAAAACTGATGCCAGATAGTCCCAGCTTATCCGTTTTGCCTGCCACGGTAGCTACAATGTTGTGTGTACCCGTGGCCGGGGCCAGCAAGTACCACTGTTCAGTATAAAAAGAGCCGGTCGAAGTGCCGGTACTGCCCGTGCTGTTACCTACTGCCGTCATGGCTATTCCGTTATACGTTACGCCCGAGCAGCCAGTGCCTACACCACCATTATCCCAAGCGGATATTGAGACAACTAATACAGTTGCGCTGGTGATGACATGTGAAACGGTGGTCGTGTTACCAGCTGTCTGTGCCGTTACGTTTGTGCCACTACTGGTGGCGTCGACTGCTAAGGCCATTATGTGTACCGTTCAGGATAGTTAAGAGTGCACGGAGGTGAAGCGCTTGATTGGATCGATGTGGAACCCGAACTGCAAACCGAGGCCTGTGCTGAAATAAGAGCTAGATTAATCATGCTCCTTTTATTATGCCACACAATAAATACCCATCGCTTTAATTTTAGAGGTTTAACTTCCAGAAAAACCTTGGGAACCCAAACTGTCACAAAATAACACTCTTTAGGCTCAACCTCTAAAAGCGCATGCTGTATATCTATCTATTCTGTTAAGGGAACCCTTTAGACCGTTCCGTTTACTAGATAAAACATTGGCTGTCGTAAAACGTTCGAACCGGTACCACGAAGATCCGAAAAAGCGACCGAACTTGGCATACTTGAAAGAGTCGCCGAATAAGTACCAAGCCCGCGAGTATATTGTATGGACGCATTTGGGGCTTGCCCCCAAAAGCCACCCAAGTTAGTGGCTTGCTGAGATGCAAGAATCTGTGAAATTGATGCGTTACCACCAGCAGAGGCACTTCTAGACAATATCCCAAAGAAATACGCTCCTTCTGTTACTAACCCACCTCCTCCCATTGTAAACATCTTTAGGCCAACATTTTGAGAACTGTTAGCGGTGCCAGAGTGCGTCAGTGCATTGGAAGTCGAGAAACTTGAGAGCAGCGAAAGTGTCAATGCGTTCCTAGTATAAATTCCAGCGTACATTGAAAGGCTAATAGAAGCAGTGGAGTTACTGGCACCGGTAAAGATAAGCGGAAATATAATTCTATCGAAGCTTACGTTTGGTATAGGAGTGGGTTGCATGTGTAACGTACCTTGACCTTGCTGGCCATTTATTTGGACGTAGGCGTCCTGTGGGTTGTAGTAGGAAAGCGTGAAGCCTCCAGCGAGGGTAGCTAAGGGGGCTCCGTCGATGCTAATAATACCGCCAGCGCCAGAAACGCTGATACCATTTACGCCTACTATGCTGGAAGTGGCGGGGACAGAGAGATTGAGTGATGATGCGTTTGGAGAACTTAGGGTCAGAGCGCCGCTAGCCACCAGGTTAACGGAGCCGCTGCTGTATGTTTGGGCACCGTTTACCAGGGCAACTCCACCGCCACCACCTGCATAAGAAGCGGTGATTGCCGAGCCATTTAACCCAAAACTCATGCCATTGCTGTTATTAAACACTACCGAACCAATGTTGCCGCTTGTGGTACCGGCGGAGAAGTTTATGAGGGATGGGGCAATCGTTGGGCCGGAAATCGAAATAGTATTACCGCTGGTAGCAATGCTAATGCCGTTTACGCCTACTAGGCTGGAAGCGGCGGGTGCGTTGAGACTCAAGGTCTGGCCATTGATGGAAGCTGTCAGTGCGCCTCCGGCCGAGATTCGACCAGTGCCACTGGTTATGCTCGCCACGCCATCATACAGAGCAACACCGCCACCCGCAGCAACTGATGCGGTAATCTGGTTGCTGCCACTCATCCCAAAGGTTACGCCGTTGCTGTTGGCGAAGTTAACAGTACCCGTATTTACTGACTGTGTGCCAGCGCTAAAAGCTGCGCCGCCAGCTCCGCCGTTGGCGGCCTGGATGGTTATGCTGGCATTGCTTCCGCCATCGGTTGATTGGCTAAGGCCGATGTTGCTCCCGGCGTAGAAAATCAGGCCACCCGTCAGGTTCGTACCCATTGTGCCAAACGTTGATCCGCCGGCTACGGCGTTAGAGACGCCGCCGTCAAACATCGTTGGGCCAGATAATGACAGCGTCAACCCATTGCTAGCGCTGGCGGTAGTGCCGCTAAGGTTCGTCAAGTTCAGGGTGGGGTTGCCGTGACTGTGGTTGCTGGCAGCGAATGTCGTTGCACCGGAAATCTGGATTGAACCGTTGGAGAAGCCGACGCTTGCCGCGCCCAGTCCATTCAGAGTCATAAACCGGGCATCAAATGTGGCCGTGGTATTCTGGACGGTGTTACCTGTGGCCGTAAAGCCCAAGGTCTGGTTGCTCTGGGCAATGGCGTTCGCAGCCGAGATGGTAAGGCTGTTGGCGTTCTGGCTTAGCGTAATGTTATTGCCGCCGGCCAGGTACATTGTGCCCGTGGAAATGGCCGCAAGAGCCCCAGCGGTGTTGTTGCCGCTTAAGCTTGCATTAATTCTGCCGCCATTGAGAGGGGGTATATACGCCATATCTAACCCTTACAGTATATACCAGTTAGCTGAGCCGTCAGAGACTACGGCTATTGCTTGATACTGCAGCGGAAGACTCTGGCTTACAGCACCGTCAATGAGGTCGCTGCCGCTGCGGGCAACAGATACGTTGTTGGCAGTGCTGTCGGTGCGTTTGATGTAAAACCGGTAGCCGCCAAAACTGCCTGCCGCCGGCAGGGTAATGGTCACGTTGTTGCTGGTAGCGTTGGCTAGTACTACGGTGTCGGTAGTGCCAACGGTGTAGGTTGTGCCGGTGATGGCTGCCGGGGTGGCAAAGCCGCTGTTGGTGTAGCCCCAAGTTGGTGTTGCGCCGGCTTTTAGCACTTGGCCGCTGTTGCCCAGGCCCAGGCGGACGAAGTTGCCTAAACTGTCACGGTAGTGGAGGTCGCCGGTTGCGCCGGAACTGTCATCGTAGATGGCGACTTTTTTGCGCACCGTGCCAGTGGTGATCGTAAAGTACAAGCTGTCGGAGTTAAATTCGACCGCTCCAGCCTCGGGCGTGCCGAGTACGGTGCCGGATGCAAATTTGAGCGGGGCAGTACCGGCGCTAGCCGTGCCGGGACGGATAGTTACTGTCTGGTGGCCACCATTAACGGCGTTATCGGTGCCGTCGTCGTAGTGCTCTTTCTTGAGATACTGGCGGATGATATCGCCCCAGACACCGTCGTCGCTGTTTACAATAGGAAGTCGTTGTGGCGTGGCCATGCTTATGGCTAATTATACGCTATTGCGCCCTTGTGCAGGAAGGGGAGGAATCTAATTCCGCCCACAATACTGTTTAGGCGCCGAATTTGCTGCTGCCAAAGCCGTGGTGGTCAGCGCCACTTGGCTGCAAAAACACTTTGTGGCCCGGTTTGCTGCCGAGCAGCAGCGAGACAAGGTTATTCAAGCCAAACACCATCAGTAGTGCCCCGGCCATATACTGTAGAAATTGTTTGCGCGTGACTTCTTGATTGAAGCGTTCGCGTACGTTATTGCCCATATGTTCTTTGTTGTAATTTTTCTTATTAAATCGCTACGAAAGTATGCTTAAGCACAGTTTAACATAAACAGTAAGAAAACTTAGAGTTTGTTCTCGGGTTCGGCCGAACTGGCGGACGATTTAGCGGCTTTTTTCTGTCGTCTATGAGCGCTACGTCGCTGCAAGCGCCGGAAGATAAACAGTCCCACCATGAACAAGGCAAACAATACCAGCAGCACTATTAAGAGTAAGCCAAGTAGGATTTTCCAGGGGATCACCCAAAAACTGACGCTACCCTCTATGGGTACATCATGCCCGGCTTGGTTATACACGCCGACCAAATGGGCGGTGTAGCGGCCAATGCGCAGTTTGGATAAATTACCCCAGTTCCAGACCAGTTTCTGGTTGCTTTTACCGTCTGGTCCAGCAGTGGTCCGGTACACCGGGAAGCCATCGCTCCACTGGGCGCTAATGGTCCGCTCGGTGCCGGGCAATATATAGCCCTTGGTTTCATTAACTACCAGTGAGCCCATGGGTGCCGCAGCGTTACTGCCACGGCCGATAAAGATATTGCCGTATGGCTGTGTAATGGTGTTGCCCACATTGTGAAAGCGTACCGTGAAGTTAGAGGGCAGGTACTCGTACACCTTTTTGCTGGCGGTAAAGCTGCTAACCTGTAAATCGCTCTTAGCCCCCGGACGGTCGACGTTTACCAGCGTAAACACGGCAAGCGAGCCGTTTATGGCTCTGGTTCCATCGGCCGGCTTCGGGTTGTTCTGCCGGTTTATGACTAGCGCGAAGCTGTAGCTAAAGCCAGCGTCTTTAGGCACGCTAAAGATTACCTGCTCGGTGGCCCATTCCCCCGGGTTCACCGTAAATTTGGGCTGCGAAAAGCTAATCCAGGCGGCGATATCGGGAGGCGTGGTGTCTTCGAGGCTCACTTTGCCGGTTTTGCTATCGAATTTAAAGCTGCGCGGCTCAATTTTGAGTGCTTCGGTACCGCTGCCACTGTTTCGCACCTTAAGCTCCACCTGACTTTTAACGCCGGGTTTCACGGTGGTCACCAGCGGCGAAGGGGTAACTTGCAGGTTGAAATCGTTGGGGACGGTTGCGGCCGCGACTAGGGCAGGGGTAGCCAAAGAACTAAGGCCGAGCAGGCAAGCATACAAAAAACCTAGACGTCGCCAGATCATGCTTTCGACTCCTCTGTGGGCGGACCGCGGTTTTTTTGAGCGGCTTCGTGAGCCGCTAGAGCGCGCTTGACGGCCTTTTCGGTGCGTCGCTTGCCACGCCAGCGGAAGAACAGGTACAACAGCACCAGCAGGATGATTGTGCCCAATATAGCACGCCAAGGCACCACCCAGAATGTCACCGTACCCGCTATGGGCACATCATGCTGGCCATCGTTATAGACGGCCACCAGCTTAGCGGTGTAGCGGCCAATGCGAAAGTCGGACAGCTTGCTCCAATTCAAGTGTACATGCTGCTTGGTACTGCCATTTGCTTGGGCCAAAGGCTGGTACGTCGCAAAGCCGTCGTTCCACTGCGCGCTTACGGTGCGTTCGGTACCGGGCAAGATGTAGCCTTGGGCTTCGTTTACCTTTAAGGTTGCCATAGGGGTTTTGGTGTTGGCAGTGCGCTGCATAAAGATGTTGCCATAAGGCTGGACAATGGTGTTGCCGGTGTTGCGGAATCGTACGTCGACCGTTACAGGTAGGTACTCATACAAGCGTTTACTGGTGGTAAAGCTAGCCACGCTTATACTGCTTTTTGCCCCAGGCCGGTCCACATTTACCAGGCTAAACACGGCAAGCGAGCCGTTTATGGCTCTGGTTCCATCGGCCGGCTTCGGGTTGTTCTGCCGGTTTATGACTAGCGCGAAGCTATAGCTAAAGCCCGCGTCTTTAGGAAAGTTGAAGCTGACCTGCTCGCTATACCACTGGCCGGGCTGCACGGTAAATTTTGGAGCCGAAAAGCTGACCCAAGGTGTTACCGAAGGCGGCGTGGTGTCCTGTAGACTCACTTTGCCGGTTTTGCTATCGAACTTAAAGCTACGCGGCTCAATTTTGAGTGCTTCGGTACCGCTGCCACTGTTTCGCACCTTAAGCTCCACCTGACTTGTAACGCCCGGCTTTACCGAGGTTACCAGCGGCGAGGGAGTGACTTGCAGGTTGAAATCGCTGGGGACGGCTGGAGTAGCGGCAGAGGTTGGCACGCTCGCGGCCAATAGCCCCAATGCCACTAGGCTACTAACTAGCACTCTCCCTCGTTTACCTACATTACGTTCCACAACCATTACTCTTAAGTATATAGCTTTACGTCGTGCTCGCTATACTTTTTATGTAAGTCTCGATTGCGTGCGACACAAAACACCCCGAGGCCAGTCAAATAATAGCAAAACCGCGGCTGCATGCAGCCGCGGTTTAATATCGTATTGGCTTATCTGTTCTAGAACAATCCGGCGCCGATGACGGTGATAGTATCGGTGTAATCGGGTGCTGCCGGGGTTGCGCCGCTAATAGCAGCGTTGTTAGTAAGAGTCAGTACGGCATTATTGGCGACACCGGCAGCAGTGGCTAGCGGCCTCAGGGTTGTGTCGAGCCCTCCACCTTTGGACGCGGCACCGATAAAAGCTGGATCGACAGTTATCGCGGCGCCACTCGTAAGTGTACTGGTAACCCCAGTATTATATCCTTCTGTGCCAGCCGTCAAGGTACTGACAGTACCCGGAGTGGTCGAGGCAATGGTCTTAGCAGCGGTTGCGGAGTTCAGGCCCGTGTTGGCATCTTTTGCCCACACCATCCAGCCATTCTTGGCATTGGTGTTCAGGGTAGCAGTTCGGGGCGTCGGACTGGTTGATATCGTGGCCGTCCCTAGGGCAGGCAGGTTGTCGGTGTTGCCACTCAGGGCGAACGAGAATAGTGGGGGAATAGTAGCATTAACGACGATTTGATCGTCAGTGATAGTTGCTGTGGCATATTGACCAGAGTCAATAGCGGCCAAAGCGCCTGTTTGAGTAGCTACCGTGCCTAACTCGTTTGGATTGGCGCTACCAGGTTGAGTTACTGCGCCAGCAGTTGCCCAGTTGAAGCAATACAGCGTGCCTACCGTGAGGTCGGTGCTACCAAAAGTAACTGCCTGGCCGGAAATATCTGCCCCTGAGGCTGGAGCGGTAATGCCAGGCCAGATCGTGCCACCGGTGGGCCAAGAAGTATTGGTAGTATTGACGGTAAAGGTACCAAATAAGCCAAGCGCGTAGCCCGTGGGAAATGTGACCACCACCTTGCCTTCGGTGGCCACAGATGTTGGCTTGGCACAGACAGTGCCAGTAGTGCCGGTGCTGACCTTCATTCGGTCAAATCTTACAAAGACTTGACTGAGGGCTGCTGCCTGGGCGTGTTGAATGAGACCCAGACTAGTTAGGGCGCTGACTGCCATAAATGCAGCAAGTGATAAGTGGAGCAGTTTTTTGTTTTTTGTTAGAAACATATTATTTCCTAGTATTTATGTAAATTTTATCTACTTAGAGTGTACAGGATACTATTACCGTAAGCAATATGTATGAGGCCGCTTGTGTACAACTCGTTCTGTATCTGGGGGATAGGTCTGCACATGTTGTAGAATGTATAACGGCTTCAGTATTTCTGAACCTTACTTCCACTGCCAGGCCGCTATTACCTGTAAATACGTTTGCAATAGCTGGCCGTAGGTATCACTGGCATCACTGGTAAAAGCCAGTAGGTAGTACTGACCGGCGTGCGACCAAAACACCGTAAACGCTGCTGGAGCAGAGGCGGTTCGAAACGCTTTTGCGCCGGCTGGCAGATTGGCAGGAAAATAGGGCTGGTAGGAGCTGGTTTGGGCGGCACGTAGGTGGTAATCGCCGACTTCAGTCATGCCCCCCGAGGGCATTTCGCCGACGGTAAAGGCAGCCGATTGGCCGTCTGCGCCACTAGTGGCGGCTAGCAGCTGCAAGTGGGTTTGAGCGGCAGCTGGCGTAGCTGTCTGTCGCTTTAGCGAAAATCCGGCTGGAAACAGGGTAGAGAAGTACGGCGTGTCGATGTTGAGCGGCTGTGCGGTCTGCTGGTCGCTCGGTGGCGCGCCCACGTGTACCGTGCCGTTCGATGTGGTGTCCATGAGCCGTAGCAGTATATATATAGCGACGCCCACCAGCAGGGCAGCTACCAGGATTAATATAAGCCAGCGCTTACGTTTTGAGCTCATTAGCGGCGGCCTTGCCTTCGGCGTTGAGTGGCTGCGGTCCGGCTAGAGTTCTGGGCAACCTTGGCATAGGCAAATTTGTGGCGACGCACCCAGAGGTAGCCAAAGAAAGCAAGAAGTAGCAGGTAGAGTCCGTAAATTCCAAGCATGGTCGAGCCGCCCCAAGGCGAGCCGGGAGTGCTGAGCGGACCAGCTATAACCGGCGCTCGGTAGGGGGTTACCGCGGCAATGTACGAGGTGGCTCGAGCACCGACCTTATCGGTGGCGCTCAGAATCTCTATGTAGGCTTGCGCAATACGGTAGTGGTGGTGGAAATATTGCTCGGAACCATCTACTGAATAGTTGTCGCTCTTGTTGTCGCCCCAATTTATATGGAGGTGGTATGGCGGGGTACCACCGCTGATGTGACCAATCCAGACAGCATCTTTTGATGGGCCGTAAACGATGAACGGCTGGCGGCTGATAATGACCAACCTCTGGCCGTTAGAGCTTCCGCCTGGAGTGTTTGTTGGTGTGCCCCGGGGCGCAGTCAGAGTAGACGGTAGCCTTGGGCTGGAAGGGGTAGGCGGGGCAGGTGGCGCAGGGTAGTGGACATGCACCGGTGTGCTATCCGGGCCACGATCATTGGTAATGGTGTAGATTCTGGCAATCAGCGTGTGGTCGCCATAGCTTAGATCAACCGGAACTGAAAAGGTGTAGCTGGCGTCGCAGGCGACCGAACTCGTTTCTTGGCCGTCCACGAGTATCACCACGATTACCCGCGGCGTTATGACTGGGCAGGTGCCGCTGACCGTTACTGGCGAACTGTGTAGGACGGCATTGTCGGTAGGGTCGGTAATGACGGCGGCCGAGGTAGGGATGGGCGCGGGGTTGCGGGCGTACACATACAGCGAATCGGCCGTTACGCTGGCCAGTATATTTAACCCGGCTATAAACGCACCGGCCAGGCCGAGTACTAGCGCTAAACTGCGGTACGATGTGTGCCGGTGGTGCAGCACGTGACCTGTGTGGCTGCGGTGTTGCAGATGCAAGTGCCGATGGAGAAAGTGGGGTGGTTTGTTAATTCGTGCGGGCATGTTCTAGTGCTGCTTCGGGTTGTTTTTTGTGTTCCAGTATCGATAAGATGCCGCACAGCGACAGGGCCGTCAAAAATAAGCCGTATAGCCCAAATAGGGTCGAATTGCCAGCCGAGCGGCTGCTGGTTGCTCCGGCTGCAAGGGGTGCGGGTGCTTTACGGTAGGCCGCAAACGCAAATTGCTGCGATTGGGTCGTCCCAGCCGCGTTGACTACCGTAATCCGTACGTTGTGCGAACTAGGGCTAGCGAATCGGTGGCTGTACGAAAGATGTCCCGCAGAGACGCGGTAGGTACTTCGTGCGCCATCTCCCCAATCTACCAGTGCCCGGGCTGCAGTCAAGTCGCCCAAAACCTTGCCACTCCACACGGTGTTTGGGTCGCTGCCCAGGTAAGTTACGGGTTGGTCGGCCACAATGAATAGCGGTGTTAGGCTAGCCGTCACCCCTGCGGAACGGGAGGTTACTGCTACCGGCTGGCTGTCTTTGCCGCGGTCGTTATTGATGGTGTACACGCGTGCTACCAGGTGGTGTGCGCCCGGTGTTAGGGTGGTACTAATAACGAAATTATTATTGCTGCCACATACGCTCGAGCCACTTTCGGCGCCGTCTACGACTAGGGCAATCGCCACCTGGGGTGTGGCAAGGGGGCATGAGCCAGCGACCGCAGTTTGAGCTGTGGTTACCGTAGTGCCGTTTCCTGGCAGGCTTATGCTGGCGGGTTGCTGTGGCATAGTCACAGACATGGTAGCGTACACATTTACGAATGATTCGGCCGTGGCTTTTGCCATTTGGTGCATGCCCAAAATGCTGGCCGCAGCCAGCCCAAACACTACTATCAAACCCCGGTACGAGGTATGTCGGTGGTGCAGCAGTTTGCCCGTATGCTTGTGTGGCTGCAGATATAAATGGCGTTGTAAGTGATGGTGTAGTTTAGTCATGTTTATGTTTAGTTACTAACACCTAGTATACCGCATTTCAACAGTAGTCTATACTGGTACAAAAGGAGTAATAGTTTTGGCACAAGAAGCCCCGAAAAAGCTGGCAGTTATAGATGGTAAGAGCGTGTTTTATCGCGGCTATTACGCCATGCCCAGTTTGAGCACAAAAGATGGTACGCCCACCGGTGGCGTATATGGCTTTGCCACCATGGCGCTGGAAGTTATTAAGCGTCTTAAGCCTGATTATGTCGCCGTTGCCTGGGACAAGCCCAAAACGAACATCCGTCGCCGGCTGGAACTCTACCCCGAATACAAAGCTGGCCGCAAACCAGCTCCTCCCGATTTCTACGAGCAAATTCCGCTGCTGCACGAACTGCTGCAGGCCTTTGGCTGGCCGCTGTACGAGCTGGATGATTACGAAGCTGACGATATCTTGGGAACGCTGGCCGTCCAGGCGGAGGCTAGAGGCATCGAGACACTGCTAATTACTAGCGACCTCGATATGTTGCAGCTCGTGAACGACCACGTGCATGTGTATGCGCTTAAGACGGGCTTTAGCAACATCGAACTGTACAGTCCGAAAAGTTTCGAAGCCAAATACGGCATTGGTGTGCACCAGTTTTTGGACTACAAATCGCTAGTTGGCGACAGCTCCGATAATATTCCGGGCGTCGCCGGCGTGGGCCCGGTGGCGGCCAAAAAGCTCCTGGCCGATCACCAGACACTCGATGGCATTTACGAAAATATCGAGCTTATTTCCGGCAAAACCCACACTCAGTTGGTGGCGCACAAAGACATGGCCTACCTAAGCCACAAGCTGGCCGAAATTTGGACTGACGCACCGCTTACGCTCAATCTAGAAGAGGTAGACGGCAGCAAATGCCAGCCCGAGCAGCTCCTTCGCCTGCTCGAAAAGTTTGAGTTTAAGAGTCTGGCGCGGCAGCTACCAGAAGTGATGCAGATCGCCGTTAGTGAGCACCAAGCCAATACGGCGGGCGTTAGTCTTGCATCAGGCAAAAACACCATTATTGATTCGGTCGATATGCTCGCTCAAATCCCATTTCCCAAATCCGGATTGCTGTATCTACACTCGCGGGCGGCAGGCAAGCACGGCCACGACCCGCTGGTGCTTATCCTAAGCCTGGACGGAACAGACACGTACACTCTAGACCTCACCAAACTAGACCACGAAGCAGTAGCCTCGTTAATCGTTAATGGTGGATCGTTAGTTGGCTACGACGTAAAAGCAACGCTCAAAGTGCTTATGGAACTAGGTGTCACCGCCCTGCCGCCCGTCGGCCACGACGTGCTCATAGGGGCGTTTCTTATTGATAGCCTGCGCCGCGAGCAAACGCTTACCGGTCTGGTCCATACCGACCTCGGCTACGACGGGTCGCCGTTCGAAGACATTGACGCTCAGGAGCTTATGGCCCGCGCCCCCGAAATCATTGCCGCCATCCGTGCTCTGTACACCGGGCAGGTCAAAGCCATGGCGCAGATGCCCAAGCTGCCGAAGCTGGCGGCGGAGGTTGAGTGGCCGGTTATCCCCGTGCTGGCCCGCATGGAACACCAGGGCATCCAGCTCAATGTTGAGTATTTGCACAGTTTTTCGGATGAGCTCGAAGGCACGGTGTCCGACCTTGAACAAGAAATTTACGGACAAGCGGGCAAAGAATTTAACATCGGTAGCCCTAGCCAGTTAGCCGACATTTTGTTCGACACTTTGCAGCTGCCGGTGATGGGCGTCAAAAAGGGCAAGACCGGCTATAGCACGGCCGCGAGCGAGCTCGACAAGCTGCGCGGCCTGCATCCCATCATCAACCTCATCAGCCAGTACCGCGAGGTCACCAAGCTCAAAAATACCTATGTCGATACGCTGCCCAAGCAAGTAGATGGCCATAGCCGCGTCCATACCACCTTTGCGCTCACGGTTGCCCAAACCGGCCGGCTGAGCAGCAACGACCCGAACTTGCAGAACATCCCCGTTCGCACCGCTTTAGGCAAACGCATCCGCACCGCCTTTGTGGCAGGCAAAGGCAAGCGCCTAGTAAGTGCCGATTACAGTCAGTTCGAGCTGCGCCTGGCGGCTGCCATGAGCGGTGACGCCGAAATGGTGGCGCAGTTTAACCGTGGGGCCGACATTCACGTCATGACAGCTGCCGAAATATATGGCCGCAGCCCCGAAGATGTGACCAAACAGATGCGCAGCGCCGCCAAAACGGTCAACTTTGGCGTGTTGTACGGCATGAGTCCGCACGGTTTGTCAGCCGCGACGGGCATGAGCATGGAGCAGGCGAAGCACTTTATCGATCAATATTTCAAAATTCGTAAGCCGCTGATAGGCTATCTGGAAGGCCTGAAAGAACAAGCACGTTTGCAAGGATACGTAGAAACGCTGCTGGGCCGCCGCCGCCCCATGCCAGATATCAAAAGCAGCAACTTTATGGTGCGCAGTGGCGCGGAGCGCGCCGCCATGAATATGCCCATCCAGGGCACCGAAGCCGATTTGATGAAGCTGGCCATGGTAGCCGTCGACCAGAAGCTTGAAAATATCCAGGGCGCGCGGCAGCTATTGCAGATCCATGACTCTATTTTGGTGGAATGCGACGAAAGCGACGCCGAACAAGTTGCGGAAGTGCTCAAATCTACCATGGAAGCCATTTACCCGGAGCTAGGCGTCGACCTGCGCGTTGATACCTCAACTGGTCAAAACTGGGGCGAACTGTAATACTAATATGAGACACGAAGTAGGAGCCCCGGTTCAGCCGAACATCGACTTTCACGCCTTCGACGAGCAGTGGAATCGCCTGCCACTCGACGAACCAGATGTAGAAGCTACTATCCAGGGTATTCACACCGACACGCACCAGTACGACATCGCCCGCAAGCTGATAGTAGATAAGCCCGGGCCATTTCGGGAGTCGGAAAAGCGTGCCAGGCAGTTTATGGCGGGAATTGGTTTTATGGCCTTGCCGCCTATCTATCTTTTGAGAGAGAGTAAGAAACTACCCAAGCTAGATATGGACGGCGAAACCGAAGTTATGGCTATAACCGAGAAGTTTAACCGTTTTATCCTTATGCGAGAAAAGTCCTTCCGTCAATGTCTCCAGCACAACGGTGAAGCCAAAGCCGGGAGTCTGCTGGTACACGAATTTGCCCACGGTGCCCTTAAGCAGCACGCCGTAACGCTTCGCATGGGTAAGGGAGAGCCCAGCATGACACACCGCTCGGGATTCATCTTTCAGGGAGAAACTAAACGGACTGGTGTGTTTTGGGACGAGGCTTTTGCGTGCTATTTACAAGGTATGTATGCTCGAGCGGCAACTGGAAATATGGCGACAGGATTATTTGTTTCGTATAGTCACGAGCCGTCGCCACGCATCCCCGAACACTACCGTGTAGCCAAGAAAGAAGGGAACGGCTTTACCGCAACCACACTTGGGCCCGATGGTTATGCTTTGGAAATGATTATGGGCGCGCTCCATGACCGCAGGATTCAATCAGTCGGAGAAACGTTTGAGGGGTTACGTAGCCTTCAGTTTCCAGACACGCAGGCGCAGGCTCTACGGCAGTTTATCGGCAATGTAAACCGGCTTGAGCCTGATTTGTACCTTCGGATGCGCAATCTCGAATATTCCCGTCAAAACTGGCGCAAAGCCTGTGCGTACATCTACAATCTAGTTACCCAAGAAACGTGGCAGTTTTCGGTGGGTAAGCGATGAGAACGTTTGTGCTGAATAAATTAGTGAGGGATAAAATTTTGCCTGATATGGAACGCCTTGGGCACCACGTTCTGTATCGTAGGCTAAGCGACGAAGCTTATCTAAAAGCCTTGGCCGCCAAACTTGTCGAGGAAGCAAACGAGTTCAAGCTAGACAGCACCAAAGAAGCCCTGAAAGAGCTCGCCGATGTGCTCGAAGTCGTCGAGGCACTAGCTGGCGAGTTGGGCTCTGACTTTGAAAGGTTACGAAGCCTACAGCAAGAACGCCGCGAGAAACGGGGCGCATTCAAGGACCGAATTTTTGTAACACAAGTCAGCGTACCAGATGGCGATACATGGGCCGACTACTACGCCGCCGAACCCATAAAATATCCAGAAATTAGGGAGTAATTATGGCGGAGCAGTTGTTTCAGATCGGTATCAAGGGGCTTATGCGGCGGAGTGACGGCAAAATCTTGCTACTGAAACTTCCTGCCTGGCGTGACAGGCCGAGTCATTGGGATTTGCCGGGCGGAAAGATGGATCCCAGTGAAACATTTGAGCAGACGCTCCGCCGCGAGCTCAAAGAAGAAACAGGTTTTGCATACAGCGGCAAACCAAAGCAGCTATGCGCCGTGCTTTCCAATGTAACTATTCCCGTTGGCGACAGGGAAGTGCCACTCGTGCTGATACCTTACGAAGTAGAAGTTCCGGAAAATATCGAAATCGTGCTCGACGCGGAAGAGGCTTACGATTGGTTTGCGGCCAAAGCCGCCGCCGAGCTATTGGCAGTAAGATATCCGGAAGATTTCTGCCAGAAAATAGCTATACTATAAATTATGGAAAATGAAGTTTTACTCAAACAATTGGTGCGGCAAGTTAAGATACTGAATTTCTGGGTATCGTTATTCGGCGTGTTGTTTTTAGCTACGCTGGCTATAACCGGCTTTCTGATGTTCGAGGCCGTCAGTTATATTCGTACTAGCACGCAGAAAATCACCGATTTCCAGACTAAAACCTCACAAACGCTGGACGTGCAAAACCAAGCCTGCAATAACAACAGTCTGAAGGCATATCTACAAAAAGCCGGTTACTGCCAGTAGCTGGGGCCCGCTCGACCGGGGAATTCTTACAGAGCATAAGCGCTTTTTACGGGATACTAATCTCTGCTTGTAAATGGGAGAAGGATATGGAGGAAGGAAGCTTTAAAACAGGGAAAGCGGTAGAGAAAGGGCTTCAGGGTCTCCGTGGCCAGGAAACCTTGGGGGCCGTGGGACGGGTCGGCATTGAGGCACAAAACCTTGGTGATGACGGGGGAGACTCTCAAGAAGTAGATCAGCACCGGCTCGATCCAACCGGAGAAATCGTAATCGATAGTTAGTCATGCCCAAGTAGGCAAAGGGCCCAGAAGGAGGGTAGACGATGTCCTTAGCAACAATGCAAGCTGGTGATGCGGATTACATAAAACAGGGTATCCAAGCGGCTGCCGAGTGGGCCAATACAAGGTTGCCCAGTGGCGAAATACGAGAAGAAAACAGGAGAGCCTTAGGTTCACTAGGCTTAGATGGGGTCCGGAGCGAGACTGTAAACCCGCAGTTGATTACAAACCGCAAGATTTTCCCCGGAGGGTGGTCGTAGGCAGCAAAGTACGGCTGTAACCATAAGTGTTGCATTATGCTTGTATTTGTGATATAATGAAAACGTTATGGAAAACAGAGGCTGGATTCGAATCGTTTTAGCCGCCCTAGTTGGGCTGGGCCTAATTATCCTTATTATCGTAGTTATTTCTAAGATTTTTGGTGGTGGTAGCAAAGCGCCCATACCAACAAATCTTGCAGATTACTCCAACACGGCATCTACCGTTACGCTTCTTGTTGATGCGGCACCAACCCAAATAGATCAAGATCACCGTCAAGTACGCATTACGGTGAGCCAAACGCAGAACCAAATTGAGGTTATGCAGGGTTACCAGGGCAATCTGTTAAACACGCGTACGTACAGCAATAACAGCGCAGCCTACGGCGTATTTTTGCAGTCGCTAAAACTGATGAATTTTTCCAAAGGCAGCAGCGACAAAGCTCTCGCCGACTACCGTGGAGCATGCCCGTTCGGTGATCGCTATGTGTTTACATTTAATGACGGGCAGAGCGACTTGTTTAAATACTGGGCCACCAGTTGTAAAGTAGGCGGTACCTTCCAGGGCAGTACCAACAATGTCCTGCGGCTGATTCGGCTGCAAATACCCCAAAAAGACTGGGCTGAACTGACCAGCCGTGTTTCGCTCGGCTTCTAGCCGCCTGCTACAATAGCAAGGTGAGTAAAAACCCATTCCATATCTTTCCCCCGTTACGAACAGGCCTGGTGACACCAGTGGTACCGACCGCTCGTCGTTGTAACTACCGTGGAGTTTACCCTGAACTCGTTTTCAGCGCATCCTCCTGTTCGATAGCTCTGGCATGCCTTAGGCTCGCTCATACTAACCGTAAAAGATATAAAAATGGGTTCTAAGGCAGTTATTTTTGACCTGTACGGAGTGCTCGCGCTCAATGGCTGGCAGGCCTTTAAAGCCAAGCACTTTCGTGAGCGGGAAGGCACCTGGACCGAAGTATTTGAACTGGGCCGGCGGGTAGATGCGGGCACGGCCGATTACACCGAACTCATTCGCTTTACCGCCAAGAAAACGGGCGAAAGCGAAGCCACCGTCCGATACCAGCTGGAACACACCCTCGTAAATGACGAACTGCTGCACTACATCACAAGCGAGCTAAAGCCGCACTACTTGCTGGGTATATTGAGCAATGCGAGCAAAGACGAGGCCGTCAATCAGCTACTAACATCCCAGCAAAAAACGCTGTTCGACGCTATTATTTTGTCGCACCACTACGGCCTTACGAAGCCGCAGGTGGAAATGTATGAAGCCATCGCTCGCAAGTTAAAAGTAGATGTGGCGGAATGCGTATTTATAGACGACCAAGAGCGCCATGCCGCCGGCGCCCGCTTTGCCGGCATGCAGGCCCTGGTGTACACCGACGTGCCGACGCTTAAAAAGGAGCTCGCAAAAATACTATGACAAAAGCCATAATTTTCGACTGCTTCGGCGTTATATTAACAGATGCGTTGTCACAAATGTGCGCGGTGTTGGGCCGTACCGATCCGCAGGCCGTCAAAGAAGTCAAGGCTGTCATTCGCGCCGCCAACCAGGGAACGATAGAAGTACAACAATCGCGCCAAACGGTTTCCAAACTGTTTGGCATATCGGTAGAGGAGTACATTACGCAAGTACGCAGCGGCGAAGTACGCAACGAAGAGCTGCTGCAGTACCTTCTAAAACTGCGTGGTCCATACAAGACAGCGCTACTGAGCAATATCGGAAAGGGCAGTTTGCAGATACGGTTTACTCCTGAAGAGTTAGACAGATATTTTGATGTAGTGGTGGCTTCGGCAGAGATTGGCTATGCCAAGCCAGAGCCGCAGGCCTACGAAATCACCGCTGAACAACTCGGCGTGCGCTGTGATGCGTGTGTCTTTATCGATGACCGAGACGAATTCTGCGAAGCCGCCCGGGCCGTCGGTATGAAGGCCATTGTGTATACAGAATTTGAACAGTTCAAACGTGATCTTGCGCTCGTCCTCTCAAATTCCTAGCCCCAACCAATACAACCTACGCCTATGCAGATAGCATGTCCGGTCGGGCATGCTATCTGCAGCAGAAGGGTTTACCGCAACGCAATATGGAAGAGTGATTGTTGTTAGCCGATTCGAAAGCGGATGGGTTTTTCGGTGTCGGCAGCCGCCTGTAGCTTGGGCAGGTTTAGCCGCAGTGAACCCACCAGCGCTGCGCTGCGCGCGCCTACGATAATTCCATGCGCCTGCACCGTTACCTTGACCTCGGCGTCATAGTAGCGCCGCACATATTCCTTTATGCCCCGCACTTCAGGCGGCTCGTCAAAGTCTTTGCGCTGCAGTATGTCTCCTAAGCCATCCATTGCTAAGTAGTATAGCTTGATACAATGTAGCTATGCCAGAGCTACCAGAGGTCGAAACAGTCAGGATTGGGTTAAGCCAGTTGTTGCCCGGCCGTGTCCTTCAATCGGTGCAGCACGATACCCCCAAAAGCTTTCCCACTGCACCTGCCGACGTGCAGGAATTTCTAGTCGGCGCGTCTGTTACCGATGTTCGCCGGCGTGCCAAGGTGCTCATGATAGATTTTTCCAGCGACTACACATTGGTTATTCACCTGAAAATGACCGGCCAAATGGTGTTCGTGGGTAGACCCCTGTCAATCCAGCGGAGGCTGGAATCTAGTAGTAAAATAGCTGCTTCGCAACAAAAAAATGACTGGATTCCGGGGCGCGCCCGGAACGACAACGAAACCGAGGTTCGTTTTGGGGCAGGGCATCCGAACGATAGCCTAATCCATGAGCTGCCAGATAAATCGACACGCGTAGCGTTTACCTTTACCGATAGCAGCAAACTATTTTTTAACGATCAGCGTAAGTTTGGCTGGGTGCGATTGCTGCCCACGCTTGAGGTGCCAAATATCGATTTTATGAAAAAGGTTGGTCCGGAACCGCTTAGTAGCGAATTTACCAGCAGCGAGTTAGCAGCCAGACTCCAGCGGCGCAAAAACACCAATATAAAGGCGGCTTTGCTAGACCAAACCGTCTTAGCTGGAGTAGGCAATATATACGCCGACGAATCATTATGGGGAGCCAAGATCCACCCCAGCACGCTCGTTAAAAATGTTTCAAATAAAAAAATAAAAACGCTCTTTGCTGAGCTACAATATGTACTGAACCTGGCTATAGAAAAGGGCGGTTCGTCGGATCGGAACTATGTGAACGCCGAAGGTAAGCGGGGGAGCTATCTTAGTTTCGCCCGCGTCTTTCGTCGCGAAGGCCAAGCCTGTCCGCGCTGCGGCACAGAAATCATCAAGCTGCGCGTCGCCGGCAGGGGCACGCACATCTGCCCTCGCTGCCAAAAACTGCGCTAAACGCAAACAATTTTCAATGGCTCAAACTTCTTCAAAATTTGATCTTGAAGAACGAACCGCTGCTTTTTTGGGGAGCATATAATCGTGCTGTGTCGTAGCTTTGAACAAGATTCTATTACAAAGAGTCTTATCGACCAGCTGATACGCTCAGCTACGAGCATTGGGGCAAATTATATGGAAGCGAATCGGGCAAGTTCCAAGAATGATTTAGGAACAAAATATACATTTGCAAGAAAGAGGCGCAAGAAACCCAGCAGTGGCTGCGTATGGTAAACACAGCCTTACCGGAACGTAAAACCGAGTTTCGTCAGTTATGGCAAGAGTGTCATGAGCTAGTGCTCATTTTTCAAGAATTACTTCTAGTTTGGGCCATTAGAGTTTTGAAAATTGAATGAAAATTGGCTTAAAGCTTGCCAAGCAAACGTAGTACCGCTCCAACGTCCCTTACCCTAAACCGCGCCAGCGTAACCCCTCGCCCCACCTTAACGCTGTAGGCATGGGGTGGCATGGCTGAAAACATATCTTCGTCAGTGGCGTCATCGCCCAGACACAGCATAAAATCGTGGTCGTGTATGACCCATTCCTGCGCAGCACGGCGTTTATTGACGTCATCGGGCCGTATTTCGAACACTTTATTGCCCTCGAGTATTTGTAGGCCGTAGCGCGCAGCGAGCGGTTTTGACAAGCGCCGTAAAGCCACCAGATTTTTTTGAGCATAATACGGTTTGGCGGCGCGGTAATGCCACACGGTAGACCATTCTTTTTCTTCTACGAATGCACCGGGCGTCATATCTGCAAAATAGTCAAACAGCTGCACGACTTTTTGTTGCCAGCCAGTAGCTCCGGCCGAAGACGTTTTGTGCCATTGCTTGCCGCCTTTGCGCCGCAGCAGTGCGCCATGTTCGGCCGCTAGGGCTAGTGGTAAATCTCCAAACCAGGCTTGCAAATCGTGTTTGCTGCGGCCGCTAATTATCATAATGTCGTTCTTTGGGTCACTGCCAAGTTTCTGCAGTAACTGTAAAAGTGTCTTGGTGGGTGTCGCGGCCGCCGGGTCATTGTGAAACGATTCCAGCACGCCATCGTAGTCCAGCAGCAGCAGGCGCCGTTTGGAGTGCCGGTAGGCATTTACGATTTGCTTCGATATTGTCGGGTTCACCGGACGCGTCACCAGCTGATGGATAGCCCGTGGCTTTTGTAGCGCATCCATAAAGCTATCGGCCCATTTGTGTACCGTATAGGTTTGTAGATGCCGCTGCATGCGGCCGGTGCGTTTCTGGAGTTCACGCGTGGGCAGGCTAAGGGCGCTCGCTAGCCCAGCTACCAATGTTTTTTGCTTGGCGGGATTAACCTGTATGGCATCTTTCAACTCTTCGGCTGCACCGGCTGTCTCGCTCAACACCAGCACGCCTCCCCGGTTCTTCTGGCTGGCCAGGTACTCTTTCGCCACCAAATTCATGCCGTCCCGCACTGGCGCTACAAAGGCAATATCGGCCCGTTGGTACAATGCGCTAAGTTGCTCAAATGGCATGGTCTGATGCAGGAATTCTATCGGCTGCCAAGTGGCTGTGCCAAAACTGTCATTAATGTCCGCCACCAGCGCTTCAACTTTCTGCCGCAGTTTCTGGTACTCGGCGATATCGCCGCGCGAGGGTATTGCCAGCATTACCATCACTATTTTGCCTAGCAGCGCCGGGTTACGTGCAAGCAGTGTCTGGTACGCCTTGAGTCGTTCCAAAAAGCCTTTGGTCGGGTCTAGCCGGTCTACGGTAGCAATTACTTTGAGCCCTGCGTACTTGCGTACTAATATGCGATACTCACTTTGCACCTTGCGTCGTTTGCTGGCCAGCGAAAACTTGGTATAGTCGATGCCCATCGGAAATTCGGTAGCCTGCACGGCACGGGTGTCCAGCAGTATTTGGTTGCCAGCGCGCGTGCCGACTTGCAGCCCTGCGCAAGCTTCCAGAAAATGCTCGGTGTAACTAATGGTATGAAAACCAATCAGGTCTGCCCCCAGCATGCCCGCCAGCAGGGAACGGGCGTGCGAATGCTTGCGTAGTGCGTCAAGGCCAGGGAACGGAATATGCAAGAAAAATCCTATTTGGTCATGCGGTCGTTCGGTGCGAATCATTGTGGGCGTTAGCAGTAATTGGTAATCGTGCACCCAAATGGTGTTGCCAGCTTCACTCAGTCTTAATGTTTCGGCCGCGAATAAATTATTTACCTGGTGGTACGCCTCCCAGTTCTTGTGCGTATGCCCGGCATGCTGGGGCAGGTCGTGAAACAGTGGCCACAACACGCCGTTACTATAGCCGTTATAAAATTCATCAATCTGTTTTTTAGTAAGGAAGATGGGGTAACAGCGGTATTTTTTAAGCAATCGGGCTATTTCTGTCCGCTCGTGTTCGTTTAAGCTGTCACTTGGTAGCCCCGGCCAGCCAATCCATTTCGTGCCGGCACGTTTGGTGTAGCTCGAAAGGCCGGTAGCAAGCCCACCGTCGCTGGAATACACCACGAGTTTTCCATCTTCTTTTCTAACGCTCACCGGCAAACGGTTCGAAACAATAACTAAGCTAGCCATGTGCCACTACTGTACCACAGCGCAGCGGTGTAACACTGCAACCTGGCTTACAAATCTCAAGCGCGTCAAACCAGAACCACATTGACAAAACAGCAAACATTTCCTAAAGTGCTTAACTCAAGTACGCCTATGTCTGATCACGAATCTTCTATCGACGATAACGCTTTACCCGATTTTATCGAGCCTTTTAACGCACGCGCCGAGCCGTCGGTTGCCGAGCAAGCAGAGGCAAGCGCACAGCTATGGAAGATAGCTGAAGTGCTTATGGATAAACGTTTCCGGGAATTTGTCGAAGCTCATAGACTACCGAACCGAGAAGAGGCGCTAAGCCTCACACTGTATAAGCCCGGCAACTTAGATCGTTGGAAAATCAGCTTGGTAAAGCCCCTCGGCAAACATAGTGGTCGCTCGCCTGATCTTGACGTATCCTTAGTGCGATACGACGGGGACGGCTATTATGCTCCAGGCAAAGAACGTGAAGGCTTCAACTATGAGGTGCGTGCCAACAGGCCAATCCGCAATGATCTAGGTGATTTTTCCCTACAAGATTACTTTGAACCGGACATCGATTATGTGAACAATGTTGCAAACGAAGACTTTGAAGAAAAAATGGGCTATAACCGCCAGCCGATTACTCTCCACGAGGCCCTGGGTCTGTATGAATTTATGACAGCATTTGATGTCACTCCTCAGCGGCCGTTACGCGCTGATTAAAGGCGCGCTATACTAGAAGGGTGATAATGACGCTGGCAGGGGAGAATGATGTGTTACGACAGGAGGCTATACGCCAAGCTGCCAGTAGCTTTGTGGCCAAGCACGGCGATATGGCGCTGGAGCGTCTGGATGGCGAGGAAACCAGCTATGACCGCATGCACGAAGCAGTGCAGGGAATCCCCTTTTTGTCCAGTCGCAAGCTAGTTGTGCTGCGCGGCCCGGGCGCGAATAAAGATTTTACCGAGCACTTCGAAGAGCTCACCAGTGACGTGGCCGAAACTAACGATGTCATCATCATCGAAGCCAAGCTCGATAAACGCCTGGGTTACTACAAACAACTCAAAAAGCTAACGGATTTCCACGATTTCGCAGTGCTGGATGCCAACGCCCTGGCCCGATTTGCCACTGAGTATGCCCTGGAGCAGGGTGGCAGATTAAGACCGGCGGATGCCCGGCTGCTCATAGACCGTGTCGGGACCAATCAATTGGTTGTACAGCACGAAGTCGACAAGCTACTTTCTTACAATTCGGCTATCGACCATAAGTCAATCGAACTATTAACGGAGCGTACGCCACAGGGCAGTATATTTGAATTGCTAGAGGCCGCCTTTGCCGGTAATACAAAAAGGGCGCTGGCGCAGTACCAGGAACAGCGCGCTGCCCGAGTTGAACCGCAACAGATTATTGCGATGCTGGTTTGGCAGCTACATATCTTGGCGCTCGTGGCAACGGCTGGAAGGCGTAGCAGCGACGAGGTGGCGCGTGATGCGCATCTAAGCCCCTACACCGTGGGCAAATCTGCAACACTGGCGCGCCGAATTGGTCTCGCCAAGCTCAAAAAGTTTATTCGCATCCTGCGTGAGTTTGATGTGCGGCTCAAGAGCGAAAGCCTGAACGCCGACGAAGTTGTGCAGTACTATCTGCTGCAACTAGCCAGTTAACTATTTGGCCGTCACCGTAACGGTGGCCTTCATATAGGGGTGGGGAGTGCAATGGTAGCTAAACGTACCCACCGAGTCAAATGTGTAGCTATAGCTGTCGCCCTTGGCGAGCGGCTGGCTGTTTGGGCTAGGGCCGCTATCGGCCGTCACGGTGTGCGTAACGCTGTCTTGGTTGGTCCAAGTTACGGTTGTGCCTTTTTGCACGGTAATGTTCACTGGGCTAAAAGCAAAATTTTGTAGCGTAACGCTGTTAGTTGCCATGGGTTGGCTGGCGGGAGTTTTCGCAAATTTTTTGCCCATATCCGTGCTGACAACCGCGGCATGATTTTGGCCCAGACGGTTTACGACTAACAATGTGCCGCCGCCTAGGAGCAACACCGCGGCGATTGGTATCGCTATAATTACAGTTCTATTCATATGTACTCCTTACTATTCATAGTGTAGCTCACCGCGAGCCTTGCGGCTGTATAAAAAATCGCTCCTGCACTAGGCAAGAGCGATTGGGTAACTGCTTACGGGTTTACTTTTTCTTGGCTGCCGTTTTTTTAGCGGGAGCAGCTTTTTTAGCGGGGGCTTTCTTGGCTACGGGCTTTTTAGCGGGGGCAGCTTTTTTAACAGCTGGTTTGACAGCAGCTTTGGCTTTAGGCGCGGTCTTTGCCTTGGGGGTAGCCGTTTTGGTTACGCCGGCCGAAGCTTTGGCGGCTCGGGCAGCTTGTGATTTCTTGCGGGCAACCTTGTTCTTGTGCAGCACACCTTTTTTGCCGGCCTTGTCGAGTTCGCTCTGCACTTTGTCGAGCGCTTTGACAGCCTTTTTCTTATCGGTGGTGGTAAGGGCCTTACCGAATGCCTTTATGGCGCTTTTTAGGCTGCGCTTGGTCTTGCTGTTGCGTATGGCTGCCTTGTTGGCAACCTTCACGCGCTTTTTAGCTGATTTGATAATGGGCATACAGTTGAATCCTTTGGTTATGTCGAGACAAACTATAACGGTTCTGACTCCTGTTGTCAAAGATACGCCGTGAAAACCCTTGGCAAGAGGTGAGTGTATATGATATTGTACGGGTAAACATAAGCAGTCAAACTGTAAAACAAAAGCCCTAAAGCACCAATACATATGGACGAACAAAAACAACAACTTATCGATCGCCTCCACCAGGCTCAGAACATCCTGGTAACGGTTAGTGCAAGCCCGAGCGTAGACCAACTGGCCGCAGCCATAGGCGTAACGCTAGCGCTGAATAAGCTCGATAAACACGGCACTGCCGTCTTTAGTGGCCAAATCCCGAGTACTATCGAGTTTTTGAAGCCAGAGGAAACGCTCGAAAAAGACACCAACTCGTTACGTGATTTCATCATCGCCCTTGATAAAACCAAGGCCGACAAGCTGCGCTACAAGGTCGAAGACGACGTGGTGCGTATTTTTATCACCCCGTACCATACCTCATTGTCCGAAAAAGATCTCGATTTTAGCCAGGGCGACTTTAACGTTGATGTCGTACTAGCGCTGGGCGTTAGCGATCAACAAGACCTCGACACCGCCATTACCGCGCACGGCCGCATTTTGCACGACGCCACCATAGCCAGCGTGAGCAACACGGGCCAGGGTTCGCTCGGCACTATCAACTGGGTTAGCCCCCAGGCCAGCAGCCTGTCAGAGATGATGCTCGGTCTGGTAGATGGCCTCGATAAAAAAGTGATGGACGGCCAGATCGCTACGGCACTGTTAACCGGTATAGTGGCTAGTACTGATCGCTTCCGCAACGCCAAGACCAGCCCGGCCACCATGACCATAAGCTCCGAATTGATGGCCGCTGGCGCCAACCAACAACTGATAGCTACCGAACTCGAAACGTCCCCGGAAGTATCTCAAGCTACCCCGAACATACCAAGCACTGATGCTGTGCCACAAACGAGGCCAGACCCGGGTACGCTCGAAATCGAACACCATGAAGACCACGATGAGCCTGAGGCTGCTGAAACTCCTGAACCACCGGAAGCACCGCTGCCGCAGTTTCAGGTTGACGAAGACGGCCATATGGCAAACTCGGCCCCAGGGGAATTCCCCAAGATTTCCCAAGTAAGGGGTGGGGGAGACGGCAGTGCATTTTTGGAACAGAACGAATTAGGGCATGCCGATAGCGATAGGCCACGTTTTATGGGTGATGGCCCGGTTGCAAACTCTGGCTCGGAAGACATTGATGTGCCTAGCGAAGAACTAACCTTGCCCGCTGTAAATTCCCCCATCATGTCACATGATATACCTGGGTTCGAGCCGGCAGCCCCCGAACAGAGCGCCGCCAATCCATGGTCGCCACCTGTAATCCACCCAACCCCTGCGGCTCCACCGGTAGTAGTGCCTCTACCCCCGCAACCGCCGGTATTTACGCCCGAAGCTACTCTGTCCGACATAGAAAAATCCGTCGCTAGCCCACATATTGCTAACCAATTTTCACCACAGACTAACCCATTTGACACGCCAACTCCCTCCGCGCCAACTGGTAAGGTGGACGATGCCCGGAACGCGGTAGAAGCGGCCTACAACGGCGCCGGGTTAACTCAGCCCGTAATCGAACCCATTGTTGCTTTAAATGCCCAGCCGCTCGGCCCCGATTTGCATACCCCCGTGGCCCAGCCGAAGATGCCCGTAACTAACACCGGCTTTAGTGAACCTTCTCCGGGGAACTCACCCGCAGACCAGTCATTGGACATGCCGCTGCCCTCCAACCCGTTTGGCCCGGGCCAGCAGGCAAGTCCGTTTACGCCACCAAGCTTTGCACCGCAAGCACCCCCTACGGTGTCGCCCAGTGCCTTCCCGGGCCAGGCTCAGTCGAATGGCCAGGTTCCACCTCCGCCCGTTCCGCCGCCCATGCTGCCGCCGATGCCCTAGCGTATGACTTTTTGTACTGAACTACGAACCTATTGAACCCATTACACATCTTTTCGTCGCGTATACTGGTGTATATGCAAGGGATTTTGCTGATAGATAAACCCAGTGGCTGGACCAGTTTTGACGTGGTAAATTACGTGCGCCGTATGGTTGCCACTTATGAGGGCAAAAAGCCCAAAAACTGTAAGGTTGGCCACACCGGCACGCTTGACCCACTAGCTACCGGGCTTTTGGTAATCCTGGTGGGTAAGGAATACACCCGCCGGGCCACCGAGCTCAGCCAACAAGACAAAACCTACGAAGCCACCATGAAGCTAGGCGTTACCAGCACCACCGGTGACGAAGAAGGCGAAAAAACAGCTGTATCGACCACTGTTCCGACCCAAGATGCCATTCTAGGGGCTCTGGAGAGCCTACAGGGGCACATTATGCAGACCCCACCCATATATAGTGCCATGAAGATCAATGGCCAGCGGGCCTACAAACTGGCGCGCGAAGGCAAACCGGTACAGCTCGAACCACGGCCCGCCACAATTTATAAAAACGAATTTGTCAGCTACGATTACCCTTACGTCCGCTTTGTCAGCGATGTCGGCAGCGGCACGTACATCCGTAGCCTGGTCGAAGACCTCGGCAACCTGCTCGGCACTGGCGCCTACACGTCTGACCTCCGTCGCACCCGCATCGGCCAATTCCGCCTGGAAGCTGCTCAGGCGATCACAAGCCTAGACGCTACTAGTCTTCTGAACTTTCTCAAGGTTTAATTTACACCGCGGAACCATAAGACATAGACAAAAAACGATAATTACGTTATAATAGTACAGGGCAGTTGATAGACGTTCTTGTGGCACTATTCATTTATCGTTTTTAGTTGCTGATACACAAGATGCGTTCTAGTCTCGACCTATCAGCTTGATGAGTTGTGCCGCATATCAGAGAAAGAATGTGTCAGACTATTATCATCTCTCATCTGCGCAGTCCTTCGTCAAATCCATCAGTGTATGTTTGTGCTGATGAGTCTAAAATAACCAAACTCGAGGAAGAATAATTTATGTCAAATCCCGGAGAAAAGTCCTGTGCCAGCGATTCCAGCGACTTACCACTAGCTTTGGTGACGTTGGAGGCGTGGCAAGACTACGCACTAGAGAAGGATGCTATGCTTTCGGAAATTATCGCTATTTTGGGGGCGCAAGCCCTGAATGATCCTGACTATCAATTTGCGCTTGGCGAGCGTCATATTATCGAGCAACAAATTCTCGCGCACCAAATAGATGCAGACACGTCTGGGCCACTTGGATAGAAGTTTAGTAGGTACACTATAATTGACAAAAAGTACACAACATGCTAGAATGTGTGTAGTTCTCATAAATTATAAAGGGATAATATGCTACACACAGATTTAGAAAGTTCACCCACACCAGCTCAGGCTAGTTTTTCTGCAACCGAACAAGTTCCTGAAATCGACTCTTTGCGCCTTGCCGCTTGGAGAGAAGAAATTGCCAGCAACAGATTACTCGTAGAGGACGCTCGCCGCGAAAATGCAATTTTAGTTGCTGGTTCGGTAGTCTCTGTTCCCGAGTTCGAAGAAATGATAAAAGATGGTCAAGACCCTGTAGGTGCCTACGAACACGGTTCCCGCGATTAAGCTTCTTTGAACCCATTGCCACTTCTTTTTCCGTTACGTACAAGCCTGGTGACCCCAGGAGCGCGGTACACTCATCGCCGTAACTACGCTGGAATGTACCCCGAACAACTCGGTGCACAATCGGCGCTTGGTTCAGGGTATATTCACGTTCCAGGTCTCTGGCATCCACCATGCTCGCTCTCACTAGCCGTGAAAAGATGTGAAATGGGTTCATTCTATTTCTACATACAACTAATCATTGCTATAGAGGTACCCATCTGGTACAATGGGGTCTAACGCCATCAGAAATCTCTAATTTAGTAATTTTGTAAGAGTAAGGAAGTGAATGATCTCAAGCGAGAAAAAGACGAAAATCGTTACTGATTTGCAAGCCGGTAAGACAGACACCGGTAGTTCTAGTGTACAGGTTGGCATATTTACCGAACGCATTCGTGAGCTAACCGAGCACCTAAAGGTCAACAAGAAAGATTTTGCGGCCCGCCGCGGTCTGCTTCAGCTGGTTGGCAAGCGCAAGCGCCTGCTGCAGTACATTGCTACCAAAGACGGCCAGGCATATTTAAATCTGATTAAAAAGCTCGGCATCCGCCGCTAAAGGGTTTTGAGGAATGCACAGTCAGACGGCTGCATGTATTCCAGAAAAATACTTTTGTGTATAGCTTGGGCGGCTCGAAAACTTCGAGCTTCCAAACTTGTGCACATTAACTAGTTCATTATTACGTAGGTTGGGAACAGATATATCGCTCGCCTTTAGCACAAGACATTGAGCCATATATTTGCACCTCACCTAGGTAAAAGAACAGAAAGATTTGGTACATATGAGCCAAACAACAACTAACACTAAAACCAATAACACTACAGTGAACCCTTACGGGAAAGATGTCGTAACGGTTACTACCGAGTTTTGCGGCAAGCCGCTGACTCTAGAAGTCAACCGCGTCGGGTTCCGCACCACGGCCAGCGTCCTGGTGAGTTATGGCGAAACAGTCGTGCTAGGCACGGCTATGCTTGGCAACGTTATACCCGGCATGGATTACTTCCCGCTGAGTATCGACTACGAAGAAAAGTTCTACGCCGCCGGTAAAATTAGCGGTAGCCGATTTATCAAGCGCGAGGGTCGCCCAAGTGACGAAGCTATCCTTATTGGCCGGCTTATAGACCGACCCATCCGCCCGTTGTGGCCAAAAGGCTACCGCAACGAAGTGCAGGGTGTGGCCAGCGTGCTTTCTATGGACCCAAGCTTCCGGCCCGATATGGTGGCAATGATAGCCATGAGTACCGCATTTATGATGACTGGTGCGCCATTTGACGGCCCCGTGGCCGGCGTGCGTGTTGGTATTAACGAACAGGGCAAGTACGAAGCCTTTATGACCGCTGCTCAACTACACGAGGGCAAACTCGACCTCGTCGTTGCCAGCACAAATGGCAAAGTTATGATGGTAGAAGCTGGTGCGCGTGAAGCCACCGAGGCCGAAGTGATTGGCGCCATGGAATTTGCCGTTGAGGCCATAAAGCCCGCGCTTGAAGCCCAAAAAGAACTCGTGAAAAAGCTGGGTGTTAAGGCTCAGGAATACGAACTATCGTTACCGCTTGAAGCCGTTCAAAAGGAAGTCGACAAATGGGTCGAAGGCCGTTTGGGCGAAGACCTGCGCTTGCCGTACCCGGAGCGCAACGAGCTGGTTTCGACCCTGAAAAAGCAGATGCACGACGAATTTGCCAGCAAAATTGGCGAAGCTGAATACAAGGCCATGCGTGGTGAATACGATGATGCCCTGCAACTGGCCATTCACAAAGATGTCCGTAACGGCATCGTGAAGGACGGCATCCGCCCCGACGGCCGCAAGCTTGACGAAGTCCGGACGCTTTCCAGCGAAGTTGGTCTGTTGCCCCGTGCTCACGGCTCGTCAATCTTTACCCGTGGCATGACCCAGGCCATGAACATTGTGACGGTGGCGCCACTTAGCTACGCTCAGATGGTTGACACGATGGAGGTCAGCGACGGCGAACGCCGCTACATGCACCACTACAACGCCCCCGGCTACACCGTGGGTGAAGTCCGCCGTCTTGGCAGCCCCGGCCGCCGCGAAATCGGTCACGGCTACTTGGCCGAGCGTGCACTGTCGGCCGTACTGCCAACCGAGGCCGAGTTCCCATATGCCATCCGTTCCGTAACCGAAATTATGTCTCAAAATGGTAGCACCAGCATGGCCGCAACCTGCAGCAGCTGTTTGGCACTTATGGACGCTGGCGTGCCGCTAAAAGCTCCGGTAAGTGGCATTGCCATGGGCCTGATGGTAGATGGTAGTAAAGCCTACGTACTAAGCGACATCGCCGACGCTGAAGATTTTGCTGGCGACATGGATTTCAAAGTCACCGGTACGAGCAAAGGCATTACAGCACTACAAATGGATATGAAAGTTCACGGGCTACCGGTAGAGACCTTGAAGTCAGCGCTAGAACAGGGTAAAGTGGGCCGCGCGTTCATTCTTGAGCACATGGTGGGTACATTGGCCGAACCCCGTGCCGAAATGAGCCCATACGCCCCACGTGTCGAAAGCATATCCATCAACCCCGACAAGATACGTGAAATTATCGGTAAGGGTGGCGAAACCATCCAGAAAATTACCGCCGAAACCGGCACCGAAATCGATATTCGCGATGACGGTACTGTTATGATAAGCAGCCCAGATAAGTCACACATCGACGCCGCCATACAATGGATTAAGGGCATTACCGAAGACCCCGAAGTTGGCGCCATTTACTACGACAAACCAGTGGTGAGCGTGCTAGACTTTGGTGCCTTTGTGCAGATTATGCCAGGCAAAGATGGCCTGGTACATGTGAGCGAAATCAGTGAAGAGCGGACCGAAAAGCCTAGCGATAAGCTAAAAGAAGGCGACAAAGTTACCGTAAAGCTGGTCGCCATTGACGACCGTGGCCGCCTGCAACTTTCTATGAAAGCCGCCGCACGAGAACTTAAAGACAAGAAATAAATATAATGAACCAGCAAAGCATCCGCTTTATCCGAAGCAAAAGACTACTACTGATCCTGCAAGGGTTTAGTATCGGTATGATTGTTTCGAGCGGTTACCTAGCCCCAAAGTCGACTACAGCCGGCGACAAATACATGCTTTGGTTTGTCAGCGGCGCAATTCTGTATGCGGCTACGGTTGCTTGGGGCTGGGTCTTGCATCGCCAAACGATGCAGGCACTACGGCAAGCAAACCAAAAAACTGTAACGACGAAATGATATGAATTTACATGCGCTTGAATCCTTTCATAAGAATCGGCTCGGACACCTAGTGTTCGGGCTGGTGGAGCTAGGGCTGGCCTACGCGGTGAGCCTACGGGCAATCGACAATGGCAATTTGCTGCTGTGGGCTCTGGTGCTCGTGCTGCTGGTGGGATTTTTGCAAAACCTCGTAAAAGTAGTAAAAGGATTCGTGATTCGCCATTAGCCATGAGCGATGGATTAGCGATTTACAATTAGGGATTATGACAAATAAGACGAGCAGCGCAATTTTGGAAGAAATGGTAAATCGCTAATGGATACTGAAATGACTAAGCAACAGAAGCTAGACAAGTTGAAGGCACAGATTGAAGCTAGCGGCATCACGCCAGAGCTAGCCGCGACGGCCAAGCAGCTGGTATTTGGCGATGGCAACCCTAATGCCGACATCGTGTTCATTGGCGAAGCGCCGGGTAAGAACGAAGACGAGCAGGGCAAGCCCTTTGTCGGTGCCAGCGGCAAGTTTCTGGGCGAGATGCTGGAAATGATAGGGCTCAAGCGCGACGACATTTACATTACCAACATCGTTAAATATCGTCCGCCAAACAACCGTGACCCGCTACCCGCAGAAAAGCAGGCCTTTCTGCCGTTTCTGCAGGAGCAGCTTGATATCATTCAGCCAAATTTGATTGTCACCCTAGGCAGGCACAGCATGGATGTGTTGCTGCCCGGGCTGAAAATCAGCCAAGTTCATGGCCAACCCAAACGCATCCGCGTAAACTGGCATAAGCGTGCAGAACGCCAAGAGACGGACGGACTGGTCCTGGTCGTTCTGCCGTTGTTCCACCCGGCGGCCGCACTGTATAACGGGGGAATGCGCCAAACGCTTATCGACGATTTTGCGCTCGTTCCTGCAATTTTACAAAAGATTAAGGATAAGGATTGATGTAACTAATTGTTGTCATCCCAGCGGAGGCTGGGATCCGGCAGAAGATACTGGCAAAGCCAGAAGTAAATAACTAAATTCCAGCGAAGGCCGGAATGACTACAGAAAACAAGGAGAAAATATGGATAATAAACCAAACAACGAAAGCACCCCCCCAAGACAGAACAGCGGTAACCGTGGTGGCAGGCCCAACGGCCGTCCGGGCGGACAGCAGGGCCGCCAAAACGGTGGTCGACCGCAGAACCGCCCACAAAATGGCGACCAGTCCGGCCAGAATGGCCAACAGAACGGTGAGCGCCGCGGTGTGAGCCGTGGAGCGGCCGTACGTGCCATGAAGCGTACGCAAATGGACGCCCAGCGCGTTGCCAACCAATACCTGCCAGCCGCAACCGACGAAAAACGCCGTGCTAACTTTATAGATGACAGCCCGCGCCTGAAAATTATCGGCCTGGGCGGCATGGACGGCGGTGGTAGTAAAAACATGATGCTGATCGAATACGTAAATGACGCCGTCATCATCGACGCCGGTAACGACCTTGGTGTCGACCTACCGGGCATCAACTACGGCATTGCTGACACGGCTTACCTAGAAGCAATCAAGCATAAAATCCGGGCTTACGTGATTACCCACGGCCACCTGGACCACATCGGTGGCTTGCCGCACATTGTGCCTAGATTCCCAGCACCTATTTACGGTAGTAAATTTACCATTGGCCGGGTAGAAGAAATCTTCGAAAACTTTGGCCTGCCAATGCCCGACGGCTTTGAGTTGCAAACGGTAACCATGAACGAAAACACCCATGAGCGCCTAAAAATCGGCGAATTCTACGTCGAGCTGGTGCGCATAACGCACTCTATCCCTGGTTCGACTTGTGTCGTTCTAGACACGCCCGTGGGACGCATCATTAACACCGGTGACTTCCGGCTTGACCCGAACCCGCTCGACCACGAGCGCAGCGACCTAGAACGCCTCGAAGAGCTTGGTAAAGAGGGCGTTTTGGCACTACTGTCCGAATCTACGACCGTCGAACGCATGGGCCGCACTCCCTCTGAAAGCACCATCGAACAGAGTTTCATCGATATTATGACCCAAGCCCCCGGCCGCATATTTGTTGGCCTCTTTAGTACTAACATGAACCGCGTACAAATGATTGTAAACGCTGCCGTGCACCACAACAAAAAAGTTGCCATGGACGGCCGTAGCATGGTCAGCACACTGGAAATGGCAGTACGCAACGGCTTCATGAAAATCCCCAAAGGCACGTTTGTGCCTATCGCCAGCGCCGCCTCCATGAAAGATGAAGAACTTGTGGTGGTCTGTACCGGTTCTCAGGGCGAACCCAGTAGTGCATTGCAACGCATGGCCAATGGCGAGCACCGCCACGTTAAGCTCAAAGAGCAGGATACCGTTATCTTGAGCTCCACGCCAATCCCAGAAAGCGGCAATGACGCCAAAGTCGGCGTGATGGTCGATAGTATGGTCAAACTTGGGGCACATGTGTTTGAGGCACGCAACCACGAGCTGGACGGAGTTGGTCCGCTACACGTTTCTGGTCACGCCAGTCGCGACGAATACGCCGATATGATTAACCTTACCAAGCCAAAGTTCTTCATCCCAATCTACGGTGCATTTCGCGTCAAGCAGCGCCACATTGACCTTGCGGTCGAGCAGGGCATCCCACGTGCTAACTGTATAAACGCTCTAAACGGCGATGTTATTGCCCTTACTGAAGACAAAATGGAGCTAATCGGCCAAGTGCCGTGCGGCACGATTTTGGTTGACCAAACGGGTGCGGTGGTAAGCAACGTGGTGGTGAAAGACCGCGTGCTATTAGCCGAAGAAGGCTTGGTGGCGGTAGTAATCACAGTCGATAAAAAGAACGGCAGCTTGCTAACCAGCCCCGACATTATTTCCCGAGGCTTCATATACATGCGCGAGCAAGAAGAGATTATGAACGGCTTGCGCAACGAAGTCCGCCGGGCAGTGCAGCAGCGCTTTAAGCGCGTCGAACTCGACCGCTTTAAGGTTGAGCTCAAAGACCACATGACCCACTACCTGTTCGAACAGACCCAGCGCAGCCCCATCGTCATACCGGTCGTAAACGTAATCGGTGGGAAGACCGAAAGCGCCCAAACTGTTCACCAAGGCAAAACCAAGAGCGCCGAAGAGATTGCAGCCGATCAGCAGGAACGCTTCCAGAAGATGCGCGAACGCCTGCTAACCCAAGACGCCCGCACCGACTAACACGTAAGAATAAAGCAGAACGCCCGCCCAAGCCCAATCGAGGTCGCAGGGAAGTTACAGATTACGAAGACGATAAAAAGCCTTACGGAATCGTTCGAAAGAGTAGCACAAGCGGATTGACAAAAGTTGTAAAATTTGCTATAGTTTGTATATGACACGTCCCGAAAGTCAAAACGCTGAAAATTATGTACCAGATGATTCGATAGCTGCAATCATTGAGTCGTTGCACGAACGCGACGAGGCGCGTAACAGAGCAGTTGCACTGGCATGGAACCAGCTGGAATCCGCCGAAACCGAAACCGACAGGACAGCGGCGCTATATAATGTCGCTCGTATGATCGGTGTATCCGATGAATTCCATGGATTATTCCCTGAAATATTCCCACCTAATGACACAGACAACTAATCTGGTAGAATATAACAGTATGGCAAAAAAGAAAAAACATACCAAAAAGAAAATTGTAGAACCAGTTATAAGCGAGCGCTCGCCCTTTTGGGGCTATAGCGCGGCCGTGCTGCTTCTGCTACTTGCGCTCTTTTTACTGCTTGGTGGCTTAGGCACGGGCGGGGCATTGCCCAAAGGCTTGTTCCATGCCGCTTACTGGCTATTTGGCTTTGCTGCCTGGCTAACGCCGGTCGCACTAGTGTATTGGGGCGTGTATAAATTTAGCAGCGAAGACCATCGTGTACCGCTGAGCAATTTGTTCAGCATGGCTTTTTTGCTGGCTTTCGCCAGCAGCTGGTTACATGTGGTGTTTGCTAGTAAGCAAACAAGTGGGTTGGTTACCGGCGGACACGGCGGTACAATCGGTAGCGGAATGGGCGGGGCTGTGCTAACTATGCTCGATAAAATTCCAGCCAGCATACTCTTTTTTGTGTTCACCGTTTTTGCCTTTTTATTTGCCTTTGGTATCTCGCCTACGGTGTTATTGAAGCCTTTTGAGCGCCGCGAACACGAAGAGCCCGATGGGCTGGAAGCGCTAAAAGCCACAGCCGCTGACACTGGGTTTAAACTAAACGAAGGTGTACCAGTTGAGCACCATGGCGGAAGAGCTACCGACCTGCCAGCCCCACGCCTCACGAGCCTGCGTAACACCGCCCAAAAGCTGGCACCCCAGGAAATGCACGCCGCCCTCACTACTGCCAGCGACCCAGACTGGAAGTTCCCGGGCGTGGGGCTGCTGGATGCCAAGCAAGACAAGGCCGATGCCGGCAACGTGGAAGGCAATGCGCGCATTATCCGTGAGACGTTCCAGAACTTTAACATCGATGTTGAGATGGAGGGCGCCAACATCGGCCCGCGCGTTACCCAATACACGCTCAAGCCGCCAACCGGTGTCAGGCTCACCAAAATTACCACACTTGAAAACAACCTGGCACTCGATCTGGCTGCTACCAGCATCCGTATGGAAGCGCCCATCCCCGGCAAACGCGCCGTGGGCATAGAGGTACCCAATATTAAGCCGGCCATTGTGCGGCTAAGCACCATTTTGCAGTCGCGTGACTGGGCAGAAGCAGGTGGCCCGCTAACCTTCGCCATTGGCAAAGACATTACTGGCAAGCCTGTTACGGCCGACCTGGCCAAAATGCCGCACTTGCTGGTCGCCGGACAGACCGGCTCCGGTAAATCGGTGATGATTAACACGATTCTAACTAGCTTGCTGTATCGCAATTCGCCCTCCGACCTCAAGCTAATTCTCGTTGACCCGAAAAGAGTGGAATTGACGCCATACAATGAAATCCCGCACTTGCTTACCCCAGTAATTACCGAGCCTGAAAAGTGTATAAGTGCGCTCAAATGGGCCGTGGCCGAAATGGAGCGTCGCTACCGAACGCTAGCTGAGGCCAAGACGCGTAACATTGGCGAATACAACCAGCTAAAGAACCAAGAGGGCATGCCCTACATTGTGATAGTTATTGACGAGTTAGCCGACCTGATGATGATGGCCGCCCGCGATGTCGAAGCGTTGGTAGTGCGCATCGCCCAAAAAGCGCGGGCCGTCGGTATTCACCTTATTCTTGCGACCCAGCGGCCGAGTGTGGATGTTATAACCGGGCTCATTAAGGCCAATGTGCCGGCACGAGTTGCCTTTACTACTGCCAGCCAGGTAGATAGCCGTACCATCATCGACCAGATGGGCGCAGAGAAGTTGTTAGGCCAGGGCGACATGCTGTTCCTGACTAGCGAGATGCCCAAACCCAAGCGTATCCAAGCAGCGTTCATCGGCGACAGCGAAACTTTGAAGGTGACGGCCTTTATACAGGACCAGCGCGCTCCACAGTACAACGACGAAGTCGTTAGCCAGCCGGTAGTTATCGGCAAGGGTGGCGTAGTGGCAGACACTGGAACGGGTAGCAGTGATGCCGACGAAGACATGTTCCATGATGCGGTACGCGTGGTTATCGAAAACAAAAAGGCCAGCACCAGCCTGCTGCAACGTCGCCTGCGTATCGGCTATGGCCGTGCCGCCCGTCTGATCGAGGAAATGGAAGAGCAGGGTATAATCGGCCAGGCTGACGGTTCCCGGCCCAGAGAAGTGCTGGTAAGCAGCCTAGACCAAGTCTTCGGTAGCGGTATTTCGGACTTGGCTGCCGCTGAAGATGAAGCAGAACAACCAACCTACCCAGCAGCATAATTTTAAGAATGCAAGCAATGAAACGTATACAATTGTAATCTTAACAACGTGAGACTTATAGGGGTAGAGAATATAACTTAACACCTAAAAATATAAGACGGCAAGTAATAAACTGAGTACATATATATAACAATACGCTTGCGCTTTTTCTGTAAGAGTTCTAACATATTAATAAAACAAACAGCCGAAATGGAGGAAGGCAGTGACAACCCCAGAAGTTACTAAGAGAGACGGTAGCGAGCACGGTTGTTCACTCCTTCCACCAGGTGACAACATTAGACAACTTGATCACAATAAAACTCCTGCTATAAACAGCGGGAGTTTTTTGTTGCACGCACGACATAAGAACCCATTGCACATCTTTTCCTCGTTACGAACAAGCCTAGCGGCCCCAGGCATACGGAACACTCGTCACCGTAACTACGGTTACGCTTCCTCGCGTTCCGCTCCCCTGGCACTCACCATGCTCGCTCTCACAAACTGTAAAAGACATGCAATGGGTTCTAAGCAAGGATGCGTATGACCACACCCGGCAGGACACGAGCAGTGGAGCTGGATTTGTCTTCGTCCACGCCGGAGAAGCCGTTTGCCATAATTACGGCGGATTGTTCAGGCCCTAGAGAAATTGATGACGGTTTATTCGTTCAGCCGCTAGATGCGGCCTCTGAACTGTACAGAGTGGGTGTGTGCGTGGCCGATACCTCTAAGCTGTACGACAACGGTGAAATAAGACGCCTGGCCATGTCGAACGGCAGCGCAAAGTACTGGGATTTGCCTAATAACGAGCGGGGTTATGACCCGATGATACCGCCCGAGATCATAAAAGGCTTGGAGTTTACCAAAGGTTCGGTGCGCGATGCATTAATACTAACGTTTTTGGTAGGTCGTGGCGTACCGCCGACTGACCTTGAGGTGCTTTATGGAAAAGTGCAGGTTACTACCAATCTAAACTACAAAGAGTTTGCCGACCGCTGTAATTACCAACCAACTTCTAGAAAATTTGCAGCCGCCAGTACCTACATTCGTGAAGGGCTTAAATATAACCCCGGCGGAGATCACACCAAAGCGCTCGCCAAAGCCAGGGCCGCCAGCCTGCAGCAAACTTTGCCCGAAGACGCTCCGGAGAATACGGAAGTAGTATCGGTCTCTGAAAAAAGGTGGCTAAATGGCGCCCGGTGTAACGAGGCGTTTATGATAGCCGCCAACCATTTGGTAGGCAAGCAGATGCACATGGAAGGTCGACCAGCAATCTACCGCCTGTATGACCCACTTGATACGTCCCGCGAAGATTTTGTGGCTGCCAATCTTGCGCGATATGGCATGACGCCCGGTAGGCATGCCGGGCTCAATCTTGACCCAATCTGTCGCGTGACCTCGCCGCTGAGACGGCTCGAAGACTATATGATGTCACACCAGTTGCGTCAGCGACATTTGGGCCGAGAGGCCACCCGGGCCGATGTGCGTAATTTGGGTGATGCCGTGCGGCGCTTGAACCAAGAAATCGCTATCCAGGCTCTTCGTGCTTCCGGGCTGGAGAGGCCAGAAGCCAACAGTAGACCCTACGACAGTGCGCAGGTTGCATAACAGATAGTATTACGCTATAATAACAGGGTAATATCAACTCAGCCTGCGGCTCTTATGCACGTGGGCTGTCCACAAGGTGTAAGCGGTAGCTGGCCAGTGGTAACCCAAAGGAGTTTTGATGCAATACGAAATTGCTGTGCTCTATGACCCAGATTTGGAAGTGGATCTGGAAAAGGCGACTAGTCGCGTCGAGAAAATCTTGACCGACAACGGTGCAAAGGTAACCAACACCGATAACTGGGGCAAGCGCAAGCTGACCTACACCATTAAAGGTCACGACATGGCCATCTACGTGATTTACACGGTAGAAATGCCCGGTGCAAATGTGCAGAAGCTGGAAAGTGTTCTGAACATTACCGACGAAGTTATTCGCTTCCTCATCACCAGGCCCGACCTGAAGGCAGTTGCCAAGGCCGAGGCCGCCAAAGCGCTCAAAATCGAGCAGGCTGCCAGGCGTGGTGAAAGTGGCTCAAAAGACGACGAAGAATAATAATAGGTTCAATATTCAATGTTCAGGTAGCAATGAATATAACAATACAACCCATAGATTGAATGATTTAAGCAATAAGCATTCATTGAGCATTGAGCATTGACACTTGAACATTTGCGGCGTAGCGTAAAAGTACAAATTAATTTCTGGACATAGCTTCCAGAGGAGGGAATGCCATATGGCACGTAGCTTTAACCAAGTAGTTTTAATGGGTAACCTCACCCGCGACCCCGAACTTCGGGCAACACCAAACGGGCAGCAGGTATGCAGCTTTAGCCTAGCACTAAACCGTAGCTACAAGGGTGCGGACGGTAACTGGCAAGAAGCAACCGATTTCATAGACATCGTGGCCTGGGGGCCACTAGGCGAGCGCGTAGCCCAGTACCTGAGCAAGGGTCGGCCCTGCCTGGTTAACGGCCGTTTACAGAGCCGTAGCTGGGAAACCGATGGCCAAAAGCGCAGCAAAGTCGAGGTAGTGGCACAAGACGTGACATTCCTGGGCGGCGCAGGCGGTGGCGAAGGCGGTTCTGGCGGTGGCTACCAGCGCAACGATTCGAACAGCGGCAGCGCTAGCACTAGCAAGCCAACCCCAAGCAAGAAAAAAGATGACGTTGTCATCGAAGATATTGGCGATGAGCCAATCAATTTAGACGACATCCCGTTCTAACGGAAGACTTACTTGATGCAGGCGTTAGCATAAGCCCTAGCGATGGCGGGGAAGTCTATGTGTGGGCGGAGGTTAATGCCGACGCACAAGATAGGGGTGACGTGAGGCCAACGAATTTTGCAGCAGTCCCAGAATCAACAAAGGAAGATGAACGCGATTGGCGTGAAGAAATTTAAGAAAGGAATAATTTTATGGCGAAAATATTTAAACACCGAACAGATGTAGCATTTTTTGACTACAAGGACTTTAAGACCTTGCAGCGCTACGTAAACCAATACGGACAGATTGAATCCCGCAAAAAGACCGGCCTGACTGAAAGTCAGCAGCGCCGTCTGAGCGTGGCTATTAAGCGTGCGCGGCACATTGCATTGCTCCCATTTGTCGCTAGAGCGTAAACAAAATATGTCAGATAACGAAGGAATCATAAGAACCGAAGAGTGGACTGCCAGGGAACTTACTGCGGTTGCATTTAGTCTAGGCGGAACACTTACACGCCGTGAACTTGATCCGGAGAGTGCAGCGGCCTTATCTGATTGTCTAGATGAATGTGAAAGAGTACGTCTAAGGGGTGCGGTACAGCCCCCCGTAACTTTATTGTCACGAGTTCTAACCTACGCCGCTTTTGATGAGCTATAGGGAGAGGACAGAGGAATGCAGAACACGTCACCATTTGTGGCTATGCAGGGCGTAGAGAGGCAGCTCAAGGAACTGCTGCGGAATGTAGACATGGATCTGCTGACTTTGGATGAAAAGAAGGTGTTGGGTGGCATAAAGCGGCTGGCCGCGGACGCGCGGCTCGACATCCGTGACTACGAGCTGAGCGAAACGCGGGACGAGCAGCTAAAGTGTGCCAGAGCCGCCAAGAGGCGCCTAGCTAAGCTGCACGCGGCTATACTGGCGGCAAATATGGCGTTTGGCGCGGCGGACATAGCGCAGCTGAGCGCTCAGCTTGAACACATCGCTGCACGGCTGAAATAGATTGCGATAGCAAGCGGCTTGCGAGATACTGTAGGCATGATTCAGAGGGTGCGGCTATGAATTTGGATGACGAATACAACCCGGCTCACCGCCATGCGGTGGAACTACAGGGGAAATTCCACGATTTTGTGAGGCAAGCACCCACGGCCTATAACCCGCAAGACACCGTGTTGCAGCACGAAATCCATACGCTGGTGGGCGAGCTGGAATCGCGCAAAGAACCGCAGGCCATCGAAAATCGCATCAAGATAATTCAGCGGGGAATCCGCGATGCGCAAATCCGCGGCGATTCGATGCTGCACTATGAGCACCTAAACGACTTGCAGCGGCACTCGGAAATCCTGCGCCAACAAATGCGCCGCTTCCGCAATTACTAACTGTAACCTTTTTTTCATTCTGAACTTGTTTTTTAATCCAAGGAAGCTCGCGGTTGTCATCCCGGCGAAAGCTGGAATCTTGAATTACATATTGACCAGCAAACCTATGGGAGTATTGTATGTTGACGTAACCGGCAACCTGGCGGAGAGGGACGATTTGCATATCGATAGCCCCGGCCAAAGCTTTACGCATAAATACCATGTGCACAGGTTGGTATACTATGAATCGTATGATAGCCCTGAGGATGCACTTCGTAGGCAAGAGAACATTAAGCCTGGAAGAGAGCTTGGAGATTGAATTGATCGAATACTCGAATCCCGAAGGGCGGGATTTGGCCTCGACTTTGCTTGAATAAGAACCCAGCTTGCGCTGGAATGACAACGGGAAATTAAGACGGTATACTACAGAGAGGAGAAGTATATGGCACTAAGTATTACAAATTTGAAAAAGGGTGTGCTATTTCAGCTGGACGGCGTGCCGTACCGGGTGGTGGATTATAACCAAAAGGTAATGGGCCGCGGCGGCTCGATAGTAAATGTGCGCATAAAGAGCGTACTAGACGGCAAGGTGCTCGAAAAGACCTTTAAGGGCAACGACACCGTAGATAGCGCCAGCGTGACCAACCAGGACGCCCAGTATCTGTACAGCGACGGCGACACGTTTCATTTTATGAACCCCGAGAGTTTCGAGCAGTTTGAGCTCTCGGCCGATTTAGTAGGCGACAATGCGGGTTACATGAAGGAAGGTGACACCGTGTCGCTGCAATCGTTTGACGACCGCGTAATAAATGTGGAGCTGCCAAAGAATGTGCCACTGCTGGTAACTTACGCCGAACACGCCGTAAAGGGCGATACCTCGAGCTCAATTCAAAAGGATGCCACGCTGGAAACGGGGATAACCGTGCGTGTGCCGGCATTTATAAAGCAGGGCGATGTTGTATCTGTGGACACCGCCACTGGCGCCTACCGCGAACGGGTTAAAGAGTAGCGCTATGGCGGTCGGAAAAACATATTTAGCGCTTGAGCTTGGGCCGACGAACCGTGCCTTGGGGAGCTCTTCGCCACTGCACATGACTCTGACGCCACCGATTACAGTTGAAACCGCAAAAACAGATGCTATACTTGCTGCCTTGGAAACTAGGTTGCGAGGTTTTGGGGTATTGACTTTGGCGGCTTCGGAAGAAGACATTTTTGGGCCAGATTCCGCCCAGGTGCGGGTTCGAAAGTTCGTGCCTAGCGCTAGGTTATTACAACTGCATCGTACCGTTTTGGGGGTGGTGCAGGGCATAGTACCTGATATCGATACGACATATGCTGGTGATGCATATCAGCCACATACTACTTACAAGGCCGGAATGGGGGTTGAGGAAGGGGAACTTATAACAATGCGTGACGTCACGGTACTACGTAAAGAGGGCGAGGTATGGCAGCGCGCCGGTATAATTCCTCTGGTGAGCGAGTAAATGTAATATGGGTTCGAACCACGAAAAGGCTACAGGCAAAGATTTTTGGAAAAAAGCCGCAGTTGTCGGCTTGCTGGGCGCCCTAGCAGTGGCAATTTTTTAAACCATGAAACAGCGGCTTGATGTAGCTTTGGCGCAGCGGAGGATGGTTCCGAGCCGCAGCCAGGCAGAAAGTTATGTGCGGCTGGGGCAGGTGAAAGTGAACGGACGCGTGGCCAGCAAGGCCGGGCAGATGGTGTCGGAAACAGACGAGATCACACTACAAGCAGGCGAGCAATATGTCGGCCGGGCGGCACTAAAGCTAAAGAGTGCAGCCGAGGCGTTCGGGCTAGATTTTGCCGGCAAAACCGTGCTAGACGTGGGCAGTAGCACCGGCGGGTTTACGCAGTATGTCCTCCTGCATGGAGCCAGCAAAGTCATCGCCGTGGATGTCGGCACGGACCAGTTGCACCCCAGCCTGCGCGGCGACGTTCGCATAGAGCTGCACGAAAAAACGGACATTCGTGATTACAAAACTACGCAGCAGGTTGATATGGTCGTGGGCGACGTATCGTTTATAAGCCTCCGCGAAATATTACCGCATGTGGCGCGACTAGTCGGGCAGCAAGCCGACATTGTGGCGATGGTAAAGCCGCAGTTCGAGGCGGGAAATAGCAGCCTAAAGCACAAAGGCGTTATAAAAAACGACAAAATGCGGCGTGCTATATTGAAAGATTTCGAGACGTGGGCGACGCAGTATTTTAGAATCGTGCAAAAGGCCGATTCGGGCGTGCCGGGCAGCAAAGGCAATGTGGAGCGGTTTTATGTGCTCCGTAAACTCACCTGAGACACCGGGTTCGGACAGCAGACCGAAAGTCTTGTGTGCTTTCTTGCTACAATAAGCACATGCATTATTTTCAGAGTCGTCAGTTTGCTGGTGACATGATAGCCAAGGAGCTGTACGAGCGCTACCGCTACGAAGACTGCGCGGTAATAGCGCTGAGTGACGGTGCGGTGCTAGTGGGTGCACAGATTGCCTATCGGCTGCACTGTTTGCTCACGATGCTCCTGACATCGGCCATCCGCCTGCAGGGAGAATATGACATATTGGCCGAAATAGACCACTTTGGCGATGTAACCTACAACAATATGTACTCGGCCGGTGAGCTGGAAGACATTCGCGGCGAAAACTTTAACTACATAGAGCAACAGAAACTGGAAAAACTGTTCGAAATGAACCAGCTCCTGGGCGACGGCGGTATTATTGACGACGACTTGCTTCGTAACCGCAATGTGATAATTGTGTCGGATGGGCTAAACAATGGTTTGTCGCTACAGGCGGCGGCCAAATATTTGAAGCCCATTAAGACCAAGCGGATAGTGATAGTAACGCCGTTTGCCAGCGTGTCGGCGGTCGACCAGATGCACGTATTAGCCGATGAAATTGTGTGCCTGAACGTGCTGGAAGACATTATTTCAATAAACCACTACTACGAAAACAATGTGCTGCCACCTCATGAAAAAATCATTCGGGTTATCGAAGACGTGGTGCTGAACTGGAAGTAGGCGTTGGAAAGGTGTAGGGTTTAGGGTCGGGAACCACTAACCACCACTAACATTTCCTGTCTCATGACTCCTTCCTCTATCCGCAGTTCGCCCGAGCTACAGGACGTTTCTGAGGGCGGTTTCGTTCGTGAGCGTAATGTACGACTGTTCGTTGGTGAGGTGACCTTTGCGCTCCAGATCGTTCAACGCGCGGCTGGTGGTTTCGCGGGTAGCACTAATGGAACTGGCGATGTCTTGGTGTTTGAGCGGTACGGCGATGCGTGTGCCTTTGGCCGACTTTTCACCAAACCGGCCTGCGGTTGTCAGCAGGAACGAAATGAGCCGTTCGCGCACCGTGCGGTATTCGAGTGTCATTATCCGTTCGCTGTGCAGACGGTACATGTCGGTAATCATATCTACCACCGGTAGAGCGGCTTGGGGATTTTCGCGGATGTAGGTTACGAACTTTTCGCGGCTAATCAGCTTGACGGTGGTGGGGGCAAGGGCAGAGTAGATAATTTGCCGGTCCTGCCCGGTTACCGCCCAGGTAAGGCCCAGCAGCTCGCCGGATTTACGGATAATAAGCAGGTTTTCTTCGCCGTATTTGGTAATGTCGTAGGCCTTGACCAGTCCCTGTTCTAGGTAAAAAACTCCCGGCGGAGATTCGCCGGGCCGGATAATGAATTCACCTTTCGAGTATGCCAACTTTGTCCCACTACTAAATAAGTTGACTAGAGATCTCAGCTCTTTCGCGTTCGCCAGCATGGCTATAGTATCCCACAGACACACCTACGACGTCCAGCATGCTGTGATATAAATCTCGTGTGCCGTGTGATGAAGATGACTGTGCCAATTTAGGATTACTCACATAATAAACTAGTACAGAGCGTACCAGCCAATAGGTCGGATCGTCTCAGGAGGGAACCATGGTAAGTTTGCAGCAAGTAGAGGAACAGCTGAAACTAGTTGGGTGTAATTTTAAAGTCTGGGGCCGGTCTGAAATTCGCGAACTTAGTAATGTACTGATGCCCGAAGAAGTGATTGCCCAGGCTGCCAACGGTAGCTACGAGGGCGGCTTTGCGCTCCTATGTGTTACCAATTACCGGGTATTGCTGGTAGATCGCAAGCCGATGCTCCTGACTATCGAAGACATCCGGTACGACATGATAGCCGAAGTGGATTACAACAATCGGCTGCTGGGAGCCAACATCCACATTATGACGCCGATGCGCAACCTGGCATTTAGCAGCTGGAGCATTGTGCGCCTGCGCAAATGTGTCAACTACATACAGCAGCGGGTAATGGAAATTCGCAACCACGGGATGGTTGCTCCGCAGTTTCAGACGCAGGTAGGGACGCCGCAACTGCCGGGCGTACCGGGGCAGCTTGGCGTGGGGCAGCAACAGGCTATGCCGTCACTGCCGATGAATCCGTATACCAAAACGGCTCTACTAACGCGCCGTCGTCGTTTCCCTAGCTTTTACTAAACAGGGAAGTTTAGGGCGGCTCACTCACCCTGAATCGAGTCCAGGGTGAGTTCGCACTGGAATCCACCCACCGTTGTCATTCCAGCCCTGAACCAAGTCCAGCCTAAACTCTAGCTGGAATCCATTTCCTCTTCCCAGCCGGGAATTCGACACTTCGATACTTCGGATGTCGGTTGTCGCCCTACTTAGAAACGTTAAACCGGAATTCCACGACATCGTCGGGCTGCATTACGTAGTCTTTGCCGACTGTCGCGACCTTGCCAGCGGCCTTGGCGACCGCTTCCGAACCGGCGGCAATGAGGTCAGTGTACCCAACGACTTGGGCGGCAATAAAGCCGCGTTCGAAATCACCATGTATAACACCGGCAGCTTGTGGGGCAGTTGCACCCACCGGAATGGTCCAGGCGCGGACTTCTTTGTCGCCCGCTGTCAAATAACTTTGCAAACCGAGGGTTTGGTAAGCTGCATGTATAAGCTGGTTTAACCCCGATTCGGTCTGGCCGTAACTTTCCAGTAGCTCACCGCGGTCTTCGGCATCTAGGCTGCGCAGTTCGTCCTCCAACTTGGCACAAATAAACACTGACTGACTTGGCGCAACAAGATCAGCAAGTTTTGTGTGCAAAGCAGTGTCATTCAGGCCTTCTTCGTCTATATTGAACACATATATCACCGGCTTGGCCGTCAGCAAAAACAAATCCTGGAGCATCTCGAGGTCAATAGAGGGCTCGGTCCACACCGGGTTGTCGCTATCTAGCAGCTGGTGTACGTGCAGCAGGGCATCGTACACGGCCTTTAATTTGGGGTTGGCGCGCGACTCCTTTTCGAGCTTGGGCAAGCGCTTAGACACCGTTTGTAAGTCGGCCAGAACCAGCTCCGTATTTATAACGTCTATATCTTTGGCGGGGTCGTGAGCTTCGTCCACGTGGAGCACATTGCTGTCGCTAAAAGCGCGTACCACTTGCACCACCGCATTGGTAGTACGAATGTGGCTCAAAAACTGGTTGCCCAGACCCTCGCCCTCGCTAGCACCCTTAACCAGGCCGGCAATATCTACGAAAGTTACGGTGGCGGGTTTGATCGGCGCACCGTGGTATAGCTCGCTGAGCTTCTGCAGGCGTTCGTCTGGTACGGGCACAATGCCGGTGTTTGGTTCTATGGTGGCAAACGGATAGTTAGCCGCTAAAATATTACTGTCGGTCAGGGCATTAAACAGGGTAGATTTACCAACATTCGGCAACCCAACGATGGC
>JBBRAC010000007.1:0-60529 GCA_038207115.1 Saccharimonadales bacterium (SeqCode)
GCGATAGAAAGTGAACTCATACACACAAGTCTAACAGATACGGACACTTTGATAAAATACGACTAGATTGACAAATAAGCACAAGTGTGTTAGATTGTTAACATTATGACAGAAAAAACCCCACGAAAGTTAGGTGAAGAAGCAAAAAATTTATACGGCGAGCACAAGGACATAGAAGCGAGCTTAACAGAAGCAACATTGAGTGTAGCAGTGCATAAGAGCGATGTGCGATTTCATAATGGCATGTTAGCTGCGCTTGAAGATGGTAAGCGTTCATATTATCTTGGCGGTCGCGGCGGTAACCTTGACAGTACAGACATGCGTTATGAGTCCGAAATGGTTGATGATCTGCTTAAAGGCCTTGGCGATGCCGTAATGGATGAAGGCTTTTCTCTCGACCAATCAGATAAACATATGAAACAAGCTGCGAGGCATTACAGACGTAATAATGTCAATTATCATACATTAGCTGTCGCCGAAGCCGCTTTGGACGGGATTCACATAAATGTTCAGCAGCCAGAATCGCTGGCTGAGCCGATTGAAGTTCAGGTATCTTAATTAGAAGTTTTCAAATCAATAGACCCTACAATCTAGGGCCTATTGATTATCACGCTAAAGCCAACGTAGTGGCTGTATAGGTTAAGCATAAGCGGAGTGAACAGGGGTGGGGTATTGTCAAAATTGAAAAAGTATGGTTAAATGTGGTGAGCAATTTTGGGCGCTAACAACGTTGGAGTTTTTGAATGAACCCATTGCATATCTTTTACAGTTTGTGAGAGCGAGCATAGCGTGCCCCTTGGGCCACTAAGCTTGTTCGTAACAGGGAAAAGATGTGGTAGGGGTTAATTATCATTTATTCGCGGGCGGTACAAAATGTGCACATTGACATGTCAGATTGCAATATTAGCTAGTAGCAGTTTTTGGCTTATCTGATGTCGGTATGAGTCTATTTAAGAGGTAGATTGATACTGACATCAGAGGGCGGAACCTCTAGTGACAGCTCGGCGTAGCCGAGTAGCTTTAGGCCTTTGGTGCAAACCCGCACCAAGGTAGTTCACAAACTGTCCCGTGAAAGGGAACAAGATGTGGCGCAACAGCAGTTTGAAGGGTACCGGAAACGGCACCCGCAGTCGGTCCGGTGGGGTTCGTTTGATCAGGCGCGTCGTCGGAATCGTCATCATCAGCGCGTTCGGCATTGGACCGGTCGTCGTCATCAACGCGACCAACGCGTCAGCACACACCGGAGTCTTGCGTGCGGTCCCTACCTGCGAGTCAAACGGCACGTACAGCGTGGCCTACAGCGGTACGACCAGCAAGGTCCCGGCCAGTGGAGCTGGGCACACTGCAACGTTCAGGGTTGGTGAGGTCACCCCCACCACTGGCACGACCATATCAGGTGCACCCAGCACCGTGGTCGGCAACGCGGCGTACAGCTTTACCCAGGCTGGGGTCCCCGGCACGGCCAAGTCCGCCTCGGCGACCGCGTTCCTCGTGTGGGGAGACGGCGTTAAGGCCGACCCCATCGGGGGCGTCAAGCTCGCAGGGGACTGCAAGCCGACCCCCAAGGTTGTCACGCCGCAGTCACCCAAGGTGACGACACCGACGTGCAGCAACCCGAACATCGTTGTGACCCCGGTTGCAACTGTGGGAGTCATCTGGGCGCCTGCCGGCCCGACGACTCTCAAGCCGGGTCAGACCGTGACCTACCGTGCCGCCGCGGCCAAGGCATTCCAGTTGCCGAACGACGACACCCCCCAGGTTTGGACGTTCAAGAACACGTTCAACCCGGCCACCTGCACGATCGTGACACCCCCGGTGGTCAAGCCTCCGGTGGTTGTTCCTCCTGTGGTCAAGCCTCCTGTCGTCGTTCCTCCGGTGGTTGACGTCTGCGTCAACCTCAAGGACGCACAGGCTGTCGTTCCGGCGGGGATGCTCCTGAACAAGGGCATCTGCTTCGTCCCGACGCGCAAGGTGGTCACCAAGACGGTCGTGAACAAGCCACAGCTCGGCCCAGTCGCCAACACCGGTGTTCTCTACGCCCCCCAGGCGCAGACGAACAACGCGGGCCGCATCGCCGCTCTGGCAATCGGTTCTCTCGGCCTCGGCTGGGTGTTCCGTCGTCGGATCGTACTTGTGCTGACGCGCCAGCACTGACCGATGGTCAGAGTCATCCGCGAATGGTTGGGTTGGGTCTTCTTGGCCACCTGCGTGGCGCTGATTGTATATAGCGTCCTGCCGTCCGAGAGTCTTGCTCAGCCGAGCGAGACGACCCTGCCACAGGCTACACCAACGGAGGTTTCGGCTGCGACAACAGTCCCGCCGTCGCCGTCGACTCCGCCGAACCCCAGCGCGGCAGCGCCGGTCGCCACTACGCCCACAGTCTCGACTCATCCAGAGCCGACGTTTAAGCCTGTGGCGGCTGCACTGCCGTTAACGCTCGAGATTAGTGCCCCTGGCACTGGATTTCAGAGCATCCGCCGACAGTTTGGTGTCCCAGTCCGACAGGAGTGTGACAAAGCAAGTACCATCTGCCAACTCACGCCCCCAGAGGTCACTCTGGACGACCTGGCACGGGTGTACTGGTGGAGCGAGCGAGCTCAATTCGCCAACCCTGGACAAGGCACGGTGTATGTCTACGGACATACTTGTCGAACCTGTCCAAGTGCTTTCAATTCCCTTCAGACCCTTGCGGGGCTGGAAGGAAAGGTGACCCAGAAGGTCACTACGCCGAACGGCACGTTCACTTACCTCCTTGCACGGACGGATAGCATCCTGAAGGCAGAGATGGGAAGTCGAGTGGACTTGTACGGCACGCCCCAGCAGGTGAACGCCGACCTCGTCGACATCACTTGTTTCGTTCGGGTGGACAAACAGCCAGCCGACCATGTCTTCGTGGCGTGGTGGAAGCTATTGTCTGTCTCGTAGCACACGGATGGGGTGGGTGCGAAGGCACTTCTCGACGTTTCAGTCGAAACGCACTCACCCCATCCAGCTCCCGAACAACATGTCTCGCTACCCAGCGAAAAGCAATCTGACGTGTCGTTCTCCATATATAGGAGAACGACACGCCCATTTGTATAGTTACCAGAGAATGCGCTGCGGCGTAGGTTTAGGCAGTTATATAAATACACCTATTTTTTGTTGTGTTACACATGCTCTAGCCGGTGTTTATTTGACTGGATTCCAGCGTTCGCTGGAATGACAACTTTAGGTTAAGCGAGTCAGGGCATAGGGGGTTTGACAAAATTGCTAAAGTGGGTTAAAACGTGCAAAGCATTTTGCCATATCCAGGCGCTAGAGTTCTGTAACAGCGTTCGCGCCTGAGGTAAAAGGGCACCTTGACAGTCAGATTGCAATTAGACAATAGAGTATTTGTCTGATGTGGGTACAAGCGCAGGCTCGCAGCTTGCTTTTCTACTGACATCAGACATAGTCTTGATGACAGGAACGGAGTGCAACCGCACTTCGACACCCCCACCACCCCAGGAGTGGACATACACAACCGCATTCGCAGGTTCTTCACCCTCTTCGCAGGCATGCTCGTCATCGCCCTCGCGTTCGCCACCTTCGGCATCAACTCGGCCTCGGCGGTCACCGGCACGGCCACACCGTCGTCCATCTCCGTCGCGGCGGCCACCACGACGCCCAACATCGTCGCGCCCGCTCCGGTCGTGAGCTTCAAGCTCAACAGTGGAGCACGAACCGGCTGCACCACCTGGTAAGCGTGCTGGATCAGGACCGCGACATCTCCGGGATCGGCGTCCAAGCCTTCAACGGCAGCACCCAGTTGACGGTCACGAAGGGCGTCACCGCGCTCTTGGAGCAGGACGTCACCGTCACCATCCCGGCCATCGCCTTCATGCTCACGTTCCACATGACCTCCGGTGGAGCCCCGGCGGGTATCTACACCTTCAACGTGCCCACCACCACGGCCGGGACCACGAGAACCACGACGACTGACGGCTTCACCGACTAGTGGTGGGGGCTTACTCTTCGGAGACGGTTTCGCCGTGCCCCCACCACCAGCCAGTCGGTGTTACCCCCAGTCGCTTGCCCTAACCAGGCAAAATTGCAATCTGACTGTTGTAGCATCCCATCCCGAACCCATCCCGAGATAACCACGCGTATTTGTATCGCTACCAGAGCACGAAAACATTTTGTAATCGAGCAGCTATATAAAAATCTTATTCACATACAGCTTACGCTTTGCTATAGTTCAAAGTAATTATGGCGCGTAAACACAAAGTGACGGGAACAAATGTTGGTATGGTCATTGGGTCGGGGGCATCGTCCCGTTATAAGCTTCATGCCAAAACGCTTGTTTTGCTGATATTGCCATTATTGCTAGCAGCTGGATTGGTTTTTGGTGCGGTGCAGGTCTTCAAAAAGCCAGCAAATCGGGGGTCTGCAACGGCGCAGGGGAGTGTTTGCAGCCGAGATGTGATTGTGAAGGCAAGTGCTGCCATTAAAACCAATAACATGCCCGACATGGTTAAAATCCAAAAAGAAGTCAAAGCTTTGAACGGTCACGAAAGCGATCCAAACTGCGAATTTATATTGACCAAGATTGCGCTTCTTCAGACTGATCCCGGGGATGCTCGCAAGCAGCTAACGCTGCTCAAGAAGGTATACACCCAATACAGCCCTTCGTTTACCATCCAGACACAAAACCCTGGGCAGCTCGAGCCGTCAGTAGAATTTGCTGAGAAATTTATCAAGCAGTTCACTAGTAATGCAGGTAAGAGTAGCGCCGTTGAAGACGCTGCCGGCGATGCGCTAATAAACGGTAGCAAGCAGTGATAGACAGAGTTCTATGGCCCAACATTTTGCTAAGAACGGTGCTTTTCGGCGGGGGTTTGATGACTCTACTTGTTATATATGCGCCTCGCACCTTTGCCTATTCAACTGCACAAATACAGGCTTTGCTGCCAGGAGGAGTGAGTAGTGCCTTTACTATTGATGAAGGCTGCCGAAACTCGATGAGGAGCAAAATTGGTACGGGTGTAAACTTACGCACCGCTATTAACAACGGAGGTGGCTACTTTCAACAGTCGTGGTTATCTGATCGCGGTAACCCCAATACCACTTCGCCAGTCGTCGTCAACTCCGGCCAGTCAAACGTACCACTTCAAGTGAACGGCTTAACCTTCATCTGCGCACCATTGGTCAGCCCGGACTTTTACGGTGCAGCTCCATCCCAAGGCAACGGCGCAATCGCAACAGTAGTAAATGATAATTCGCGTTGGGTAACGAAAACGGACGCGGCCGACAGAGTACCAAACGCAATTGGTGTCAGTAACATGCGGCCAGCTCGTACCCAGTCCCGTAGCCAGATAGACCATTTCGATGTTCTGTCTCCCGCCGGGGGTACAGTATCTGGTGGCAGCGGCGCGGTATTAAATATAAGTAGAGACAACAACTCCCGCTACTGGTTTTCGAGCCCGGTAAATATCGACTACATCAACCCCGGGCCTATCGTCGGAGGTTTTGACCTCCATATACGCATGTACTACCGCGGAATTGCCCGCTATGGCGGAGTCGAACAGTGCCTAAATTCGGCAGGAGTTCTCGTCAGTGGGTCTAACCTCAATTTCAGCCAATGCAAGATCGAGACGTCGGACCTGAGTGTGCGTATTGAACCCACGACACCCATAACGGCGTCGTGCGGTCTGCAGACATTTAGTAGTGGTAGCTCCGCGGTGGGTGTGCCGACGTCATTTACTGTCAGTGCTCAACTAAATTCTCCCTTTGCACCTCCGATGTCCTCGCCTACTAATCCGGCTATGAATGTACAGGTGATTGACCCTGATGGTGTGCCGGTCCCAGTGGGTTCACCTGTGCCATATAGTGAAACTCCCTCTGGCAGTGGCACGCTTGTGAGTGGGCCGATTACTTATACTCCGACTAAGGGCGGCACATACACCATGAGCTGGAACGTGATTGGTAGCGGCTCGGTTTCGACAATTAATCAGTCTTGCCCGCCGGCGACACATTCCGTTGCGCTGCAGCCCTACTTTAGTGCAACTGGTGGTGATGTGGTGGCGGGAGCGGGCTTTGGTAATGGCGCTTGCGCCGAAAACCCGGCTGACATCAAATCCCAGAATCGTGGTCCGGCCACCTTTGCCGGCGCAGGCACCGAGGTTGGCGCGTGGGCCACGGGCACTATTACCAATTTTGTGAGCGGTATGGGCCTCACCGGCGGTGCGGTCTCGCAGGGAGGGCACGGTTTGTCGTTTGCTAACACCGGCGCGTCCGGGACGAACTATGGCGGCAGCTTTGGTGCATCAATTCCATGCGTGCCAGATTACTTCGCGAAAGCAACCGGCCCAGCCCCGTTAGATAACCTTGATGTAGGCAGCTTGGTAGCCAGCGGCGGCGTACAAAATTACTACCATACGGGAGGGGGGCTTTTTCATCTGAATGGCGGTGTCCTGAAGACGGGTAACGTGGTTAACCTGTATGTGGACGGCGACGTACTCATACAGGGTGATCTGACCTATGACCCCTATACCCTAAACACTGTGCCGCGCTTCAACCTATTCGTCAAAGGCAATATCTACATTGCACCGAATGTTACCAAGCTGCACGGGGTGTATATCGCTCAAAAGAACGGCGGAGTGGGTGGCAACATAACTACCTGCGCCAGCAGCCCGGCGGCCACTACCGAAACGTACGCTACGTGTAACAAACAGCTACACATTTACGGTTCGATGGCAGCCGAGGGCAAAATGATTATGTCCAGAACTTACGGCAGTCTTTTCGCCTCTCCGGGGGCACCGGCTGAACCAGGCGAACTGTTCGAGTACAGTCCGGAACTGTGGCTGTTCAACCCCGGCACGAGCACTACCGAAATCCAGTCGTACACCAATTTACCGCCGGTTTTATAAAAACCCGATAAATAGAAAAGGTTTGCGCTATTCGTAAGCGCTCATGCTATAATCGAGAGTAATATGAGTTCCGTTAAAGCATTACCAAAGCTTCGGCGGAACGAAAGGGTGCGGAACACTTGAACACAATGCCAAAACTAACAACACTGACGGAGCTCTAACAGCATGAGTATATTGAGTGGGATATCATCTTTCTTTGGACTTGATATCGGCACCACCGGCATTCGACTCGTTGAGCTTCGTGGCGCCGGTGCAACAAAGACTTTGGTAAAATACGCCTATATTCCGCTTGACGCCAAGACGGCCCAGAGCGACAGTAAGGCCGACCAGCAAAAAGTGGCGCAAACTATCGAAAACCTCGTAAACGAGGCTAAGCTTTCAACCAAGAACGTGGCCGTAGGCTTGCCCAGTAGCCGCGTATTCACCACCGTTACCGACATGGACCGCTTGCCGCAAAACGAACTCGGCAAAGCTCTGATGTATCAGGCTGATTCACTCATCCCGACACCGCCCGCCGAAAGCAAATTAGATTGGGCGCTGCTGGGTGATTCGCCTAAAGACAAGACCAAGGTTGAGCTACTGCTTAGTAGCGTGCCAAACAATTTTATAGAGCAGCGTCTGGATATGATTGAGTCTATAGGTCTCAATGTGATTGCTTTTGAGCCTGACAATCAGGCGCTCGCCCGGGCGGTAGTTCCGTCTGGTACAAGCGTGCCCCAGCTAATTCTTGATATGGGAAGTCTTTCGACTGACCTCGTGATAACACTTGGTGATGCACCGCGCCTGACGCGCTCGATTCCGACCGGCACCGAAGCAGTCATCCGTGCCGCCCAGCAGAACCTCGGTATCGACGACAAACAGGCCGAGCAGTTCGTCTATAAATTTGGCGTTAGCAAAGAAAAGCTGGAAGGCCAAGTCTATGAGGCGATTGTAAGTACGGTGGACCTGCTAGTGGGTGAAGTAGAAAAATCCATCAAGTTTTTCCAGACGCGTTATCCCGACAACAAACTGGAGCGAATTATTGTAACCGGCGGCGCTTCGAGTATTCCGGAATTTCCACTGTATTTGGCAAATAAGTTCGGCATGAACGTCGAAATCGGCAATGCCTGGCGCAATGTAGCGTTTGCGGCCGACCGGCAGAACGAACTCTTGGCCGTTTCGAACCAATTTAGCGTAGCAGTCGGCTTGGCAGAGAGGAGCGTCTAGCCATGGTGCAATTCAACCTACTTCCTGATGTCAAGTTGCAGTACGTCAAGACCCAGCGCACCAAGTATCTACTGAGCGCTATTTCGGTACTGGCGAGTGCTTTAGGCATCGTCATTCTGCTGTTTAGTATGTTTACCGTCTACGTAGTGCAAAAAAAGAGTCTGAATGACCTCAACTCCGACATTTCCAAGTACAGTAGCCAACTCAAGAGTGTCAAGGACCTCGATAAAATTTTGACGGTCCAGAGTCAGCTCGGTTCGCTAACGGCGCTGCACGACCAAAAGCCGGTTAGTAGCCGTTTATTTGCGTACGTCTCGCAAGTTACGCCGGCCAAAGCCTCGCTAAACAAGCTAACGCTCGACTTCACGGCCGGTACGCTGACCATAGGCGGCTCTGCCGATACGCTAGACACCGTCAGCCGCTACACTGATACCCTCAAGGGCACCATGTACGCCACAGACAGTAGTTCTACCAAGAAGCACGCCTTTAGTAGTGTGGTGCTAACTTCGTTTGCTCGTGATGACAAAGGTGCAACCTTTACTATTACGTCTAGCTTTGACCCGGCTATTTTCAACTCAGCCAACGCGGTGACTCTGACCGTACCGCAAACTTCGGCCGCCGGCCAGGCAACTTTATTTGGAGGAGGAAATTAACATGGCTGCTCTTGCCAACCTTTCGACCAAGCGCAATCTAATCGACAAGGCGAACACGCGCATCGTTATCGCTGTCGGTGTCGCGGCGTTTATACTTATTTTCTCGCTCGTAGCAACCAAGACACTGGTAGGCCAAGCCGCCTACCAAAACCGTATCATTTCCGCTAAACGCACGGCGGTCAACCAGCTAAAGTCAGATATAACGGCGTCAGGTCAGCTTAAAACAGCGTATGCTGCCTTTACCGGTACTTCCCAGAATGTCCTTGGTGGCAATCCGAGTGCGTTCGGGCCCAATGACGGTAACAGCGCCAAAATAGTACTCGACGCGCTACCAAGCACGTATGATTTCCCGGGCCTTACTACCACGCTTGAAACGTTGTTGAATGGCCAGAACGTCCAGATTAAGACTATAGCTGGCACCGACGACGAAGTTGCCCAGAGCGCCAACCAAAGTAGCGTTTCGCCGCAGCCCCTACCAATTCCATTTAGCGTCTCAACCCAAAGTGATTACGCAGGGGTACAAAAGGTTGTGGCCGCCCTGGAGCATTCCATCCGACCCATCCAGGTACAAACCCTCGATATTTCGGGAGCAACTGGTAACTTGACGCTCGAAATCCACGCCCAAACGTACTTTCAGCCAGCCAAATCGCTCAATATCAACAAGAAGGTAATAAAATGAAGCAAAAAGACATAGCGCTTATCATCATCATTGCGGCACTCAGCGGTATTGTTTCATTCTTTGTGTCTAACAAAGTGTTCGTAACTCCTACTAACCGACAGCAAAAGGTTGAGGTGGTGGACCGCATCGACGCTAGTTTTACGACTCCCGACAAAAAGTACTTTAACTCTAGCAGTATCGACGCCGCTCCTAATACTCAGCTGGGAAGCGATGCCAACCAAAATCCGTTTAACGGAAGGTAAGGCTGGTTCGTGAGTGTTCTCTCCGCTTCGGCGCAGACGGCAGTAGAAGAAAAGCTTGTCGAAGACAAAGTTCTGTCCCGTGCCGACCTGACGCAGCTTAAAACCGAAGCCAAAGAAAAAGGGCAGCCCGTGTTCGGGGTACTAGTTTCTAGCAGTAAGGTTACGAACGAGCAGCTGACGAAAACCATCGCCCACATTACCAAAGTGCCGTACGTGAACTTGCTGGAGGCTCACATTGACCCCAAAGTACTGGCACTTTTGCCCGAAGATATTGCTGAGCGCTACATGGCCGTGCCTTTGGGTGAAATGCAGCACCGCTTGGTGGTTGCTATGCTGGATGCCGATAACGTCCAAGCCGCCGACTACCTTAGTAACCGCATAGGACGACCGCTTAAAGTCTACGCCGCGTCCGAAGAGGGCATTCGCCAGGTGCTCCACCAGTACCAAACTAGTATTTCGGAAGACGCGCTGGAACAAATAAGCAATATGGGCAGCGATGTTAAAATTGACGGTACCAAAGAAGAGCAAAGAGCCGCCCAAAAAGCCTCCGACAGAGCCGCTAGCATCGGAACAATTGTGCAAGATTCACCGATTAGTAAGGCCCTGAACACAATTTTGGAATACGCCGCCAAAAACCGGGCCAGCGACATTCACATCGAACCACTCAAAGACGGGCTGAAAATCCGCTGCCGTATTGATGGTATTTTGCGGGAGTTGATGCGGTTGCCAAAAAGTACCGAGCCACCGCTTATTTCGCGCATAAAAATTTTATCCAACCTCAAAATTGACGAACACCGCGTGCCGCAGGATGGCGAATTTTCGGTACAGATTGGTGACAAAGACATCGACTTGCGTATTTCGGTAAGCCCCGTGATATGGGGCGAGCAAGTGGTCATCCGTTTGCTGGACAAAAGCGGCACGAGCCTGCTGCTGGAAGACATGGGCTATGTTGGCCGTAGTTTACGCACTATCCGAGCTGGCCTGGAACGCACCAACGGCATGGTGCTTACCAGCGGGCCAACCGGTTCGGGTAAATCAACATCGCTCTATGCGCTGCTCGGTGAAGTCAAGAGTGACGGCGTAAACATTGTCACGCTGGAAGACCCGGTGGAATACAAAATGGAAGGCATAAACCAGATTCAGGTTAACACCGAAGTCGGGCTGACTTTTAGCGGCGGATTGCGCTCCATACTTCGCCAAGACCCCGACATTGTGATGGTTGGGGAAATTCGCGACAAAGAGACCGCCGAACTGGCGGTGCAGGCCAGCCTTACCGGGCACTTGGTATTCAGCACACTCCACACCAACTCGGCTGCCGGCATTTTGCCGAGGCTGCTCGATATGAGCATTGAGCCGTTCCTGATTGCCAGCACGGTGCACACCGTGATTGGCCAGCGGCTGGTACGGCGCATCGGCAAAACCAAAGAATCGTACCAGTCGGAGGCTGCCGAAACGGCTGCCATCAAGGAAGTCCTGGGCGGCATATTGCCAAAAACCAAAGAGGAAGTGGCTGCTATTGCCAAAGACTACGGCTACGAAACCTTGCCATTAAGCACGGATAACGCTTATACTTTAACCAGAGGCCTTGACAGCCCGGACACACCTGGCGGCTACAAGGGTCGCATGGGGGTTTACGAAGTCTTTAACATCAGTGAAACAATTCAGGAGCTTATTTTAAGGCGGGCCACCAGCACCGAAATAGAGGCTCAGGCCAAAAAAGAGGGCATGGTGACCATGCGGCAAGACGGCTATCTGAAGGCACTGAATGGCGAGACCACACTCAAGGAAGTAAATCGGGTGGCATCGGCAGATAGCGCATGATTCATCAAGCAGAAACTAGAAAATAGGGGAATACGGATGGGCATCAAAAAATCAGAAACACAAGCTAGTAACAATCTAGTTCCTAGTTCCTTTTTGCTAGTTGCCAGTAGGAGGCCACAATGAGTACTGCAGGGCAACCACGCATCGAAATACTGCTCGAAGAGGTAGTTAAAAAGAAAGCTTCCGACCTCCACCTGCAAGTTGGTTTACCACCTATGCTCCGGGTCGATGGCTCGCTACTAGCCGTTAGTGCGGCCGATGTGCTTACCGAAGAAACGGTGGAGACGCTCATTTTTGCCATTTTAGACGAAGACCAAAAGCAGATCTTGCTCAAAGACAAAGAATTCGATTTTAGCTTTGCCTTTGGTGATCTCGGGCGTTTTCGTGTAAACGCCTTCCATGAGCGGGGCAATCTGGCTGCCGCCCTGCGCCTTATCCCCAGCGACATTCTGACCATCGAGCAGCTTGGCCTGCCGCCCATTGTGGCCAAATTTGCCACCTACCCGCGTGGTTTAGTGCTGATTACGGGGCCCACCGGTTCGGGCAAATCCACTTCGCTTGCCGCTCTCATCCACAAGATTAACCTCGAGCAGAGCAAACACATTATTACCATCGAAGACCCCATCGAATATACCCACAAGAGTAAAAAATCGGTAATAGTGCAGCGCGAAGTCCATTACGACACCTACAGCTTTTCGGCCGCCCTGCGCAGTAGCCTCCGCGAAGATCCCGATGTGGTGCTACTGGGAGAAATGCGCGACCTCGAAACCATCGCCAGTGCCATTACCATCGCCGAAACGGGCCACTTGGTGTTCGCCACGCTGCACACGAATAGCGCCGCGCAATCCATCGATCGCATGGTAGATGTCTTTCCGCCGCACCAGCAGCCGCAAATTCGCGCCCAGCTCAGCAACATCCTGATGGCCATTTGCAGCCAGCGCCTGGTGCCTGCTATTGGCGGCGGACGCGTTGCCGCAGCCGAAATTTTGGTAGCCACGCCCGCAGTGCGAAACATCATCCGCGAAGGCAAGACCCACCAGCTTGACGCCGTTATTCAGACGGGCACAGAATTCGGCATGCAAAGCATGGATAAAACGCTTGTCAGCCTCATCCACACCGGTACTATTAGTTACGACGAAGCCCGTAACTTTGCAGTGGATCAAGATGAGCTAGACAGGCTGATGCGAGACTAAAATGAACAGAAATATGAAAAAAGAAAAAGGAAATAGATATTCGGTAATGGAAATCAGCCCCATATTTCCTACTGAATGGAGTTCAGCATGCTGAACTACCGATACACCGCCCGTAACCCCTCAACCGGCCAGCAGGTAAAGGCAACCGTAGAGGCAGACAGTGAAGCCGCCGCCGCCAAACTTATTAGCGGGCAGGGGCTTACGCCTACTGATATCCGTCTAGACGGCGGCCAGGGCAAATTGCTCGGCAGACTTACTAACCGGGTAAAGGCCAAAGACCGTGTGCTATTTAGCCGCCAGCTCGCCACGCTTATTAACGCCGGGCTGCCGCTGCTGCAGGCGCTGCGTAGCGTCAACCAACAGACTGTTAGCAAACCACTCAAGGTCGTCATCAGCCAGGTTATTGGCAATGTAGAAGGCGGTACGACGCTTTCGGGGGCCATGACCAAGCATCCGAACGTGTTCAACCAGGTGTACCTAAGCTTGATTGCGGCCGGTGAAACATCGGGCACGCTCGATGCCGCACTCGATCGCTTGGCTGTCCAGCAGGAAAAAGAGGCCGACCTAAACGCCAAGATTAAGGGTGCTATGATGTACCCGCTTATAGTGATTTTGGTTATGGTAGGCGTAGTGGGCTTTATGGTGGTTAAGGTGTTACCGCAGGTAAAAGTGCTGTATGACGGCTTACCTGGCGCAAACCTACCGTTCATTACCAAAATGCTGCTGGCCCTATCCGATTTTATTATTCATTTCTGGTGGGTGGTCATACTTGTAGCGGTGCTGACGGCATTCTTTACTACCCGCTGGGCCCGGACCGGCCCCGGTAAAGAGGTTATAGATAAGATAAAGATGAAGGCGTGGCCCATCGGCCCGCTGTTTATGAAGGTTTACATGGCGCGTTTTGCCCGTACCGGTACAACGCTGGTCGCTAGTGGCGTGCCACTGCTGCAAATGCTCGACATCACTGCCAAAGCCGTCAACAACGTGCATATCGAACGGTCAATCCACAAAGCGCTAGATAAGGTAAAAGGTGGTAAAAGCCTGTCCGACAGCCTCGAAAACGACCCGAATTTCTTGCCGCTGGTACCGAACATGCTGCGGATAGGTGAGCAATCTGGAGCAATCGAACAAATGATGGCCAAGGTTGCCGACTACTACGAAAAAGAAGTCGACACCGAAGTCGAAAACATATCCAGCATTATTGAACCGGTTATGATGGTGCTGCTTGGCATCGTGGCCTTTACCATTGTTGCCGCCGTACTGCTACCTATATATGGCTTGGCTGGCAACAGTAACTTTAATGGCTAGTTGAGGCGTGGAAAATGCTTGTGTTTTGACAGATATACCGTTATTATCCAAGCACAGGTAAAACATAACCTTAATGCAAAGGGGGCATTTGCAAAATGCTAAAGCAATTACAAAAAACTAAAGATCAGAAGGGCTTCACAATTATTGAAGTTCTGATTGTGCTGGCTATTGCTGGTTTAATTCTGCTCATTGTGTTCCTGGCCGTGCCTGCTCTGCAGCGTAACAGCCGCAACACTACACGTAAGAGCGAAGTTGCCGCCATCTTGGGTGCGGTAAACGAGTGGACCAACAACAACCAGGGTGCTTTACCCACTACGGCCGCCCAACAAACAGCTGCCTTGGCTAATGCCAAGCTACAGCAGTATTCCGGTGCTGTTACATGGGCAACAGGTACACAGGCGGCGACCGCCAACGTTGACGCTGCGGTCATTGTAACGAAGGCCAAATGTGGTGTTTCAGGTGCCACGGCTCCGGGTAGCAACCGCCAGGTTGCTGTCCAGTATGTAGTAGAAACCGGTGCTGGTACGCAGGCTAGTTGTACTGATAGTTAGTCTCAAGTAGCTAATTCCTAAAACAGGCTTCACATGAAGCCTGTTTTTTTGCGTGCCAACCTTTTCAATGAGACGATTCTAGGGAGTCTCCTTGAAAAGGGGGTTAGACCTGGTACTATTACGGTAATGATTATTGCGATATTGGCCATGTTTGGTATCATCTTGGGGAGTTTTGTGAATGCACTGGTGTGGCGACTGCACGAACAGGCAGCCCTTAAGGAGGCGCGAGGTAAAAAGAGCAAAGCCCAAAGTGTGCGAGCCAGCCAGACTTCGCCCTTCGCCCTTAGCCCCAATGACCTATCGATTACCAAAGGACGCTCGATGTGCCCGCAGTGCCACCACACGCTGGCCCCCAAGGACCTGGTGCCAGTGCTGAGCTGGCTGAGTCTAAAAGGCAAGTGCCGCTACTGCCACCAGCCAATCTCTTGGCAATACCCGGTGGTAGAACTGCTAACCGGCGCGCTCTATGCGGGTTCGTATCTGGCATGGCCAACGGTGCTTCACGGCATCGGTCTGTTCCAATTTGCCCTCTGGCTCGCTTTTTTGGTGGGATTTGTGGCGCTCGCCGTGTATGACCTCCACTGGTTTACCTTGCCTGACAGGCTCGTGCTCCCGCTGTTGGGGCTAGCGGTGGCACAAATGCTAGTACTTACGGCCTGGCTGCACAGTTTTGCTGCTCTGTGGCAGCCGGCACTGGCAGCCTTAATTATCTTTGGTATCTTCTGGGGGCTGTTCCAGGTTTCGGACGGGGCGTGGATTGGTGGCGGTGACGTCAAGCTAGCGCCAATGCTGGGACTTTTGGTGGCGACGCCACTACGGGTATTTTTGGTGATATTTTTTGCCTCGTTGCTCGGCACACTGGTTAGTATCCCGCTACTGGCTCGGGGTAAACAGGGGCTTAAGGTGCACATCCCCTTTGGTCCGTATTTGCTGCTGGCCACGGTGCTTGTGGTGCTATTTGGCCACCAGTTGGTGTCGGCATACGAAAAACTGTTTCTGCTGTAGCGTTTTGGTTATGCTTCCTGCTATACTTACCTCATGAAACAGGGTGGCCCTTTTAAGGTCGACGGGGGCTTCACGATCGTCGAAACCTTGATAGTGCTGGCGGTAACCAGTGCATTGTTTGTGAGCGCCGCTGCACTTATTAATGGCCGCCAAAACCGCACGCTGTTTATGACCTCCGTCAATAATCTGCAGCAAGAATTCCAGCAGGTTATTAACGAGACAGAGAGTGGCTATTACGCGCATGCTGCCAACTTTAGCTGCACCAAAAATGATGTGACCGGGCCTGCTATTACCGGGTTGGGTACAGCGGCGCAGGGTACAAATGGGCAATGCATCTTCATCGGCAAGGCACTGTACTTTGGCCCGGCGACACCAAGTGGTACGTACGTCGTTTTTCCGCTGGCGGCCAACCGCCAAAATAGCGCTGCGGTGAATGTGAAGAATCTGGCCGAAGCGCTTCCTGTAGCGATTGCACCGGGCACAGTCGATAACCCCAGTGCGCCCGACCTATCCGTAACCAATAAGCTAAATGCCGGCCTCACCTATGTTTGGGGAAACGTAAGCACCAGCACCACCAGCTTTGTGCTAGCGGTATTGCACGAGTTAGATACTAACAGCGGCGGTGGCACTACCGGCAGTGGTACAAGCGGCTTTGGTCTGTACGGCTTTAGTGGCGGTCCCAACTGGCAGGCATCCAACTTGCCGTCATCCAACCTGCATAATGTCGCACAGAGCATCCATGACGATTCGGCGGGCGGCCAGATATTCAAGCTCGACAGAGCCGTTGATTTTTGCATCGCTAGTGGCACAACTGACCAATCCGGGCTTTTTACCATCGATGACAGCCTGCACGTGAAGCTAGTAATAAAGAGCGGCCAGGTATGCGCCTAAACTTCCGAAAAGATCAGAGGGGCGACACTATCGTAGAGGTGCTGATAGCCGTGGCTATCATTAGTCTGGTTGTAACGACCGCTTACGCCATTAGCAACAAAAACACCCAGGCTATCCAGGCCAATTCAGAACGTGTCCAGGCGCAGCATTTGGTGGCCGCCCAAATAGAATCACTGCGAGCCCAAAATGGCATTACTGCTTCGGGCGATTGCTTTAACGGTTCGACTGAAACGAGTACCTGTACCAACTTTACGCAATCGGGAAGTGGTGCAACCTACAATGTGCACATCACTACGGGCGCGAACAACGTGTACACTATTACGGCTAAATGGACGAGCCTGGGTGGCGCAAGTGCCAACGACGGCAACGTAACTATGTTTTACAGGCTTAACTAATGCACGCATTACTCACATCTCACCGCCGCCAAACATGTAGTAACCAAGCCGGGTTTACCATAGTAGAACTGATGATAGCGACGCTGGTCTTTAGCTTGGTATTGCTGGTAATAACCTTTGGCGTTATACATTTTACAAATGACTATTACCGCGGCATCAATAGCTCCACCACTCAAACTACGGCGCAAAACGCCATCGACACGATTGCACAGGGTGTTCAGTTTAGCGCAGTCGGCACCACCGCTACTAACGGCACAGAGGGCTTCTTTTGCGCCGGTAGCAAACTGTTTATATACGACTTAGGCAAGGTACACACAACTCCCGGGGACGGGCTGTATATGATGGACCGGAGCGGCCCAAACTGCGACAACAACTCAGTCCCAAATGGCACGCAACTGCTAGGTAGCAATATGCGCCTTACGGATATTCAAGTGTCTAAAGTAGCTCCTGCCCCCGCCAATGGGGGCGACATATGGCAAATTTCTATTCAAATTGCATATGGCGACGCCGACTTGCTGTGTGATGGGGCTACTCCCGCCACCTGCGCAAAAGGGGCGACCAGTTTTGGTCTTACAAACAAAGTCGCCGGCAGTGACATCCGCTGCAAAACCGATATTGGTTCGCATTTTTGTTCGGTAGCGACCTATTCAACGTTAGCACAGCAAAGGATACAGTAGCCTTATATGCATAAAAACAGGTACAATAAGGAAAACATGAGCACAATACAGAAAAAACTCAACCAAGCAGGCATGGTGTCGTTTATGGTCACGCTAATCATGATGATGGTCATAAGCCTCATCGTTATCGGCTTTTCGCAGGTTACGCGCCGCAATCAGCGCCAGGCGCTCGACCGCCAGCTGAGTGCCCAGGCCTTTTACGCGGCCGAATCGGGCGTCAACGTTACGGTTGCGTCTATACGTAGCTATATGGCCAACCCCACCGGCCCCATGAACCCCAAAGCCAGCTGCGACAAAGACTATAATCCAATCGACCCTACAGGTAGCGGTGCAGCTATTACGGCGCTCGACGGGGGGGCCAATGTAAAGTACACCTGCGTCCTGGTTGACCCTAACCCCGACAGCTTAGTTTATAACGCCAGCGCCGGCCAATCGGTCGTGGTGCCTATCAATACCTCTTCGGCTTTAAATACGCTTACCTTCCAGTGGGCGCGCCAGTCCGGTAAAACCGACAGCCCCTGTACTAGCAACAACGCCTATTCTTTCCCGGACCAAGCTAGCTGGGACTGCGGTAGCGCCGTGCTCAAAATCGATATGGTTGTGACGCCGACAGCCGCTACTATTGGTACCAGCACTAGTACCAAGACCATTTATCTGACACCGTATGGGAGTGTATCAACAGCGATAGGTCCAGACAAAGTGTACGTCGAGTCTGCTACTAGCTGTAATACGACATGCAAAACCACCTTAAACCTCAGTGGCGCTAACTCCAGCAGCAGTTACTACCTGCGCATTAACCCCATCTACCGCGACGCCCCAAGGATTACCATTACCGGTACAAATGTAGGTGGCAGGGCCAAGTTTAATGGCACCCAAGCCATGGTGGACGTAACCGGTCAGGCTCAGGACGAACTGCGGCGGGTGCAGGTGCGCGTTAAACTTACTAATAGCGCCGATTCAGCCGACATTCCGCTAAATGCCCTTACCAGTAGCAACAGCATTTGCAAACACTTCGATATTCTGCCGATGCCGACGGGCACTGTGGATCTTACGAACGTTTGTAAGTAAGCCTTCGTCTAGGCTTGTCATATCCTTACCCGGGGCGTATGTATATCTACAGGTGGTGAAACTGTTCGTGAATTTTCTTGAGATGTGGGTCGGTAACGTGGGTGTATATTTGGGTCGTAGCAATGTTACTGTGTCCTAGCATGGCCTGCACGCTGCGGATATCTGCGCCGTTCATGAGCAGGTTAGTGGCAAAGCTATGCCGTAGTGTGTGCGGACTCACGTGCTTGGTTATGCCAGCCAGTAGGGCGTGGTGCGCCACCAGCCGCTGAACGCTACGAGCCGTTAGCCGGTGAAAATTGCCGCTAAGATCCACTTTTTTGCTGCCCATAAACCGGATAAACAGGGGTTTGGTGTTGTCTTTGCGAGCATCTAGGTACTGCTGTAGCCAATCGGCCGCTTCGGGGCTTATAAATATTGGACGGTCTTTCTGGCCTTTGCCACGTACCATAAATTCGCGCCGCTTTAGGTTAATGTGGTCGCGGTCCAGCCCCACCAGCTCGCTAACGCGCAGGCCGCTGCTAAAAAGTAGCTCCAAGATGGCACGGTCGCGTTTGCCGGCTAGTGTTGAGGTGTCGGGGCAGGCAAACAGGCGTTCTAGCTCGTCTTCGTCAAGCCAGGTGACCTGCTTGCGTTTAGCACGTGCCAGCTCGACTCTATCGGCGGCCAAGGTGCTGAGGCCGCGTTTACTGCAAAACTTTAAAAAACTGCGCAGGGCTATCAGGTGATAATTTAGTGTGGCTGTGCCCAGCTCGTCGCTGGTGTTTGTACCCAGGCGGTTCAGCCAGAGCCGCCATTTACGCACCAGCTCGTCGTTGATATCGGCTACCGTTATCTCACCTGCGTAGTCCAGCAAGCGGGTTAGGTAGTGGTCGTAATTGGCAATAGTTTTCTGTGAGCGGTTTTGCTCAATCTCAAGATATTCCAAAAAATCAGTTTTAGCTTTAGCGAATTGCATAGCTTTATTATTTCACACTTTAGCGTTAGGCTTTCAAGGTAATTTTCATTCTCGGTGTTTTTGTTGTTCCGGATCGGGAGTCGGTAAGTATCATGAATTAGGAATTAGGAATTGGCAACTGACTCTTGGCTACAGACGACCGACCACTGTAATAATAGCTCCTAATCTGTTAAACTGTGTCTAAACTAAGTAAAGGAAGAACATGGAACGAACGCTTATTGTTTTCAAACCCGATTCAGTCCAACGTGGGCTGGTAGGCGAAATATTGAACCGGTTCGAAAAAGTTGGTTTAAAAATTGTGGCCATGAAAATGATCAGCCCCGATTATGACCACTATTATCACCACTACGAAACTATCGGCAAGATGGTCTCGAGGCGAGGCAAGGCGCAGTTTGATGTCCAGCTCGGTGCTATGCAGGAAGGTCCGGTCATTGCAGCCGTGCTGCAGGGGGTAGAGGCCGTCTCGCTGGTTCGTAAAATGGTGGGCGCGACTAACGCCAAAGAAGCGGCGCCTGGAACCATTCGCGGTGACTATGCGCACGCCAGTCTCGATTACGTCAACGCCAATAATGTTGCGCTGCCTACGCTGATTCATGCTTCTGGCGATACTAGCGAAGCCAAAGAAGAAGTTGATCATTGGTTCAGCGAAAGTGAAATTTTCGATACCTACCAAACAGTGCATGAATACTTCACTCAGCCTCGCCCTGGCGGCCAGAAAAAGGTTAGCTAACAGATACCAAACCGAACAACTCTAGTGTTCAAACGCTAGATCAGCTTTTATTGCTGTTCGCTACTGCTCGTCAAACTGTACTGTTATAAATTTCATAGAAGAAGGGTTAAAAACCTTACTGTGACATACTGCTGAGCCTATACAGTAATTGTTAGCACCACTAAAATGGTGCCGAAGCGATAACTATAGGAGGAAAAATTATGTCAACAGAAGACCGTGGATTAGGTTCGAACAAGATAGGTGCCAAGACAAAGCACGACATACAATCAAAGGGTGGCAAGGCTAGCCACAGTAGTACCGGCGCTGCAAGTAAAAAGGGAGATGTTGTTTCCAACCACGCCGGCGGTGGATCACTTAGCAAAGAAGACCAGCGCAAAGGTGGCCGTTCCTAACATTCCATCTGTGTATCTAAAATACCGCTTCTTAGGGGGCGGTATTTTTTTGGGCACGTTACTTCGGCGGCGCATCAGGTATAATGAACCTGTTCCTGTTGCGCCCCTGTAGTTCAAAGGATAGAATACCGGAGCAAGTGCCAAAATTTTGGTAGTATGTCCCCCTAGTTCAACGGATAGAATAACTCCGTCCTAAGGAGCAGATAGAGGTTCGATTCCTCTGGGGGATACCAAGGTTCAATTTACCTAAGGAAAAGCTCTAGGTTCGAATCCTGGCAGAGGCACCAAAGGATAATTCTGATACAATACGGATATGGCTAAAGAACAAAAATCGCCAGAAAACACCAAGGTCAAATATTTTCCGGACCAGTTCGATAACGAAGATGTGCTGTACGTATTTCGCAAGCACCCCATCGTTATGCGCAGGGGCCTCATATACGGCTCGCTTGGCCTGTTGGTTGGGCCGCTCTACACGCTCATTCTTACGTACGTAAACGCTGCCAACCCGCCAACACTCGCTTTCTTTTATCTGAGCTTCCTGGCTAGCATTGCCATATCTGGCTTACTGTTCTTCCCGAGCTGGATGAGCTGGTACTACAGCGTCTTTATTGTGACCGACCAGCGTTTTATACAAATTACGCAAAGAGGCTTCTTCCACCACAGTGTGGTAGATATGGGCCTGGGGCAGATTCAGATGATTAATTACGAAGTATCCGGTTTGCAGGAAACATTGCTAGGATTTGGTACAATAATGATGCAGACATTTGTTGGAGATTTAGTCATACACTACTTGCATCATCCGCAGAAAATTCAAAAACACCTTTTGGAAATTTTGCGTGATAACGGGGTGGCAGTGGTGGGCTCGCCCATGTCGCAGGTTTAACTATGAAAAAGCACTCAGCTAAACTCAACACCGAACGCTTGCGCAAAATGCGCACCGTTATTCCGCCTGTGCCCAAGCGCTTCAAGCGCGTTCGGGGTGAGGAGCGCATTCAGGAAGCGTTCGAAAACATTCCAAACATTACCAACGAAACAGTGGCGGAGCACCGCGAAGACGTCCTGAAGGGCGCTCGCAAATACAAGTACCCGCTGCAGCACACCAAGCACCGCATCGTTATTGTATCGACGGTTTTGTTACTAGTTTCTGCGGTGGGGTTTTTTGTATACGTTGGACTGGCCTTATACAAGTTCCAGTCGTCCTCGGCATTTGTGTACCGCGTAACCCAAGTACTGCCGTTTCAGGTGGCCAGGGCAGGTACACACTTTGTGTCGTACGAAAACTACTTGTTTGAGCTCCGCCGTTACCAGCATTACTACCAAACGCAGCAGCGGGTCGATTTTGGCACTAAATCGGGCAAAGACCAACTGGCCAGCTACAAACCCAAGGCCATGGATGAAGTGGTACAAGCGGCCTACGTAAAGCAACTGGCAGCCAAACAAAATGTCGTTCTTACGAACCAAGAGCTTACCGATGAGCTAGATTCACTTCGGGCCCAGAATCAGTCTAGCGACCAGGAGCTGGTTGAGGTAACGAATAAATTCTTCGGGTGGTCGCTCGAAGACCTCAAACGCGAAATAAAACAGGAGATGCTCGCTCAAAAGGTTGCCACCACCCTCGATACCGCTGCCCAGACCCGGGCCAAAGATGCGCTGACGCAAGTGCAGGGCGGGGCAGATTTTGCTACGGTCGCTGCCGCCAAATCGGAAGACGCTAGTACGAAGGCAAATGGTGGTCAATACGTAAATACTGCCATTACGCTGGCCAGCACCGATGTTCCGCCGGCCGTGGTGCACCAATTATTAAAGATGAAAGTCGGCGAGGTTTCGGGTGTAGTCGCTACCGGCAGCAGCTTGGAAATCGTCAAGCTTCTAGCGAACGACAACGGCAAGCTAAAAGCGGCTCACATTTCTTTTACTGTTACCCCCATCGAAAAGGTTGTGGCCGATTACCAAAAGGCCCATGCTCGCCACGTCTACATCAAAGTCCAGTAGGCTTGGGTCTCAAGTCGCTTGTTGCCATTCCAGCGAACGCTGGAATCCAGACATATACTTCGTTCATTTGGAGTTTACAGTGCATCTAGTTTAGAACTGGTCGATAACCGTTGTCCGGGAAGTGATTGCGCCACTGCTATGCACCAGCCTTGCTTTTTAAGCCTCTCCTTGCTAAAATTACCCCTGTTCCTCTGAGTTTTGTAGTCTATACAAAATTTTAAACCAAAGCAACTCGCTACGATTTGAAATTTCAGAGGAGAAGCGTAAGCCTAGGCTGTAGCGTTTGCCGAAAAGGCAAAACAAGGCAGTGGTGTACGGTGCAACGAGGATCCGTAGTGAAGTGGTTATCACGCCTCCCTGTCACGGAGGAGATCGCCGGTTCAAATCCGGTCGGGTCCGCCAAGCATAAGCACAATGATAAGAGAGACCATTAGGTCTCTTTTTGATATGATTAACCTGTGAACGTACATATCGCTCTCTATAAATGGAAGCAGGGCATCAGCCCCACTGAGATAAATCAAGCATTATCTGAAATTGAATCACTAGCTGATAAAATTCCTGTCGTCATGGATAATACCTGTAAGTACAGCCATAATCTTATCAGGAGCTATAGCCGTAGCAGCCATTTGTTCGATGTTTCCCGATAGCCAAGCTGGTTTTAGATGGTTGAAGTTACGTGCAGTTTGTATAGAGTAGCCAGCAGCTAAGGCACTATGGTAGGAATTGCCGAACGTAGAACTGCTAGGTTCGTGATAACCATGCAGGTATTTACTCTGGCGGGGCGTAAGGGCTGTAACTTTTGTTTTTATAGTTTGCATTTTCATCTCTGAAAGCTACTTTTAATTATACCATAACAGAGGTAATAAGATTGACTTATCAAACTGTTTATGCTAGAATATATACATGAGTAGCCCTCTTGGTCACGAAGTACTTACGCCACCAGAAAACTGGGGTGGCGTTACTGACCCTACGCTTCATGATGCCAGTAACTTTAGATACCTTGTGCATGGCTTAAACCCTGCCGGCGGAATGTCAGCCCTTATGAGCCAAAAGATGGATGCAGAAAACGGCATTACAGGTGACGAAGGCTGGGGCGACCAAAGGATTAACCTATATGATGAGCCTGAAAGACTTGGCGAACGAATTGCACTCAGTATGTCGTTAATTGACCAAAAACATACTGATACTTGGGGCGAAGGTGGCTTGGTTGTGGGGGCAGCACCTGAGAATATTGTCGTGACATCTCCTGCCGACAATGGCACTAACAACAATAATCTAGACCAGGTGCTTGCTCAAGCTGCACGTCAGCCACAACTTACTGGCGACAGTTTGCTTGCACAGACAAGCCCAAGAGACTACAACGAAGTGGTTGCCGTTTGTAAGCAAGGTGCGCACCCACTTGACCTCAAGGGTTTTTTTATCAAAACAACACCTTCTGGCGAACCGCTTAATCGCCAACTTGCTGATGAAATGGCAAACCATGCACGCCGTCTTGGTATGCCGTTAGTACGCATTGCCTCAGAAGCGTTTCATACGAGTGACAGAGTTGATATCAAGGAAGATGGTAAGCTCGCGGTTGAGTTTAACGGACATCGGTACCTCTTAAGAGGCTATGGAGATAGCGAGTTTGACGCCTATGATGGTCAAATTAGACCTCGTTTTCCCGCTCCGCATGAAGTTGAGGCTGCTGTTTCGTATTCCGTCAGTACTGGCGAGCTAGAAACTACTAAAGGTGCAGATATTCTAAAATCTTATGCAGCAAGAGACGCCCAGCGACAAATGCCAACCGTCCGCTTTAATGATGATGGCGGTGTAAGAAGCATTTCTTATCGAACCGGTTATGGCACCAACGAAGACGAGGTTATTTTAGATGGAAACGGCACGGGTAGTCGTATCAACCGTGCGGAACAAGTTGCGTTTATGAAGAACATCGGTATGAGCCAAAGCTCACGTATTGTATCGCGTCTTAAAGATAAACCAGCTCCAATTACGCCACCAGAAGCAGATAGCATGGTAGAGCGGGCATGTGCAGCGTTGGATGAAACTGAGGTAAATAAGGTTAGAGAATGGTTTACCCAAAATCGTGGCAACTTGGTACGTCAGTGGGAGTTTCACGAACAAGCTCGACGCCGACTTGGTGGCTTTGGTGTCTTTAGCTTTGCGTATGGTGATAAATTACAGTCTTTAGGCGATGAGTTCCCCGCGCTCTACAAGACACTTCGATAGACACCTAGCTTCTGCTATGTATATATAATTTGAGATGGTACCAACAAAAGGCACCATAGGCCGGGGTACGCCGGTGAACTAGACGGTTAGTTTTTTTGTACTGATTGCTAGCTAGAATGTCTATACTGTTGCTAAGGTAGCTGTTCGGAAAACCGACTCTATGCCCCGCCATCAAGCTTATGCTTTAAAGCCTCCCTTAAAACGGAGGCTTTTCTATGATAGAATTTGACTTAGCTGTCTTTATATGCTAATATTTAGTTAAGAACAATGATCTCAGAAAAACATGTATCAACAGCTAATATTCTCGCTGACGATCCGCAACCAGCCGATCGACGTATAATACTTGATGCATTCGCCGACAACCCAGAAGACTCCGATGCCTGGGACACAGCCTACACTTGGGTACGTGGTGAAGGAGATAATCCGCAGCTACATGGAGTAGCTAGTGACATCCCTGCCGAAGAGCTCATAGAAATGTCCGAAACGGTACGAACAACCAATCCCGCAGAGCGATATGAGTTAATGACGCAATATACCGACAATGGACGATTGTGGTTCGATGTTATAAAAGGTTTCAGTATGGATTCCATTCGCCAGGTACTAAAGCATTCCGTAGAAACGTCCGCGCAACAGAATCAAGCCCCATTTTTCAGAACACTAGATCTTGGTACTGGGATTGGTAATTCACTTGCACTTTTAGAAGAAAATGCCCAACAAGTGATTGGAGTAGATCGTAACCAGGCATTGTTAGATATTGCCCAAAAACGCATCGGAGACAATACGGCCCTGGTACGGGCAGATATAACTGCCCTACCTTTTGATGAAAGTAGCTTTGATTTAGTAAGCAGTCTCGGAATTGAAGGCTCTCTTGATAAAGCAACTCAGACCGCATTTTACACTGAACTGGCACGCGTTATGATGCCAGGTGGCACATACCTGACTGCCTTCTACAATTACCCCAATATGCCGAGCGATGAGATGCTCCAAATAACACAGACTTCGAAAGCAATGCTTGCAGACATGATTTGTGATACTGTTTCTGGCGGTGCTAGTATAGTAGCGCGACTTGACGAGGATGAGACTAAGGACCTTTTCAGCAAACTTGGGCTACACAAAGAGTACTATCTCGAAGTCAGTGAGGATGAAAAGAATCACGTTATCATCCAAGCCATCACAAAAGAAGCAACCAGTCATCCTGAGCCATAGCAGTTCAGAAATCCGACTCTATGCCCATCCAATTTCTGGGCTATAAAAACGCAGACGAGGTTATACAACGAGCCGCCGAATACAATGCCAGAACCTTCTTCGGATGCCTATCCTTTACCACGACGCTAGAAAAAGGGAGTCTAGGATTAATCTTTCGCTAGGCATTAGCGTAATCATTACTAAATAACTCCACGCTTTGGATGCAAATATCTGTTGAAAACAAAAAGTCGCGTTTGTGGCCATATGTTCTCGTCGCGAAGCAAAGGGGGTCATCGGATGGGACGTGCCACTTTGAAGGTTGACTAAATGCTATCTTTATGATGCAAGCTTAATCATCGATAAAGATTTGGTACCTACTTATCGAGACTCAGATAGCCTTACTAAGCTCGATGAGACTCAAGATATTTTTAGTGGTCCGGTGGGTGTGCTTAATGGTGTTGCAAGGGGATATAGCGGGGGAACACGTGTGACACAAGATGGTGGAGAATATCACATAGCCGGAACGCGTTTTGGCGAAGTCGTATCATGTGATTTACGTGATGTGGTTATTGCTTCAGGAAGAGCTTTCATTGATGTACAAGATACTGTAGCGGCACCCCCGCTGTCTATCCACCGTGCATCCGGATACACAAACATATCTTGTGGAGATAGAACCATAGTTATTCTTAGTGGTCACTCTGGCTTGAATACGCTAGAAGGTTTTGTAGCAAGTACTAACTACGATGCTGCAGACGGCACTGGCTATACTGTGATAGTGCCAGAAGGCAGGAGCACAGAAGAAGTATCATGGGTAAAGAGGGCGATACGAGTAGACCAGGATAGCGGTTCTGTCACTATTACTAAACGTAAGCCAGCAATTGGCGATAAGCCTGCAAACGCAATTGCGGGGGGCTGAAAAAACTGCCATTGAGAGAATACCCTTGCCTAAGAGGATTGGATCTATTATTCGAGGAGTTTAGTCCTCGTGAAGTAACTCCATACTCCCAACGCCACGGCCCGCCCAAAAAAGAGTCACAGTCTAGTGGCTCTTTTTTTGTCGAAGCGAGCGAGCTAGCTAGCCTATGTGGCTTGTTGCGCCTACGACTCCAAAGAACATTCGACATATTGAACCCAATTAACCAAGCTGCATTATAGGGGATGAAACTATTTCGTGAGGGGGGTGACTTTGGCGGTGCAAAAGGCGCAACGGGTGGCGGCTTTGGGAATGGCGCTAAGGCACTCCGGGCACTTGCGCTCTGCTGGTTCGGCGGCAGTCTTTTTGCGGTTGGCCAAGTTTTGCAGTTTGTTTAGGGGTTGCACTACGAAAAAGAACACTACAGCGGCAATGGAGAGGAATGAAATGATGGCATTTACGAAATCACCGTAGGCAAAAACACTGCCATTCATGCTAAAACTGAGTTTGGAAAAGTCGTGCTGGCCACCGAGCGCTGCGATGAGCGGCGTTATTAAATCTTTTACCAGCGCCGTTACTACGGCACCAAATGCCGCGCCGATTACGACAGCCACCGCTAGGTCTACTACATTGCCGCGCAGAATAAATTTTTTGAACTCTTTCAACATTGGAATTCGCTCCTTAAGCTTTGGTTCGATTATACCCTAGGTTGTATCTGTTTGTAAGCAGGGGAGTTTGCTATACTAGGGCGGTCAAGAGTGTGCCACCTTAGCTCAGTTGGTAGAGCATCTCATTCGTAACGAGAAGGTCGCCGGTTCGATTCCGGCAGGTGGCTCCAGATTATGTTTTACTGCTGCAAGCAGCGAAACATAATCTGTACCTGACGGCAGCGAACCGGAGCATGCAAGGCATGCGGTTCGAAGGCGAGTGCCACGCACAGGAGCTTGCTCCGAGCATGGCGCGAAGACGCATTGGGCATGGCCCAATATTCCGGCAGGTGGCTCCAGATTTTGCTAAAGCAAAATGATTTTCAATTACCAATTACCCGTTAGCAATTATGTACGGCTGCGCTGAATTATTATTCAAAAGCTTTGCTTTTGTACGTAATGGTCAAATGTAAATTGCTAATGGGTAATCGCTTTTGCCACTGGCAAGCATGCGGGTGTCGTATAACGGCCATTATGTAGCCTTCCCAAGGCTGAGACGCGGGTTCGACTCCCGCCACCCGCACCACTAGTTTATGGTAAGTCTGGTCGTTCCGCTCGGCCACCGCTTTGGCTGATAAGCTTTTTATCAAAAGTGTATACAGGCAGGGCATTCTGTAATTCAGCGTAGTTGAGTAGACATGAGTCCAAGAAAGACCATGCTGGGCGGGATGCATATTCTGAAATCGCCCGTCTGAACAGTGTCCGGTTGCAGTTAAAAGCCGCCTCGTCGATAACCTTACTCAGATTATCTACTACAAGTGGGCGAGGTAACTCATAGAATTTCTCTAGCGCAAACGCCAGTTCTACGACAACGACATCAGGTATATGCAATTCTTGTGCATGGGTAATGAGATTGTCGATTTGTGCTGTTCGAGCCTCGTCGCGATTCAGAAGCCAATCAAGAAGTATGTTGGTGTCAAGCATTATTTACTCTTTGCAACGTGCGTTTCGTAACCAGCACCACTGTAGTACTGCTTGTTGCTAGTGCCTGCTTTTTTGAGTGCTTGCTTGTTAGCCTGGCGAACCTCATCAATAGTCTGGGCGCGGCTTACGGTATATTCTCCCGTTACTTCGTTCTTAGTGAAGGCAATGAGCATACCAGGTTTAACACCGAGTTGGTCGCGCATTTCTTTGGGAATAGTAGTAGTACCTTTGCTGGTAAGTATGGTTCTGTATGTCATGGTATGAATTATATAAAAAAGTAATACTTTGTGTCAAGAGCTTACTCATTCCGATTTGGCTCAAATAATGCCGTTAACTTCACCGAGTTGATAAGCTAGAGCTTGAGGCGGCATAGCGTTCTTCGTGCGGAATTCTGGTACAATAGAGCCTAATACATGGCTTCTCAAAAACACTTTTTGCAAGATAGAACGGCGCTGTTGCTGGTAAGCGGCACGGCTTTTTTGACGCTGGCTGCCATTGTACTTATTCTGCTAAAACTTGGCGGCGGGCAGGGCACCAGTAATTTCATCATTTCGTACCGTGCCTCTCTCGGCATCGCCCGCTATACCACCGGTACGGTGGGCGACATTCTGGGCTTTATGGTGGCGGCGGTGCTGATTTTTGTCATGAGCCTGGTGCTGAGCTACCGGGCGTACCCCGTAAGGCGCGAATTTTCGCTGATAGTGCTGAGCCTGACCATTCCGCTGCTACTGTTCCTTATCGTCGTAAGTAACGCCCTATTGGTTCTGAGATAATAGGTAGCAGATGACAGGAATCAGAAATTTGGCAGAAGGTAGGTATCAGATTTCACGACAGATGCAGCCTATCTGCCACCTACTAAATCAGGCACGGCCATGACCGACATCGAAATACCACTGGAAAAAGAGCGTGGCAAACGCTATCGTTTTTTCGAGATTTTGCCCGGAGCACTTAGCTGGACCATGTTGGCGCTGCCGTTTCTGCTGAGTTTTGTAAACATCCCGTTTGCCGGCCAAGAGATAAACCTGGCAGTTATGTTTGTACTCATATACTTGCTCATAAACTTTACGCGCGGTATTGCCGGGGCTATTCGTGCTATGCAGGGCTACCACACAATGCGTGTGCACCAGCAACTGCCGTGGCGGCAAATGGTAAGCGAGCTACAAGCCGGTGGGGTCTCGGGGCATGTTACTAAACGGCCGCGCTGGCACTTTGTGGCGCTACAGCGCGCGAGCGTCAAGCCGTTGCTGATGCCTCCCAGCGAAGTGATTCACGCCGTTATCATTGCTACCTACAAAGAATCGCGCGAGATTTTGCAGCCCACCATCGAATCGGTGCTGGCCAGTGATTATGATATGTCTAAGGTTATTTTCATACTCGCCTACGAAGAGCGCGGTGGGGCGGCCACCGATGAGCTGGCTACCGAAGTCGTAGCTGAATACAAAAGCAGATTTATGGACGCACTGGCAATAAAGCACCCCAAGAATATGCCGAACGAAGTCATAGGCAAAGGCGGCAACGTAACCTATGCCGGCCGCCAGTTGCAGCAGTATTTGGAAGTGCACAAAATTGATCCGCTGCGGGTAGTGGTAACCACGCTCGACGCCGATAATCGTCCCGATAAAAACTACCTAAACGCTCTGACGTACGTGTATGTGCTGTGCCCCGACCCGGTGCACACCTCGTTCCAGCCGGTGTCGCTATACACCAACAACATTTGGGATGCGCCCGCTCCGATGCGCGTGCTGGCCACAGGTAACTCCATATTTAACCTGGTGATTTCGCTGCGCGGCCATGCGCTGCGCAACTTTTCGTCGCACGCCCAGCCCATGGCCGGACTTATTCAAACCGATTTTTGGAGCGTGCGCACCATCGTCGAGGACGGCCACCAGTTTTGGCGCAGCTTCTTTGCATTTGAAGGCAATTATCGGGTGCTGCCGCTGCACGTACCGATTAGCCAGGATGCCGTTCTGACTGATAGCTACCGCAAGACCCTCAAAGCGCAGTTTGTTCAGTTACGCCGCTGGACCTACGGTGCGTCTGATGTGGCGTACGTGGTAAATCAGGGATATTTTAAGCCAAATAGTGTGCCGCGTGGCGATCTGTTCGCCAAAACCTGGCGCTTGCTCGAAGGCCACATTACCTGGGCAGTCGGACCGTTGCTGGTGCTGGGGGGTGGCTTTATTCCGGCGTTCTTTCGCCCTAAAAACCTGAGCGCTCTAGAGTTGCCGCTGATAGTTAGCAAAATTCAGACTATCGCCCTTGCGGCGGCCTTTGTAACGCTTTTTTTGGCACTTAAGACGCTACCGCCCAAACCGGCCCGCTATAAGCGCCACCGCTCGGTGTGGATGGTACTGCAATGGCTGTATCTGCCATTAACTACTATTGTATACAACTCGTTTGCGGCGCTCTATTCACAGACCCGTCTGATGTTCGGCCTGTATATTTCTAAGTTTGATGTCACCGAAAAAGCTGTGATGATTGACCGGGCCGGCAAAACCTCCAAGCTTAAAAGCTAAAAACCCGAATCCCGACACCTGAAAACCGACATCCAACATCCGAAGTATCGAATTCCGGAGGAAGTGAGAATGAGAATTGGGATTAGAGATGAGGAGTGGGGGTGTAGACGCTACGCTGAAGTTCACCTCAATAAGATTTGCCTCGTAGTTCCGGCCATTCGGAGTAGCCCTGGCTCAGTCTGTTTGTACGACCGTCACTACCTACTCGGAGAGACTGGGTCCCAGCTTTCGCTGGAATGACAACAACTGATTGGGTGGGGCTGGGTGGCGGAAAGCAGCTCATAGAAGCTTGAAATTATCGATTAGCTATGACCAATGGATTAGCGATTAACAATGAGCGATTAAGTTGCCCCTTATCCCCTGCGTTTGTTCTACGAGCAATTGAGCCGTGAAACTCCGGAATGGCCGGAACTACGAGGCAAATCGGCGAGGGTGAACTGAAGCTCATCAGCTAAACCCTACTTTTATTTCCTATTCCGGGAATTCGATACTTCGACACTTCGGGTATCACTTACCCCGTGTGATAGGCCTGGTATTGGACGGCGGCAACACCGTCGAAGCGTTCTAGCACCGTAAAGGTGGCCAAGATAATAGCTGAGGGGCTAATAGCGGCCTGGGCAGTTGAGCGGAGTAACTGAGCAATAATGGTGTCTGTAAGCGCTCCTGCGTCCGCTACGGCCGTTTTACGGTGTCCAACGGCCTGGAGGATGCTGGCAAATAGCTTATCGCGGCTAAACGGCTGGGGCCGGGCGTGGTCAGCCCGTACTACAATGCTGCTTTCGTAGTCGGCCGATTCGCTGGTGCTAAAGACCGCACCGCAGCTTAGGCACTCTCGCCGCCGCCAAGTTCGGTTAAGCCGCTTTTGCGGGCGCGAGTTTGTTACTTGGGTCTTATTGCCACAATAGATGCATACCATGACTACATGTTGTCATACAGCTAGTAATTTAGCTAGTGGAAAAGTCTGGAAAACAGTGGGGAAACCCTCACGTGTACCTTTAAGCCAAAGAAAAACCGAAGGTTGTGAAACACACCTTCGGTAGGTAACTTCTTGCCAAATTGTAATTTGCTATTTTATGAAGCACGAACCCGGCGAACGCGTTGTACGCGTTTGGTCGCTGGGAGTTCTTCGTAAAACAACTGAAAACTCGCGAGCGAGTCTACTTGTTGCTTGGTACTCACCAAAACACCTCGATTAACTAGGCAATGGTACTCCCGCTTGCAAAACCTGTCAATAGGTAGCCTTACACTAACATAAGCGCTGTTTCAGGGGTGGCGACTAGGCGCTATGCTTGCAAAAACAGAGGTCCTCCGTTATATTTAGTTGCAGCCCACTCCAATTTTGCAATCCAAGGAGCGAGAGCGACTGAATGCAAAATTGAGAAGAGAAACGTAATCGTAAATCGAAGCTTTTTACGAAGTAAAAACGAGATAGCGATGTACGTTTGGACGAGGGCGATTAGCTCATTTGGCTAGAGCGCCGCATTGACGTTGCGGAGGTGATAGGTTCGAATCCTATATCGCCCACCACAAAAAGCGACCTTTGAGAGGTCGTTTTTTCTATTTATAAAAAAGTTTTCGGGGTTCGTAGCTTGAATAGAGGGCTAAATAGGCTGCGGTACTACGAAGCCTAGCGCAGCAGTTTACTTCAACGCCGGTATAAAAGTGAGCCAGCTGAATGTAAGAGAAAATGATTACTCGTAGACGATCCCGCAAGAATGTAAACCATACCGAACCAGCGCATCTAATTTTACGACACAGCAATGGGCGGCTTGTGCCAGGGCCAAACACCACCCCAAAGGTATATCATGAAAGGCATATTGGCTTCATATCACATATGATATAAAACAGCCAAAACAGGTTGTACACATTATCCACAGGTAAGCATAACTATTACGCAAAAAAGTACTAGCCAAATGCGGCTAGGCAGTGTAAGCTAGTTAAGTGAGGCGAGGTTCTGCCGAGAGGTTTTAACCAAGCTAACAAAAAGCTCCAGTGAATTTGCGAGATTACTGGAGTTTTTTGTTGGGCGCTTTCTGGCGTTGATTTTGGGTGGGCGGCAAGGGTCCGTTTATCATGCTAAGGCAAATCCTGTAAAATACAAAAGTATGGGATTGCTAAAGCAAGAGAATGAGCGTCGTAAGCTTGATGCCGAAATGGTGTCATTTGCTGCTCAACTGGACGGTATTAATTTGGATAATCCCAAGTTTGCTGTTCACCTCGGCTCGGAGGGGCCTGTTGATGGGGTTCTTTCTGATTACGCCCTACGGAGGTTGCCGGTACAAGGGGGCCTGGGTAGAATTGTTGATAGCCTACTCCATGGTATGGAGGGCACGCCGTCCGGCACGCTACAGCAGCTTAAAGACAACGCTGCCGAAGTTGTAATGAGGGAGGGCTGGCCAAGGAAGCTTGTAGGAAGACTAGCGTTGGCAAGCGCTGGCGACACTGAGGATGGCGACCACGATACGCTTATACTGCCTTCTCGGAAAATAATTAGATATTTTGGTGCGCTGGAGCTCGTGAGAAAAGCGCCTCGTAGTGGACGTCTGTTATACTGAGGGGTAAGCGCAGATGTGGACTCACTAACCACGGAGCTTCATCGGGACCGATGTAAAACAGCCAAATGAGTGCTCCCCTGCCGGGGGAGAAGTCCGGTGGAACCGCCCGTGCTATAGCCAATAACAGGGGTCCGAGACGTGAGACAAGCGTGCATACGTGCATTTGTCCCACGTCTTTTTATTTTAAAAATAACAGCTAATAAGTAATGAAGAACTAACCTGTTAGCTACTAAATCAAAGGAGAAATACATGTCAGATCAAAAAACAGACCACTTACATGCCGTGCGCCACAGTACGGCACACATCCTGGCTAGCGCGATTCAGCGCTTGTGGCCAGAGGTAAAGCTGGGTGTGGGGCCGGTGGTCGAAAACGGCTTTTACTACGACATCGACCTCGGTGGGGAACAGCTGAGCGCCGATGATTTTCCGCGCATAGAGGCCGAGATGCACAACATTATCAAAGCCGCCGAGCCCTTTGAGCGTCTGGAAATGCCGGTGCTCGAAGCGGTGGGCTGGGCACGAAAGTACGGCCAGCCGTATAAGGAAGAGCTGCTAAACGACCTGCAGCGCTCTGGAACCACGTTTGCCAAAGATTTGGACGCCGACGAGCTGGGTCTGGCGGCAGAAGGGGACAGTAAAGTAGAAAGCGTATCTTTTTACCGTAACGGTGACTTTACCGACCTGTGCCGAGGCCCGCACGTAGAGGCTACCAACAAAGTAGGAGCCTTTAAGCTGATGCGAGTAGCTGGTGCGTACTGGCGAGGCAAAGAGGGTAATCCACAGATGCAGCGCGTCTACGGCGTGGCGTTTGAAACGCCAAAGGAACTACGGCAGTATCTGGATATGCTCGAAGAAGCCAAAAAACGCGACCACCGCAAGCTTGGCCAAGAACTCGACCTGTTCGTATTTTCAGATTTGGTTGGCTCTGGTTTGCCTCTGTTTACTCCTCGCGGCACGGTTCTGCGTGAGGAGTTAGAGGCATTTAGTAACGAGCTGCGCAAAGACCGGGGTTTCGAGAAAGTTTCGATTCCGCATATGACCAAAAAGGATTTGTATGAAAAGAGTGGTCACTGGGCGAAATTTGGCAGCGAACTGTTCCTGGTGAAGAGCCAAGAAACCAGCGATGAACTGGTGCTGAAGCCTATGAACTGCCCGCACCATACTCAGATTTATGCCAGTAGGCCGCGGAGTTACCGCGATTTGCCCATTCGATATCTGGATACAACCATGGTGTACCGCGACGAAAAAACGGGCGAACTGGGCGGGCTGAGCCGTGTGCGTAGCATCACCCAAGACGATAGCCATGCCTTTGTGCGGCCCGACCAGATTGAACAGCAAATAGACGATTTGCTTGCGAGTGCCAACGAACTGTATGGGACACTAGGCATGAAATTACGAGTACGGCTCAGCTGGCGTGATGAGAGCGATGCCTACCTTGGCTCTACCGAACTTTGGGCCAGTGCCCAAAAGCAACTGAAAAACGCGGTGATTGCGAATAAGTTGGAGTACTTCGAGCAGGAAGGAGAAGCTGCATTTTACGGGCCCAAGATAGACTTTATGGCAAGTGATGCCATCGGCCGAGAGCACCAAGTGGCTACGGTACAGCTCGACTTTGTGATGCCTGAACGGTTTGGCCTGGAATATACTACCGAGGACGGTTCGGCACAACACCCGGTTATGGTGCACTGTGCTTTACTGGGTTCTACTGAGCGTTTCCTGAGCGTGTACATAGAGCACACTGCGGGGCGATTCCCGGTGTGGAACGCGCCAGAACAGATCCGGCTGATAAGCGTAAACCAAGAAGAAGAAACAATCAAGTTCGTGCAGAGCGTTGTGCAAAAAGCAAAGGGGTTAGGACTTCGAACTACCGTCGACAATAGCAACGAATCGGTCGGCAAGAAGATACGGAGTGCCGAAATGTGGAAGATACCCTATACCGTTGTGCTGGGTGAGAAGGAAATCGGCGGTAGCGAGCTTGTGCCACGCATCCGCAAAGACTTGGCTGTAAACGACGAAGCCAAAAGTTACGCACTGGACGAGTTCCTAAAAACCGTTGCCAACGAAGCTAAATCCCGCGTTAGTAAAACGTCTTTGTAGGCGATGCAGGCGGTTGATGCTAGTTTTCGAGAGCGAGTGGAGGCGCTGGTGGGGCAGATTCCACCTGGCAGGGTAATGACCTACGGGCAGTTGGCGGCGCTGTGTGGCAATGCACGGGCAGCACGGATTGTCGGCGGTATTGCTCATTTTGGTGACCCGGGCTTGCCGTGGCAGCGGGTAGTAAACAAAAGTGGCGGGCTTGCAGCTGGCTATCCCGGTGGCAGGCAAGCCCATGCTGAGCACTTGCGCTCCGAAGGAGTTCAAACAACAGACGAGACTGTCGATGTAGGCACCTTACTTTGGTGGCCACCCGGCGAAGCATCACCTAAGCAAACCCTCCAGTAATTCAGCCCCAGCCTACACTTCACCGCACCATTCCCCTCATCGTTGCAATAAAGTTGCCGGTAGACTAAGTTATTTGCAACTATGGCTCACTATATTGAAACAGCACAAATAGCCGACAGCGTACTGAAAGCTGCCGTTAAAACTGGGATGCAGGGGCGTTTGATGGCCGCGCCAAGCGCAATCCAGATAGGAGATAAGGTATTGAAATACTTAGACAAACGTAGCCGCGCGCGAGCTGCACGCACTTTGCTGGGGTATATGTCGAGCCAGAGTCTGGTAACATACCGCCCACTCCCGAATGGCGACTATGAGATTACCATAACCGAAAAGGGAAAAAAGCGGCTCAGGAAATCACAGTTTGATCAGCTGGCACTCCCAAAGCCCCAAGCCTGTGATGCAAGGTGGTGGCTGGTACTGTTCGATGTACCCGAAACGCGCCATAAATCGCGGCGAGCTTTTAGCTATAAGTTACGGCTAATGGGCTTTTATCAGCTACAGAAGAGCGTATGGGTGATCCCTTATCCGTGCACAAAAGCGGTTGAGCTTATTGGCCAAGTGTTTGAGGCCCCTGCTATCGCCAGGGGGTCAGCTCTAAAAAGGTACTTCCATCCAGCCGGAGCAATAAGATGAACGGTCGGACAAAGAATTGGGAGGAGGGGGTGGCAAGACCGCTGGTGGTGATCGTGGGTGAAACGGCGAGCGGCAAGAGCGCCCTAGCGATGGAATTGGCTGAGAAGTTTGGCGGAGAACTAATCTGCGCTGATAGCTGGACCGTGTACCGGGGCTTCGATATCGGTACGGCAAAACCTAGCGCCGAGGACAGGGCTGTGGTTCCGCACTACTTATTGGATGTCGCAGACCCGGCCGAAGGCTTTAGCGCGGTGCTATTCCAGAAAATGGCAAAAGAGGCCATAGCCAATATACACTTGCGTGGCAAAGTGCCAATTCTGGTTGGGGGCACGGGGCTATATATAGACAGCATATTGTACGACTACAGCTTTTTGCCACCGTCCGACCCAAGACTGCGCGCAGAGTTGAGCGCGATGAATCTGGAACAAGTGCTGGCCAAAGCCGAAGAACTTGAGCTTGATACCACTGGGATTGACCTGCGCAACAAACGGCGGGTGATACGGCTGATAGAGAACAATGGCGTCCGCCCTACTAGAACTGGGCTAAGACCAAACACGCTTATACTTGGAGTAAGGCGTCCGCCCGAAGAATTGAGTGAACGCATTATTGCCCGTATCGATTCGATGGTGGAGCAGGGCCTTCCGGACGAGGTCCGACGGCTCGGCGAGCAGTACGGCTGGGACTGCGAACCGATGCGAGCACCTAACTACCGTGCCTTTGCCGACTACGTAAATGGACTCATAACACTGCAGGCTGCCAAGGAACGGGTTGGGCAAAATGACTTGCAGTTGGCCAAGAAGCAGCGCACCTGGTTCAAGCGTAACTCTAGTATTCAGTGGGTCACTGACCGAAGTAAATATGATGAAATTACAACAACGTTTCTGAACAAAACTAATTAGCACTAACTATAAAACCTGCTACAATGTGTATATGGTTGAACAATTGTTTGGGAGTAAAACTCGGGTAAAGCTACTGCAGCTTTTTTATGGCAATCCCAATCGGTCATTCTATGTGCGTGAAATCACACGCAAAATAGACGAGCAAATAAACTCAGTCCGGCGTGAGCTGGCCAACCTGCTCAACGTAGGTATCATTACCAGCGACACTAGCAATAACAAAGTCTATTACGAAGTAAATCAAAAATACGACTTTTACGACCCGTTGCAGGAAATTTTTGGCGGTAAGACTGCCCGAACACGCAAATCTTCCAGCAAGGCTGTTGCCAAATCTGCCGAGCTGCCGCTAGACGAAGCGACTGACTTGAAAGCACTTGGTAATATAGAGGTAGCCGCTTTAATGGGCCAATTTACCCGCGATGAATCAACAGGTATAGACATTCTTATTGTAGGCAATGTAAACCAGAACGCGCTTACTAAGTATGTTACCGAGCTGGAGAAGCAAGAAGGCAAAGACCTGCGATATACCGTTTTTTCGCTCGATGATTTTACCTATCGTTTACAAATCAAGGACCGGTTTATGTCTAATGTACGCTTAAGCAAAAAACAAATCCTGCTCGACAAGCCGGGTTTGCTCGGGTAGTTTATAGTTTTTCGTTTGTCGTGTATCGGAGGGGCTGCAAATATTTCCGATACACGGTGAACTAGTAACGATAAACGTGGAGTTTTACAATGGATATGCAATTTTATGGCGCGAACACAATCGTGCTTTCAAACAAACAGGCCCGGGTGGTCATAGATGATAATCTGGCAACTTTAGGCGGCAAGTCTGTAACCAAAGATGGTGATATCTGCCTGTTTACGACCGAGCAGACCACAACTTTTGGCGGCAAGCCGAAGCTGGTTGTAGACATGCCCGGTGAATACGAAGCTGGCAATGTCTCTATTTTTGGTCTGCAAGCCCGTGCACACATGGATGAAGTGGGCCAAAGATCTGCCGTGATGTACAAGATTAGGTGGGGTGAAACGCGTATTCTGGTAACGGGTCACATATTTCCTAAATTGAGTGACTCCGAGCTCGAAACCATTGGCATTGTAGACGTTATGTTTGTGCCGGTCGGCGGCAATGGCTATACGCTAGATGGGGCGGGCGCACTGCAAATTATGAAGCAGATCGACCCAAAAGTTGTCATCCCGACACATTATGCCGACAAAAACCTCAACTACGAAGTGCCACAAGCAGAACTGTCGGACGCGCTAACGAATTTGGGCATGGAACCTACGCAAGCAGTAACAAAATACCAATTCAAGCCTGGCGAAACAACTGCTACGACGCAACTTGTTGTGCTAGAAACATCAAAATAACAGATAGAATTCAATTAAAAACCTCCGCTTGTACCGCGGAGGTTTTTGCTACGATGCTAGGGTTTAAACTAGCAGGCCCTTTTTCTTAAGGGTGCGTATAGCTTGGGTGCTGATTTTAAGCTGCACTTTTTTGCCGTCTACCACGATGGTCTTGGTTTGCAGATTGGGCTTCCAGACCTTCTTGGTGTGGCGCTGCGAAAAGCTGACATTGTTGCCAAACTGTTTGCCTTTGCCGGTAAGTTCACACTTGTTCATGATGTATCCTGTAACTTTCTTTGATTCTAGGGTAGCATTGTAGCGCAATAACAGATTAGGGTCAACTGGAGGAGGTAAGACAGGTAACATGGTATCATAGAGGTAATGTTTCAGGAGTTAACGGTTACTAACGTTCTTACCGTACTGGTGTGTTTGCTGGTAGCTATAACCATCCACGAATTTATGCATGCCTACGCCGGTTACCGCCTAGGCGATGACACGGCCTTCGAGAACGGTCGAGTTAGCTTTAACCCGCTGCGGCACATTGACCCCGTTATGACCGTTCTACTGCCGGCCGTGACACTGCTGCTGTTCCACGCACCATTCTTGGCTGCCAAGCCCGTGCCGTTTAACCCAGCGCGGCTGAAGTACGATGAGTACGGAGCGGCAATTTTAGCGGCGGCTGGTCCGCTTTCTAACCTGGGTTTGGCATTTGCAGCGGCCCTACTGCTACGCTTTGCAGACCTCGGCTCGCTAATTAACGGGGCAGTGGGCTATTTCGTGGTGATTAATGTGGCACTGTTTGTGTTTAATCTCGTGCCCATTCCGCCCCTGGATGGGTCGCGCGTGGTATATGCCTTTGCGCCCGAGTCTGTGCGGCGGGTTATGGAGCAGATTGAGCCGGTTGGGTTCTTTATTGTGTTTGCACTGGTGCTGTTTGGCGGCCTTAGCGGTGTTTTGGGCACAATGAACCAGTTTATCCTGAACCTGCTGCCCTAAAGATCTTGATTTGAGATTTGGGAAGAGGGATTAACGAATGGAGATTTCCAATCCCCAATCCCTACATCTCAAATCCCAAATCCGGTATAATGAAAGGGCTGGGTGATGGTGCGTACACCGTGCGTACTGCCGACTAATGATTATCTGATACTAATCATTAGGGAGTCCTGATGGCGAAGCCCGTGGGTTAGCCTGTTGGACACCCACCTGGAATTTTTCAGGTGATCAAGTTGGCAACCCAGCGCTACAAAAGCTCAAAGTAATACTTTGAGCTTTTGTAGTTTGGGGGAATTGTTTAGTCAGGGAATTATAGGGTCGTACCTTTTCGGGTGTTATTTTGCGCAAAATAGTTTTGGTCGGGGTGGCATGGTTAGCGGACTTTGTCCTTTATCCGTATAACCATACTCGGAAAGAGTCCCTGTGTGTAGCGATGCTCCAAGCCCCTTGCGACTACGGCCTTTTGCTAACGTAAAGTTCCTGTCGCAGGACCAAGCCCTCGTCTCGACCAAACAAAATACCCCAGACTAGCTGAGGCATTTTGTTTGGTCGGCTCGTGAGGACACTCAGCGAACCTATAGCCTTGACAGATTATATCAAGTCCTAAGAAACTACGACACCTTTAAGGATAAGTTAGAAAGGCTACAACGTATACTCGATAACGTCGTCAAGCCAGAGGGGCTAGAGCTTATAAAGTTCGTGTAGCAAGTAGTATAATAGAGTTATTATGAGCGAAAATGATGAAACAAAAGAAACCGCAGTAGTGCAACCATCAGAGGTTGTACAATTACCACCGCAACAATCGGCAACTGATACAAGCAACTGGGATAATAAAGTATCTACCGACCCAAACGGCGAAAAGTATATACGTACAGTAGACGAAAAAGATTTAGGTTAGTACCCCCCCCTACCTAGCAGACTAGTGTTTTTAGAAAAGAGTGTAAACGCACTAACCAGCTAAATTATCGTGGCTATCAAAAATTGGGTTATTTTGCCGTTTATACCCAACAAAAGCAAACAGGGGTGAGCGTAAAAATATCGCCCAACAATAGCAAACACACATAACAGAGGTGGATTGTTATACAGTTGTTGGATAACACGCTAGTTTGTTGGGGTTATTTACCCTGATTGTTGCGTATATCGGTATTAGCAAAGCCTCGTTTTGCCATAGCCTCATCAAACGTCTTGTCTATATAAAGCAAGTCGCCGAGCCAACCAAACAAAAAGTAGTTAATTGTAATACTACGCAACAATGCACCTTTTAGATTGCCGAGGTAGAAACGATTTAACGGTAGCATAAAACTACAGGCGGTTAGTATCTTGTAAGTCTTTCGGTCTTTCATAGTCAAAAACTTTCTTACAGCTTCTCAAATGTAAATTGGTTAGTGCTAACTACTGATATGCTTTCATCTTCGCCAAGTGTTACGGTTACTTCTTTTTTGGCTTTTCCGTTAAAATCATTGTCGCCAGCGGTTAACAGATGTGCCTCTCCGACGTAGTTGAGTGTTTCTGGGTAATCATTATTGTTAGTTTCTAACCCGATTTCATCTTTTACAATAAAGAAACTCGCCATCTTATCAAAAGTAGTGGTTGCCTTGTAAGTGCCAGCAGGTAGTTTGTACAGATACTTCTTAACGGGCATATCACTGTTTTGATTTAACGTAACTTCTTTGCCGTATTTGCCTAACGTTTCGCCAATGATTGTATATTTAATGGCTTGTGTACTCGTATTGACCGTATTTCCTGTTGTAGTGTTTGTATCGTCACTACCCGTTGCTAAGCCGATAAGCCCAAGTACGACCACGACGATAACCCAAAACCACCACTTCTTTAATAATTGCTTGTTTAGTACATTGTTTGCCATTTTTAGCACTCCTCTTGCTTAGTTAGTTTTGCCTCAAGAGTGCCAAAATAAAAAGGACACCGTGAGGTGTTCTAAGCCTTTATAGCAACAAGCGTCCGCCTATTGTTTACACGGTGTCCTTTTTGAAGTCGGACGCCGTGAGGACAAAAAAGCCCTACGGGGATTATCTTGTTGTATATTAAAGGCTTAGAACAGTTACCATTGTACTAAAATACCGTGTTGTTTCATATACCATAAAATCGTTGAACCTAAATACAAGGGTATAATGGTAGATAGTATGGCTAAGAGTGATAATAAAACCAGAGTACGCAAGAAACAGGAGTTTGTAACTTCTAGTGATGAACAGTTGAAACAAGCCGAGCAAGTTGTTGCAGATAGCCTAAAAGATAACCCCGAATTATTTAATTTACCAGAGAGTAGATACACAGTTGAAAGCCTTGTAGATTTCTTTGTGCAATCGTTAGAGGGTAGCCGAAAGATATTACCAAAAGAGAAACGACGCTACGTTATCTACCTACGTAAATCAACTGATGATGAAAGAAAACAGGTTAGGTCGATTGAAGACCAGAGAAAAGAGTGTTTAGATTTAGCGAGACGATTTGATATAAAAGTCAGACCCGAGGATATTTTTGAGGAAAGATGGTCGGCTAAAACATCTGGCAAGCGTGAGATATTTAACGCAATGATGAACGGTTTTGAGATTGGCAAATATCACGGTTTAATATCGTGGTCGCCCGACCGTTTATCACGCAATATGCTAGAGGGTGGACAGATTATTGAACACGTAGACCACGAAAAGATACAAGACTTGCTGTTTTGCACTTACGCCTTTGATAACACACCAAATGGCAAGATGATGTTAGGTATTTTATTTGCTACGTCTAAGCAATATAGCGATAAGTTAGCCGTAGATGTTGCGAGGGGTATCACGGGTGCTATCCACGAGGGTAAATATGTTGGTCTAGTTAAAAAGGGCTACTATGCCGACACTGATAACGGTAGGTTTATGCCAGACGGCGTACACTGGCAATTATTGCGTCAAGCCGTAGTTATGAGGCTCAAAGAGGGTAAAACAAACCAAGAGATAGCAGACTTTCTAAACACCTCAAACTTTAGCTATCGCAAAAATCAAGATGAACCGTATAGAAAATCTAAGATGGACAAAAAGACCGTCGCTACGATGTTTGCCGACCCTTTTTATACGGGTACTTATAAGTATGGCGATAATATAGCCAACTTAAACGACAATTACAACTTCTTGCCTCTAATGACGCCCGACGAGTATATAGCTTTAAGCAAGAATATGTCAGATAGCTTTAATAAGAAGTTTGTAGGTCGCAGTAACGTCTCTCAAAGGCTTGCGTTTGGTTTATTGCGTGAGAAAGTGATTTGCGACTACTGTAATGGCAATATGGGCTTTCAACGTACTAGGATAGTTAGAGGTAAAAATGCTGGTAGTTGGCAACTAAGTTATTATTGTCGCAATAAAGAGTGTGTCCGCCATAACGACAAAGAGGCTATAAGAGTATATGGCAAGAAACTAGCTAAGAGTGTTAGTGCTAGGTTTATTACGGCTCATATCGAGTGGACGTTACGTCATATGACCGCCAACGTTTTAGGGGCTCACAAGCAGTATATTAGCCGTATAGAAAAGCAAGTGGCAATAGACAAGGATATAGCAAAACGCAAATTAACAGAGGCTAAGACCGAGCTAAAACGTCAAAAGGATATGTACGCTAAATACCAAACCTTTCAAGTGGACGAACCAGAGACGTATAAAAAGCACCACGCTGGCAAGCTAGAGTTTCATCAAGCACAGATTAACGCCGTTAATGCCAGTATCACTTCTACGCAAAAAGAGCTTGACGATTTGCGTAAATCCTTACCAACCCGTGAGGAGTTTGTTGAACTCGTCCACTCGTATCTTAAAACCATACTTGAAACGTCAGATTTGATTGAAGAAGTCGCAGTGTATCGTGAGCTAGTGTTGAACCTCCGAGTTTGAGACAATGTGGTATATGTTATAAAGCTAAATCCACCATACGATATGATGGTGGATTTAAGCAAAAATACTATGTGGTCGGGGTGACAGGACTTGAACCTGCGACCTCACGGCCCCCAGCCGTACGCGCTACCAACTGCGCTACACCCCGATAACAGGGTATATTGTAACGCACCTTACAGATTAACAACAGGGGCACATGGTCGAATTTAGATAAGCGTAGGAGGATTGTTTTGATACAGAGGCACGGGCAAAATTACTAGACAACAAAGGATGAACCCGTTGCTGATAGGTGGTGTCGTTTTGGCCTCGTTGTTGGTGGCGGTGGGGTGAAAGCTGCAGATGCAGTAAGAAAGGAGCTTTGCAAGTTCGATAACCAGCTAGTAACCTATGAATTAACGGCCTTGACGCCACTAACGTAGAGGGAGCAAAAAGTCTAAAGGTGGCAATGCCATACAGCTGGGAGAGTGTACAACCCGTAGATCCGAAGATTATGTCAGATGCCGCAAGCATAAGCGAGCTTATCGAAGCGTGGAGCACAAACCCCAGCTTGGTAGTTGAAATCCCATCAGGTCCCCCCGTAGAACTCCCGTACCCTAAAGCGCGCATGTCCATGCAAATTGAGAAAACATGCTGACTTACGTAATGTGGTAACCGCATAATCCAAAAGGCTTGTGGTAGGATAGATGCATGTGGCAAGAAACTAAACACGGGTTATACAAACAATTTGTCTTTCAGGACTTTAACGAAGCATGGTCTTTTATGCAGCGAGTGGCAGAAGCGGCCAACAAAATGGACCATCATCCACGCTGGCAAAACGAATGGAACGTAGTGGACATATGGCTAAGCACCCACGAAGAATCGATGCAGATTACCGACCAGGATCATGAGCTTGCAACTATAATTGATTCACTTGAGGGAGCGACTTCTCAGGCCGAGATGGATGAGATTGTTGCAAATGAAACAACGGAATTAACAGAGGCACAATTGTATGCAGATGGCGGGTCGCGTGGCAATCCCGGGCCGAGTGCCAGCGGCTATGTGCTAATGGATATGAGTGGTCGGATAGTGCTAAGAGCAGGTGAATACATTGGTATTACTACAAACAATCAGGCTGAGTACCAAGCGCTAAAGCTAGGGCTAGAGCATGCTTTGCATGACTACCGGGCGCGCGAGGTTCATGTGTATATGGACAGCATGCTGGTGATAAATCAAATGAAGCGGATTTTTAAAGTTAAGAACCGTGAGCTGTGGCCGATCCACGAAGCATGCATCGAACTTACTACAAAGTTTGAAAAGGTTGAGTTTGATCATGTGCCTCGCGAGCTGAACAAGCTGGCAGATGAAGAGGTTAATAAAGCGTTGGATGAGGCACTTAGGGCCCAATAAATATTTTCGGCATGAATGTAGGGGATAGTTCTATTTTATTCCTCGTCATCCCGGATACCCTGGTTCACAATCGGGGCGTGTTTCAGTACCCAGACGTCAAATGCTAGCTCACCACCCAGCGTCACCTTGAGTGTCATTCTCTGTCTTCTTCTATCCTACTTTTGACCGCAAAAGTAGGCAAAACTCTCCGGCCAGGTTCCACTCCCTCGGTCAGCTGTTCTGAAAGCCTATAACCAGCCAAACAACTCGCCTTGAAGAACGGCTCGAACAAGTTTGGCCGTCTGGCTCTACGAGCGAGGTATTGCAACGTTCATTAACGGACTGAGCCAGGTGATTTCCGAATGGCCGGGGCGCCGAGGCATATTTTGCGGCGATGAACTGAAGCCCGTTACCTCAACCCTATGCCCTGATCCCTAGGCCCCACGCTTATTTCCTATAGCCTGTCTCTACACTCGGGATTCGATACTTCCATTCTTCGGATGCGGCTAATCGGAAAATTCGTGTTGGTTTTTGACTCGTTTTACCTCTGTTAATTAGCAATAAGTAATGTCGCTAGACATTACTTATGCATGAAACAACGAGGATTTAGGTACTGTAGCGCCTGCAAACATAAGCTACAGAAGTGGGGTAAAACCCCGGCTGGAACCCAACGTTGGCGCTGCCAAAACTGCACAAGCACGCAAGTTAAGCTACGCCCAGATCTGAGTCGAGCATTTGAGCTAGAGCACTTTGTTACCTGGCTGCTTGGTAAGCAATCTCAGGCTGAGCTAAAACTGCCAGACGGCATCACTGACCGAACCTGGCGGGACCGGACAGCTTGGTGCTGGAGCGTAGCTCCATGCCCTAGTCATACTGGTGAAGTACACCCAGTAATCTTGTTGGACGGTATTAGTGTTGGTAGTTTGGTCTGCCTTGTTGCACGGACACCAGAGTTCGTTATTGGCTGGTGTTGGGTTGGCTGGGAGAGCAGTACTACCTGGACTAAGTTACTACAGCAGTTCCCATCGCCAACTGTGGTCGTCTGTGACGGCCAGAAAGGCATATTGCTGGCCGTTGCACGCTGTTGGCCAAAAACTAGAATCCAGCGTTGCATCTTCCACGTTTGGCAGAACGTCCGAGTGAAACTGACTCTGCACCCACTAACTGAAGCTGGACGCGAACTATTACAACTGACGAGAGGTCTATGGAACGTAAAGACTCCAGACCAAGCAGCTAACTGGCAAAAAGAGTTAGTGGCTTGGCATGATCGTAATGGTAACTTCATTCGGGAGCGGACCAACAAGACAACCAATGAGCTAGGCAAAAGACGCTGGTGGTATACACACGGCAGGCTACGAAGCGCCTACTACCAACTCGCTAAACTCCTACAGGATAACCAACTGTTTACGCATCTAGAGCCACTCACTGATGCAACAATACCGAGAACAACAAACTACGTAGAAGGTGGTATTAACAGTCAACTCCGAACTAAGCTCAAGTTGCATCGAGGCATGAGCGAGGAACACCAAAGACGGCTGGTTGAGTGGTATCTTTATGGCAGAACTGAGGGGGCAAAACCAACACGAAAGTTCCTATAACTCTCGGATGCCGATTTATTACAGGGGTCGTGGTATACTAATTAGGCCAGATTGTTGATTGGTCGCGTACAGCAATGTACGAGGAAAGTCCGGGCAGCATAGGGAAGGGCAGTCGCTAACGGCGACCGGGGGTAACCCTAGGGAAAGTGCCACAGAAACGATACCGCCCAGCACCTGAGATGGTTAGCGCTAACGCGCGAAGTAATTTTACAGATAGACGCTCAATAATTTTGAGAGTTCCGGAGTAAATGGACCCAATCGAAAGATTGAATCATCTCAGGTGCTGGGTAAGGGTGAAACGCGTGTCTCGGCTTGCCGAGATGGGAGTTTGGCGCGGAAAGCGTCGGCTTTCAGGGTAAGAGCCCACGATTGCGTACGGTGACGTACGCAAGAGGTAAACCCTGCCTGCTGCAAGGAATGGGCCTAGTTGGAGTGATCCATTGGTATCCCGCCAGCCCGAATATAACCCGCTTGAGCCTGCCGGCAACGGTAGGCCTAGATAGATGACCAGTCTAGACAGAACCCGGCTTACAGGCTTTCTGGCACTAGATATAAAAAACACCTCGGTAACCGAGGTGTTTTTCTTTGCTGAGTGATGTAGCTTATTTGCTGGTGGCTTTGACAATCGCTTCGAAGGCTTGTGGCTCGTTTACAGCCAGTTCGGCCAATACTTTGCGGTCTAGGTCGATTTTTGCGGCCTTAAGAGCTGCAATAAGCTTGCTGTAGGTGGTGTCATGCATGCGGGCAGCCGCGTTTATGCGGGTGTTCCAGAGCTGGCGGAAAGTTCGCTTGCGGTTGCGACGGTCGCGGTAGGCGTACTGCAGACTTTTAGTAACGGCTTGTTTGCCACGCTTAATGCTCACCCGATTGGGGTGGGACATGCCTTTGGTTGCTTGGCGGATTTTCTGGTGCTTGGCGTGGCCAGTGACGCCTCTTTTTACTCGCATCTCTGTTAAACTCCTAAGTTCTTCTTAATATTGTCGCTGTTGCTTTTGTTCATGGTTAGCAGGCCGCTCATTAAGCGCTTGCGCGAGCCGGACTTTTTCTGCAAAAAGTGGCTAGCGTGTGATTTGCGGGCACGGACTAAGCCATTCTTGGTGACTTTTACGCGGTCTTTTGTACCGCTATGGGTTTTTAACTTTGGCATTTTTGACTCCTTTTAGTCGAGATGGGCTGAAGGCTTAGGGTTCAGGGTGTAGTTTTCTATACCCTAAGCCCTACGCTCTAACCCCTGTTAATTTACTGGTTTGGCAGGCTTGCCAGTACCTCGTATAACGAATGAAAGCTGTTTGCCATTCAGCTGGGGTTGCTGGTCTACGGCGATGGCGTCTCCAAAACTGTTTATGACGCGATCGGCTAGTTTAAACCCTATGTCTTTGTGAGCGAGCTCCCGACCTCTGAACACCAGGGTAACTTTGACTTTGTGCCCCACTTCTAGGAAGCCGGTCACCTTTTTCATCTTTACCTCGAGGTCGTGGTCACCAATCTTAAGCCCAAAGCGCATTTGCTTCATATCTAACACTTTGGTGCTGCGCTTGTTAATCTGCTGCTGCTTGGTTTTCTGGTAGTTAAACTTGCCCCAGTCAACAATTTTGGCTACCGGAGGGTCGGCATTAGGCGATATCTCGACCAAATCCAGTTCTTGTTCCTGAGCGAGTTGCAAGGCTTCGCTACGGCTCAAAATGCCAAGCTGTTTGCCGTCGCTATCGATTACCCGAAGCTGTTGTGCCCGGATATTTCCGTTCAGACGAGTGCTGTTGACGATAGGATCTCCTTATGTATTTTTATGCCTCGTAATTGTAACAGACTGGACAACAGAGGTCAACAATTAGTCGAATAGTCTCATGGTCTGATTGTCTTATGGCCAGACGGTCCGGCAATAATACAATACGGCTAAAAGGAGTTAATAGTGCCGGCCATATCGGCGTTTAGCTTACTGCTTTCGCAAAACGTTTTTACTGCAGTTGGCGGGCCTGTAAAACGCGCTCTCGTACATCCTGACTAGTTGTGCCACCGCGGCGGGTCGCTAGCAGCGGGCTGTTATCTATTTCGTGGACGTCGACGTATAGGTCTATCGGGTCCAGAATTGGTCCGGATAGTTTGCGGCGGTACTGCGTTATCTGGTGGGGTAGGCAGCGGCAGGGCTTGCATGTACCGTAGAAACCACAAGGGCAGGGTTGGCCGCACCGACAGAAATGAAGTGGGCGGGATATTCAGCCGTGTCTTTGGCAGCGGGAATCGTCACGATTCGGGTTTCGTGCGGCTGACGTAAGCCCTCGATAATTACTCGGGCAAACTCTGGCAGCTCGTCAAACAGCAAGACACCGCTCAGACCCATTTCGCCTGGTCTGATTGCATCACCGCCACTTATAACGGTGACATTGCTGGCGCTGTGGTGCGGGGAGCGGAAGGGCCGAGTACGGATGATGTTGGTAGAGTCGTTACTGGCTAGGCTATGCAAATGGGTACCATTAGCTTGCCGATGATGCCACGGATAGGCCGTACGTCGCCCTCCAGCCCCAGCTCACCCAAGATTGCCGTTTTTTGGAGCGGGTCGCGTACCTGGTTGGTGGCCACCAGGATAGCGGTAGCAACACCTAGGCCAGAGCCGGTACTTTCTTTAGATACGTCGGCCGGCGCCAGATTGATGGTAATGCGTTTACGGGGCAGGCTGAGGTTACTGCCGGCAAAGCCCGCTACGGATCGTTCTTTAGCTTCGTCGACGGCTTTGTTGGCGTACCCCACAATGATTATATTGGGCAGGTTAGTACTAAGGCTGCATTCAATAGCCACGATCAAGCCGTGGTGGCCGGTTTCGACTAAGCTAAGTACGCTCCGCTTTGTACGCGAAGTAAAACCGATTGCAAAACAAAATAAATAGAAAACAACCCGTATCTTGTAACGATAAACGGGTTGCTTGCGAAATTATGTGGGCTGTTTGGGTGTTGGTTTTGTATGAAACAACCGCTTGCGAGAAGCGGTTGTTTGCTGTTTGTCTTTTTGTTTTTGAGCACTTTTTGTGTTCAGTGCTACAGATATAGTAATTCGTTAATAGCATGCTGTCAACAAGAAAATATAAGCATTATTGCAGAAACTCTGTGCATAACTTTAGCAGCTCTTTTTAGTGGCTGTAAATGCATTAAAATTACTACATTTTACATAGGCAAAACTTTACTAAAATACAATAAATAAAGCATGAGCATATTGACTTATTACCGTTTCTGTAGTAGCATTCTAGGCAGTAAGTACAAAAACAAAAACGTTCCATTTCAAAACTTACTACATATCGCTCGAACTACCGCACAGGTAGCAAGAGCGGTCAGTCATTGTCCTCGGGGGCTTCGGTCTCTCGGACGCAAAGCCAAAGGCGAGAAGCGCTATATATTCTATAATAAGAGCGGTTTTCTCTGCCTGCGGCACCATTTATTATCAATTACGCCCTCTACCTTCATTTCTCGATAGGTAGGGGCGTATTTTACTAGTAGAATTACCCTATGAACCGATTTCAAAACCCTCTTTCTCCTTCAAGCCCATCCGCTCAGCACGCTGCGCCAGTCGTACTCGTCACTGTAGCTACGCCGTGGAGTTTATTCTGAACTCGTTTTCAGGGCTCCCTACTATAAACTGCCCCACCCCACTATGTGGCAGGGCTTTCGCACCTGAAAGGAGATTTTAAATGGGTTCTATGAAACAAAAGCTAATCCAAACAAGTATCATCTGGGGACTGCTCGGTGTCTATATGATGGTCAGTTCTCCGGACAAAGTACCTGTCCTGGCACTGATTGTGCCGTTCGTAGTACTCTTTTTTGCCCTGTATAGCACCTGGCAGCTTATAAGCACGCTCATTGCAGCGTATATCTTAACCGCAAAGGTCCCAAAGCGTCACTCAAAGGTAGGTGCGGTTTTCGCGGGAGCCCTAGTAATGCTTCTGGTGCTTCAGTCGTTAGGGCAATTAACCATACGTGATGTTCTGACTCTGGCAGCTATAGTAGTTCTAGGCTATCTGTATCTTCATCGAACCAGGTTTAACATCCCAAGCTCATCAAACAGATAGAACTCACTACCATATCTTTTCCCGTGAGTGAGAGCGAGCATGATGAGCCCCGGAGGTACGGAACTAAAGGAGACCCCGACTCACGAACCGGTTGTGCACCGGGCTGCTCGAGGTAAACCCCACAGGGTAGTTGCAAAACTGTTCCGAGTGTCTGGGGCACCAAGCTTGTTCGTAACGGGGAAAGGCTGTGCAACGCGTTCATGGCTACCATCCGTTGCCGCAGTATTATATACTACTGGTATGAATCCAGATGGAATGCACGAACAGGCAGGCCCGCAGCCCCAGGCAGGTAACGCGCCGCCACTACAAGATGCTGGTACACCCACGGCCGTAGCAGTTGCGCAAACGAAACAGCTTATTAGTATGTACACCAATGACCCATTTCGCTTAAGTTCTGAGTTACAGAATCTAAAGTCAGCCTACATATCTCAGCAGTTTCATATAACCATCGGCCCGGCAGATAGCTGATGGAAGTGCTTATCGTAATTGGCATTATTTTTGTGGCAACACTCGTTACCGTAGGCCCTATGTTGTTTATGAAACAACGTTCGGGTGGTCGCATAGTCGTTAAATATGAACGCGCCTTGGAGATGGTGCCAGTGCTTATACACCTGCCGCCAATGAGTGATGATACAGATACAAATGGCCGAGACGTACGAGATATTGTTGACGAAAATATCTCAAAAGCACAAATTATTTACAACATTGTTTCGAGCACTACACAGAAGAATTTAAAAAATCGATGGTATGGCCAAAGGCATTTTGGCTTTGAAATAATTGGCTCCAAGGGCATGGTATATTTGTACGCCGCCGTGCCCGCAGACATGCTAGAGGTACTTAAGCAGGCCATTACTAGTGCCTATCCTAGCGCTCGGCTGGAACTTACCACTGAACACAATATTTTTAGTGAAGTTGGTGGCATAAGTGGGGTTGCCGGCGGAGAATTTAATCTAAAAGAATCCTTTGCGTACCCGATTGCTACCTACCAGGATTTGAAGCGCGATGCCTTTCAGTCAATCTTAAATTCCCTTTCTGCATTAGAGATGAACGACGGAGCGGCAATACAAATACTTTTCCGACCCGCAGACAGCAGCTGGCGCAAGCAGGCAAGTGCCCATGCTAGCGAGAAGCGAAAGGGTGATGATAAAAATGCCAGTGCTTCGCTGCTTGCCAAGCAGCTGCTCACCGCACTAGTCAAGCCTCCGGAGGCTAAAGAAGAGGGTGGCTCGCCCAAAAAAGAGCTATCAACCTTAGAGCAGTCCGTCCTAGACGCCATAGATGACAAGACCCGCTACGCCGGTTTTGAGACTACCATTCGGGTTATAGCATCTTCTAACATCTCTCAGCGCTCACAGACCATCATTAATAGTATAGTAGCTAGCTTTTCGTTGTTTGATGCTCCTGGTAAGAACGGGTTTAGATATTCGCCTGCTAAAGATACTTCAAAGCTTGTTGCGTCCTACTTATTACGCAGTTTTACGCGACGCAAGAAGCGCAACATTATGAACTCGGTAGAACTTTCGACGCTGTTCCACTTTCCGGACCAGCGCAATATTCCAACATCTCAGCTGGGCCGGCAGGAGTCGAAACAAGTTGATGGCCCACGCAGTATGCCTGACGACGGCCTACTGTTGGGCTTTAATGTTTTCAGGGGCGTTAAGAAACCGATACGCTTGGCGCTAAAAGATCGTCAGCGCCATATGTATGCCGTTGGGCAGACCGGTACTGGTAAGTCGACCTTTTTGGAGAACTTGGCTTTGCAAGATATGTTGAATGGCGACGGCTTTGCGTTTGTAGATCCGCATGGCGACACCGTTGAAAAACTGCTGGCCATGGTTCCTAAGGAACGAACCGAAGATGTCATATATTTCTGCCCATCCGAAATGGAATACCCAATGGGTCTGAACCTTTTCGAGTTCCATAACCCAGACCAAAAAGATTTCCTGATTCAGGAAGCAATTAACATGCTCTATAAGTTGTATGATCCACAACATCAAGGCATAATTGGACCGCGCTACGAACACCTGTTCCGCAACGCCGCCCTCGCTGTTATGGCCGACCCTGAGGGGGGTACATTTGTTGATATCCCGAAACTCTTCCGAGATCCACAATTCGTGAAGCAAAAGTTACAACACGTCACCGATCAAAACGTCAGAGAGTTCTGGGAAAAGGAAATGCCGCAGAGCCAGCGTAGCAATGAGTTCGGTGATGTGGTGAGCTGGTTTGTGAGTAAGTTTGGTGCGTTTTTAAGCAACGAAATGATGCGCAATATTATCGGCCAAACCAAGAGCGCCTTTGACCTGCGTTACATAATGGATAACAAAAAAATACTGTTGGTGAATCTAAGCAAAGGTCGCACTGGGGAGCTGAACAGTAAATTACTGGGTATGATTTTTGTTATGAAATTCCAGGCTGCCGCTATGAGCCGCTCCGACACGCCAGAAGACCAACGTAAAGATTTCGCGCTGTACGTCGATGAGTTTCAAAACTTTAGCACCGACAGCTTTGCCACGATAATGAGTGAAGCACGGAAATTCCACCTTAATCTCATTGTGGCCAACCAGTTTACAACCCAGCTTACAGAAGAAATCCGCGACGCGGTGTTCGGTAACATTGGTACAATTGTGTCTTTCCGAATCGGCCAGAATGATGTTGAGAGCTTGGGGCATTACTTCCAGCCGGCTTTTGACGGAGACGACCTACTGCGTGTACCTAATTACAATGCCATCGTACGGACACTGGTAAATGGTGTACCGACGCAGCCTTTCAGTATGGCTGCCTTACCGCCACTGGGTAACCCTAACCCAGGTTTGGCTGACGCGCTGAAGCAGCTTTCGGCCGCTAAGTACGGTAAGCCCAAAGCCATCGTAGAAAAGACCATATTTGATCGTATGACGACCCTCACGCCCGCTCCCAACGCTGGCCCGCAAAGTCCATTTGGCCCAGCTGGTCCCACGGCTAGTCCATTTGGCGCAGCGCCATCGGGTTCAGCGGCTGCTCCAGCCCGGCCAGCACCAGCCGGTCCTACCTCGTTCCTAGACGAGTGGATGGCCAAGCAGCGCGCCAGTGCGCCAGCCCCACTCATCTCACCCGCACGTAGCGCTTCGGTTGCTGATGCCCCAACGCCTTCAGCCGCTAACTGGCGACCTGCCGGGCCGCCAGGCAACGAAAGTAATAGTACCCATCCAGCAGCCTCACAGCCCGCTGAAGAGGCTGGAAATGTCTCTAGCGACCAATTGGACCAACAAGAGATTAGTGATATTGCCGAAGAACTGAAAAAAGGCCTTAAAAAAGATGCATCAAATAACCAACCTTTGCCCGTTGCGACGCCTCTAGCCGAACCCGTAGAGCTACCCAAGCTTGCATCACCTACCGAGGGAACGCTGCCGTTGTTCAAAAAACCCTCCTCACAGCCACAGAACAACCCCGATGACACTATTTTCATCGATAAAGAGGGCGAACTGGTCCTTAAGGACCCAACCCTAGACGTTGCCCACAAGAAGTAAGAACCCATTGCTTAGCTTTTCGCGTTACGAACAAGCTTGGCGGCCCCAGACGCTCGGAATACTCGTGTTAGATCCCCCGGGCGCGCGCTATGCTCATTCTTGCTGAGTGTAAAAGATATGAAATGGGTTCTGGGCTGTCAAGAGGGCTGTACCTCTTGTGGGATGAGCCAAATTACCGTATACTAATTAGTAGTTATAAAGGTGTGAACCAAAAATCTTAGAGAGGGAACGACGCGTGGCGGAGAATAAGGAATATTCGGCTGATCAGATTCAGGTGCTTGAGGGGCTTGACCCAGTGCGTAAGCGCCCCGGCATGTACATCGGAAGCACAGGTCCTGAGGGCTTGCATCACTTGGTGTGGGAGATTGTCGACAACGGCATTGATGAGGCACTGGCCGGCTACGCTACCCAGGTCCAGGTCGAAATGCTAGAAGATGGCGGCATAACAGTGTTTGATGATGGTCGCGGTATCCCAACCGATATCCACCCCAAAACGGGTAAGAGCACCGTTGAAACTGTGCTGACAGTGCTCCATGCTGGTGGTAAGTTTGGTGGTGGTGGCTACAAAGTTTCTGGCGGTCTGCACGGTGTGGGGTCGAGCGTGGTAAACGCGCTATCAAACCGTCTAATTGTAGATATCTACCGCAACGGTAAAACTCACCACCAGGAGTATACCAAGGGCGTGCCAGACAGTGACCTGGCTGTTAGCGGCAAGTCACCGGCCGATAAGCCGCACGGCACGCAGATTACGTTTTATCCTGACGAAACCATATTCAAGGAGAGTACTGAGTTCGATTACGACACCATCCTTGATCGCTTGCGTCACGCGGCTTATCTCACCAAAGGTATACGGACGACACTTATCGACCATCAGCATAACCGCAAACATGGCTTTTATTTTGAAGGTGGTATACAAAGCTATGTTAAGCATCTTAATATCGGCAAAGAGCCGGTCGACGAAGATGTGTTTTATGTAGATAAAGAGGTCAAAGAAGCGCAGGTAGAAATCGCTATGCAGTACACCGATAGCTATACCGAGACCATCAAACAGTTTGCTAATAACGTGGTGAACCCCGAAGGTGGTTCCCACTTGACGGGCTTTCGTGCTGCGCTGACGCGTGTCATCAACGACTATGCCCGCAAGAATGGCCTGCTAAAAGAGAAAGAAGAAAGTCTGAGCGGGGAAGACACCCGCGAGGGTCTGACGGCCATCATACTAGTAAAACTGCCTGATCCTCAGTTTGAGGGCCAAACCAAAGGCAAGTTGGGTAACCCTGAGGTGCGCGGGTACGTAGAATCTGTAATGAATGAATACCTAAATTACTACCTGGAAGAGCACCCGCAAGTCGCCAGGAAAATCGTGGGCAAAGCTCTTTTGGCTGCCCGCGCCCGCAAAGCCGCCCGCGCCGCCCGCGAGAACATCATCCGCAAGGGCGTCTTGGACGGAGCTAGCATGCCTGGCAAGCTAGCCGACTGTAGTAGCAAAGACCCGGCCAGCTCCGAAATCTATTTAGTAGAGGGTGATTCGGCCGGTGGTTCAGCCAAGACTGGCCGAGATAGCAAAACACAGGCCATATTGCCACTGCGTGGCAAGGTGTTAAACGTAGAACGTGCTCGGCTCGACAAGATGCTCGCCAACAATGAGATTGTTAGCCTTATCAAGGCGCTTGGTGTCGGTATCGAGGATTCGTTTTCATTGTCTGGCTTACGCTATCACCGTATTATCATCATGACCGATGCCGATGTCGACGGCAGCCACATCGCTACGCTGCTCATGACCTTCTTTTTTCGCTACATGAAAGAAGTTGTTGACGGTGGGCACGTGTATCTGGCTAAGCCGCCGTTGTTCGAACTGGTGAAACCTGGTCGCAAAAACAGCGTCTTTATTTACGACGAGACAGAGCTCGACAAGGTGCTTGATGCAACCATCGCCCGACGTACAAAAGAGGGGCTTAAGGTAGAGGCTACCGACGACCGCCTGAAACAAGCCGGCTTTATAGAGCAGAAACGATACAAGGGACTGGGCGAGATGGATGCCGAGCAGCTGTTTGAAACTACTATGAATCCGGAAAAGCGGGTGCTTGTGCAGGTGAAGGTGCAAGACGTCGAAAAGGCCGATGCCATCTTTAACAAGCTGATGGGTACAGAGGTAGAGTTGCGCAAGAACTTTATTCAGGCAAATGCTAAATTCGTAAAGGACTTGGACATATGAGGTCAATTTACAGTTCACAATTTACAATTTTCAATACTTTTTCATGTGCCATTTTTTGGATTCTAATGAAAGTTACATGGGAAATGATTCCCGTGAAATCAATGTCAAATGCTAACCGTGAAATGAGAAAAGACTAAGATGGCAGACATAAGCGACACTACACCACTAGATAACACCCCCAGCGAACCGGAAGAGAAGCCGTTTGACCAACCGGCAATGACCGAACGAACTTCAGTAGATGTCTTAGACAGCGGCCACTCACGCATCGTCGAAGGCCGCACCATGGAAAACGTTATGGAAGACAGCTATTTGCGCTACTCCATGAGTGTAATTATTGACCGGGCGCTGCCGGACGTGCGTGACGGCATGAAGCCGGTGCACCGGCGCATTATGTACGCTATGCACGAATCTGGCCTGCGCAGTTCTGCCCGCCACCGCAAGAGTGCCACAGTGGTTGGTGATGTGATGGGTAAGTACCACCCCCACGGCGACAGCTCTATTTATGACTCTATGGTTCGTTTGGCCCAGCCGTGGTCGACCCGCTACATGCTGGTAAACGGGCAGGGTAACTTCGGATCTATGGACGGAGATCCACCAGCAGCTATGCGTTACACCGAGGCTAAGATGCAGCGCGTCGCCGACGAGCTGCTAGCTGACATCGATAAAGATACGGTCGATTTCCGCGACAACTACGACGGCACGCAGAGCGAACCGTCCGTATTGCCAGCCAAATTGCCAAACTTGTTGTTAAACGGACAACTAGGTATTGCCGTCGGTATGGCCACCAATATCCCGCCACATAACCTCGGTGAAGTCATTGATGCTACGGTTTACAAGATTGACCACCCCGATGCTTCGCTGGATGACTTACTGAAGTTTATAAAAGGTCCAGATTTTCCGACCGGAGGCATTGTATATGGGGCAGGTTCCATCCGCACGGCCTATGCCACCGGACGAGGGGGCATCATCGTCCGCGGCGTCGCCGAGATTGTAGAAGGCAACAAGGGCCGCCACCAGATAATCATTACCGAAATCCCCTATGCACTGAACAAGGAAAGCCTCGTTATAAAAATTGCCGACCTGGTGAATGACAAAAAGATTACTGGCGTTAGCGATATTCGCGACGAATCAGCTCGTGGTAACGTGCGTATCGTCATTGACCTCAAGAAAGATGCCTACCCTAAGAAACTGCTGAACCAGCTCTACAAGCTGACGCCGCTGCAGACCAGCTTCCATTACAACATGATGGCGCTTATAGACGGCATCCAGCCACGTGTGCTTGGGCTGCAGGATATTTTACATGAACACATTAAGCACCGTTCTATTGTGGTTCGCCGACGCACCGAGTTTGAACTGCGCAAGGCTAAAGACCGTGCCCACATTTTAGAAGGTCTTAAGATTGCGCTCGATAACATCGACGAAGTCATTAGCACTATTCGTGCCAGCGAGACAACCGAAGAAGCCCAAGTGAATCTAATCAAGCGCTTCAACTTAAGTGAACTGCAAGCCCGTGCCATTTTGGCTATGCAGTTGCGTACGCTTGCCGGGCTAGAGCGCAAAAAGATTGAGGACGAGCTGGCTGCTTTAATGATACTCATAGGCGAGCTGGAAGAGATTTTGGCCGACGAGAAAAAAATCATGACCATTATTAAGAACGAGTTCAAAGAGCTTAAGAAACAGTATGGCGATGATCGACGCACGCAGATTGTAGCCAACGAGTTGAACCGTTTAAGTGACGAAGACCTTGTGCCTGATGAACAGGTTGTGGTGACACTTACTAGCGCCAACTACATCAAGCGCAGCCCTATTGCCGACTACAAACGGCAGGGGCGAGGTGGTAAGGGCCGACGTGGTATGGCAACGCGCGAAGAGGATGTAATAGAGCACGTGGTAAATGCCAGCACGCACGACTTCTTGCTGTTCTTTACGAACAAAGGCCGGGTGTTTAGACTGAAGACATACGAACTGCCGATGAGCTCTCTGAATGCTAAGGGTGTCGCGATTGTAAACCTGCTGCAGCTGCAGCCCGAAGAAACTGTTAGCGCCGTCATAAACATTAGTAAAACGCACAACGCCGTAAACCTCATCATGTGTACCGTGCGCGGTGTAGTTAAAAAGACACCATTTGAGCAGTACCACAACGTTCGTAACTCTGGCCTGATTGCCATCAACCTAGACGAAGGTGATGAGTTAAAGTGGATTCGAATGACGAGCGGTGACAACGAAGTTGTGATTTCGACATCACAAGGCCAGGCCATCCGCTTCCACGAAAGGGACGCTCGGCCAATGGGTCGCGTGAGCCGAGGCGTGCGGGGCATCCGCCTACGCACCGACGACCACGTTATAGGCATGGACATCGTCGCAGAGCGGAGCAGTGTATTTGTGATAAGCAAATACGGCTACGGTAAACGTACCAAGGTTTCACAGTTTACGCCGCACGCCCGTGGTGGCGTGGGCATCCGCTCGGCCGTGGTAAACGCCAAGACTGGTGAGCTGATAGGGGTGAAGACACTGAGCGACGATGATACCCAAGAGGTGATTCTGATTAGCAAAAACGGCCAGACCATTCGCCTGGGGCTTAAGGGTACGCCGGCTCTCGGCCGTGCTACCCAGGGGGTGCGCATTATGCGCATGAATGACGGGGACGAAGTCGTCAGCCTGGCACTAGTAGACAAAAGCGACGAACCAGATGACGAAGACGAAGTAGTTCTCGAACCCAAAGCGTAGGCCTTAAGCCCTGAAGCTATCCTGGAGTAGTGCTAGTAGCGGGCTACTAAATTAAAGGGGTTAGTCTATGGCGGGAACAACTAAGAGCAATATACCATCGGCTTAGGTATTACGGATGGCTGTAGCTGCTTAGCAGCACAACCTCCACTCTCAATAGGGCAACGATTGAACCATTGCAGGGGGCTCTCTGGTTGACGCTACCGTTGAAGAGATAGGGGGGCGCTCAGGCCTGCACTCAATTTTAACTCGATTCGAGAGGCGGTAGTACGGAGCGGTACATGAAGTATGTGGGTCGGCAAATTGCCTTTATGCTGCATGCCCATATCGCTAATGAAGGTGAACTCGTCGAGCTTGTCGGCGCTGCTAACTCGCCATTTAACCCACAGACGCGCTAACTCATTAATGATGCAGGAAATACTACAAAGTAGGGCAAATATATCCTTGACTGTAGGGGTTTGAGCCTGTACAATTAGTCCCCAGTGCTTTAGAGGTGTATTTATGCGTCTCTGAAAAAGAACGTTAAAAATTGAATAGTGCAACCGGTAGCCGTTAAAACCTTTCGGCTACTGGAGGCTCGTGTGAAGACTTTGTCTCTACACGAGTCGTCAACGTCAGTTCACTTTTTAGTGAATTGTTTTAATATGTTTTAAAAAAACAGTAATTTCTAGAGATAGAAATAAGTCAGTTTCGACTGAAGTTAAGGCAAATTCTTTGATGTGTTTACTTCGGTAAATCATTTTTTTGGAGAGTTTGATCCTGGCTCAGGATGAACGCTGGCGGCGTGCCTAATACATGCAAGTCGAGCGGTAAGGCTCCTGCAGGTTATTCGATTACGATGACATATGTCATCACAGCAAACCAAATCAACCCCGGCTAGGGAAGAGATGGTGAGGGAAAATCGAATATCGTGCTGGAGTACACGAGCGGCGGACGGCTGAGTAACACGTAGGAACATACCCCAAACTGAGGGATAAGCACCAGAAATGGTGTCTAATACCGCATGTGCTCTAAGGAGTAAAGCTTCGGCGGTTTGGGAATGGCCTGCGCATGATTAGTTTGTTGGTGGGGTAAAGGCCTACCAAGACTACGATCATTAGCTGGTCTGAGAGGATGATCAGCCAGACTGGGACTGAGAACGGCCCAGACTCCTACGGGAGGCAGCAGTAGGGAATTTTCCACAATGGGCGAAAGCCTGATGGAGCAACGCCGCGTGCAGGATGAA
>JBBRAC010000008.1:0-56154 GCA_038207115.1 Saccharimonadales bacterium (SeqCode)
TTATTAATATTGAAATCTCGTACCGTTCTAGCTTAGCGATATGTGTGTAGGTATTCATACACCAACACAGTACCAGCCAGGCTAACGCCTGGCCTAGACCAGTGAGATCTGTTTGTTGCACTTCAGATTTAAGTCTGGGATAACTGCTATCGGGGGAGGTGATAAGGGTCCAGCTATCCGAAGCGCACTCCATAACCTCCCGTCTGAGCAGAGTGGCGTGCTGGTACTGCCAACAGCTTGCTCGACTAGAACGGCCTACGACAGGAAAGTGCCCGCGACAATGCAGTTCTTTGCAGATATGGGCGTCAAAACCACGCTCCTGCACGAATTCGGTGGGCTGCCTAGCCGTACAAAGATGGAACATGAAATTGGCCGCGCGGCACTTATCTACACCATAGGCGGAAATACTCCCTACCTTTTGTCCCAGCTTCGCCTGGCCGATGGAGAAGCACCTTTGCGCGAAGCTCTCGTATCTGGAAAACCACATGCCGGCGTCAGTGCAGGCGCACTTCTGCCGTTTGCCCTTATTCATAGCAATGTTTCCGCCCGCCCGGCTCAAGAGAAGTGGGATTTTGAGGTTTTGCACGGGCTAGCTGTCGTCGATGCCATAGCCACAGCCCACGCCAATCAGCACGATCCAACCCCAGAAGGCTTTCGACCAGATAGCCGGCTTGAACATTTACTCCGTACCTTTCCTGAAAGCGCGCAGTATGGATTAGCTATCGACGAGGGAGCAGCCGTAACGCTAGGCGAGCAATGCGCTGTTATCCGAGCAGATCCCGCAGCGAATGTCTACCTTCTAACCCGACGGGGCGATACTATTGAGGCACGGCGCGTAGAAGACGCTGAGCAGTTACATGGTCTGAGCCACCCTTCATAGCATTATTCTTTGCTGAGCCAGTCCAAAAACTTGTCTGGCGTGTGGCGTGGTGTACCCTGGTAGGGATATTCGTGTAGGCCAAGGCTGGGACCGACATTTATTTCAATAAGGTACATCTCGCCACTAGGAGTGACTATAAAGTCTACCCCACACAGCCCTATATGTAAGTGATCAATAATGATTTTGGCATAGCTAACAAGCTGCGGATTGACCGTGTCAGTGACATCTATAGCTACCCCTCCACGCCCAATGTTGGCAACATCAATGACTCTCGTCTCTACGCCAGCCCCTGGGATAGCGTGCATTTTGCCGCCCAGGTAACGAGCTGCGGTCGCTACATCTATGGTCGTGAGTGTCACTTGGTAACCATTGGTTCGCCGATCACTATCATTTTCTAACTTGATGAGCTCAGAAACGGTGTGCCTGCCATCGCCGATAACGAAGGCTGGCTTGCGTATAGCTGCCGCTGCTAGCTCTCCATCTATCATCAGCAACCTGTAATCGTCACCTTCAATATGTTGCTGGAGCAGTGACTTCTTGCTGAAGGTAGCCGCGTAGCTGAGTGCGCCCTGTAACTGGGCAGTGCTCGTTATGCCAGTCGTGATACCTTTGCCATGGGCTAGGTTAGTAGGCTTGACGACAATTGAACCGTGCTGGAGAAGAAATTCTTCTGCCTGGGCAGTGTCGCCAGTGTAAGTCAGCGTGGCTGGCAAAGGTACTGCCAGGGAGGTCATAACCTCAAAAAAGAGATCCTTGTTGTCGGCAATGACCGTATTTACCATTCCGGATTTAATGGATGATATATTGCGAACATAGTAGTATTTGCTGTCGCTAACGTCTATCCTGTACAACGACCGTGCTTCATCCACAATACGCACATGCCAACCCCGCTTCTGGGCTGCTTCAATAATAAGACGTGGCGAGATACTTAATGACATCACTATATTTTAACATAATTTTTTAATCTTAGCTATCTTGGTGCAGACTAGTGCTGGACGGCGGCGACGTGCTTCCAGGCAAAGTAAATCACAGCAGCAACTATCAGCACTATGCAGATAATCATGGGTATGAAGCCATCTTGTTTTTGTTTGAGAGTACGCATTTACTTTCGATTGTACCGTTTTTGGTTATATTTGTTAAGCCTTAGAACAAGCCGCGTTTTTTGGGGTCGGGGGTGAACTGTTCGAGAACCTCGCGCTGTTGCTTGGTAAGCTTGGTGGGGGTATCGACCACAATGGTCACAATGTGTGCCCCACGGGCATCGCCACGCATGCGCGGGACGCCGTGGCCCGAAAGTTTAAAATCGGTGCCGCTTTGCGTGCCGGCGGGGACTTTCATACGCACTTTGCCGTCTACGGTGTCGATGTCTATCTCTGCACCTAGCGCCGCCTCTACCATGCCGATGTGGGCTTCACTAAGGATAAGTTCGTCCTCGCGCGTAAAGTGTTTGTGCGCCTTAACACGAACGTGCACGTACAGGTCGCCCTTTGGCCCGTTTGCTATGGCCTCGCCATGTTCGCGTAGACGTATGGTTGCACCGTCGTCTATGCCGGCCGGGATTTTTAGCTCCACCCGTTGGCCGGTGCGCTGTGTGCCTTTGCCACGGCAAACGGTACACACCTTTTCGGGCACTTTACCTGTGCCTTTACAGGTGGGGCAGATGGCTGCCTGCTGAATATTACCAAAGATCGTCCGAGTCGCGGTGACGACTTGGCCACTGCCATTACAGGTACTGCAGGTTTTTAGCTCGTAGCCAGGCTCAGCGGTTGTGCCTTTGCAGTGGCTGCACGTGTCCTCCAGCTGGAGGTTCAAGTCTACCTCGGTACCAAATACCGCTTGCTCAAACGTAATTTCAATACGGGTCTCGACATCGTGGCCGCGAGCTTGGCGCTGCCGGCCGCTCGACTGCTGACCGCCACCAAAAAAGCTGCTAAATATATCGCCAAGGCCCAGGTCACCAAAGTCAAAATTAACATTTTGGCCGTTAAAGCCACCGTAGGCTTCGTAGGGGTTACTGCTGGCACTGCCACCGACACCGGCATGGCCAAACTGGTCGTAGCGCTGCTTTTTAGAAGGATCTTTGAGCACTTCGTAGGCTTCGTTAACCTCTTTAAACTTGGCTTCATCGCCTCCCTGCTTGTCGGGGTGCAGTTCTATAGCCTTCCGCCGGAAAGCCTTTTTAACTTCGTCGGCACTGGCGTTTTTGCCGACACCTAATACTTCGTAGTAGTCACGTTTTTCTGCCATATTCGGTTACATTTTAGCACTTTAGACCCGAGAGTGCTAGCCTGACGATTGCCCATAGGCTACGAGTCGTGATTCACAAAGCTCAACAGCTTGCTGTGGATCGGCAAGACCGTATTTATGATGGAGCATCGCTAAAAGCTCATCATAATCAGCGTCGTCTTTGACAACCGTGTTCCAAATAATACCGCCCAGTGCTGCTACTAAATTTTGGGTCATCGGCTGCCACGCTTGCTGCCAACTCCCAAAATTCCTTATTAATCTTTTTCATTCTATACATTGTAAAACGAATGGAAGCAATAAAAAAGCGGAGAGTCATACTCTCCGCTTTAAGGTTTGACTCACCGATGTTAGACGGTGGTGTGGTTGCGGTTAAACATCCGGAAAAGGGCCAGCAGAATAACTGCGCCGATCAGCGAGACGATAAAGTTACGAACGCTAAAGGCATTCGTAGCACTGGCACCGGCGTTGTTAAAGAGGTGCATTACAAATCCACCCAAGAAAGCACCAAGTATACCTACGACGATATTACCGACTGCGCCTTGGCGGGCGTTTGTCCCCATAATCATAGATGCAATCCAGCCGACTAGTGCGCCCATGATAATCCACGCGATAATGTCCATTATTGTCATTCTATGTTCCTCCTACGTTAGTATGGCTCAAGTATGTAGCGCACCGTAGTATAAAGATGTAAAATATTCCACACAAATTCTGTTAATATTCCTAGAATAACAGGGGTACTTGCAAACTATATGTACCGCGAGAGGTCTGGCAGCTAGCAGTATCTTTTGCGTCCCAGTGAACCAGAAATGTTAGCCCGTACAAACGCTTGATATGCAACGGCAGCCTCAGTTAGGCTGCCGTTGATTGAGAGCTTATCGATTATTAAACCTTTTTGTCGTTTTGTGCGCTGCCGGATTCGGGGTCTATGACTTCGCCTTCTACCGGTCCTTCGGCCTTTTTGTCGTCCGAGCCTTCATCTTTGCCGTCGGCCGGGGCTTCTTTGCTGGCGGCTTCGTACATCTTTGCACCAATGGGCATCAGAACTTCGTTCAGTTCCTTAACGGCGGCTTCTAGCGTGTCTTTATCGGCTTTATCGTCGGCGACGGCATGCTTGGCCTTTTCGACTGCTTCGTCGATGGCTTTGGCGTCTTCTTCGCTAATCTTTTCTTTGTTGTCACTCTTCATTTTTTCAGCCTGGTACACGGCACCGTCCAACTGGTTGCGGGCCTCTACGCCCTCTTTGCGCTTCTTGTCTTCATCGGCGTGGGCCTCGGCGTCTTTGGCCATCTTTTCTACTTCGGCTTTGTCGAGGCTGCCCGAACCCTGAATGGTAATATTCTGCTCTTTGCCACTGCCTTTGTCTTTAGCGGTAACATTCAAGATGCCGTTGGCGTCAATATTAAAGGTGACTTCAACCTGCGGTATGCCGCGCGGAGCACTTGGGATGCCGTCTAGGATGAACCGACCGAGCGATTTATTGCCCTCGGCCATTTCGCGTTCGCCCTGCAGAACATGGACTTCCACTTGTGGCTGGTTATCGGCAGCCGTACTAAACACTTCTGATTTGGAAGTCGGAATGGTAGTGTTGCGGTCGATGAGCTTGGTCATTACACCGCCCATAGTCTCGATTCCAAGCGACAGTGGCGTAACATCCAGCAAGAGTACGTCTTTGACGTCACCCTGCAGCACACCACCCTGTATAGCAGCACCTACGGCTACAACTTCGTCGGGGTTAACACCCTTCATCGGCTGTTTACCAAAGATGTCTTTAACCTTTGCTTGCACGGCTGGCATGCGGGTCATACCACCCACCAGCACAATGGCGTCGATGTCGCTGGCCTTGAGACCGGCGTCATTGAGTGCCTTTTCGCACGGTATAGCCGTCTTGGCTATTAGGTCGCCGACCAGATTTTCTAGCTTCGCACGCGTAAGTTTGTGCTCGAAGTGCTTAGGGCCTTCGGCGTCGGCTGTTAAGAACGGCAGATTTACGTCTACTTCTTGGGCGGTCGAAAGCTCAATTTTGGCCTTCTCGGCTTCGTCGCGCAAGCGCTGCATGGCAGCTTTATCGTTGGAAATGTCTAAGCCGCTCTCTTTTTTAAACTCATCCACGAAGTAATTTACTATAACGCGGTCAAAATCGGCTCCACCGAGGTGGGTGTCGCCGTTGGTGCTCTTTACCTCGAACACACCGTCGCCCAGCTCTAGGATGGAGACGTCAAACGTACCGCCACCTAGGTCATAGACAACGATTTTTTCGTCGGTTTTGCCTTTGTCGAGGCCATACGCCAAGGCTGCGGCCGTTGGCTCGTTTATAATGCGCTTTACTTCCAGACCGGCAATTTTACCGGCGTCTTTGGTAGCTTGGCGTTGGCTGTCATCGAAGTAAGCTGGCACGGTTATGACCGCTTCGGTCACTTTGTCGCCCAAAAAGCTTTCGGCGTCAGCCTTCAGCTTGCCGAGAATCATGGCACTGATTTCTTCTGGGCTGTACTCTTTGCCAGCCATCTGGACCTTAACGCCGTTGCCGCTTTTGACTATTTCGTAGCCCATCAGCTTTAGATCGCGCTGAACCTCTTTGTCGTTAAAATTGCGGCCTATAAGGCGCTTTACTTCGTAGATGGTGTTGGCGCTGTTAGTAACCTGCTGGCGGCGAGCCACCTGGCCGACTAGGCGTTCACTGTTTTTATTTATGGCCACCACACTTGGCGTGGTGCGATTGCCCTCGCTGTTGGCGATAATTTCCGGCTTGCCGCTTTGCATAACGGCCATTGCGCTGTTGGTTGTTCCAAGGTCGATTCCAATAATTTTTGCCATAGTAATGCCCTTTCTTGTTAGCAGTCTGACTATTTAAGTGCTAATTCTAAGTATAGCATAGGAAATTAGCACTCTAATGTCAAGAGTGCTAATTAGGTTTGTGACGAGGGGTACTTACAGCGTTTGGTTGGTGCTGCCCCAGACATTCCCCGTAAAGGTCACCTCACCGTTGCCAGTTTCCGGGCCCCAGTTCGCAAAGCCCCTAAAGCGCCAAGCCGTACCAGCGGTTGTTGGTTAGGCGGACGTTTGAGTAGGTAAAACGTTTGGTGTTGCCGGAGGGCACGACGTACAGTAGCTGACGCAAAGCAGCTAGCCTTGCGGCCGCCCCGAGGTGCGAGCTGTTACCGCCAAATCTAACCTTATTTGGCGATTGCGGTGCCGTTTTCCCAGGCGTTTCCGCTCCAGGTGGTTACCGAAGTCTGGTCACGTATCAGAGCAGGGCCGTATTGGGCATGACCGTTCGGTGGTGAGCCGTACCAAATGTTGTTGGTAATTTTAACGTTCGTGGCATTAGAGCCGTTCTGCTCATCAACATACAAGGTATAGCTACCGCCGCCGAGCCAGTTTCCATTCATTTCCACGTTATCGATGTTGCCCTGATAGGCCGTCAAGTTGATCGCTCCAGTTTCGCCCAGCCAACCGCCGCTGCCATCGGTCATCATAATGTTATTTCCCCATAGCTGCGTCGGGCTACCGCCACCGTAAATTTCAATCCCGTCGTAATGCGGACCGGATTGGTTGCTTACCAGCTTATCGATGTAATTCGCCTGAATCATCATGCCACCGCCGACGGTCATGCCATTTTCAAAACCATGAATATAGCTACCACAGACTGTAGTATTGCCGGCGGCTATGCCGATGTAGCCCCCACCAGTGGTATAAATTTCGCTGTTTATAACCTTGGTGCCGGTTACATTATCGGCAACCTGAATGCCATAGTAACCGGTTACATTAATTTTGGAGTTTTTAATCGTTACATTGTTGGCATTTACATTGATTCCGCCAGTTACATTCTGGCCGTCTATAACCGTACCGGCCGTTGTCACGGTAATCGCACCGCTATTCGTTAGCACGGTACCAGCCGGTACGCCCGTGTTAGTAGCGGTTGGCTTAGACGCCGGCAAGGCTGGGAAGGTGCTGCAGAAGCCAGTCGTGGTTGGGCCAGGGTTAGACACGGGCGCAGGCACTGGCGCAGGTGTCGGAGCTGGCACGGGCACCACATTGTAGGTGGCCGTGGCCGTAGTGGAGGCAACGGAGGTTAGGCTCGCATTGTCGACGGTCTGGATCTGGTAGGCATAGGTTTGGCCGGCAGTAGCACTAGTGTCGGTGTAGCTGAGGGTTGTACTACTGACGGAAGCAACTTGTGAGCCATTGCGCAGAACAAGGTACTTCGAGATGGGGTTCGCACTGCTAGCAGCGTTCCAGTTTACTATCAGGCTGGTACCGCTCTGGGTAACACTGATACCGGTGGGGGGAGCAGGCTTGGGAGTGGGGTTGACGACCTTGGCGCTAAAGAGCACATCGACCCAGTAGTTGGCGGCCTGGTAGGTTTGGGTCGGATACACCGCGCTGCCACTGTAGGCGTAGACGCCGTTCGGAGCGGCCGAGGTACTCTTGGGCGCGCTGAGCGGGCCACTGGTCCGGGTTCTAGTGCTGAAGTAGTAGTTGTTAGCCGAATAGTGGCCGGCAGGGGCATGGTACGAGATGGTGTAGGGTACGTTTGCGGCAATGCTAACAGGTTGGGGGAAGGTAGCCGTTTGCCAGCCGCTGCTGGTTTCGCCGGTAAAGGTCACACTTGCTAGGCGGTTGCCTTTGCTATCCCACAGGCTGCCGGAGTGCCTGCCACTGTTTTGGGCGCTCTTGTAGAACTTGACGCCGGTGACATCGCCAGACACGTTGGCCTGGAATTTAACGCCCAGTTCCACACTTTGGGCGTCGGAGTCGGACAAGGTTTTAGGCACGGCACTGCTGGGCCACAGGCTGTAGGTAGTGGTGGCGGCGCTGACGTACCAGAAGGTCAGGCTGCCGAGGAGAATAAAGACGGCGGCAAAGGCGGCCGGGAAGAGCCAGCGAGGCCAGGTCGTATTGGTGTTAGTATTACTGACCACGGTTGACTCGGGTGTATTTTCCATATTGTCTCGTTTTGGTTATGATTGTTACCGGTATTTTAGCATGAGGGGTTTCAAATGCAACTGGGGATGGTCAAAGGGAAATCGCGACTTACGGGCTGGCGGCGCGCGGTTTATAGATTATACTTATGGCTAATGATTCGGCATGGAACGCTCTCCTTTTACCGCTCAGTGCTGCGCGGGCTTACGCCCTCGCCGGAAAGCACTATATTTTGTGTAATGGTGGGGGTATTCATAGCTGTGGTTCACCTGGTATACGCATCGACGTTGTATGGCACGCTGGCTCCCGATGCTTACAGTGGCGACTTTGGCCTGTACTATACCAACCAAGTTGTGGGGCCACTGCAGCAGCTGTTTAATAATTCCCTGTTCACAAACCTTACTGGCGTAGTACTGTGGGGCTTGATGGGATTAGTGGTGTTTGAATGCTTCAGCCTGGTTGTCCGCTCGGTGGCAGTGATGCACGAAACAGATACAGAAGTTGGCTTTTACCAAGACCCACGCGTGGTTCGGCGGCGGCTGCGAATCGAACTTTTTAAGCGCTTTTTGTGGCGCGTCGCCGTAGGGACGCTGACGCTCGTAGCGCTAAGCCTAACCCTCCCTTGGGTGCGCTTTGCGCTTATGGCCGACAAACAGCTTGTTACGCACAACCTTTCAATCGGTACAGCCTTACGTGTTGTGTTAGAGATACTGGTCTGGGCTTTGGTGTTCCATATACTGGTGGTTTTTCTACGCTTTTACACCTTCCGCACCCGTCTGCACGGCGACGACGAAGCCCTTAGATAAGCTCACTTTCCTGATACGCAAGCGGGGTAGTTCAACTGCATTCGTCTGTAGCGCGACGGACTATGCAGCGGGCTACGGCGGTTTGTTTGGGGTGAGGGTCCAGCTGGCAGGTAGCCTCGGCTACGCGCGCTTCTGCCAGTATCTTGTCCCTGAGCACCCCGTCGATAATAAGACGGCAGTATTTGGCGCCTACTTCACGCTCTGGCATTCGTAGTGGCGGAATTTCACAGGTTTGGCACATTTCACCGGGGTTCATAAGATCAGGCCACCTGCAATACACAGCATGTTCAGTCGGCCATGCGCACGCGGACCATGGCGTGGCGGATAACTTCATCACCCAAGATATAGCCGGCTTGCAGTTCATCGCTGACGACTTCGGTCGTGCCTTCGCCGTCTTCCATGCTGATGGCTTCGTGATAACGGGGATCAAACGACTCGCTTTTACCGTCCGTAACGGTCTTGATACGCTCAACGCCCATATCGCTCAGCGTTTTTTCGAACAGCTTTACGACGCCCCCGACGCCCTTGATGTAATCATTGCTTTCCAGCTCTTTGGGAACATGCTTGAGCGCGCGCTCAAGATTATCGATAACCGGCAGTAAGTCTCGCACTACACTGGCTTTTACCATATCTCTAAGCCCGGCAAGCTGCTCGTCGTGCCGGCGACGCAGGTTGGTCGCATCGGCCCGCTCGCGTTGCAACGCCTCGGTTAGCTCAGCAACTTGCTGCGCCAGCAGCTCTGCTTCTTTGTCTGTCAACTTATGCTTTTTCTGAGTCATACTACTGAGATATCCCTGTATTTAATTCTTGTTCCATCATAGTAATATCAGCCTCGACGGATAAAACAAGGTTTGTATAGTCTTCTAGAGCATAGCCACCCCTAAGGACATGTTTTCTGAGCATACTACGTGTTAACGCAGCAATGGTAGGATCACCTTCGGCTTCGTGCTCTCGAGCTTCAAGCTCGCTCAGCAAAATACGTCTTTTGGCCACTTCTTCTGATATGTGGGGTCTCATAGTACTCCCTCTAGGGTTCTTCCGGTGTGGGCTACCAGCGCCATAACGTCGCGGTAGCTTTGGCGGGTTGGGCCAAGCGTGCCAACGTAGCTGTGGTCACTGAACGGGCTGCGAAAACGACTGATAATAAGCGTGACACCGGCCGACCGGCCGACCGGGTTTTCGGCGCCAATATAGACGCTCAGCGGTTCGTTGGGCGCGGCTTCGCGCAGCCAGGGCTCCAAATTGTCGAGCAGACGGGCTACTTGCTGCACCTGGTGGCCACCGATAAATTCCGGCTGACCGAACAGATTACTAAGCCCGCTCATGTATAGCTGATTGCCGATGGTCGCCAACCCCAGGTTGTGGGTCAATTCTACCAGGGTGTCGACGGCGTTACGGATGGTGCGTTCGGGCATGCCGCCCTGCTGCACCCGTGCTGTTAAGGCTCGCTCGGCCCGGCGCTCCGGGGCGTTGGGGTCAGTGGCTGCAAGGTGGTTTACATAATACCGGTAGCCCATGTCGGTCGGGATGCGCCCAGCGCTGGTGTGCGGCTGGCGTATGTAGCCCAGGCGCTCGAGATCGGCCATTTCGGCACGGATGGTCGCCGAAGATACACCGAACACTTTGGCCAGCAAACTACTGCCGACCGGTACTGCCACTTCGGCATACTGTTCGATGATGGCGCTCAGGATTTGCTTTTGGCGCTCTGTCATGGTCTAAATATAACACTTTGGCACTCAAAACTCAAGACTGCCAGCTATACTATTCGCCAAGCCATTCTTTATACTTGGTCAGAACTAGCTCGGTTACTTGTTCCAAGGTATTTACAGCCGTATCTATAACCAAGTCGAAATTATCCGTTAAATATGGGTCAATATTGTACAGTGCTTTATACCGCCGTCTTTCGCTATCTAGACGATTTTGTAAGATTGTGGCGTAGGCACTCGGGTCTCGGTTAATGTTTTCGCTGAGCAAACGCGCATCATCCTTTTGCGAAAGAATGCGCTCAGCAGCCACTTGTAAATCAAGATTCAGAAATACTTTGAATGAGGTGGGCATCCAGTGCCAGGCAGTGCGCGAATCTATTACAATCTGGCTTTCTTTTTTACCAATTTCCTGAAGCCGTCTATCTACCAGATGGTCAACTTCGGTATTTTGCTCGGCGCTCAGATTAGCCTGCATCAGGTCTATGCCTTGCTCGCGCGCGATGGCACGAAACAAGTCACCAGAAGAGAAATGGTGATAGCCCAAGTGCTCTGCGACTGCCTTGGCGGTGGAAGATTTCCCGCAGCCCGGTCGGCCAGCGATAGTTATTATCTGTTTCTTTTGTTCATTCATGCAACCACTCTAGCGCATGATGCCTCCTTTGCAAAGTCTGGTGCTCACCAATAATAGGAAATTCCGACTACGCTTTGGCTTGATTGGCAAAAGGTATTTTGAAGTCTAGCGCTGGGGTTACACTAGCTCACACAAAGAGGCTAGCAAACGATTGCCCATCGGTTAGGGTATAACATGCAGCACAGTTATGGGGCTAGTTGTCTTGTTTTTTGCCCTGGTTTGAGACAGTCTGGATTACATCCACCGACACGTTATTGATATCCTTGGCCTCGACTTCTGAGCGTGATTCAGATTCGTTTTTCAAAGGCGATTTTACGGTAGCTTGCGTGGAAACGGGCACAGTGGCCGATGGATGCAATACTTCTGCTGAACCCGCTGTTGGAGTAGTAGCCGCTTCGACCACTTCGTTAGCGCGCGTTGGGGCGGCCGCCGCCGAGACACTAGTGCTGGGCAAAAATGCTACGCCGCCCGGCAGGCTAAAAATGTTCGGCACACCTTTGGTAGCACGCGGGTCGTTAATGGTCTGGGCGGAACGGACGGCAACCAGAACAAACAAAGTAAAGCCGAGGGCAAGAAAGACATATCGGATTGCTTGTAGTATTGGTGTTCGTTGCATATCAATTTTCTGTGTTAGAGTATTATTCCGCTAAGCTTATGCGAAAAACCGCGCTGTAGCTATAAGATATTTGACTGTTTTTATAATTTTGCAAATGAAATACTGGAGCTATCCAGATCGAGAACATCTTGTACGGGGAGAGTTCTGCCGACCATTGCACCGAGCGCGCCTACACCGGCCAAAAGCGAAACGCGCTGCACGTTAGTATCGACATTATGTCCGCTGTATTCCGAAAATCCTTGCTCCCACATAGCTTCACCAAAAATATGACTGTCTGGGTTGACGCCAAAACAGGCACAATCACCCAAAACGTTGAAGACAGGATGCCCGGGCCGGTAAAACCCGGCGTTAAAACCCCAGTGCGTACCGGTACGAAGGTGCTCCTTGTCGAGGCCGCTTAAACCCTGGTAGGCATCCATCATGACCTCGATTACTTCACTGCGAACATTCCTCCATGCTCCTTCGTCGACGGCTTTTAGCCACTGGTACATCCGTGGCATTTGATAAAGCCCATCAAATACATTGAGAAGCAATGTAGATTCGGTAAGTAATTCTGCAGACTCTGCCCTAGATATGGGCGACCTTTCAGGTTGTATGTATTCAGCATAATTCTCCAGTAAAATATGCTGCCCACCTACATTGAACTGCCTGGTTGCGGCCTCGTATGCAAAAGGTATCGGCGGGTGGGTAGAAAATAGGTTGAGTATGCGTTCGTTACGAACCATGTCAATCGCGCTTGAGCATTACCGTAAATGCCTCGGCAGGGATGTCGACTTTGCCAAATTTCTTCATGCGTTCTTTGCCTTTTTTCTGCTTGGCCAGCACCTTTTTCTTGCGGCTAACATCACCACCGTACAGTCCGGTAGTCACATCTTTGCGGTAGGCACTGAGGTCTTCGCGGGCAATAAACCGGCCGCCGATGGCCGCCTGCAGGGCCACCTGAAAGTTCTGGCGCGGGATGACTTCCTTGAGCTTTTGCACGGTTTCGCGGCCCAGCCGATCGGCTTCGCTGCGGTGCACCATCACGCTCAGGGCGTCGAGTCGTTCGCCGGCCACGTAAAAATCGACCTTTACCAGATCTTCGGCCCGGTAGGTATCCAGTTCGTAATTAAAGCTGCCGTAGCCGCTGGTGATGCTTTTGAGCTGGTCGTAAAAATCGGTTAGTAGATTAGCCAGCGGCGCCTCAAAGCCCACAACCGCGCGGTCTTCGACATAACTCAGATTATTTTGCAACCCACGCTTGCCGCTTATTAGTTGGATTACCGGGCCCACGTAGCTTTTCGGTACAATAATTTCGCCCTTAATCCACGGCTCGCGAATTTCGGCAATGCTCGCTGGGTCGGGCAAATCGGCTGCCGATTTTATATCGATGGCTTCGCCGTTCGTCAGGCTAACCTGGTAGTCGGTCGAAGGATTGGTGACGACGAGTTCGAGGTTGTATTCGCGCTCCAGCCGCTCGCGCACAATATCCATGTGCAGCAAGCCCAAAAAGCCGATACGCACGCCAAACCCCAGCACCGGCGAGTTTTCGGGCTCGTACTGCAGCGCACTGTCGCTTAAACTCAGCTTTTCTATGGCCTCTTTGAGATCGTTATAAAATTCGTTGCTTTCAGGGAAAAAGCCGGCGTACACGAACGGCCTTACGTCTTTATAGCCGGGTAGCGGGTGGCTAGACGGGTTGGCGGCGAGTGTAACGGTATCGCCAACTTTGGCGTCTCGAGTGGTCTTTAGGTTGGTTACAATATAGCCGATTTCGCCAGCCCGGAGGCGACTGCCGGGAGTCATATCGGGCTTAAGCGCGCCAACTTCCAGGGCAATGCCCTGGGCACTGGTGTATAGCATTTTTATATGCGAATTTTTCGCAATTTCTCCGTCAATAACGCGGATATACAGAATCACGCCTCGGTAATCGTCGTAGTAGCTGTCGAATATAAGCGCCCGCGTCTCAGGTGCCTCACTTGGTTTAGGTGCAGGTACATCGCGCACGATACGCTCGAGCACCGCATCTACACCCTTACCTGTTTTGGCCGAGATTTGTAGAATGTCTTCGAACGTGCAGCCCAGCAGACTGACAATCTCCGCGCCCACGCTCTCTACTTCGGCCGCCGGCAAATCGATTTTGTTGAGCACCGGGATGAGGGTAAGGTTCGCGGCTATGGCCAGATACACATTGGCCAGCGTCTGGGCCTGTACGCCCTGGCTGGCATCTACCACCAGTAGCGCGCCCTCGCAGGCTTGCAGGCTGCGCGAGACCTCGTAGCTAAAATCGACGTGGCCAGGTGTGTCTATAAGATTGAGCTCATACTCGACCTCGTTTGCCACTGGCCGTCTATCGTGTAACGATGCAGTATCATGGGCCATGTCCCGCTGGGGAGGTAATGGATAGCTGCTAATTGCCGACCTATAGGTCATCCTCACCGGCGCGAGTTTAATAGTAATGCCCTTTTCCCGCTCCAAATCCATCTTATCCAGCAGCTGCGCCTTCATATTGCGCTTTTCGACTGTGCCCGTCAGCTCCATCAGCCGGTCGGCCAGCGTTGACTTGCCATGGTCGATATGCGCGATGATACAAAAGTTCCGTATACGTTCCTGATTCATTGTTTTCATTATAACAGAGGTAGGGAAGCGTCTGAAATCAACCACCCCGTGATTTGCCAAGGGTTGTTGATTTATGGTTAGTATTCAACGCGGACGGGGCGGAAGATGATGCGGCGTACCCAGCGCCAGAACGGCTGAGCTTCTTCCAGTCCGAACAGGCCCGAAACTGCAAAATGGGTCGTAAGCGTAACGCCAGCAATTATCAACAGCTTCGTTCCAAGCGTCAAAAATCCTCTATCCCCCGCTCCCAGCGGCAGAAATGTGACGGTAATATATCCCGCCACCAGGCTAAAGCCGGTAACTGATATAGTCCAGACGATGCCACTCCAGAAATTTGCATCAAACAGTTTGTGGTCGCGAACCAGCATTATGCTCATCAGCAGCGTAACTTCCACGGCAGCCACTATGGACTGCGCCAGTGCCAAACCAGTAATGCCGTAGCCACCAGGCCTCGTTAGCGCATAAGCCAGCACAATGTTAAAGCTAATAGTAAAGAGTGAGACGTACAGCGGCGTGCGGGTGTCCTTTTGAGCGTAAAACCAGCGAGAAATTATAGCGTACATAGAGCGGAACAATATAGCCGCTGCCAAAAACCCAAACACGTTGGCTATCTCGGAGCTATTGCGTGAAAAGATTAGCCGAGCCAAATACCCCCGGCCGAAGAAGCCAATAACCACTACGGGCAGCGTAATCCAAACAATCAGCCGCAAAAAACGCAAAAAATCCTGTCTGAATAAATCCGGCCTACCTTGACTTAACCGATTGTTGAGCCGCGGGAATACGGCCGTCGAAATGGCCGTACCAATTAGTAAAATAGGCGCAAGCTGAAGCGTGTAGGCATTGGCATAGAACGAAATCGACCCACTGGGCAGCCCGCTGGCAAACCTCGTTTCTACTATCGACTCCAGCTGATCGATACCCTGGTCGAGTGAACGCGGAGGCAGCTGACGTAAAACCAATCGAAAATCCGCGCTGTGCCAGTGTATGTGTGGCACCCAGCGCAGCCCAGTCCGGTAATTGCCGACCACCACCACCCCCAGCTGTAGCGCCCCGCCCACTAGCGCACCGATGCCAATTCCGGTGATGCCCATGCTGTCACGAAACAGATAAATGCTAGCTATAATGGCCGCGTTATACAGTAACGGCGCCGTGGCGTAAAAGAAAAACCGGCCTATGGACTGCTGAAAGGCCGTCAAAATACCTGAAATAGTAAAAAACAGCGGGTTCAAGCACAAAAATCGCATGATGACTACGGCGTCGTGTGTATGCTGCGGGTTCAGGGCAGGAGCAACTATGTGGTGTATAAGCGGCTCGGCAAAAATAAAGATAATGACGGCCACGCCCAGCATCAACAGGCTCATAAAGTTCAGTAAGCTACTAGTAATGTCGGATATGCCTTTTTTATCTCCCCGCGCCAGGTGGTCGGCAATGACCGGCATAAAGGCAACCCCCAGCGCGCCGGCGGCAATGGTAAAAAAGAAAAAGTCAGGTATGGTAAAGGCCGCAAAATAGCTATCGGTACTATGATGTCCGACAGCGTCAAAGTTGGCATTTATAAGCTTGGTCCGCAAAAAGCCCAAAATTTGCGCCAGCAGCGAACTGCCGACCAGCAGTAAGGCCACGCTACCTAGAGAAATTCGCTTGCGCGTACGGGGGATTTGCATCAACATGAACTTCACCTAGTATAGCCTGCTTATCGCTCCGAAAACAGAGAACTTTAGCCTACTTCAGGCGGATTGTTTCACCTTCCTTGATGGTATGGCTAGTTGGGATGGGGTCTGCAACCAATACCGTCGGCGAAGGCGTGGCGATTGGAGCGCTTAGCGGGGCGTCGGCTGATTTTTTCTTGCGCTTGCGGACACGTTTGCGCTTGGGCTTTGGTTCTTCACCGGCCGGGTGGGTCACCACTTGGCCAACTACTGCGGCCACCCTGGACGGTTCGGGAACGGGGGCAGATACAGGTGAAGGCAGTGAGGGAGTCGGCCGTTCAGGCTGAGGCCGGGGTTCGGGGCGTGGCGTAGTCATGCGCGATTCGGTCTGTTTGGCAGTGGCAACTTCGCTAGTCATATAGCGTTCCGCAACGTAGCGTTCGACAGTCTCGCGCGGCATGGCATATTGCTCCCGGCTGTGGGCGATAATCTGCGGTCCATAATCAGTAGTAAACGGTGGCAAGTTAAGGCTAATGGCCGAATAAGCCGGCACTTTTTCGCCACCAATCGTCATACTAACAGCAAAATGCCGGTTGTGCATGTTCACCAGGTCGTGCTCCTCGAACTTCGGCTCGAAATATTTCATCATCACCCGGGCATCATCGGCACTAGTACGAAAACTAATGATGGAACCGACGTTTCCGAACACAGCATCTTTAACTTCTTGCATCATCTGGGCGGTATACTGGTTGGCCACCGTCAGATTTAGGCCATATTTGCGCGCCTCGGACAAAATCGTTGCAAAGCTGTCGGTGGCAAAGTTCTGGAACTCGTCTACGTACAGGTAAAATGGCGTCCGTTGCTCGCCGGGTATATCTGCCCGGCTCATAGCCGCCATCTGCACTTTGGTAACCAGCAGCGAACCCAGCAGCGCGGCGTTGTCCTCGCCCACCAGCCCGCGGCTCAGATTAACTATGAGAATCTTGCGCTCGTCCATAATCTGCCGGATATTAAAGCTACTCTTGGGCTGGCCGATGATGTTACGCACCAGCGGGTTGGCCGTAAAGGCCCCAACCTTGTTCAAAATTGGTGCGATAGCTTCCGTCATGAAGCGTTCGTTCCAGCTGGCGAACTCTATGGTCCAAAAGTTCCGTACCACTGGGTCAGTAACGAATTTCAAGACATCATTCCGGAACTTTTTCTCAGTCAGTAAGCGAGTAATGTCAAGCATGGTCGCATTCGGATAATCCAGCAACGCCAATATGGAATAGCGCAGGATGTATTCCAGCCGTGGCCCCCAGCTGTTTTCAAAAATACGTTTTATGACGCCAATCAACTCTGAACTGGTGTGCGTTTTGAGCTTAGGGTCATAGACTTCCAGCGGGTTAAAGCCCATCGGGAAATCGGTGTCAGCCGGGTTAAAGTACACCACGTCAGCCGCCCGCTCTGCCGGGATACGTTTAAGAACTGCCTGGGCATAGTCGCCGTGCGGGTCGATGACGGCAAAGCCGTACGGACTATAAATGTCCGAGATTGTCAGCAGCTCCAACATTCCGGATTTACCAGTACCGGTCTGGCCAATGATATACAGGTGGCGACCGCGGTCCGAGCGCGGCAGGCCAAACATGGTGTTATGCCCGCGGAAATTGGTGGCCGCTATGGGGCTAATTTCCTCTTGGTTTTCGGGCGTAATAATCGGCAAATTGGCTGGTGGCTCAGCCGTCTGGCTGGTGGCCCACAGTATAAACGGCGTTTCCACGTTAGTGTGGGGCAAGTGGTATAGCGTGGCGACTTCTTCGATATTGCAAATAAAGCCGGCTTTGTTAAAAGCGCGCGATCGGTAGTGCGCCACCAAAAACGGGTCGTCCAGCACACGCTTGGCTTCGAAGCCGTTCAGATAGGTGCTATTAAACTGTTTGTAACTGGCAATGATGCTCTGCATTTGCAGCTGCGCCTGCTGCAAAGGCGTATTGCCGCGGTAGACAATACGAACTTGCGTTTCAAAGGCCAGCTTTTGCGACTTTTCTTCGGCCGCACTGGCCCGGGTGGTTTCGAAATCACTGAGCTTTACCGTATCGGTCTTGACTTCAGGTGGCTTCCAGAGTGCCCCGAGCAGTCCCACCGTAGAGGTACCGCCACGGTTTTTAATGCCCGATATGTAGCGTTCGCTGTTTTTGTGCCAATTACTAGGCGCCGGACGCACCAACATTTGCAGCCAGGCCTCTTCGTCTTCATTAAATTTGGCGAGCGTAGCGGTAATGGCGGCCAGCGGGTCCACCTCAAAACTCTGGAATGTCTTGATAGGCAACGCATTATGCCCCACAAACCGCAGTTCGGTGACCAGTTGGGTTGGGTAATGATCGGTTTCGCGATAGGCAGCATAATCCTCCACCTCGCTAATGTGCACCGTGGGGTACTGGGCATATATCTGCTCTTCGACGTAGCTCTTAAGATAGTTTGGCACCCACACGTAAAAGCCAATCCGCTTGGCTAGGACAGCAATTTCGAAACTTAAGCGCTCGCGCTTTGCAGACTTGAGTATGCCGGGCGTCGGAATGGTAAGCAGCCCGTGTAGGGAGGCAAACATCTGCTCGGCGGCCAGTTCTTTTTTGTCATTGGTGCGTGGAACCTGTAGCAGCAAAACTACGCCGCTGTCGTCGTGGGCTAAGTTGTCTGATTTGGTATGTGATAGTGCCATATGTAATAGGCCGCTCTGTAAGCGGTTACTCTCATTTTCTCACCTTTGCACCTATAAATATACCCCATTGATTATTGACTTATATGCGTATAAGTGCTATAATGATTTAATAACTTGAAATTACACTGACACAGGTGTACGCTTAAAACTTTCTGCTTTACGCTTTTTTGTTTATTTAGTGGGACTGCTGCGCACGTGCTGCCCATGAACCCTTTTTTCAAGTCCGCCCGTAGCCGCTCCACCAAAAAACGCTAAATGGTCCAACCAGTGTATAGAGCAAAGGAGTTCGTATGATCGAATTTGAGCAATCTGCATACCCTGACGCGGCCACAGCCGAAGCGATCATAGCCGAAAGGGCCTGGAGATGTGTAGCTGGGGACAAACCACTCCCATTCGCAATGGGAGGGAAGTGTACTCCGGATGCATGGGAGCAGCCAGTTCCGACTGACCTACCACCGGTCTTACAAGTATCCCGAGTATTAGCGACAATCCCCTGGTTCGCTAAACCCACCCCGGCCCCACACTATGCCAAGCGCTAGAGCCACGAACAAGGGAAGCAGCCCTCCAAAATTCCTCATTTTGCCGGCGCGACGAAAGAGCCTATCTATAGTTACCTCTTAGTACAAAGCGGCGTCTTTAGGGAGGTGCGAACCCGTTAATAGTTCGTGCACTTCGGCGGCGTCGACCGTTTCTTTTTCGAGCAGCTTGTCTTTGAGTGCGGTTATATACTTTAGGTTGGCTTTTATCACAGCCCGGGCGCGGGTGGCAGCCTCGGTTATCAGCGCCTCAACTTCTTGGTCTATAACCTTGGCGGTGTCATCGCTGTATTCGCGCTCGTGTACCATGCGTTCTATCATCATGCCTTCTTCTACGTGGAAGACTTGGTCGCGCAGCTTTTTGCCCATTCCCTGGTTTATGATCATGTCGCGGGCTAGTTCGGCAGCTTTTTGCAGGTCACTGCCAGCACCGGTAGTAACGCGCTCTTTACCGTAAATAACTTCTTCGGCAACACGCCCCCCAAGCATACGGGCCAAAATGTCTTTGTACTCTAGAATGCTGTGGTAGCTCTTATCTTCTGGCGGGATAAACCAGGTAACGCCGCCCGTGCCACCGCGTGGGATGATGGTAACTTTGTGTACTACATCGCTATCTGGCAGTACGTGGCCGACTATAGCGTGGCCGGCCTCGTGGTAAGCGGTAAGCTCTTTTTCGTGCTCGTTCATAACCTTGCTCTTGCGCTCCGGGCCGATGGCTACGCGCTCAAACGCTTCGGTCACATCGGTTTGGCTGATTTCGGTGTGGTTGTTACGAGCGGCAATAATGGCCGATTCGTTCGTGATGTTAGCCAGGTCTGCGCCCGAGGAACCGGCAGTCTTAGCGGCTAGAGCGTCTAGGTCGACGGTGGTAGCCAGTGGCTTTTTCTCGAAGTGGACTTTTAGAATGGCCTCGCGGTCTTTGCGGTCGGGCAGGTCGATGTTTACGCGGCGGTCGAAACGGCCAGGGCGTAGTAGCGCCGGGTCAAGCACATCAGCGCGGTTGGTGGCAGCCAGTACTATTACATTGACACCTTGTTCGAAGCCGTCCATCTCTACCAAAATTTGGTTGAGCGTTTGTTCGCGCTCGTCGTGTCCACCGCCCATTCCGCTGCCGCGGCGGCGGCCTACGGCGTCGATTTCATCTATGAATATGATACAGGGTGCGTTTTTCTTGGCTTTGGCAAACAGGTCGCGTACACGGCTTGCGCCGACACCTACGAACATTTCGACAAACTCTGAGCCGGAAATACTAAAGAACGGCACGCCAGCTTCACCGGCTACGGCTCGAGCCAACATAGTTTTACCTGTGCCGGGAGGACCTATTAGCAGGACGCCCTTAGGTATACTAGCGCCAACGGCGGCGAATTTTTTCGGGAATTTCAAAAACTCGACAACTTCTTCTAGGTCTTGCTTAGCTTCGGCTTGGCCGGCGACGCTTTTAAAGCTTTTTTTATCCTTTTCGTTGCCGTACAGGCGAGCGCGGCTTTTACCAAAGCTCATAGCTTGGTTGCCCTGACCCTGAGCGCTCTTGAGTATAAAGTAAAGCAGGCCGCCGATGAGCGCAACAGGTATAAGGCTGAGTGCTAGATTACCAATAATCGCGCCCGTACCGCTGGCCGGCTTGACACTAACCGCAACCTTGCTGTAGTTCAGGCCCTCTTCTTTTAGGCTTATACCTTCTAAGCGGAATGATTTGAGGGTGGGCTTGGCATCACCTTTTTTAGTAATACTCATCTGAGAGCCACTGACTTCAATTTTCTTAAACTGGCCGTCGTTGGCCTGTTGAATAGCTTGGGTGAGGGGAATTTCCTGCAACGAGCTTGGCTGGTGATAAGAGGCGTAACTTATGATTGCGACCAGGACGATGAGCGCCACAAAACCAGCGTTCTTAACTCCTCGTCCCCCCGGAGTACGCTTGGCATTCGGTAGTAGTGGTTTGTTATCCATGTGCATATAGTATACAACGCCTTTTCCGCGCTGCCTAGCGCTCAAAGGCTTGGAGTGCTAGGTTTTTACCTTACTTCAGCGTAATTTTGGGCTTGAGTACTAAAGATTGTGCCGAAATGTACAGCCAATACCCAGCATCTACATCCACCTGGCTTCCGTTGCGGCCGGTTTTGGCGGCTGCGACGAGCCGTTCCAGCATCTTTTTCGATAGCTCCGCGCGGGTGTTCAGGCGCAACCACTCAGCCAGTATTTCCCGGGCGACCGCATGGGGCAGCATCGCAAAGTTGTGCCGGTCTAGCTCGGTTACACTCGGCTGCAGATGCAAATAGTCTGCTGCGGCCTGTTCTATTCGTTTGTTAAGCCCCGCCGCCAGCACAATATGCGTTTTTAGCTGTTCCCTGCTAGCGTCAGCGAAGCGAGGCAATATATTTTTGCGTATGTAGTTGCGCAGATACCGTTCGTCGGCGTTGGTACTATCTTCACGCCAGCAGAGCCCTTCCCTGCTAGCGTAGCGAAGCAATTCATTTTTTGGCACGTGCAGCAGCGGCCGCTTCACCACATCGGTGCTTTTGAGCGAGCTCAAACCACGTCGGCCCGTGCCGCGCAGCATATTCAGAATGGCCGTTTCCAGCACATCGTCTTGGTGGTGCGCCGTAATAATGGCCCGCGCCCCACTAGCCTCGCGTACTCGGTGCAAAAAGGCGTAGCGCGCTTCTCGAGCCTGGGCCTCACTAGCCCCGGGCCCGAGCTGGCCGGTTTGGTACACAAACGGCATCCCGTAGTCACGAGCCAGCGCCTGCACCAGCCGGCGGTCTTCGGCCGAGTCTGGCCGTATGCCGTGGTCGTAGTGGGCCACTGTTAGTCTTATAGTCCGCTGGTCGGATGGTTGAACTGAAGCCTTACTGTCCGACAATTTGGCTATAAGACTATTCGACTTTTTGGCCAGCATATGCAGCAGCGCCACGCTATCCACGCCTCCGCTCACGGCCACCACATAGCTCCCAGCTGGTAAATCTATATCCATATGCCATAATTGTACCAATGAATACACTCTTGTGCGCTACAGGCAACCAAACAAAATACGGAATTGGCAAGGCAGTGTTTTCAAAACATGGCATAGACCTCAAGCAGGCCATTTTGGACATCGATGAAATTCAAAGCGAAAATGTTGTCGCCATTATTGAGGATAAGGCACGAAAGGCCTTTGCTAACCTTGAGGAGCCAGTGGTCGTTTCTGACGATTCATGGGCCATACCGGGGCTAAACGGATTTCCTGGCCCATACATGAAGTCGATAAATCATTGGTTTACCCCCCAAAACTTGATAGACCTAACCCATAAGCTTACTGACCGGCGAATATATCTCAATCAACTTGTAACGTATTACGACGGCACGGCCCTTAAAACTTTTCGGAAAGATAACTTAGGTGAGTTATTGCAAAGCCCCAAAGGTGAATATGGTATACCACTAATGAAAGTGGTTAGTCTGCATGCCGACAGTGGGAAAAGTATTAGCCAAGTCTACGATTCCGGCAGGCAGCATGAAGATGATAGGATCGTGGGCGACGCTTGGGAATTATTGGCTACCTGGTATGGCAAGGCGTACTTATGAGGCACTTATATTTTTGCAGGCATGGCGAAAGCGAGCTCAACGCAGCGCAGATATATGCCGGTCAGATAGATACACTACTAACCGAGTATGGACGCGAGCAGGCCAAGCTGGCCGGCGAAGAAGCGGCCCTGTTCGGCATTGACCAAATGGTTTCTTCGCCCTTGTTACGGGCTTTGGAAACGGCGCAGATTATTGCCAAGGAAATTGGCTACGACAAGCGAGCTATCATTACAAACGAACTGCTCGTAGAACGTTCGCTGGGTTCACTGGAGGGCACTTCGTGGCTACTGAATTCCGAAGATTCCGATCAACACCCCAGCATAGAATCGCTCGAAAGCCTGGGCGGCCGTGCCCAACAAGCCCTGAACTTTTTGCATTCGCTCGATGCCCCAAACATCTTGGTGGTCGGACATGGCTCATTCGCCCTGGCCCTCTGTGAGCTCGTCGGCTACGACGCTGGCGGCCAAGAACTCCCCAACGCCCACCTCGTGCAACTACTATAAAAATTGGTATACTTTGGCTATGGATGAACAACAAAGACCGAAAGTTGGGGTTGGCCTGCTCCTTATAAAGGACAACTCGTTCGTGCTGCTTGGCAAACGCAAAAATGCACATGGCGATGGCGAATATGCCGGCGTGGGGGGCCACATGGAAGGCTTAGAGACATTCGCGGAGACAATAATGCGAGAGCTGCGTGAAGAAATTGGCGATAGTATTGAAATATCTGATCTACAATTCTTATGCCTCAGTAATATTCGTAGCTATGCGCCGAAGCACTACATTGATATTGGAATGATCGCCCATTGGGTCAGTGGCGACCCGAAGATTATGGAAGAAGATAAGATTGAAAGTTGGGATTGGTATCCCTTTGATGCGCTACCAACACCGCTTTTTGAGTCACCCGGCAACTATATTCAGGCGTATAAAACTGATCAGACATTTTTCGAATAGTTAAATCTACGTCTATCTTAGGTGCTGGTTTTGCTATACTAGCTTATAGAAGCTAAACAAACATGGAAAAGGATATTGTACTGATACTGGCGGGGTTCGTAGTGGGGGCGATGAACGCCATCGCCGGCGGAGGCATGCTCGTCGGTTACCCGGTGCTGATTGCACTGGGCGTGCCGCCACTGGTGGCTAACGCTACCGGCAACATCATTTCCGGGCCGGGGCAGCTGGCTTCGGTGTTTGGCTACCGGCGCTACCTACGCAAAGTGCCCAAGGCCTACCTGTGGCTACTGCTGCCGGTACTGTTCGGGGCAGCCCTGGGGGCGCTGGCACTACGAACTACTACGGCCGGCGAATTTGAACGCGTCGTGCCCTGGCTGGTGCTGTTTGGCGTAGCCCTCTTTGCCTTTCAGCCGCTACTGCATTTTCACCTGCATCGCCACCTAAAGGGGCGAGCCAAAACCGCACTGCCACTGGTGCTTTTGGGCCTAGCCATGCTGCCGCTCAGCTTTTACGGCGGCTACTTTGGGGCGGGTTATGGCTTTATGATGCTGGCGTTCTTGGGCTTTACGAACTTGCATGATACCCACCTTATAAACGCCATGAAGAACGTCTCATCCGTGGTTCTGGCCGTGACCTCCACGATATGTCTGCTGGGTACTCACCTGATAGACTGGCGTACCGGGGCGATAATGGCCGTCGGCACAATCATTGGCGGGTACACCGGCGCGCGCGGCGCACAGAGAGTCTCATCGCACTGGCTGCGCGTATGCATTATCATTTTCGGCATGGCCGCCGCCCTCTGGCTCGGCTTCCGCCCCCTCTAGCCCCCTTTGCAAGCTCTCTCCTTACAAAACGTGGCGTGCAGTGGGTCTGGCCAAGATAGGGGTAATCTGCTACAATCTCCCCTGTTCTTTAGTGCCAAATCCCCGTAGCCAAAACGGACAATGGGGGACAAGCAGCCCGGCAGAATGATTTCCATTTTGCGGGCGATTCGAGAAAACCTTCGGGTTGTCTCGAAACCGAGGCGGCGTAGCTCAGCTGGTTAGAGCACAGGACTCATAAGCCTGGGGTCACAAGTTCAAGTCTTGTCGCCGCTACCAAGCAAAAAGACTCATCATTTGATGGGTCTTTTTGCTTGCTCGCGCACGCACGTGAACTTGTGAGGCAGATGTGCGCAGCAAAGATGCGGGTACATGGTCGCGGAGCAAAGTCACGCACACGAGCTTGCTCGAAGCATGACTTTGCGGCATAGGGCGGAGTCTGCTAGTCTTGTCGCCGCTACCATACTTACTACAAAAAATCCCGGGGCATCGCTGCTCCGGGATTTTGAGATACGCTACGAATGTACTATTCGAAGTGGGAGCGGAGTGTCGAAAGCTCTTCGCGGCCTTTGTCGTCTAGGCTACCGGCTAGTTCACGGCTGCGTAGTTCGTCATAGCGGGCGCGCATCTTTTCCATGTCACCCCTCATGTTGTCCATTATTCCCATATGTTTTCCTCCTTAGCTTAGTAAGGCTAACTATACCCGTAGGCTCTAGAGCTAGCAGTAAGGTTTTTAACCAATAGCACTGCATCGTCACAAATTACAACACAAATAATCCTAACCATAAACAGTTACTGGCATAATTGTTAGAAATATTACACTATTTATATACTTCTACTAGTATCCTTTTAGTAATCAAGGAAAGCAAATATGAGCAAAAAACATAGTGTCGGGCATAATGTCTCTGTATTGACTTTTGTAAACTATTATCTGATTAGCCTTGCCGGAAAGCAGCTGTGAACATACGATCGAAACGTTTTGTTAGCTTTGTAATTCTGGCCATCATGTACGCGGCGGTTAACTTTATTGCCGCTCCGCCCCGTTCCACTTTGGATCATTACCATATTACTTCCGATAAAGTCCATCTACTCAACGCAACCATAGTTGTGCCTGTCGTGGCCGTGTGGTTTATTGCCCTGTTTGGATACGAGAAAATACGCAACTACAGCACTTTCATAGAAGGTCACAAAGAGTCTCACCAAGTCCGCAAGCTAACACAGGGAGTTATGATTTTTGCCTATTGGCTGCCCGTAACTGCAACCGCATCGGCGGTACTTAACCTGTTTGGGATGTGGCATCCTGGCTGGCACAGTGCCGTCACCATCATCGTCAATTACCTGTCTTTACTTTTCCCTCTAGCCGGATTCTGGGTACTCAGCCAAGCTTGCCAAGAGCTGGGGGTTCTTTCGAAGCGCCCCACTCATAGGTTGGACATACACCTTATGACGCTTGCCCTGATTTTGATTGGCGTGGGTTATGGCTACCTCATAGCTAGCGCTCACGATACTATCTACAGCATATACCATACCCCCATAGCCGTTGTGCTGCTTACGCTCACCGTACCGTATATATTCAGCTGGTACTTGGGCCTCAGCGCCGTCAACGATTTACTGCGCTACAGCCGAGATGTCAGCGGGCTCATTTACCACAAAAGTTGGAACAAGTTAGCCTTTGGTATTGTTTGGATTGTCGTGCTGTCTATAATCCTGCAGTATGTTGCCGCCGTGTCCGCCAAACTCAACAACTTGCCGCTCAACTGGATATTGCTTATTATCTACATCCTTATACCAATCATAGCCGTCGGTTTCATATTTGTGGCAGTAGGTGCTCGCCAGCTTACCAAGATTGAGGAGGCCTAAGCCAATGGTTGCCCAAGCAAACCTATACGACCAAGTAGTTAGGGTAACGTATGACTACCTTGGTCCGGCCGCCGACCGTTTTGTAATGCGCCAAATACGTAACCACCTAGACAAGGACCCGGCAGCATTGCAGCACAAAGACTTGAGCCAACTTATAGACTGGATACGTCTGGCTATGCGGCTCATAAGCGATGAAACCACCGTCATAGATAACTATATTACCGACCTCGAAGCCTTGAGTCGTCCTAAAAAATTAAGCCATGGCAAATAAGCCCTCCCGCAAACAAGCCGCGCCCAGCAAAGAAGCTCTCCTGTATGACAGTGCCCGTTTAGTGGCGCTGTTTTCCAGTATCGGCGACGGCGTCATTGCTACCGACGAATCGGGTAAAATAACCCGCGTCAACCGAGTTGCGCTGAAGCTACTGGGGATGAAGCGTTCCGAAATGATTAACAAGCATTTTCTGAGCGTCGTCCAAGCAGTGCGCGAAAACGGTGCGCCGTTAGATGTGTTTGAGCGCCATATAGTCAAAGCCTTCCAGAAGGGCAAAACAGTGCATGCCCGTTCGCTTTACCTCCGCAAAGATGGCGACCTTGTACCGGTCCAGGTCACGGTGTCACCCATCATTTTACGCGGCCGGCCGATTGGGGCTATTGAGGTCTTCCGGGATCTGACCGACGAGATTGAAAGCGACAAGCTTAAATCCGATTTTATTTCCATCGCTTCCCACCAGTTGCGCACACCATTATCGGCCATAAACATGTACGCCCGCATGCTACACGACGGCATGGTGGGTAGCTTAAGTGAACAGCAGGAGCCATTCATCGAAACCATATTAAAGTCGGTGGAGCGCATGAACGTGCTTATCGACACGTTGCTTAATATTACCCGCCTCGAAGCTGGTGGCATAACCGTCAAGCTACAACTTGTACAGCTAGAGGAACTGTCCCAAGAAATGCTCACCGAATTCATCCCGGCCGCCAAAGCCAAAAACATTACCCTCACCTCAAAGCTGCCGGCCAACATGAAGCCCTTCATGACCGACACCCTACTCGTGAAAGAAGTTAGCGCCAACTTGCTGTCCAATGCCATCAAATATACTCCAGAAAATGGGAAGGTACGGTTTGAAATGACAGAAACGGCCGAAGATATCGAATGGGCCGTCAGCGACACCGGCTACGGCATACCGAAAAGTGCCCAAAGAAATATATTCCTTAAATTTTTCCGGGCCGCAAACATTACCAATAAAGATGTTAGCGGGACCGGCCTAGGGCTGTACCTTATTAAAAGTATCGCCGAAGCGCTGGGCGGCGAACTGTGGTTTGAAAGCACTGAAAACGTGGGTTCAACGTTTCACTTTCGCCTACCCAAATTCCACGTACCAGCTGGTAAATCTATGGTGAAGTAGGTGCAGTGGTGGCTGGCTTAGGCACGGCCGTCTCGCCCAGTATAAGTATAAAATCAGCACCGGGATAGCGCGCCCTTAGGGTCGCATTGGTGGTTACAGTGGCTCGGTACTTGCTCTTTAGGTAGGTCAGCGTGTTGGGCATCGCAGCGGCAGAATTATCGATGATGGTTGTGGTGGCTTGGTTGGCCGTTGCATCACCAATCGATACGGTCATGCCTTTGCCAATCAGCGTGTTTTCTTGGCGCAGGGCTAGCCCGGCCGTATCAGTAGCGTTCAGGACTACGACAGTCGAGCCTTCTTTTACGACTGGGTCAGCCGTAAATATTTTTTGAATCTGCTTTTGGATGTCCGTAAAATCATCTAGCCCAGCAGCCGGAATGAGCGCCGATTGGCCATCTGGCGAGGCGTAATTCTGTAGCATAGTCGTGTTTTTACCCTTCAGGCCGTTAATGTTGAAGGAATCAATTTTGCTGTCGTCAATTTTTTTCATGTAGGTATACAGCGTTTCTATCTCGTTTACTTCCAGGTTAGTCTTGACGTTGTTGCCAACCGCGTCCACCAGGCTGGCAACTTTAAAAGGGTTGGAAATGACGGCTGTGCTCGATGATTTAGTTTTGATGGCGGTTAGCATTTGGCGCTGATGCTGGGTACGATCAAAATCGGCCGCCGGGAAGCCGTATGAACCGTACGCATCACCACGAGCCCGCGCCAGATTGAGCGCCTGCTTGCCATTGAGGTTCACTGCACCGTTCGGGTACTTGGCCAAGGCGCAGCAGTAGCGCGTGGTGTAGTCTAGACTGGGGTCGTAAATACCCCGTGGATCATCGCTCTTGATGGTTATACTTACACCCCCCAGCGCATCTACCAGGTTCTTAAACGCGGTGTAATTTACCAGTACTTGGTAATTGATAGTCAGGTTCATATCTTGTTCCACCACCGATTGCAATTTGTTCATGCCACCATTGGTGTAGGCGGCATTAATCTTGGAATGGCCCACACCAGACACTTTGACCCAGAGATCGCGCGGAATACTTAACATAAGCGCCGTGTTCTTGTTAGTATCTACGCTAAGCACCATTATGGAGTCGGTTAGCGAACCACCATTATGGCCGGCATCGTCGGCCGAGTTGCCTGCCACCAGTATATTGACCCTGCCATTTTGGTTCTTCAGCGGCACGGGGCGGAACACACCCAGTAAGCTAAAGGGGTTTTTATTGCCGGTAAGTTTGGCAATGTTCTTATAAAATCCAAAGCCAATAAACAGACCAGCTACCAGCACCAGCACGCCCACGCCGATGCCCAGCCGTTTAAACAACCGCCGTTTGGCATGCGGCTTGGGTTCTTGTCGGTCGGGCTTGGGCTCCTGCCCCTGCGCACGCCGTCGCTCACCATCCAGGGGGTAGTTAGCGGTGTTTTGGGTTGCAATTAAGGGATTGGCACTGGTAAGCACTGCTTGGTTTTCACTACGCCTAGGCATGTCTGCCATCTTAACAGATGCAGGCTGCGTGTTTGCTGAAGACGGCCGTAATACCGGCTGTCGCGGGCGGTTTTCGACTGGCTTTGCAAAAAAACCGTCAATGTTTGTAGCTCGCTTCGGACTGAAGCTGTCATACTTTTTTGGTTCTGTCACTTCGCCCTATTGTACGTGAAAACAGTGTATGAATAAAGGCTTACGTTTATCTTAAACGACCTTACATTTGCGGCTCGCCACTTAAAAACTTGGCGGCTCGGACAGCTATGCTATCGGCGAAGTTTTTAAGAACCCACTACCCTATCTTCGACGGGTAGTGGGTTCCATGGCCTACAGTTTGCGGAGCATACTGTCGAGGGCTAAGATTTGGGTGTTGCTTGTGGGTACAAGCTCATAAGCCAAACCCATACTAGGGGCTAGTCGCACTACGGCTGCCTTTCTGATTATTGTTATGTTTTTGTAGTTTTTTGTTTTTAGATACTTTGTGTTTGGTATCTCAAAACTAATTCATAGTATAGCAGGGCGTTAGTCTTTTGTCAAGTTCTTTAGCAGTGACTTAGGCCGCAAAAATGGTCACAAACAAATGTGCTTGACAAAACATAGTACCTTGCATAACATAGTACTATATGAATGACGCTACAACACAATCAGAAAATGCCATGGCCGAGCAGGCCGAGACTCAAATGCGCAAAGGCATGCTGGTGTACTGTGTGCTGCTGCTGTGCCGAGACGGCAAAGTCTACACTACCGATATCATCAAATCGCTACGCCATGCCGAGCTGATTGTGGTAGAAGGTACGCTGTACCCCTTGCTGAGTCGACTGGCGCGCGACAAACTGCTGGACTACGAGTGGCAAGAGTCCGAGCAAGGCCCACCCCGTAAATATTACTGGCTGACCAGCGACGGCCGGGAGCTCTTGCAGGCTTTAGAAACCACCTACCACAAACTGCATGCCTCCATTAACTCCTTAGAGAAAGGAACAAAGCGATGAACGAAATTACTAACATTCACCTGGGCCGGCAGGCGTTTACGATTGCCGTTGACGCCCATGTGTCGCTGCGGACGTACCTGGACGATATCAAAACACAAGTGGGCAGCAGCGGCGGTGACGTTGTCCGCGAAGTGGAACTAAGGATGGCAGAGCTACTGAGCGAACGCGGCATAGGCAGTGAGAAAGTCATTTTGGCCGAAGATGTCAGCTACCTGAAACAGCAGCTCGGCGACCCGACAGATTTCAAGGACGAGGATGATTCGACCGCCGCCGAACAGCCTGCCGTGAAGCGGCTCTTTCGTGACCCCGAGCACGGCATGCTGGCGGGTGTGTCAGCTGGGCTTAGCAACTATTTCGGCGTGGACGTGCTACTGGTGCGCATACTGTTTGTGATTGGCGTTTTGGGCGGCGGCTGGGGAATACTGATATACATTGCCCTGTGGTTGCTTGTGCCGGAAGCACGGTCTTCGAGCGAACGGCTGCAGATGGAGGGCAAAGCCGTCACCGTCGACAGTCTAAAGAGTCTGGTGGCCCGGGCGGATGTGCCGGGTGTGGCGCACCGGGCCAGGGGCACGCTTGTGCCGTGGATTAACTCTGTTTTTCGAGTCGTGCTCAAATTAGCTGGTGTGTTTACAATACTGTGTTCTTTGGCGGTGTTTTTCGGACTACTAGCCACGTCGTTGTATGTCCTGCTCGACAGAGGTAATTCATCGCTGCAAGCTTTCTTTCCTTTCGGCACAAAAGAGAATCTACTGGCGGCCATAGGGCTAGCGTTTTTGGCTCTGGCCACGGTCTTTATGGTGGTACTTGGGCTGGCCATGGTGCGCCGCCGCTGGCCGATTGCCCCTTGGGCTACGGGCATACTTATCAGCCTGCTGTTTGTCGGCCTCGCTTCCGGGATTGCCTTAGGCGCTGATGTCGCCCCCACCGTTCGCCAGCGGTTTATTTCCGCTCACCACTCCAGCACGTCCGGACTAGAACCCTTTACTACCGTAAATGTAACCGGCGAAAGACCGGTAGAGTTCCGGCACGGCGACGGTTACGCCATAAGCTACAGCTACGTCAACAATCCTGATATCAAAGTTTCAGCCGGAGTTGTCGGCCAAACGCTGGAGCTTAACACCGACAAATTTAGCCGCCAGAACAATTGCAGCGTGCTCTGTCTGTTCCCCGACTACGACCTAACCATCACCGTCTATTCACCCAACACACCAGCTGTAACGTATCAGGGGCGGCCAGTAGCGACGCCTGCGCAGCCACCGTTTGAAGTAAATTCCAACTAGCGCCCTGCTTACCTGGCAGGAAGCGCAAACTTTTCGACCACGTCAAAATCTGCTTCGTGGGCAACTACTCGTTCTATTTCGGGGGTAAGATGTCGGCCATAAATAGTGAACCGGTCCTTGCGCTGGTGGAGCTTCTCGTAATCTGTTATTGAGATGTTGATGTGTTGATTGCAGTCCAGCACAGAACACTCGCACACAAAGGCTATAGGGGTGCTGACAGCCTGGGGGTCGTTTTGGAGGTATTTCTTAAGATCCTGGCCTGCTTGGGTGTTTTGGGCCCGTATGATTTGTTCGTTTTGTATTAAACGATTTTCGGATGGTGAATTACTCATGCGTTCTATTATACAATGAACTATTCAACGATAAAATACACTCAACGGTTTGTCGGGCTGTAATTACGGTATTGTAACTACCCTACAGGCTTTTGCGGCGCTGCAAGAAGTGGACGACCGCTACTATGATAGCGACGACCAAGATAAGATGGATTAAGCCTCCACCGATGTGGGCTACAAGTCCAAGAATCCACAACACAGCTAGTACTGCTGCAACTGTTAGTAACATGAGCGTCTCCTGTTGTTAATAATGGTATTAGCATACTGTAGTTGCTACGCTCCAGAAGTAACTATTTTTACACTTCGTGCAATCAAGTTATTCTCAAGCAAATGGGTTCTTAGTAGCATCGAGTACTGTTTGTTTAGTACTGAGGTTAAAACCTTACCCTTTACTCCACCGTAAATGGAGGGCTACCTGATATAATCCGAGGATAACAGGAGCATTTCATGTCCGAGGGTTTTCTGGAAGGTGCAGCAAGAGCCGAAGAGCACGAGCGACGAGCCGCAAGCACCCGTGTGGCGGTACTTGATGCTGGCGGTCAATATGTCGACTTGGTTAAAAAAGCCATTGAACGACAAGGCCTGCCGGCAGACGTCTTATCGCTCCAAACCCCGCGAGATGAGTTAGAGGCCAACTACGCCGCCATTGTTATATCTGGCAGCCCGGCAAGCTCCCATACCGAAGCGGCTCCGCAGCCCGACCCAACAATTTGGGAAAGCCAGCTCCCCATCCTCGGCATTTGCTATGGCATGCAAGCCATGGCCGTCGCCCATAGCGGAAAGGTAGCCAAAAACATCGTTCGCGAAGATGGCCGAGTAACCACTAGAGTTGACATCTCGCATCCGATTTTTAAAGGGAATAAAAAGCACTTTACGGGTTTATTTACCCATGGTGATTTTGTAACGGAAGTGCCCGAAGGTTTTACGGCCATTGGCCAGCACCGGCTCAGTGATGGTTCTCCGGTGTATTCGGCGATGGCGCGGGGCAATAAAATCGGCGTGCAATTTCATCCGGAAGTGTTTGACGATACACCACAAGGCTACCAATTGTTCGATAACTTTTTACGCGGTGTGGCCGGATTAGAGCCCGACGAAGTGTTCCAAGGCGCGCGCCTAGAAAACATCATTGCCCAAAAAAGACAAGACATTGCTGCGCAAGTCGGCAAACGGCATGTTATTGCGTTTGTAAGTGGCGGCGTGGACTCCAGTGTGGCCGCTATGCTCGCAACAACGGTTATTGCACCGGAACTGTTTCACGCGTTTTATATCGACAATGGCTTTATGCGCGACGAAGATGATAAGGTGATAGACGCGCTCAACGCCGCCGGGCTCGTAGTGCAAAAAGTCGACGCCACTGAACGCTTTGAGCAGGCCACCGCAATCCTGGACGGCCAGACCGTCGGCCCACTGGTAGAAATGACTGACCCGGAAGCTAAGCGCAAGATTATAGGCAAGGCCTTTATTGCTGTCCAGAATGATATTCTTGCCAGCCTGGAACTTACTGAAGCACTTTTGCTGCAAGGCACCAATGCCGCCGACCGCATCGAAAGCGGCCATAGCAAGGGGGACTCCCACACCGAAACCATTAAGACCCATCATAATCAGGTACAAGAAGTTCAGGAGCTCAAAGCTCGGGGCTTACTGGTTGAGCCACTCGACGATTTATTTAAGGATGAAATTCGGGCCTTGGGGCACGAGCTTGGCCTGCCCCGTGAGCTTGTGGAGCGTCAGCCGTTTCCGGGCCCCGGACTGGCCATCCGGATTATAGCTGCCGCCGAAAATCAGACAGCTTTAGTGCGCGACCCAATCGAGGCCGAGGTCCAAGCCTTTGTAGCTTCTCGGAAGTACGATACCCACGAAGCCGTAACGGCGCATGTATTGCCCATCCGCAGCGTAGGCGTTGGCGGCGATGAGCGTTCACATATATCGGTAGTCGCTTTAGATAATGCTAATCTGAGTGCTGCCGACATGGTTGCCCTAGCCAGCGAGATTCCAGCTCATTTTCGAGGTAAAGTAAACCGCGTGGTGTACGCCCTTGGGCAACAAGCCCTGGCCAAACGAACCGTTACTAAGACGCTACTGGACAGCGAGTCGCGCGAGCAGCTGCGCGCTGCCGATCGCATCGTGTTTGAAGCCATGCGTTCATTTGATGTTCTTGCGCACATCAAGCAAATGCCCGTTGTACTTTTGCCGCTTTCGTTTCGTAGCCCCGGTGAACGCTCCATTGTGCTACGCCCCGTTACCACTAGCACGTTTATGACGGTGCAAGCTATGCTGCCCGGCCGTGACCTCCCTCCCGAATTTTTTGCCTACATAACCGAACGGATTCTCGGTGAAGTTGCCGGCATATCGCAAGTCTTCCTGGACCTCACCAACAAACCGCCTGGTACGACCGAGTGGGAATAACCGGCACTACCGGAGCTAGCTTACAGCGGCAGCATAAAAGCAGCCCAAAACGATCCAGTTGCTAAAACCTTTCCGACTCTGACAACTTGATTTCGTTACGTAGTGTGTAGTCGAAGTGGCACCTTAGTTTATCGGAGTTGAGTGAGGCAGTTTCGTTGCGCTTTGCGCCGCTTCGTGTCACAGTACTAGTATGTACGCACCCCATACCCGACTGGGAGATTATGTAGCGATTAGCAAGCGGCGTCAGCACTTCCGTGACCGTTGGAAAACCGAAGATGGAAAAAGCCTAGGAGAAGCCTTACTGCCGGCTATTGCATCGGGCAAGGCTGCGGCGGTACAGCACATTTTGCAGTCTGGTGCAGAAGACTTTTTTGAAAGCGACTACGATCTACGAGGTCTGCATCTTGTACATTTCAAACTCTACCGCCCACAAAACGAGCTACTCAAAGGAGCTACGCTCAACTATTCCCGTTTGCGCGAAGCTAGGATCACCCGCGCCGCTTTCGAAAGTACCTTTTGCAACTTTGTAGATTCAGTCCGCACTCGTTTTGAAGATTGTACATTTGTACGGGCCACCTTTTACTGCGCCACGTTCGAAGATTGCGTTTTTGAAAGCTGCAATTTCCTGGACCGCGACACCTTTAGTAACTGCTCATTCAAAAACGTAACATTCGAAAACTGCTTTTTTGAAACCGACATCTTCACCGACTGCGAATTCGATGAGCGCACTAAAGTCGCCAGCATTCGTCCAGTCTCGCATAGATTCAATTACATAAAAGAACCGATTAAGAAGTTCGACTACCGGTATCTTTCGAGCTTTTACCGCGGCATTCATGAAGCCTACGATGCTGGACACGCCAGCGCCATGGCCCGGCAATACATGTTTATGGAAAAGCAGGCGTACACGCGCTTTAACACGCGCTCGCTGTTCCATAAGCTGACACACTACTTATTGGAATACACGAATGGCTACGGCATGCGACCGATGCGCGTTCTGTTTACTGCCGCAACCATATTCGCTATCTTTACTGCCATTTTTATCGCCAGGTTTGGATCGAGCGGTTTCCTCATCAGCGCCGGCGGGTTCTTTACTTTTGGCGCCGACACCAGCCTACTGAGTACTGTGGGGATTGGCTACCATATTCTCTATTTCTTCGAAGCTTTCCTAGGCGTCACCACAATGTCTATTTTTATCGTTACGCTTACCAACTACTGGTCCTTAATGCGGTAAGCTTTTCTTAGTCTGAGCACGTGCAGCCGAGTTGGAGCCTGATTGCTCGTGAGATTCTAAGATGGACGGCTGCCTCAAAGTGTATCGGGGTGCTATTTGGAGTGGGCATGGAAAAGGTTTAGCCTTAGAGGCCTCTTATCCAAACCCAGTACTGTATAGTAATTAGCTAGTTGCCTGACAATAAACGTTACTGTTATTCATATTTACACTATATTAACGATATATTGACAATTGTGCATTAATTTACTATACTTACTGGTATGATTAACACAGCTTCACGCCAAACTATTACCACTCTTAAGAAAGAACTTGAGACTCTAAAGCATGGCAAAGAGTCCTTGCTTACACTTCTGGATGAAGCCGAGCTTCCTGAACTGGTTTATAACTCAAATGCAATCGAGAACTCAACCCTTACCCTAAAGGAGACTGAGCGTATTCTAGTCGAGCAAGAAGTAATGCGTCGGGTAAGCGTGCGGGAATTATTTGAAGCCAAGAATCTGGCCCGTGTTACCGAATATTTACATAACCAATCGGGCATTACATTGAACGACGAGACTATCCTATTACTCCATAGAATGCTGATTGGCGGTATAAATGACACCATTGCCGGTCGCTTTCGAAACGAGCGTGAATACGTTCGGGTTGGCACGCATATTGCACCTGGCCCTGAACATGTTAAGAACCTGCTCAATAACTTGCTGGCAGAGTATGAAAGCCGCCATGAGCAATACTTTTTGGAGCGTATCGCTTACTTCCATCTAGAGTTTGAGCGTATCCATCCGTTTGTCGATGGTAATGGCCGAATTGGCCGCGTACTCATTAACCTACAGCTTGCGAAGCTAGGCTTTCCACCAGTTATTATTCGCAATAAGGGCAAACAAGACTACTACTACCCTGCATTTCGTGAATTCCAAGAAAACAGCAAGATAAACCTGCTAGATCGCCAGCTAGCTTTAGCTCTCATGGAATCATTGCATAAACGACTCGCCTACCTTCGGGGCCAAGCAATAATCAAACTATCCGATTACACTAAGACACGCAACGAATCTCTCAATACCCTAATTAATGCCGCTCGACGTCAAACTATTCCAGCATTCCGTGAAAAAGGCATCTGGAAAATTGGGATTAATCAATAGCGAAGAACCGCTTAAGCGGCCCTGATATTTTGTACGTTACATAAAACTGGTTGAGTATGTGCAGTCGGGTTAGAGCCTGATTGCTCGTGAGATTTACAGGTGTCAGCGACTTTTATTCAAGCGGCAAACAACATTTAGACCAGCACCTAGGACTCTACCTATCCTAACAACTCTTCTAGTAGTTCTGGGAATTCGGTCGTCCCCATACTGCGCGACGTAAAGTGACCAAGGTGAAATTCTCGGTACTGTACGCTGTGAATCTTCTCGCGTATTTCTGCGACTGAGCGAATCATACTCTCTGCGTCATTATCAGAGGCAAAAACACTCAGCCCAGCCGTTCGTTCGGCAAGATTAGGGTCGAGTTCATAATGGCCAAAGGAATTATTGTCATTCGTAAGGTAGCCCAAAAATGGCGCCACAAGGACAACCCTTCCAACCTTTTGCTGTTTACGTTCACTGAGCCATCGCAGCCAGAAATCTCCACCACGGCTATGACCGACAACTATCGTCTCGGGCGTAATTTCAAAGCACTCAACTTCTTTGCGCCACAGTTCCCAATCGGGAGCAAAAGCTTGTGGAACTTCGGGCGTAACAGCTGCGATGTCATGTTTTAGGAGCTGACCCTGCAGCCAAGGAATCCAATGAGCATTGCTCATACTTGGCATCGTTGGGTCATAATATTCTTCCCTGCTTGGCTGGCCATGAAGAATAATTGCATTTTTCATAACCCCATCATAGCAAACCCACCACAAAATGCTCAAACTTGCTAACTCCTTAGTGGAGGTTTTGAGCAACCAACGACCTCAGCCGTAATAAAGCACTAAGCAAGCCTAGGGCTGGCCAGATACTGTCGACTTGGAACTTCAGCTTGTCGGAGTTGAGTCGATGGAAAGCGCTGAAGAGAGCAGTATTCTGTTGGCTAACCCTACCGCTTCGCGCTAGAATCTTGAGCCGCAAGCAGCACTTTAATATCACGAATCGCGGCGTCTTGGTTGGCAACGTAAATACTCTGTAGGCCGAGCTTTTCGGCTGCCGTTACGTTAGCTTCACGGTCATCAAGAAAAATTACTTCTTCAGGCTTAATAGATTCAAGTCTCCGCAGTGCAGCGTGGAAAATATCGGGCTCTGGCTTTCTAAAGCCCACGTCGCATGAGGTAACGGCAAAGTCAAAGGCATCATATCCTCCATGTGCCATAATAACTTCCTGGGTGACGCTAAATACATTCGAAAGAACACCGACTATATAACCATCATTCTTAAGCGACCTAACAAGCTCAATCATTTCTGGTATAGGCTCCAGCTCTTTCCATACAAACCACACATCTTTTTGCGATTCTGTTATTGGGCTACCATATTTCTCTTCTATTTGTCCCCATATTTGGTCTTCGGCAATCGTACCTCTTAAAAAGCCCGGCCATATTTCTTTCATCCACAGTGAGGCAGCTTCAATGGGGACCCCAAGATTACGTGAGAGCCTACCGGCGACCCATTCATTGTCGACGCCTTTAGTAATGACTCCGTCGTAGTCAAAGAGAAATGCTTTTATCATTACCACACTATACCAAACAACTTAACAGCCTTGGAACCAACTAAATAATTACTCGCTTGTGATCCACGTTTAACTCTCAGGAGTAAGAGTCATGCGTACTACGAGGAATATGAGGAGGCATGGGGTGTGCATTACCCAACATTACTATTCATCTGTTGCCGCCAGAGTACCGAGAAAGAGATACACCATGGCTGGTTCTGCTGACGTATATACATCAGCTATGGTTTCGTCTACATCAGAAAGCACTAGACGAATTTGCTTGTTCCATTGAATTGAAGAAGTTTCGCCCATGGCTCAATCGTATCACTCTCGCCTCTGTTAAGTACACAAACTGCTATGTGGAACTTCTTCATAATTAATCTATATTGATTGGTCTTAAACAAAAAAGCTTTCGAGGTCAGGCAAGAATATTATTTGGACGAATTGCTAGTTCTCGAATCATGCCACCGCTGCTATAATTATAGACCATGGGAAATTTAGAGTCAGAGACAAAGTTCTTTCACGGTATCGCCGAAGCTGTTCTTGATCTTTTGCACAACGCAAGTAAAGAAATGGCTGTTGTTGAGGATAAAGGGATTGGAGACTATTCAACACAGGTAGATATTGACGTTGAGAATCTCATCGTATCTGAGCTCTATAAAGTTTTTCCAAACGACAAAGTTCTTGCCGAAGAAGGATACTCAGATACTGAAATCCCCCACACGCGAATATGGGTTATCGACCCAATCTGTGGCACAAATAACTTAGGAAAAGGTATTAATAACTACTGCACTAATATTGCGCTAGTCGATGAGAATCAAGTTATTGCCTCCTGCGTAATTGATCACAGCCAACAAGAATACTTTTGGTCAGTTGGCAACAATAAAGTCTATGTTAATCATCAAGTTATACATCAGCCTGCCGAGGAGCTCGGCTTAAAAATTGATATCGATTTTGGATCAGTAAGAAGAGTAACTAAAGATATGCGACTCAAGCATAATACGTTTTTGCTGAAAATTATAGAAGACACAAACTACGATGTCATTTCGCTCAACACATCATTAGGATTCGCCTATACAGCCTTGGGTAAAACAGATGGATTCGTTAACGTATTCAATCACCCTTGGGATATATGTGCCGCAAGTTTTCTAATTCAGCAATCGGGTGGCGTAATCACCGCAATAGATGGCTCTCCATGGACAATAGTAACAGTCGGAGCAATTGCTGGCAGGACGCCAGCAATCCAAAAGGACTTATTGGATCTTTTTGTAAGTTCATACTGACCAATTAGTGCTCAAACCACGGTGTCTAAGTGAATAAAATGGCTCTAATTTCTAGAACCGTTTTGTACCCGACAGTATCGCTTGGTTGTGGGGCTAGGACGGCGCACGTCAAAACTCATGCTCGGAACAAGTTCCTGTTCGTGAGCTTGGATGACCGCACCTAGACTTATCTAGTAGCTCTGTTAGCCAGACACTGTGCGTGCGGTATATATGGCGGCATACTTTTCTTCCGTCGAAAGTACACCATCGGGAGACTTGATGCCTTTTAGGGTTGACAGGGCTTTTTCGAGCTCGCTAACTGCCTGTTGCTGTAGCTCACCGTTAAGCTGCTTGATGAGTACTATACGAGCGTCTGGCAAGCGAACGCTAGCCGATGCTTCGTTTTCAAATTCGATTTGGTTCATACCTAAATCAACTTTACTTGTAGCCACAGCTGCAGATTCCAAAGTTACCTGATATATCTTTGCATCGTTAGTTACCTTGTTGTGCACGGCAAAGAGCACAGTTTCTCCAGATATAGGGTCTTTATTTATATTTGTCACAGAGCCTCTCTTATCAACAATCACAATACCGGATTGGGTAGCGAAAGTGCTTGCCTCAATTACTGCCTCATCTTCTTCAGGATTAGGCTCATAGAAGTTAACGCCGAAGATGTTAATGTTGTTGTTAACGTCTTGGCCGGGCAAAACGAACTGAATTATTCTGGTTCGATACGTACCCTTATTTTTTGCTGTGAATTCATCATGGTATGGAGCGGCTTTCGCCTCTACTTTTCCGCCATTATCAAATGTGCTAAGCGGGTCAAAGCCGCTTATTCCCATGCGACTTCTTTGGACCATAGACAAGGCATACAGACGAGCGAAGAGTGTAGGCTCTGTGACTGGTCGCGGAGAGTTATCTTTACGCGCAAACTGCTCGGCTAGCTCAGCCAGCGCAGGCACCACTAAATTACGACGAACGAATTCTTCGTCCACCAATGGCATTATATCTGCAGCAACTGCAGTAAATAGTTGCTGATTCCTCTCTGGGCCCATAGCTGTCTCCTTAATAAGAATTATATTACAAGATGTTTGCGTATTTTGCAATCGTTAACAAATTCACAAATTTATACTGTCGGGTTTCACATAGAACACCAAACGAAGCTCGAATCCATTAACTCCTTGGGTGATTGGTGGCAAACAAAACATCTGCCATAATAACCGAGATCGTGATGCTTATGGTTAAGTACGTGCAATCTAATTAGACCCTGATTGCTCGTGAGATTTACTGGTGGCAGCGTCTGCTTGGAAGCAAACAGGGCTTGAAAACTATACGCTCATAAGATTCTTAGCCTGCTTTACGCTAGTGTATAGCTGTCCATTGATACCAGTCGAGCAAGCTATATCTACCTTAGATTGACTATCGTCAAAAAAGATAATGTCTTTTGGTTGGATATCGGGATGCTGGATCTTCAGTTCGTCAATAATCATCTCGAAAAACGTAGTTTCAGTCTTGGAGACACCTAGCTCTGCCGTAACAAAATAACCGTCGAATAAGTCTTTAAACATGACATTCTTCATATATTCGCCACGATATCTTTCTTGCTCTGTAGCGAGATAACAAGGCACACCTTTGTTTTTTGTTTCGTGGATAAGCTCTATTAATTCATTATTACGAACGTCTTCAGTTTCAAACCAGTAATTCAGCAACTCATTAACATTGCCTTCCCACTGCCACAACTCTGGATTCTCCGCTATAGACTCCCTGAGATCCTTCTTCCCAGTAACGATAGGCTTCCAGTCGTTGCGAAAAAATCGCTCAAACGGTTCAGGATCAAGCCCACGTGATTTGGCGTACACCACACTAAATACTTCTTCGGATAGGGTTAGGACGCCGTCAGCGTCAAACAAAGCAGCTTTTATTCCCATATGTTTTATATCATAACAAAAAAGAACCGCTGAACGGTTCGTTTAATCTATATGTTACATAGAAATGGCTGCCCATGTACATTCGAATTGGAACGGTATCCTGGCAAAGTTGAGTCGGTGGAAGAATCTTTTTAAGGGTGGGAGCCTGTTAGCTTACTCTACCGCGCCACGCTAGAACCATAGTTATCAATTGCATTTTGCAGTACCGCAATTTGTTCGGCTGTGCCTACACTGATTCTCACGAAGCTTTTGCCTAAGCCAACATTGCTAGCACCATTGCCCTGATTGACTTTGATGTCATTTGCCTCTAAAAAGTCCACCAAACTTGCGGCCAGAGCTTCGTTATCAAACTTGAGAAGAACAGCATTAATGTAGCTTGGCATAACGGTATAGCCACTTTGCGACAAGAAAGCTTCTAGTTGCTTACGACTTTCAACAATATCTTTCCTCAATTTTGCAAAGTATTCTTCATTCTCAAGAGCAGTAATTGCTGCGCCCACAGATGTATATGCAACGTTAAACCACGTGGACTCCAACACCAACTCTTCTAACATAGCTGGCTGGGCAACCATATAGCCAATACGAAAACCGGCAAGAGCGTAACCTTTCGAGAAGCTTCTGAGGACAATCATATTACTGTAAGTAGCTACATCATTAATGACCGACTCGCCCGCAAAATCACCGTATGCCTCATCAATTACTACCAGTGAATCACGGTTATTCGCAACCAGCTCTAGGATTTTTTCCCGTCTGGTCAGACCGACTGGGTTGTTGGGATTAGCCAGAAAAATCAGGCCTGCGTCCGTAATCTCTGATGTTACGATTTCATATACACCCTCATGTAGTGAATAAGACTGGGTGAGCTTACCGAATCTTTTAATGTCTGTGTAAGAAATGTACGTTGGCGCGAAAATATGACCACCCTTGCGGCCATAAAGCGAGCTAAGCAGCATGATTGCCTGGTCGGATCCAGCACTTAACGAGATGAGGCTGGAATCAATGCTGTGTTTCTTGGCAATCATGTCTCGCAATTCATCAGGCTGGTGATGATATGCATTACTCTTAGCCGAGTAGCCTGCGAGTTTCTCGTAAATGAAATCTGGCAGTTCTTGCTTGAGAGTGGTGAAACTTAGGTCAATTAGAGACATACCATTCATCATAGCAAACCACCAAATAATACTCGAACCTACTTTACAGAGGAGGTAAATAAAAAGAGATCCGTTCTAAAACGAATTTCAATATGTTATCTCTAAATGGTTGCCCATGTACATTCGGATTGGAACGGTATCTTGTTGGAGTTAGCGAGATGAAAGAACGTGTATAGAAGTGGAACAGTATTGAATCACTCTACCGTTCTGCGCTAGAACCTAACTCAAGACCTTATATCTATTCCTGACAACGCCATCTCCAATGTTAGTAGAATCAATCAGCTCAAGCCGTAAGTCAATGTTGCTACCCGAAAGCAGGCGCATACCACTCCCAAACAGGAGCGGGTAGATTGTAACTGTAATTTCACTTACCAAGCCAGCGTCTACAAATGCGTCATTGGTAACCGAGCCTCCCGCTAAAACCGCTTCAGAGTAACCTTTGTCTTCAAGCGTCTTCACTACTTCAGCTGGGGTGCCGCTTACGTACTCAACTCCTTCGTGTTGCTTACCGCTAGCTGAGTCATGCGTCCATACAAAGGTTACTGCATTACCAACTGGGAATACTTCACCTTTATACTGCTCAAATGTGTTTTTGCCGACTATGACGCAACCACATCGTTTAATCAGTTGTTGAAATTGTTCCCCATCTATGTCCGTTGGCCAATCCGAATTACCGTCTGCCTTTGCAATGTTGCCATCTAATGTTACTGCTGGGCTCCAAATTATCTTCATAACTGGAGTATATCAAAATACCTCATAGGGCTGGAACCAATTAACTTCTTAGGAGTTTCGTGGTAGACAAATACCTCTGTCGTGTTAACAGAGGTTGAATATGCTTGGTTGAGTGCGTGCAATCGAATTGGAACCTAATCAGTATGGAATTGCTACGCTGGAACTTAATGGTCAAAGCCAATCCCCGACTCTCTTAGCCAGTGATTGCAACTACATCAACTTCAATTGTAATGTGCGTAAAGCCAAATTGTTTCCTTAGTATGACTTTCGCTTCATCTACAACCTCACGACTATTCGCCAAATGAGTTGGATTAATAATTAGGTGGCAGCTAAATGCATAGTTGTTGTGGTCAAGTGTCCAGGCATGTATTTCTTGAATGCTAGTAACGTGGTTTACAGCCAAAAGGTACCGTCGCACTTCCTCCATATCGACGTCATCAGGTACACCTTCCAGTAATATATGGATGGCATCCCGGGCTAACTTAACCGAAGCAAATAACAGCATGGCTGAGATAACCAAACCCGTAATAGCATCCACCCACTCCCACTTGAAAATCGTAATCAGCAAACCGGCCAACAACACAGTAGCAGAGCTGATTGCCCCATAGTACAGGCCAGTGTATGCCGTCCGGATGTTAATGTCAGCACGCTGACTTTTAAGTAATAAAGCTGCTAAACTGTTGACGATAACGCTCAGAGTAGCAACTAACATGACAGTTACGCCATGAACGGCCTTCGGCTGACTGAAACGCTGTAAAGCCTCGTAACCAATGATGATAGCAACCGTCAGTATAATTCCCGTGTTGAGTAACGAAGCGATAATTTTGATGCGTCCATAACCCCACGTACGTAACCCATCTGCCTTACGCCTACTGAGCCGTTCTGCTACGTAGCTAACGGTGAGCATTATGCTGTCTGTCAGGTTACGCGAACCATCGGCTACCAATGACAAGCTGCCACTTATTACACCCACTAGTATTTCAACGGCAGTGAGTAGTGTATTAAGCACTAAGCTAATCGGTACAGCATGATTGTTTTGTCTTATTTGTTTCATTGCTTCTAATAGAATACCCCCACTGGGAGTCCCTGGTCTACTTTCGTTACGTATAGCAAAAAACCGCCGAGGCGGTTCTAATAATTTCCATGTTACATAGAAATGGTTGCGGGACCAGGACAGCGCACGTTAATCTATGCGCCGTGCTTGGCTCGGGCATTAGACTAACGACCGAACGTGGGACCTACGATATTTTGCTAACGCAAAATCTCCGGTCCAAGGTTCGGGTCTTGGCCAAAACCAAAATAAAACACCCACTTTCGTGGGTGCCTTATTTTGGTTGCCCAAGTACATTCGAATCGGAACTCTATCTTGTCGGAGCTGAGTCGGTGGAAAGAGCTCAATAGAGGTGGTACGGCGTTAAGTTACTCTAGCGTGTCACACTAGCACCTCTGCTATACTTTGACTCAAATGAACGTACACGTGAAGAGTACGTGCAATCGAATTGGAACCTCATTGCCCATGATATTTACAGATGGCAACAGCTACTTGGGAGCAAGCCGAGTTTCATTTAGACTAGCAAATAGGCCTCGAACCTAGGAGGCGACTTGCTTTTCATATAAAACTGTACGATTCCCGTCTTCTTCTAATATCTTGACCTCTTTGAACCCAAAATCCTCATACACCTTCCGGAGTTTTGACTCGTCAGCGTTTGTATCTAGCCTTAGAGCAGGAATACCCTTTTCTTTTGCTAGATTTTCAGCATGCTGCATAAGTTCACGAGGTAGCCCCCTACCCGCAAACTCTCGTTCGACGGCAACATAGTGAAGGTAAAGAGCGGGCGGTGTTGACCCATTATCAACTGCACCCCAGTCTTGCAGGCTTTGTTCCGCCTGAATAATTGCTGCTGCTGCGGGCTTGCCGTCAAGTCGTGCGACAAAAAACTCATCAGGTTTAGCATATTGACCTAAAAATGCTACATTCATATTTTCAGGTTCCCACCATCCGTCGTGAACAAGCCCTACACCTTGCATCCATTCCGCAACATTTCGAATGATGTCTACAGCCCCGGCCATATCCACACCAACTTCAGCTTGTGGTTGAGATAGCGTTTCCATAGTCACATTATAGCAAGTACCGAACAGGGCTGGAACCGACCAACAGAGACAAAATAAAAACAGTTCCAAATCGCTAGAATTCTGGAACCGTTTCGTATCTATCGGCATCACTTGGTTGAAGCTGATATGACTGCTTGGAACCTTATTAAATCTGAGCTCTTAGGGGTGTACGGACTTGCTCAATCATGTCTAGCCCGCTAAATCGAACTTCATTCGTACATATCGCGAATGGTCTTTGCCACGAATGTCTACTTCGATAAGGTACGCTGTGTCTACTGCAATTCTGCTACCAACCACAAATCGTGAATCCGCTCGTTTGCTAACATGTGGTAGATGCCCCTCACCAACGAATTGAGGCAGTGTATAACTTACGCCTAAACTATTAAGTAGCTCGACTAACTGGAGGTGGAGATTTTTCATTGCTTCAGTATCTTGAACCAAGTTCACGGGAGTCTTCTTAGGCCCGATCGTGGCTTCTTCTCCGAAAACGAGTTGTATTGGTTTTGTATGCTCAAATACAGCCAAAGTAGCACTAGCAATTGCGTCCGGCGGCAATTCCGACCAAAAACGACTCACTAATGTAAGGTGCATGGGTAGCGGATTATACGTATTGCATACAGTGAGTGGGTCAACTTCAAGCGTAAATAGATATAGATAATCCATGGGGTTAACTATAACAAAAGGACGGTTCTAAACCGTCCTAATCTATCGAATTTGGTTGAGTACGTGAATCCGAATTGGAACCTAATCAGTAAAGAGTTACTGCGCTGGAAGACGCTTATAGGGTTTACTAATCTGTTACGCTCCCCTAGCACGTAGGAGTGGAACTACTAGCCCAATTCATGCCTTAAAGCTATACTTGAGGCATGTCCGAAGATGCCAACCTCGCAAAAGATGTTCAAGCAATCAAATATAACCTCAAAGAGGCATACGATTTCTACCGAAAATTCATCTATAACCAAGAGCATCAAGTTGTATTAGAAAATCACGGGTTCCACGTTGCTGGCAGTGTTGCTTCAGTTAATTGGGAGGTCTTTGCCTCGATTCTCACCGGCGATAAAGGCAAGGAAGGCTATGGCTCCGACCTAACACACCACGAGGTGAAGTCCAGCGTCGATGGTGGTAGCTTTGAGTACCAATACCATCTCAACGCCGGGAAGGTTAAATTACATGAGGACATGGAAGTAAATCACATCTTTATCTCATACAGTAAAGACTACAAAAACATAGAAGTTCGATTACTAGAAGGCGGCAAGTTAAAAGATACCTTTGAAAAATGGATGCCGGGACTAATCGAGAATTACGAAGGCTCAACTCCAAAACAACGTTATCGCAAGAGTGTTTCGTACGGATTCGTAAAGACGAATGGCGTCTTAATCTTGAAGACCGAGAGCGGGAACCTTGTTGACCGGGTCTAACGCGCTCTCAACTGGTACCTCAACAACTACCTTACTCGTCTGCTCCAATATTGAGTTGAAGTAATTTTCGCCTAGCCATTGCAGCGCAGGAACGCAGACCGCATCACCAAAACCAAATAATGTCTGATTAAGTGACAGGCTTGTATGAATAATGAATTTATTGGCACCCATTAACCTGCCGGCTTCAGCTCCATTAAATAAGCGAGCATCAATTCTACCCTTACCAGCTCTCACGACAATCTGTCGTGCACTACCACCTTTTGGTGTTCGTAAACACCCGGCTATGTCATCGTTGCGTAGCTCGACAGTTGATTGTCTTTTACCATCTCGAACACGCATTCTTCTAAAGCCAGCATAGTAATGATAGCTCTGGCTGTTCTTCTGACTTTCCAATATCTCACGTTGTCGCTCATGCAGTTGGTTATAAAGGAAGCTTGTGCGTTCTTCTGGCCACCAGTCTTCGTTCAAATCAATAATGTCAGCCACAACTTCAGTTCTAATTGGTAAGTTAGGCAGCCGGTGAAAATACCAGTCAATATCAGAATGCTTGTTTATATAATCTAATATCTTGGTAGGCCGGGCATTGGTACTTCTCAAGCTGTACTCTTGCATTAAATCTGAAGAGTCAAAACTATCTACTAGTGATTTGTGTACGCCTACAATGAATATTCGCACTCGACTTTGAGCCACAAAGTGAGCGGCGTTAATACGCAGTAGGTCTACTCTGTAGCCAAGTTTATTCAGTTCATCTAATACTTCTCGTAAATCCATACCACCATTGGACGTGAGCAAGCCCTCCACATTCTCTAGTAGAACATAGTTAGGACTAGCTTCACCGTACTTCTGCTTCATCTCTTTGAGTATTCTTGCAAACTGCCAAAACGCTTGTGATTCGCCTTGATAAATACCCTTCCTGCTGCCGGCAAGTGACAAATCAGTACATGGAAATGATGCATGAGCTAGGGTAACATTTGGGACATTCTTGCCTTTTTCTTCGGCTATATCTTTATTGTGGAAGTGATCGGGACCAAAGTTCGTAGAGTATTGTAGCTCCTTGAGGTCATCATAATCTAAGGCATAGGTGGTTTTCCAGCCAGCTTGGTTCAAACCGAGAGTAACTAGACCTATTCCTGCGAAGAAGTCAGCGACAGTCTTTGTATCGGCTCTAGTGTCCATATGTTATACCCCCAGCTTGCTACTAAGCACATTATACCCCGATTAGTACTCGGCTTACAGACTCTAACTACTGTATCTCTGCTGGAGAATGTAGTCGGTGAATTCACTCGACTTCGCGATTCGATCGTATGTGTAATCGGGGTGGTTGCCAGCATAGGACTCTAGGTATCCTTTGAGCTCACTTATGATGATATCGAAAGGATCTGTATCTATATCATTTTCGAAGTGCGCGGCAAGCTGCGAGGGATTGTGGACTTGGACATTTATTAAGTTTTCGGCAACCATCATTGATAACTGAAAACGCATATTCGATTTGAACGACTGTTCTTCACCTGATGCCCTTAGGTGTTCGTCGACTGCTTTTTGTAACTTGGCCATCCATAAATAACCGGGAAGTGATGCTTCATTATTGAAGAGCTGTTTATAGGTCGTTTCATTGACAATCAACGTCGACGGTCGCGCGCGTGCTGCATCGGGCTGGCTAAATCCAATGGACAAAACTGCTTGTGCAAGATACGGAATTGTGACAATCTTTGCAGCCGGTTTCCCTTGGTTTTTATAGAAGTTTTTTCTTCGATCGTAATAGTACGCCTTTGACTCAAAGTACGTTTCGATGTCTTTTTGCCATGGGTCTGTTGCTCGCATTGCAAAAGGTGGCAAGGGATTCTGGTGGTTAGTCGCCAGAATAATGCTATTCCTCACATCCTCACTATCCGTCTTGATTACCCGAACCAAGATGACGCGTTGATCATTCTCTTCAGGCTCAACGTCCTTGAAATGCTCATATACTGCTACTGATGTCTGGAGACCGTTCACTATCTGAACATCTTTTAGATTTAGCTGCTCACCTATCATCGAAGCTTCGCTGCAAAGTATCGTCACGCCGTTGTTAAGCCACCAAAAATCAGGATCGCCTGGACTGAACTCATTTTCAAGACTAATTTTGATAGCTTCATTTACGCGCGTAGACCCTTGGTAATCACGTACATTAGCTTCGAACGCCAGACGCCGCAATCGCCCCGACTCGTCAGTTAAAAAATCTGCATACTTGTTTATACTTACTAGCGCAAGGTAACTATTTTGTCGCGCAACTGAGTGAACACTGTTAAATTCGAGCTTCATAACCTCACTTGGCACACGAGCAGCGAGCTTCTTAAGTTCTTTTGCACCCACAAAGTCAAAGCTGGCAACCGAACCAGATAATGTTGCTTCAATAACCCACTTGAGAGTGTCGGCCTTGCTGGTTACCCGAGTGTTTATATTGTCTGTTGAGCCTTTGCAAACATACAGTATATGCACTCTAACTTTAGGAAATTTATCGGTCGTATTCTGTAGTAAATCTCGAAATATATTGACTCGCTCAATTAGTTTTGCAGAATAAACTACTCTGTCAATATCACTTGCAAGACCTAGCAATTGGGGTATGCTCACAATAATCTTACCGATTGCTTCCTCGCCAAAGCCAGCCTCTGTCTTGCTTTGGATGAGATATATGTCGAGCGCATAACCTCTAGCAAGAGCTCTGGGATCAAAATCATCTTCTACGAGGCTTTCGTTGGCAAATGTATAAACAGAATCAATGCCACCATCACCACTTCCGTCGGTTATGCCTGCGAGTACCTGATCGGCGGTTAGGTCATAATCCTTAAGAACCTGGCTTGTAGAAAAATATTCAAACAGCTCACTCTCGTTAAGAGCGGCCGGTGCTTTTGTTACCTCAGTGGCAAGTAATCTATCCAGCAATACTAAATCGTTATTGGGCATAAGTCATATCTCCTGGTGAAATTATCCCCGTATACGCTGTTAGTTACAAGCCGTAGTTACAAATTTTACTACTCGCTACTCGCAAGTGGTTAAACTTTAGGCTTTGAAACCAATACGCCCGGGCGTGCCTAGGTGGTTAGAATCGGGTTTATATAACAGTATCGCGGGCACGCGTGCGTAGGTGATCAGAGAGGGTTTAATGAAGCAGTACACCCGAGCGCGCGCAGGTGGTTACATCAGTACATCGACAGCGTCTAATGCCAACTCACTGCTGGTACCGTTCACGAGCTCAATGAAGCTAGGCGAGATGTTTAATCCATACCCCCAGCGCACCATGTAATCGTCAATAGTTTGCTGTTTCGGATGGTGCGGTGACTGGTCGCTGTGAAGAATGCTCCGTACATACCAAAGTTCAGGGTAGTAGCGAAGTGTGGTTATAAAGTAGCGCACCCGATACGCTCTCGACTCATTCTCGGCATCCCTATCGTCTTTTCTACTCCAAGCTGTAAGAAACATCAGGTCACCGTTTTTCTGTTGCTCTGGGGTCAAGAGAGCACGCAGGTCAAAGTAAGTAATCTGCACACCGAGCACAGACTTGAGCCGAATGCGTAACCAGTGTAGTGCGTAGAAGATTGTTTTTCTAGGTATCTTCTCGTGTCTTTTGAAGCCCAGGAGCTTAAAAGTGAGCAGCTCGTATTCATCAAAGGAGTTCATTGTTACTGGATTATAGCCAATAACAGCAACAAGCCAAGGCCAACGCCAATCACCCAGTAGATGATGCGCACGATTTTTTGGAACGGCGAGAGCCGATAAAACTCTAGACGCTTCATGAGCGCATCGAACTCCGGGTCGCGCTCCCCGCGCTCTTCAGCAATGATTTGGTTGGTAACGACATCGTTCATAATATCAACTCCACGGCTAAGCTTAGTCATATCAGTTACAGCTCGTTACGTACTTATTAGATGAATATAGGTACTGGCTGGTGCATTTGCTGGCAGATGGCGCAGTGGATTGCGTCGACTTGGTGCTGAGCGCTGTTTGAGCATTCCGATAATCACTTTCAAGCTTGTCGTACTTGCCCTGAAGCTCATTGAGGTCGGACTGCTTGGCCTTAGTCTGGTTAGAGGCTGACTGGACCTCAGCCTGCCTTTCTTGGGTATAGCTCTTGAGGCTCAGTACACCACCAACGATAGTTATGATTGACAGTACAAGCAAAATCCCTAGCACTAGCGTACTAATCATCCAGCCGATTGGTCGCTTTGATTGTTCGTGTTTCATACAGCTCCTTATGGTTTGTAGGGGCGACGAGCAAACAAAAAGCCCGCCACGAGCGATGACCGAAGCCACCCACGAATGTTTCCAAACGTGACCGTATCAAACAGTAGACTCATGACGAGCTTTATATGTTTGATACGGATTTGTGACCATACCGCCGCGCAAAGCGTCGGGTTAGGTCGTAGTGGATATACCACTTGCGTCACATTATATATTGTTTTATCTGTTATTGTTGAGTTTTGATTGTACATAGAAACCAATATTTCTGAGATATTGCAAATGTTTGTTTTTTGGATTAAACTGTACGTATAGGCGCAAACGGTTAAACCGCAGCGCATCGTACGTTAACAACCAGGCAAGCAATTACAAATTTAATATTGCAAAGACTTCGACTTCAGTATTCGCGCGTCTAGGAACGGAACACCCCGGTGTAACGTAGACGCTCACAGCAACCAACGGTTAAATGTTTTCATTTGAACCAATTTTCAAAAAAGAACACTTGCTCGTTGGTTTTTGCGTACATAAGGAAATATCATGTACGACAATACTGACCAAGATAAAAACGCGCCAGACCCACAGTCTGACATTCCAAAAGGTAAAACTGCGGCTGAGCAACTCATCAATTCAATAATTGAGAGCGAAGCCACACTTTTTCATGACCAGCGAAAAGTGCCCTATATCGCCTATCACGGTGATGGCTCGCTAGTCGACATACTATCCTCCAAGCACTTCAAAACATGGCTAGCCAACCGGTATTGGACGCTCGCTCACAAGCCTCTGCCACGCGATGCCGATAACACGGTCAGTAAGACCTTGGCTGGATTTGCAGTATTCGAGAACCCACAAATTGACTTAAATGTTAGGCATTCCAAAAATTCAAGTGGATATTGGTACGACCTAGGCGATGGTTCGGCCGTTCATCTAGACTCAACTGGCTGGACAATAAATCCGAAACCACCGATTCTATTTCGCCGATACTCGCATCAGCAAGTTCAAAATCACCCTGTAGCTGGTGGTTCAGTAACTGACTTACGTCCGTTCATAAACATCCCGGACGATGACGATGCAACTTGGTTACTCTTCGTAGTTAATCTCATTACAGCATTCGTGCCCGGCTTCCCCCACCCGATATTGATTGTTTTTGGGCCTCAAGGTGCCGGCAAGACTACACCTATGCGCATAATGAAAAAATTGCTGGATCCATCTGTACTTCAAGGCACGTTACTGCCGACAAAAGAAGCTGAGTTTGTGCAACAAGCAGAACACCACGCTTTCTTGTTCTTCGATAACCTGTCCAGTATTTCGGCACGAATGTCTGACGCTTTAGCTAGGGCTGCGACTGGAGATGGCTTCAGTAGCCGAGAACTCTACACAACCGATGATGATTTCATTCGCATAATTCAGCGACCGATAGCTCTAAATGGAATAAACCAAGTCATTTCAAAACCTGACTTGCTCGACAGATCGATCCTCATTAAGGTGGCTCGCATTGCAGAAAATAAGCGGGAAGCAGAAGAACAATACTGGGAGGCATTCAACGGCTTGAAGCCAGGAATACTTGGAGCAATATTTGACGTCCTATCAGCAGCACTTGCGATTTACCCTGACGTTGTACTGGATGCTATGCCTCGCATGGCCGACTTCGCACGTCTAGGATCAGCCGTTGCCATTGCGCTAGGATCAACCCAAGCAGAGTTCATGTCAGCATACCTAGACAATATCCGACTCCAGCATGAGGAGGCAATAGAGGCCAGTCCGGTGGCAAAAGCGATTATTAGGTTAATGCATGACTTTGACGACTGGGAGGGCTTTCCCTCAGAGCTACTATCGATTCTCAACAAACGTGACACTACATTCGATTTGAGTAGCAGCCCACTATGGCCTAAAGCACCCGAATGGATGACGCGCCGGGTAAACGAAGCTCAAACAAATCTTGAAACTGAAGGTATCCATGTCGAGATAACACGCAACGTTGACGGCCGGAAAATACACCTTACAAAAGAAGTAAACATTCCTGACTTTACTGACATGCCGACCGATGACGATGACAGCATGACGGCAATGTCAGTAAGTTTCTAGGCAATTGCATGAAACAGACGCCACTCATAGGTATTAAGGAGGCGCGTAAGCTCCTAGGCAAAGAAGCTAAAGGGCTGAATGATATCCAGGTGATGGAGATGATCGTCCTTCTAACTGATACCGCCAAATACAACTTAAGTAAGAATAATGTTAATAAATCAAGCGAAAGTATAGAGTTAGATTCATGATTACAACCCCAAAAGAAGAACTACGACATAAAAAAGCCATTGCGTACGTCCGAGTCTCAAGCTCAAGACAGATCGATAATGAAAGCCCAGCAACACAAAAAGAAAAAATCCAAGCATACGCGGATGCGAACGGCATCGAAATAATCGAATGGTTTTACGATGAAGCAAAGAGCGCAAAGAACGCTGATCGTGAAGAGCTAAACCACCTACTTAAGTACGCGCTGGGTTACAATGGCAAAATAGATCATGTCATAGTCTACAAGATGAGTCGCGCTTCAAGGGATATAACCAGCTACTATATGCAAATTAAAGGGGTTCTTATGGGCCGGGGCATCACGCTCCGGTCCGCAACCGAAGCTTTTGACGATTCAAGCACCGGCAGGTTTATGGAGCTAATCTATGTCGGCCTTGCCCAAATGGACAATGATTCCAAACGCGAGTACACGCTAGATAATATGAAGTCCCTCGCTAAGCAAGGCTGGTACCAGCATCCACCTGTCGTTGGTTACTCTGTGCATAGGATGCCCAATTATGAGGGGAAGCTACGGCCATCACTCAAAGCCAATGATATGGCTCCGATTGTTAGGGATATCCTCGAGCGATTTAGCATAGGTGATATATCCAAGGCCGAACTTACACGATATGCTCAAGATTTGGGCCTCAAGATGCGCGGTGGTGGCGCACCTGGTGAGGACTCAATAAACCGAATGCTGAAACAGCCTACCTATGCTGGTTATGTCTGTGATCGTTTCACGGAGTACGTGAATTACGAGGGCAAACATAAACCAATCATTAGTAAGGAAATATTTGAACGCAACCAATCGATTCTCTACGCAAAGAATAGCCGCAAGGACGAAATACACCTCAAAAAGAATGAGACGTATGTACTTAAGGGCACGCTGCTTTGTTCAGGCTGCAATAAGCGCCTATATGCTTCTGCACCTAAAACGGGTAATGGTGGCCACTCACCACGATATCATTGCGGCAAATGTAAGATACCGTCCATCCCTGCCAGATTTGTGCACCATGACTTCGAGGACATGCTCAAGCGCATCAAACCAACCGAGGGTACGTTAAGGCTGGATAAAGAGATCCTTGTCCGAGAGTCCAACAGTCAGCTTGGCAGGATAAATTCTGCTGTGCATCATTTTAGAAGTGATTTAGACGAGATATCAACTCTCCGAGTACAAGCAATTGAGAAGTTCACGGCCGGGGACCTTACTAAAGACGAGAAGACCGACCTTGTTGATAACTTAGAGAAACGAAAACTAGATATTAGTTTCAAGCTAAGGGAAGCAGAACTTCAGCAAGGGTCAAGGGAGTCTGATATTGAGTACGCTATAAACTTCATGGACCAAGTAGATAAGCAGTGGACGGACGCTGATTTTGATCTACAGCAGAGGTTCCAGAAGATGATTTTTCCACACGGTGTTGTCTATGACTCTCAAAACCGTCGTTTTGGAACCTATGAAATAAGCGTACTTTATAGATCTGTTTCAATAGAAAAGGTCTCCGAAGAGACCTTAAAATCTTATTTGGTTGCGGGACCAGGACTCGAACCTGGGACCTCATGGTTATGAGCCATGCGAGCTGCCGCTGCTCCATCCCGCGACATCGTCCAAGCGTACATTGCTGTCTGGTTTTGCCTATCGGCAAAAGCTTCGACTTGCAATTATGCTTCTCCCCTCAATTTTACAAACAGCAACAAGTCGCTTTGGTTCAGAAAATTGGGATGGCAGCAATTCCTTACAGGAACTGGACTTGGATATATTGTAGCAACAGAGGCGAAGTCTGTCAATCGCCAGCGTGGGGGCGGTGCAGGAAAAAGTTTACCCAGGCCTGGAAATTGCGTTGCCAAAAGGGTTGACTAGGCACTTCCGATTGCCTGACCTCTACGCCAGGTTGCTTTACGGTGTGCGCCAGGGCTACGCTTTTCGGCACCAACAGTTCCGTTTCGCCCGGCGCAGCCAGGCCCAGATTCTGGCGGGCGGCAATCTCTAGATACTGCGGGGTGTCGTAGTACTGGTTTTGAAATGCCAGATTGGTGTTTTCGAGCTTTCGGACGTCGTTTTCCTGCTGCAATCGGGCAATTTGCTTCTGCAGGCCGTAGTTTGCCTGTATGCTTTTAACGCCGCTCCAACTTATAAGCAGCACTATGACGGTAAACACTAGCAGCCCAACATTACGGATATCACGCAGGCTCAGCACATAGTCCTGCGCCACTGCGATATACGGTTCAAGCTTATTTTGAATTTTGATTTTATCGAACATTTTCACTTTGTAGTATATATCAAGTGCTATATTCTGGTATACTCGTATCTGTTACCATAGACTTTCGGTTTTGCCGAAAGGAAAAGAGCAGCCGGACAAAATGCATTCCATTTTGCCCGCGCGACGGGAATAACCGTAAGGTTTGTCTCTGTTGCTACCGCGGGGGTATAGCTCAGTGGTTAGAGCAGTCGGCTCATAACTGATTGGTCCTTGGTTCAAATCCAAGTACCCCCACCAGATTGGAAATCAGTGGCTTTTATCAAGGAAAGGAATGGTTCTTTCCAGAGGTAAGTAGCCACTTTTTCATCATCTAACCATAGTTTCAAAAACAAATTCCTTATTATTATGTCTTTTTGAAACTTATCGCCTCGCTTTAGTTTTTTACCAGTGTTTTGAATCAGCTCTGCAAATTCCTCTCTGCTTATTACTGGCAACTCAGTTCTAGCTATTAGGTTGCTGCCTTTTGCTGATTTCTCTTGTAGGTCATCAATCAGTCCACTCAACTCCGCTATACGCTGATGCGTATCTAGGATTGC
>JBBRAC010000009.1:0-35113 GCA_038207115.1 Saccharimonadales bacterium (SeqCode)
CTGTTCGCCGGTTAAAGAGGTACGTGAGCTGGGTTCAGAACGTCGTGAGACAGTTCGGTTTATATCCGCTGTGGACGCAAGGAAATTTGAGAGGATCTACCCCTAGTACGAGAGGACCGGGGCGGACGCACCGCTGGTGTACGGGTTGTCATACCAATGGCATTGCCCGGTAGCTATCGTGCGGAATAGATAAGCGCTGAAAGCATATTAAGCGCGAAACTAGCCTCAAGATTAGATTTCCCTATGATCCCCCAGAAAGACTATCTGGTTGATAGGCGCAAGGTGTAAGTGTAGCAATGCATGTAGCCGAAGCGTACTAATAGGGACACAGACTTTTTACGTTCTCTAGACTATTTGCCTTTGCTGGTAGATGGTCTAGAGGAGTGCATTGACTAGTTATTGGTGTGTATCAGAGTTCAATCATCATTTGGCAATAGGCAATGATTACTTGGGCTACAAACACACTAAGCAGTTTGTTTTAAGCTTTCATTTTTGATATTTGTGACCAATCTATATGACAACACCGGATGGACGCCGAGTTTGAAGCTCGTTTGACAATCGTCAATTGAAAATTCATTGAAAATTGTGAATTGAACATTGTACATTGTTCGAACGAAGTTCGGACTCGGTGCCCATAGCGAGAGGGAAACACCTGTTCCCATACCGAACACAGCAGTTAAGCCTCTCAGCGGTTACAATACTTGGGCCTGAGCCCTGGGAAAATAGCACGGTGCCGTATTATAAAAAAGACCTCCTAACCGGAGGTCTTTTTTTAATCTCAGTTCTTTTTGCTCGTGGCAGCAAGGGTATCTCTTAGATGTTTCTGGGGGTAGTAGCGAGCACTAGCAGTAGTATTACAAAGGCCAGAAGACATAACAATTAATTGTTGTTGACACAAGCGCAATAGCGTGATATCATAAGCACAATTCGAAAGGATAAGAGGGTTTGCACGTTATGTGGAGTTTCGTGCAAACTCTCTTTTTCGAATCTAATAACCAATTAACGGAGGTGTTTCACATGGCTGGAACTAAAGCTGGTGGCCAAGCGGCTGCTGCAACAAACAAGAAAAAGTACGGTGCTGATTTTTACGCAAATATCGGCGCTAAGGGTGGCAAGAACGGCAAAACTGGCGGCTTCGCTGCTGGTGATGCTGGTCGTGAACGCGCCCGCGTGTATGGTGCTATTGGTGGCCGCATTAGCCGCCGCAGCAAAAAAAGCGCCTAGTTTTTCTTAAACCGTAAAAAGAACCTCTTCGGAGGTTCTTTTTTTGTTGCAGACCGATGAGTAAACCTAATCTAATCACCGACTACCGGTCGCTGCCCGGAAGGGTGGCCGCCCCGCCTCGCGCAGCGCAGCGTAGGGAAACCCCATAGGTTTCCCTGTCGATCTATAGAGCCGATCCTCGGCGTAAGCCGGAAAGGGCTGCATTGCCTTGTCGGCGGAAGAGGGGACATCCCATCGTTATACGACAAGCCATGAAGGGTTTCCCACGCCAAGACCAGACCGGGAGCCTGGTCTGCTACTTTTTCGGTGACGATCGAGAGCCAGAGGAGTCGGTGCCCTCCTTTTCCGTTCTGCGACCGAAAGTGCCTTGGATGCTCTAAGCCGTTTGGAGGCGGTAGGGACGGCAGAGGCGACTGCGACTAACTTGCCACTGCGTTTGGCAGTTGTAGCAGCGGTAGCGCGTCTGGGTGCTTTGCAGAGACCGAGCGAAGCAGGTGGGGCAGGTAGCGCGCAGGTGTAGCCAGTCGCGGTAGGTGTCTAGGCAGTCTTGGACGTAGTCTTCAGCTATCTCTAGCCCGTAGTAGCCGGCGAGATTGCGAGCTTGGTCCCAGGCGGCTACTTCGAGTTGAAGCAATTCGATATCATGTGTGAAATCTTTATGGTTCAAAATAGCGTGACCAAGCTCGTGAAGTAGAGACCATATATCATGCTGGGCATTTTTAGCGGTCTTTTTGAAGCTCACATGCTTACGGCCGGCATGCCAGGAAAAGTGAGCGCTTTCTATAAACTTCAAGTCTGGGTAATCGGCTGCGATGCGCGTGAGTAGGTTGTCTAAAGCGGTAGCATCAAACGTTTGCATAGGCTTAAGCGTAGCGGCTCCGGGCTAGGTCGTAGCAGCCATACACCACGGCTTCTTCGGGTCGCTGAGCCTGGATAATCGGCGGAATGGGCACAAGGGGAGTGGCGTACTTCTTAAGTTCCGCAACCAGCAGGTCGTGGTATTTGGGCAGGTAATGGCCGACGCCGCCGCCCAGCACGATCACATCTGGCTCAGTAATGGCCAGCAGGTCTAGAAAGCCGACGGTCCAATCTTTAACCATGGCCTGCCAAATAGCCGGGTCTTCGACCTCAGAGGCTTTTTGGTGGAAGCGCGCATACAGGGCCTTGCCGCTGGCAAGACTTTCCCATTTGACGATTGCATCACCGCGCTGCAGCATCATCTGGCCTGGTTCGATATCTTCCATACTTGGTTCTATTTTTTGATTGACTATAAAACCACCGCCAATCCCCGTGCTAATCGTTAAATACAACACTTTGGCATGCTTATCCCTAAGCAGCATGGCCTCGCTCAGCCCTGCCAGGTTTGCATCGTTTTCGATGAGCATAGGACAGTGGGTAATGCGCTCGACGTCTCTCTGTAAAGGCTCATCTTTCCAAGTTAAATTGCCACCTTCTTCGAAGATGCCCTTGGCCCGATTAATTGCGCCGGGGGCGGCTACTGCACCGGCTCGGAAGTCTTTTGTTGTAAGACTCTCAACATTCTTCCGCAATTCTACCAGAAAATCATCGTACTTTTCAGGAGTAGGAAATTTGACTGATTCGTGTATGACGCCCTCATTGGTCAGGGCCCCCACAAGCGTCTTTGTGCCCCCGATGTCTATCCCCATATACATAATTAGTAGTTTACCACATGCGCTGGATGGTTTGGGGAGCGTATTTCGAGTGGTGCTGTATCTCCGCTCCTACGGTATATCCATCGATACTCGGTGAGCCAAAGTGGACTATGTCTCACCTCCGTTTTACTGATTCCTCTGCGAGATATTGGGCGGTGCTCGATAACGCAAAGCTTGCTTTGCCTTATCTCCGCTCCTACGGTATAATACGGGGTAATCTTACGGGTGAGTTTTGGTCGGGTTGTTACCGATGTAGCTCAACCGAGGAAATACACTAGTGCTGGCGTGAAGAACCGGTACGGAAAAGGGGGCATGAAAATGCCAAAATCAACTATTACAATGGACGAGCTGCTAGCTGGCAGCGACGTTAAACAACTCGAGGCCGGAGACGTCATCGAGGGGACTATCGAGAGTGTACGGAAACACCAGGTCTGGATAGACCTAGGTCCGCGCGGTGTAGGAGTGGTTATGCGCCGTGAGGTCGGCCACGGACAGGCGCTCGAACAGGGTTCCCCAGTGACCGTTAGTGTCATTGATCCCGAAATGGAAGAAGGCTATGCACTGCTCAGCATGCGTCGGGCTGCCAAAGACCGCGGCTGGGACGAACTGCAGCGGATTTTTGAAGCTGGAGAAATCATCATAGTTTCGCCGTACGACGCCAACCGTGGCGGACTATTGGTGGAGCTGGAAGGTATTCGCGGCTTTTTGCCAGTTTCACAGCTGGCGGCCGGTCACTACCCACGGGTTAGCGGCGCCGACAAGGACGAAATTTTGCAAAAGCTAAACGCACTGTCGGGCAAGCAGATTCGCGTGCGCATCTTGGATGTTAGCCGCAAAGATAATAAGCTGATTTTCTCTGAAAAAGAAGCCGTAAAAGATGACATGCAGGCTCGCTTTGCGGAACTGAAGGTTGGCGACGAAGTAGAAGGCATCGTAACGGGTGTTATCGACTTCGGGGCATTTGTAAACGTCGACGGCATAGAGGGCCTCATTCACATCAGTGAGATTTCCTGGGAGCGTGTCGAAAACCCGCGTGACTACGTTAAGGTAGGCGAAACGGTAAAGGCGAAGATTATCGCCATCGACAAAGACCGCCTGAGCTTAAGCCTCAAGCAGATGCTCGAAGACCCATGGCTGAAAGAAGTTAAAGCCTTTAAGAAAGGTGACGTCGTAACGGGAAGCATCACGCGTATTACGCCGTTTGGCGCGTTTGTGCAGCTTTCTCCCAGCGTAGAAGCGCTAGTGCACGTAAGCGAAATGGGCGACGAAGATAACATTGACCCCGAGAAAATCTTCCAGCTGAATGAGAATAAAGAGTTTAAAGTGCTCGAGATTGACACTGAGGCTCGCAAAATCTCCCTCAGCCTGAAGAGAAAATAGCACATTCAGATAACAGGAGGCGGGTCGCATCGAGCAGAAATGTAGCAGACTACAGGCAACAGACGAGCTCCGTTTGCGACCTGACACCTGCACAATTTCTGACATCTGACAACCGTTAATTAATCAAGGGCTTCGGCCAGAAGGGGCGACATCGTGGCAACGACTATCCAGATTGAAGACAACATCACCGTCGGTGCTCTGGCGGAGGAGCTTAAACTGCCCGTAACGCGCCTAATTGGCGAGCTAATGAAAAACGGCATTATGGCCACCATTAACGAGCGGCTCGATTTTGACACGGCACAGATCATCGTCGGTGAGCTAGGGCTCGACATAGCGCTGGAGCGCAAAAAAGTTAGCGCAGAACCTATGAAGCGCGAAAAGCTACCGGCAGGTGCAAACGCTACCAAGCGTCCGCCCGTAGTCGCCGTGATGGGCCATGTCGACCACGGCAAAACCAGCTTGCTCGACGCCATCCGTGGTGCCAGTGTAGCCAAGGGCGAAGCCGGCGGTATAACTCAGCATATCTCGGCCTACCAGGTGGAACGCAATGGACGGCTGATTACCTTTTTGGACACACCCGGCCACGAAGCTTTTGCGGCCATCCGTGAACACGGTGCGCACCTGACCGATATCGTCATCTTGGTGGTTGCCGCCGACGATGGCGTGAAGCCCCAAACACTCGAAGCTATCCGTTATGCCCGGAACGCCGGGACGCACATTGTGGTAGCTATCAACAAAATCGACAAAGAAGGTGCAAACTCTGGCCTGGTCAAAGGTCAGCTGGCCGAAAACCAAGTGGTGCCCGATGACAAGGTGTGGGGCGGCGATGTGCCAATGGTTGAGGTGAGTGCCAAGACGGGGCAGAACGTCGATGCGCTGCTAGACACCGTACTCCTGGTCGCCGACGTAGAAGAGCTGAAGGCCGATGCTACCGCACCGGCTCGCGGGCTTATCATTGAGGCTCATGTCGAACACGGCCGTGGACCGATTGCCTACGCCTTGATAGAAGAGGGGACACTAAAGCTTGGTGATTTTGTACTCAGTGGCGGTACATACGCCAAAATCCGTAATCTTGAATCTACCACTGGCCAACCTATTAAGACAGCTGGCCCATCAACGCCGGTAGTCATCAGCGGGTTTAAGACTTTACCCGAATTTGGTGACCCGTTTAGTGTCGTGGCCAACGAAAAGCTGGCTCGTACCCAGGCGGCTACAATGGCGGCCGAGCGTTCCAGCGGCGGCGGTCGTAGCGACATGTCCGGTTCGGAGCTCCTACGTATTATTTCCCGGACCGACAAGCTGCAAGAACTCCCAGTCATCATTAAGGCCGACGTGCAGGGTTCTATAACATCGGTTGCCGACAGCCTCAAAAGCGTCGAGACCGACGAAGTGGCCGTCCGCGTGGTTAGCAGCAGTGCTGGCTCGGTCAACGAAAACGATATTCACCTTGCGCATAGTTCGGGCGCAATTATTTATGGCTTTAACATCGACGTCGCACCGAATATCCGCCGCTTGGCCGCTCGCGACCAAGTGTCAATTCGCCTCTACAAAGTTATTTACGAACTTATCGATGACGTAAAGACGGAGCTTACCAAGCTACTTCCTGACGATATCGTCGAAAAAGCCGTTGGTGTGCTGGAGGTAAAGGGCGTCTTTAAGACCACCAAGACCGAAATTATTGCCGGCGGGGAAGTAAAGAGTGGCACACTGAAAGCCCCAGCCTTTGCGCGTGTTCTCCGTGGCAAAGAGCAAATTGGGGACGCCGAGCTGACGGGCTTAAAGCGCGGCCCGAACGACGCGAAAGACCTCGCCACGGGTGAAATGGGCGGTATAAACCTCTCCACCACTAGCCGTATTACTTTGGAACTTGGTGATCGCCTAGAATTCTATACGCGCGAAACCGTTGCACGTACGCTGTAGTCACCTAGCGACTGGTTCCCGATTGCTAGGTTCGCAAGGGTAGTAGCCCCGACTCCACCGGCTTTCGGTCTGAAAACCGGAAAAGTAACCAGCACAACCATTCTAAAGACTTCCGGTAGCAGCCCCGCGGAGCGGAACCCCAGAGGTCCCCTGTCAAACTATACAGCCGCTCCTCGGCGTAAGCCGGAAAGGGCTGCATCTCGCCTGTCGGCGGAGGGGGGAACACCCTATCGGGCCTAACAGGGCCCTAGTTTTCCGGTCTGCGACCGATATCTGATACAATAGAATTATGTTAAAACTCGACAACAATTTACTGAACGAACTGGGGCTGGGAGCGCTGCCCGAAGACCAAAAGCGGGCTATGCTGCAGCACATTTACGAAACGCTGGAATTGCGCGTTGGCACGAATCTGGCCAACCAAATGACCGACCAGCAGCTGGCTGAATTCGAAAAATTTATCGACGACGGTGGCGATGCCAACCAAGCACAGGCTTTGCAGTGGCTTGAAGCCAACTTGCCCAACTACAAGCAAGTCGTAAACGACGTGTTTGAGCAGCTAAAGGGCGAAATAAAGCAGATGGCGCCCCAGCTTGTTGCCACTGCCCAGCAAACTGCTCCGCGGCCGCCGTCTCCGCAGGCTATGCCGGCTGAAGCTCAGCCGCAGTACGCACCACCAACGCCCCAGAGCCAACCTATGCAGCCAGGAGCAGAACGGCGTTACGAAATGGACCCACAGAGCTACCAAGCGCCTCAGCAGCCTCAAAACCCGTACGGCCAAACTCAACAACCGCCAAATCCTTATACTCAACCACCACAACCTCCCCAGTATCCACCACAGCAAGCAGCGTAGTCTTAATCATACCGTACTAAGCACCGACACCCGAATTCCGGAGTATCGAATTCCCGTTTGGGAACAGAAACTAGCAACCAGGAAATAGGTATGGGCTGCAACAAAGCAAGAGAGCCCATAGTTCACCGATGCCGATTCGCCTTATAGTTCAGGCTATTCGGGGCTCCCCTGGCCAGATGGTTTTAGTCAGAACCCATTACACTAACGGAGAGAATGACACTAAAGGTGGCGCTAGGTGGTGAACTGACGGGACTTTGGATCACGCGCCAACTGTGCACCGAGCTGTCCGGAATGATTAGAATAAAAACATCCGCAAGGGAAGCACTAGTGTAAATCTTTGCCGTAGCCGGCAAGAAACGCTTCGGCGCTCATTTCGGCCTTACCAGCAGGCTTGAGGCTATCAATCATCAGAATGCCTTTGGTGCAGTAGATGCCAAGGCTTTTTTCGTGTCGCCAGAGGCTACCTACTTCACCGTTGCCGTCTGCAACGTGGGCTTTCGTGATTATAACTGCGTGGCCACTAAATATAGTGCGGCTTTTGGGCCACTCCTGGTAGGCACGAACTTCGCGTTCCAGCTGCAACGCCGGTTTAGCAAAGTCTAGAACGCTATCTTCTTTGGTCAGTTTACGGCTGTAGCTGGGTTCGGCGCTGTAGCCAACTACTTGCGCGACCTTATCTTGAGGCGCGCTTTTTAGTTCGCCACTCAGGTATTTTGGCAGTGTGTCTTCTAATAGTGCGAAGCTTAGTCGGATAAGTTCGTCGGTTAACTCGGGCGTAGTAGTATCGGCGGGCAAATCATATTCACCTACAGCCAGTAGCGGGCCTTCATCCATGGCTTCCACTAGTAGCATTAAACTGACTCCCGTTTTATCTTGGCCACTTAGTATGCTAAAAGTGATAGGGTCAGCACCGCGCCACTGGGGCAAGAGGCTAAAGTGGCTGTTGACGATGCCAAACGGGAAGTTATCTATGACGTCTTGCGTTACTATAATGCCAAAATCTATCAGCACGCCAACACGGCTAGTAAATTTGTTACTCAAAACTGCAGCCGAGGTAGACTTTTTATCGGTAACCTCAACTGTTTTTAGGCTAAGCCGCTCCGCTACTTCCAATACAGGCACGCTACCATGGTGGTGGGCTGGCCGTGGTTTGGTAACGACTGCTTCGATATCAAAGCGCTGCGCCAGTAGTATTAATGACGCTGCGGCGACCGGACCTGTTCCGAAAAAAACTAGTGGCTCTTTCACGAAATGCTCCACAGTACCGAGTTGGTTTTAATGTCTTTTTCGTAATCCAACTGTTGTAAATTTCCCTCTTCATTCAATGTGTAAAAGGCCATTGGACTGTCCTGTATGTGGTCTATGAATAGCTTTCCGTTTGTGTGGTCTATCTCGTGCTGGAAGACGCGGGCCAGAAATCCTTCGGCCGTGAGACGCACTTCTTTCCCTGTTAGGTCCAATGCCTTAAGGCGGATTTTGCTGTAGCGTGGCACTTTTCCGTAGATGTCCTTAACGCTTAGACAGCCTTCAAAATCTTCAGTTACTTCGCCTTCGTATTTGGTAATAACGGGGTTTATAAAAGCGCGAAATGTCTCATCTTTCTTGTTGTCAAAGTCACTACGTACTACTATAACTTTGAGCGTAACATCTATTTGAATGGCGGCCAAGGCTACGCCAACTTCATGCGCGCGCGAGGCTTCCCATGCTAGTGTGACCGACTGCATACGTTCCACAAGCTCATTGATTCGTTCATCTATAAAGCCAACTTTTTTGGAGGCTTGGCGCAAATGTTGGTTCGGTAGAGTTATAAGTTCAGTTTCCATGGGTAGCAGTATATCTGAAGCAGGGTTTAGGGTACAGGGCTTGGGACGTAGAGGACCACATTTCTTAGATCAATATTCTTCGCCCTATGCCCTCAACCCTACAAAAGGTTGGTAGGGTCAATGGTGTAGGCCCAACCCGAAGGTAGCATAGCTACAACATCGAGTAACGTTTGGCGGTGGGTAGCTTTAAGAAGCAACTGCCAGCTGTATTTGCCCCCGGCGCGGGGGTGAAACGATGCGGCTGGGCCCTCTACGGTCACAGCGGGGAAGTCCGCGGCAAGTTGGGAAGCAAGTTTTTTGGCGGCCGTTTCGGCAGACTTACTGCTAGCGCGCAGCACGTGCAACTGCAATACGTAGACGAATGGCGGAAAATGGTAGGCCCGTCGTTCGCGGAGCTCGCTCTGGTAAAAGGTCGACCAGTCACTCCTTAGGGCGGCTTGGAGTGTCATGTTCTTTGGGTCGTAGGTTTGTACTACAACAGTCCCTGCCCGGTGTCCACGGCCCACCCGGCCCACCACCTGGCTTATCAGTTGATACGTATGTTCGGTGGCGGTGTAATCAGGAATAAGCAGGGAAGAGTCGGCGTTTATGATGCCGACGGTCGAGAGTTTGGGTAGATCTAGACCCTTACCGACCATCTGCGTGCCAACAATGATGTCGGCGCTGCCGCCGGCCAGTGCACGTACATGTTGTTCAAGCCGGTCGACTTTTTTTGTGTCGCTATCGAAACGCTGCAAGCGCGCTGCCGGAAACAGCTTTTGAAGCTGATCCATGACCGCTTTAGTGCCGATACTTTTGAATAAAATTTCGGTGTTGCCGCAAACCGGGCAACTGGTAGGTAGGCCGCTTTTATAGCCGCAGACGTGACAGCGCAGGGCATGCTCGTCGCCATGGTAGGTAAGACTCAGGTCACAGTTAGGGCACAAATCTAGCCAGCCACAGCTACTACACAGCACCGCATTGGCTGTGCCGCGCCGGTTTAGAAACAGCAGCGATTGTTCGCCAGCCTTCATGCTTACGGCAATGCGTTCTAAGAGCGCCGTGCTAAGAATAGGACTGCGCGTAAAAGCTTCGGGTTTACGCATATCGACCATCTTGATGTGCAGCGAATCCCGCTTGCCGACCCCAGAAGAAGTGGGTAGGGCATTCGATGCTTCGCTTCTTCGGGAGTCGGTTATAGCAAGATTTTGCATGGCAATAATGGGGCGGCCGCGTTGCTCGGCCAGGTAATAATCCTCGACACTTGGCGTGGCCGAACCAAGCACCAGGCTTGCTCCGTTCAGGCTGGCGAGTTTTGCGGCTACGCGAGTGGCGTGATAATGGGGTGCGGATTCGTTTTTGTAGGCGTTGTCGTGGGATTCGTCGACGACGATTAGGCCTATGTTTCGAAGCGGCGAAAACAGCGCCGAGCGCGGGCCAATAACGATGATCGGTTCGGTGCTTGCTAGCAAAACATACCAAATATCCCGGCGCTGGGCAGCGGTAAGCTGCGAATGCAGCACGTACACTTTATTCCCAAATACAGTAGCAAAGCTCTCGGTTAGCTGCGCAGTCAGGCCGATTTCCGGCGTGAGAATCAGTGCCGATTTGCCAGCCTTTACCGTCCGTTGCGCTAGCTCTATATACACGCGTGATTTACCGCTGCCAGTTATGCCGTGCAGCAGAAATGTGCCCGGGCCGTTAATAGCCGCAAGCGCTTTGGTTTGTTCAAGGGTCAAGAGTGGCAAGTCAGCAGCCGAACCCCGAAGTGTCGAAGTATCGAATTCCCGGTCCGATACTTCGGGATTCGACATCCGAATGTCGGTGGCTTTAGGGAATACTTCGGTGGGTGGCACAAATAGACGTACTACCGCCCCAAGTGGTGCAGGGTAGTAAGCATATATCCATTTCAGCAGTTCTAGAGTTTGCGAAGCTACGGTGGGGAAAGGTGCCACGGCCATAACTGGTTTTACGTCAAATAAAGGCTTTGCTACCGTGCGCAGAATAATTCCTAGCACTGGCCGGTTGCGTAGCGCGACTTTTACGATAGCTCCGGGTTGTAGCGGCTCGGTGGCGCTATATGTCAATGCCTCCGAACCGTGGTACGCCTGGGTGGCGACTAACACCTCGCAATACTCCATGGCTACTTATTATCCCTTTACTGTAGCTTGGTGTCGAATTTGGTAGGTAACAGACATTGTCTGCAGCCCATTTGTTACCTGTTATTAACTAAATCTGACGCCGTCTGCCGAATGCGGGTTGAAATAGTGCGTGAGGCTGGCTATACTAGTGGGTACGTTGTCGTAACGACAATAAGCTTCAGAGGAATAAACAGGGATTTAAAGGGAAATTTAGGATACATCGAGACTTACTATGCTAGACGTCTTCATCACTTCCAGAGTGCGCCGCAAGATTATTGTAATCTATGCCAAGTACCCCGATTTTAAAACTCATGTCCGCGGTCTGGCCAAGCTTATCAAAGAAGATGCCGGTAACATCCAGCGCGAGCTAAAGCGGCTCGAAAAAGCCGGCTTTTTAATCTCTGAAAAACAGGGTAATACCAAAATTTACTACACCAACAAGCAATTTGTGATTTTTAAAGAGCTTCAGAGCATCGTCCTTAAGAGTCAGCGCACCACCCAAAAACGTCACGTCTCCTAAGAGCATCCACTTCTCACCGGCATTCGGTCGCAGTCTGGAAGGGTAGCAGCCCCGCGAAGCGGGGCTTTGCGTAGGGGAAACCCCAGAGGCCTCCCTGTCAAACTATACAGCCGCTCCTCGGCGTAAGCCGGAAAGGGCTGCATTTCGCCTGTCGGCAGAGGGGTTAACATCCTATCGTTTTAAGACAAACCCTGAAGGGTTTTCTGTGCCCCTTGGATCTGTGGGCCTGCGGGGCTCTAGTTTTCCGGTCAGAAAATAAAGATTTGTACTTCTTCTCTGTTGCACGGAGAGCAAAGGTACGTTATACTAGCATTCGATATGATAGAAGTAACTCGTAAAGATGGTAAAGAATCTACCGAAAACCTAGTACGCCGCTTTAACCGCCGCGTGCAGCAGTCCGGCATGATCATCGCCGTCAAACAAGGACAATATTTCGAAAAGCCGATTAGCAAGCGCGACCGCCGGGCCAAGGCCATTATCCGTACGCAGCGCAAGGCAATTAAGCTCCGAAAAATTAAGCTCGGCCAGAAATAGGACGTGCGTACGATGCACATTTTGGGCGAACTACTGCAGTCCGCATTTAGTATTCCGCCAGCAGGATATTTTCGTGGGGTCAATAGTTTATCGGTAACTGCATTTGGATATGCACGTCCTCTTCAAGCTGGGGTACTAAACGCATGATACGGCAGCAGCTAGAAGCCGACATCAAAACTGCCATGCTCGCCAGAGACGCGCTACGGGTGGAGACGCTGCGCAGCCTAAAGACGGCCGTTAAGTATGCCGATGTTGCTACCGTTTCGCGAGATACGGGTGGCATCGACGACGAAACGGTTGTAGCGCTGTTTGCTCGCGAAGCCAAAAAGCGCCAGGAAAGCGCTGACCTGTACGTGCAGGGCGGTAGCCAAGAACGGGCCGACAAAGAACTGGCCGAAAAGGCCATTATAGAAACGTACCTGCCAAAGCAACTGAGCGAAGCAGAAATAGCCGGCTTTATTGATGGCGTTATAACCGAGCAAAAGGCCGAAGGCATGCAGGCCATGGGCAAAGTAATCGGTGCAGTCAAGGCCAAGGTGGGTAATAGTGCCGACGGCTCGGTTATCGCCAAACTCGTCGCCGAAAGGCTCAAAAAAGCGTGAATCGTTTATCCAAGTTTTGTGGCGGTACATCGTTATGCGACAATCAGCAGTTCACCCGTAATCGAAAATCGAAAATCGAAAATCTTACTATTAAGAGGCAAGCCTCATGATATTACTTATGGGCGCCGCCGGTGCGGGCAAAAGCATACAGGGCCAACAGCTGGCCGACCAATACGGCTACGCCTACATCTCTACTGGTGAGGTATTCCGGGTGCTTATTACGGGCAAACGCCGCGCGGAAATGCTGCAGGGCAACCTGCTTAGCGACAAAGAAGTCATTCGTTTGGTCGACAAAGTTCTGGAGCTTATCGACACCAAAGAGCAGTTTATTTTAGATGGTTTTCCGCGTACCTTGCCGCAGGCAGATTGGCTTATGGAGCAATCTGCCGTCGGCAGGTTTGACAAACCCGTGGTTATTAACCTGGAGGTTACCAAAAAGGCTGTCTTTGAACGCCTGTGTAAGCGCGGCCGGCTAGATGACACCGAAGAAGCTATTTCGCGGCGCTATGAACAATACCAGGACGTCACGCGTCCCCTGCTGAAACATCTTGAGAGCAAGGGAATTGGGGTGTTTGAAATAGATGCCGACCGCGATACCCAGGTAGTGCACCGCGACATATTGCGAGCCTTGGGCTATCTTTTTATTACTAACAAGCAGCTGTAATGAGTGCCGTTAAGACCGAGACAGAACTAGTAGCAATGCGTGAAAGCGGACATATGCTAGGGAGTATTCTGCAGCTTATAGCACGTACCGTACAAGCCGGCATGACGCCGAAAGATATGTCGAACCTAGCAGCCAAAGAGCTGGCGCGCCTGGGCGGCCAGCCGACTTTTAAGGGCTTTGAGGGCTATCCCGACATCATCTGTATATCCACTAATAACGAAGTGCAGCACAGCATCCCGAATGAGCTAGCGTTTAAAGATGGCGACATTGTGAATTTTGACTTTGGGGTGACCTACCAGGGGATGGTTACGGACGCTGGGCTATCACTGTGTGTGGGCGGTCTAGCCAAGGCCGATGCCGCCGGCAAGCGGCTGCTTGAAGGTACGGAGCGGGCGCTGTACGCCGGTCTCGACCAAATTAAAGACGGTTGCCGCGTCGGTGACATTTCGGCCGCTATAGAAGCGGTGCTGCGCTCGTACGATCTAGGCATCGTCCGTGAGCTGGTAGGGCACGGTGTCGGCCACCAGCTGCACGAAGACCCGGAAATCCCAAACTACGGCCACGCCGGTACGGGCCCAGTGCTAAAGGCTGGGATGACAGTCGCTATTGAGCCCATTACCACGCTGGGCAGTGCTCGGATTTTCCAGGCTCACGACGGCTGGACGCTCCTAACCGTCGACGGTTCACGCAGCGCCCAATTCGAACACACCGTCCTTGTAACCCCCACCGGCCACGAAATCCTCACCCAGCCCTAATTATGCGCACAACAACACCTTAAAGCGTCAGACCCTATGAGCTAGTTTGAGGATGTACGCTGGAGACTTGGATACGGCTTAAGTGAAGATCAGGAATGTGTTCGTGAACTTCTAGAGTGGTACGCCTCGAACCGTGACAAAGATAATCATCGTGATTAGATATAATTCTACGCCCCAAAAGTTGCGAGTTGTCTAACTTAAGCGGTATACTGCCATCATGCGCGAAAATGCCGCCCCCACTTACGTCGGCCTAGATATTGGTACGTCCACCGTCCGTTGTGTGGTGGGTACTCGTGATGTAAACGATCCGAGCGTTGTTTCGGTAATTGGTCATGGCAGTGCGCCCAATCAGGGCATGCGCAAAGGTGTGGTAATGCACATCGACGATGCCGCCGAAGCCATAGTGCAGGCCATAACAGAGGCAGAACGCATTAGCGGCGTGCAAATACATCAAGCCACGGTAAATGTAAACGGCGCACATGTCGCCGGTTTGAATAGCCGCGGCGTTATAGCTATTAGCAGCCCCGACCGTGAAATATCGGTCGAAGATCGCGAGCGCGTCGAAGAGGCCGCCACCATTGTAAAATTGCCACCGAACCGCGAAATCGTGCAAGTCTTTGCCAAAAATTATCGCCTGGACGGCCAAGATAACCTAAAAGATCCAGTAGGCATGCACGGTGTCCGTCTGGAAGTGGACTGCCACATCGTAACTGCCAGCAGCCCGAACCTGCGCAATCTGGATGTATCACTCGAAAAAGCCCAGGTGCGACCGCAGCACCACACTGTGAGTGCTCTGGCCGCCGCTGAAGCAGTGCTGGACCGCAAGCAAAAAGAGGCGGGTACGTGCGTGCTCGATATCGGCGCAGGCACAACTAACCTGAGTGTGATTGAAGACGGCGAAATTCAGCATGTGGCCGTTATACCCATGGGTGGTACGCACATTACCAACGATCTAGCCATTGGCCTCAGGACCGACCTGGATGTAGCTGAAGCGGTAAAGGTAAAGTTTGCCCGTCTGGGCGACGAAACCGACAAGCCCGTGCGTGTTAGTGTGGATGACAAATGGTACAACTTTTCGGGTGCAGAAGTAAACATGATAGTCGAAGCTCGTGTCGAGGAACTACTGGAGTACGTCGAGAAAGAACTGCAGCGCATACGCCGGTCACGCAAACTGCCGGGTGGCGTTGTTATCGTTGGCGGCACGGCCCAGCTACCGGGTTTGGCCGAATTTACCCGTGATAAACTGCAGCTACCAGCTCGCCTTGGCAAGGTCCGTGGCCTAGCTGGCCTAGTCGATACCGTTGACAAATCAGCGTTCGCGACTGCCGCCGGCTTGATGCTGCTTGATATACTACTGAGCCCCTACGCCGCCGAACAACAGCAAACTTCCAAACAGTTCTCTACGAGTGCCATGCCGGCTGCTGTCGGCCGCTTTTTTGGCCGTTTCAAAAGCTAGATAGCCGGAACCCGATTTTAGAAGTATCGAAAATGGTCGGTACCCGAAGTGTCGAAGTATAGAATTCCTGTTTAGGAACAGGGGATGGATTCCAGCTTTCGTTGGAATGACAACACAGGGAAAAATTTATTCTTAGAAGCGGAAGCCGGACAGTCCGGTGCACAATCGACGCGTGGTTCGAGGGCAAAAATAGTATTCATGGGTTTTCGGCCATTTCTGCAACCAAGCTGCAAATTGTTCAGCAAAAAGTCCGGTGTACCACATATGTGTCCAACCGGCCTTGAACTCCTTTAGCCAAGCCGCTATACTCAGGGCTAGCAATAAGTGAAGGGAACGAAGTGTTATGGCACAAGCAGTAAATCCGGCTATCGAGACGTTCGCACGTATTAAAGTGGTGGGCGTCGGTGGCGCAGGTGGCGCAGCCATTAACCGCATGGTAGACGCCGGTATAGAGGGCGTAGAATTTGTAGCTATCAACACTGATGCCCAGGCACTGCAAAACTCCAAGGCTGACGTAAATCTCCACATTGGCCGCGACACTACCCGTGGCCTCGGCGCTGGCGCGGACCCGAGCATTGGCGAAAAGGCCGCCGAAGAATCACGCGATGAAATCAAGCAAGCGCTGCAGGGCGCAGACATGGTATTTATTACCATCGGTGCTGGTGGTGGTACGGGCAGCGGGGCAGGCTATATTGTCGCCAAAATTGCCAAAGACCTCGACATTCTTGTTATAGGATTTGCAACAAAGCCATTTGCCTTCGAAGGTGAAAAGCGTCGACGTAACGCCGAGGTTGCTATCAATAATCTTCGGAGTTCTGTCGATACGCTGATAATTATCCCGAACGACCGGTTGCTCCAGACAATTGACCGCCAGACACCACTTATGGAAGCCTTTAAAGTTGCCGATGACGTTTTGCGCCAGGGCGTGCAGGGTATTTCGGACCTTATTACCGTACAGGGGCTTATTAACCTAGATTTTGCCGACGTTAAAGCTGTTATGAGTAACGCCGGTTCGGCCCTGATGGGCATCGGCCGGGCGAGCGGCGACAACCGTGCGCTACAAGCTGCTACTCAAGCTATAGAAAGTCCGCTGCTGGAAGTCAGTATCGACGGGGCTCGCGGTATTTTGTTTAACGTTATTGGTGGCAACGACCTCAGTATGCACGAAATCAATTCGGCCGCCGAAGCCATCACTGCCGCCGCCGATCCAGATGCCAACATTATATTTGGTGCAACCATTAGCCCCGAATTGGAAGGTGAAATTATCATCACCGTTGTCGCAACCGGTTTTGACGCCTCTTATTTTGCCAACCGTCAAACTGCCCCGGCTGCTATCACCCAAGATGATGAGCCTTTGGTTTTGATTCAGGGAACCACAGATACCGATAAAGATGTGCCAGCAATAGACATGGATTTAAAAGAGCACACCGAGCAAGCCACCGACTTTCACAATGATGAACCAATGCCCAATATCTGGTCCCTTCCGGAAGACCAAGAAGATGATAAGCCGACCGCTGTTATTTCACGCCACGACGAGGAAGAGTTGGAGCGCCCCTCGTTCTTGCGCCGTCTGACAAAGCGCAACGCCGCTAAAGATTCTGACACCCAAAAAATGGAAGACGATAGTGCCTCTTCCGACGAGAACCATAAATAACAGGGGTAATTAACCGCTTGTGTATTAAATAATACACCGATATTAGGCTTGCAGACGCACTACCTATGGCGGTATGATTGATGTAGCAAACGCTATATGTAGTAGGAGGGGCAACATTATTCGTTGCCGCCTTGAAACATCTCTAGCCGCACATTACAAACTTAGAGCACGGGTCTAGGGCAGGGGTATAGGGTTTAGTTTAGGGTTCAAGTGCACGACGATGGTTCAGGTTCTTACGTTTCGAACTAAGCTCTTCGCCCTAACACCTATGCCCTCGATGGATCATAAAAAGAAAGGCAAAGCGTATGAAATGTGGCCAATGTAACAATGATGACACGAAGGTTATCGAAAGCCGTGACGTAGACGCTGCCCAAGCGGTTCGCCGCCGCCGCGCTTGTGTGCATTGTGGGTATCGGTTTACGACCTACGAGCGCCTAGAGCGGCCGCAGCTGGTAGTCGTAAAAAACGACGGCACGCGCCAGCTCTTTAGCCGGCAAAAGTTGCTGGCCGGGTTGTACCGGGCCTGCGAAAAAACGCCGGTAACGAGCATGCAGCTCGAGCAGCTGGTGAGCAGTGTAGAACAGCAGCTCTACAACTGCCCGGAGCAAGAAGTGCCATCGGGTAAGATAGGCGAACTAGTTATGGAACTTTTGCCCGATCTGAACGAAGTCGCCTACGTTCGTTTCGCCAGTGTGTACCGCCGGTTCAAAGACATCGCCAATTTTGAACGCGAACTGACGCAAATGCGCAAACGGCGTTCCGACGATAAGCCAGTCGGCATAGGATCTGCCTAAGCACTAGGGCCAAAGTTTCCGTCGGCTTTCCCTGAAGTTTACATCCAGCATTAAACTTCACGGAGAGCTTGCCAAAGCTTTGAGCACTCGGGGGAGGGTGACAGAGTTAGAGCTAACGTCTCTAACAAAAACAATAAAATATAGTTTGGTTACCAGGGGTGGTAGCCAGGGGAGTGAGGGGAGAATACTATGGGACAGGCAACAAACAGTGGTGTGGTGCGCTTTTTTACGCAGCCCAAGACTAAAGCGTACGATGCGCTCAAATGGATCAAGCGTGATTCGAGCATTAAAAATCCGTTTACCGGCGAAGCCGTCTTCGAACAGAAAGACATTGAAATTCCCGAAGGCTGGAGTATGAACGCGCTCAATATCGTCGCTCAGAAATACTTTACCGGTACGCCCGGCACTGCAGAGCGCGAAACCAGCCTGAAGCATCTTATCGACCGGGTGGTCGACACCGTCGTGCGACAGGGCCAGCAGGAAGGCTACTTCGAGTCTGGCGCCGAGGCCGAAACGTACCGCGAAGAGCTCAAGTATGTGCTGGCGACCCAGCGCGCGGCTTTCAATAGCCCAGTGTGGTTCAACATTGGTGCGCCGGAGCGCGCCCAGCAAGCCAGTGCCTGCTTTATTTTGGGTGTTGAGGACACAATGCCGGCAATTTTACAGTGGTACACCGACGAAGGCATGATTTTTAAGGGCGGCAGCGGTAGCGGCGTCAACATCAGCGCCATCCGCAGCTCTGTCGAAAAACTTGGTAAATCAGCCGGTACGGCCAGCGGCCCGCTGAGTTTCATGCGCGGCGCAGACGCCAGTGCCGGGGCTATTAAGAGCGGTGGCAAAACCCGTCGCGCCGCCAAAATGGTCATCATGAACGTTGACCACCCGGACGTCGAGGAATTCATCTGGTGCAAGTCCATCGAGGAGGACAAGGCCCGCGTGCTGCAAGCCGCCGGCTTCGATATGTCTCTCGATGGCAAGGACATCTTTAGCGTGCAGTACCAGAACGCCAACAACTCGGTGCGCGTGACCGACGAGTTTATGCAGGCCGTCGATGCAGATGCCAATTGGGACCTCAAGGCCGTTACTAGCGGCAAAACCATCAAGACCATAAGAGCCCGCGACCTCTGGCGGCAGATTGCCGAAGCAGCCTGGAAGTGTGCCGACCCAGGCTTACAGTTCGATACCATCATCAACAAATGGCACACCACTCCGGTCGCCGGACGAATCAATGGTAGTAACCCCTGTAGTGAATACATGCACCTTGATAACTCGGCCTGCAACTTGGCCAGTATCAACCTGCTGAAGTACCTCAATGACGATTTTAGTTTTGACATTGAAGCCTTTAAACACACCATCGAACTGGTCTTTACGGCCCAGGAAATTTTGGTAGGCTACAGCGAGTACCCGACGCAGCGTATTACCAAAAACGCCAAGGCCTACCGCGAGCTTGGTATTGGCTACGCCAACCTGGGTGCATTGCTAATGGCCCAAGGCCTGCCCTATGACAGTAGTGAGGGTCGTGCCCAGGCAGCTGCCATCACCGCTGTACTAACTGGCCACAGCTACGCTACCAGTGCCAAAATTGCCCGCAAGGTCGGGCCGTTTGCTGGCTTTCACAAAGACCGCGAAGGCATGTTGCACGTACTGCGTATGCACCGCGAAGCTGTCGACCACATCGACGCCTCTTTGGCTGCCGAAGACCTACTGAGTGCAGCCACCCAGGCTTGGGACGAAGCCGTCGAGCTCGGTGAGCTGTACGGTGTCCGTAACAGCCAGGCTAGCGTGCTCGCGCCTACCGGCACGATTGGCCTGATGATGGACTGTGATACTACCGGGATTGAGCCAGATTTGGGACTTGTTAAGGTCAAAAAATTGGTCGGCGGTGGCACTATGAGCATTGTGAACCAAACTGTGCCTCGCGCCCTCAAAGCCCTCGGTTACACTCCAGAGCAGGTCAAAGACATTGTGGCTTACATCGACCTAGAAAAGACTATTTTGGGCGCCCCGCATTTGCAGAAAGGCCACGAACCGGTGTTTGCGTGCTCCATGGGCGACAACGCCATTCATTATCTGGGCCACGTTAAGATGATGGCTGCCGTGCAGCCCTTCCTGTCGGGAGCTATCAGTAAGACCGTGAACATGCCAGAGGACGCTACTGTCGAAGACATCGAGCAAATTCACCTTGACTCATGGAAGCTCGGCCTAAAGGCCGTTGCCATCTACCGGGATAACTGTAAGGTGGCCCAACCACTCAGCATGGCCAAAAAAGATGTTCCAGCGGCCGATAAAGAAGAAGCCCACGCTGCTCTAGCGGCCGAAGCTGGAGCTGCTGCCCAAGCCAGTACTGCCACTCCGGCCCCCATTACGGCCAGCTTGCTTGACGGCCGGATTGTCGTAAAGGGTGCAGTCCGTCGCAGACTGCCCAAGGTGCGTAATGGCAAGACCTACAAGTTTGAAATTGCTGATTTGGAAGGCTACTTTACGGTGGGTGAATACGACGATGGTGCGCCCGGCGAGTTGTTTGTAATGGTGAGCAAGCAGGGAAGTACTCTAAGCGGCCTAATGGACTCTTTTGCGATTTCGGTTAGCCACGGCTTGCAGTATGGTGTGCCTCTGAAGAGCTACGTTAAAACCCTGCGCGGCACCAGTTTTGCTCCTAGTGGCATTACTGACGACACTGAGATTCGGACAGCCAGTTCAATTACCGATTACATCGTTCGCCGCTTGGCGCTCGACTACCTGAGTTTTGACGACCGTCTGGAGCTAGGACTCGCCAGTCTTGACGACATGCCCGATACCCAGACCAGCTTGCTGGAAGTGGCTCAGCCTGCTCCGATACAGCTAACGGCCATCGGTTCCGAAGAGCCCATTAAGGCGGCCAGTGCACCGCACCCGGCTAACTCACCATCAGTTAGCGAAGCGCCTGCCGTAAGTGGTGGCGATGACAGCACGCTGGTGGCCGACGCGGGTGCGCCACTGTGCTACAACTGTGGCAATCAGACCCAGCGCGCCGGCAGTTGCTACGTCTGTAGCTCCTGCGGCTCTACTACGGGCTGTTCGTAAGCCTCTAGGCTTTAGCCCCCACAAAAAGACCCCGCAAGGGGTCTTTTTGGTGTCCGTCACCAACAAGCTACCTACTCACATTGCTGACTGAAGTTCGGAAATTAGCAATTGGCGATGAATTGGCGATTCGGCGACTTAATCGCGCATCGTTAATCGCTAATCCATTGGTCATAGCTAATCGCTAATTGATACTTTCCGAACTTCAAAGAGGTACTCTCCGCCACCCAGCGCCACTCTCTCACCGGTTGTCATCCCAGCGAAAGCTGGAATCCATGCTCCCGCCCTCGTCATCCCGAACTAGTTTCGGAACCCCGTACGTTCACCACCCAGCGCCACCCCATGTGTCACTCTTTGTCTTTCTCTCTGTTACTTTTGCTGTCAAAAGTAACCAAAACCATCCGGCCAGGCTCCGTAGCCGTGGTCAGCTGTTGTGAAAGACTACAACCAGCCAAACAACTCGCCTTAAAGGACAGCTCGAACAAGTTTGGCCGTCTCGCTCTAATCGAGCGAGGTATTGTAGCTTTCACGAAACAGGCTGATCCAGGGCTACTCCGAATGGCCGGACCACCGAGCCAAATCGGTGGGAGCTAACTATGACTTGGCTTTACCCCATTGCTACTCTCTAATCCCAATTCCCATTTCCCCGGAAATCGACACTTCGGATGCCGCCCCAATTCGCTACTTCGGATTTCGGAAATCGTGCCTATTGCCACTACATTCCCGCACTATGCTAAACTGGGGACAGTATGAAAGTGCTTGTGTTGTACCGGCCGAATTCGGAGTATGCCCGACTCGTGGAAGAGTTTGTGCGTGATTTGCAGACTCGCCATGGCGTGGACGAGCATCACCTCCAGGTGCTCGACTACGACAGCCGTGAAGGCTATTCTACGGCCAGCCTCTACGATATTATGTCGCAGCCAGCTATCCTTATCCTTGGATCCGACGGCAGTTACATCAAGCATTGGCAGGGCAGCGAGCTGCCGCGACTCGACGAAGTCGCCGGTTACGTTTTTAGCCTCCAGGGTTAAGCCGCCCAACTCATTGCATATTTTTTGGTGCGCGCACTCTTGAAAGTTGCGCGCTTAGCAGTTATTATGGAAGGGAAATGCGTTGTGGTTACGACCACGTGAGCGGTTATCAGCCGCGAAGCAGTAGGCAGAACGGGTTATTATAATAAAATTATAATACTACCCCAGTAGAACCTACCGGCCCGGCCCGTTAGACCGCAGTCAATTAAGCGCTAAATGAGAATCATCTCGTTTGGAAGTCAGATGGTATCGCCGTTGTTACGCAACACCCTAAGCACAGTCGAAGGGCCTACAGCTACAACAATGGTTCTGACATTCAAACGAGATGATTTTTTGTTTTGAAAGGACAAACCATGGACAATTCCGAACAGCCAAGTGAGCAACATGATCCGTATGAGCAAGCCAGGAAAGAGGCTCTAGACACGCTGATTGACACGTACCTAAATGACGATGATAAGGAATTCCTTCTCGACATTCCTGACCAAGGCGAGCGCTTAGAATACTTCTACGGTCGCTCACTGGAAATGGGTGAAGACCCGGACACGATACTACGTGAATATGGAATAACGGAGGCAGATGATGAAATTTAGAGCCAACAGCCGGCGTAAAGCCATCGAGTACGAAAAGGATTTGGTGCTGCAATGGAAGCAAAACAAGACATTTGAAAAATCGGTTGAACAGCGGCCGGTAGACAATGCCTACGTGTTCTACGATGGCCCGCCATTCATCACCGGTGTGCCTCACCACGGTACATTGCTTAGTAGTATCGTAAAGGATGCTGTGCCGCGTTACTGGACCATGCAGGGCAGGCGTGTCGAGCGGGTGTGGGGTTGGGACTGCCACGGCTTGCCGGCAGAGAACTTCGTCGAGAAAAAGCTTGGAATTACCGACCGCCACGACATCGGTACCAAAATTAGCCTAGAAGATTACATCACTACCGCCCGTGAGAGCATGGTGCAGACCAGCAGTCTCTGGGAAGACACGGTGGACCGTATTGGCCGCTGGGTTGATTTTAAGGGCGCCTACAAAACCATGGATAAGGACTATATGGAAAGCGTCTGGTGGGCATTCAAACAGCTCTACGACAAGGGAAAGATCTATGAAGGTGAGCGTGTGCTGATGTATGACACCAAGTGGGCAACGCCCCTCAGTAAGGCCGAAGTGACCATGGATGCCGGCGCCTATCAGGTGGTAACTGACCCGAGTGTCTATGTGAAATTTAAGCTAAAAGGTGAGGATCGTTACGTGTTGGCATGGACCACCACACCATGGACGCTTCCTGGCAATACTGCTGTAGCAGTTAACAAGGAAACCGATTACACCGAAGTTAAACTGGAAGATGGAAGTAATGTAATTTTAGCAACAGACCTACTGGCAAAAGTTCTTACTGACGAAAAACATAAGCCAGTTCCATTTGAAACGCTAGGGAGCTTTAAGGGTTCGGAACTAGTAGGTAAAAGCTACGAGCCGCTGTTCGTAGACCGTGGTGAGGGTGCACACAAGATTTGGCATGCGGACTACGTGACGACCGAAAACGGTACTGGGATAGTTCATCTGGCACCGGCATATGGCGAAGAGGACTTTGACCTGGCCCGGGCCAAGGGTATTCCGGTGGCCCACGTACTTGACGAATATGGCAAATACACCGAGGGCGACTGGCAGGGCTTGGATGTCTGGGAAACCAACAAGGCTATTGCTAAGAATCTGCATGAACGGGGAATCGTGTGGAAGATTGATTATATTCAGCACGAATACCCACACAATCTCCGCAACGGTAATCGCCTTATGTACCGAGCCCACCCCAGTTGGTTTATGGACATTGATGGGCAACGGACTGAAATGCTGGAACAGAACGACGAACATATCACCTGGTTCCCTGAGCATATAAAGCACGGCCGGTTTGAAAAGACTGTCCAGCAGGCCCCAGATTGGAACCTTAGCCGGGACCGCTTTTGGGCCACTGCTATGCCGGTATGGAAAGGCACCGATGCCGATGGCAATGAGCACATCAAAGTAGTCGGTAGCTATGCCGAACTCAAGGAGTTGAGCGGTGTGGAGCTAGAAGATTACCACCGTCCTTGGGTTGATGATATTGAATTTGATTTAGGTGGCGTGCACTACCAGCGCATTGACAAGGTGCTAGATTGCTGGTTCGAAAGTGGCAGTATGCCGTTTGCTCAATTCCACTATCCATTCGAGAACAAAGAGAAGTTTGAGGCCAGCTTCCCCGGTGATTTCATCGTGGAATACGTAGGCCAGGTACGCGCTTGGTTTTACTACGTGCACGCTGTAAACGTGGGCCTGTTTGGCAAAAATGCTTATAAGAATGTCATTACGACCGGTAACCTTATGGGCAACGACGGCTTTAAGCTAAGTAAATCAAGAGGGAATTTTACCGATCCGAACGAGGCAATGGATAGGTATTCGGCCGATAGCCTGCGCTTCCTGCTGCTTTCAAGTCCTGTGCTGAATGGCGAAGATTTTACCTTGCTCGACAAAGATATGCAGGATGTAGGCCGTAAGCTGGCGATGGTGTGGAACATGTACGATTTCTTTACGCTCTACGCATCAGTAGATGGCTGGGATTGGGACGGAAATGCCGACGACCCATCTGTAAATATGACCAATCCACTTGATATTTGGGTGTTGTCGCGGTTACATCAGCTTCAGACACAGGTGACCGAAAAGATGGATGCCTACGACATTCCGGGCGCGCTCGAAGCGGTACTGCCGTTCCTAGACGATGCCAGCAACTGGTACGTCCGCCGCAGCCGCCGCCGCTTCTGGAAAAGTGGTAACGATGCCGATAAAAACGACGCCTACTGCACGCTGCACTACGTGCTGGTTCGGCTGAGCATAATCCTTGGGCCCTTTACGCCATTCTTGGCCGAAGAGCTGTACCAAAAGCTGACTGGCGGCGAGAGCGTGCACTTGCTGGACTGGCCAAGGCCCGGTGCGGTAAATGGAAAAGCTCTGCAAGATATGGCATTTGTGCGTGAGGCCATAAACGAGGGCCTATCGGACCGTGCCGCCGCCAAACTTAAAGTGCGCCAGCCTCTGGCAAAAGTAACTATAACCGTGCCTGCCGACAGGGAAGAACTGAGCGCTGAGCTACAGGCCATACTTCTCGAAGAACTCAACGTAAAACAACTCGTCGTTAGTAAAGAATCAGCTCAAAATTCTGGAGAAAAACTTCAGGATGCTGGAGAGCAACCATCTAAAACTCACAAGTTAGTCGTGTTAGACACCGAAATAACGCCGGAACTCAAGCGGGAAGGGCTGATGCGCGAACTCGTGCGGCAGGTCCAAACAGCTAGGAAGAGTGCTGGGCTGCAAGTGGACGATCGAATAGAACTTTCGCTAGTGACTGATGATAAAGAAGTTCAGCAAGCGCTCGCTGAATATGCAGAGGTTATTACGGCCGAAACGCTGGCTGTGAGCCTCAACAAAGCTCAGCCAACAGGGTACACTGCAGAACTTACGGTAGACGGCTACGCAGTTTCGCTGGCTCTCGCCAAAGCCTAATAAATATCCCCACCCCATCGTCATTCCAGTTCCGAAACTAATTCGGGATGACGAAGGCTGGAATCCATTCCCTGAGATTAGGCATCGTTAGTAGTACTAACAGATTGAGCCGTGAAACTCCGAATGGCCGCACAACCGAGGTAAATCGGTACTCGTTAACTATGGCTTGGCTTTACCCCGGTCCTACTCTCTAATCCCATCCCCCAATTCTCAGTTCTTATCTATAATCTCAAATCCCACTTCTCACTTCTTCCCGGAATTCGGCACTTCGGGTGTCGGGGTTCGCCCCGATTCAATACTTCGGATTTCGGGTTTCGGTATTCTCCAGCCTTTACAGGGGTGCTTACATCTGTTAGTATTAATTGGTATCTAAATTCTCTAAGGAATAAATGAATGAAAAAAGCAGTTATAGCTACCGGTGGTAAACAGTATATTGTCTCTGAGGGCGAAACTGTTACCGTAGAGCGTTTGAACGACGCCAAAGAGAGCGTCAGCTTTGACGCGATGTTGGTTATAGACGGTACTAAAGTAACCGTAGGTACACCGCTCGTTAAAGGCGCAAGCGTCACCGCTACAGTAGTCGATAACGAAGCTCGGGCCGAAAAGGTCACCGCTATCCGCTACAAAGCCAAAAAGCGTGTGCACAAACTACATGGTCACCGCCAATCTCAGACTATCCTCAAAATAGACAAAATAGTCTAAGCGGTTCTTCCACTCGTAGCACGTAAGCTACCATCATAAAACTCCCTGCCGATCAGCAGGGAGTTTTATGTATGCGAATGGCTGTGGATAACTAAAGCTCCAAAAGCAGCAATAAGAATAAGCGTAGTAAATAATACATAAGATTAGCAATAGCAATAAAGTATTTTTAACTCGTCACTCATCCGTTGCCATCAGATACATTAACTAATAGTTGTAACAGTAACAACGTATAAGTACGTAAATAATGTCATTTCAAAATAGTAGGCGGCTACATTATTTATTCACTTCACCCTTGTAACCCCGTACGTAAAGAGGGAAAATAGAAGAGTGTTAAACAAAAAGTTCGAATAACACAAACAAACAACTTCAAACAAAATGATACAACAAACACCGAAAAGGCGAGTACTCTTTGTGCACAGGTTCACTCCTGTGTTACTCGCCATTTTCGGTGTTTTTTCTTTGCTATTTATCAACGCTCAATCAACACCGTATGCCCAGGCAGCTACATCTAACACGGTAAACTTCCAGGCTCGCTTGCAAACGGTCGCCGGTGCAATTGTGCCAGATGGTACGTATAACGTCGAGTTTAAGCTGTACAGCGCGAGTTCTGGTGGCGTTGCACTTTGGACCGAGGACTACCTGAACAACGCTGCGCAAGGTATGACGACCGTCAATGGTTATCTCTCGACCGGTCTGGGTACCGTTACGCCGTTCCCGGGCACCATCAACTGGGACCAACAACTCTGGTTGACCATGACCGTACGGGGTAGCGGTGGCTGTGCTTCGTTTGCTGCTTGTTCTCCGGCTGACGCCGAAATGGCGCCGCGGCTGCCGCTAACAGCCGTACCGTATGCCTTTACCGCCGGACAGCTCGCAACCACCAGTGGTGCAAACCGCTCAACACTCAGCATCCAGGCTCCAACCGTGGGCAACCAAACGTTCGTTATCCAGGACCAGGGTGCGGCAGGGACTTACAATCTGCTGACGACCGCAGCTGCTGGGACCGGGTTTATACAAAACGGGGTAAGTTTACAGGCAAGTGCTAACTTTAACATCGACAGCGTAGGTAAGGCAGCAACATTTAACGCAACTTCCGCGCTACAGACGGCGGGGGTAACTCGTGTCGATGCCAGCGGTAACTTAACGAGTATCGGCAATATTACCAGCGGTGCAGCCAGTATCTTGAGTACCACGGCAGGACTTCTTACCGTGCAGGGTGCCGGCGGTGTTACGGTAGATGCTTCGGTAGCCGGCCAGACCATTGCCATTGGTAACTCAGGTGTCACCCACACCATAGCAATCGGTACATCAGCGTCAGCTGTGCAAGGGATTACCATTGGTAGCACGAATGGCGCCAGTGCAACGACCATCCAAAGTGGCACCGGTAACATTAACTTCGTTACCAATAACTCAGCAGCCAGCACTATTGTAAAGACCATCACAAACTCTGCCACGGCTTTCCAGGTTCAGAACGCCGCCGGCCAGGCGGTTTTCCTGGTAGACACTACCAGTTCGGTAAACTTACTGATGAACCCTGGCTTTGAAGTGAACACTACCGGTTGGGCTGCTACCGGTACTGCTGCTAGCATTGCCCGCAACGTTACCAAGAGCCAAACATATGCGGGTATTGCCAGCTTGGCAGTGACTTTGGGGTCGGTAGGTGGCACTGGTGTGCAGATAACCGCCGCAGGCATTTCCGGGGGCACGCAGCCAGCTGCTGCCTACACACTGAGCTTTTACGCAAAAGGCGGCGCGGCTATTACCGGTCTTGCCGCCAGCCTAAGCGGAGGCGGTACCTGTACGCTTAACAGCACAACCGTCTCTACGACCGGTTTTCAACGGTACTTCTGTAATGTCACAACGGTCGGCGCCACGACCTCCATTAACATCACGGCCACAACTACTGGCCAGATACTATACTTGGACGCCATACAGTTGCAGGCGGGTGGTAGTCTTACACCATACAATATCGGTTCCATACAATTAAGGGGTGTTATTAATAGCCCTACAGCATTCCAGAACAACTCAAATAGCACCACTGCGTTCCAAATCCAAGATATGGCCGGCACTAGCAACTTGTTTATGGCCGATACGCTCAACGATCGCATTGGTGTTGGCACGGCCGCCCCAGCGTATGCTCTAGACGTAGTCGGTCAGGTAAATGCTAGCACCGGCTACCGTTTTAACGCCACCGCCGGCTCGACTACCACTTGTAGCAGTGGGCAGTTTATGCAAAACCAAGTAGTGCAGGGCGGTATCGTAACTGCCGGTACCTGCGCAGGCGGTGGCGGCGGCGTAACCCTGCAAGGCAGCAGCCCGGGTGTGGCCGACGTAGGTAATTTCAACATTACTGGCATTGGCATTGCCGCAACACTTAAAGCTGCTGATTTTGACCGGACCAACGCCGGCATTTTAACCTTTGGTAACACCAACGCCACTACCATTAACATCGGCACCAACGTGGCCGCCCACACCATTGGCATTGGCACGGGGGCAGCCGTGCAGGGAATCACGATTGGGTCAATGACTGGCGCTTCGGCTTTGGCGCTGTTCAGCGGTACTGGGGTAACCAGTTTTGATACCGGGATTGGCGGCAGTTATGCCCTGAAGGTCGGTGGCACCACGGCGTTCGCCATTGATTCGACTGGCCGGGCTCTCTTGCAACCCAACACTGACGGCAATGCCTTGACCATCAAGAATGCGCTCGGTACGAATAATATCTTTAACGTTGATACCACGGCTGACCTGGTCAGTGTCGATGCCCTGCAAGCTACCTACAGCTTGCAAGCTCAGTACCTGACCCTCACCGGCGGTAGTACCACCACCTACACCACCCCACTGGGCGGTACGTTGCAGACCAAACTAAATGTGCCGAATTACGACCCGGGTGCCTCTAACTCAGTCATTGCACTCGGTATATTAGTGGGCTCAAACGTTACGGCTCGGGGTATCACTGTTCTTGACGCCCGGGCTGTGGCTCACCAGCCCAGTATTGGGGTCATTAGTCCCGATCAGAACCAAATCTTCGGTCTCAGTTGGGACGGGGTTAACACTCAGTCGTACCTGAAGACCACGGCCAGTAACTTAACGCTCCAAGCCAATGCTAAAAACATCCTGACGGCCAAGTATCTATCGAGTACCACCGGCCAGGTTATTATTGGTGATGCCTCGGCCGTGCAAGGTACCCTCAGCCTAGCCAACAGCACGAATGCCAACGCCGTTAACCTAACCAGCGGTACGACTGCAGCCGACTACACCTTGCAGTTTGCGACGGGTATTGGCGTCGCTAACCAATGTTTAAGTATTGCCAGTGTGGCCGGTTCAGTGGCGACACTGGGATATGCGAACTGTGTTACGTCGACAACAAGTCTGCAAGGGGCATACGATAACTCAAGCACGCCGGCCAGTATTTTGCTCGCGAATGCTAAGAACTTTGTCATTACGGCTGCCGACACGGCGACCGATCCAAATATTTTGTTTAATCTGCAGTGTGTAACGAGTTGTAGCACAAACGGTCGCTTTGCTGTCCAGAACGCCGGTACTGACTACCTCACCGTTAACCCAAACAGTACGTTGGTTATTGGAAGTTCTACCAACAACATCACCTTCAGCTCCAACGGTTCGTATGTTTTTAATGGCACATCACGGCCTTCTAAGACCATCACACTTAACGCTGAATATCTCGGCGCAGTATTAGACGCCGGCACTGGATCGAATAATGCCGGTACGATGACAAGCGGGATTGACCTTACTAATAGGATGAATTACTACAACTGGACGACGACGCAAGGTACCAACCAAAGCTACGATATTGACGTACAAGTGCCGATACCGAATGATTTTGATAGTTGGGCAAGTAATCCCTTGTCGGCAACTGCTTATACTACCAATACCACGAATGGTACAATCACCCTTGAAACTCGGGATACCGGCGGTACGGTGATCTGTAACTTTGTATCCATCACGCCAGGATCGACCATTACATGGACGCCTAATAATACCGCCTGTACTCTTAGCTCAGGTACCTATACCCCGGGCGGCTACATGACGATGCGTATCCGTTTGCAAACGGTCAGCACTGGCAACACTCGAATCGGAAATATAGTTTTCAGTTACAACAGTAAGTATTAGAATATAAGCACATGCGGTATACCAAAATGATAAGAACAAAAATGATATATGCCTGGGGCCTTTTACCTGCGGGCAGGCTGTTTCGTGCCGGCTTGGCGCTCTTGATACTGGGGAGCATCTGTTTACCGGTGCTGCAGCAGATCAGCTTGCGTAACAGATACTCGCTCGACGATAGTACTATCCGGCTAGTTGGCTCAACCAATAAAAACCTGGTAAAAAAGTTTAGTTACGATAGCCAAAATGCCCAGTGGCAATTTAACAAGGATGGTATCCAGCAGGATAATAGTACGCTGCCGGGTGGTGCCGGCGCACTAGCTGCCTTGAAAGCGCAAGTGGGCGGAGCGGGCAATAAAGACAAGAGTTTATATTCCGTTAATTTACCATCTGACGGTACGAAAGGTATTACCTATTTTGATAACAACACCAACCTGTCATTTAGCATGGTTCCGGAGTTTAAGGTCAGTCCTGGACAGGACAAGAATGGACAGTTAGTCTATCCATTTCAAGATGGCGGCAAATTAATATATAGCGCCAAGAATAATGGCATGAAAGAAGATATTGTACTGTCGCACAATATTGGTGATTCACTACATTTTTCGTACAAGTTGAATTTGCCAAGTACACTGGAAGCTAAAATTCAGGACGATGGTTCGGTGGGCATTTTTTCGGCTGACCCGGCTTTGTTCGGCGATATTAGCTACGGTGACAATACTGACCAAGTTAAAATTGAAAGCGCCCGTCAACACGCCACCAAAAGCCACTTGCTATTTGCGCTGCCGGCCCCGGTTATTAAGCAATCCACCGGGCCCGGCAAGCGCCCCATGGCTACGGGCCGGGCTGTTTTTGTGCTGGATGGCAGCAGCCTCGAAGTACGGGCCACCGGCCTGAGTCAACTGACGTATCCGATAACCGTCGACCCGAGCGTAGTTATTACCAGCTCGGCCGATTTTACCACCGGTAATAATGAAGGGAACATAGATTATCCGGCAGGGCAAATCAACCGAGGTGCGTTGACGGGTGGTAGTGCAAGTGCAGGATGGAGTAATGCCCTCACCGGAGCCAGCTTTACCACCGCCCGATACTTGCATAGTACTGTTGTCTACAACGGCTATCTCTATATTCTCGGTGGCAATGGTGCTTCTGCTATGAATGACGTCCAATACGCCCCCATAAATGCCAATGGCACCATTGGCACTTGGAACCCGACCACTAGCTTCACCAATCCCCGGAATAGCCAAACCGCGGTCGCCTATAACGGCTATCTCTATGTCCTGGGCGGCTATAATGTTGTTTCTCTGAATGACGTCCAATACGCCCCCATAGATGCCGCCACTGGCACTGTCGGCACCTGGATCCCGACCACTAGCTTCAACACCGCCCGTCAATATCACACCTCGGTCGTCTACAACGGCTATGTTTATGTCATCGGCGGCTTTGGTAGTCCTGATTTGAATGATATCGAATACGCTCCTCTAAATGCCGACGGCAGCGTCGGCACTTGGGCCTCGACCACTAGCTTTATCAGCGCCCGTCGGTTTCACACTTCGGTTGTCTACAACGGTTTTCTCTATGTCATCGGCGGCTATGTTGCCGCTGTAGCTCAGAATGACGTTCAATACGCTCCTCTAAAAGCCGACGGTACCGTCGGCACCTGGACCGTCACCACTAGCTTCATTACCGCCCGGTATAACCACACCTCGGTCGTCTACAACGGCTATCTTTATGTCATGGGCGGCTTTGGTGCTGCTACGATGAATGATACCCAATACGCTCCCATAAATGCCAACGGTACCGTCGGCACCTGGACCGTCACCACCAGCTTCGCCACCGCCCGGTGGAGGCACACCTCGGTCGTCTACAACGGCTATCTCTATGTTATCGGCGGCCTTGGTGGTGCTGCTCTGAATGATGTCCAATATGCCAAAATTGACCCGCCGGCGGTTACCAAATCTTATGTGACCTCAGCTAACAGTCCGGCTACCGCCAGAGCCTGGTCGGCTGGTGTGGCCTATAATGGCTACCTGTATATGCTTGGTGGCTGCACCGTGGTGTCGGCCGATACGTGCTCCACGACCAGCACGCTTGTCTCATTCGCGCCAATTAATGCTGACGGCACGCTCGGCACGTGGGCGAACACGGCCAATGCTTTGCCAGCCGCCAGGGGGATGGGTTCAGCCGTAGCTTACGAGGGACGGCTGTATTATATTGCCGGTCGCCTAACCTCGACGACAATAGTTCCAACGGTCTACTATACGACAATCAGCACCACAACTGGTAATACGACGGCTGTCTGGACGGCGGTGACAACTCCGACCGGGCTAACCGCGACATACGGTCATGCGTCGGCTATTTATAATGGCAATTTGTATATCATTGGCGGCTGTACTACTGCCAGCGGTGCCTGCGTTGCCTATCAAAACAGCGTGCAGTCGGCTGTCTTAAACCCGGCAGGGGGTTTTGCTGTTAACCCCAGCTGTGCCAACAACTTCTGCCCGCTGACGACTTTTGCAACTGCACGATGGGGCTTAGCAGCAGCAGTTTCGGGTAATATTTTGTATATCAACGGTGGAACCCACGCGGCCTCGGATACGCTCTGCAATGGCACGGCCAGTACCAATTGTTCCGATGTCCAATATGCCACGATATCAGCAACCGGAACGCTGAGTGCCTGGGCGCCAACCACTAGCGCGCCAACCGCCGCTTACGGCCGGGCATTTTACCAGAGTGCGGGCTACCTGTATGTCAGTAGTGGCAAGACGGCAACGGCGACCTTTCTAAATACGGTGTCTTATGCCAAGCTCACAACCGCCGGGACTATTGCTAGCGATGCTGGTTGCGGTACAGCTTGGTGTAGTACCCAGACCGCTACCGTGGCACGGGGCGGCTCGGCCTACGCCGCGTACAACGGCTATTTGTATCTGGCCAGTGGGCAGACTGCCAATACTACCGTTACGGCTGCGGTCTATCTGGCCGGCATCAATAATGGAGGAGCCGGCGTCGTTGGCGCGTGGACCCTGAACCCGACCGCCAGCTTCACCACCCCACGGTATAGCCACACCTCGGTCGCCTACAACGGCTACCTCTATATTCTCGGTGGCTTTGGTGGTAGTGGTACTATGAATGATGTCCAATACGCTCCCATAAACGCCAATGGCACCATCGGCACCTGGAACCCAACCGCCAGCTTCACCACCGGCCGGTATGGCCACACCTCGGTCGCCTACAATGGCTATCTCTATATTCTCGGTGGCAATGGTGCTTCTGCTATGAATGATGTCCAATACGCTCCCATAAACGCTGCCGACGGTAGCGTCGGCACCTGGACCGCCACCACTAGCTTTACTACCGGCCGTGACGAGCATACCTCGGTCGCCTACAACGGCTACCTCTACGTCATCGGTGGTACTATTACGGGTGGGACTTTTCAAAATGATGTCCAATATGCTCCCATAAACGCCAATGGCACCATCGGCACCTGGACCGCCACCACTAGCTTTACTACCGCCCGGCATGTCCACACCTCGGTCGCCTACAACGGCTACCTCTATGTCATCGGCGGCAATAGTAGCGGTGGATATTTGAATGATGTCCAATACACATCACTTAGCGTCATACCTCGAATTGGGCAGTATTCAAAGCTGATTGACCTTGGTGTCGGCGGCTATGTGATCAGTTCAATTACCTATAACGGAAATCTGCCGAGTGGGCTAGGGGCAATTAGCTATAAAGTCGCCGATTCGACTGGCGTCCTGGGGGCTTCGCAGCAGGCTAGTGCAATCAGCGGCGGCCCCATTGGCTGTAATGTTTTGGCCACCACGCGCTACGTTATGCTTTCGGTATTGCTGGACGGCTCACAGAATGGGGTTTTCCCAGATTCGGCGAGTACCTACGAAAATGTTAGTGATTTGACGGTGAATTATGGCTCGTCGCCGCGACCGTCACCCAATCTGCGGCTGCATCACGGTAAGTTTTTTCAGAATGAATTATTGCAGCCGCTTGATACGTGCGGCCCATAATTTTCAGGTGCTTGTTTAGGGCATCCAGAGAAGGTATGCTTATGGTTATTAAGAGGGTATTATGAGTCCATTTGCACGACGCCTCCAGTCAAGTACAGTTTTGCCTGTTCCATCAGGGGGTATCAGCCACGGGCGCCAAGTTTTTGCCACCAATACAGGCATTGCCGGTATTGGCCGGACCCGCAACCAGCTGACGCCAAGCGGGAGTATTACGGTCAGTACGCCGGGGCGGTGGTCTCGAATTTGCTGGTTTCAGGCACCATTACGGTAGCTGCCAACAATGTCACCATATCGGGTTGTCAGATTGAGAATTCCGGTTCATCGGCGTTTTGTATCGTGGTACAGGCCAGCAACTGTACCATCCAAAATTGTACGGTCGTTCCTCCTGGCGCTGCCGGGTCAGCTAGTGCCTATATGGGCGTTGTGGCTCAAAGTGGCGGCGGCCTTGTCATTAGATCTTGTGACATCTCGTACTGCGAAAATAATGTCTCACTTAATAATGATGGCAGCACCATCATTGAGACCTCGTATCTGCATGATGCTTCGGCGGCCTCTAACCCCACCGGCCACAAAGACTGCGTGGAAGTATATGGCGGCTCGAACCATACGTTTATCCGCAGCAAGCTAGTGCACCCGTTTTACACCGAAACTTCGGCCGTAAATATTGCGCCGTGGTGGG
>JBBRAC010000010.1:0-25556 GCA_038207115.1 Saccharimonadales bacterium (SeqCode)
GATTGCGCCATCCATGGAGATGGCCCAACTACCGCCCAAGCACCACAAAACAGCTGGCTCGGTATAAGCGGGTCGTTCGTAACGGTTAGGCGGTGCAATTTTTATAACTCTAGCGGAGATGGCATCCGTCGCGACGGGGACAATTTTACCATCGAAGACAGTTATATTCATGATTGGGTACAAAATCCCACCAATCTTCCTCACATTGATGGCATTACCGAAGGAACCAATGGAAACGTTATAGGCGTAACCATTCGACACAACCGGGTTCTTATGTGGTCTAACGAGGGTTTAACAAATGTAATTTCGTTTGCGGCCGGACTGGGTAGCACGCTAATTGATATCATCGTCGACAACAATTTGCTGGCTGGTGGTGGCTATATTTTTCATGGTGGTGGCGACACGAACTACAGCAACATGACTTTTAGTAATAATAAAATTAGTACACAGTTTACTCCCGCCGGTGGTTACTACGGCGTGATGCGGAATGCTCCAATTTGGGGTACATCTAACACCGCATGGACAAATAACAGTTGGTACGACGGCCCTAATGGCGGCCAGATTATAAGTTCACCGTAGCAAGTAAGTCTACGTGAAAGTTACATAATTAGCTTGTGGCCTCACAAGCTGGGATGGTAAGCTAAAGCAATATGAGTCGATTCGCGAGGCGGTTACAGCAAGCTGCGGTTGGTACTCCACCGTCGCAGGGAGGCGGCGGCACGATTATCCACGGCGACCAAATAACGCCGAGTAACACCGGCTATATGGCGTATTTTGACAGCGGGCTGGGGCGCAACCTGGTGCTATCTGACTTGGCCGTGGTAGGCGGTACGCACTGGATTAGCGACTTTGTGCCCCCCGGTGACACGCTTACCAAGCAGCACTTTACCGGCAATATCCTGATAGATATTAATAATGTGACATTTGTGGGATGTTTGTTCGATAACGAAGTGACCAATTCCGTAAACGGCACACTTGCGACAAACTGGGTGCTCAATTATTGCACGGTCGACACTACGACGGCGGGCAATGAGACACTTTCGTACCAAAACTACACCGCTACCCGTTGCAAGCTAATCGGCTGTTCGGACGGCGTAAAGGCTAACGGTGGTAACACAACGCTTACGGAATGCTATATCCGCACCAAGGCCCAGAGCGCCCAAGACCACAACGATGGTGTCCAAAACGTCGGCGGCGCCGGTCCGGTAAATGTAATTCGGTGTAATATCGACCCAACTCCGGTCAATGGTGCCCAGTTTGGGCTCGGAGGTAACTCCGCCTTATTCTTGGCTGACGGAGAAGTAGGGCTGCACACTATTTACGATAACTTGCTGATTGGTGGTGGCTACACCTTGGCAATGTACGATACCGGCACATTTGATGTGCAGGGCAATAAATTCGTACGTGGTTCGTATTCATTTAGCACCCATTCTATGGCCGGTCCGGGTTCGGGACCGCAAAATGTTACGTGGGGCACAGTGCGGCCCAACACGTTTAGCGATAATGGCCAGGTGATCCCGCTGTAAGTGCGACCGCCGGCTGCTTTACGGTCGTGTTTATAAGTGATAGGCTTAAACCAGTAAGTGGCGGATAAAAAATGAAACATATTATTGCAGTAACCAACCAAAAAGGCGGTGTGGGTAAAACGACTACCGCCGTGAATGTGGCTGCCCAACTGGCGGGTGCAAAACGACGGGTGCTGCTGGTAGATCTAGACCCGCAGGGCAACGCTACAAGCAGCCTGGGGATAGACAAGGAAGCACTAGGATCGACATTGTACGACGTTGTGGTTGGCGCTAAACGGCCCGTAGATATTGTTCTGCCGACCAATATTGCCAATTTGTTTGTGCTGCCATCAAACAGCCAGCTGGCCCAGGCGGAAGTCGACCTAGTAAACGTGGAGCGGCGTGAGTTCCGCATGCGCGAGGCGTTGGCGCAGGTCGAGGCCGAGGTTATTATAGTCGATTGTCCGCCGGCGCTCGGACTGCTTACTATCAATGCGCTGGCCGCTGCCAGTGAGGTGCTGATTCCGGTGCAGGCCGAATATTTTGCGCTAGAAGGTTTGGGCCAGTTGCTTGCAACCATACAAGCCGTCAAACAAAACCTGAACCCGCATCTTGAAATTTTGGGCGTGGTGCTGACCATGTTTAACAAGCGAATGGTCTTGAGCGAACAAGTACAGACCGAAGTGGCTAGTCATTTTGGCGACAAACTATTCAAAACGGTTGTGCCACGCAATGTCCGTCTGGCCGAAGCACCCAGCTACGGCCGTACCATTTTTGAACACGACAAATGGAGCAAAGGCGCGCGGGCCTACAAACATCTGGCTCAGGAAATTGAAAAACGGCTCGGGTAAGTCTGGGAGCTTCGCAGCCATACACATTTTTGGTCGCGGTCGCACATTTACCCGCCTCGCTAAAAATGATACCCTGTAAGCAGAAGAGGGAAGAATAACAATGGCTACAAAACAAACAGGGCTGGGTAGGGGTTTCGGATCGCTGATTCCGCAAAATTTTGATGCCGGACTTTTGGTAGAGGAAAGCGAGAGGGTTCAAAAGCTGAGCGTTACGGCACTTGCTCCCAACCCAGAGCAACCGCGCAGCGTGTTTGACGAAACTGCGCTGCAGGAACTGGCGGCCAGTATTCGGCAGTACGGCATCGTACAGCCGCTTGTAGTTACAGGGGCGGGTGATACCTATCACATTATCGCTGGCGAACGGCGCTGGCGAGCAGCCAAGCTGGCTGGGCTAAAGACTGTGCCGGTACTGGTGCGCACCGTGCCACAACAAGAAAAGTTGGAGCTTGCCATTCTTGAAAACGTCCAACGCGTGGATCTTAGTCCGCTCGAACAAGCGGTGTCGGTAGAACGCCTACATCAGCAGTTTAACCTTACGTATAGCGAAATTGCCAAGCGGCTGGGCAAGGCCGAAACGACGCTACATAACACCGTGCGGTTGCTGCAACTGCCGCCTGCTGCGCGAGATGCTTTGGCAGCGCGTGAAATTAGCGAGGGCCACGCTCGGCAGATTTTGGCTCTTAAACACGATGCGAGTTTGCAGGCCGAACTACTCAGACTTATTATCACCAACGGCTGGTCGGTGCGCCAGGCCGAACGCTACGTAAGCTCTCTAAAGGCGGGCGTGCGCGAAACCAAACAGGCTGTGGAACGGGTCAGTGGAGACACACCCGAAACGGAACGGCTGGCTCAGCGGTATGGGGCCAAGGTGCGGATCCATCGGACGGCTAAGGGTGGTCGGGTGGAGATTGGTTTTGCTACCGACGAGCAGCTTGCTCGGCTCCTGACCGAGCTCGAACGCTAAGTTTACCCCGTGCTTCATACCCTCAACTCAAACTCAATCTAATCCCGGTATTAATTGTTTCCTCTGCGTTGTGATTCCAGCGAAAGAGGGAACCCATCCCCTGAGATTAGATATTGTCAGTCATAGCAACAGACTGAGCCAAGGCTACTGCAAATGGCCGGACCTCTGAGGCAAAGTTGATGCGAGTGAACTAAAGCTTTAGCGTCACGCTGCAGCCCATATCTATTTCCTAGTTTCTGATTGCTGGTTTCTTCTTGGCCGGGAGTTCGATATTTCAGGCTTCGGGATTCGGGTGTCGGCTAAAACGCTTTGACGTCAGAGATAGGGAAGATGCGCGCCACTAGTTTACCGATGACCTGGTGGGTCTCAATCGGCCCAAAAATACGGCTGTCGAGGCTATCGGGACGATTATCCCCACAAATAAATAGCTGAGTGCTGCCGAGCGTAACATCGAGATTATTTGTCGTTGCCGGAATGGCTCCGTTTTTGCCGTAAGGCAAAATAGTGTCGGGCTGAAAACCTTCTGGATACTGGGCGTTATAAATAGTAATCGCATTGTTTTTGATGACAACATGGTCACCTGGCAGGCCAATAACGCGTTTTACCAACTGCTTGGTGTCCTGCGTGTCACCGTAATTGCTTAGGCCAGATTCGGTTACGATAACAACATCGCCACGCCCGGGAACGTATTGGTGATGGGTCAGTCGAGACCACGTGCGTGGTAGTTTCCAGACTATTAACCGGTCGTTGTTATGCAGTGTATTTTGCATGCTTGGCCCGTCGACTTGGTACGACTGGAACACATACATGGTAAGCAAAATGGCTATAATTGGGGCTAGTAGCAGAATGCCGATGGTGGAAAGTGTGCTGCGAACACGGTGGGTATGAGAATGGGGCTTGTGCTGCGGGTAAGTTGTGCGCGTTGGTTCGGGGTCAGGCGGAGCGCTGTTTGGAGCTGAAGTTAGATCATTCACTCGCATTACTATACGGTAGTTGGGTACATTTGGCTATAAAGTTACGGGAATTTGGGGTGTATATCTGGCATTTTTCCGCTATACTACTAGCTGAATCTCGCTTATGGATATAGAAGGAATAAGGCCGCCCGCGCGCGGCAAAACAAACCACCCCCAGAACAGGCCAAAACTCGCTCCGCTCCGGCCTGATTTTTTTCGTGCTGGCCAGCCGCCAGTACGCCCACGCGTGGCCATCAAACAGGCAGATGTGTCGTCAGGCATTGCCGCACCCCGCTATTACAAGCCAGCGCAGCCGGCTAAACAAACGCGCCGGACTCATATAAAAAAGGCCATACTTTTGCGTTCGGCGGCGGCCATGGCCGTGCTAGTGCTTGGCACGGGTGGCTTTTTTTCGTGGAAGGCCTACAGCAACCTGCACAAAGTATTCCGAGGTACAACAACCGTGGCGGCGCTGGCCAGTAAGCCGGTTACGCCCGATTTATTAAAAGGGGAGGGTGATGGCCGCGTTAACATTCTGCTTCTTGGTGTCGGTGGCCCAGGGCACGATGGCGCCGATCTTACCGATACCATGGTCCTTATGAGCGTTGACCCGCTAAACAATACCGCGGCCATGGTAAGTATCCCGCGCGATCTATGGGTCAAGCAGCCGGTGAACTATTTTGGCTCGGTAGCAAAAATTAATGCAGCGTACGAAAGTGGTAAATACCGGTATCTCAACCGGGTTGATGCCAGCCAGGCCAACGCCAACGCCGTAGAAGCCGGCTTTACGTCCGTTGATCAAGTTATAAAAAACGTGTTGGATGTAAATGTAAACTATCACGTGCTAGTCAATTTCCAGGCCTTCCGCCAGGCCATCGACACAGTTGGAGGAGTAGATGTAAATGTGCCCGAGCAGCTCTACGACCCGACCATGTCCTGGGAAAATCATAATAGCCCCATTCTGGCTACTGCCGGCCCTCAGCAGATGAACGGCGTCAAGGCGCTCCTGTACGCTCGCTCACGCGAAACCACTAGCGATTTTGCCCGCTCGCAGCGCCAACGTCAAATCTTGCTAGCACTCAAAGACAAGGTGTTGACTGCCGGCACGCTGAGTAATCCCGCAAAAATAGAGGGGCTTATGAATGCGTTTGGTAACAATGTGTTTTCCGACCTCAGCACCCAAGGTGCAACTAGGTTGTATAGCATCATGCAAAAAGTCAGCGACAGCAAAGTAGCATCGGTAGGCCTTACAGACGAAGGTCACAAATTGGTTACGACCGACCGCGTTGGCAACTCATCGGTGGTGCGGCCGGTAGCGGGCTTTGATAATTACGCCCCCATCCAGGCCTACGTCCACAGCCAAATCCCGGATGGCTATTTGGTTAAGGAAAACGCGCCGGTTACGCTTCTAGCCCAAAACGCCATTGTCGCCAATGCCAAGGGCGCTCTACTTAAAAATTATGGCTATAACGTCACTGCCACCGTTGTTGCCAGCCAGCCGTTGGCCAGCCCCGTAGTCGTTGACCTTTCTGAGGGCAACAATCCCTTTACCAAGCACTACCTAGAGGTGCGTTACGGCGTTAAAGCGGTTACTAACTTGCCAGCGGGCGTCAGTGTGCCCGCAGGTACGGCTAAGTTTGTTATACTAGATACCAAATGAGGCTAAAAGGATCTAACCGTATCCTCGTAACCGGCTCTAAGCCGGCTACTTTTGGCTACGAACTCGCCTTAACCTTAGGAACGAGGACACGGTGAGGCCCTTACTTTACAAATTGACGCCTAGCCGTGGTTTTGCACATGCATTTTATTTCGTGTATAACGGCCTGCTGCCGCTGATTGTCTTTTTGTTGGTTCGGACCAATTTTACCCAGTTAGCCTTAAGCTTAATTTTGTTAAGTAAGTGGCGTATGTTTGCTGTGCGCCCCCGCTTTTGGTTGGCCAATATCCGGGCCAATGCCATCGATATCATCATCGGTTTATCGGTGCTGGCATTTATGGTTAGTAGTGGCACAGAAGTGCTGCAACTGGTCTGGGCCGCGCTGTGGATTGGCTGGTTGCTGTACATAAAGCCCAAGGCCGACACTCTTTGGGTGTCACTGCAGGCACTGTTGGGTTTTGCCGCCGGCTTGAGCGCACTGTTTCTTACGTTTGACCACGCCGCACTCGGTGCGCTGGTAGCTGCCGCCGGTTTTTTGTGTTTTTTTGCGGCCCATCATTTCTTTTACAGCTACGAAGAACCTTACACCAGGTTGCTTTCGTACTTCTGGGGTTATTTTGGCGCGGCGCTGGTGTGGGTGCTCGGCCACTGGTTGTTGTTTTACGGGCCGATTGCCCAGCCAACTTTGCTGCTTCTGGCGCTGGCAATTGGGCTGGGCACGCTGTACTACCTGGATCATTTTGACCGTCTAAGTATGAACATACGGCGTCAGATTTTATTTATAATGGTAGCAGTCGTGCTCGTGGTACTGACGTTTTCGGACTGGGGCGACAAAATAGTATAACCGTATCTAAGGGAGGGTAATCATGCAAGATAATCCAGATGAACAGGCCAAGAAGCAGCCATCGCTAGCATCTACAGACACACAAACCACCAGTTCAAATACTGAGCGTGAAAAGCCCGTGCTGCCCAGCGACGCTGCGGCGTCTTCGGATACTGCTTCGGGCGTACACTCCGTAGATGATACCGAACCGGTTCACCAGCATAACCACGAAAAAATCTTGCCTTTCGCTCTGGGTGCGTTGGTAGTCATGGCGCTGGGCTTTGGCGGCGGTTGGCTTGGCGCCAACAGCCGGCACGACTCGGCTACATCGGTGAGTCAGCAGCGCGTAGTGTTGAAAAACCAGGGTGATGTCATTAGTGATATCGCCAGAAATGTCGGCCAGAGTGTGGTTTCGGTAAATGTGACGGGTCAGGCGGCACCAGCCAACCCCTACGCGAGTTTGTTTGGCCTCGGTGGGGGGACACAGACGCAGCAGAGCGCCGGGACGGGCATCATTTTAACCAGCGACGGGTTGATTATGACTAATCGCCACGTTGTACCCGCTGGCACAACCAGCGTCAGCATTACCTTAAGTGATGGTACAGTTTACAGCGCCGTAAAAGTGCTCGGCCGCACGAACGACACTGATTCACTAGACGTTGCTTTTCTTAAGATTCAAGATACCAAGGGCAAATCGCTCGTGGCTGCTACCATTGGTAACTCGGCCAAGGTAAAGGTGGGCGATACGGTGGTTGCCATCGGCAATGCGCTGGGCCAGTTCCAAAATACCGTTACTAGTGGCATTATTTCCGGCTATGGGCGCAGCGTGCAGGCCAGTGCTAGCGACGGCTCTAGCAGCGAAAATCTCGACGATTTGTTTCAGACCGACGCCGCCATAAACGAAGGCAACTCTGGCGGCCCGCTGGTCAATCTAGACGGCAGTGTTATAGGTATGAACACGGCCGTGGCTAGCAACTCGCAGAGCATCGGCTTTGCTATCCCCATTAACGACCTTTCTGGCCTGATAGATAGCGTAAAGGCTACTGGCAAATTGCAGCGACCGTACATGGGCGTGCTGTATGTGCCGATTACCGGGGATGTGAAGCAGCAGTACAGTTTGCCGGTTAGCGATGGGGCCTACGTACCCACGGCCGAACAAGCGGGGCAGGAAACGGTTCTGTCGGGAGGCCCTGCCGCCAAGGCCGGAGTGCAACCAGGTGACATCATTACCAAAATAGACGGCAAAGCCATAAACCAAACCACCAGCGTCATCTCATTGCTTGATAAGCACAAAGTAGGTGATTCGGTAGAAGTCACCATCCGCCGCAGTAACGACACTAAGACTATTTTGGTAGTGCTGGGTAGTGCTCCGGCGGGGAATTAGTCGCTGTAACCAGTAAACAGTTGTCGGTAGTGAAAACCTGGATGAAATCGTCGGTTTTAAGCAGATTGTAACCCGTGCTAGCGGCAATCTCTGCCAAGGCTGCGTGCTGCGGGGGCATGCTCTCGGTCAGTATGTGCTGCGGTTTCAGCCTGCCCTCGGCAATCTGCTTGAATAGTTGTCGGTATAAGTCTAGGCCGTCGGGGCCACCGAACAGGGCATGTTTTGGTTCGTGAGTAGCCGCTGTGTTTATGGCAAAATCGTCTGGCACGTAGGGTAAATTACAGAGAAGGATGAGCTGTTTTTGGTTGGTCGTAGGTCGTTTTTCGAAGGGCTGCAAAAGATTGCCCCGGAGAAATTCGATGTCGGCCTTCAGCTTCTGAGCGTTCTTCCGGGCAGCCGAGAGGCAGCTTTTATCGATATCAGTAGCAATAACGCAAGCGTCTGGGAACTGCAATTTGGCAGTAATTGCTATTGCACCCGAGCCCGAGCCTATATCTATAATGCAGAAATCATTGTCATGGCGAGCCAACCGCTGCAACGGGGGATTAGCATATTTCGTGTGGCTAAACTTGCGCGACACCTTTTCCCATACAACTTTATAACCTCCGTTAGTGTGTATGAGCGCGCTCGTTTTGGAAGTCTTTTTTGATTGCCTCGGCGGGCGATGAATACCGGTAAGCGGGCCGCCGTCTTGCCATGATAGAATAGCAGCTTCGCGGTTCATGACGTTATGTAGCAGCTGTATCATGGTTTCGGTTTCGGGCCGAGGTACAAGCGTGTGGGACGTCACCAAAAACTCGCGGCCATAAAATTCTACCTTGCCGCGAATGTAGGCCAGGGGAATGTGCTTTACACGTTGAGCAACTTTATTGTTCAACATTATCACATCCGACCTCTGTAATGCGTGGTCCGTATGCGAAAGTATCCAGGCTTTGTCTTTTTCTAAAGCATCACCAATAAGCACTAAGCAATCTAGTCGTGCTGTTGTAATGCCGGCCGCTTCAAGCCGGCGGGAGGAATCTTTAAGCCAGCTATTTAGGTTCATGCAAGAAGCCTAAAACTTGGTTAAGAGTTTCTTTTGGCGATACGCTCGCATCGATTGCTACTGCGCCAAGCGCAATTGCTTCCTGCGCAAAGCTTTCTTGAATATTGAGCAGATAGGCTAACATGTCCGGATCTTTTCCATAGACACTCTTCCTGCCAAGCAGGTGCGATTGGTGGACGGTTCGTGGTAGCGTCAGAACATACACTTTATCGAATCGATCATGGAGCTGTAATTGGTTAGACGCGCTACCACAGATAATTACATCAGGCTGTGCGACTAAAAATTGATCTAGAATAGAAGGCTGCCAATTAAAGGCAATCTTTGAATAATCGACGTAACCGCTCCAATCAACATCGACAGGGTTCCCGGCCATGTCTTCTGCACGAGCTAGACCTGGAATTTCATCACTGTCAAATGATGCGTAGCCTTTTTCCTTCAGGAGGGAATGGATGGTTGATTTACCGCTGCCGCCTTGACCAGTTATAAGGTAGGCGGGCATCTTACTGGCCGTTAGTTATCAGCTGACGCTCGTATTCGGCTAGCTTTTCGATAAGGTCGTCAATTTCGCCGTTTAGCGCACCCGGAATGTTACTGCGCGAAAAGCCAATACGGTGGTCGGTTATGCGGTCTTGCGGGAAGTTGTAGGTGCGGATTTTTTCACTGCGGTCGCCACTGCCAATTAAGTTTTTGCGGGCATCACTCAGCTGCTTCTGTTCGTCCTCAATTTTAATGGCCAGCAGTCGTGAACGCAACACGCCCATGGCTTTGGCTTTGTTTTTAATTTGCGACTTTTCGTCCTGATTGGCGACCACCAGGCCGGAGGGCAGGTGGGTGATTCGCACCGCACTGTCGGTAGTGTTTACGCTTTGGCCGCCGTGGCCGCCGCTGCGGTACACATCTATACGCAGATCGTTCGGACTAATTTCTATATCGGTTTCCTCGGCTTCGGGCAGTACTGATACGGTGACGGTGGAAGTGTGGATGCGCCCCTGACTTTCGGTGCTCGGCACGCGCTGCACGCGGTGTACGCCGGCTTCGTATTTGAGCTGCTTATACATGTCGTTGCCACGCACCGCAAATATGATTTCTTTAAAACCGCCGACTTCACTCGGGCTTTCGCTAATAAGTTCAATCTTGTGCCCATGCGTTTCGCACCAGCGGCTGTACATACGGAACAAGTCGGCCGCAAATAAACTGGCTTCGTCGCCACCGGCCGCGCCACGGATTTCGACGATGGCATCCTTTTCGTCATTCGGGTCTTTGGGCGTCAGGGCTTCGGAAAGTGCCGCACTGTTGGTCTCGATTTTGGTATCTAACTCGGCCAGCTCTGCCTGAGCCAGCTCAGCTAACTCATCACCGCCGGCCGCCAATTGTGATGCCTGGGCGCGTTCGAACTCAAGCTGTTTTTGAGTATCAAGCAAATTAACCAAACCTTCGAGCTGGCTTTGTCTTTTGGCGAGTTTTGGATACGACGAGTCGCTATACACGCTCGGGTCTTGTAGCCGTGCTTGCACCGTTGCGAATTCCTGCCTAATCTGACGTTCTTTCTCTTCCATGTAATCCTTTAAGCTTCAGTATATAAGAAAAGCCACCCAGAAGAGAATTCTCTGTGGTGGCTGTACTTAGGCGTAGCTATTCAGCGGCTTTTTCGACTTGGGCGTCGGCGGCTTTGGCTGCCTTGGTGGCGGCGCGTGTCTTCTGCTTTTTGGCGGCAGCGATTCGGGAATCTTTGGCGGCTTTGGCAGCCTCACTGCGGGCCTTAAACTTATCGACGCGGCCTTCGATGTCGAGCACGCGCTCCTCGCCCGTAAAGAACGGGTGGGAACTGCTGCTAATGTGCAGTTTTACCAGTGGATACTCCACGCCGTTAAGCGTGGTTGTTTCGGTGGTAACTACCGTCGACTTTGTCAGATAAGTCTGCTGGTTGTTTAGGTCTAGGAACACGACAGGACGGTAATTGCCGGGGTGTAAATCTTTTTTCATAGGTTAATCCTCTTGCTCTTAACGTTGTATTCGTATGTATGGTGGCCGGTTAGCGCAGAGCGAATCGCAGACAGCGTATCCCAAACAGTTAGGTAATAGTCTAACACCTCTGTTAGTCACAGTCAATTGAGTTGCAAAAAAGTGAGACCGCATTGACCGTAGCCCTAGCTATAGTTTGCGCCAGCGAGTGAACCGTACCAGGTAGTGCCGCCGTCGAGAGACTCAAAAACTAAAATGTCTAGTGCGCTTGCGGTAGTTGTGAGCGTAGGAGCTGTACCACCCGCCCACTTGACGCTAGCTGGCCAGGCCACAGTGCGGCCGCCGGTAGCGTCTTGCCTAAGGTATAAGCCAATTGCACAGGCTTTGCTGTTTGTTGCGCCGCTAAACGCAAATGTGGTGTTGCCGACAAGCGTGATGTTAAACACATTGCCGCTCGCTAGGTCAAGGGTAGTGGTAGTAGAGCTGTTGGAAGTGACAACGGTTTCCTGGCCGCCGCCGGTAGCCAGCGCGGCCGTACCGACGATGGGTGTGTTGGTCCACTTACCGAGGTTGCTGTAGACAAGGATGTTATTGGCCGCCGGGACGCTAATGTTAGCATCTGTCGCATTTGCGATTGCACCGCCACCGCCGCCTGTTCCGCCAAAACCCATGTGAATCTCCTTTGTTTAAACGTAATCGTAATACCTATAAAGTATAGCAATCAAAGCGATTTGGCAAATGGCTCTTAGAATATAAACACCTTGTGCGAGCCTAAAAATTCTGGTACTATCTGCCATATAAAGACATGAGCGCTTTCATATAGTATTTAATCGAAAAGGGGATACCTATCGTGGCACAACGTTTACCAAATCCTGGAGGCGATGACGGCCAATGGGGAGCATTACTGAATGGCTTCTTAGGTGTCGAGCACAACATCGATGGTTCACTCAAACGAGGCGCGGACATCGATACTGCTCTCACAAATGCTTCCTCGGCCTCTAGTGCCGCTGCTGGCGCAATCAAATCCGTTAACACTATTACGCCGGACGGTTCTGGCGCACTCACCCTTAATCTAGCCAACCTGAGCGACGTAAATGCTGCGGGTGCGGCTGATACTCAGGTTCTGACCTACAATGCATCAACCAGCAAGTGGAATGCCGCAACCGCCACGGGCTCCGGCACAGTCAGTAATGCCAGTAACACCAGCTTGGGCATTGTCCAGCTAGCTGGCGATCTTGGTGGCAACAACAACCCGGCCGCACCAGCTATTTCGAACGGCGCGATTACAGACGCCAAAGTCTCTGCCGGCGCAGCCATCGCTCAAAGCAAAATTAGCGGCCTTGTGGCGGCATTATCTGCCAAAGCTCCGTCAGCTTCGCCAACATTCACTGGTACCGTTACTGTACCGGCCCCAATCAGTGCGACCGATGCCGCCACTAAGACCTATGTCGATACTACAGCCGCCGCCGGAGTGGCTGATGCAACCACTACTACCAAGGGTAGAGTGCAGCTAGCCGGTGACCTCGGTGGCACAGCTACGGCTCCAACCGTTCCCGGTTTGTCAGCCAAAGCCCCCTTAGCTTCGCCAACTTTTAGCGGCACTGTTACCGTGCCAGGCCCAACCAATCCGACTGATGCTGCCACTAAAAGCTATGTCGATACGACCGCCGCAGCTGGTGTGTCCGATGCCACTACGGTAGCCAAAGGTAAGGTGCAGCTAGCCGGTGATTTGGCCGGAACTGCCGCTGCTCCTACGGTTGCCAAAGTGAACGGAGTTAGCGTTAGCGGCACACCTACCGCCGGGCAAGCCATTGTGGCTACTAGCGGTACGGCCGCTGCCTGGTCTACCGTTGCCGGTGGTGGTGCAAGCAATGCTACCACTACGACACCCGGCCTTGTGCAGCTAGCCGGTGACCTCGGCGGCACAGCTACGGCTCCAACCGTTCCCGGCCTCACGGCCAAAGCTACTGATAGCTCAGTGGTGCACAACTCCGGCGTCGAAACCGTTGCCGGTGTAAAGACCTTTTCGGCCTCTCCGATTGTCCCTACGCCTACCACGAACACTCAAGCCGCCAACAAAACCTACGTCGACACTGCAGTCGCTGGTGGGGCCGGTGGTAACGGTAACCGCACCGTAACCGCCGTTAAAACCGCCAACTATACCGCCGCAGCCGGTGAATACGTACTCGTAAGCGCCACCGGCGGTGGCTTTACGGTGACGTTGCCAGCCAGCCCAGCCAACGGTTCTTGGGTTAGCATCAAAAAGGCCGAGGGCACGTCAAACAGCGTGCTGGTAGCGCCGAACACTGGTAACACGCTGGACGACGGCAGCCTTAGTATATCCATCAACATCGCTTGGATGGACGCCGATTTCATTTACAGCAACACCGTCTGGTACCGCGTCGGTTAGCCTCGTTCTCGCCCTAAAAACGGTCCATTCTCGGGCCGTTTTTTTGTTTTCGAATAGATTAAACTTTGGCACATATTGTATCGACACCCAAAAATATGCTTGCAACCAGTAGCCCTTGATGTGGGCAGACGTATCTGTTAAAATAAAATGGTCAACTAGTGAAGCAGGAAGGGAAGCGGCATGAGCCGCGACATCCTCCCAGTCGTCTCCGTGCAGGAACGACTGGGCAGCCCAACCGAAGTATAAGGATGAACACATGAACAGTCAGGTTCAGTGTATATCAGTTGGCATACATACTAATTTACTAATTTCGATACCCGAATGTCGAAGTATAGAAGTATCGGAAAGCAGTCCGAAATTCTAGATTGGATACTTCGGATATCGGTTAAAATCCGGAGGATTTATGGCAAACGTAGATATTAAACAACTGCTGGAAGCTGGTGCGCATTTTGGCCACCAGACCAGCCGCTGGCACCCCAAAATGGGCCAGTACATCCACAGCAAACGTGGCGGCTCACACATTATTGACCTGACCAAGACGGTCGAAAAGCTAGAAATTGCCCTGGCGTTTCTAAACGAAACAGCCGAAAAAGACAAGCAGATCCTGTTCGTCGGCACCAAGCGCCAAGCCCAGGACATTGTCCTAAAGCTGGCTCAAGACACAAAGCAGCCCTATGTCACCAACCGTTGGTTGGGTGGCATGCTTACCAATTGGAACACCATCGGTGCACAAATTAAACACCTGGTGGAGCTCGAAGGCAAAATGGCCAGCGGCGAACTCGCCGGCAAATTCAACAAGCTCGAAGTTCAGCGTTTTCAGGAAGAAATTGATCAGTTAAATGTATTATATGGCGGTATAAAAGAACTAAATGCTAAACCTGGCGCAGTCGTCGTTTTTGACGTAGTGCACGACGTAAACGCTGTTAAAGAAGCCAAAAAACTCGGCTTGCCCATCGTCGGCCTGTGCGACAGCAATGCCGACCCCACCGACATTACTTACCCCATCCCCATGAACGACGATGCCATCAAGGCGCTCCAACTGGTCGCCGACTACATGTCTAGCGCCGTCAGTGCAGGCAAGGCCAAAACGGCTAAGCCTACCGACAAAACCGAAACCAAGTAGATTACCTATACCCTGTAGCCTATCACCGTACACTAACCTGTATCATGTAGCCGTCGGGATTCAAAGGTTACAAGATAACAGCTACAGCATGGTTCCAAGTTACAAGTCGCATGCTAATAAAGGAGAAGAATTACTATGTCCGTAAGTATAGAAGAAGTAAAACGGCTCAAAGATCTAACCGGCGTCGGCCTGACTGATGCCAAAAGGGCGCTCGACGAGTCAGGTGGTGATTTCGATAAAGCGCTCAGCGAAATGCGCAAAAAAGGCATGACCAAGGCCGAAAAGCGTGGCGAGCGCGAAGCCCGTCAAGGTGTTATTGGCAGCTATTTGCACGACAAGCGCATCGGCGTGCTGGTAGAGGTAAACTGCGAAACCGACTTTGTCGCCCGAAACGAAATCTTTACCAACCTTGTCAAAGACGTTGCCATGCATGTCGCAGCTAGCGCACCAGAATTTTTGAGCGAAGATGACATACCAGCCGCCGAGCGCGAACGCGTTGCCGCTGAGTTCAAGGAAAAGGCCCTGGCCGATGGCAAAAAACCTGAAATGGTCGAACAGATTGTTGCAGGACAAATTAAGAAATACTTTGCCGAACGCTGCCTACTAGACCAGCCGTTCATCAAAAACCCCGATCAAACCCTCGGTCAGTACGTAAAAGAGCACAATGCCCGCCTTGGCGAAAACATCTTGGTGCGTCGCTTTTCGCGCATGGCCCTCGGCGAACTCTCCTAGCTATCGTTGGCTATTCGCTCTCTTTTCATCAAGAATGTAAAGAAATGTAGTTTAAAAAATGAAAATGATTATGGTTAATGGGCCGTGCGGGGTGGGCAAGAGTACAGTGTCCCGACAACTAGCTCAAGCTATAAACGGAGAGCTCATAAGTACTGACGAGCTACGCAATACGGTGCCAGAGACGGGCTTGTTCCCTGATGTCTGTGGGCAGGATGAAGCTACGGCTAGGATGTGGACCGTCAACGAAGTGGGCAGGCAAATGGCGCGAAGGGCTCTTACGGAGGAAACATCTGTGGTTGTCGACAGCGTTAAATATCAAACAGCGTGGGTATCTCCATGGGAAAAACTTGGTAAAGAGCTTGGGGCAGCAGTATTTGATGTATGTCTAACTGCCGATAGGTCTGTTGTCTTAGACCGTGCCGCAGAACGGGGCTACCGACCAGGCGGTCGCTTAACACCGGACAAAGTAAGCGTACTATTTGATAAAGTACAAACTTTCTATGCCAATCGTCCGGCGGCAACAGTTATTGATACCAGCTCAATGACAGTTTACGGAGCAGTGAATACGATTCTTGATATCGTTGATCCTGATTGGTGAGCAAGGGATTGCCTCGGGTATCAAAACGTTTGACCAGCCCATACTAAGTGCTTGCGTTTTAAACTCAAGGAGTGCATATCAGGTTTTACATCTTGGTGCGTCGCTTTTCGCGCATGGCCCTCGGCGAACTTTCGTAAGTCTTGCAAAAACCGCAAAATAGTATAAACTCCGGCTTACTTAAGCGGGAGTTTATTTTATGGCGGCGAATGTTTGCCCTGATTTTGCTGGTATTTATGACCCAAATACACTAGCTAAGCTCAGCTTTGATGACACATGGCCTGTCGGAGAAGGTCCCAAAGCTATCACTGTTTTCAAAACCAAGCGGGCTCAAGTTCCTGTAGAAAGCCTCTATTTGGCGCAACTCAAAAATCCTGCGCTTGCAGAGCATTATGAGCTGCTTAACACACTATTTGCTACACAAACGGGGCTTCGGGAAGTGGACGAAACTACATACCAAACTGGGCTAGAGGGCAGACAAGCTCCCACCCATAGCCTTCAGCCCTCCCTCGCAGCGGAGCCTCAGTGGCTGAATCTATGGGGAACTGTCTGCACGAAAGGTAAAGACTCAGTCTTTGAGTTGAATAGGAAACGTGTGCTACGTACAGGCGCGTTTTTACATCACGGTGGCTATATCTGGGCAGTAATCATCCCTCCGAAAGAGGCTGAAGCGTCAAGGTCTCGCCAAGCAAGCGTTAATCGTGCCGCCAGGCTGATAGGGATTGCGCCATATGTTGTAGGTGGCGCAATCTTCGCTAAACCAGTTCTAGCGGGTAAATATAAGAGTAAAGGTACTGCCATTTTCTCTGACCCGGTAGAGCCGAGACTGTATAGAGAGTACAATCGTATAATATACTTGCGTAATGACCACAAGTAGTGTATATTAGGTATTAGGTTTTACAAAACAAAGAACACAAACAAAAAACTAAAAACGAACCAACATGAAAGCTATAAAACTAATCCAACGAGCCACCAACCGCCAATTAGATGAACTCAGTGATGAGCAGCTACAGCGCATAGGTGAACTAGCCCTGAGTGCCTAAACTTTATACTCTATACCTACGTAGGGTTAAGTCGCACTCAAGATTCCATTTGAATTTCCGTAGTAACCGGTTAGCCACAAGCTAGCCAGTTTTGCTGTATAATGGCCCGGTAGAAACAAGGAGTACCCATGAACCCGAACCACATTACCGCCCAGACAAAGCTCAAGTTTGACGCTGCCGTCGTGCACTTCGTAGAACAGCTTAAAACGCTCCGTACCGGCCGGGCCAGCGCCAGCATGCTCGATGCAGTCACGGTGGAAGCATATGGCACACCGATGCCACTCAACCAAGTGGCAAACATTAGCGCGCCCGAAGCCCAGCTGCTGCAAATAACCCCCTTTGATCCGGGCAATATACAGGCTATCGCCAGCGCTATCCGCGACAATCCAGCTTTGGGCATGAACCCCAGCGACGACGGCCGAGTGGTGCGTGTGCCCATCCCACCACTCACCGAAGAGCGCCGCCACGAAATCGTCAAGCAACTCGGTGCTAAGCAAGAAGACGCCATGATAGCTATGCGCAATATCCGCCGTGAGTCGCTAGACGACGTAGACCAGGCCAAAAAAGACAAAGAACTGGGCGAAGACGATGCCAAGCGGCTGCAAAGCCACATCGAAGAAGCCATGAACAGCGCCAAAACCCAGGTAGAAGCCGCCAGCCGCTCGAAAGAGCAAGAAATCATGACGGTCTAGAGAGCAAATAGTAAATAGTATAGGGATGAGTGTTGAGCTCATTTTGCTCTGTCATTGCTGCATGTGAATGACAGAGCAAGAGTATACTTTATGAATATGAATACAACCGATGCGGCGAGTATGCCGAAGCATCTGGGCTTGATACTCGATGGCAACCGTCGCTGGGCCAAGGAACATAATCTACCGATTTACGAGGGCCACAAGGCCGGCTACCGCAACATGGAGACCATTCTGGACGCGGCACTGGACCGCGGCGTGGAATGTGTTTCGGTGTATGCTTTTTCGACCGAAAACTGGAACCGCTCGGCCGACGAAGTTCGGCAGCTGATGCGGCTGTTCTTGTGGATTTTCAAGCATGAACTCCAAAACCTAAAAAACCACGGCGTTCGGGTTCATGTGCTGGGCAACAAACTGCGGATAGGCAAAGCGCTGTTAAAAGCCATTCACCAGGCGGAGGACGAAACGCGAGACAATACGCGAGGAACGCTGCTGTTTTGCCTGGATTACGGCGGTCAGCAGGAGATTGTCGAGGCTATGAAGCAGCTAGTTGCAGCCGGCACACCAGCAGCAGACATTACAGCCGAACAGATTTCCGAGCAGCTTCGGGCGGGCGGAGTACCCCCGGTGGATCTCATTATTCGGACCTCGGGCGAGCAACGTCTCAGCAACTTTATGCTTTGGCAGGCCGCCTACAGCGAGTTTATGTTTACTCCTACCAAATGGCCAGATTTTTCGGTGGCCGAGCTAAACGAAATGCTTGATGAATACGGCCGCCGGCATAGACGTTTTGGATCGTAAGGGCTGGCAGTTTAGGGCAAAATTGCAGCTGTATCTGATATACTAGAGCGTAACCCATGGGAATATTTTTACTTATTTTAGGACTGGTGATGTTCATCGGCCTGGTGGTCATCCACGAGCTGGGGCATTTTTGGGCGGCCCGACGAGGTGGTGTCGAGGTAGAAGAATTCGGCATATTTTTCCCACCACGGCTGTGGAAGAAAAGAATGCGCGGCGGCTGGGATTTTACTATCAACTTGCTGCCGCTTGGCGGCTTTGTAAAACTTAAAGGCGAGCACGATAGCGATACGGCCAAGGGTAGTTTCGGCGCAGCCAGCCTTAAGACCAAATCGAAGATTATGGCGGCCGGAGTAGTTATGAACCTGGTGACGGCCTATGTGCTGTTCGTTTTGTTGGCGCTGGTGGGCATGCCGCACATCGTCGATAACCAATATGTGGTGGCGCGCGACGCGCACTACCAAAACCACGCCGTCTATAACACCAAGGCAAACACTATTGAAAAAGATTCGCCGGCTTCTGCAGCTGGCATTCGGCCCGACGATACGCTGCTGGCTCTAGGTCCGTCCGGTCACCTGCAAACGCCTACCCAAGCAGTTTCACTACAAGATCTGACGCAACGCTACGCCGGCCAAACGGTGCAAATCCGGTACAAACACACTGGCCAAACCATCGAAAAGACCATTGCGCTTCGCAGTGACACCGAAATAGCCGCGGCCAAGGCAAAAGGCAAGCACATTGGCCACCTGGGTCTTAGTACCTACCCGACCCAAGATGGCCTAACAGTGGTGCGGTCCACCTGGAGTGCGCCCATAGTGGCCGGCGGAACAATGGGGCAGATTACGGCCCTGACGTTCCAGGGGCTTGGCAAGGCACTCGTGGGACTGGGTGGCACGATTGCCGGCGCTGTTACGGGCAATACGGTAGCACGCCAAACGGCGCAGACCGAGGCTAGCAGCCAGGTCTCGGGCCCGGTCGGCATTTTCTTTGTGTTCAAGTACGGCGCGCAACTGGGCTTCAGGTTTATTTTAATGGTTGTGGCGGTGATTTCACTAACGCTGGCGGTTATGAACATTTTGCCGATTCCGGCGCTCGACGGTGGTCGTCTGTGGATTACACTGGTGGCTCACGCCATTAAAAAACCGCTGAGCGCAAGGCGCGAAGAGCTTATAAATGCTACTGGTTTTGCGCTACTGCTGGGCTTGATAATTCTTGTAAGCATTGTTGATGTCAAACGCTTTTTCTAACTCACCCAGCGGTTTTCGTTTATAGTTTATCGTGATGGAAACGAGTGAGCAGGTAGTGTCACCTACGAAAAACGATAAACCCCAAAACACAAACTCATCCAAGGTGCCGTGGAGCCCGTGGGCGGCGGTGTTATACGCGGCGGGTGTGTTCGGATTTGTATCGCTGATAGTAGCGCCAGCGCTAGGCTTGCTACTGGCTGCCGTGTATCGCGTCGTGCAGGGAGGCAAGTGGTCAGCGGCTCTCGATTGGGTTACGCAGGCAACCCTGGCACAGTTTACCTACGTTTTGGCGGCTGAGGCTCTCACTGTCTGGGCTATTTGGTGGTTTGTGCGCCGCCGCGGTTCGTCGCTGCGGGCAATTGGCCTGCGTAGACCCCGGTTGAGCGATGTCGCGTATAGCACAGCTGCCTTTGTAGTATATTTTTTTACTTATGCTGTACTGTTCACTGTGGCCACTGGGCTTATACCATCACTTAATGGCGGCCAAAAACAAGAGTTGGGCTTTGACCACGTGTCGGGTGCAGTAGGGCTAGCACTAACCTTTATAAGTCTGGTGGTGTTGCCGCCCATTGCCGAAGAAATCGTGTTTCGCGGTTTTTTGTTTACCGGCTTGCGGAACAAACTCCGCCCGCTGTGGGCGGTCGTAGTCACCAGCCTGATTTTTGCGTCGCTGCACCTCCAATTTGGCAATGGCAAGCCGCTGCTGTGGGTGGCCGCTCTCGATACGTTTACGCTTAGCCTGGTACTGTGTTTCTTACGCTATAAGACAGACAGCTTGTGGCCGGGAATTTTGTTGCATGGGTTTAAAAATGGCATCGCTTTTGTTGGTCTGTTTTTGTTGCAGGCCCATTAGGGCGGGGTCAGTCGTCAGTGGTCTGTAATCAGTTATCAGTTGTTTGCGGCAAGTAGTTAAGAGTAAGGTACAATAGGCTCATGAAACGTCTGACAACAATCCAGGTCTATCAACTCCCGCCCCGGCGGTAGCTATCTATTTTACTTATATTTTCCGTGGCTATACTATGAAACAAGCAAATTCTAAGAGGAAACAACCATGCGTGTAACGCACCTATTCACCAAAACCAGCAAATCCGCTCCCGCCGACGAAGTCTCCAAAAACGCCCAGCTGCTTATTCGGGCGGGCTATGTCTATAAAGAAATGGCTGGGGTGTACGCTTACTTGCCATTGGGGCTGAGGGTTATCGAAAACATCAAACAGATTGTCCGCGAAGAAATGAATGCCATAAACAGCCAGGAGCTAATCATGACCGGCCTGCAGCGGCGTGAGTTGTGGGAAACCACTGGCCGATGGAGCGACGACGTGGTCGACATTTGGTTCAAATCCCAGCTCAAAGACGGCACCGACGTCGGCTTTGGTTGGTCGCACGAAGAGCCGATAGTGGAAATGCTGAAACGCCAACTGGAAAGCTACAAAGACCTACCAATGAGTGTTTACCAGTTCCAGACCAAGTTGCGCAACGAGCTGCGAGCCAAAAGCGGCATTATGCGCGGCCGCGAATTTGTGATGAAAGACATGTATTCCTGCGCTGTAAACGCTGAGCAGCACGAGGTATTTTACCAGGCGACCATCGAAGCCTACCAGCGTGTTTACGAACGGCTGGGCATCGGCGATGACACGTATGTAACCTTTGCCAGTGGCGGGGCATTTACACAGTTTAGCCACGAATTCCAAACTATCTGTGAGGCCGGCGAAGACATTATTTACTTGCACCGCGAGAAAAACATCGCTCTCAATGAAGAAGTGATGGATGATGCCAACCTAGCCAAGCTCGGCCTTAAGCGCGAAGAGCTCGAAAAGGTCAAAACTGCCGAAGTGGGCAACATCTTTAACTTTGGAACGCAAAAAAGTGAAGACATGGACTTTAGCTTTACTAACCAGCAGGGCGAAAAGCAATATATTCATCTTGGATCGTACGGCATAGGCATTACCCGGGTTATGGGTGTGATAGCCGAAAAAATGAGTGATGAGCGCGGTCTGGTGTGGCCCGAAAATATTGCGCCGTTTAGCACCTACCTGGCCACTGTGGGGGGCGATGAGGCGGTTGTAACCGCCGCCGACAAGCTCTACGACGAACTTACCGCATCGGGCGTAGAAGTGCTTTACGATGACCGCAATGCCCGCCCGGGCGAGAAATTTGCCGACGCCGACCTGCTGGGCATCCCCCACCGTGTAGTGGTGAGCGCCAAGACATTGGAGCAGGGTAAGTACGAGCACAAAAAGCGCACCGAATCCGAAAGCAGTCTATACACCCCTGAAGACCTAAAATCCCTCTTGACTGCCGGTCAGTAAATAGATACTATAGCTATCCGACTGGATATGACATACTATAGCCGTCCCAGCAAACCAAAATTGCATCTAAGGAGAGAACTATGAACAAATTATTCCACCTGACCCAGCCAGGCATAGACGAGCTGAAGGCCGAAGTCGAACGCTTGCGTCTCAAGCGCGTTGGCACTGCCGAAGCTATTAAGATTGCTCGTGAACTCGGCGATCTTAATGAAAATGCTGAATACCAGTCCGCTCGCCAAGAGCAGGAGCGCACCGACGGCCGCATAGACGAAATCGATCACATTTTGGCCAATGTTGAGGTTATAAAAGGTGGCAAAGGCAAATCTGTAGGCTTGGGCTCAACGGTGACGCTTCACGGCGGCAAAAAAGACCTGACGTTGCAGGTGGTGGGAACGATTGAGGCCGACCCGCTGGCGCAAAAGATTTCCGACGAATCGCCGATAGGCAAAGTGCTGCTTGGCAAAAAAGAAGGTGACACAGTCGAAATCGTCACCCCCGCCGACACCACCAGCTACAAAATCGCCGCTATTTCTTAAACCGATTTTCGGTCTCTCTCCGTAACACCGACTTTAAGCCCGTAGACCATACACAAGCAATCCCGCTCAGGCGTGCGAAGTGTAGACAAACCCATTGAGCTAGTTTCAAAGGGTTTGTCTTTTAATGATGAGGTGTGCAGCTCAAGGTAAAATCTTGAGCCAGCTTTTCTCTTTCTATGAAATACATTCGGAAATCCGACCTCTATAATCTATAATCTGTTCATATGGCTACAATCAAAGAACTCCGCGACGAGCGGCTTCGCAAGCTCGCCGAGCTGAAAAACCTTGGCATCAACCCGTACCCGGCGCAGGCCGCACGCACCCATAACACCCAAGCAGTACACAAGGATTTTACTGAACTGGAAGGCAAAAACGTAACAGTTGTTGGACGTATTAGTTCAATACGCAAGTTCGGCAAGATTGCTTTCATAGTTATTCGGGATAACAGCGACGAGCTGCAGCTGTTCTGGAGGCAGGTAGACGACCGCCAGGCCGACCGTACCAACAGCGAGCTACTAATTACCGACATCGCTCTGCTGGACGCCGGTGATTTTATCGAAGCCATCGGCACAGTTATCAAAACGCAAACCGGCGAAGAATCGGTGGAGATTGAACGGCTACGGCTACTTACCAAATCGCTGAGGCCGATGCCAACCAAGCAGGATGGCTTTACTAACAAAGAAGAGCGTTTTCGCCGCCGCTACGTCGACATGAACGTAAACCCAGAAGTGCGGCAGCGCTTTATTCGCCGCAGCAAGTTTTGGCAGTCAACGCGCGATTTCCTAAATAAAGACGGGTTTACTGAAATAAACGTACCAGTGCTCGAACATACCACCGGCGGGGCAGATGCCAATCCGTTTGTGACGCACATGGATGCCCTCGACGCCGACTTTTACCTACGCATTAGCCACGAACTACCGCTCAAGCGTCTGCTGGGTGCAGGGTTCGAAAAGGTATATGACATTGGCCCGAGGTTTAGAAACGAAAACTACAGCGACGAACACCTTCCGGAACATGTCGCCATGGAATGGTACTGGGCCTACGCCGACTGGGAAGCCGGCATGCAGTTCCAAGAAAGTTTGTTTAAATACGTGCTGGAGCAAACGTTTGGTACTCTGCAGTTTAAGCTCGGCGAGTTTGAGGTTGACCTGAACCAGCCGTGGGAACAGTGGGATTACGCCGAAACTATTCGGAAACGTTACGGAATTGACCCCTATAACTGCACGCTCGAAGAAGTTACGAAGGCGCTCAAAGACAATAAGCTGGAAGTCGAAAAGGCTGATAACAAATCGCGCGGCATCGACAAACTCTGGAAACACATCCGCAAGGACGTGGCCGGCCCGGTTTGGCTTATAAACACTCCGACGTTCATTAGCCCCTTGGCCAAAACCAACCCTGATAGGCCCGAAACCACCCAGCGTGCACAAGTAGTTATTGCCGGGAGTGAACTCTGTAACCTGTTTAGCGAGCTGAATGACCCGCTGGACCAGCTGAGCCGCTTCGTGGAGCAGCAGTACATGCGTGACGCCGGTGACGAAGAGGCTATGATGCTCGACATAGACTTCGTAGAAATGCTCGAATACGGCATGCCGCCGGCCTGTGGCCTGGGCTTTAGCGAGCGTGTTTTCTGGATTTTCGAAGGCGTCACCGCCCGCGAAGGCGTGCCGTTCCCGCAACTCCGCCCCGACATCGACGAAACAACCAAAGCGTTGTATCCTGATATTAAGTTAACCTAAAACGAAAAGGAAAAGATGGAAAAACTTCAGCAACCAGTATTTGTTGATAGTGAAGCTACAGAGGGCGGAATTAGGTACGTCCGAGATGAAAAGGACAGGGCGCTTGTTGAAGGGCGAGAAGGTGCGGCTTCAGAGTGGCATGAAGTAGAACTTGAACTCATAGGAACGAGATATAACGGCGTCGGTCTTTCTCCGGCTAGAACTTTGGGTTCAGCAACACTTGCTGACGCTCGGGCGAATCTAGGGCTAGGGATATAGCCGCCATAGCATAGAAGTAAAAAACCTCCCAAAGTGGGAGGTTTTTTGGTGACAAGTAAAACTACTTAGGCGCTTGCACGGCGCTTTAGGCGCATGCTGTTCACGGCAAAGCCGATGGTTGCAGCACCAAAGGCGGCCACGCCGGTGAACCAGGCAGATGCACCAGTGTCCGGCAATACTGCAACCGCAGCACCTGCACCAGTTGGGGTAGGAGCAGGAGTTGGGGTTGGAGCCGGCGTTGGAGTTGGAGTGAATGCGACTGGCATGCCAACTTTTATAGCAGCCGTGTCACAGCCGCTCTGCGGATTGTCGTTAGCGGTACTATTGCCGGTAAAGCAAGCTTTGTTAGTGATGATAGCACCGTCAGTTGTGCTTACCACCTTTACGCTGTACTGCTTGGTTACTTTCTGGCCTGGGGTAATTGTACCCAAGCTCTCGCGTATGGCACGACTGCCTGAGTTGTTAGTCAGTTCGACGCCAGTCGGCAGTTGGTCAGTTACAAGTACATTGGCCACGTCGTTGTAGCCCCGGCTGTCTGCAGCACCATCGTTACGGACAGTTACGCTGTAAACCAAGACATCTCCGGGCTTTGCGGCCACTGCTGTTGCGGTGTCGTTGGCATCGCTAACGGCTGTACCGGCTGTTTGGTTCTGAACAGTTTTAATCATCACACCCTTCGGATGCCACGCGTAGGCAGGGCTGGCGCCTGCGCCGGCGACCAATAGGCCTACTAAACTCGTTTGAGCAATAAGTGTAGTTCGTTTCATATATAAACTCCTCCGGACGCATCACCTCGATCCCAGACTTAAATCTGAAGTGCAACAAACAGATCTCACTGGTCTAGGCCAGGCGTTAGCCTGGCTGGTACTGTGTTGGTGTATGAATACCTACACACATATCGCTAAGCTAGAACGGTACGAGATTTCAATATTAATAA
>JBBRAC010000011.1:0-25409 GCA_038207115.1 Saccharimonadales bacterium (SeqCode)
AATCGCTCTCGCTTTTGGTAGGTTAGGGTTGGTAGAATAAGCCATGGTAGGCTCCTTTCTGTTAGATGTAATGGTCTCAACAGTGTAGGACGCCTACCTTTTTTATTTCAAGGGATGTTGCAAAGGTGGTAGATGAGTACGCTTTGGCGTTGATATTGCTGCATATGTGATAAACGTTTCGCCAATCGATTTAGTTTACGAGCAGCTCGAAAAAGGTAGGTTAGAGGAATTCTACGATGATAAAAGCACCCACGTCTGGTTTATTATTGAGGGCGAGGGCACGTTCGTAATCGATGATGAAAAAATCCAAGCTAGGCCCAAGGACGTTATTGTTGCACCGCCTAAAAAGGGAATTCACTACTTTGGAAAAATGAGGATGGTCTTAATTACCACGCCTGCATTTGAGGCGAAGAACGAGCATCATGTTAGAGATGTGACATCGTCGGAAAGTCCGTATAGCACGTAGGTTCGTACTTCATCCACCACGTCTCAACACGAAAGTAACGCCGGTCGCATGCCTATACGGCACAGGTGTGTCTGGGTCTCTGCTATCATAAAGCTAATGAAGCAAAAACTTACGGATGCAGTTGGGTGGTACGGTGTACTAGCAATATTGTGTGCGTACGGGCTAGTTACGTTTAATGTAGTAACCGCAAAAGGGTACCCGTATCAGTTACTAAATTTTACCGGTGCAATTGGCTTGGTGGTAATTGCGCATTCTCATAAAGACAAGCAACCCGCAATCTTAAATGTTGTTTGGGCGCTAGTAGCGGCCATTGCAATCATTCAGCTCTTGGCTAAGTAAATGGGGTGCTTACTTCATCTACAAAGGCTTATCACAAGAGTTTGGTATAATTTGTACACAATTAAACCTGAACAAGTTGGAGGAGTAACGCAATGGGACCAGTAAAAAGTATATGGGCGTCAATTCAGGGAGATCCGATATTTATGCGAAAGGTCAATGGCTGGCTGGCGATATTTTGGATAGTTATGATACCGATTTCCTATAGCATGCACTGGCTAGGCAGTGTTACGTACGTGTCGGCGCTTTCTATCTGGGCACTCGTTTCTGGCCACTGGTCAGCTTGGCAGGCTGCCCGTGTCGAGGTAAACCAGCAAGAAGAAGCTAGAAAGAAGTAAGCGACAACCCAAACAGTTTATTTCGCAAATAGTACCCGTTTGATAAAGACGGTTGAGGCTACACTATATTTAGCGATTCTGTTGGTATTTTTGCTGGGAACAGTTTGCCGGCAATCCACAGTCTCAATTACCAGAATTAATTTCGGTTAGGATAGGCCCATGGCCCCTGTATAACTATTGACAAATTAGATGAAATAGAATATAATAGTTTCAATGATGACTGTATCATTGAAACATCTCGCTTCACCTCTGTTGTGGAAAAGGAAGCAGGTTATTACCGAAGCACAGCTACCCCCCGTTAGCCGCCGCATGTCCACCGCTGTTAAGTTGGGCGTAGCCGCACTGCTACTCGGTGTGAGCATGCTCGTATCTGCGCTTGGGATAATGCACCTAAATGGCGTGGTAGCAAAACCACTAGAACAAAAGCAACCCACCAAGTCTGTGAGCGCGCCTGCCGCTGCTCCCGCTACTTGTAAAAATGCTCAGTCCGAGAACGTCGTTGTCTTTACGACGTGCCCCAGCTTTGCACCAAACTTTACTAGCCAGCGCGGCGGTACAATTAGTAATAATGATTTTACTATTTACACTGGTGCACCCGAAGCTAATCAAGAGGCACAACTCTACACTAACAGCCCTAAAAACCTGCGCATAGAGAACGGTAGTTTGTTGCTCCAGGCCCAATATGAGCCCCAGCAGGGCTACCAGTATACTTCGGCCCGTATAGATACGCACGGCAAAAAAAACTTTTTATACGGTAAATTCTCCATCCGCGCACAAGTGCCGGCCGGGGTAGGTACATGGCCGGCTATATGGATGTTACCTAGCCAGCCGCGCTATGCTAGCCTTAGCCCGGTGGGCGATTATAACCGCTACCTCAATGACGGTGAAATAGACATCCTAGAAGCTGTCGGCACTGAGCCGCATAGGTCATATGGCATCGCCCATTCTCGGGCGTACCCTTCCGACGGGCCGGACCGGTCGTACTACAGCGTAGTCAATGTAGCCGATAGCGATACGGCTTTTCATGATTATGGCGTCGAATGGACACCTACCAACCTGACGTTTACCATCGATGGACAAGCCTACTATAGCTACACTAAAAAAGCCGGGGCTGATTACACTTCATGGCCGTTTGACCAGCCGTATTACCTTATCTTCAACCTGGCGCTCGGCGGCAGCTGGGGCGGAACGGCCAAGGCCCAGTTTCCGGGTGACGGCGTTGATAAAAGTGCGTTGCCGGCGACTCTCAAAATTCAATCTGTTCGCTATTACCCATACATTGGCAAGTAATCTCAACCTAAATTCTTGCTCTGTCGTATACTAAGCGCATGCCTGCGCCCCACAAAACAACTAAAAACGCTCCAGCATTTCTTCGTCGCCAGATAACTCGACGGAGCTGGGTTGCCATAGGGATAGTTGTCGTAGGTGTATGCGTTCTTGGCGCAACATTTGCTTTAGTAAGGGCTAATTCACGGTGGCTGTCGGCTCCGTTTTATAGCGCCTCACGCCGCTGTGGCACATTCCCACCACAGACGCGCGGGCTCGCCAGGGCGGCCGATCCACAGCTGCGCAAGCTTGCTCAGTATGAGGTAGTTTGTGGGAGTAAGCCTGAGGCACGCTCGGCACTGTTTATGCCTACGCCCACCACCAAAGCCCAGGCTCATGACTATGCTGCTGCTACGGCCACAACCCTGAAAGAATATGCACACTACGGTATAGCGCCGCTGGTATTTTTAGAGCCGGCAGACGCTTCGGGTAACATACTCAATTTATCCACTTATGCCGCAGGCAGCTACGACGAAGCTCTGGCGGAGTATTTTGCCCAGCTCAAACAAGCCGGTTTGCGCGGCGACACGATGGGGCTTTGGGTGTTACTGCCAGAGGGAAATATCCCTGAGTGGAGCAGCGTGAACCCGGCTGTGTATACTGCCGTCGTAGCGCGTACGGCGCGGGCGCTCAAGCAGACGTTCCCGAGCGTCCAGGCCTCAATACTGCTTGATAGCCGTACGTACCAAACAGTTAGCTATCAGAACCCCCAGTATGTCAGCTGGCTACCATACGTACGGGGCATACCGGCCGGACTGGTAGACAGCGTCGGGCTCCAGGCCTACCCGGACGCCACTACTACCAACCCGCAGACGTACCTGCGTACTGATTTTTTGCTAGAAGCTGCTCGCCATTTGGGCGTACACCGAGTATGGGTAAGTACCGGTACATACGCTAGTTTGCAGAGCCCCGACACTGGCGAGCTTATTCGTAGCAACTTTTCGAACCGCCAAACCAGCCTCCAGCGAACAGTAGACATAATGCGTCAGGTTAAGGCAGCCGGCTTTGAAACCTCTATTATGTTGTTCGCGGCCGACAAATCCCAGACTGCCGAGAAGACAGATTGGTCTTACTGGCCTGCCACTGAGCCAAAAGGTGCAGGCGTAGAGGCTGTGCGTGAGTTTATACAAAAACTGCAGACCAGGGGCCTGCAGTTTTGGCTGTACGATTCGTACGAAGGTTAGCTTATTTCTGAGCAGTCACTTCGTTGAGCGCATCGTTCATAGTTTTAACACTGATGCCACTGGCGTTTAGGGCAGTCATCTGCTGTTTAAAGGCAACCTGTGTCGTGTCAAAAGCTTCGGGACTTACATCGGTCACGCGGTGGTAGACCAGAATCAACCATGTGTGGTCGAGCTTGGCTTGGTCGAGCCACGCTTGGTACTGAGCCAATGTAGTCTGCGGCGTCATGTTCTGGACACGCAAGCGGTACATATCAAAGTTGTCCTTGCTATTATAGCCTTCATCGACGGTGCGGTGGGAGCGGTAGAACTTCTTTATTTCGGTGTTAACGGATGAGCTGTAGTCACCGTAGGGCGAAGCGAAGTTTACTACAGGCTTACCAATAAGCTGCTGCAAGAAGGTCTGTGAGCTTTTAAGCTCGGTATCTACTTTTGCTTTTGTCAGTTGTGACAAAAATGGGTGAGTGACAGTGTGGGAGCAAATCTCATGGCCAGCGTTGTAAAAGGCGAGTACATTGTTCTGACTGGCGGTGCCGCCGTTTATGATGTCTTGGGTTTCAAAGCACTGAGTAGATTTGAAGCCGTACTGGTTCATGATAGGCAGGGCGTTGGCAACGTTGCCTTCGTAGCCGTCATCGAATGTCAGGCTAACAAGCGGGTTGTTCCAACCTGTTGGCTGGTAGTCGGCAATGCTTTGGTCATCTACCTGTACCCAACCGTTGCCAGCAATAAACAGGAACGCGGTGACGCTAACGGCATCTTGAGGAACCTGGAATGTTTCGGAGTATTGTGTCCAGGTTGTGTTGCTAGTGGCTTTAGGGAATGGCTGTGGCATGCCGAAGAATTCTTCGCTGCCGTCTGCTCGGGTAAACATAGCTACGGCCTGCGGGCGGGTGTTGGTTTTGTACCAGGTAGTCCAGCGGTATTGTTTGCCTTTGGTCAAGGAAGTAATGGGGTTAAAGAACCATTTGGCATCGCCGTTGGTGTAGCCGCTGACAGTGGTGCGTACGCTCTTGGTGCCGGTGTGGCCGTCGTTGACATAGGTGAATTTAGCAGTGTTCGTGCCCCAGCTGCTGCTGGTCCAGTCGGTGGGTACACCGCCGCTGGCGGTTTCGAGCGAGCTGTTCGGGATAGTACCAGCGGGGGCGGGTGGGGTAACGGGCTTAACGACAAGGCTGGCATCGTCCAAGCTCAGCGAACCCACGGAGTGAATGAGGTGGTAGATTTCTACCTTTGTAGCTCCACTGGGAACAGTCAGGTTAGCCGTATATTGAATCCAGCTGGCGGCTGCCGGTGCGGCAGGCAACCCGACGTAGCTATAAGCGCCGGTGCTGCTAATGTAGCCAGCTACGACGTCTGTTGCGCCGGCCGATTTGTAGTAGTCGCTGTATGTGTAAGTTGTGCCAGGCGTCACAGCGACTGCATTAGCGTACCATTTGGCATCGCCGTTAGTGTAGCTACTAATGGTTGCAGTTACGCTGCGGCTACCGGTGTGGCCGGTTGTGTCGTAACTAAAGCTGGCAGCGTTTGTGCCCCAACTGTTGCTCGACCAGCTGGCTGGCGTAGTGCCGCTGGCAGTTTCGAGCGAGCTGTTGGCGAATAAGTTACCACCTGGAACAGGCGTAGGAGTTGGAACAGGCGTGGGTGTTGGTGTCGGAACCGGCGTTACGCTGCCGGAAAGTAGGCTGGCATCGTCCATTTGCAGGCTGCCGACGCTAGCCAGTATGTGCATAATTACGACCTTTTGAATTCCACTTGGAACAGTAAAGGTAGCGCTGGCTTGCTGCCAATCGGCGCTGGGATTAACCCCGCCAAGGTAAGCGTACGTTGCGTTGCCATTGGCATCGATGTACTGGGCGTCAAGCTCGGTAGTAACCCCAGACTTATAGTAGTCGCTATAGCTGTAGGCCTGACCGGCAGTTACGCTCACTGCATCACTCATCCATTTGGCATCGCCATTGGTGCGAGCAGATACAGTAGCTAGTAAACTCTTGACCCCGGTGTGAGCCGTGTCGGCTATCGTCAGGCTAGAGGTGTTAATGCCCCAACTGTTAGCAGCCCAGTTTAGTGGCAGGTTGGCGCTGTCCACAGACTCCATCGAGCTATTGGCTATTAAATTAGTGTTAGCTGCCGAAGCAATAGCAGGCAGGATGACACCAAACGTCGAGCTGGCAAGCAGTAGCAACGAACCGAGTAATGACCCAAGTCTTTTCATAGGAACTCCTTAAATGTTAGTTATAAAATAACACCAATCCATACTAAAGTCAATACATTTAGCTACATTTAATACTTATGTCAATGACATTTGCGAATAAAACGATGAGCAAGCTTAATCAGTTATTTAACATACTTTACAAACTAGCATATTTAGTGTATACTGCATATGAATTTGAGTGTGAGATATGTCACCCCAGTTGCTGGAAGTGCCATATGTTGTGAGCCCAAATTGCTAAGAGGGTACGCACGTACATGCTATAGGCATATGCGGCGTACTTTTTAATGTAAGGAGAGAAAGTATGTACGGAAAAGGTTTTGGTGTTGCCAACGCAGCTACCGGCATTTCGTTGCTTACCCCACGGCACAACCACGTGCTCTTTATAATTGGCGCGGTGCTGCTGGTGAGCGGACTAGCCATTATGGCTGTTTCGTTTGTACTCAGCCGCAAGCAAGCAGCTCACGAATAGGGCTTAGTAAACTCTCAAGAAACGGCTCGAAGGAGCCGTTTCTTTGCTACCAACGGATATACTTGGTACTAGGCGATATCTTGGAGCGCATGGGCGTTGACGGTGTAACGACGGCCTTCAGTGGCCCAACCTTTGACGTCTTCGCGGAAGCGATGCAGTGCGAGTATTTCAAACCCCGACCAGAGATAGATGCCTATTTCTACCCAACGTAGGAAATAAAAGTACGGCAAAGCACCTAGCAAATTCCAGCGGCGTATGGCTAGTGAAGCCCACAGAGCGATGAGGCTGTTAATGGTGAAATCTACTGTAATGGCGACAGGAACGTACATATAGTTGTGCGTTAGAATCATGATGAGCGGGATTAGTACCAGCAATTGGAACATAAAGAACATCATTTGTAGCATCTGAAAGCCAAGGCTTATATCTATACGTTGATTGCTGAGGCCGATGTGGTACTTCTGTACGCCCTGGAAGAAGCCGCGTTGCCAGCGCTGGGTCTGCTTGCAGAAGTCGCGAAAGGTTTGGGGGTCTTGTGTGTAATTTATAGCCTTGGGTATAAATACGATTCTGCCCAGGCTGTAACGATGTACCTGCAGCGTAATGTCAAAGTCTTCGGTCAAGGTCTTGGCTTCAAAATCTAGCTTACTTAGAATGTCCGTGCGAAAGCTGGTGATAGGGCCGGGGAAGACGGATATCATGCCCAGTTTGGATTGTATGCGCCGATTTACATGCTGGCTAAAGGTGTAGGTGAGCGCGCGGTAGGTACTAATCCAGTTGCCGCGCAGACTCTGCACCAGCCCCACGGCTACGACATAGTCATTGCTTAGCTTGGCAGTGTATTCGCGAAAATAGTCGGGCGAGAAGATGCTATCGGCATCGGCCACGTGTAGCCACTCGTAATTTTTTTCTATGGCGAACTTCTTGATAGCTTTCTTGACGGCCAAGGCTTTGCCGCTACGCTTTACACTTAGGATGTGCCCTTTACCCAGTATACCGAGGGCAATTTTGCGCGTCTGGTCGGAAGAGGCATCGTCTACCACATATATGTCGGCTATATCTTGGCCGGCCGCGATGGCTGATTGGATAGTCAGGGCGATGATAAGCTCTTCGTTATGGCCTGGTAAAAGAAGGGCTAGCTTGCGCTTGCCGGGGGTCTCTATAGAGGTAGAGGGAGTAGTTTCCACAGTATACGGTCGCGGAAGGTTTAGAGCTGTAGCCGCCTCGCAAATATAGGTTTGCGGGGTGTGGTGGTGACCCGGTAAAATAATTTCCCGTGTCCGGAATGAACTAGCGCTGCGCGTATAGTACGTTTCGGGCACGGAACGGGATATATAGCTAGGGGTAGACCGTAATCGAGGGGGGCCGGTAGGAATGGGTTCTATAATAATGCCGCGGCGCACATATTGGGGGTTGCCACGAGGCTTGATAGGGGGTGTGCTGCGATATTCCATAATGAAGTACTCGATATAGTAACAACATTATTTTAGCACAAAATGTGAATATAAGCAACAGTATTATACAATACATAAACGAATAGCTTGCGTAGGCTATAAATCTTGGAAAATAGTGATGTGGGCGCCGAGCGAATTGAGGCGCTCCGCCAGGTCTTCGTAGCCGCGTTGGATGGTGTATATGTTGCGCAGGGTGCTTTGGCCATGGGCGGCTAGCATGCCTATCAGCAGTAGCGAAGCCGGGCGCAGGGCGGGTGGGCAGACCACGTCGGCTTTGCTAAATTTGGTCGGGCCAAGCACGTACAAGCGGTGCGGGTCGGCGAGTTCTACTTGAGCGCCAATTTTGGATATCTCCGTGTAGTAAATGGCGCGGTTTTCATAAGCCCAGTCGTGAATAAGTGTCCTGCCTTTGGCGACGGCGGCAATCGGTACAAAATAGGGCAGGTTATCGATGTTGAGCCCTGGGTAGGGCAGGGGGTGGATTTTATCGGTGAGGGCCCGGAGGTGGCCGTCGTGCTTATGGATGGTAATATCCACGAGGTCGGCCTGGCCATTGGCGGCTTTGTAGCGCTCGGTTTGGTCGAACTCTAACCCCATTTTTTTAAGTTTTAGTAATTCGATGGTTACGAAATCTATCGGTACACGCTGGATGGTTATTTCGGAGTTGGTGGTAACGGCAGCCGAAATAAAGAACATCGCTTCAATAGGGTCTTCGCTGGGGGCGTAGGTGACATTCTTTTTTATAAACGGTACACCTTTGACTTTTAGCGAGCTTGTACCAATGCCCTCGATTTTGACGCCGAGTTTTTGCAAGAAATAACAGACGTCCTGCACCATGTAATTGGCGCTGGCAAAATCAATTTGGGTTTCTTCTGGCGTACCGGCGGCAGCCATCAGGGCGTTTTCGGTAACCGTGTCACCCACTTCGTATAGGGCAAACCGGCCAGCTGGCTTTTTGGCGACTGTAACATTGTAGTGGCCATTGGTGGCGACAATGCCGACGCCAAATTCCTCTAGTGCAAACAGGTGTGGTTCTACGGTGCGCTCGCCAAGCTTGCAGCCGCCGGCGTAGGGAATTTTAAAGCTGGCGTTATCGTGCATAAGGCTGCCGACCAGCATCAGTACACTGCGGGTCTTACGCGCCGCTTCTTTGTCCATTTTTTCGAGCTGGAGATGTTCCGGGCGGCGGATTTCTAGGTCGTTGTCGGCCAGCCATTTGGTTTGGACGCCAATGCTGTTGAGCACTTCTATAATGCGGTTGACTTCTTCAATCCGCGGAAAGTTTTTAAACTTGGTTATACCGTGATTGAGCAAGCTGGCGCACAGCAGGCCGACGGCGGCGTTTTTGCTGGTTTTTAGCTTGATGCTGCCGTGCAGCTCATAGCCGCCCTCTACGCGCAAGTTCACGCTACCGCTGCCCAGCGAAATTATTTGCTTGTTCAGGGCCTCGCTTAGCTTGCCTAGCGTCTCGAGACTTAGGTTTTGTTTGCCCTTTTCTATGCGGTTGACGGCCGACTGGCTCGTGCCGAGGCGGCTGGCAAACTCTGCTTGGGTCATGCCGCGTTCTTGGCGAACCCGTGCTATAAAATCACCGATTTTTTCGTTTGTTGTTGCCATGCTAATGCCTTATTATATCACAAAATGTATATTTGCAAGGATTTATATGTTTTTGTTTTTGGGAAGCTATAGGCCAGTATAGGCCGCTTGGGCCGAAAATGCTAGACTTGTGACATGGTTTAAGTATCCTTCACTCTTGGCATATACTAGTAACATACTGAGGTGATGGAGGTCATTATGATAGACGAAGAAATAGCGCGGCTAATAGCCGCCGAAGAAAAGCGGCAGCGTGAGGGGCTAGAACTAATTCCTAGCGAAAACTACGTTAGCCGTCAGGTGCTGGACGCCATGGGCAGCGTGCTAACAAACAAGTATAGCGAAGGCTATCCCGGCAAACGTTACTACGGTGGCCAGGAAAACACCGATGCCATAGAACAGATTGCCATCGACCGGGCGAAAAAACTGTTCAACGCCGACCACGCCAATGTGCAGCCGCACTCCGGCGCCCCCGCCAACGAAGCGGTGTACAGCGCCTGGCTAGAGCCGGGCGATACGGTGCTGGCAATGGATTTGAGCCATGGCGGGCACCTGACGCACGGCGCGCCGGTAACACGCAGTGCCAAGCTGTATAATTTTGTACGCTACAAAATGAAAGACCCGTCCACCGGGGAAATTGACTATGACAACTTGCGCGAAATAGCCCTACGCGAAAAGCCCAAGATTATCCTAGCCGGCTTTAGCGCCTACCCGCGTGAACTCGACTACGCCAAGTTTGCCGCCATCGGCCGCGAAGTAGGCGACCAGTGCATGCTAATGGCCGATATGGCGCACATAGCCGGGCTCATAGCCGGCGGCGTGGCGCGCAACCCGTTCGACGATGGCTTCCATGTCATAACCTCTACCACGCATAAGACGCTACGCGGTCCGCGGGGCGGGTTAATTTTGAGCCGCGGCGTGGTTGGCAACCCGCTGAAAGCTCCCGCTAAAACACTCGAAAACATCCCGACGCTCATCGACCGTTCGGTTTTCCCAGGGATGCAAGGCGGGCCGCACGAGCACACCATTGCTGCCAAAGCGGTGGCTTTCCACGAAGCCATGCAGCCTGCATTTAAGGTATATGCCGCCCAAATTGTAAAGAACGCGGCTGCTCTGGCCGAGGCGCTACAGGCACGCGGCTTTCAGCTGGTTACCGGCGGCACGAGCAACCACCTAATACTGGCCGATGTCTACCAAAGCTTTGGCCTGGATGGCCATGTGGTGGAAACGGTGCTCGATACTATCGGCCTGACGCTCAATAAAAATGCTGTCGCCAACGACCCCTTGCCACCGTTCCGCCCCAGCGGCATTCGTCTAGGTACGCCAGCCATTACAACTCGCGGCATGGTAGAGGGCGATATGGAGCAAATAGCCGATTGGATGCACCAGGCCATACAACACCGCGAAGACCCAGCCCGGCTCGAAGAACTCCGCATGGCCGTCCGCAGCTTCGCCCTCAAATTCCCCCTCCCTAGCGACAAGACATAGACGTTCGACGGTAATCATACGTATTTTAAAATAACGAATGCGGCATTTCCTCGGGGTACATATAGCAGGCGTTTCATTCTAACAACCTATCGTAACGTATACGCCTTGCACGCCCTAGCAGGCATGGTTCGGGTTCCGGCCCTAGATTGGGTCTAGGCTGTTCTAACCCGACAGCAGTCATTAATTAACAGTAATAATAGCTCGAAAAGGCAATAGCTGCGTTTGTTAAGGAAGCAGTTCGGGCTCTTGCATAAGGGTTATGTGAAACTGGGATTCGACGGCGTCGACGATTTTCTGCTTGAAGGCGAGAAGGTCGGAGGTGTTTTTGGCGTGTTCGTTTACAAGCACCAGCGGTTGGTGGGGCCAGGTAGCCATGCCGGTTGCCTCGTCGTGGTAATCTTTGAAGCCGGCTTGTTCTATAAGCCAGGCAGCCGGAATTTTGGCCGAGCCGTCCGGGAGCGGCCAGTTGGGCATCTCTCTGTTTGTAGCCAACAGTTTCGAAAGCTGCTGGGCGGGCACAACCGGATTAGCAAAAAACGAGCCGTTATTGGCGACGGTGGCGACATCGGGAAGTTTACGGCTGCGTATGGCGATGACGGCCTCGCGTAGTTCTTGGGGGGTAATACCCTGGTTGTCAGGCGTACCGGCCAAATACTGCTGTACGGCGCCGTAATAAGGGGGCAAGGGATTTCCGTCGCGAAGTTTTAGTGTTAGCGACACAATAAAGAGTTTACCGCGGTAATCGGCCTGGAAGCGGCTGCGGCGATAGCCAAAGCCGCATTCATTCGCCGCAAGGGTCGAAAACTCGCCGCTACGAATATCGAAAACTTCAAGCTTCTGGAGGGTTTGCGAAATGTCCTGGCCGTACGCGCCGACATTTTGTACCGGGGTTGCTCCAGCCGTGCCCGGGATAAGGCTGAGCGCCTCTATGCCAGTAAGTCCGGCAGCTACGCTGCGGGCCACCACGCTGTCCCATGGTTCGCCCGAACCAATTGTAAGCAAGTGCTCTGACTCGCTGGCCTGCTCATCGCCGTAACCCAGTATCTTATTGACCATAACTAGCCCACGGAAGCCGCTATCTTGCCAGACAATGTTGCTGCCACTGCCTATCATAATGACCGGCAGCTGCTTTTCGGCGGCCCACTGTACAGCCTCGGCCAGCTCTTCACGACTACGTATATCAACCAAGAAATCGGCTATGCCGCCGAGGCGCATGGTGGAGTAATTGCTGAGTGAAACGTTGGGCGTAAACATCACACCAAACAGTATAGCGTACCGTGCCCAGCTACGCTTCGCTTGCGTCGTTGGCACACCGGCGTTAAAATATATCGGTAATGAGTGATAGTTACAGCCGGTTACCGTACGAAAGACTTGGTTCGCAACTGCGTTCTTTGCGTGAGCGTAACCTTGAATCGGTGCTGGAAGTGTCAGGTGCGGTCGAAATAGACGAACAATTTCTGGACAAAATCGAAGCCGGTGACGAACGTCCCAGCGAAGATATTTTACTGCTGCTCATAAGCCACTTTGCGGTCGAAGATGACAAGGCCGCCGAGCTCTGGCAGCTAGCTGGCTACGACAAACACGTCCACGACGACGAGCCAGAACAGACCCATTCTTCGCGCACCCAAACCATGATGGTAATGATTGACCCACGGGTAATGTACAGCGACAGCGTGGAGCTAGAAGCCAACAACAAAGGTGTAATTCTTAACTTTTCTCAAAGTGGTGGGCAGCCGTCACAGCCGCTTACGGTGTCGCGCATCGGCATGAGCCGTGAGCAAGCCAAAGTGGTAATGGGTATTTTGCACCAGGCGTTATACGACATGGACAATCCGGGCCATAAACGCCTCGGCGAAGGCAAATAGGGCTGGTAAACTAACAGCAGCCAGTAGTGTGGGTTATTTTTACGGTTTAGTAGCGATTTATCCGCTACCCTAGAACCTATTGCCTAAACGCTATACACTAGAGTTATGATGAATAGAGCCCAAAAATCTACCGCCGCTGCTAAAAGCGCCGCTACGAAGGCCTCGCGCAAAGTCGTAACGACCGCTACGAAAGCCAGTAAAATGCCGAAGCAAATGGCGACTTCTGCCACCAAATTGCAAAAGCAAATGACAACCTCGGCCGGTAAATTGCTGCTGCCCCATAGCAAGGCCGCGCTCCAGCCGGCAGACGTCCAAATTGCCCGTGATTATATCCGCGAGTTTTGGAACAGGTTGCAGCGCTTTCACCCGGCAGACGACGAAAGCCTGTTAGGATTGCCCAAACCATACCTGGTCCCGAGTTTTGATGAAAACGCCGCGTTTGATTACGACGAGCTGTACTATTGGGATAGTTTTTTCATGGTGCAGGGCATGCTCGACGCCGAACACGAAGAACTGGTCAAGGGTATTCTGGAAGACCTGCTCAGCCTCTTTAGCCGCTTTAAAATCATCCCTAATGGTTCGCGTACTTTTTTGATGGGGCGCTCTCAGCCACCGTTCCTCACGACTTTTATTTACGATGTGTACAACACCTACCAATTGGACGAAAAATGGCTCCAAACAGCCATGGAGATTGCCAAACGCGAGTACGAAGTGGTGTGGCAAGGTACAAAAAAGCCCAACGAACGTTTGGTACACAAAGGCCTAAGCCGCTACTACGACATTAACTACCTACACGACCTGGCAGAGGCCGAAAGTGGCTGGGATATGACCCCGCGCTTTAACCGCCGGGCGCTAAACTACCTGCCCGTAGACCTGAACGCCTTGCTGTACAAATACGAAATGGATTTTGCGCGTACCGCTCGGCTGTTTAAGGACCGGCGCGAAGCTGCCAAATGGGAACAAGCCGCCGCCGCACGCAAAGAAACCATGGATAAGTTAATGTGGGACAAACTGCGCGGCGTGTATTACGATTACAACTACGTCAAAGAAAAGCGCAGTAGTGTGGCCAGCCTAGCCGCGTACTTTCCGATGTGGGCCGGTATGGTCAGCGAAAAGCAAGCCGCCAGTTTAGTGAAGGCGCTGCGCCGGTTTGAAAACAAGGGTGGCCTAAGCACTACCGACACGTTGCCACTAAACCAGTACGTGCCGGGCAGCATGCCAGTGCAGTGGGCCTACCCCAATGGTTGGGCGCCACTACAGTTTATTGTTGTAGAAGGGTTGCTACGTTACGGCTATCACGAAGACGCCAAGCGCATCGCCACCAAATGGCTGCGTGGCAATCTGGCGTGGTTTAACGAACACCATGTGTTTTTGGAAAAATACAATGTGGTTAACCCCGACAAACCGCCCCAAAAGGGTGTCTACCCGAGCCAAACGGGCTTTGGCTGGACCAACGCTGTTTTTGAGCGATTTTGCCAGCAATTCGTCGACACTGAATCTTAGTAGCGCTCAGTCTTGTGAATAATATCCAGGTGTTATGCAGCCGGTTGCATTACAGTTGGTCTGGATAACCAACATAGAGGAGTTTACATGGCAGACAAGACCCAACAGGAACAAGTACAGACCACTACCGCCGAACCAGAACTCGTGCCCCGGCCAAGCGCTTGGCAGCGAGCCCGCTCCAGCCGACTATCACTGCTACCCGTGCTCGGGCTAACCGCCCTGGTGCTGCTGCTTGGCGTAGCTTTTACTGCAGGCAGTTGGGCGCGGCATGATTCGGTTGCATTTGGCCAGCATGGTGCCCAGCAGTTCGACCGGGACTTTATGGCAGGTCCGCACGGTATGATGGGCGCACGCGGCGGTATGCAAGACGAAACCGGCATGGACAGCACCGACCGTATCGCTGGCGTTGTGACGGCGGTAAATGGCGATACCATTACCGTGGCTGGCAATGGCAAAACTTCCAAAGTTACAGTTACTAGCACTACAACCTATGGCGGCGCTGCCAAACCGGCCGTGGTTAACGACAGCATCTTAGCTTTTGGCACAACCTCGGGCGATACGTTCACCGCTACTTCGGTACGCCTGTCTCGCCAGTGACTATTTAAGCTGCGCGAAAAGCCCCAAGCGGTATACTAGTAGTATGGATTTAGACGTTTCGCCACTGCCATGCGCAGATAAACTAGTGTTTGAAACGCCCGAGGCAGCTCAAGCCACTGGCACGGTAAATAAGTGGCGCTACGGCACTCAGCTCAAGGTGTACCACTGCCGCCATTGCCAGCTGTACCATTTGGCAACAAGGTATAATGGGTCGCATGAGTAACCGCGTTTTAGTACTGCAGGGTGGGGTATCAAACGAGCGTGAAGTGTCGCTGCGCTCGGCGGCGAATGTTGTGGCGCATCTGAAAATACTGGAACATGGTGTGGTCGAGGCAGACCCGGCAGACCCAGACTTTAACCTCCAAGAGCTGGCCAGCAACTGCGATGTAGTATTGCCCATTTTGCATGGGCTTGGTGGCGAAGACGGAGCATTGCAAAAGCAGCTTGAGGCTATGGGAGTGCCATTTTTGGGTTCTGGTTCGGAAGCCTGCGAAATTACTTTCGACAAGGCAGCCTACCGGGCGCTCATGGCCGAGCAAAGCATACTGATGGCACGGGGCGAAGTGGTCGACGCGCTGGCATTTGTACATTCAGAGCTACGCCAAAAACCATACGTACTCAAGCCAGTAGGCGGCGGCTCTAGCGTGGATACGGTCATTTTACATGACCTGACAAAGGAGCCTGGCGAAGATTATTTTAACGAGTTGTTTGACCGTAACCCACGCATGCTGCTAGAAGAATTGATAGTAGGGGAAGAGCTAACGGTAGGTGTGCTTGGCGGCAAAGCGCTGCCGATTATACACATCATTCCGCCCGAAGGCGAAGAGTTTGATTACGAAAACAAGTACAATGGCCGCACGCAGGAAATCGTAAACCCGCCGCACATTCCAATCGAAGTGCAGCAAAAGGCACAAGAGCTAGCCCTGCGATTGCACCAACTAACTGGTTGCCGCCACCTGAGCCGCAGCGACATGATTTTGACTCCCGCCGGAGAGCTGTACGTGCTCGAAACCAACACTATGCCAGGGCTTACTGAACAAAGCTTGTTCCCTAAAATGGCCGCCGCCTCCGGCCTGGACATGCTCGAACTGTGTGAACAGTTCGTAGCCATGAAGGAGCTAGCATGAGGCGTCCCGAGGCACAAACCACGCCGGACATCTTTGACCCTATTCCGCTGAATCTTCCTGGGGTAGCCGGGTGGAAAGAAGTACCGCTGCAAGAAAATCATGAGCCCTTAGTCGCACTCGGTCCTTTTAGCGAGAATGACGATATTTTCACTAGCTCTATCTATGCGGCCGAACACAGTAATTCACCGTATTGGCGTAGTGACCGACAACTTGCTGGATCGCTTGTAACACAGTTTGTGCGTGCCGAAGTAGCCGAACAAATCCGCACAGCCCAATCGTTATTACCAGAACGTCATTACCTGCTAGTGTTGGACAGTTACCGCAGCCTCGATGTGCAAGGGGCACTGTACGGCCACTATCAAAAGTCTCTCGCTGCGCAACACCCTGATTGGGATTTGGAGAGGCTTAGCGCGGAAACTCAGAAATATGTATCTATTCCATCTCACGACCCATCCCGGCCTTCCCCGCATAATACGGGCGGGGCAGTCGATTTGGCCATTTTTACACTGCCCGCTGCAGAGGCAGAGCGACTAAAGGCAATCGAGAGTCGGTTGGTAGTGTTACGCAGCCATGCTCCCAAAGACTTTGGGCCAGAAGAGGAAGCCTATAACCCCATCCTAAGAGAACTGTATTTACAAGAAATGACAAAGATAAGTCTTATGCGCCGCTATGGCCAGATGCTCGATTTCGGAACACCTTTTGACTACGGTGGAGAGGTAGCAGCCAGCAACTATCTGGAGCAACAAGGCCAGCAGCGCCAATTAAGCGAAGCAGAGCTACGCGCCCGCGATAACCGTCGGCTGCTGTACGGTGTGATGGCCACTGCGGGTATGCAAGCCTATTCGGATGAATGGTGGCATTTTAACGCTGCCAAATCGCAGATGGGGGCTAAGGCGGCCGGCTTGGACCATGCCGAGTACGGTGGGGTACAGTTGAGCCCCGAGAACCAAGAACATGAAACTATGCGCAGCATGCACCATGTGGGTACGGTACGAATCCAAGAAGCGCGGATGGTAGGGGCACGTTACAGGGGCAAAAATGCCACATTGAACACCTTAACCGGACTAAATGAGGATGTACTTACAGTCACCGGCGATCCGCGACTCACGTTTTTAGCGAAGGCGGATATAATTGAACCACCAGCCGCCTAGTTTTTAAACTGTCAAAAATATATAATCCTAGATGACGCGGGTGATTAGCTCAGTTGGTTAGAGCGCAGCATTCACATTGCTGAGGTCATAGGTTCGAGTCCTATATCACCCACCAATTAACGAAAGGAAACAGTTGTGACAATTTTAGGCGGTGTTATCGCGTTTATTGTGCTTGTCATTATCTTGAACGGGGTGCGGATTATAAACCAGTACGAGCGGGGCGTGGTGTTCCGACTGGGTAAAGTTCGCGAGCAGGTAAAGCAGCCGGGTCTGCGGCTGATCATCCCCATTGTCGACCAAATGCGCAAAGTTAGCATGCAGATTGTAACCCTGCCGGTAGACAGCCAGAAAATTATTACCAAAGATAACGTGTCGATAGATGTTTCGGCCGTGGCGTATTACCAGGTGATTGACCCCATCAAATCGGTGGTGGAGATTCAGAATGTGGTCAGTGCTACCTACCAAATTGCTCAAACTACCGTGCGCAACATTGTCGGCCAGAGCTCGCTCGATGACGTCTTGAGCGAAACAACGGCCATTAACGCCAAGATTAAAGACGTGCTAGAGGCTCGCACCGAACAGTGGGGAATTTTGGTCAGCACCGTAGAGGTTAAAGACATTCAGTTGCCCGACACCATGCAGCGGGCCATGGCCAAGCAGGCCGAGGCTGAGCGCGAAAAGCGAGCCAAAGTTATTGCTGCCGAAGGCGAACAGCTGAGTGCGGCCAAGCTAGGCGAAGCAGCCGACATCATTGCGGCGCACCCCATTGCACTGCAATTGCGCAACCTGCAAGTACTGAGTGACATTGCTGTCGAAAAAAACAGCACCATCGTATTCCCGGCGCAGTTTATGGACACAGTCAAAAGCGTTAAAGACTTTATGGCGAAAGAACTGTAGCTTGCAGATTAGTGGAAAGCAGTTTCGGCACCGAGCCGATACCATATGGGCTGCTGACTAAAATTCGTACCTCGGGGTATACTAAGGTAGGCGTTACGCCCATTTGGCATTTCAGCCGATATGCTTCACGACTCACTTTGTCGTACTTCTAATACGCCTGCGCGAGAGTATACCGTGAACTGCGCCAATCCAATAGGTAACATCTGTAAAATAGGACTATAGAATGGCAAATGAGAACAAAGCAAATAATGGTTTTCCCGAATTCTGGCATAGCACCTACTGGTACCCGAGCAACAAGCTAGCCGGCGATGAGCCAAGCGAGTACGACATGGAGTGCGTGCAAGACGGTGATACGTTGGTGTTCGAAAGCCTGCCCAACAAAGAGCAGTCATATATGCTAATTCGGATAAAGGTGGTGGGTGAAATTGCCACCGGTAATTGGTACGAAACCACTTCGCCGACTGGTGAGTTTAAGGGCGCAATATATAGCGGCGCAGGCCAGCTGATGGTAAACCCAGAGACAAAATATATGGAAGGCAAGTGGGCCGGCGCGGGTTACGACCACAAGCTTAAGGCCATGCGGATTTATACGGGCAACTGGGAAATCGTACCTAAAACAGAGACAGTGTAATGGGTAAGGCAGAAGATCAAAATCGCGCCAGCAACTCTAAGCTAAATTGGTTGCGTGCAGCGGTACTGGGTGCCAATGACGGTATTGTCTCTGTTTCGAGTATCATCGTTGGGGTGGTTGCCGCTACGCCCAATCGGCACACTATATTTATATCTGGCCTTGCGGGGTTAGTCGCAGGGGCCTTCAGCATGGCCCTAGGTGAGTACGTGTCGGTGAGCAGTCAGCGCGACACCGAGCGTGCCTACATAGCTAAAGAAAAGCGGCGCTTGCGCGACGATCCCGAACACGAGCTAGAAGGCTTGGCGTCGGTGTACCAGGCCAAAGGCGTAAGTCACCAGACTGCTATGGTGATTGCCAAAGAACTCACGGCCAAAGATGCGCTGGCGGCCCACCTAGAGGCAGAGCTGCACCTAGACGAAGAAGACCTAAACAACCCCATGCAAGCCGCATTGGCCTCTATGGCTGCCTTTACGGCCGGTGGAACTATACCGCTTATTGCCGTGCTGAGTGCCAGCCAAGCAATGCGCCTGCCCGTGACGTTTATAGCCGTTATTATTGCCCTAATTATTACCGGGTACGCTAGTGCGACCGTAGGTAGTGCCTCTCGGCGGCGAGCGATTTTGCGCGTTGTTATCGGCGGTGCAGCCGCGATGGCCCTGACCTACCTGGTCGGTCATGTATTTGGTGCGGCCGTAAGCTAGCTCACAGCAGCTTTGGTGTGAACCGGCTACAGTAATGTCCTAACCGAAAGGACATGTATGGCAGCAGATGGATATATAAAGGCAGCTTATGGCCAGCTCACCAGCGCGGTTATGCAGCTACAGTCAGAAATTTCGCAGCTACAACAACAGCTGGGGCAGCAGAAATCGAACCTAGAGAATGATATTAAACAGCTACAGGCCAAGCACACGGTGCATATGGCCGAGGTAAGCAACCAAAACCTGGATGAATCGCAGAAGCACTACCTTTTAAGCCGTATGGATACGATAAAGAGCGAGCAGGGCCAAAAAGAATCCGACAAAGCTCGGCTGGATTCTGACATCAACAACCAAATTGTCAGCAAACAGCAAGCGCTCAACACGATTCAAGGTTCCGCTAACCAGATAAACTCGCTGCTGAGTTTGGGTGGGATAAAGTAGCCAAGAGCCCGCTTTAACTATCTGCAAAAGATGTGGCAATGGGCTTTACACTTGTTTCCAGAGGTAATATCCCGTAAAATACAGTGGTCTTGTCCCCTGTACAAAATTTTAAACCGAAGCTGTGAAGCGGCTATTTGAAATTTTGAGAGGAGAAATGTAGCCTTAAATCGAAGCTTTGCCGAACAGGCAAACCGAGATAGCGGCGTACGTTTGGGCGAGGCTCTTTAGCTCAGTTGGTAGAGCAGAGGCTTGAAGAGCCTTGTGTCCCCAGTTCGAGTCTGGGAGGAGCCACCAAAGAAAATACCCTAAGCCTAAAGCCTAGGGTATTCTCTTTGGCCGTGCCTTGCACGGGACTTGAACTGGAGCACGGCGAAGCCGCCAGTTCGATAACGACTGAAGCACGCAGAAGCTTGCTTCGAGCACTGGAAGGAGATATCCCAAAGGAGCATAGCGACGACGGGTGCTGGGATGAGCCCTACTTAACTTTGCTTCGAGCACGCCGGAACGTAAAAGGCCGCAGGCCGCGTCTGGGAGGAGTCGCCAAAATAGGTAATGAGAGCTCTACGAGTCCAAAAAGTTTACTGGCCTCCGTTATTTTTGTGGGATATTTAATTTTAATTTCTTCATAGATCGGGATATGGTCTAAAAATACACCGGAAAACCATGCTTTTTTAACAGGATTAATCTGTTGCAGTAAGAATTTATAAAGGTTTTCGAGAAAATATTTAACCCTACCGATTATCTTGCCCATTTGATGTGGTATGAAGATAGGGAATAGAAGTTGATACGCCTACAAGCCGACTTAAGTAATAACGTAGCTTTCTCAGTTATAATGCTACATAGTATGAACGAGCCAGACCGAGTCGACATTATTTCAAAGTACCTGGATGATGTGCGCGAACAATTCGAGAGCGGTCAGGCTATCGAGCACGCCTATCGCCCCGCACTGAAGACGCTAATGAGCAACTTTGAGGATACTGTTGCTGTTAATGATCCAAAGCACTCTGAGCATGGCGCGCCGGATTTCGTTTTTCTAAAAAGGTCAAACAGTAAGATTATCAAAGGATACGCCGAAGCCAAAGACGTAACGGTTAGTCTCGACAAGACCGAAAAATCTGACCAGATGCAACGTTATGCAGGCTACGCAAATCTCTTCTTAACAGACTATCTGGATTTCCGGTTTTTCCGTAACGGAGAGAAGTATGAAACTATCAGCCTCGGCCACGTCAAGCATGGCGAACTTCATATAACGCCCGAGAACGGCGAGAGGCTCGCGCGCGAGCTTGAAGCCTTCTTAACCCTCCCGCCTGAACAAATTCGCAGCGGCAAGCGCCTCGCACAGATTATGGGTGGTAAAGCACGTCGTATACGAGATAACGTTGTAGAGTACCTAACCAGCGATGATATCGATAGCGACGAGCTCAATAGGATATACGAAATGATGACCAAGCTTCTAGTCCATGACCTGGAGCCGAATAAATTTGCCGACATGTACGCTCAGACCCTCGTGTACGGCCTATTTGTAGCAAGGTACGGCGACGATACGCCAGACAGCTTTACGCGCTCAGAGGCACGAGACTTAGTGCCAAAGAGTAACCCGTTTTTACGCCATTTTTTCGATCACATTGTCGGCCCAAACTTCGATACACGTCTGCGCTATATCGTTGACGAACTCTGCGAGATATTTAGCGTTAGCAATGTCCAGGAGATTGTACACAGACACCTGCGCATCCAAGACGTCACAAATGATGCCAAAGACCCGATCATCCACTTTTACGAAGACTTCTTGCAAGAATATGACCCTAAGGTTCGTAAGGAAATGGGCGCATATTACACGCCAACGCCAGTCGTGAAATTTATCGTTCGAAATGTAGATAAAATATTGCGAGAAGATTTTGGAATCGCCAAGGGTCTTGCGAGTGACGAAACGTTCACGAAACAAGTGGACATCGGCCAGGAAGTCTCGGTCGTTAAGGCTGGCAACACTCGTGCCTCAAAGACTTCAGTCGTTGAAAAGCAATTCCATCGTGTACAGTTACTTGACCCTGCTGTAGGTACAGCGACATTCCTAAATGAAACAATCAAGTTCATCTATGAGCAATTCAAAGGCCAAGAGGGTCGCTGGTCGAGCTATGTTGCCGACAATCTTATTCATCGTCTCCACGGCTTTGAGCTAATGATGGCGCCATACACTATTGCACATCTCAAACTTGGCATGACACTTAAGGAAACAGGCGTAGACAACCTAAATAATCGCCTCGGTGTTTATCTTACAAATACCCTAGAAGAGGGCGTGCCTGGACAGCAAGACTTGTTTAGTTTTGGTCTTGCTCAAGCAGTTAGCGAAGAGAGTCAGCACGCCGCAGAAATTAAAAGCGAACGACCAATCATGATTGTTATGGGCAACCCTCCATACAGTGGCGTAAGTTCAAATGAGACGGTATACGCTAATAGCCTTATAGCGAAATATAAAGTTGAGCCTGGCGGCGTTCAAAGCCTGCAGGAGCGCAAACACTGGCTCAATGACGACTATGTGAAGTTTCTGGCCTTTGCTGAAGATATGGTTAACAAGAATGGCAGCGGCATTGTTGCTATGATTACTAATAATGGCTATCTAGATAACCCAACATTCCGCGGCATGCGCTGGCAGCTGGCTCGAACTTTTGATAAGATTTATGTTCTGGACCTTCATGGTAATAGTAACAAAAAAGAGACCAGCCCCGACGGAAGCAAGGATGAGAACGTATTCGATATCATGCAGGGTGTTGGGATTATTTTAGCAGTCAAGAATGCCAGCAAAACTAGTGAATTGGCGGACATCTTCCATGCCGATATTTACGGCAAGCGACAAAACAAGTTTGACATGCTTAATGGGGACATAGAGTTCAAAAAAGTTGAACTACTGGCTCCAAGCTATTATTTTATCGCCAAGGATACTACCGGACAGCCTGAATATAATCAGGGCATACCTCTAAATTCACTCTTTACAGTAAATGTCACGGGCGTCGTTAGTGCACGCGATAAAGTGGTTATAGGAAAGTCGCGCAGTGAATTGATAAAACGTCTTCAGAAGTTCGTGAATCTAGGATATTCTGACGAGGAAATACGTCGATGGTTATTTCCTAGCAAAAAAGATGGTAAGTACAAAGCTGGAGATACGCGCGGCTGGAAGCTTGAACTGGCTCGACGTAAGATTGCTAATAATAACCATGACGCCTTAATCCAACTAATCTCCTACAGACCTTTCGATACTCGTTTCATGTACTACACGCCTGATATGGTTGATTGGGGACGAGAAAGTGTCATGTCCAATTTTATTGGGCACAACAATATCGGCTTAGTAACAACAAGATTCCAGAAGGAGAATCCTGGAGCATTTCTCTCAGAAACCATTATCGGACATAAGACGTTTAATGCTTACGATTCAAATACAGTTTTTCCGCTTTATATATACCACGACGAAGGCACCTATGACGCAAACTTTAATCAAACTGCACTTAAGAAGCTAGCCACAAACCTTTCTGGCGAAATATCACCCGAAGATGTCTTGGATTACATATACGCGGTTCTTTATAGCCCTAGCTACCGAAAAAAGTATAAGGAATTTCTAAAGACTGATTTTCCGCGCGTGCCTGTGCCTACTCTGGCAGAATTTGACCGCCTCGTCCCACTTGGTCGTAAATTGCGAGAGCTTCATCTGATGAAATCATCGACGGATTATGATACAACTTTCCCGGAGAGCGGCACAAATGCCATCGATCAAATAAAATATCAGGATGGCGAGGTTTGGATAAACGACACACAATACTTCGGAAATGTACCAGAACTAGCATGGAACTTCTATATAGGTGGCTATCAACCAGCTCAAAAATGGCTCAAAGACCGCAAGGGTTGCCCAATGAGCAATGAAGACCTTACCCATTATCAGCAGATAATCAAAATCCTCCTCGAAACCGACAGGATTATGAAAGAGATTGACGGCTAATCAATCGGTATTTTACTTATCCAAACCAATTGCTATGATGAATGATTCTTTTTTTTATTAAGACTATCATTATAGTATTTTTTCTTTAGTTAGTTTAGACACCCCCAATACTCATTCAAAACGTAGGTAGCATTGCTGTGCAATAAATCGTTAAGAACATACAGCAGCTGGTCGGGGTGGGCCGCAACAACATAGCCATTAAAGCCACTAATTAAAGCGAGCTATATTCCCCGAGCACCTTAACGCGACACCCCTGAGCCTTGAGCTCACGCATAACTTTCTGAGTACTGCCACATTCGGCCAATTCGTAATCGACGTAAAACGCATAGTGCCGCTGGTCTCCCGCGATGGGGTGGCTATCGAGCTTTGTTAGGTTGCACCGGTGTCGTGCAAAAACTTCGAGCGCCCGCAGCAAGGCTCCCGGCGTGTGGTCGGTTTTAAGAATTACCGACGCTTCGGTTGCCTCGGGCTGCTCTGCCTTATCCGTTTGGAATAAAATGAACCGGGTGTAATTATTTGGGTCATCCTGGATATCACGCGCCACAATTACGCCGCAGTACATCTCGGCGGCAAAGTTACCTGCCACGGCCAGGGTGTGCGGGTTGGCCTGTGCCACTACCTGCCGCACGCTATCAGCCGTGTCGTGCATTTCTACGCGGGTGGCGTTCGGCACATGCCCGTCAAGCCACAGTTCTACCTGGGCCAGGGCAGGGGCTTGCGACAGAATCTTCACATCATGAGCGCTCTTTAACTCATCCAAGCTGACTTCGCTTGGGCCAATTAGCTGCTGGGCAATGTGCAGCCGAATATCCCGCGTAATCCATACACTGTGCCGTTCCAGTAAGCGGTAGACTTCGTTTATAGAGCCATGCAGGTTGTTTTCGATAGCGCACAGCCCATGCGTGGCTTCGCCTGTTAGCACGGCCTGAAACACCTCGGCGAATGTTTGTTTGCAGATTATGTCCGCTGCGGGTTCGAGCTGTCGGGCGGCTTGGTGGTGGAATGAGCCCAGTGCTCCCTGAATGGCAATTTGCATCTCCCTATTCTACCAGCAACAACCAGGTTGCCCAGCCTTGCAATTTACCTCCAACTTCGGTAAAATCAGGCAAGTTACGTGCTTTCCTAGGTTCATTTAAACCAAGGCCGCTAAGCAGCTGTCGGAAACATAAATGGAAAAGCAAATGGAAAAGCGTAAACAATGATGATTAGCGCAAATATGCGGGTGTAGCTCAGTTGTTTAGAGCGCGTCCTTGCCAAGGACGAGGCCAGGGGTTAGAGTCCCCTCACCCGCACCAAATGGGACTTATCTGTTATGGATAGGTCTTTTTTAATACCCGCCAATCTGTAAAGTTCGCTAATTTCTGGGGTGTAAACTTTATTACTTGCGTCTACGTAAAAACCAGAGGGGAAAACTACTTGTTTACACCTCAATCTGTTTTCTCTAGAAACTAACTCAGAGTCTAAGAAATGATCACCTATATTGACTATAAAATCATACGCAAACTGCAAAAACTCTTCTTGATCGTCTTCAGCTATAGATTTAATGGCTATAAGTTGACTTTCTAGTTCAACTAATTCTTTTTTCTTCTTGGTGATTGACGACAGTATATCTTCCCTTACTCCGCTAAGGCTTGGGTCTGATATGTCTTCT
>JBBRAC010000012.1:0-10269 GCA_038207115.1 Saccharimonadales bacterium (SeqCode)
AATCGCTCTCGCTTTTGGTAGGTTAGGGTTGGTAGAATAAGCCATGGTAGGCTCCTTTCTGTTAGATGTAATGGTCTCAACAGTGTAGGACGCCTACCTTTTTTATTTCAAGGGATGTTGCAAAGGTGGTAGATGAGTACGTGCCTATAGCTTTTTATGAAATCCATGGTATAATTATAGATGATTCATAAGTCTGGTAACGTAGAAAGAAGTGACACAGTATGCGCAACAACAAAAGTTTTAGGGCTCGAACTATTTTATTCTTGACGTTGGGCGTGCTGATGACATCTCTAGTGCTCAGTGCTTTCGTTACTGTTGGAAACAGCCAGCCAGCCGAAGCCGCAACCGTTCAGAGTGCTAGCGTCAACAACTTTAATAGTACCGGCCAGCAGATAACCAAATTTGATGTTAACGGCAAAGGCATCGACGCCCACGACGGTGATATGGCCTACTTTAACGGCACGTATTATCTGTACGGCACGGCCTACGGCTGCGGCTACCAGCTGCAAACAAATGGTACGCCGTTTTGTGGATTTAAATCGTACAGCTCTACTGACATGATGAACTGGACCGACCGCGGCTATTTGTATAATGCTAGTACGCCAGCTTGGCAAGCCAGCTGTGCCTCTCCCCGCTACGGGTGCTATCGGCCACATGTACTGTTTAATGCTGCTAGCAACAAATACGTGCTCTGGATAAACAGCTATGACGCTGCCAGTGGCTACCATGTCTTTACCGCAGCTACACCTACTGGACCCTTTATTGAAACCGCTCAGCCAACCTTGGCCGATATGGGTGCTGCCGGCGGCTTTGTGAACGGAGATTTTGGACTCTTTGCCGATGATGACGGTACTGGTTACATTGTTTATACCGATATCAACGCTCCACTGTTACCGGGGCAGCTCGATCACACGCTGCGTATTCAAAAGCTAGACGTCAGCTATACATCTGGCACCGGCCCGGCCGTGAGCACTGGCACACAGTCCGTCGAGGCGCCCAGCCTTACCAAAAAAGATAATACCTACTACCTTATTTACGGCCCGGGCTGTGCTTATTGCGGTAGCACGCCGACGGTGTATAAGACTGCCGCGGCTGTTCTCGGAACCTGGAGCGCGGCCAAGCAAATTAACGCTAGTAGCTGTGGCGGCCAGCCCAGTTTTGTGCGCAAAATGCCTACCGCCACCGGTGGCACAACCTATGTGTATGGTTCGGATTTATGGCACGTGGAAGGCCCTGGTCTAGTGCCCAACCAGGCCTTGGCTAATTATTTTTGGACGCCGTTGACGTTTGACGTAAACGGCATTCAACCCTTTACGTGTGCAAATTCTGTTTCGATTCCGCTTGGTCCCAATGCAACACTCGGGCAGCCCACCCAACCGGTAGGCCTCGACCAAACAAGTGGTAGCGGAAACTTTAGGTCGTGGTGTGATATTTCGGCCAATTGGAGTCGGGGCCAAGGCTTTACGGCCGGCCGTAGCGGCAAGCTGACAACCATTTCTATTGATACATTCCAAAAAGGCCGGCCCAACGCTCCGCTATACATACGTGTGTACGCTGTTGGCAGTAACGGCATCCCGGTTAACCCCTTGCTGTACCAAGGCGCCGTGCCACCATCGTTTATTTCCTGGTCGCCCACAACCTACGTGGCCAGCCCAAATATAAACGTGACTGCCGGTCAGCGCTACGCCATAGTGCTAGAAACCGCCTCAACCACGGGTTGTTACGGCTGGGAATACACCGATGCCAACCCTTACGCCGGTGGTGTAGCGTACTACAAAATTCTTGGCCAAAACTGGCTAACAGAAAATAGCCGCGACCTAAAGTTCTTAACCGTTGTTCAATAATAGCGATTCGACACAATTCTGCCCACCGACATTAATTCTCTGATCGCAGACAAACAATACGTTCATCTTCTCGTTATAATTACGCGTCGATGTTAGAAATATGGCAGCGTAAGCTTCGCTTTCGTCCTTTTGGACTTACATCTTTCGATATAAGCATCTACGCCTGGGACATAGCTTTGATTCTATATAAGCTATATTCTTTGCCTAGAAACTCATCAGCACAAATACACATTTGTGGAGCGAAGATGACAAGCAGACATGGGGTTAGGAAAAATCACGAATGACCGTGAACATCCAGGTTTTAACCCACGTCTCCTTGCCATATTCGCCCTAAACGTCCTTGCGGACAGGTGATCAGTACTGCTTCAGTTCACGCAGCTTGCGCGGTGTTCGACCGAAGTACCTCAGTTTTTCTGAGGTTTCTGACCCATGGTCAGGGTGAGGCGTTCTCGACGGTGATCGGGCTGCCGTCGGCCTCCCGGGAGATGGTGGTCGCTGGTACGGGCGCCTGTCCTGCAACCAGCTGGTAGCTGCTTGAGCCGTCCCCGGTGTATGTGAGGTAGTTCTCCTCGAAGGCAGCTGCGTTTGGAATGGGAAGGGCAACTGGCCCAGAGTCGTAGCCTTGGATACAGAAGAGTGCCTCTCCTTCCCGTAGTTGCTGAATGGCCGCTGGGTAACCTGACCCATAGTCGCCCATCAACGGTCGCCCGTTGAAGCTGGAGGTCATGGCGGAGTAATCTTCGGTGGACATAATGTACTCTCTTCTCACCTTTGGCGGGGTTGCCACTAGCATAGCTAGTTCGTGTGTTTTCCTGTAAACACAAGATGAGGGGTAAAAGCATGAAGCTATACGCTTACTTCTCATCTTGTGTCAGTCTGCTTGTCAATGTACCTCGGAGTAGCATTACTCGACGAAGCAACGTATATTTTAGCACATTCTCTAACGGTCGAAACTCTTAACGTGGATGGTTCAGCTCCTACAATCTGCTCGCTGTATACTACTCGCAACAATGACAATACAGTCACTTGCCCTGATGTTGAGGACTAACATAGACTCTGGCGAATCGCTGCCCTGAGCAGTTCTTTTTCTGCGCTGAAAGCCGAGCTGCAATTACATTTCCCTGGCGTACTGAACGATACCCTTAAACAATACATTGGCAGCATCTCTTGCCGGGCCAGTCAGGACTCGATGAGGGTGAAAAGCCTCTACCGAACGCTCTGGGTGTGGCATCATACCCAATACTAGGCCGCTGGCATCACAAATTCCGGCGATATTTTGCAGCGAGCCATTGGGGTTATCTGGGTAACCATCTGGCTCTTGCATGTCGGAAGAAGTGTAGCGGAACACGACTTGCCCATTTTCGTTCATACGGCGCAAATCATTAGCACTGGCCACAAATTTACCCTCGCCATGGGCTATTTGCATAGGCACAGGCTGCACCGGGAAATCTTCTGGCCGAACAAACTTGCAAGCCGACTGGCACACAGATAGGTTAATCCAACGGCATTCAAAACGTCCAATGTCGTTCTCTGCTAACGTAGCTTGTTGCTCACCGATGGTACGGTTGGGCAGTAGGCCAGTCCTGACGAGTACCTGAAAGCCGTTGCACACACCAAGTATTGGCTTGCCTTCGCCTGCAAATTGTTTTAGTTGGTCCGATAAATATGAAGTAAGCTCGCTCGCCAGAACCTTTCCCGACGCAATATCATCACCATACGAAAATCCACCCGGTATAGCCAAAATGGAATAGTCCGATAATCGCTTTTCGCCGCTTCGCAGCTGATTTACGTGTACTATGTCGCTGTCGGCTCCGGCCACCTCAAAGGCATGGCTCATTTCCATATCACAGTTGATACCATCTGTTTTTAGGATGCAAACTTTGGGATTGCTCATGCGTGAAATATGCCTTTCATGGGAGCTTGCCAAGCCTCTTTTAGTTCAGCTGTGCTCGCCGCAAATACCTGGGTACTAGCAAGGGATTTGCCCTGCGCTATAATCCGGAGCGTCTTTTCGGCAGTTGTCTTGCCGAGTCGCTTAAGCGGCACGGTGCCAAACAGAGCCTGTGCTATCTGGTCATCTTTAATTTCTACGACAAAACACCCGGCTGTTTCGTTAAACAAAAACCCATCCAGGCGACTGTGCTTAGCCACAGATGGTTCAAGTTCGGCGCCGCAATCACCACCAAAGCACATTTCCGCTACGGCCGTAATAACACCGCCTTCACTAACGTCATGGCAAGCAAGTATTTTGCCTGCAGCAATTGCGCTGTGAACTGCCTCAAGCGTTAGTGGAAGGGTATCTTTGCGTACCAGTGGCAGCTGATTGCTGCTGCCGGTAGCTACATCGTAGTAGGTAGAGCCGCCCATCCCCTCACTATATCCTCCAACCAAATAGAGTGAGGAGCCCGGCTGTTTTATATCGGTGGTCATGGTTTTTTCAACGTCAGGTATGCGGCCAAATATCGACATTGTGTACACTGGCGGTATTTTAATAACCTGGCCATCCTTGCCTCTATAGGTAGATGACAAACTGTCCTTGCCTGAAATAACCGGTAATTCCAGTCGGTGCATCATTTCTACTGCCGCATCAACCGAACGGTCCAGCGAACCCATGGATGCTTCGTCTGGAAACGGCCAAACATAGTTACCGACGGCCGCCGCTTCTGCAAGGTTGCCCCCGACCGATACGTAGTTTGCGGCTGCCTCGGCAATGGCCCAAATCGTTCCCCAGTAGGGGTCCAAACGATTCAAAATGGGGTTCATGCCATGAGATTGCACCATGCCATACGATTTACCAAGAAGCGGCCGCACCACAAGCGCATCATTTGGGCCATCCTGATGTACCCCCCCAAACGGCGAAACTATATTTCCGCCCTGCACCCCATGGTCATACTGCCTGACAATGGGCTCCTTTGAACAAACATTGCCATGTGCTAGCACGGCTTTGAAGCGGTCAATCCATTCTTGCTCATTGGCCGGGGCGGTTGGCTCTATTTCGGGCACTTCTTCTCGCTCCCAGCGGGCCTGCATTGTGCGCTGTGGCAAGCCGTCTTTCAAAAACGCATAATCAAGCTCTGCAACGCCTTGCTCAGCATACTGTATGGTCAGCGTGTGGCTGCCATCAAACGTTCCAAGCACGGTCGCTTCCACATTGTATTTTTTGCAAATCGCTAAAAAGTCCTCAATATTTTCGGTAGAAACGGCAGCCACCATCCGTTCTTGCGATTCGCTAAGCCATATCTCCCACGGTGCTAATCCAGGGTATTTCAGGGGAACTTTGCTTATGTCTACGGTAATACCCGTTTCTTCACCAATTTCTCCGATGGCTGATGAAAATCCTGCAGCGCCACAGTCCGTAATGGCCCGAATGTAATCTAAGTCGCGTGCTTCTAGGAGCGCATCAGACATACGCTTTTCTTCTATGGCATTTCCAATCTGAACCGCACTGGCATTTACATTTGCCGTTCGTTCCGTCATTTCACCAGATGAAAACGTTGCGCCATGAATACCATCGCGGCCAGTCCGACCACCGATAATCACTACCAAATCGCCGACTATGGGTGTGCCCTGCTGAGCACGGCTTTCGGGAATAAGCCCATATGCTCCAACGATTACCGTTGGCTTGGCTCTAAAATCTTCATGGTAGTGCACCGACCCATTGCCGGTCGGGATTCCCATGCGGTTGCCATAATCTCGTACGCCCTGAACTACCCGCCGCTGTAAATAGTCTGGGTGCAGCGTGCCGCTTGGCAAAAGCGATTGGTCTAGGTCGGGGGGCGCAAAACAAAACATATCGGTAGAAATAATGGTCTGAGCACCTTGGCCGGTGCCCATAATGTCACGGAATACACCGCCGCTGCCGGTCATTGCCCCGCCGTACGGTTCTATAGCCGAAGGGCTATTATGTGTTTCGACTTTGCCGCAAATTGCCTGCCCGTCGTAGAAACGCATTACTCCAGAATTATCACCAAACGCAGAAATAACTTGGTCTTTAAAATGTGCTTTGGCGGCATCTTTTATACGTTTAAATAAAGGTGTCTTTTCTACGCCATCTACTATTACCTTGGCATTGAACGTTTTGTGACCACAGTGCTCACTCCACCGCGCCGCTATTATTTCTAGCTCGGCGTCGGTTGGGTCACGGTCTAGTTTTTGAAAATGCGCCTGAACGACGCCCATTTCCTTGGCATTTAGGAAGAGTTTGTCGGCCGATAATTCCATGAGCTCTGTTCCGGTGGCTTGACGCAACGGCACTATTTTTACGAGGCCTACGGAGCCCTCAAAAGTTAGCGACTGAGGTTTTTCGGTCACAACGTATTGCACCTTCTGATTTACTAATAGTTGGTCGACAATGCTCGCTATTTGCTTTGGGTCGATTGCACCCATAAACCGGTATTCAACAGATACATCTGCGGCTTCTGCGTGCACGCCCAGGTCATGGGCAGCCTTTATGATAGAAGCCGCGGCCGGGTTCATGACGCCCGGCTTATAGGCAACTTCCACGGTTGTATCAGTGCCAGATTCTGCGGTTTGGTTTAGCGTAAACTGTTCGCTAATAGGGTCGGTGAATAGATTGACCGCAAGAAAGTAGGCTTCTTTTTTACTGACTCCCTGCACGCGGTACATTTTTGCCGTGCGGACCTCAGTAATATTGGTGATGCCAAGCGTACGTTCCGCCTCTTGCTTTACGTCTTGGCCAAGAGGGTCAGTACCAACGCGTACAACCCGTATTTCATAAATCGCCATTAAACGCCCTTTGCTCATTTAAAAATGCGGCCAACGCTATAGGCAACATATCTTTTTCAACTGTTTGCACACGACTAAATAAATCTTGTGCCGTATCACCCGGCAGCACTTGTACGGGATGTTCGGCAATTTTTAGCCCCCTATCAACACCAGCCGCTACCACATGAACCGTGTGCATAGAAAAAGGCAGCCCAAGCTCTAAAACACGTTCAGAAGTATGTACCCCGTATTGTTCATTTAGGCGCTTAATTCTGCTATACACCCCTGCTTTTTCTGGTGGGTTACTGCAAATAACGAGACCAACTGCTGCAGCAACTCGGCCAGTTTGGGTGGCGCGAATAAAGGCTTCAACCGTGGAGCCACTACCTGATGCCAATACAACAATAGTCGGTGCGTGCTTCTCCCTCATATAAAGGATTATAAACAGCGGCCATACATTTCCAAAACATAAAGCATAAAACAGCACAATAAATACTATTCTCGCATAGCCCATATGTTGCTAAAGCCAATAAAACATGTTGAGAAACCAAGAGAACATTAGCTGTATATATCTACTGCTAGAATACGATTTTTGGCTCAGCATACCGGTCTCAAAACTCTACTCAGGATGATAAGGGCAGTACACCACTGGCATCCATAATTAATTGACATGCCTCCTCCGCGCCGGTCGTTTCACCAATAATGTACTCGCCCGGATATCCAGACGGGCTTGTTAATGAATAGAGCTGCTTCATTTTCTCTTTGCTGAGCTGCGAGCCTTTTTGCCTTGTTTTGTGTCGACGAAGGGTTTCTGCAAAGCTCACATCAAAGTAGAAGAAATAATTTTCAGCTGGGTGCTGAGCTAGTAGTTTATCAAAGTAAGTCTTGTACTTACCCATACCCAAAAAACCTTCTACGATAACATCGTAGCCATGGTCTAATGCCGTTTGGATGCCCGCAAACATTACGTACCTTGGCGCCTCAAGGTCAGTATGCAGGTTATTAAACATAGTATGACGATAATAATCCTGATCAATCAGTGCGGTTTTATGTAACACGCGATTATGCGCTAGCTTTGCTACAGTACTTTTACCTGCCCCTGAGGGGCCTCGTAAGACGATGAGTTTGCTGAGTGGCATATAGTAATCATACCAAATAATAATTCAGCGGCATGGATACCTAGTAGATTGTTGCTTAACTGGGCAGTTTAGTTAGTCTTGGCTCAGGACCTTGGATGTACCTCGCAATTTGGGGGCTACCTTCAAGGGTTAGGTTAAGAACGCTAATTAGAATTGGGGTACGGGAGGTTCCTCGGTAACGGGCTTGGCTTCTATCCCGAGGCTATTTAATATGGCAGCTAGTGTCTGTGTGGGTAGGCCAATAACCGTATCGTAATCACCTTTTATGCTTTCGATAAGCACGGCTGCGCCGCTCTGGATACCGTATGCTCCAGCCTTATCATGCCAATCGCCTGACGCGAGATATTGCTCCCGCATTTTCGCCACTTCATCACTTTCGGGCTTAAAGAAAACCTTAGTGGTTGCAACGTCAACAACCTCGATACCTGCAGCAATATGAAGAACCGCTACGCCCGTACTCACAGTCGTCTCGTTCCCCGCTAAGGCGCATAACAATTCACGTGCGTTCTCTACGTCAACTGGCTTTTCCATTTGGCGGCCATTGACCGCGACGATTGTGTCAGAGCCGATTACGATGGCCTCCGGGTGCTTCTGCGCGACGTCCATTGCCTTTCCGAACGCTAACTCTTTGGCGACTACTTCTGCATCACGACTTTCATCGAGCTTCTCATCGAACTGACTGGGAAGAACAGTAAAGCTAACGCCCATTTCGCCAAGTAATTTCTTGCGACGCGGAGATTGGCTGGCTAAAATTATTTCACTCATGCGATTAAGTTTACTACATCTTCAAGACAATCGTAGCAGAGGCTGGTACAGTTCAGTCGTGCAACTAACCTCAGCGCAATGGCTTAGAGGCTCGATGCTAGTTACGCCTTAATCGGTAAGCTTAGATTTAAAACTAAGGCTTGGAGCTCTGAAACATTAAAAGGCTTGCCAAGAAAATAAAATGCCCCGATACCTTTATACTCCGCTATAAAAATATTGTCGATTGTATCATCTGCTGACAGCATAATCACTTTGGTGTGAGCAAAACGTTTATTTTTATGTACTATCTCCATGAAATCAAACCCGGATTTATCAGGCATGTGCAAGTCGAGGATAATAATGTGGGGGTTAACCTTTTTCATTTGTTGGATGCCTGAAGCCACATCTGCACTTTCTGTGACGTCAATATTCACGAAATCTTGCTCTTCAATGGCAAGGCGAACCGCTTCCCTGATACTAGCATCATCGTCAACTATTAAAATCTTCCTTGTTGGCTTAGGCATAAACTTTGTAGCACTCCAATGACTGTATTATAACGTATCGAGAGAACGTATGGTCAAGTCGGAAAAAGGCGGCCTAATGCTTATCAAGATTTTTTGCAACGATTGCCAGTAAGTGTTCCATCTCGAAAGGTTTTGAAATAAAACCATCAGCTCCCGAATCTTTTGCAATCCGCTCGATATCTTTAGTGGCGGAGACCAAAACAACTGGAATGCGTCTGGTTGCAGCAGCACTTTTTAGGTGTTTACAGATATCCCTACCATCCATACCAGACATCCAAATATCCAGCAGCAATAGGTCTGGTAGAGGTTCTTTTATGTCTCGTGCTATTGCTCCATCCTCCGTCGTTTCAACGTCATAGCCTTCTTCTTCGAGCATAATCTTAAGGGCATCCAAAATAGCAGCGTTATCATCGGCAACTAATATTTTTTTCGTGATGTTACCCATATTCTAATTTCCTTGTTTGGACTCGGGTATAGAGAAATAAAAAGTTGAGCCTTTTGCTATTTTACTTTCTACCCAAACCCGACCATGATGGCGTTTTATAATCTCAGCGGCGATATATAATCCTAACCCGAGTCCAGGATAGGTATGCTGGTCTGTTCCGCCAACCCGGTAAAACCGTTCAAAGACTTTGGCCTGGTCGTCTTTTGATAGTCCCAACCCAAAATCTTGGACGCACAGTGTCACGTTAGGTGTATCAACCACTGACCTAACAATAATTTTATCCGCTTGAGGAGAGTACTTAATAGCATTTGTTATAAAATTTGTGATCACCTGACCTAAGCGGTCATGATCCCCGTAGATTGTTATTGAGGGTTGCAATTCCTTCACGATACGATGTTTTTTTGTTGTCCGTTGCAGCTCTTCGATAGTTTCTCCAATCAGCATGTTAAAATCAAAATAACTTTCATGGAACTGAATTCTGCCCGCTTCCATTTTAGTTACATCTAGTAGATCACCAATGAGGTCAGTGAGCTTGTCGAGCTGCGAATTCATTTTTCCGACCAACTCTACTGATTCCATGTCCTCGGCCTTCCGAAATCTTTGCCCTAGAATCTGGGTATATGCCTTCACGCTGGTAATGGGGGTCTTGAGTTCATGTGACGCAATGCTGATAAACTCATCCTTTTGCTGTTCAAGCTGTCTTCGTACGGTAATATCCTCGATGGCAAGCAGGATAAGCGACGTCTTATCCGGTCCTTGCTGAAGGGTTCGGGCATTCAAAAGCATGGTCTTCTGGCCGATGTCTGTAAAGTCGTGCTCTACTACAAAGTCCTCGATTGTGTTCTTTT